>JAUCFP010000006.1:3437500-4637500 GCA_030348385.1 Cytobacillus sp. NJ13 | reverse complement strand
TTTCATTATCAGGCATTACCCAGTCCTGCATGAAGCCTTTACTTTTGAAAAATTCTATCCGTGCTTCTTCATAATATGTGAATGGAACGGTATTGTTCAAATGTCCAAACATATCTGTTTCAGAAAATCTGACTTTTACTGGATGAAAGAAAATGAATTCTTCTTCCCATTTTTTATAATCGTCAATATAGCTCAATTTTTTCATGCTGGTTCCTCCCGGCTATTTATGAATGAGCGCTCACTCTGCTGTATTTATTATAGTGTTTTTTGAATTATTTGAAAACCAAAACCTTTCAGCTTTGAATGCAAAAACCCCTCTCCAAAAAGGAAAGGGGTTTTAAGATGTTTAGATCTGGTCGCTTCCAAAGAAGTTTTTGAAAGACTGGAATGTTGTATCGCGGTTAAGTGCCGCGATGGATGTTGTTAAAGGAATGCCTTTCGGGCAGGACTGTACGCAGTTTTGAGAGTTTCCGCAGTTGGCTAGTCCGCCATCACCCATGATTTGCTCCAGGCGTTCTGCTTTATTCATTTCACCAGTTGGGTGAGCATTGAACAAACGAACCTGTGATAAAGGAGCTGGCCCGATAAAGTCAGATTTGCTGTTTACATTCGGGCATGCTTCCAGACAAACACCGCATGTCATGCACTTTGACAGTTCATATGCCCATTGGCGCTTTCTCTCAGGCATACGCGGTCCTGGTCCCAAATCATAAGTACCATCGATCGGAATCCACGCTTTTACCTTTTTCAAGGAGTCAAACATACGGCTTCTGTTGACCTGCAGGTCACGGACTACAGGGAACGTGCGCATCGGCTCAAGACGGATCGGCTGTTCCAGCTGATCTACAAGTGCCGTACATGACTGGCGGGGCTTTCCATTAATAATCATTGAACATGCACCGCAGACTTCTTCAAGGCAGTTCATATCCCATGCGATCGGAGAAGTATGTTCACCCTTCACGTTGACCGGATTACGGCGAATTTCCATAAGGGCAGAAATAACATTCATATTTGGACGGTAATCTATTTCGAACTCTTCCTGATAAGGGGCTGAATCAGGAGTATCCTGGCGGCTGATTACAAAACGGACTGTTTTAGTTTTTGTTTCTTGCATGGATTAATTCTCCCCTTTCTTTTTGGAATAGTCACGCTTACGCGGTTTAATTAAGCTTACATCAATGTCTTCATAATGGAATGCTGGAGCGGAATTTGCATCAACAAACTTCGCCATTGTTGTTTTCATGAATTCCTCATCATTACGCTCTGGGAAATCCGGCTTATAGTGGGCACCGCGGCTTTCATTACGGTTGTAGGCACCAATTGTAATAACACGTGCCAATTGAAGCATATTCTGCAATTGGCGCGTAAAGCTTGCACCCTGATTGCTCCATTTCGCAGTGTCGTTAATATTGATGTTTTTATAGCGCTCCATAAGTTCAACAATTTTTTCATCTGTTTTCAAAAGCCTGTCATTGTGGCGGACAACCGTTACATTGTCTGTCATCCATTCACCAAGCTCTTTATGAAGGACATATGCATTCTCTGTGCCATCAAGAGACATGATATTATTCCATTTTTCTTCTTCCTGTTTTACATGGCGGTCAAATAATGATGATGGCAGATCTTCAGCACTCTTATCCAGGCCGCTGATATATTTGACAGCATTCGGACCTGCCACCATACCGCCGTAAATGGCTGATAGCAGTGAGTTTGCGCCCAGACGGTTGGCACCGTGCTGAGAATAATCACATTCACCTGCAGCAAATAAGCCAGGAATATTTGTCATCTGATCATAGTCAACCCATAGTCCGCCCATTGAATAGTGGACAGCAGGGAAGATTTTCATTGGCACTTTACGAGGGTCTTCACCCTGGAATTTCTCATAGATTTCAATGATTCCGCCAAGCTTGATATCAAGCTCTTTAGGATCTTTATGGGAAAGATCAAGATAGACCATGTTCTCCCCATTAATGCCAAGCTTCTGGTTAACACACACGTCAAAAATTTCACGGGTTGCAATATCACGAGGCACCAGGTTTCCATATGCAGGATATTTCTCCTCAAGGAAATACCATGGTTTTCCATCTTTATATGTCCAGACTCGTCCGCCTTCACCGCGCGCAGATTCACTCATTAGGCGAAGCTTATCGTCTCCCGGAATAGCGGTTGGGTGAATTTGAATAAATTCTCCATTTGAATAATAAGCGCCCTGCTGATAAACGATTGAAGCAGCCGATCCAGTATTGATAACCGAGTTAGTGGATTTTCCGAAGATAATTCCAGGTCCGCCGGAAGCCATAATTACAGCATCTGCAGCAAATGACTTGATCTCCATAGAAGTCAGGTTCTGGGCAACGACGCCTTTACAAGCTCCATCATCGTCGATTACTGCCCCCAGGAATTCCCAGCCTTCGTACTTTGTTACTAACCCTGCCACTTCATGGCGGCGGACCTGCTCGTCCATCGCATAAAGAAGCTGCTGACCTGTTGTAGCACCAGCGAATGCTGTACGGTGATGCTGTGTTCCGCCAAAGCGGCGGAAATCCAGCAGTCCCTCAGGTGTACGATTAAACATAACACCCATACGGTCAAATAAGTGAATAATTCCTGGTGCTGCCTCTGCCATTGCTTTAACAGGCGGCTGGTTTGCCAGGAAGTCTCCGCCATAAATTGTATCGTCAAAATGAATCCAAGGAGAATCGCCTTCCCCTTTTGTATTTACTGCTCCGTTGATGCCGCCCTGGGCACAAACAGAGTGAGAACGTTTAACCGGCACTAAAGAAAATAATTCAACCGGAGTCCCGGATTCTGCAACTTTAATTGTCGCCATTAAACCGGCTAATCCGCCGCCGACAACTATAACCTTTCCTTTACCCATAGTGACTCACTCCCTAATTACTAGTACAACTTAGAAAAGCGCAGAGCGCCTGCCTATCGCGCTTAAAGCCAGACTGCTTCTCAAAGCTGCAATATTATTGGCACGTTTATAAATCCGAGTTCTAATAGTCTTTTATTGTCTTTTAAATAAATGCTGTAAGAGCACGTACACCAACAATAGATAGTGCAATGAAGATTCCGATCGTTACATACGTGGAAATGACCTGTGAACGAGGAGATACTGTAATTCCCCAGCTGACAAGGAATGACCAAAGCCCATTAGCAAAGTGGAAAATTGCAGAAATGACTCCAATAATATAGAACCAGAACATAAATGGATTAGATAGGATGTTCTCCATCATCTGAAAGTTAACTTCTGCTCCAAAGGCAGCCTGTACACGTGTTTCCCAAACATGCCATGCAACAAAAACCAGTGTAATGACACCTGAAACACGCTGCAGCATAAACATCCAGTTACGGAAGTATCCATACCTGCTTGTGTTATTTTTCGCAGTAAAAGCAATATAAAGGCCATAGATTGCGTGGAACAGCAAAGGTAGATAGATTACAAACGTTTCAAGGAATATTCTGAATGGAAGACTTTCCATGAAATGCGCCGCATTATTAAAAGATTCCTCTCCCCCTGTTGCAAAATGATTCACTACAAGGTGCTGCACCAAAAACAAACCAACCGGTATAACCCCAAGTAATGAATGCAATCTGCGATTAAAAAACTCACGATTACCTGCCATAAACTTTCCCCCCTGATTTTAAAAAAATGATGCTGAGCCCCCGCTCAGGACATCATCTCGAAAATGTTATTCATTTTCTTACAATTATGTGACATGTCCATTTTACTCCCAAGATAATAGAGCGTCAAGAAAACGGATACATAAAATGTTCCATATTAATAAAATTTTTAAAAAATATTAACAGCTAAAAAACATATATTATTCTGCGGTTCAATATGACCTAGTTGCCGGTCTCCAGTATACTGAAATAGTAATTATTTCTATGCAAATCGTTCTATTTTTTCCCGAATTGATATTAACTCCCTCAGCATATTGTATATAATAGAATCATAGAAAGAGGGGAGACTATTGAGCGAATTAGCATCTGCGAAATCCACTAATGAAGATCACATACAGACAGTTCCGGTATTTGGCTATGAACTAATCCGGGAAGTGCTGCTGCATGACCTATTGGGAAATGAAGCACCTGAAATTTTATATTGGGCCGGCAAAAGGATCGCACGCATGTATCCTCTTAAAACAGCCGGCCAGATTGCCGAGTTTTTTATAAACGCCGGCTGGGGAAATCTTTCCATCGCAAACGAATCAAAACATGAAATTGAAATGGAATTATCAAGCCAGCTGATTGCAGACCGCTGCAAAAAGAATAATAACTGCACTTTTCAGCTTGAGGCCGGTTTTATAGCCCAGCAAATTGAACTTCAAAAAGAAGTCATTTGTGAGGCATTTGAACATCCCCGCAAAAAAACTGGCAAAATCCTTATTACGGTGAAGTGGGATAAAAAGGATCCTGCTGAGTAATATCATATGTACGAACAATGAGCTATCAATTTTGATAGCTTATTGTTTGATATTCCTGGAATTAAGCCTTAACCGGAGAAACTGACAGCTTAAATGCATCATGCAAAGCATCAACGGCATCAATCATTTTGCTGTTTTCAACAACTGCCGAGACTTTAATTTCTGACGTGCTTACCATTTTCACCTGTATTTCATTCGCGGAAAGCACTTCGAACATTTCTGCAGCCACACCCGGATTCGAAATCATACCTGAGCCAACAATCGAAACCTTGGCAAGGCCGGATTCCCATTCAATGCGGTCATAATTTAATTGTTCTCTATACTTTTCAAGCACTTTTACTGTATCAGTGAGATCTTCATTCTTTATTGAAAATGAAAGGTTTGTCTTCTGAGCTTCTGTCATGCTCTGGATAATGATATCAACATTAATGTGATTTTTGGCAAGCGCCGAGAAAATAGTAGACAATCCAGTCAGTGAATTAGGAAGACCCAGAATCGTCACTCTTGTTATATCATCCTCAAAAGCCACACCGCGCACGACTAAGTTTTGTTCCATTTTTACTTCCTCCTCAATGATTGTTCCGGCTTCCTTCTCAATGCTTGAACGCACTTCAAGGGGAAGTCCATAGTTTTTAGCAAATTCGACTGCTCTTGGATGGAGCACACCAGCCCCCAAGTTGGCCAGCTCAAGCATTTCATCGTAGGAAACAGAATATAATTTTCTGGCATTCTTTATAAAGCGGGGATCTGATGTAAATACCCCGGTTACATCAGTATAAATATCACATTTATCTGCTTTAAGTGCTGCAGCCAGTGCAACAGCAGTTGTATCAGAACCGCCCCGGCCAAGTGTAGTGATGGAACCATCTTCAGTCATCCCCTGGAAGCCTGCCACAATAACAATTTTCCCTTGGTTTAATTGACCCTGAATGGTACCTGGATCAATATTCACTATCCTCGCATTGCCATGGACCGGTTCTGTCTTAATGCCTGCCTGCCACCCTGTAAAAGAAACGGCGGGATGCCCTTTCGCATTTAAAGCCATCGCCAATAAAGAGATCGTCACCTGTTCACCAGTTGTAAGCAGCATGTCCATTTCCCTTTTATCAGGTGAGGGGGAAATCTCCCTTGCCATGCCAACCAGCTGATCAGTCGTTTTGCCCATTGCCGAAACAACCACAACAACATCATTTCCCCGATTCTTTTCTTCAATTACCCGATTGGCGACATTTTGAATTCTGTCTACAGTCCCCACGGAGGTGCCCCCGAATTTCTGAACAATGATTCCCACAGCTTTCCCTTCTTTCTAAAGATCTAATAATTATGATTTGCCGTCCTTTGTAAGTGAAACTTGAAAGTTCACTCTGCTGTATTTAACAGTGGCTTTAACTCTAAAATACCCTTTTGGGCAATAAAAAAAGCAATGGAATAGTTTACTATCCCATTGCTGTGCAGCCAAAGTATAAAAATGAGCAAACACAGTGAGATAGCTCTCCAGGACGGCATTGTCCTGACAATCCTGCATTTGTTCAATGCAGAACCAGCAGAAAAAATGATGAGATTTTCTCCACTTCGGCGAACATACCCTTTCAAAGCTTTTCATGGAAGCTCATTCTTCTCCAAGCTTTTACTGATGAAGTTCGCACCTCTACCTTCACTTAACGATTCAGTTCACAGTTCAAAAACTTCGTTTGAACTATATGAACATACGCTTTATCGCTATAAAGTGATATTGATATAAAGTTTCAATTAGTATAACATGTCTGAATTTTTCTGTCTATATCCATTTATGACTTAGGATTTCCATTTTGTTCCTCAAGCCTCTGTTTTAATTCCTCAGCAACATTCGCAGGAATGCCTATTTTCCTAAACTCCTCGATTGGTGCCTCTTTCATTTTCTTTACAGATCCAAAGGCTTTCAGCAGCTGTTTCTTTCGTTTTTCTCCTATGCCCGGAATATCATCAAGAATAGACTGAAAGGCACTTTTTCCGCGAAGCTGGCGATGAAAAGTAATCGCAAAGCGATGAACCTCGTCCTGAATTCTCTGCAGCAGATAAAATTCCTGGCTGTTCCTTGCAAGCGGAATAATTTGAAGCGGATTACCATATAAGAGCTGTGAAGTCCTGTGCTTCTCATCCTTCACCAGGCCTGAAATCGGAATATCCAGACCGAGTTCATTTTCAAGCACATCCCGTACAGCTTCAACATGCCCTTTTCCCCCATCAATCATAATTAAGTCCGGAAGCGGCAGCTCTTCTTTCAGTACCCTTGTATATCTTCGCCGGACTACTTCTCTCATGGATCCATAGTCATCAGGGCCTTTAACGGACTTAATTTTATATTTACGGTACTCTCTTTTCTCTGGTTTGCCATCAATAAAGACGATCATGGCTGAAACAGGGTCCGTTCCCTGGATATTTGAATTATCAAATGCTTCTATCCGGTGAGGAGTATAAATTCCAAGCTGATCCCCCAGATTTTCTACAGCCTTAATTGTCCGTTCCTCATCACGCTCAATTAAAGAAAACTTCTCCTGAAGAGCAATTTTTGCATTTTTATAGGCAAGCTTCACCAGGTCCTTTTTTTGCCCGCGCTGCGGTTTTAGCACTTTAACATCCAGAAGCTGTTCTGCCATAACAGCATCAACCGAATCCGGTGCCAATATTTCACGCGGTTTAAAATGGTTTGTTTTTGTATAAAACTGGCCGAGAAAAGTTAAGATTTCTTCCTCCGGCTCATTATAAATAGGGAACATTGATACATCCCGTTCAATGAGTTTGCCCTGTCTGATGAAGAATACCTGAACACACATCCATCCTTTATCAACCGCATACCCAAATACATCCCGGTCGGTAAAGTCTGTCATTGTCATTTTCTGCTTTTCCATCGTTGCATCTATATGGGCAATTTTATCCCTGAGCTCTTTTGCCCTTTCAAAGTCCAATTCTTCAGCAGCCGCTGTCATCTTTGCAGTCAGGTCTTTTTTAATCTCTTTATATCCGCCATTTAAGAATTTTGCAATCTCATCTGTCATTTGCTTATATTCGTCTTCACTTACGTCCTTCACGCATGGCGCAAGACATTGGCCTAAATGATAATAAAGGCAGACTCTGTCCGGAAGAGTTGAACATTTGCGGAGAGGATAAATTCGATCAAGCAGCTTTTTTGTTTCATTGGCAGCCTGTACATTGGGATAAGGTCCGAAGTATTTTCCCCTGTCTTTTTTTACTTTTCTAGTTGTAATCAGACGGGGATGGCGTTCGGCCGTCAATTTGATAAAAGGGTAGCTTTTATCGTCTTTCAGCATTACATTATACTTCGGATCATATTTCTTGATCAGGTTCATCTCAAGGATCAATGCTTCCATATCTGAAGAAGTGACAATGTACTCAAAATCTACGATCTCATTAACAAGTCTTAATGTTTTTCCATCATGTGAGCCTGTAAAATAGGATCTGACACGATTTTTCAGGATTTTTGCCTTTCCTACGTATATAATGGTGCCCTGCCTGTCTTTCATTAAATAACAGCCCGGCTGGGCGGGAAGCAGCATCAGTTTATTTTTTATCGTATCATTCATGGACTTCACCTCCCCGGTTAACTATTTTTATTGCAGTTCAATTTATTCATTATTTGGCATAATCAATTTGGGGTGCAAGCTAGTAATAAAACTTAGTTTGCGCTGGAAGCAAACCAATATTATTTAGCCTCCAATATGCAGATGGCACATTATTACCATCTTATTATATCAGCCTGGAAACCTGCAGCATATCAACAAAACCCATATGACAAAAAAATCCCGATGTCCTCTTGGGACACCGGGAAATTTCTTATAGATTAAGCATGTTTTGTAAGCAATTCAGCAAGAGCTTCTTTCGGCTGGAAACCAACCACTTTATCTACAACTTCGCCTTCTTTTAGAACGATTAATGTCGGAATGCTCATTACGCCAAACTTGCCAGCAGTTTCCTGGTTTTCGTCAACATCGATTTTTACAATTTTCACTTTATCGCCCATTTCAGAATCAAGCTCTTCTAAAACAGGGGCGATCATTTTACAAGGGCCGCACCAAGGAGCCCAGAAATCTGCCAATACTAATCCCGAACCAGTCTCAGCAGTGAAGTTTTGGTCAGTTGCATGTGAAATAGCCATTTGATATGCCTCCTAAAATTTAACTCAAATACTAACGACAGTATATCATCGTTTATTATATGTTGCGAACAATCTGCTCGATCGTAATTTACCCTATTTGGAGCAGATTATTCTCTTTCTTTCCCTATTGGCACTATGTATAATGGGCGGCCATCAGCCGCCCATTGTTATACTATCTTATGCGTTTACTTTAAGCTTTTTGAATTCTTCAGTTAACAGTGGAACAACCTCAAACAGATCTCCAACAATACCGTAATCAGCTACTTTAAAGATATTGGCTTCCGGATCTTTGTTAATGGCTACGATTACTTTTGAGTTGGACATCCCAGCTAAATGCTGAATAGCGCCGGAGATACCGCATGCAATATATAGATCAGGTGTTACAACCTTACCGGTTTGGCCAATTTGCAGTGAATAGTCGCAATAATCAGCATCACAAGCTCCGCGTGATGCACCCACTGCCCCATTTAGAACAGAAGCAAGCTCTTTTAATGGCTCAAAGCCTTCCTCGCTCTTTACGCCGCGGCCGCCGGCAATGATAACCTTAGCTTCGGATAAATCAACGCCTTCACTGGCTTTGCGTACAACTTCCTTAATGATTGTGCGAAGATCTTTGATTTCTGCAGCAACAGAAGCAACATCTCCTGATCTTGATTCATCTTTTTCCAACGGAGCTATGTTGTTTGGACGGATTGTTGCAAAAAGGAGACCATCTGTCATAATTTTCCTTTCAAATGCTTTGCCTGAATAAATCGGGCGGGTGAACACCAGGTTGCCGCCTGCCTCTTCAAGGCTCGTTACGTCAGAGATTAAACCCGACTCCAGCTTGGCAGCAATTTTAGGAGCAAGATCCTTCCCTAATGCTGTATGTCCAAAAATCAGGCCTTCCGGACTTTCGGAATCAATCACAGCCATTAAAGCCTGTGAAAAGCCGTCAGGAGTATATTGCTTCAGCTTTTCATCTTCAACAGTTACAACACGGTCAGCACCATAGTGAATCATTTCATTAGCTAAAGCGCTTACAGAATCACCAATTAAAACACCTACAACTTCTCCGCCTTCTGACGCAGTCTTACCAGCTGCAACAGCTTCGAAGGATACATTACGCAATGAACCGTCACGGACTTCACCCAACACTAATACTTTTCTAGCCATATGTTTTACCCCCTGCGTTATTATTATAAGTTATTGATGATCAGACAACTTTGGCTTCAGTATGAAGAAGCTTTACTAGTTCCTTAACTTGACCTTCCAATTCGCCTTCAAGAACTTTTCCTGCTTCTTTCTTAGGCGGCAAATAGATTTCGATTGTCTTTGTTTTAGCTTCAACATCGTCCTCATCAAGATCAAGATCGTCAAGCTCAAGTTCATCAAGAGGCTTCTTTTTTGCCTTCATAATTCCCGGCAAGGACGGATAGCGCGGTTCATTTAAACCCTGCTGGGCAGTGACCAATAATGGAAGTGATGTCTCAATTACTTCTGAATCCCCTTCAACATCGCGCACTACTGTCGCAGAGCTGCCATTGATATCAAGCTTAGTAATAGTTGTTACATAAGAAATGCCCAAAATTTCTGCTACACGAGGTCCAACCTGTCCCGAACCGCCATCAATTGCTACATTTCCAGCAATGATTAAGTCAGCATCTTTGTCTTTCAAGTATTCGGATAAAATTTTTGCAGTCGTGTACTGGTCCCCATAATCAAGGTCATCTTCTGTGTTTATTAATACAGCTTTATCGGCACCCATCGCAAGAGCGGTACGGAGCTGCTTTTCAGCTTCTTCTGTTCCCACAGAAACAACTGACACTTCTCCTCCATTCGCATCACGAACCTGGATTGCCTCTTCAATTGCATATTCATCATATGGATTAATGATAAATTCAGCGCCATCTTCATTGATTTTGCCGCCGGAGATTGTAATTTTTTCTTCAGTATCAAATGTTCTCTTCATTAATACGTAGATGTTCATGATTTCCCTCCTAGTAATTAAGCATTGTCATAAAACAAAGCCATTAATTAAAACATTTCTTCACTTCGAAAGATTGAAAATATTTAATGCATACAGAAAGGCTAATCTGCTTGGAACTGCCCGCTTTTTAAAATTGAGCGGGCGCTCGCTCACAGACCATAACTTAACCGATGAATCTTCTGAAGATTAAATCATCCGCATACAAGTCTATTATAATAGATTATGAGGATGAATGTAATCTTTCAGCCCAAATCTTTTATAACACTATTTTCCGGTAAAATTTGGTTCACGCTTTTCAATAAACGCAGATATACCTTCCTTGCCATCTTCAGAAACAAATACTTCTCCAAACAATTCCGCTTCTTTTTTAACACCTTCGTAGAATTGTCCGGTCTTTCCGTAGTTTAAGAGCTCAATGGCCGCCTTAATCGATCCAGGACTCTTCTTAGCAATCTTCTTCGCCATATTATAAGCGTTGTCCAAAAGCTGCTCCTCAGGATAGGCATGGTTAGCCAGACCATATTGCACTGCCTCAAGCCCGGTAATTGGGTCACTTGTAAAAAGCATTTCTGCTGCACGCGCAGCACCCACATATCGGGGAAGCCGCTGAGTTCCGGCAAAACCAGGAATTAATCCAAGCTGAAGCTCCGGAAGGCCAAGCTTTGCGTTTTCAGCTACGAGACGGAAATGACAGCCCATAGCAAGCTCCAGGCCGCCGCCCAATGCTGCTCCATGAATCGCTGCCATAATTGGCTTAGGGAATTTTTCCATTCTTTCAAAGAGATCCTGTCCAAAGTTCGCCAAGTTTGAAAAATCTTCTCCGCTTTCAATGGTTGTAAATTCTTTAATATCAGCACCTGCCGAGAAGAATCTGCCTTCCCCATGAATAAGGATTACCCTAATTTCTTCATTATCTTCAACTTCATCCAGGACAGCTGAAAGCTCTTTCAAAAGACCTGATGAAAGAGCATTCGCAGGCGGGCGTTCAATAGTGATCGTCGCCACTAAGTCCTGTTGGGACCATTTTAGATATTCCATCTTATCCCTCCTTACTAATTATAGAGCACTTTATCTGCCTCAAGGTTTTCCGCACCCGCTGATCAAAAGTTTATGAACAGGCTTTGCCAAAGCAGTAAGATCATATTTTTGCTCATTCATTACCCATGTGGTTACTGTTTCATCCATGGTGCCAAAAATCATTTGTCGTGCGAGCCTTATGTCCAGGTCAGCTTGAAACTCACCGCTCTCCCTGCCGTCAGCAAGAATCCTTTCCACTAAAGCGAGATATCCTTTGAGCACCTCATTAATTTTATGGCGAAGATCTTTATTGGACTGCCTCAATTCAAGCTGGGTTACAATTGCCAGGTGCCTGTCTTCCGAGAGCATTCTAAAGTGTGATTCTACCATCATTAATAGTTTCTCTGCAGCTTTCTCTTTTCCTGCAATTTTTTCTTCAATTTTTTCAACAAAGTAGCCCATTTTATCCTGAAAGAGGGATATTAATATATCTTCTTTGTTCTTAAAATATAAGTATATGGTGCCATCAGCAACACCAGCCTGTTTGGCAATTTTTGATACCTGTGCCTGGTGATATCCATTTTCAGCGATCACGACTACAGCCGCATCAATAATTTGCCGGTATTTAGGCTTTGTTTTTTTCAAGCGGTTCCCTCCTTTCAGAATAAACAGGTGTATTGATTTTTATTGAGCAGCAGGATTGGAGTAATACCTTTCCTGCTGCCGGGATTGGACAATCAACTTAGTTTATTTTTGAATTTAATAATCGATCTAAAATGAATGAATAATCATTCATATTTTTATAATAGTAGGACAATTCATTTATGTCAAGAAATTATCCCTAGAAATATAATTTATTATTACATTTCTTTTATGTCCGGACAAGCTTATTGGCTCAAAAATAAAGAGCCGATCGAAAATCGGTCTCTGAAGTTAAGCCCGCTTTTCCTCTTCTTCTTTAAATTTCTTTTTTTCTTCATCTACTAATGCCCTTCTCAGTATTTTACCAACAGCTGTCTTAGGAAGCTCCTCGCGGAATTCATATAGTCTTGGAACCTTATAAGCTGCAAGATGCTTTCTTGCAAACTGATTCAGTTCTTCTTCCGTTGCTTCTTTGCCCTCTTTCAGTACAATATATGCTTTTACTGTTTCTCCGCGATATGGGTCAGGTATACCTGCAGCAACCACTTCCTGCACGGCTGGATGCTCGTATAGCACTTCTTCTATTTCACGCGGATAAATATTGAATCCCCCCGCAATAATCATATCTTTCTTCCTGTCCACTACATAGAAGTATCCATTCTCATCCATATAGCCCAGGTCACCTGTAAGCAGCCAGCCATCTCTTAAGGTCTGTACTGTTTCTTCCGGGCGGTTCCAATAGCCTTTCATTACCTGAGGACCTTTAACTGCAATTTCGCCAACTTCTCCTGCCGGAAGGGCTTCTCCCGTTTCCAGTGAAAAAATGGCTGCATCTGTATCAGGCCAGGGGACACCTATACTGCCTTTGACCCGGGGGCGGTCCCATAAGAAATTCGCATGTGTAACAGGTGAAGATTCCGTCAAACCATAGCCCTCGACAAGCTTTCCCCCTGTTATTTCTTCAAATTTCTGCTGGACTTCAACGGGCAGGGCAGCAGATCCGCTGATGCAAGAGTCTATGGAAGATAAATCATATTTTTTAATATCAGGATGGTTCAATAACCCAATGTAAATCGTTGGGGCACCAGGGAATAAGGTCGGCCTCTGCTTATGAATGGTTTTCAGGGTCGTTTCCGGATCAAATTTCGGAAGGAGGACCATTTTGTGAGCATCCATAACAGATAAGATCATAACTGTTGTCATTCCATACACGTGAAAGAACGGAAGTATGCCCAGCACTGTTTCTTCGCCGCGCCTGCACTTATAAAGCCAGGCTTTACACATTGCTGTATTGGATACCAGATTGCTGTGCGAAAGCATGACACCCTTTGGAAAACCGGTTGTGCCGCCTGTGTATTGCAGTAATGCCAAGTCTTCTTCAAAATCGAAGTCATGGATTTTCAGAGGTTCCGCCGGCCATTTTAAAATCTCCGTCAGCAAATGGTTATGCCCTTCATGTTTTACATTTACGACAAGGCCATACTGTTTTTTCTGGATAAAAGGATATATTAGATTTTTAGGGAATGGAAGAGCATCTTTGATAGCGGTTACAATTAGATGCTTCAATTCTGTCTGCGGCATCACTTTGCTCACTCTTGGAAATAAGATATCCAATGTAATGATTGCTTTTGCTCCTGAGTCTTTCATTTGGTATTCCAATTCCCGTTCCATATACAGCGGATTTGTCTGGACAACAACCCCGCCAGCCATCAGAATTCCATAATAGCTGATAACGGACTGCGGAGTATTCGGAAGCATAATCGCCACGCGGTCCCCTTTTTCAATTCCGAGATTCTGCAAATATGCAGCAAGCTTCAGGGAAGAGTCATATATATATTTATATGTGAATTCCTTTCCCATAAAGTGGATGGCTATTTTCTCCGGAAATTCTTCTGCAGCATTCTTCAAATAATCCTGTACCGGCTGTTTGGGATATGACAAGGTTGAGGGGATTTCTGCCGGATATTGCTTAAGCCATGGTTTTGCTTCTGCCATTTTGTCCCTCCTTTGTTTCATGCCCATCAGAAAAGCGCAAGCGCCTTGCCCACCCCCGACAAGCACAAGACGAGCCTCCCGGAAAGGCGTTCTTTGCCTTTTGGGAGGATTGGCTTGTGACCTCGAGGGGGTAGGCGCTGGAGCTAGACAGTTATCGAAGTTCAAAGTTTTACTTGCTAAACTTTTAGAAAAGCGATGAGCACCTTCTGAACTTTTAGAACATTCCAACTGTTCGACCTTATTATAATATAATGCTGGTTCTATGACAATTAGAATAAGACCTTACACTCAGGAAGATATTTTTTCAAAGGGCTGTCCAGCCAATCGTGGATATTCTTTTTAATGGACATAACAAAAAAATCGCCATATATACTGGCGATTTCCCCATATCCCTATTTCACAAAAATATTATGTTATGAAAAATATATAAATGGCCCCTATAAGAATAAATACTCCACTAAGAACCAGCAGAACCTTTGCTAACTTTTCCAATGTTAATTCTCTCCTTATGATAAACCTGCACCAATTACATAAGACAATCCGATTGACAGCACCATGGAAATAAAACCGACTGCTTTGTTATTATTTTCAATTTCTTCGTCTATTCTAAACTTAGGTGTTAAAAATTCAAATATGAAATAGCCGATCAATAAAAGAAAAAATCCAAAAATTCCCCAGGTAATCATTGTCAGCAAGGTATCATTATGCATGATGGAATGCCTGAAGATATTTGCAATCCCAAAAATTTTTCCGCCGGTCGCCATTGCTACAGCGATATTTCCATTTTTGATTTCTTCCCAATTGCGATACTTGGTAACTAATTCAAAAATAGCTAAAAAAACAATCATACATAAAATGACTACACTGTAATACGCAGCTGTCTGAATAAATTCATTTTCCCAAAATTCTTTCATTTCCATTCTCCCCGCTGGAATAAGTACCCTCCCCCCTGATCAAAAACAAAAGGGGAGCGGGTGGCAAAACTTATTTAAATTCAACGACTGTAACACCTGTGCCGCCTTCTCCTGCTTCACCAAATCGAATTTTTTTAACTGACTTGTGATTTTTTAGATACTCCTGAACACCCTGCCTCAAAGCACCAGTCCCTTTACCATGAATGATGGAGACACGTGGATATCCAGCCAAAAGGGCATCATCTATATATTTCTCCACTCTTAATAGTGCGTTTTCATATCGTTCGCCCCGTAAATCAAGTTCAAGGCTCACATGAAAATCTTTGCCTTTTACGGTTGCAACTGGTTTTGTTTCAACAATTTTTGGACTCTTGATATATTCTAAATCCTTCTCGGCAACTTTCATTTTCAAGATGCCGATTTGAACCTGCCATTCATTGTCAGACACCTTTTCAAGCAAATTCCCTTTTTGTCCAAAACTCAGAACTTTTACCTCATCGCCTGCTTCAAAAACATGTTTATTATTCTTTGGCTTTAATTTATTCTTTGCCGAGCTCATCTGCGGTGCAGCTTCGGACAGGCGTTTCTTTGCTTCTATCAGCTCATGTTCCTTCACTTCAGCATGTTTCTCCATGCGCATTTTTCTTAAGTCACGGATAATTTCTTCTGCTTCTGCCTTGGCTTTCTCAACGATATTCCCGGCTTTCTCTGCTGCCTTCTCATGCATGGCATCTTTTTGCTCATAAAATTCAGCCATTTGCTTTTGCAGATCCTTATGAAGTTTTTCTGCACTTTTCAAAAAATCATTGGCTTCTTCCATGTCAGCCTCTGCTTGTCTGCGGCTTTCTTCAAGTGATGCAATCATATTCTCAACCTGGTTTGTATCTGCACCGATATAGGATCTTGCGGTCTCAATTACTTGATCATTGAGTCCAAGCCGTTTGGAAATTTCAAAGGCATTGCTTCGGCCCGGAACCCCAATCAGCAGCTTATAGGTTGGACTTAGCGTTTCAATATCAAATTCTACACTGGCGTTGATAACTCCTTCTCTGTTGTAGCCATAGGCTTTCAGTTCAGGATAATGAGTCGTGGCGATAACTCTTGCCCCCCGCTTGTATACTTCGTCAAGAATGGAAATCGCCAGGGCAGCACCTTCCTGGGGATCTGTACCTGCACCAAGTTCATCGAATAATACCAGACTATTGAAGTCAACCTGGTCAAGAATATCCACGATATTAACCATATGCGAAGAGAAGGTACTTAAACTCTGTTCGATTGACTGTTCATCCCCGATATCAGCATAAACATTTCCGAATACAGCCGTTTCAGAACCATCCAGCGCCGGGATCTGAAGACCGGCCTGAGCCATTAATGTACAAAGTCCAACTGTTTTTAATGTAACTGTTTTACCGCCGGTATTTGGCCCCGTAATGACAATGGTAGAATATTCAGCTCCGAGCTTAATATCATTTGCCACTACTTCATCAATCGGAATAAGCGGATGCCGGGCTTTGAATAATGAAATCTTTCCATCATTATTGATTTTTGGCTTTGAAGCTTTTATGCGTTTACTGTACCTGGCTTTTGCAAACATAAAATCGATTTCCCCAAGCACATCAACAATAGTCTCCAATTCACTGCTGTTTTCAGCGGTTTGTCCTGACAGCGCGATGAGAATCCGTTCGATCTCCTGCTGTTCTTTTACCCTGATGCCCTGCAATTCATTGTTCAGCTGAACAATGGACGCGGGCTCAATAAATAATGTCTGGCCAGAGGAGCTTTGGTCATGGATAATACCTCCGTAATGTCCCCGGTACTCCTGCTTTACAGGTATGACAAACCGGTCATTGCGGATTGTAATAATCGCATCAGAAAGCATTTTTTGAGCACTGGAGGAGCGAATCATGCTCTCCAGGCGCTCTCTTACACGTGATTCTTTCGTGCGCAGCTGATTTCGAAGGGAACGGAGAGTCTCGCTTGCACTGTCAAGCACTTCTCCATTGTCGTCAACGGCATTGCGGATAGACGTTTCCAACTCAGCCAATACGATAATTTTATCTGTATATCCCAGCAGGATCGGCAGGCTGCTTTCTTCCTCAGCAAATTCCTCGATGAACCTTTTCATCTGCCTGCTTGCATGAATCGTGCTGGATATCTGATTAAGTTCCTGGGGACTAAGCATCCCTCCAATGACCGCTCTCTTCACATGAGGACGAATATCAAAAATGCCTCCAAGAGGTATATTCCCCTTAATTCTAAGTACTGTCACGGCTTCATCTGTCTCTTCCTGCCTGCGGATTACTTCTTCATATTCAGTGGAAGGGCGAATATTTATGGCTTTTTTTCTTCCCAAGGATGAAGAAACGTGCTCAAGCAGCTGTTCCTTCACTTTATTGAACTCAAGTATCTTCAATACTCTTTCTTGCATGAGGATTTTCCCCTTTCATACCCAATTTCCTACTCGCGTTCTTTCAGAAATTTGAGCAAATCTTCTGTTTCCATTGCATTTAGAACGGAAGCCTTCTTGATCCATCCCTTCTTTGCCGCAGAAACGCCGATTTCCATGTGATTTAGAGTGTCTATTTTATGTGCATCAGTATTAATCACTATTTTCACACCGGCTTCCTGAGCTTGTCTGATATGCTCGGAAGCAAGGTCCAGACGGTTCGGGTTTGCATTCAGCTCAAGGGCTGTATTTGTTTCCTTTGCAAGCTCGATGAGCATCTCCATGTCTACTTCATAGCCTTCCCTGCGGCCAATCAATCTTCCCGTAGGGTGGGCAATGATGTCGACATGGGCATTATGCAGCGCCGTTTTCAAGCGAGCCATGATTTTTTCCTTCGGCTGTGAAAAAGAAGAATGAATGGAAGCAATGACAATGTCCAATTCTTCTAGAAGTTCATCATCATAATCAAGCGATCCATCGGGCAGAATATCCATTTCCACTCCTGACAGAATCGTGAAATCATCGATTTGCTCATTAAGCCGCTTTATTTCTTCTTTTTGACTGCGAAGTCTATCAGCAGTCAAACCGTTCGCCACTTTCAAGTACTGAGAATGGTCTGTTATAGCCATATATTTATAGCCACGGGCACGGCATGCTTCAATCATTTCCTCAATGGAATAGGCGCCATCACTCCAGGTTGAGTGCATATGAAGGTCACCCTTAATATCTTCAAGAGATATTAATTCCATGTCTTGCGTATATTCATCAACTTCTTTCCCATCTTCTCTAATTTCAGGCGGGAAGAGTGGAAGTCCGAAATGGGCGTAAAATTCCTCTTCATCTTTAAAAGTAAGGATTTCACCTGTTTCTGTGTTTTCAACTCCGTATTCACTGATTTTTTCCCCGCGCTCTTTTGCAAGCTGGCGCATCCTGACATTATGGTCCTTCGATCCAGTAAAATGATGGAGTGTTGTGGCAAATTCATGCGGCTCAACTAAACGGAAATCAGCCGATATATCATAGGAATGTTCAAAAACAACGGAAACCTTTGTATCTCCTGCGGCGATCACTTCTTTGATCCCGGATAAACTTAATAACTGCTCTTTGACAGAAGCAGGATTGTCTGTAGCTATAATAAAGTCGAGGTCTTTGATTGTTTCCCTCATTCTCCTTAAGCTTCCTGCCCTTGAGTATTTTTCTATATCCTTCATTTCCTCCAGGGCGGCTTCTATGCCTTCTGCTATAGGCAGCATGAATGCAAGCGGCAGCCGTTCCAGTCTGGTTCCTGCATTTTCAAGGGCAGCGAGTATCTTTTCTTCCGATTTTTCCCCAAAACCTGCAAGTCCGCGGACCTTCTTATTGCGGCACGCATCCTCAAGATCTGTGGCATTTTCGACGCCTAGTTCTTTATATAGCTTGGCAATTTTCTTGCCGCCCAGTCCTGGGAGCTGAAGCAGAGGAATTAATCCAGAAGGCACTTCTTCTTTTAATTCATCCAGTACAGAAGACTTTCCTTCTTTTATGTACTCCTCAATAACAGCAGCGGTTCCTTTCCCGATGCCGGATAGCTTTGTAAAGTCATCAATTTCAGTCAAGCTTTCATCATTTGATTCAAGTGCCAGTGCCGCTTTTCGAAAGGCAGCTGTTTTGAAAGGATTTTCTCCTTTTAATTCCATATAAACAGCGATTGTTTCTAAAAGCCTCACAACATCTTTTTTATTTATACTCACGAAAACCACCTGCCTGTAACTGTATTAGTATCCGTATTATCTCTTATTTTGCGGTGGAACTTCAAATCATGGCTATCTTCAAAAAGAAAACTTCTCTAGAAATAGAGAAGTTACGCAGCCATATATTCAACCCACATTTCTTTGAGCTGGTTAGAGAGAACAGGCGTATTCTTAACCATTAATTCTGCCATAAAGGAATTATTGATCGGCACCTGCAGCACTTCTATTGGAACCAGTGCGGCTATGTATAATAGAATAAACATGATAAGATAGACTTCGATAAATCCGAGAATGCCGCCAGCCCAAACATTCAGCTGTTTTAAAACAGGTAGATGGGCAACAAAATCAAGCATGCTTCCGATAATCTGCAGTAATATTCTTACCGCAAAAAAAATCACGACAAATGCAATGGCGCGATAGTAAGCATCTTCAAGATCTGCATTCTCAAATAACGTCTGAATCGCCGAGTCACTGCTAAAGCTTGGATATGGCACCCATAAGGTCAGCTTAGGTGCTAGTTCGCCGTAATACATACGGGCTACAATGAAAGCAATAATGAATCCAGTCAAATGAATTAATTGGAGGATAAATCCTCTTTTCAAGCCTATAAAAAAGCCAAAAACCAAAATAATGATAATTGCAAGATCCAGCATGACTACTTTCCGTCCTTTACTCTATTTAATTCGTTTTCCAGCCGTTCCAGACGGTCTGTTAGCTTTATATAATCATTAACAGCATTGACTGCGGTTAGCACGGCTAACTTACTAATGTCGAGTGAAGGATTCTTCGAACTGATCTCACGCATTTTATCGTCAACCAGCGAAGCGACAAGGCGAACATGGCTGGAGCTCTCTGAGCCTACTATTACATATTGCTGTCCATAAATATCTACACTTGTTCGATTTCTTTGTATCTCTGACAACGTCCATGCCCTCCTTCTTTAAAGAATCCTAATCAATATCATAACATGAACGTATATTGGTGGGAAGTCAAAGCATGTTAAAAGAGCTCAGTTCTTAAGAAAAGCGGAAGCGCCTTGCCCCCCCCACAAGCTGTGACCTCGAGGGGGTAGGCTGCTTGCGCTAGACAGTTATCCAAGTTCAAAATTAAGCGGAATCTTTGTAATACTTCCAAAAGAGGAAGAAGATTCAATCAGTTAACAAAGATGAGGAGAATTAATATGAGCCAAGTAGTACTTTTAAAAAAACCCAATGAATTATCAGAAATGAAGGCCTATTATTCAGGCAGCCTAAATGATAAGCAGCCTCCTGGAAGCGTATTTGCTGCAAAAGTGCCTGGATGTTCGATCACTGCCTATAAATCAGGCAAAGTCCTCTTTCAGGGAAGCGGATGTGAAATAGAAGCTAAAAAATGGGGAGATATCGCCCGCAGTGCACAGCCAAGCAAAAAAACCAGCCCTGCCGCTGCCAAATTGCCGGAAAATATCAGTTCCCTTTCTGTCATAGGATCAGACGAAGTGGGTACCGGTGATTATTTTGGCCCCATCACGGTTGTTGCAGCTTACGTAAAAAAAGATCAAATCCCTTTACTGAAGGAGCTTGGAGTTAAGGACTCCAAAAATCTGGGAGATGAAAAAATCATTGAAATCGCAAAACAGATAAAAGATATTGTTCCCCACAGCCTGTTAACCCTGCATAATGAAAAATACAATAAGCTTCAGCAAACAGGGATGTCACAGGGGAAAATCAAAGCATTACTGCACAATCAGGCAATCGGGCATGTTTTAGGGAAAATTGCACCTGAAAAGCCTGAAGCCATTTTGATCGACCAGTTTGCAAAGGAAGAGGTTTACTTCAACTACTTGAAAAACCAGAAGACCATTCAGAGGGAAAGGGTTTTTTTCAGTACAAAAGCGGAAGGAATCCACCTCGCAGTTGCGGCAGCATCAATCCTGGCCCGCTATGCGTTTGTGCGCCACTTTGAAAATCTTAGCACAAAGGCCGGTTTTCGGCTCACTAAAGGCGCCGGTCCGAAGGTTGATGAAGCAGCAGCCCGGCTGATCAGAGAAAAAGGCAGAGAAGCGCTGCCAGCTTTTGTGAAGCTCCACTTTGCCAATACGGATAAAGCCTTAAAGCTTTATAGCCGGAAATACGAGTAATGAATGCAACCAATCTTGACCAGATTGGCTTTTTTGCACCAGCTAAAGCAAAAAATAGCTGGTATTTTTATTTTTACCGGCCGAAAACGGTCATTTACCGGCCAATTTTTTATATTTACCGGCCAAAACAAGGGAAATACCGGCCAAACTTAGACTTTTACCGGCCGAACTTGTTTCTGTCAAAACGAAAAGGCAGCCCTCGGGCTGCCTTTTCATTTTATCCTCTCAATACTGCTCCGGCTCTTTCCTTCACAGCATCCAATACTTTGTCATGTGTTTTTGTCACATCTTCATCCGTTAGTGTACGTTCAGGGTCGAAGTACTTAAGGGAGAAAGCAATTGATTTTTTACCCGGCTCCATCCGTTCGCCTTCGTACAGGTCAAAAACATGAACGTCTTTTAATAGCTTGCCGCCGGCTTCTTTAATGATTTTTTCAAGCTCGCCCGCGGCTGTTCCCTTATCTGCTACAAGGGCAATATCCCTTGTGATTGAAGGGAAACGCGGGATAGCTTCGTACTGCAAAGGTGAAACTTCTTCTTCCAGGATCGCTTTTAAGGAAAGCTCAAACGCATATGTTTCTTTCAAATCAAGCTCTTTTTCCACAGTAGGATGGATTTGGCCGACAAATCCCACTGATTCCCCGGAAAGCAATACTTCTGCTGTTCTTCCAGGGTGCATCCCGTCCTTTTGTGCCTGACGGAATTCAGCCTTATCAGATAGTCC
Organism: Cytobacillus sp. NJ13; assembly: GCA_030348385.1. Classification (NCBI taxonomy): domain Bacteria; kingdom Bacillati; phylum Bacillota; class Bacilli; order Caryophanales; family Bacillaceae; genus Cytobacillus; species Cytobacillus sp. NJ13. Next base: position 4,615,361 of record JAUCFP010000006.1, on the reverse strand, counting down.
GAGCTTATCAAATAATCCCTCAAGAATTCCTTTTACAGCGTAGAAATCAACCGGCTTCTTTTCTCCCTGCCATGGGTGGCTGTGCCATAAGCCAGTAACCGCTCCAGCAAGATGCTCACGCTCTTCAGGCAGATCCTCTTCTCCATTGGAGAGGAACACCGCTCCTGTTTCATAAACAGCCAGGCTGTCGTTCTGGCGTGCAGAGTTATATTTTAATACTTCTAAAAGCTGCGGAACAATACTTAATCGGAGCAGGCTGCGATCTTCACTCATAGGCATTGCCAGCTGCACAGGTTTGCGCTCTTCCAGTGCATATTGAGTCGCTTTTGCTTCATTTGTTAATGAATAAGTCACTGCCTGGAAAAGTCCTGCACCTTCAAGGTAACGGCGGACCAATCTGCGTTTGTTCTGGTATTCAGTAAGATGCCCTGGTGTAGACGATCCAACCGGCAAAGTCGATGCCAGATTATCGTAGCCAAATAAACGGCCAACTTCTTCAATAAGGTCTTCTTCAATCGTAATGTCGCCTCTGCGTGTTGGAACTGTAACCGTAATAGTATCGTTATCAGTTTTTGTTTCAAATTGAAGACGGGCAAAAATATCCTCTACTTCATTCATGGATAATTCCGTGCCAAGTACACGATTGATTTTTTCAAGCGTTACAGACACCACGGCAGGTTCCACCTGCAGTGCATCTGCTTCCACAGAACCTTCAAGCACTTCTCCACCCGCATATTGTGCGAGCAATTGAACAGCTCTTTCTGCAGCAGCTCTAACTCTGTTTGGATCCACACCTTTTTCAAAGCGGGCACTTGCTTCGCTTCTTAAGCCATGTTCTTTTGAAGCTTTTCTAACCGTTGCCCCTTTAAAATAAGCTGACTCAATAAGTACATTTTTAGTGTCAGACTGCACTTCAGAATTTGCCCCGCCCATGACGCCGGCAAGTGCAATTGGTTCTGTACCATTTGTTATTAAAAGGTGATCTGAGGTTAACTCACGCTTGGCATCATCTAGAGTGACAATCATTTCGCCATCGCCTGCTTTACGGACAAGGATTTGCTTTGATCCCAGCCGGTCATAATCAAAAGCATGAAGAGGCTGGCCGTATTCAAGCAGAATGTAGTTTGTGATGTCCACCACGTTATTGTGAGGACGAATGCCCGCCGCCATTAACCGAGCCTGCATCCATACAGGAGATGGACCTATTTTTACATTTTTTACAACCTTCGCAACGTAAAGAGGATTATCTTCTTTTGCTTCCACCTGAATTTCAATGTAATCAGACGCCTTTTCAGAAGAAGTCTCAGCATGCGGCTCAGGAAGCTTTACTTCTCTTCCTAAAATAGCTGCTACTTCATAGGCAACACCCAGCATGCTTAAGCAGTCAGAACGGTTCGGAGTCAACCCAAGCTCAAGAATCTGGTCGTCACGATTTAGCTGCTCAAGAGCATCCTGGCCAACTTCTGTATCATTAGGGAAAACATAAATGCCTTCAGAGTATTCCTTTGCAATCAGCTTGCTTTCAATGCCCAGCTCTTGAAGCGAACAGATCATTCCATTTGATTCTTCGCCTCGGAGCTTCGCGCGCTTAATTTTGAAATTGCCTGGAAGCACAGCTCCAACTGTAGCCACGGCCACTTTCTGTCCCTTATCCACATTTGGGGCACCACATATGATTTGTACAGGCTCACCAGCTCCTGTATCAACTAAGCATTTATTCAGTTTATCAGCATTTGGGTGCTGTTCTCTTTCAAGGACATGCCCTACAACAACACCTTTGATGCCTTCATTCAAAACCTCTACGCCTTCAACTTCAATACCGCTTTTTGTAATCTTTTCTGCAAGCTCTGCAGGTGTAACGCCTGATAAATCAACATATTCCTGCAGCCATTTATATGAAACGAACATTTATGATCCTCCTCTTTTATTGTCCAGCTCCGGATTTTCTAATTACTCATGAATTGAAAATTGCTTCAAGAAACGAACATCATTTGTATAGAAGTGGCGAATATCATCCACACCATATTTCAGCATGGCAATTCGCTCAGGTCCCATTCCGAATGCAAAGCCTGTGTATTTCTTAGAGTCGAAGCCAGCCATCTCGAGAACATTAGGATGAACCATTCCGGCGCCAAGAATTTCAATCCAGCCAGTGCCTTTACATACGCTGCAGCCTTTTCCGCCGCAGATTTTACAGGAAATATCCATTTCAACAGATGGCTCTGTAAAAGGGAAGAAACTTGGGCGAAGACGGATTTCCCTGTCTTCTCCGAACATTTTCTTCGCAAACACTTCCAATGTTCCTTTCAAATCGGTCATTCGGATGTTTTCATCTATAACAAGTCCTTCTATTTGCATGAACTGGTGAGAGTGTGTTGCGTCATCATTATCACGGCGATACACTTTACCTGGACAGATGATTTTAACCGGCCCTTTGCCTTCATGCTTCTCCATTGTTCTAGCCTGTACCGGTGAAGTATGGGTGCGCAGAAGTATCTCTTCTGTAATATAGAAGGAATCCTGCATATCGCGGGCAGGGTGGCCTTTAGGAAGATTCAAGGCTTCAAAATTATAGTAGTCCTTTTCAACTTCAGGACCCTCAGCCACTGTATAGCCCATTCCAATGAACAAATCTTCAATTTCTTCGATAATGCGTGTCAGCGGATGATGGTTTCCTGATTTGACAGGACGTCCAGGAAGAGTAACATCTATCTTTTCAGCAGACAGCTTTTCCAGTACTGCCGCTTCCTCAAGATGCTTCTGCTTTTCTTCAATTCCCGCAGCAATACTGTCTCTCACTTCATTAGCCAGTGCTCCCATTTTAGGGCGCTCTTCCGCAGACAGTTTCCCCATTCCTTTAAGAACTTCTGTTATTGGGCCCTTTTTGCCCAGGTAAGATACACGGATGTCATTTAATTCTTTTAAATCAGCAGCAGTGCTGATTTTTTCCAACGCTTCAGTTTGCAGTTCCTTTAAACGCTCTTGCATCTAAAAATCCTCCTTGAAATTAATTTTTTACTTTTTTGGCCAAAATAAAAAACCTCTTTCCCCATAAAGGGACGAGGTTTCGCGGTACCACCCTTTTTAACACATATATGTACTTCATGCACGTGTTCACTTCATTGGGATAACGGCTTATGCCGGTACATCTTTACACGGAAAAGCGGAAGAAGCTCGTTCAGCCGCTTCAGCTGGACAACTCAGCAGAGCGCCAACAATACTTTTCAATGGTCCCGATGCCAACTCAGGAGGTGAATGTTCCCTTGCATTTCCTGTAAAAATGCTTTCAGTCTTAGGCATTTTCTCCCTGAAAAGGCTGACTGCAAGGTACTGGTCTCCGTCATCGTTTTGTTATTATAATTTTGCTGTTAATTATATTACATTCTTGAGGCTGTTTCAAACGGTTTTCAAAAAATTGCCGCCCATTTTCTATTTTCTTAAGTGATAAAGCAGAATTCCGGCAGCCACCGCCACATTAAGTGATTCGCTTTTCCCGAATATCGGTATATAAAGGTTTGCTTCTGTATTAGCCAGGAGCTCTTTATTAACACCATTTCCTTCATTTCCAACGAGCAGTGCGAAGGAATCAGAGGACTCATACTTCGTGTATTCCTGGGCATTTTCCAAAGCGGTTCCATAGACAGGGACTTTCCTTTCTGTCAGTCTGCCGATCCAGTCAGACAACTTCCCTCTTAAAACCGGCAAATGGAAGTGACTGCCCTGTGCAGAGCGAAGCACCTTTGGGTTATATGCGTCAACGCTGCCTTCACCCACAATAACGGCATCAATACCAGCAGCATCAGCCGTCCTTATCATCGTACCCAGATTTCCGGGATCCTGGACGGCATCTATTAATAAAAACCGTTTTCCTTTTACTTCCTCAGTGGAGGGTTCCTGACTGCAGACAGCAAAGATTCCCTGCGGCGTTTCCGTATCCGCCAGCTGCCCGATGATTTCATCTGTAACCATTGTTAAAGGGATGTCGCCATAATCCCATCCAGGAGGCATGTTTTTATTTTCACTAATGATAATTTCAGCTATTTGATTGGCTTTGAGTGCTTCTTCCACTAAATGAAAGCCTTCAACCAAAAAGGTTTCTGTTTTGTCGCGCTCTTTTTTGGTCAAAAGTTTTTTCCATTCTTTAATTTTTGGATTTTTTGCAGATTGTATATGCTTCAATACGGTCTCTCCTTTTATAGAAAACCCCGCACAACCGGAATTTCTTATACAGTTTTTTCATTATAGCCTATTTGAAATACATAATAAAAGCGAAATTAGAGAAGATAATAACGAATTAAATCTGGAAGGAGTGCATCAAGGTGAATTTAAACCTGCGCAATGCCATTTTACACAATGTTTCAGGCAACTCTCAAGACGAACTTAAAGATACGATCGTAGATGCCATTCAAAATGGGGAAGAAAAAATGCTGCCTGGATTAGGTGTTTTGTTTGAAGTAATTTGGAAAAACTCTTCAGAAGAAGAAAAGCTGGAAATGCTTCAAACATTGGAGAGCGGCCTTAGATAAAGCAGAAAAAACTCCGGTAGCCCCGGAGTTTTTCTATTATTCAAAAGTAATTTTATCAACAGTTTCCCGGTCAAGCTTTTTAATCACTTCAGCAATAAGCTTAACGGCATTTTCATAGTCATCGCGGTGAAGCATTGCTGCATGAGAATGGATATAGCGTGTTGCGATGGTGATGGAAAGTGATGGAACTCCATTATGAGTAACATGAATGGCTCCTGAATCTGTTCCGCCGCCAGCGATAGCATCAAACTGATAAGGGATATTCAGTTCATCCGCAGTGTCTGTTACTAGATCACGAAGGCCTTTATGCGAGACCATTGATGCATCATAAAGGATGATTTGCGGACCTTTGCCCATTTTGCTCATGGCTTCTTTTTCAGAAATCCCTGGTGTGTCCCCTGCGATTCCCACATCTACACCAAATGCGATATCCGGCTCGATTTTTTGCGCAGAAGTGCGGGCTCCGCGAAGTCCAACCTCTTCCTGTACCGTTCCTACACCATACACTTCATTTGGAAGATCAGCATCTTTCAATTGCTTAAGCACATCAATGGCAATAGCGCAGCCAATACGGTTATCCCAAGCCTTTGCCAAAAGCATCTTTTCATTATTCATAACCGTAAACTCAAAATAAGGAACCACCATGTCACCAGGTTTTACTCCCCACTCTTTCGCTTCTTCACGGCTTGAAGCACCAATATCAATGAACATATCTTTAATTTCAACAGGCTTTTTGCGCGCTTCAGGGGACAAGATATGCGGAGGCTTTGAACCAATTACCCCGGTGACATCTCCCTTGGACGTTACAATCGTCACCCGCTGTGCAAGCATAACCTGTGACCACCAGCCCCCAACTGTCTGGAAGCGGATGAAACCTTTATCATCAATGTTTGTTACCATAAATCCAACTTCATCCAAGTGGCCAGCTACCATGATCTTAGGACCGCCTTCTTTGCCGTTTTTTTTAGCAATCAGGCTTCCCAGTCCATCTGTTGTCACTTCATCAGCATATGCTGTTATGTATTTTTTCATAACCTCGCGCGGTTCGCGCTCATTTCCCGGAATTCCTTTCGCATCCGTTAAGTCTTTAAGCATGGTTAACGTTTCATCTAATTTAGCCATCATTTCGACTCCCTTAATATTTATTCAAACCTATTATACAGAACCTGCGATTTAATATAAAGAATTATCAGACGGATATTTACTCCGGCTGCAGGCGGACCTACAGGATTAGTATCCTTCAGCCTGCCTTTTATAATTTACTTCATTTTTATCATTATATGCTTTTTCTATATGTGAAGAGTTAAAGCCAAGCATTTCCCCTAGATGTAAATAGGCAGCAATAAGCTCTTTATAATCCGGCAGGGAACGGCTTGTACGAAACTGTCCGATAGCTTCATAGACAGACAAAAACTGGCCATTCACTGACTTCGCCTTTTCCAAAGGAACAGCATATTCCTTTTCGGCGTCAAATCCGCATTCAATTCCAAGTGATAAAATGAAATGTATACCGTCTACAAACTCTTCCAATACTGTTTCCTGAGGAGAAGATGGCTTAAGGCTCCAAAACTTGAAGCATCTTGTCTCATTTGCAAGCTCTCCCAATTCAACCAGCAGCGCAAGCACCTTACGTTCAAATAAATCTTCTTCCTCTAAACCATGGTTCGATTCTATATGGCTGTCCAGCCCTTTTTGCATTTGAAATAATAGCTGATAATTCATTTTCCACCATCCTATATGAAATAAATGATTAACATTCAAAACATTGCCTATCAAAAAAATTATAACAAATCGCAAAAAAGTTGAAACTTTTTTTAATCTCATCCGTAAAGTAAGGAAAATAATAATGGAGGGCTGGTTATTATGTGGCTCCTGCGTATGCTATTGTTTGCTCTGATTCTTTTTCTTATATACACTGCGGTAAAATATCTGCTGAATTCTAAGAGAAAGCTCGAGCTTGCCCATGAACAGAAACGATATTATTTTTGGGATGACCAGGAAAATGTCAGGAAGAACTTCCTGATTACGTATAAAGGGGTTTTATTTGAGGGCGAAAAGTATCTGGGAACCACGGCCAATGCTTTTGATGTGGTCTCCATTTTCATCTGGCCGCACAATACATCGGCCCTTAAAGGGATGGTAAGGGAGGATTTTCTTTTTATAGAAAGAAAGATAACCGAGGCCTATCCCACTGCAAAAATTGACTGGAAAAGTCCAGTGAAGGAATTTATGCATAAAACAGCTTCACCAGGCGAGGAAATTAAAGACCATCTGTAAAAAAACGTTCGGCTGGCCCGAACGTTTTTTTATGCTGCTTTAAAGAATTCCTTCCATTTGATAACGGTCACCTTTTCCCTCAGCACAAATACTAAAACAGAAAGTGAAAGCAAAATCAGGATAATCATTGAAGGAGTGAATCGGCTGATGAATTCACCAAAAACGGTATAAAAAACAGCCAGCGGCAAATTAGAGATCCATGAATTTTTCAAATATTGGTCAAAACCCTTATGTCTCTCCATAAGACAAAAGTTCAATAAATGATAATGAATAAAAGGGATAAGCCTTAATACCGCAACCTGGCCGACAGTTAAATTCCGATATTCCCCGAACCACCGCTTTTTTAGTAATGAAAGCTTTTCATGTGTCCTCGGCATTTTTGTGATCAAAAAATAAAAAAGAATGCTGCTGATCATCAGTCCTGCAATGGAGAAAACAGAACCAAAAAAACTTCCAAACAGAACTCCTCCAGTTATGCAGACAAGCGGTACCGGTATGAATAGAAACTGCCTGATGATATGAAAAAAGATAAAAACAATGGGAGCAAGAATTCCAGCAGTCTCAGCCATGGCAAATAATAGAATCAATTGATCATTCATGCCTTCACCTCTCCCCGATGTCTTTCCTGCTGTTCCCTAAAGCTTATGGATAGCCCTGGCTGTTTATGACAAGAGAATAACCAGGTACACAAGCAAGCCTGCTTCAAGCATCGCCAGAATAGGCAGTCCCCATTTAAACTGCACATGCTTCGTTTTATGCCTGAAGGTCTTCATTCCAAGAGTCATTCCGGCAGCCCCGCTCAAAAAGGCTGTGATCCAGAGTTTTTTTTCGCTGATTCGATACTGATTTCTTTTCGCCTTCTCCTTATCAAGCTTCATCAGGTAAAAACCAGCCACATTCATAATCAGATAGATAAGAGCAATTGCATTGACCATGAGCTTTCTCCTTTGTATGTATTAAGTCTGTATTGAGCTTAAATGAAACGAAAGTTTCTGTCCATTTAAAGCAAAATAAAAGCCATTCCCGTATTTAGGGAATGGCTATTTTATGAATAATTATTACTTGCTAAGCTGCTGCTTTGCAACTGATGCTAATTCAGCAAATGCTTTTTCGTCAGCGATTGCTAATTCAGCAAGCATTTTGCGGTTAACTTCGATGCCAGCAAGCTTTAAACCATGCATTAAACGGCTGTAAGAAAGACCGTTCATGCGAGCTGCTGCATTGATGCGAGTAACCCAAAGTTTGCGGAAGTCGCGCTTTTTCTGGCGACGGTCGCGGTATGCATACATTAGGGATTTCATAACCTGCTGGTTAGCAACTTTATATAATGTATGTTTTGAACCGAAATAACCTTTAGCTAATTTAAGAACTTTTTTACGACGTTTGCGAGTAACAGTACCGCCTTTTACACGTGGCATATTATTTCCCTCCTAATTTCGAGATATTACTTAAGATTTACTAGTAAGTTACGGATGCGCTTGTAATCGCCTGAAGAAACAAGAGTTCCTTTGCGAAGCTTACGCTTTTGCTTTTGAGATTTGTTAGCGAACATATGGCTTCTGTAAGCATGAGAACGCTTCAGTTTACCAGAACCTGTTCTTTTGAAACGCTTAGCAGCGCCGCGGTGAGTTTTCATTTTTGGCATTGGGAATTCCTCCTCTTACTTGTCGTTTTTCGGTGCTAAGACCATAAACATGCTTCGGCCATCCATTTTTGGATGTGATTCGACTGCTGCAACTTCATTGCATGCTTGTGCAAATCGGATTAAAACACGCTGGCCAATTTCCTTATGCGTAATGGCACGACCTTTAAATCGGATCGATGCTTTTACTTTATCGCCTTTTTCAAGGAATTTAATAGCATTGCGAAGCTTTGTATTAAAGTCATGCTCTTCAATAGTCGGGCTAAGACGAACTTCTTTAATACTAATAATCTTCTGGTTTTTGCGAGCTTCTTTGTCTTTTTTCTGCTGCTCGAATTTGAACTTTCCGTAGTCCATGATACGGGCTACCGGAGGTTTCGCATTCGGTGCAACCAGAACAAGATCAAGATTGGCACGAGAAGCAATTTCAAGTGCGTCGAATTTTGATTTAATACCTAACTGCTCGCCGTTTTGGTCAATAAGACGGACTTCGCGGGCGCGAATGCCCTCGTTTAACAACATATCTTTGCTAATAGCTAGACACCTCCAAGGTTTAATGCGAACACAACGTTTGGGTCAAGAAAAGCGCAAGCGCCTGCTGGAGCAGACAGCTTTAAAGCTGCCAGCTGCACCGGACCAAAGCTGAATCGCAAGTTATGCAACATTTCTCTTCCGGAGCGGAAGCAGAGCTGTTTTTAACCAAATAAAAAAGTGCGGATGAAAACACCCACACTTACGTATATAAACAGAAAATGTTCACGTAAAACCTGCCAACTGCACTTTGCGTCAATCAGGTGAGAAGCGGGTGCTTCTTCTTTTCCTCAAACTGTATTCAATTTACCTTAGCTACTATATCACAAAGTATGAATTCGTGTCAAACGAATAACTTTTATCACAACGAAGAAAATCATAACAAAATTAATCGCTTTTGGCAATATGATTTTAACATTTTTTCAAAATGAATTTAATGCCAGCTTTTTGGTTGGCATCAGCTGACTCTGAAATCATAGTTACTGGCGGGCTGCCACGAAGACTTCACAAAAAAAGGGCTGCAGCTCATGCAGCCCTTTTTCATAGTTATCGTTTAACTTCAGCTTTTAATGATGCGATGAAGTCTTCAAATGAAACCGTTTCTGATTTTTGCTCTCCATATTTACGGACATTGACAGCTTTTTCAGCTACTTCATTGTCCCCCACAACAAGCATGTATGGAGTCTTTTGCATTTGCGCTTCACGGATCTTATAGCCGATTTTTTCATTGCGGTCATCCAGCTCTGCGCGGAAGCCCTCTGCCTGAAGCTGCTCCTGGACTTGTTTTGCATAATCAAAGTGAATATCAGGAGAAACCGGAATGACCTGGACTTGAACTGGGGCAAGCCAAGTTGGAAACGCTCCCTTATACTCTTCAATCAGGAATGCCACAAAACGCTCCATAGTGGAAACGACACCGCGGTGGATAACGACCGGACGATGAGGCTTTCCATCTTCAGCTACATAAGTCAGGTCAAAACGTTCAGGAAGCAAGAAGTCCAGCTGGACAGTAGATAATGTCTCATCCTTGCCAAGCGCAGTTTTAACTTGAACATCCAATTTCGGACCGTAGAAAGCTGCTTCTCCTTCTGCCTCAAAATAATCAAGACCGATTTCATCCATGGCTTCTTTAAGCATTGCCTGTGCTTTTTCCCACATTTCATCATCATCAAAGTACTTCTCAGTATCCTGTGGATCTCTGTAGGAAAGACGGAAGGAGTAGTCATTGATATCGAAGTCTTTATACACTTCAAGAACCAGATGTACTACGCGCTTAAACTCTTCCTTAATCTGGTCAGGGCGAACAAAGATATGAGCATCGTTCAGAGTCATGCCGCGTACACGCTGAAGGCCGGATAGTGCTCCTGACATTTCATAGCGGTGCATTGTTCCAAGCTCAGCAATGCGGATTGGCAGTTCACGGTAGCTGTGGATGCCATTCTTATAGATCATCATATGATGCGGGCAATTCATTGGACGAAGAACAAGCTGCTCGTTATCCATTTCCATTACAGGGAACATGTCTTCCTGATAATGATCCCAGTGGCCGGATGTTTTATAAAGATCTACACTTCCCATGATCGGAGTATATACATGGTCATAGCCTAGTCTTTCTTCCTTGTCAACGATATAGCGCTCGATATTGCGGCGGATTGTTGCCCCTTTTGGAAGCCACATCGGCAAGCCCTGTCCGACTTTTTGCGAATTCATGAACAAGTTAAGCTCTTTGCCGATTTTACGGTGGTCACGCTCTTTCGCTTCCTCAAGAAGACGCAAATGCTCAGCCAGGTCTTCCTTCTTAAAGAAAGCTGTTCCATAAATGCGCTGAAGCATCTTATTGTCACTGTCGCCTCTCCAGTAGGCGCCAGCAATACTTAATAATTTAAACTCTTTTAGTTTGCCAGTCGATGGAACGTGGACTCCGCGGCAGAGATCAAAAAATTCTCCCTGCTCATAGATTGTCACTGTTTCATCTTCCGGGATGGCTTCAATCAGTTCAAGCTTGTATTCATCACCAATTTCCTTGTACATCTGAACCGCCTCATTACGGCTGACTTCCTTGCGGACAATGTCAAGGTTTTCATTAATGATTTTCTTCATTTCTTTTTCAATCACAGGAAGGTCTTCTGGTGAAAGTGATTCTTCCAGGTCGATGTCATAGTAAAATCCGCCTTCAATGACAGGCCCTACCCCAAGCTTTACATTTTTATATAAACGCTTGATTGCCTGCGCCATTAGATGGGCAGTGCTGTGGCGAAGAACCTCCAGCGCATCGCTTGAGTCCGGTGTTACAATTTCAATAGCTCCATCCTTTTCGATTGGACGGCGAAGATCATACATTTCTCCATCCAGCTTGCCGGCAATTGCCTTTTTCTTCAGGCCCGGGCTGATCGAAGCTGCAATATCTTCTGTTGTCGCTCCCTTTGGAAACTCCTTTGCAGCTCCATCTGGAAACAAAACTTTAACAACTTCTGACATGATATTTCCTCCCTTTTTATGTAACGCAAGACACCTGGATCAGATGCTATAGCGTTTTGCACTTGAAAAATAAAAAAACCCGTCCCTAAAAAAGGGACGAGTTGTATTTAACACGCGGTTCCACCCTACTTCTCGTTCTCTTAGAAGAAAAACGACTCTGTAGTAAGATAACGGTCTTTTCCCGCCAGCCCATTTCCTGGCTGGAGTTCAGAGGCGGTAAGCATTCGAATCGTGTTAGGAAGGTTTCAGCCTTGCCTTCCCTCTCTTTAAACCGTATTAGAATACCCATATCCTCATCGCAACTTTTGTTCGATTTTTATAATATGTACGTTATTATAGTTTGTTATTTCAGGAAAATCAAGGGTATCTTTTACATTTTTCATCATCGGCATAAGGATGGGTGTTTTGATAATTATAAAAGGCTTCGATAGAGCTTAATTCAAGTCTTTCTTCAAAAATATTGCGGATTGTTCTGACCAGCGGCTGATCGAAATCATCTGAATACAGATAAATAGCTGAAGGTGCGATTGAGAGCAGCGGCGCAATCGTAACGGAATCCACGTATACAGGATGATTGGATAATAGCTTGCGGTCAATCATTCTTAATAGCTCTCCGCGTTTAATTTCGCACAATTGCTCATCATAAAAATAAACGCCTTCATCCATCAGGACATGGATCGTATTAATCTTTGGCTGCTTTCCTGACAGGAAATCTCTCAATGTATGAATAAACATCTGATATTCCTGCTCCATTTTATATTCATCGATGGAAACTTCAACGTATTTGGTCATTTCATTCATAAGCGGCCGCATTCGGAATTTTACGAAAGAATCAAAAGAAAAGGAAATGTTATTCTGGAACAGCTGATCAATTGCGCTTTTCAAACTTTCTTTTACATCCAGGCCACTGACAAACGCAGCAAGATCCTCCCGGCTTCCTTCCAAAATAGAGTGAATGATTTCAAGAATCTGCTGCTGCTCACCTTCGTCCTCATAATAATAATGCTCCATCAGTATCCGTTTAAACCAATCATCCTGCTTCTGATTCACTATAAATTGAAAAAATACTTCCTTAACAGTATTCAGGACAGCACCGCTTTTATCAGCAGAAATTCTGACTATATGTTGACCTTCAAAATGAAGAATATTATTATCACATTGACAAAAAAACTGCAGCTGTTCATAAAGATGCTCATAAAAATTCCTCGCATCCGTGCTGCTTTGGAAAATGATTTCGATCAACCAAATCCCCCCTTTATACAAATCTCTGTTCTATGTATATGGCGGACTTGGCCAAGTTAGAAGTGGGGTTTTGTCTTTTAGTATATTAAACTATGATAAATATTATATGCCTCTTTTCGGATAAATTGTTGTTTTCCGCCTATCAATGTTGTCCGTTGATTTCCGCTCCAGGCTGCTCGCTTTCCGCGGGGCGGGCGGTGAGCCTCCTCGACGCTCCGCGTCTGCGGGGTCTCACCTGTCCCACTACTCCCGCAGGAGTCTCGCACCTTCCGCTACAATCAACTCAGCGAATAATATACAAACAGCAACTCACCTTGCGAAAACAGCTATAATAAAAAAAGCTGCCGGACATTTCATCGGCAGCTTTCAGATTATACTCTTCTGTTCGGTCCTTCCACAAGCACTGGTTCAGCCAGATATTTAATGCGTTCCATAATTCTTCTTGCCTTCATTTTCTCTTCCTCTCCGCGCTGGCTATAAGAGAGATGATGTTCGAGACCCTGCAGGTCGAAGTTGGACGTAAAGAAGGTTGGAAGGCTTTCCTGCATGCGGAACTGCAGAATCGGCCCTAAGATTTCATCCCTTGTCCAGCTGGACATAGTTTCTGCACCAATGTCATCGAACATTAATACCGGTGCTTTTTTAATGGTTTCAATTTTGCTGTTAAGAGTTTGATCTCCAATTGAATTTTTCAATTCCCTGAATAGTTCAGGAACGTAGACAATCATGGAGGATACTTTCTGGCTTGCAAGCTTATTGGCGATAGCACCAAGCAAATAAGATTTGCCTACACCGAATTTTCCATAAAAATAAATTCCTTTTCCCTTGGATCCCGGCTGGTAGTCCATAACAAAAGATGCCGCCTTATCAACAGCCTCAATGCGATCGTCATCATCATATATGGAATCAAAAGTGGCATGAAGGATATCAGATGGTACATATAAGCTCTGAATTAATTTTTCATTTCTCCGCTTCTCATCGTGCATGACCTTGCGCGGGCACTTATCATATTTCAGATCGATAGATCCTCTTTGAATCACAAGTTCCGGATGATAGCCCTGCATAAAATTCACACAGCCCTCCAAGCTCGGACATTTATTGCATTCCTTGCTCTGCTGTGTATACTCAAAGAGTTTGCTAAGGCTCTTTTCAACCATCTCGGATGTTAATTCATCCCGATGAGTATGGATAAAAGCCTTTACTTCAGGATGATTAAGCGTTTGGTTTCTCATCATTTCATACCTTTTTTGAAACCCTTCATTGCCCGCAAGGCGCCTTAATGTTTCATTAATTTTCTCCATCAATCAGTCACCTCCTGTGATCGCAGTTTTTTTAATTTTTCATGAAGCTCCTTTTTTTTCATTTCCAGCTCATACTGATCCTTTTCGCTGTTTTGCTGCTGGGGCTCTTTCTTTTTGGCGGATTCACTGCTTTTTTCATCAAACCACTCCGGAAGCATCTCTGTTCTGATCGGCTTCTTTTTCTTTCCAGTTGTGCTGGCTGTTTTCTTTCCTTCCGCCCAATCCAGGTATTGCCGGTGTTCTTTCTTAGCTAAAGCAATAGCTTCCTGGGGTGTTTTTATTTTCTTTCTAGCCCAATGGCCAGCTATTTTTTCTACGTAGCCTTTGGTCAATTTCATATCTGTTTTGAGCATAACATATTGAATCAGCACATTAATTACCCCGGGCAAAAGCTTTTGCTGGAACATGACATCCTCAATGATCTGCAGATCGCCTTTCGACGGCTCAGCCCCTCCGGATATATCTTTTAAAAGCTGCCTTGGGGAGGTGATTTCCAAATAGCGGATCAATTCTTCTTCCTGCGTTTCAGGCTGTTTTTTGTGAGACTGATGGAGGGCAGGCTGAACCCTGTCAATCAGGGATGGCAGCTGGTCCTGGTTTTGGAATTGATACCAGTCCCGAGCAGATTTTCTTAACTCATCTATGTTTATCTCGTTATCTTCATTCACAGCGCTCATGACAATATTTTTCATTTGAATAGGGTCGATTCCGTACAAAAAGGCAAGATTGCTGATGGACTCCTTTACTTTAACTGTAATGGCCTTTTTCGGTACAAGCGATTCATTCAGCCCAGCCTGAAGCAGTTCAAAATTAAAATCTTCATTCCCGATTTGAATGCCTTCCTGCTCCTGCCTTCCAATATACCCTTCCCCCTCTGATTCATTCATCAGCTGCACCACTTCATCGTCAACCTCAAAAGAACCAGGGTGTCCAGATTGAAATACATCCTGAAAAGCCTTTGTTACTTCCTCATACCCTGTGGCCGGCTGCACCTTCTGGTCAGAGAAGAAGCGTTTCAGCCTCATAAATTGATTTCTGCCCAATTTCTTATAAAGATAGATATTGAGCATGCCATCAAGGAAAAACTGTTCAGGTGTCAGCGGGGGGAGAAGTTCATAAATAAATGACCTTGTCTCTTCATCCTTGTTTACGTATACCTTTAAAAGTCCTATCCCTTCAAGCTTGAGGCGGGCTTCATATATATCCTTAAGCCCCATGCCCATGAAATTCATTAAACTATGGTGTGAATTTGAAGATGACCATAGCCGATTTTCTTCAAGCTCCGCCCATAATGTCATATATAAACTGAAGCACGCAGAGCCAATGAGCGGCTGGTATAAAAGCGTCAGCACTTTTCGGTCATAATCATGCAAAAGCCCGCTGGCTGCTACTGTATATCGATCTATGGGGAGCATTTCCTGCCAATGCTGGGCCATGGTGTTCACCTTTTCTATAAGAGTTATTATGATGATATTGTTCAAAAGCATATATCGTAAAAAAAGAGCCAAAGAAAATCCTTCAGCCCATCAAACTATTTCATTAAAAAGTAAGGACAGCGGCAACTGACCTGATTTAAGATTGTTCTTTTTTGATTAATTCTTTGAGTTCATCAATGAAAACATTGATATCTTTAAATTGCCTGTATACTGATGCGAAACGAACATATGCCACATCATCCACATTGGCGAGCCTGTCCATGACCATTTCGCCAATTTCATCGCTTTTTATTTCAGAGACACCGTTGCTGCGGAGCTCTTTTTCCACTTCAAAAGTAATGTCCTCCAGATCCTTCAGGGCAACCGGCCTCTTTTCACATGCTTTAATAAGGCCTCTCAGTATTTTTTCCCGGCTGAATTCCTCTCTGGTGCCTTCTTTTTTCACAACGATTAAAGGAATTTCTTCCACTTTTTCAAAAGTCGTAAACCGGTATCCGCATTTCTCGCATTCCCTTCTGCGGCGAATGGACCTGCTGTCATCAACAGGACGGGAATCGAGAACACGGGTATTATTGTTTTGGCATGAAGGGCATCTCATACAATCAGCTCCGAATTCTTTTATAAGTAAGTTATTTTGCTGGCTTTAGACCAATTACCGAATTTTATTTGTTACTCTTATCTTATAAAAAAGGAGTTGTCAGTACAAGTACAACTATTTATCTGCGTTTCTTGCAGAACCTAGAAAATCATGCCGTTTATTTACCTTCTCATAAATGGAAAGAACTTCTCTTTTAAGTATTGGGTGTACACCTGCCGGAGAGGATTGCTCAGTTGACATATTGATATCTACAGCCGTTTCAAATGGCCTGACAGTCACGACTGTGACAATGGCAAAACAAGATTTATCTTTCTTAATTTCTGCTGCAATCTCGCCGTGTTCTTTGGAAATGCTGAGAATGTTCACATTTTGGTCTGCTTTGAATAAATCTTCAATCGTCTGCATCATTTGAGCTGTATTGCTTCTATAATATCTTGTAGTGAGCTCAGGATCAGAGTGGTTTTCATTTGTTTCACACTGCTTTTTATAGCGGCTGGCAAGCTGCCTGAAAATAGACATCCTCTTTCCTCCGTTATTTATTATGTATCCTTATTGTACTATTTTTGCTGAAGATACTAAAGGCAGTGGCAGTGTATTTAAGCAAAATAAAAAGAGGTGTATTGAATACACCTCTGGATTGCCTAAGTTCATTCTGTTATTAAAGTACTTGAGCTTGTTTAACTTGAACTGGACCCATACCGCGAGGAATTTCGATATTCTCACGCGTTTGAGCTCCTAACGATTCTGCAATAAAGTCTGCAGCGATGTTAGGGTCAAGATCTCCACACGTATATACATCAATGCTGGCATAGCCATGCTCCGGGAAGCTGTGAATAGTTAAATGAGATTCAGAGATGATAACCACTCCGCTTACACCCTGTGGCGCAAACTTATGAAATGCAACCTCGCGAATTTCAGCACCAGATTTTAATGCAGCATTTACGAATGTCTGCTCAATAAAATCCATATCATTTAACTTTTCAAAATCGCATCCCCAAAGTTCTGAGATTACGTGACGACCCATAGTTTCCATATTCAAATTTCCCCCTTTAAACTTTTAAGCTATTAATTAATGAAATTCCAGATTTAAACTGGTCCATAACTACCACGGGGGAAAGTTAGTCCAGAGAGGTCCTAACCCTTTAAGTAGCTACCATACCAAAACCTCGGAGAAGTTCACGAGGATTAGTATACTTTGTTTAATTTCTTTTTGCAACACATTGTTTTACATTTTTTTTGGCAAAATTTCTGAAGACTTTTCCTTCTCAGGATTTAATTTTGTCCAATAAAAGGAGCCTGCCGGGGAATGGCAGGCTTTAAGGGTATGGGTAGTTTTATATTAAGAGAAACTGGCAATTAACCAATTTTTACTGCAGATGCCTGGAATAGTTCCTGTGCAACAAATTTTGTTAAGTCTACAACGCGGCAAGAATAGCCCCACTCATTATCGTACCATGCAAGTACTTTCACTTTGCTGGTGCCGATTACCATTGTAGATAATCCATCAATGATGGCAGAGTGTTCATTTGTGTTGAAATCAATTGAAACCAATGGTTCGTCAGTAATATCAAGGATACCGTGCAGCGATCCCTGTGAGGCAGCTGCAAATGCCGCATTCACTTCTTCTATTGTAACGTCGCGCTTTAAGTCCACCACGAGGTCAACTAAAGAAACGTTTGGCGTTGGGACACGGAGTGCCATTCCATGTAATTTGCCCTTTAAGTGAGGCAATACCAGCGACAAAGCTTTGGCGGCACCAGTGGAAGTAGGGATTATGGACTGTCCGCAGGCACGTGCCCGGCGTAAATCCTTATGCGGGTTATCAATATTTTTTTGGTCGTTTGTATATGCATGAACTGTGGTCATAAGTCCGTTTTCAATGCCAAATTGTTCATCAAGGACTTTTGCAACAGGTGCAAGGCAGTTTGTTGTACATGATGCATTTGAAATAATATCATGTTCTTCAATTTTTAATGCGCTTTCATTTACGCCCATAACAATAGTCACATCTTCATTTTTTCCAGGTGCAGTAAGAATTACTTTTTTTGCTCCGGCTTCAAGGTGAAGAGCTGCTTTATCACGTGAATTGAACTTTCCTGTAGCTTCAATGACGATATCGATGTTCAATTCTTTCCACGGAAGTTCTTCAGGATTCCGGTTGCTGACAAGCTGAACACTTTTGCCGTTCACTACAATAGCATTGTCTTCTGGAACGACACTTCCATCGAATGGTCCGTGGTTTGTATCATATTTAATTAAGTGTGCCAAAGTTTCAGCTGGATAACTTGCATTTATGGCAACCACTTCAAGGTTTTCATCAAGGATGGCTTTTCTAAAAACCATACGTCCAATTCTTCCAAAACCATTAATCGCTATTCTCGCCTTCATGTTACGGCCCCTTCCGCATTAGTGTTATACTTTTTGTTACCCTAAGATGTAATTAGTATAACATATTAAACATCATTTGTGATGAACTAAATGCGGATTTTTTAATGTTTAACAATTCAGAAATATGAGTTCTTTACTTTCAACAGGATTTATGGGGGAATGGCCTAAAATACAGAAACAATATGTTTATTTTGTCATACTAATTGGGTATTAAATGGAACAAAAAAAAGAGCCTGTGACAGGCCCTTAGATAGCATTCCATTCTCTTAAAATATCCCACAATTGTTTCTCTGTTTCTTCAATCCTGCCATTATTATCGATTACTGCATCGGCCAATGCCTTCTTTTCTCTTAAAGGCATTTGGGAATGGATTCTTGCCATTGCTTCTTTCTCGGAAAGCTGATTTCTTTGCATCAGCCTCTGCAGCTGTATACCTTCATCTGCATAAACTAATAATGTTTTGTCGCACATGTATTGTAATTTACTTTCAAATAAAAGCGGTATATCAAGAATAACCAGCTGTTCATTACGGCTGAAAGCTTGTTCCTTTTTGGCTGTCATTCTTTTGCGGACGGCAGGATGTACAATGGTATTTAAGACTTTCCGCTCTTTTTCATCATGAAAAATAATGGAACCCAGTTCTGCACGATCAATTGAACCGTCTTTAAGCAGAACCCTTTCCCCAAAATGACGGACAATTTCCTGATAAGCTTCTTCTCCTTTTTCAACAGCTAATCTGGCTTCTATATCCGCGTCGATTACAGTGTATCCTTTTTCGATGAGGAGAGATGAAACGGTGCTTTTCCCGCTTGCAATCCCGCCTGTCAAACCTACAGTCAGTGACATAGTGTGTTCCTTTCATATAAAATGCTAGATTTTTAATATCCCGATTACGATTAGAATAATGCCAGGGATGAATGAGAACTTATGGACCCATCCGCTTTTGGAGAAGAGGGATCCTACCTGCATTCCCATAAACACAAACAAAGAACTCATAACGGCGACTGTCATTGCCAGGTAGAAAGGCGAGTACCCAAGCATGGCTGCACCGATTCCAGCTCCGAAAGCATCAAGCGATAAAGCGAGCCCGAGCATAAGTGCTTCAATTCCTGTGATGGTTCCGGATTTATCAAAATCAGCGGACATCGGCTTTTTCAGGATATTAATGACAAGCCCAAGAGATTTGATTTCCAGGTTTACAATCGTTTTTTCATGCGGCAGAACATCCTTAACCTTTTCAGGCCTGAAAAATTGATAAAGAACCCAGGCACCAAGAAAAATAAGAATGACTCCCCCTAGACTTTCAGCTAAAGCCGGAGATAAAAAGGCTTCTATAAAATGGCCAATTGTCATGGCAGCCATTAATGTTATAGCTGAACAGCAAGCGATTATACTGATCGATTTAAATGGTATTCTCATTTTCCTTAAGCCATAGGTTAAACCGACACTAAAACTGTCAAGACTGACAGCAAAAGCAAGTATCAAAAGTGAGAATGTATGCGCCATAGAATAGAGCTCCTTCCTGTCAATCGCTACGATAGTATATGGAAGAAGCCCATCCAATGTTATTCGAAACGCATTTCAGCTCTATTCTTCTTTATTATTTTTTCTGGCAAGCTGGACAGTAAACTGTCCCCCTGCCTCCTGTCACGATCCGCTCAAGCGTGCTTCCGCAGACTTTGCAATCCTCCCCTTTTCGCCCATACACAAAAAGTTCGAGCTGAAACATGCCAATTTGCCCCTGAGAATTAACATAGGAGCGAATGGTGCTCCCTCCCTTATCAACTGCTTCCCTCAGGGTATCCGAAATCTCTTTGTGAAGTGTCTCCAATTCGCTCCTTGTTAAGCTATTTGCCGCTCTTTCAGGATGTATTCGTGAACGGAATAATGCTTCATCGACATAAATATTCCCTAGCCCTACGATCGTTTTCTGATCGAGAAGTGCAGTTTTGATATTGCGGGTGGTCCGGGCAAGTCTCGCAGCAAGGTCGTCTGCCGTAAACTCTTCTGCAAATGGTTCCGGTCCCAGGTGTGCCAGCGGAAGAGTCTTAAATTCTTCGCCCTTTGCATATAGATGCATCGTTCCAAATTTACGGACATCCTTATATCTGAGCTCAGTGCCATCTGTAAAATGAAAAATCACATGAGTGTGTTTTTCAACAGGTTCTTCTTTTGAAAAGAGTCCGTACCTGCCTTCCATTCTCAGATGGGACACAAGGGCATAACCATCGGTATAGAGTATTAGAAACTTTCCTCTCCTGCCAATGTCCTGAAAAACTTGGCCTGCTAAAGCATCTTTGAATTGGGCAAGCTCTTCCGGATGCTTAACCATTTTGGGCCAGAAAACTGAAACATGTGCAATGGTTTTGCCGATCACCAATTCTTGCAATGTTCTTCTGACCGTTTCAACTTCAGGAAGTTCCGGCATGGTCCCCCCTCCTTTGTAAATCAGTTAAAAATGCTTTGGACTTTGCTTTATGATATATTTTGAATCCTGTTTGCTGGTGTGTTAATTTCCGCTGCAGGCACTCGCTTTCCGCGGGGCTTCCGGGAGCCACCTCGGCGCTATGCGCCTGTGGGGTCTCCCTGGGTTCGCCACTCCCGCAGGACTTTGAATAAGCTTCCTTGAGTAAACACCGCACGAAGAAAATGCGAATGCATTTTCGAGGATCTCGCACCTTCCACTCCAATTAACACGATCTTTAATAGCACTTAGCATATCACAACAAGAAAAATCATTTTAAGTGAATTACTTGCAGAGTAAATTCCTCAAGATCAACTTTTATTTCGCATCAAACCACGTTGGCCCGAAGGAATAATCCACTTTAAGCGGAACTTTCAATTCTACTGCATTTTCCATAACATCCGGTACGATTTTTTTGAGCGTTTCTATTTCATCCTCTGGTGCTTCAAAGATCAGTTCATCGTGAACCTGCAGCAGAAGGCGTGCTTTGAGTTCTTCTTTTCTTAGGCGGTCGGCCATGTCAATCATGGCTTTTTTAATTATATCTGCCGCGCTTCCCTGGATTGGTGTATTCATGGCGGTTCGTTCTGCAAAGCTTCGCAGGTTGAAGTTTCGGCTTGTGATTTCAGGCAGATACCTTCTCCTGTGAAGAAGGGTCGAGACATATCCTTTTTGTTTAGCATCATGGATAATATCATCCATATACTGCTTAACGCCAGGATAGCTTTCAAGATAGCGGTCAATAAATTTACCCGCTTCTTTCCGTGTGATGCCCAGGCTTTGGGAAAGGCCATAATCACTGATTCCGTAGACAATTCCAAAATTAACGGCCTTTGCATGGCGCCGCATATTGGATGTAACTTCATCGGCATTAACGTGGAATACTTCCATTGCCGTTTTTGTGTGAATATCCATATCTTCAATAAATGCTTCAATCAGCTTTTCATCATCTGCAATATGAGCCAGTACTCTCAGTTCAATCTGCGAGTAGTCTGCTGCAAAGATGGCCCAGCCAGGTTCTGAAGGGATAAATGCCTGCCTGATTTTTCGCCCTTCTTCCAGACGGATCGGAATATTTTGCAGGTTCGGATCTGTTGAGCTTAACCTTCCTGTCTGTGTAAGAGCCTGATTAAATCTGGTGTGGACTTTTCCGGTTTCATAGTTAACCACCTTAAGCAGGCCTTCAATATAAGTGGATTGAAGTTTGCCAAGCTGGCGGTAATGCAGAATGTCCCGGATAATTTCATGGCTGTTCTCAAGTTTCTCCAGGACATCAGCAGATGTGGAATAACCTGTTTTGGTTTTTTTAATGACAGGCAGCCCTAATTTTTCAAAAAGGATCACACCGAGCTGTTTTGGAGAATTGATATTAAAGGCTTCCCCGGCAAGCTCATGTATGCGCTTTTCGATTTCATCCAATTTGAAGAGCAGGTCCTGTCCCATTGTTTTCAGGCGCTCAAGATCCACTTTAATACCGGTTGATTCCATATCAGCCAAAATCAGAGACAGCGGCATTTCCAGGTCATAAAACAGCTCGGATTGCTGGTTTTCCTTCAATTCACTATCCAGTTTTTCCTTCAATGTCATCAAGGCCGCTGCTTTCCTTGCCAAATGCCCGGCAAGTTCCTTTTCTTCCGGAATCCGCCTTTTTGCTCCTTTTCCGTAAAAAGCTTCATCAGATTGAATCGCATTATAGTCATGATTTTTTGCTATTGAGGCCATATCTTCAATAGTCTGAGACGGGTTAATAAGATAAGAAGCAATATAAAGGTCAAAATCGGCCCCTTTTAGATGAATACCATGATGACGGAGTGAGACTTCCGATCTTTTTGCATCATATACTGTCTTCTTTTTGGTTTCATCTTCAGCCCATTTTTTAAAAACATCAGACTCTAAAGCCGTATCTTTAGAGAAGAAGAAATTCCCCTTTTCATTCGCAACGGAAAAACCAATGATGTCTGCATAATGGTAATTATCTTCTAGAAGTTCAACATAAAATGCATTTTCATCCGAGAACATCTCTTCCTTAATTTCATCTGCAATGGTAAATTCAATTTCTTCCAAATTCTCTTCGACTGCTTCTGTGTCTCCGCCAAGCTTTTCCAGTAAAGAGTTAAAGCCTAGTTCTTTAAAGATGCTTATGACTTTATCTTTTTCAAATCCTTCATATTCAATGTCTTCAATTTTAATTTCAACAGGAGCTTCTCTGGTGATAGTGGCAAGTTCTTTGCTCATTAAAGCTTGATCCCTGAATTCTTCCAGCTTTTCTTTCAGTTTTTTGCCGCTCACCTTATCAACAGAATCCAAGAGCTCTTCAAGGGTTCCAAACTCTTTCAGCAATTTAAGGGCTGTTTTTTCACCAACTCCAGGTACGCCTGGGATATTATCTGAACTATCTCCCATTAGGCCCTTCATATCAATAATCCTGTCAGCAGTGATTCCGTATTTTTCTTCTATATGAGCTGGTGTGTATTCTTCAATATCAGTAATGCCTTTGCGGGTAATGCTGACTGTTACAGCATCGGAACTTAACTGTGTTAAATCCTTATCTCCTGATATAACTTTAACTTCATAGCCATCTTTTTCGGCATGCAGGGACAGTGTTCCAATAATATCATCCGCTTCATAGTTTTCCAGTTCATATCTGGAAATCCCGTAAGCATCCAGCAGCTCTCTTATATAAGGGAACTGTTCGGAGAGCTCAGGCGGTGTTTTCTGCCTTCCGCCTTTATATTCGCTGAAGGTTTTATGGCGGAAGGTTGTTTTTCCGGCATCGAACGCCACAAGGAGATGAGTTGGTTTTTCATCCTCCAGAATCCTTTGCAGCATCATGGTAAATCCGTAGACAGCATTTGTATGTATTCCTTTATCATTGTTTAAAAGCGGCAGAGCAAAAAATGCCCGATAAGCGATGCTGTTGCCATCTATCAGAACAAGCTTTTTTTTATCCAACTAATATCTCCTCCTCTTAAGAAAAGCGCAAGCGGCTTGCCCACAATAAAAAAGCCGATATTTTCCTTTATTCTATCATGAGCAGATAGAGAAAGAAAAATAACGGCTTTTGGGTTATAAATTATTAATCCGTATACCCCATCAGCAGCCGGGCATATGGTGAGTCCGAAGGGAGAACAATTACAGTCTCGCCATTAATGGTCTTTTTATAGGATTCAAGCGTACGGTATAAGGAATAAAATTCAGGATCCTTTGAGAAGGCTTCGTTGTAGACTTTCGCAGCTCCCGCTTCTCCTTCCGCCCGGATTGCTTCCGCATCCGCCTGGGCCTTGGCCAGCATTTCCCTGACACTCCTGTCCGTTTCAGCAATGATGATATTCTTCTGGGCATCACCTTTGGACAGGTATTCCTGGGCTGTTGACTGGCGCTCTGAAATCATCCTTGTGTACACGGACTGTTCGTTTTCAGACGGTAAATCTGTTCGCTTAATTCGTACATCTGTTACTGTAATTCCATAATTATCATTAGAAAGCAATTCATTCACTTTAGTAGTAATTTGATCATTCAATGATCCCCGTGATGACTTTTCATCATTAATTATTTCATCATAATTCAGCCTGCCCAATTCGGAGCGGGTCACGGAGTAGATGAACTCTTCCATTCTGGCCTCCGCTCCCTCCAATGTTCTGGCGTTTGAGATCATTTTCTTCGGGTCATCAATTTTCCATACTGCATAATTATCGATAATCATGACCTTTTTGTCCTTTGTATTGATTTCAGCTTCGGACACGTCATAAGTCATTTGGTATTTTGGCAGCGTGGAGACACTTTGGATAAATGGTATTTTGTATGTTAATCCAGGCTCGCTCTCAATCCTGACCACCTCTCCAAATTGACGGATGACCTTGTACTCTCCTTCCTTTACAATAAAAAGGTTGCTGAAAAGAATTACGAGTGCGGCAATGACAAGCACAAGGATGATTCCAAGTTTGGTATAACTTCTCCACTGGAAATTCCCGCCCCGTTCATTGATATTTACGACATTTTGATCACTCATTATCCGCACCAGCTTCCTCTTTCGGTTTGGCCTGTTCTTTCTCAAGCGGCCTGATCGGGAAATATTTCATTGTATTTCCATCGTCATTCATAATGTAAATTTCAGCACCTGGAAGGACTTGTTCGAGCGTTTCAAGGACAAGCCGCTCACTTGTGATATCAGGATTATTCTTGTATTCTCCATACAATTTATTAAATACTGCCACATCTCCACGCGCTCTTTCCAGACGGGCCGCCTTTTCACCTTCCGCTTTGGAGGCAAGAGCCTCCTTCTCACCTTCTGCTTCATTCATTCTCTGGTTCTTATATTTTTCTGCTTCATTTTTTTTGGTATTGGCTGTTTCCCTTGCATCTGTTACATCCGTAAAGGCTTTTCTGACATCATCATTCGGCAGTTCCACATCCTGCAGTTTGACTGCAAGAACGGATATGCCAATATCATATTTGCCAATTAAAGAGGTTAGGAGCTCTCTGACATCCGCTTCAATCTCTGCTTTCCCTGAAGTTAGCGCATCATCAATTTTAGATCCTCCTATAATACTTCTTAAGGATGAGGAAGTAGCATCATATAGAATTTCTTCTGGATCTTCAGCATTATAAAGATATTTTTCCGGATCCGTAATTTTCCACTGTACAACTAGATCTGCCAGAACGATATTTTCATCACCGGTTATCATCTTTGTCTCATCAGGAAAATCCTTTATTTCTCCGTCTTTTTCTTCATATCCAAACTGCAGGGAAAAAGTTTCTTTTGAAAGCTTCTCCACGCTTTGGACAGGCCATGGCAATTTGAAATGAAGTCCCGGCTCCGTAATGCCTTCCTCTACTTTACCAAATGTTAAAATGACTGCCTGATCCGATTCATCGACGGTGTACCATGTTGTAAAGGCAACTATACTTAAAATAACAATTGCCAGAATTAGCCCTGCGATTGTATAAATTCGCTTTAAGCTGACCATTCCTCTCTCCCCTTCCCTAGCGCTTCCTATAACTTTTCATACGATTTATTTACGTAAAGGTTTCAAAAATATGACAAAAGTTAAAAAAGAAAGAAAATCAAAAATGAAAAAGGCGAAAGCGGGGTCAGCTTTCACCTTTTTCTATGGCTCCTTGGATGAAGGGGTTTAACAATTATGATTTTATCAGCGGAATGTAAAGGGTACATAAATCTGCTGTAAAAATAATGTAAAGTTAATCCTGCCACTTCACCCATTTTTTTCATTATTCATTTTAGGAAGTTCAATTATAAAGGAGGTGCCTTTGCCGACCTCACTTTTTACTGAGATGGATCCTTTATGTGCTTCAACCAGATGTTTTACGATTGCAAGGCCCAGTCCTGTACCGCCGGAATTCCTGCTTCTGGCTTTATCCACCCGATAAAAACGTTCAAAAATACGAGGAATTTCACTGGCTTCAATTCCAATCCCCGTATCCCTTATTTCAGTCAAAACTGTGCTGCCGGTCTTTGCCGCCGAAATATAGATGATCCCCTTATTCGGCGTATAAGAAATTGCATTTGATATGATATTTATAAACACCTGCTTAAGCCGGTGAACATCAGCTTCGATATATACCGGTTTTTCATCTCTCTGATATTCAAAAACAATTTCCTTTTCTGCAGCTTTCCCCTTCATGATGGCCATCACATCTTCGAGCACATCAGTCAAATCCAGCTGCTGAATGGATAGACTGAATCCTTGCTTTTCGATTTTCGATAGATCCAGCAACTCCTGAATAAGAGATTGGAGACGATCACTTTCCTTCAGGATGATACTGAGGAAATCATTCAGAGCCTGTTTGTTTTCCATCGCACCATCCAAAAGAGTTTCCGAGAAACCCTTTATAGAAGTTATAGGTGTTTTCAATTCATGGGAAACATTCGCTACAAAATCCTTCCTCATCTGCTCAAGCTTCTTCAGTTCTGTAATATCATGAAAAACAAGCAAAATCCCTTTCCATTCGTCATTCGTGCCAATAATCGGGACTCCATATACTTCAAAGTAACGTCTTTCGATATTGACGGGAATTATAAGCTGCTTTTTTACTTTCTGCTCAGTCATGAAAATTTCTTCGACCATTTCGGTAATACCTTTGTGCTCAATCACTTCATAATAGAGTTTGTATAGGTATTCGGAAGGATTTACATTGAAAACCTCTTTGTATGGCCGGTTCATTAAATTAATATAGCCTCTGCTGTCAATAAGAATCAGGCCGCTTCCCATGTTTTCAATGAGAGCTCCAAGCCGGTCCTGCTGCATTTCCTGGGACTTCACCATTTCCTGAAGATTCCTCGCCAATACATTGATAGATTTACTCAGCATACCTGTTTCGTCTTCCTGATCTTCATATGTTCTTGCCCGGTAGTTTCCCTTTGTAAGTTCAATCGCAACCTTTGTGGCTGACTCGATAGGCTTTGTATATCGTGCCGTAATTCTTGATCCAAGCAGAATAATCACAAATAAGGAAACCCCCATGCTGATAGTCAAAATCCACCAAATCTGCTGATAAGCCTTTTGGAATTCAGCCATCTTTGTGCTTAAGAAGATATAGCCTTCCTTCTCGCCATTTATCATGACAGGCTGCCAATAATAGTGCAGATTAAACCCTCCGCCCACTTCCAATCCTGATTCATTTGCAGATTCCTTTTCTAAGACTTCTAATATAATTTCCTGATGCCTGCTTTTTGTTGTCTCGCTTTTGACGCTGCTGTCCATTAATATTCTGCCCTTGCTATCAGTAGCAGTTACTCGCAAATCAAGAATCTCTCCGAACTCATTGACTTTATCAATACTAAGGGAGCCAATGCCTCCGTTGCCCTCAACATAGCTCGATGCCAGTTCAGACTCTTTTTGCAGACGGGCATCAAATGTATTTAAATAATAGCTTTTAAAAAGCTGGCCTAAAAGAAGACCTAACGCAATTAAAACAACCAGAATTAAAGTGAGCAATGCGAATAGCAGGCGGGTGCGAAACGTGTTCATTCTCCTTTAGGCTCCTCCAATTTGTAGCCCAGTCCGCGAATGGTCTTTATATATACAGGTTTTTTAGTGTTGGTTTCAATCTTCTCTCTTAAATGGCTAATATGTACATCAACGATTCTTGTGTCTCCCGCAAAATCATAATTCCAGACTGCGCTAAGAAGCTGATCCCTTGTAAGAACACGGCTCTTATTCTTGGCAAGATATAATAGCAATTCAAATTCCTTCGGTGTTAATTCAAGAAGTTCATCTTCAAAATAAGCTTCATAATGCTGCGGAAATATCTTCAGGCCGCCAATCCTAAAAGAATCTCCTTCTTCCGTTTTCTCCTCAGCAGCCTCAGGCACATATTGAGTTCTCCTTAAGATGGCTTTAACTCTGGCAACCACTTCCCGGGGGCTGAAAGGTTTTGTCATGTAATCATCCGCACCCAATTCAAGGCCAAGAACCTTATCAAATTCATCATCCTTGGCAGTCAGCATTAAAATAGGTGTCGCAATTTTCTGCTGTCTAAGCTGTTTGCATACTTCAATTCCATCAAGCTTTGGAAGCATAAGATCAAGTACAATAAGATCCGGCTTTTCAGAAATGGCCAGATCTTTTCCCTCCTGGCCATCCATGGCTGTGATCACTTCATAGCCCGCCTGCTGCAGGTTATACTGAAGTAAAGTTACGATAGATTGTTCGTCATCTACAACTAGAATTTTCTTATCCATACGATCCTCCGAGTGAATGAATTACCCCTGTTTGAAACCTCGGCTGAAACAGCACCATTGGAGTGTCAGCAATTTTTATAAAAGCAGGTATCCCTCCTGCCTTTCAAACCCCTATTTGCCATATACCTATATTATATTATATTTCATGAATTTTTTTCGGATCAATTGTTGGATAGGACTGGATTTCATAAAAAAAAGATGTGCGTTTGCTGCACATCTTTTTGCTATCAGAAATTATCCAGAGCATTCCCATCCATTGGCTGTGGCTTGTATGGCGGGCATATAAGGAGCTGTCCGTTAATAACCGTCTGCTCCTCTTCATTTGTTCCCTGTACCTTAATTTGTACGGTATGACTTGAGGTGTTCACTTCTGTTACCTCAAATAAAAATTGAACGGTGCCATAATGATAGACAGGCTTCACATACTCAATCTCCTGCTTTAAAACATGGCTTCCCGGCCCCGGCAAATATTTTGATATGGCAGAGTTAATGATGCCATTCAGCATAACACTTGGTACAATCGGTTTTTTATAAGGTGTTTGTGAGGCATAATCATGCTGGATATATAAAGGGTTTGCATCGTTCGTTAAGCCCAGGTACAGCAATAGGTCCTTATCTTCTATTTTTTCTGTAAGCGTCAATTTTTCGCCAACAGATATTTCATCAATGGTTCTTCCCAGTTTTCTTTTCTTTCCAAGCAGCATATCTAAGCACCTCCAAGTATTGTAACCGTTTACATAGTTGCTGTAAAAAATAGACTGTTAAATATTTTAAATTATTCAGTCTATTTTTTATATGATATCATTTTATACTATTTCCCAAAAGGGCTTCCAGTAAAAAAATTCGGAGAGTCGCCCCCGAATTTTTTACTATTTATTTTCCGAAGTTATTGATTAGCTTAAGAATTCTGCACGTTGATTTCCGCTGCGGTCACTTGCTTTCCGCGGGGCGGGCGGTGAGCCTCCTCGGCGCTTTGCGCCTGTGGGGTCTCACCTGTCCCGCAGCTCCCGCAGGACATTGAATAATCTCCCTTGAATCAACACCGCACGAAGGAAATGCGATAGCATTTTCGAGGATCAAGTGACCTCCGCTCCAATCAACTCAGCGATTAAACTGAGACAGCTGCAGGGAAAAAACTAGCCATCTTTCCTTAGTACGCTAAAACTTCCATTACCTTGCGAACTGAATCTGCCGATTTATCGAGGGCAGCTTTTTCCTCGCTTGTCAGTTCAAGTTCTATTACTTTTTCAATTCCGTTTGCTCCAAGGATTGCAGGCACACCCAGATAGATTCCTTCGTAGCCATATTCTCCTTCAAGGTAAGCAATGGAAGGCAGTACACGCCGCTGATCTTTAAGGATAGCTTCACACATTTCCACAAGGGAAGCAGCTGGTGCATAGTATGCACTTCCGTTGCCTAATAAGTTGACGATCTCCCCGCCGCCTTTACGTGTGCGCTCAACAATGGCATCAAGACGATCTTTTGAAATTAATGTTTCCAAAGGAATGCCGCCTGCATATGAATAGCGGACTAGCGGAACCATGTCATCACCGTGTCCGCCAAGTACGAATCCTGTAATGTCTTTAACAGACAAATTCAGTTCCTGTGCCACAAATGTGCGGAATCGCGCTGAATCAAGAACGCCTGATTGGCCAATTACACGGTTTTTGGGGAATCCTGATTCTTTGAAGACTGTATAGGTCATCGCATCGACTGGATTTGTCAGAACAACAATATAGCTATTTGGGGAATGTTTTACAATCTCCTGAGCTACACTTTTCATAATCTTCTGATTCGTCTGCACAAGGTCGTCCCGGCTCATGCCTGGCTTCCGTGCAATGCCTGCTGTAATAACGACAATGTCAGAGTCCTTTGTATCTTCATAGCTTGAAGTACCCGTGATGTTCGCATCGAATCCTTGAACAGGACTTGCTTCAAGCATATCAAGAGCTTTTCCCTTTGTCGGATTTTCCATTTGCGGAATATCGACCAGCACAACGTCTCCAAGTTCCTTTTGGGCAAGCAAAAATGCGGTTGTTGCACCAGTAAATCCCCCACCGATTACAGAAATCTTTTTTCGTTTCAATGACATGAGCAGTTCCTCCTTTAGGAAATGAAAGTATCAGGAATTTGCATTCCTTATGTAAGAGGCTGTTTTATTAAACAGCCATCCTATTAGCTTTACACATTCATCACTTACAAAAATCGCCAGCTGTCCAGCTGCAGAAGTTTCCCCAAGAAGCAATCTAAATAACACTGCAGAAATAGTATATTAGCCAAAAGCGCCTTTTATTAAAGGCGCTTTTGATTTTTTCATAAATAAAAAAGTATAAAATTTTGAACTTCGATAACTGTCTAGCTCCAGCACCTAGCCCCTCGGGTCATAAGCCAAATCACTCCAGAAATCAGGATTTCCTGTGTGATTCGTCTTATGCCTGTCGGGGCTGATCAAGGCGCTTCCGCTTTTCTTACTCCATGTTTTTAATTAATTCGTCTGCAAATTCAGAGCATTTCACTTCAGTTGCTCCATCCATTAGACGGGCAAAATCATATGTTACGACTTTAGAAGCGATAGATTTTTCCATAGATTTAACGATCATGTTTGCAGCTTCGTTCCATCCAAGGTGTTCAAGCATTAATACACCTGAAAGAATAACAGAAGAAGGGTTAACCTTATCTAGGCCAGCATACTTTGGAGCTGTACCATGAGTTGCTTCGAAGATCGCATGTCCAGTTTCATAGTTGATGTTTGCTCCTGGAGCAATACCAATGCCGCCAACCTGTGCAGCAAGTGCGTCAGAAATATAATCGCCGTTCAAGTTCATTGTCGCAACAACATCAAACTCTTTTGGACGGGTAAGGATCTGCTGAAGGAAAATATCAGCAATCGCATCTTTAACGATAATTTTGCCGGCTGCTTCTGCATCTGCCTGTGCTTTGTTCGCAGCTTCAACACCCTGCTCATCTTTAATGCGGTCATATTGTGCCCAAGTGAATACTTTTTCTCCGTACTCCCTTTCAGCAAGCTCATAACCCCAATTTTTAAAGGCGCCTTCAGTAAATTTCATGATATTGCCTTTATGTACAAGTGTTAGAGATTTGCGGCCTTCTTTGATTGCATACTCGATGGCAGCGCGTACAAGGCGGCTGGTTCCTTCTTCTGAAACAGGCTTAATGCCGATGCCTGAAGTTTCCGGGAAGCGGATCTTATTAACGCCCATTTCATCCTGAAGGAATGAAATTAGCTTTTTAACCTCATCAGAGCCTTTTGCATACTCAATGCCGGCATAAATATCTTCAGTATTTTCACGGAAAATAACCATGTCAGTATCCTGAGGGCGCTTAACTGGAGAAGGAACGCCTTCAAACCAGCGGACCGGACGCAGGCACACGAATAGGTCAAGCTCCTGGCGAAGCGCAACGTTCAGGGAACGGATGCCGCCGCCGATTGGTGTTGTTAATGGTCCTTTAATCGCAATAAGATATTCATTGATCACATCAAGTGTTTCAGAAGGAAGCCACTCACCAGTCTGATTGAAAGCTTTTTCTCCTGCTAACACTTCTTTCCAGACAAGCTTGCGCTCACCTTTATATGCTTTTTCAACAGATGCATCCAATACACGGGAAGCTGCTGCCCAAATATCAGGACCTGTTCCGTCTCCTTCGATAAAAGGAACGATTGGATTGTTTGGTACGTTTAATACACCATTAGTAACTGTTATTTTTTCACCTTGCATTGTTATACCCTCCATTTTGAAAAGTGCGAGCATCAGCCTTTTTATTTATATAGTCTGCGGCACGATACTGCATCAGTATATCAGAATCAAAGGTTAGAAGGCATTTGCCCCTAACCTTTTCCCTGCTCTCTCTATTACAGCAATTTTTTAATAAAAAGTAAAATGCTGAGTAGTAATTTTAGTTCTATTAATCTGGTTTCTGCTTTTTAAAGGCCTCTTTGCTCTACTGGCACGTATTTTTGCATTCCCGGGCCTGTATAGTCAGCACGAGGGCGGATCAGACGATTATTCTCATATTGTTCGAGAATATGAGCCAGCCAGCCAGATACGCGGCTTACAGCGAAAATCGGCGTGAACAGGTCGTGGTCGATTCCCAGGCTGTGGTATACAGATGCAGAATAGAAGTCGACATTTGGCGGAAGTTTTTTCTCTCCGGTAACAATCGCTTCAATTTGCGTGGACATTTCGTACCAGTGTGGTTCCCCGGTAAGTTCTGTAAGCTTTTTGGACATTTCTCTTAAGTGCTTGGCACGAGGGTCGCCCTGACGGTATACACGGTGCCCAAAGCCCATGATTTTCTCTTTCTTTTCAAGCTTTTCACGGATATAAGGCTCCACATTTTCAAGAGTGCTGATTTCAGTAAGCATTTTCATAACCGCTTCATTGGCACCGCCATGCAGCGGCCCTTTTAAAGCGCCAATTGCAGCTGTAACTCCGGAATAGATATCTGACAATGTGGCTACACATACACGTGCAGTAAAAGTGGAAGCATTTAGTTCATGGTCAGCATGAAGAACTAGCGCTTTATTAAATGCTTCAATCGCGATTGGTTCAGGCTCTTTGCCTGTAAGCATGTATAGGAAGTTGGCTGCAAATCCAAGATCTGTTCTAGGAGCAATTGGCTCAAGGCCTTTTCTTACTCTAGCAAATGCCGTTACGATAGCAGGCATTTTAGCTTGAAGGCGAATTGCTTTTTGATAATTTGCTTCTTCATCCATCTGGTCTGCTTCTTCATCATAAAGTCCTAATAGAGACACTGCAGAACGAAGGGCAGCCATTGGATGCACTTTCTCGATTGGATATGTTTTAAAATGGTTCAGAACTTCCTCTGGAAGAGAGTAGTTTGCTGCAAGCTGACTCTTTAACTCATCCAGCTGGGATTGAGTAGGAAGCTTTCTGTGCCATAAAAGATAAATAACCTCTTCAAAGCTTGCATTTTCAGCCAAATCATCAATATTGTAGCCTGCATAGGTTAATGTATCGTCTATGATGGAGCTGATAGACGAAGTAGTAGCTACTACCCCTTCAAGACCGCGTGTTACTGTCATACCGAATCTCTCCTTTACATAATAAAATTTCCCCATACCCATTTTTGTCTGTACATTAAACATAAGTAAGCCGAACCTGATTTTTCATTTTTCAGAAAAGCTTCCTTGTCATGTCCACATTCTGTATTATCTTTATTATGAACACTTTATAGGGCTGCAGGACAGCCATTGCAAAGCCGGCTGTATTAGCCGATCTACAGACCAAAACCATGAAAGGTGAAACTTCCATTTAGTGAAAGGGCACTCCCCGATATACGGAAGAAATAAACTTTCTTTTGGCTTGCATTCCATCGAGCGGTTGCTCGGTACTCTTTAAAAAAAAGAAAATGCTTACATTTTTTCTGAATAGAAAAAAAGAAAATATATTAATAACATTTTAATAGAGCTTAACTGAATATAATAGGTACCGTGAAATAGGTTACGCTTACAAGTCCTATTATAAACAATTATCTGACTTTTGTGAATGAAAAGCACTTAAAATGTTAAAAAATATTATTTTTCAAAAAAAGTTTATTTACATTAATTGCCCAAGGGCAATAAGAAAAGCGGAAGCGCTTTGCCCATCCCCGACACCTCGAGGGGATAGGCTGCTTGCGCTAGACAGACATCAAAGTTCAAAGTTTTCTTTCTTCTTTTCAAAAAATCTATCATGAGCACTTTAGTCATTCATTTAAAGAGCTCAAAGATTTTCATTGCCATATACGCAATTCCTGCCCCTATCAGAGGACCGACGGCAACACCTTTAAAAAGGGAAACAGCAAGAATGGTCCCAAGAACAAGAGCAGTTGTTATATGAGGGTCTTCAGCGAGCAGAACGATGCCGCCTTTTGCCAAAAGCGCAACTGCAATCCCTGATACAAGGGCAACCCATGCATAAGGGGACTTGAATGCTCCGCCTAAATCCCGGAAGCCGATTTCACCGCTTGCTATAGGTGCCAGGACAGCGATCGTAATAATGGTTACACCCCAGTTAATCCCTTTGGACTGCAGGAATGAAAAGGCTTTTGAATCGAGGCCGGCTGCTTTAAGGACAATCAATACAAAGACAGCAATGATCAATGATTGATTTTTTGCTATTACACCTATACCCAGCAAAAGAAACAAAAAAATGAGCGATTGGGAAAACATTTGCTAATTCACCTGCCAGCTTTCTATATTATCGTAACATAATTTATTTCAATTTAATAATTTATGAGTTCTTTACCGCATTTTAATAAATAGAATAAGTATTACTAGACAATAGCTAATTATTTTTAGCTCCATCAAAAATAATGTATGATATGACTAATAACATTACATAAAAGCGGCAGCTGCAATGACTTAGTCTGTTCTAATTAAATAAGGAGGCTATTACTTGAACCCGGCATATATCTATCGGACCGTAAGATTTTTCTTTGTCATTGGAGTAGTGATCTTAAGTCTCTATGCTTTCTTATATTTATCCAAAGTGACTTACCCTTTCATTATTGGACTGGCTATTGCCTTTCTAATAAATCCCTTTGTCAACATGATGGAAGTTAAATGGAAAATCCCCAGGGCTCTTGCAGTCCTCATCGCTCTGATTCTTATCTTTGCCATTTTTGCTGGATTAATCACCTTGCTGGTAGCAGAGATCGTATCAGGTGCGGATTATTTGGCAAAAGTTGTGCCGCAGCACCTCGATACTTTAATTGGCTTTATTGAGCAGTTTTTTGCTGGGCAAATCATTCCTCTTTATAACCAGCTTGCAAGTTTATTTAATAATCTTGGTACAGGCCAGCAGGATACCATAATGACGAACATAGAAAATGTCGGGAAGCAATTTGGCTCCACTCTGGGAGATTTTATCCAGGCATTTTTCGAGAAAATCCCAAACATCCTTTCCTGGTTTCCCAATGCAGCAACTGTCCTGATTTTCTCGCTGCTGGCCACTTTTTTCATCAGCAAGGATTGGCATAGGCTGTCAGGCCACTTCAGCCGCATACTGCCCAGCCGTGCAAAAAAGAGCGGCAGAACTGTATTTGCCGATCTGCAGAAGGCCTTGTTTGGCTTTGTCAAAGCACAGGCTACCTTAGTATCCATTACCACTGTTATTATACTTGCCGGACTGCTGATTTTGCGTGTCGATTATGCTATTACAATTGCACTTGTGACTGGTCTTGTCGATATCATTCCCTATCTCGGAACAGGGCTCGTTTTTGTGCCATGGATCATCTATGAGGCAATTGGGGGAGAAATGAGCAGGGCAATCGGACTTGGCATTCTTTATATCATCGTGTTGGTGCAGCGCCAGATTATGGAGCCAAAAATTCTTTCATCAAGCATTGGTCTTGATCCTTTAGCTACTCTGATTGCTTTATTTGTCGGTTTTAAACTGATTGGATTTCTGGGCTTAATCGCCGGGCCGGTTACTCTTGTACTCATCACCACTCTTCATAAAGCTGGAGTATTCAGGGATATCTGGATGTTTATAAAAGGCAATGAAGAAGCAGATTAAGATGAAGAACCTGAAATATGGGCATCGCTTTCAATCAGGCTATGTAATGGATTACCTATTTGGCACTTTACATAACCAAAAGGTGTAATACGTCAAAAAATACAAATGCCAATAAAATAAACAAGCCGCTCCCATTTAAAGGAGCGGCTTTATATAACTGTTTTCACCTGATTATCGTGATCGTTCCCTTGTTCATCCATTTTTTCAGCCCAATATACAGGATGTTTTTAAATACTTTTCTTGCAGAAGGAAGAAGCAATGTAAATCCTAATGCATCTGTAATGAATCCGGGTGCAAGAAGCAAGGTGCCTCCAATAAGGATGCAGGCCCCATCAAGAATGGCATCCCCAGGCATTTGCCCGCAGCGGAGCTGGTCCTGTATTTTTCTGATTGTTTCAATGCCCTGTTTTTTAGCCAGATAAGCACCGAGAACGCCTGTAATCAAGATAATCGCAAGAGTAGGCCATAGCCCAATTGTGTTCCCTGATAGAAGTAAAACACTGATTTCAGCAGCAGGAACGATTATCATCAGCAAGAAAATGTAGCGCATCAAGCACCTCTATTTTGTATAAGACTTACCTTCATTATATCAAACATGGAACTGAGAATATAACAATTTGTCTTTCCCAGGAATCAAGGAAAGCGCAAGCGCCTTGCCCACCCCCGACAAGCACAAGACGAGCCTCACGGAAAGGCGTTCTTTGCCTTTTTGGGAGGATTGCTCGAAATGTGGAGGCGACTGCCAAGGGACGACAGGCATAAGACGGTTCCTGTAAGAAGGTGTTCTTCCTTCTGAAAGGAAACGGCTTATGACCCCGAGTCTCTAGGAGCCGAAACAAGACAAGCTTGTGACCTCGAGGGGGTAGGCGCTGGAGCTAGACAGTAATCGACGTTCAAAATTTTATATTTTCTTATTTGTAAAAAAAAGGAAGGGCATCCCCTTCCTTTTGTGAACCCT
Organism: Cytobacillus sp. NJ13; assembly: GCA_030348385.1. Taxonomy (NCBI): domain Bacteria; kingdom Bacillati; phylum Bacillota; class Bacilli; order Caryophanales; family Bacillaceae; genus Cytobacillus; species Cytobacillus sp. NJ13. The sequence continues at coordinate 4,578,277 of JAUCFP010000006.1, read as the reverse complement.
AATTATAGCACACTTGCATGGCCGTTATAAATTACGCCGCGCTGAGCATCGACTGTTACTTCCTGTCCATCTTTGAGAAGGGTTGTTGCTTTTTCAACCCCTACAATGACAGGTATGCCAATATTAAGGCCTACAACAGCTGCATGGCTTGTAAGCCCGCCTTCTTCTGTAATAAGTGCACTGCATTTTTCAATAGCAGGCACCATTTCACGGTCAGAACCGATTGTAACCAGAATAGACCCTTCTGTTACTTTTGCCAATGCTTCCTCTGCATTTCTAGCCACAACGACTTTTCCAAAGGCTGATTTGCGCCCTATTCCTTGCGCCTTAGCCAGGATATCCCCCACCACATGAATTTTCATTAAATTGGTGGTACCCGCTTCACCAACAGGCACTCCTGCTGTAATAACCACTAAATCTCCTGATGCAACAATTCCGCTGTTCACGCTTTCTTCAACTGCAATATCAAGCATATCGTCTGTAGTAGACGCTTTTTGGCCAATTTGAGGATAAACACCCCATGTTAAAGATAAACGGCGTGATACATAGTCATTTGATGTAACGGCAACAATAGGAGCTTTTGGACGGTACTTTGAAATCATTCTTGCTGTATGGCCGCTCTCAGTCGGTGTAATAATTGCGTTAACATCAAGGTTTAGAGCTGTATGTGCCACGGATTGTCCAATGGCATCTGTAATGTTATGTTCATTATCTTTGCTGCGATTTGATAGGATTTCTTTATGATCTAATGCAGATTCTGCTCTTGATGCGATGTTGTGCATCGTCTGCACAGCCTCGACAGGATAAGAGCCCGCTGCCGTTTCGCCGGATAACATGATAGCATCTGTACCATCAAAAATGGCATTTGCTACATCACTCGCTTCTGCGCGTGTTGGGCGGGGGTTGCGCTGCATGGAATCCAGCATTTGTGTTGCAGTAATAACAGGTTTACCCTGTGCATTGCACTTTTTAATTAATTTCTTTTGCACGAGCGGAACTTCTTCTGCTGGAATTTCAACACCAAGATCTCCGCGCGCTACCATAAGACCGTCTGAAATTTCAAGAATTTCATCAATATTATCTACACCTTCCTGATTTTCAATCTTAGGAATGATGTTGATATAAGAGGCATTGTGCTCTTCAAGCAGCTGTCTGATTTCCAAAACATCAGACGCTCTGCGGACAAAAGAAGCGGCGATGAAATCGACGCCCTGTTCGATTCCGAAGATGATGTCCTGAGCATCTTTCTCCGTTATGCCAGGAAGATTCACAGATACTCCTGGAACGTTGACGCCTTTTTTATTTTTAAGTGTTCCGCTGTTTAATATTTTTGTGTGAATTTCACTGTTGGCTTTATCAATTTTTGTCACTTCAAGTCCAATTAAACCGTCGTCAAGCAGAATTTTGCTTCCTGTGTGCACATCTTCAATAAGCCCTGCATATGTAACGGAAAACTTATCTGCTGTTCCTTCAACCTCGTTCATGGAGATAATAATGTTTTCCCCAGCTATCAGTTCAATCGCACCATCCTTCATATTGTTTGTGCGGATTTCCGGTCCTTTGGTATCCAAAAGGATCGCTACTGTTTTGCCGGTCTTTTCTGAAGCCACACGGATATTCTGAATTCGCTGTCCATGCTCCTGGAAATCACCATGGGAAAAATTTAAACGGGCAACATTCATCCCTGCTTCAATAAGCTGTGTTAACTTTTCAACACTTTCACTGGCAGGTCCAATAGTACAAACGATTTTCGTTTTACGCATTATAATTTACCTCCTGAATTGATGCAGCTTGAATACCAGCACTGACAGCTTTATGCCGCTTGGTGCCGGCTTATATATGATTAGATTAAATAGACAGCTCTTTCGAAAGTTTGAATAGGTCCAGGTCAAGGGTATGCTCTCTATCCAATATTTCTATTATATCATGGTCAACAAGTTTATTATTTTGAATTCCTACTGCACGTCCGCCTTTGCCTTCAAGGAGAAGTTCTACTGCATGTGCTCCAAGGCGGCTTGCCAGCACCCGGTCGAATGCAGTTGGGGATCCGCCCCTCTGCATATGGCCAAGTACAGACACCCGTGTATCAAAGTTTGTTGTGTCTTTGATCTGCTTGGCAAATTCCACTCCGCTGCAGACTCCTTCTGCAACCACAATGATACTGTGTTTTTTGCCGCGTTCATGTCCCTTTTTAAGCCTTTCTGCTATTTCATCCATGCTATAGCCTGCTTCAGGGATGAGGATTGTTTCCGCACCGCCTGCTAATCCTGCACATAAAGCGATGTCTCCTGCATCTCTTCCCATCACTTCAATGATAAATGTTCTTTCATGGGAAGTAGCTGTATCACGGATTTTATCAATTGCATCAATAACCGTATTTAAAGCCGTGTCAAACCCAATAGTATATTGGGTTCCCGGAATATCGTTATCGATGGTGCCAGGTACGCCAACACAAGGAAAGCCCTGCTCTGTCAAAGCTTTTGCTCCACGGTATGAACCGTCCCCGCCAATTACTACAAGACCTTCAATGCCGTGCTTATTCATCTGTTCAATGCCTTTTTGCTGGCCTTCTTTTGTTTTGAACTCTTCGCTTCTTGCCGAATGCAGGACTGTGCCGCCGCGATGGATGATGTCACCAACCGAACCAAGGTCAAGCTTCTTAATATTCCCTGACATTAAGCCGGAATATCCGCCAAAAACACCATACACTTCAATATTATGATAGATCGCTTTACGGACAACTGCACGTACAGCTGCATTCATGCCAGGAGAATCGCCGCCGCTTGTTAATACTCCTATTTTCTTCACAATAATCACCCCGAATGTAATTTATATAAAAATAAGAAAGCGTGTTGTCTGCTGCGCTGTTTATTAACAGCCTATAAACCATGGACACGCCTGCCCAAGAATTTTGTATGTAATATAGGCTCTTTATGTAAAGCAGAGCATAGTCTGCTTATCTTATTATTGAACAAAACGCTATTGAATATTTCTAAAATACCATGAAGAAGGGAGCATCTCAACTTAATCAGGCAAATTCAAGGAAATACAGAATTGTCGGGATACTGAAAGCGTTTTATATTGGAAAACCTGCATTTTTTACTTTGAAGGCGGGTTTTAATAAAAGCCTCACTCTGACGAAGATGGCCTTCCATTCGACACCAGGATGCAATGGAATGTGCAAAAAATAAAAGCGTGCCCGAAAGCACGCTTTTATTTTACCCCAATAAATTCCTTTAAAAACGAATATTCACCAATGGATTTGAACTTGTTGTATCGGTGATCGATCAGCTGATCTTCAGAAAGGACCATCAAATCCTTCAATGATTGATAAAGGACCTCTCCGATTTCCGCAGCCTGAACCTTTACATCTTTGTGGGCTCCACCCTTTACCTCTTCGATAATCTCATCCACAACACCTAATTCTTTTAAATCCGGAGCAGTAATTCTCATGGATTCTGCAGCCTTTTTAGCCTGCGTGGCATCTTTCCAGAGAATGGCAGCCGCTCCTTCTGGAGAAATAACCGAATAAGTGGAGTTTTCGAGCATATGAATATGGTTTCCCACACCGAGAGCCAGCGCTCCGCCGCTTCCGCCTTCACCAATGACAATACAGATAACAGGAACCCTAAGGCTGGCCATTTCAAACAGGTTTTTGGCAATTGCCTCACTCTGTCCGCGTTCCTCTGCTGCTTTCCCAGGGTAGGCACCCTTTGTATCAATGAAACAAATAATCGGCCTGCGGAATTTATCGGCTTGCTTCATAAGCCTTAATGCTTTGCGGTAACCTTCGGGATGCGGCATTCCAAAATTTCTGCGGATATTCTCTTTTGTGTCTTTTCCGCGCTGATGCCCGATGACGGTAACCGGAAGACCCCTAAACTTTGCAATGCCTCCAACAATTGCTTCGTCATCCCCAAAAGCACGATCTCCATGACACTCGAAAAAATCCTCAAAAAGATAGGAGATATAGTCCTGTGTAGTTGGCCTTGCGGGATGTCTTGCAACCTGCACACGGTCCCACGGTTTCATATTTTCATATATATCGGTTTCTAATTTTTCCAAGCGCGCTTCCAGCTTCTCTATCTCAGAGGATAGGTCTACATCGGCTGTTTTTGTAAACTCTTTTAATTCAGCAATCTTTTTTTTCAGTTCCATAACCGGACGTTCAAATTCTAATTCTCCTGCCATTGGAAGTCACCTCCTGGTTGATGTATCGATAAAATGGCTGATATCTTGTCCTTTAGCTCTGTTCTGGGAATTACTGCATCCAATTGACCGTGTTTCAATAAGAATTCTGCTGTCTGGAAGTCTTCCGGCAGTTCTTCTCGGATTGTTTGTTCTATGATTCTGCGCCCCGCAAAGCCAATCAAAGCACCAGGTTCCGCCAGATTGTAATCTCCCAGTGAAGCAAAGCTTGCAGACACACCGCCTGTTGTCGGATGAGTCATGATGGAGATAATCAGGCCTCCATTATCACTGAATCTTTTTAAGGCTACACTTGTCTTAGCCATTTGCATCAGGCTCAAAACGCCTTCCTGCATTCTTGCTCCGCCCGAAGCGGTAAATATAATAAAAGGAACTCCCAATTCATCTGCTTTTTCAATGGCACGGGTGATTTTTTCTCCGACTACAGAGCCCATGCTTCCCATCCTGAATGTGGAATCCATAACAGCCACTGCAAGTTTTTGGCCATTTACAGTGCCTGTCCCAGTCACTACCGCTTCATTAATCTTTGTTTTTTCCCGATCCTTCTCAAGCTTTTCAATATAATCCGGGAAATTCAGAGGATTTTCAGAAATCATATTTGCGTTAATTTCTTCAAAGCTACCGGCATCCAAAAAGCTGGCCAAACGTTCTTTTGAATTCATGGTGTGGTGGTATTGACAGTGGAAACACACTTTAAGGTTCTTAACCAATTCTTTTGTATACATGATTTTCTTGCAGTTCGGACACTTTGTCATGATTCCTTCCGGCACATCCTGCTTTGCCGTTTCCGATGGAATAGTTGCATATTTCTTCTTCTTCGTCTTTGTAAAAATATCTTTAAGCAAGATGAAACCTCCCTGATAATCACTGAATCATTTCCATTAATTTCAACAGTGGTCAGACCACCGATCTAAAAATGAATGCCTAACTCTCCTAGGCTCCATTTATGCTTGTCTGATTATTTAAATATAGAGTATATCAGCTATAAAATCTGCAAAAAATTGTCGTTAGCTTTTCGACAATTTTCTCAGATTTCTATATACACGAATAACTTCGGATTCATTTCTGGAAATCAATGTCTCAATCAGCTCTGCATATTGTTTCTTGGTTACCATCATTGTCTCCAGATCCAAAGAATTATAATAATCTTTAAGGATGATCCAGATACGGAGGAAAAGATGATTATCTGCAAGTGTGACGATTTCCAGGAAAAAGTCATCATCTGAGTAGTCTGCTTCAAGAGCCCACTTTTTGAACCTAAGAAGCTGATCTTCTCCAGCCTTTTGAATGATTAGCCATAAACAATCCAGTTCGATCAGAAACTTGGTTTCTTTAACATCTCTTATGGATTTCTTATCCTGAAGAATAAACGTGCTAAGCAGCTGTACAAGCTGATGCCCTCTAAAATCTCTCACAAAAGTCCCCTCGCCTCTCCTTGTCTCTATTAAGCCAAGAAGTTCAAGGGCTCTTAATGCTTCCCGAACGGAAGAGCGCCCGACACCCAGGCGCTCTGACAGCTCTCTTTCGGAAGGCAATCGATCTCCAGGCTTAAGTCCGTCATGTTCAATCATGGACCTAAGCTGTTTGACAATGCCTATATAAACCTTCGTGTTATTTTGAGGTGAATTCACGTATGGAGTCACTCACCTTTTCCAATGACAGCAAGTTGCTTCGTTTTTTCCTTTATTTCTTCAGGATCCACTTTAATGCGGGCAACACCGGTTTCCATAGCTGCCTTTGCGACAGCAGCCGCAACCGCAGGTGCGACACGGGGATCGAATGGTCCCGGGATAACATAATCCGCATTCAGTTCATCCTGATGAACCAAATTGGCAATGGCTTCTACAGCAGCTACTTTCATTTTCTCATTGATATGAGTTGCACGGACATCCAGAGCACCGCGGAAAATTCCAGGGAAAGCCAGCACATTATTGACCTGGTTAGGAAAGTCGGATCTTCCTGTACCAACTACCATCGCTCCAGCTGCTTTCGCTTCTTCAGGCATAATTTCAGGAGTTGGATTAGCCATCGCGAAAATAATCGGATCCTGATTCATGGTGCCAATCATCTCTGCCGTTAACGCTCCAGCCACAGATACCCCGATGAATACGTCTGCGCCTTTAATAACATCAGCTAGGCTTCCCTTCGCATTCTCCCGATTCGTATACTTCGCTACTTCATTTTTTATCTCATTCATTCCCTGCGGGCGGCCTTCATAGATGGCACCCTTGGTGTCACACATAATAATATCGCGAACACCATAGCTGTAAAGAAGTTTAATGATGGCAATTCCGGCCGCACCCGCACCATTTGCCACAACCTTAATTTCATTCATTTTCTTCCCGGAAAGCTTCAAGGCATTCACAAGACCTGCAACAGTCACAATGGCAGTGCCATGCTGGTCATCATGGAAAACAGGAATATTTGTTTCCTTCTTCAGCCGCTCCTCTACATAAAAGCAATTTGGAGCAGCAATATCCTCAAGGTTTACGCCCCCAAATGTAGGTTCAAGAAGTTTTACAGTCTCAACGATTTTATCTACATCGGTGGTGTTAAGACAAATTGGAAATGCATCCACACCAGCAAAACTTTTGAATAGTACAGCTTTACCTTCCATTACAGGCAGGGCGGCTTCCGGCCCGATATTTCCTAATCCCAGCACTGCTGTTCCATCAGAAACAACCGCGACCATATTGCCTTTCATCGTATATTCATAGACAGTTTCCGGCTTATCATAAATCTCCTTGCAGGGCTCAGCAACCCCCGGGGAGTAAGCAAGGCTTAAGTCTTTGGCATTTCGCACCTGTACTTTTGATTTAGATTCTAATTTCCCTTTATTAGCTCTATGCATATGCAGTGCTTCTTCGCGTAAGGTCAAAATTTTCACTCCTCATATTCCGAATAGGATTTATATATATAAACATAGATCGACAAACATATATATGAAATGCCGCTGCCGTACTGCATGTTCGCCAGATGGTCAGGGCTTATCTTTTCGCTTCAGTGGTCAGACCAGTTTATTTTTCTTCTTACAAATATACCATAATTGTTATTGTTGTAAAGGGTAATTACTTTAAAATGACGTTATTCTGACCAAGCATTTTCATAAGCAATTTAAGGAAATCCTCTGATGGCGAGATTAGATCCTCTTCACCCAGGCGAATGGTTTTTCGGGAGCTTTCATAATACAAAACCACCTGAATCCTGCCTTCATTTTTTTTAAATAATTCTTTAAGCAAACGAAGATTTTCCGATGTTTCCCGATCCTCAGTAATCCTTAAATACAAAACGGGATCTTTGTTTTGTATTTTTTCAATAGCTTCCTTCACATCATCAAGATGCTGGACAATCAGCTGTTTCTTTCCATCCCGCTCCTCTATCCTTCCTTCCGCTAAGACGATGTTTCCCTGGGAGCAGAGCATAGAAAATCGGTTAAACACCTTTGGAAAAACAACTGCCTCCATATCCCCCGTCTGATCGCTCAAGGAAAGAAATGCCATTGGCTCTCCTTTTTTCGTACGAATCTTTTTCACTTCGGATAAATAAGCAACTGTTTTTGCCTTATTTGCAGTTCTTTCGAGTTCAAGCAGCGGACAGGCATCAAGCATATGAAAAGATGATTCGTAAATCGAAACCGGATGATCCGATAAATACAGGCCCAGCACTTCTTTTTCAAATCTCAGCTTGTCCTCGGAACGGATCGGATCTACTTCGGTATATTTAGGCTTAGGAAAAAATTCATCATCCTCAAAGAAATCAGCTTGGTCGTCCTCCGGCATAACAAGCTGGGCATGTTCTGCAGCCACATCCAGGCTGGCAAGAAGAACAGCTCTATCTTCCCCAAATTCATCAAAGCTGCCTGAATGAACCAGGGATTCGAGAATCTTGCGATTAACAGCTTTTGTTGAAACCCTTATGCAAAAATCAAACAGATCTTCAAAGCGCTTATTTTTCCTTGCCTGAAAAATATCCCTTAAAGCTGCAGCACCTACGCCTTTTATGGCTGCAAGACTATACCTGATTGAATCTTTCTCTACCAGAAATGAATAGCCGCTTTTATTAATGGAAGGCGGGCTGAGCGGCAAACCCATCTGTCTCAGTTCTCCAATATATTGGGCAATCCTGCCTTCATTTCCTGCGGCTGAAGTCAGCAGGGAAGCCATAAAGTGAAGCGGATAATGAGTTTTTAAATATGCCAGCTGATAAGCTATGAAACTGTATGCAACCGCATGGCTCCGGTTGAATCCATAGTTTGCAAACCGGACAATTAGATCGTATATTTCATGAGCAGCTTGTTCATTATAGCCTTTCTTCACTGCCCCCCCTGCAAAATGGGAACGCTCACGGTCAAGCACTTCTTTTTGCTTCTTGCTGACCGCTCTCCGAAGCAAATCGGCTTCCCCCAGTGAAAATCCTGCCATTTTTGCAGCGATTTGCATAATTTGTTCCTGATACACGATGACACCATACGTATTTTCAAGAATAGGCTTCAAATCAGGATGAGGATAATTTATCGGCTTCCTCCCATGCTTCCTGTCAATAAACAGCGGAATATTTTCCATCGGACCGGGGCGGTATAGGGCATTGACAGCCACAATATCTTCAAAGCGTGTTGGCTGGAGCCTTGTCAGCACACTTCGCATCCCCTCAGATTCAAGCTGGAAAATGCCTGTAGTATCTCCTTTTCCCAATAGACTGTATACTGCCTCATCATCTAGGGGAATGTTTTTTATATCAATCTGTGTGCCTTTTTTTCTCTGGATAGAGCTTAGGATATTCTCGATTAATGTCAGGTTCCTAAGACCGAGAAAATCCATTTTTAATAGGCCGACATCTTCAAGATGCTCCATTGAGTATTGGGTAAGATAAACATTTTCATGCCCCTTTTGAATAGGAATCGCCTCAACAAGCGGGTGCTCGCTGATTACAACACCGGCAGCATGAGTGGATGTATGCCTTGGCAGACCTTCCAGCTTGATAGCCGTTTCAAAAAGTCTCCGATTTAAATCGGATTCCTGGGTGAATCTTCTTAATGGCTCTGATTCTTTGTAGGCCTCTTTGAGGCTGATGCCCAATTTGGAAGGTACTTTTCTTGAAAGCATGTCCAGCTCTTTCGGATTAAGCCCAAATGCCCTGCCGACATCCCGAAGTGCAGCCTTGGCTGCCAGTGTTCCAAACGTAAGAATTTGGGCAACATGGAGCTCTCCATATTTCCTGGAGACATACCGAATCACCTCATCCCTTCTGTGATCCGGGAAATCGATATCAATATCAGGCATGGAGATTCTCTCTGGATTCAGGAATCGCTCAAATAATAACTGATGCTCAATTGGATCCACATCTGTAATATATAAGACATATGCAACCATTGAACCGGCAGCTGATCCCCGCCCCGGACCGGTTAAAATCCCATTTTCTCTCGAAAACTTCATAAAATCCCATACAATTAGAAAATAATCGCTGAACTTCATGTTTCTAATTATGTTCAGCTCATACCGCAAACGTTCTCTATGCTCATCATCTGCATCCGGATATCTGTCAGCAAAACCCTGCCAGCAGACTTCTGCCAATAGCTCATCGGCACTCATGCCTCTTACAGCAGGATATTTAGGAAGGTTCTGTTTATCTAGCTCAAGCATCACATTGCATTGCTCTGCTATCTTAATCGTATTCTCCAAAGCATCTGGATAATCCGATAACAATTCTGCCATTTCCCAGGATGATTTTAAATAATACTCATCACTCTTCAGCCGCTCTCTCGCTTCATCCTGAAGCTTCTCTCCATTTTTAATGGCCAGCAGGCACTCATGGGCAAAAGCATCTTCTTTCTTTATGTAACAGACACCATTTGAAGCAGCCAGGCCAATCCCTGTTTCCCGAGAAAGCTGAACCAGAAGTTCATTGTTTTTTTTCTCTTCACGCAGCCCATGATCCTGTATAGCAAAAAAGAATGAATTTGGCTCGAAAAGACTGCTGAAAAGTTCTGCTGTTCTTTTTGCCAGGCCGTATTCACCTGCCTCAAGATATTGTTCGATTTCCCCATCAAGCCCGGGAGTTAAAGCAAACAATCCACCTGCATAGTGCTTAAGCCATTTAACAGGGATGCCTTCAGGCGATTTTGTCTGGACTGTGCTTGTGATTTTTAATAGATTCTGAAAACCCTGCCTGTCTTTAGCCAAGATGACCATTGGATAAGCTTCGCCTTCGGATATCTCGCTTAACACATCCACAGAGAGGCCCAGAATCGGCTTTATGGACTGCTTAAGACATTCTTTATAAAAGGCAACAGCTCCGTACATGACATTACGGTCCGTTAAAGCCAGGGCAGGAAACCTGTTTTCCCTGGCGCCTGACACAAGCTGCTCTATTCTTGCCGTGCTCGACAGCAGGCTATAAGCGCTATATACATGAAGGTGAATAAATGACACGTTTCTCACACCCTTAATTTCTCTGCTATTTTTTATTATAGAACGCCCGTTTCCAAAAAGAAAATATGTTCTCTCTTTAACGGCAGCTAAAAAAACATATTTTTCTAAGTTTGTCCATATGATGAAGTATCAAGATAATTCTGGCAGGGCCATTCCTGCAGCGAGGATGGATGATATGAATACCCAGCCCTTTTTTTCCACTTTAATTGAGAGTTATTTTATTGCTTTCGGTGTTTTGATAGGAGGTTCAATCATTGGAGGCATGGCTGCTTTTCTGACAGGAAAACCTCCTTTAAATCAAATCTTCCAGATTTCCAATATGATACGCATTTGGGCAATCATTGCAGCAATCGGAGGAACCTTTGATACAGTTTACAGCTTTGAAAGAGGTGTCATGGACGGACAGACAAAGGATATATTTAAACAATTCATGCTGATTCTTTCTGCTCTCGGAGGGGCCCAGACAGGCGCCATGCTCATTAACTGGCTGACTCAGGAGAACATTTCAGCATGAGGATACCGCCTTACTACCGATTGCCATCCTGGCAGCGCTTTTTTTCAGGAATGGCAATAGGAGGCATCATCAGCTGGTTTATTTTTTTATTTGTTTTTGGGCAATGGCAGGAGAAATACAGCAAAGAAATCAAGCTTCAAAAGGATGCTATTTATGAATTGGAAAAAGATAAAGAAATCTGGCAGGAGGAATTCAAAAAACTAAATAAAGAAAACCAGAAAAAACTGACTGTCCAGGATATATCCATTAAAATTATCAACAGCGACAAATATAAACTGGATTCCTTCAGTGTTTTTCAGCTGGAAGATGAAATAAAAGAGGATATTAGCATGATGATTGCCAAAGACATCGGTACTGTTTATAAAAGCAGTGAACTGATCAAGAAAATAATAGAAAATAAGACACATCGGGTTAACGAAAAGAGATACCGGGTGGAAGTTAAAGAATTGGTCATCTATACAACTGTCTCAATTGAATTGAATATTATGCTGGATTAATGCCCGGCTTTTGCCGGGCATTATATTTTAGTCAGCTTTGCAGACATCCTCCAGATCTCTTACAACGGATTCCATCTCTTCCCATGAATAAATGGAAGCTCCGGCAGCAAGAGGATGTCCTCCGCCTTTATACTTCCTTGCAATTTCATTAATTATTGGACCCTTCGAGCGGAACCGCACACGGATTTGATCACTTTCCTCAATAAAGAAGACCCATGCTTTTATTCCCTTCACATCGCCAAGAGTGCTTACAAGCAGGGAAGCTTTAGAAGGTACTGCCTGAAATTCTTCGAGCAATTCTTTTTTCAGGATCATAACAGCGGCCCCGCTGTCTCTCATTTCAAAGTTCTGCAGTACATAGCCCTTCAATTTAACAATATTTGCGTCCAGCTCGTACATCTTATCAAACAGTCCCGGCCGTGAAAAATTATAGTGAATCAGTTCACCTGCATACGCAAACGTCTTTTCTGTCGTACTTGGATAGAGGAATCGGCCGGTATCCCCTACTATTCCGGCAAATAACAATCTTGCAGCTTCATCCGACATTTTCAGGCCCTGATCTTTGCCGAAAAGATAAAACTCATAAATCATTTCACTGGTAGAACTTGCATCCGTATCAACCCACATCATATCTCCATACGGATCCATATTCGGGTGATGATCAATTTTGATCAGTTTATTACCCGTTCCATATCTATCATCACATATCCGTTCCGCATTTGCTGTATCACAGACAATGACCAGCGCCCCATAATATGTATCATCAGATACTTCATCAAGCCTTCTCATATAATGAAGTGTTTCTTCTTCCTTCCCGACAGTGAAGATCGATTTTTCAGGGAAAGAAGCCTTCAGGATTTCAGCAAGGCCTCCCTGTGAACCATATGCATCCGGATCAGGACGGACATGCCTATGAATAATGATTGTTTCATATTTTTTGATTTCATCTAGTATCTTTTGTTTCATGGCGCGCTCCTTTTATTCTGAATACTACTTTATTTTTACCATATCACCATGAAAAGAAAAAGAAAACACTGCACGCTTATGGCAATTTTTTAATAATGAAGGTAAAATAATAAGAGATTGTCGAAACTTGGAGGTTATGAAATGCCTATCTTTGTTATCCTGATTATTGTCTCTTTTTCTTTCTATATTTTCTATAAAGTGAAATTCTTCAGAAGCAAACAGCCGGCTGAAAGACAATGGATATCAGCCAAGTCCAGGATTGCGCTCGGTTCATTCGTCGCCATATTTGGCCTTAATCAGCTTTTTTTATACAATACAACAACAGCTCTTATTGTGGGAATTGTGTTTATCCTTATTGGGGGATTGAGCATTTGGGGCGGCATAAAAGCATACAAGTTTTACATGCCTCACGCTGCTAAAGAAGCTGAGGAAGCAAGGAAGAGTTAAATTTAACCTGACTTCCCAAAGAGCCCTGCAAAAAAAGCCGTTCAAATTTGAACGGCTTTTTCTTCATTTCTCTCTTAATGCCTGTCAATAAGCTGACACATCATCATCGCCTTGCCTACAAGGACACCTTCATTAAAAACTTCAACATCCACTTTTCCGAACTTCCGTCCTACTTCCAATACTTTTGGATAGATTTCAAGCATACTGTCGATCTGAACAGGCTTAATAAAGTAGACAGTCATATTTTCAACTACGAGATCCCCTTTTTTATAGCTTCTTAAGACTCTGTTTGCAGCTTCCGAAACAATGGTTGTAAAGACTCCATAAGATATCGTTCCGAGGTGGTTGGTCATCTGCGGAGTAACCTCACAGCGATAAACGTCATCTCCTTTTGTTTTTCCCCGTGTCATAACCAGCTGGTTAGTGACTATATCGTCAATTGTTTCACCCACCTGCGGCTGCCTTTGGATCATCTGCAGCGCCTTCAGTACATCCTGACGGCTAACAATCCCTTCGAGTTTATTCGCTTCATCTACCACAGGAAGCAATTCGATTCCTTCCCATACCATCATATGCGAGGATGAAGCAACACTCGTTTTTCCGCCAACCGTCATAGGGTTTTTGGTCATGATTTTTTCTATAAGCGTTTCCTTTTCATGTCCCATAATATCCTTGGAAGTGACAACTCCCTGCACTTTCAGATTACTGTCGACAACCGGGAATCGGCTATGTCCGGTTTCACGATTGTATGTTAGCCAATCCGCAATTGTATCGGTTGTTTCCAGGAAAATCGCTTCTTGCAGAGGAGTCAGGATGTCTTCAACAAGTACAATTTCCTTTTTGATCAGCTGGTCATAGATAGCCCTATTGATCATAGTTGCCACTGTGAAGGTGTCATAGCTGCTTGAGATCACAGGAAGCTGCAGGTCGTCAGCAAGCTTTTTGACATGGTCTTCTGTATCAAAGCCCCCAGTAATTAACACAGCAGCCCCGGCCTTCAATGCCAATTCGTGTGCCTGGGTCCGGTTTCCGACAATCAGCAGGTTTCCGGCATCAGTGTATCTCATCATCGCTTCAAGCTTCATCGCTCCAATAACAAACTTGTTCAGTGTTTTATGGAGGCCGGCTCTTCCCCCGAGCACCTGGCCGTCAACAATATTAACAACTTCTGCAAAAGTAAGCTTCTCAATATTTTCTTTCTTTTTCCGCTCGATTCTTATTGTCCCAACACGTTCTATTGTACTGACATATCCCTTATTTTCTGCATCCTTAATCGCTCTGTATGCAGTCCCTTCACTGACAGCGAGCGCCTTGGCGATCTGTCTGACCGATATTTTTTCTCCAATTGGCAGTTCATCAATGTAATGTAATATTTGCTCATGCTTAGTAGCCAAGACTTTCACCCTCTACAAATTATTCCTTATTTTTCATTATAAGGGTAAAGGGGCCATGATACAATTGACTTAGGCAATCTAAGATTATCGCAGTCTAACGGACAGTAAAACCCCCACTTCAAGACCCAGAGGAATCAAGAAGATAAGTGGGGGTCAAACTGCCCGTAAAGGCCCGATAGAAGAACAAAGACTAAGAACGCCACGTCCTCCCAAAAGCTACCGCTTTCGGTCGTGCGATGTATCGCTGCCGTAGCTTTCCTTGTCCTGTGGCAACGTCTTTGTGACCCACTTCCTGTGGGCCTCAACTAACAATCAGTGGGGGATAAAGAAAACCCTCACTGATTGAAGTTTCACTTTATCTGCCGAAGGAGCGCACCCGCTTCCTGTCTGCCATTTTGCGTACCTGCTTCCCCGAAGCAACCGCTTTTTTCGGGGCAAACAGCAATGCAGTCAGGTTTCCGGCAATGACAAAAAGGGCAAGGGCCAGCCAGCTAATGGCAAAGATCCCTTCAGTCCCTCCATTAAACACACCCATTCTTGGAGCGGCATAATAAAGCATCAAGCCGCACAGCAGCAAACATAGCAAATATCGGTTTTTATTCAATTTAGCTTCCTCCTTTATCCTATCCTCCCTAATATGTATGCGGACAGGCTGGGAAAATGATTGGTTTTTAGTCATAAAAAAACAAACGCAGCCTCCATTAGAAGCTGCGTTTTCATATTATAATTCAATTGATTCTCCTGCTTCCAGCACCTGGCCGACTCCAGTTTCCAGCATGCTGATGAATTTATGCGGATCCTGTTTGATTGGCGGGAACGTGTTGAAGTGAATCGGAACCACCTTTTTGGCGCCAAGGAGTTCTGCTGCGTATGCTGCATCATCCGGCCCCATGGTAAAGTTATCTCCGATTGGCAGAAATGCCAGATCGATTGGATGACGGTCGCCGATTAGCTTCATGTCAGAGAAAAGCCCTGTATCCCCTGCATGGTAAATCGTTTTTCCTTCTAAAGTGATAAGCACACCCGCAGGCATTCCCAGGTAGATAATTTCCTTGTTTTCTGTCTCAAGGCCTGTCCCATGAAAGGCAGGTGTCAGCTTCACTCTTCCAAAATCAAAGTCATAACCCCCGCCGATGGACATCCCGTGAGCATTGACACCCTGCCAGCCCAAATAGGTAGCAAGCTCAAAGTTTGCAATAACAAGAGAGTCATTGCGCTTTGCCAATTCAATCGTATCCCCAAGATGATCACCGTGTCCGTGTGTGACAATCATAACATCTGGTTTCTGGTCTTCGGCTTTTAAATCAGTTAAATCATTCCCGGTAATAAAAGGATCTATTAAGATTGTTTTTCCCTGTGATTCGATTTTCACTACTGCATGGCCATGAAATGATACTTTCAATTTTATGCTCCTTTCAAAATTAGAAGTTATGTAAGTTACTTCAACAGAAATCAAGTTATTCCTGCTCCCTTTTTAATATATACCCGAATTGGCAATCTTTAAAAAGTTTACTTTTTTTAAGATTGAATGTATATTTCTGAAGTTAGATAACTGTCTAGCTCCAGCGCCTACCCCCTCGAGGTCACAAGCCAACCCTCCCAAAAAGGCAAAGAACGCCTTTCCGGGAGGCTCGTCTTGTGCTTGTTGGGGGTGGGCAAGGCGCTTGCGCTTTTCGTATTTAGTTGCTACTCTCAAAGTATCAGTACATAAGGAGGTTCACTATGAATAACAGATTGCAGAAACTGACACAATGGATGAAGGAAAATGATATACAAGTTACCTTTGTAACATCACCGGATAATGTTTTTTATTTAAGCGGCTTTTTAAGCGACCCTCATGAACGCTTGCTTGGACTGGCTGTTTTCCAGGAAGAAGATCCTTTCCTCGTATGTCCGGCCATGGAAAAAGAAGATGCAAAAAAAGCCGGCTGGAGCCAAGAAATTATTGGCTACAGCGATATTCAGAACCCTTGGGAATTTATCCAGACATCCATACATAAAAGAATTGGGAATGTAAATAAAGCAGCAATCGAAAAAGAGCATATGAATGTAGAGAGGTATGAAGCCATCTCTGAACTGTTCAGCGGCGCTTCATTCGCTTCGGCAGAAGAAAAGCTTCGTCAGCTTCGGATGGTTAAAGATGAAAAAGAATTGGAAATCATTCGCGAAGCATGCGCACTGGCCGATTTTGCGATTGAAACAGGCTGTGCCGAGATTCAGGAAGGAAAAACTGAACTGGATGTTCTAGCTGCTGTAGAATATGCACTAAAGAAAAAAGGCGTTAACGAAATGTCTTTCTCTACCATGGTCCTGACGGGGGCTAACGGAGCTTCTCCTCATGGGACACCAGGAGTGACGAAGATTCAAAAAGGGGATTTAGTCCTATTTGACCTCGGAGTTGTCTGGAATGGCTACTGCTCAGATATTACTAGAACTGTGGCTTACGGTGATATCAATGATAAACAAAAAGAAATTTATGATACGGTATTAAAAGCTCAGCTTGCAGCTGTGGAAGCGAGCAAGCCGGGAGTTACTTGCGCAGATATTGACCTGACAGCAAGAAACCTGATAGCAGAAGCCGGCTACGGCGAATTTTTTCCGCATCGATTGGGCCATGGACTTGGTGTGAGCGTTCATGAATATCCTTCATTAACAGAAACAAACTCACTTTTGCTTGAAGAAGGAATGGTCTTCACCATCGAGCCGGGAATCTATGTCCCAGGTGTTGCCGGAGTGCGGATTGAAGATGACCTTGCTGTAACAGCAGACGGAGTTGAAATTTTAACCAAGTTCCCTAAAGAGCTTCAGGTTATTAAATAGAAATTAGAAAAAATTCCACAGAAAATCCGGAGCTATTCAGCCCCGGATTTTTCTTTGAAAAAAATTCGAATTTAGATAAGTGTCAAGCTCCAGGCGCCGATAAGCGGGTACCTTCCGCTTTTCCTATTGCTGTTCCAATTGTGTTCCCGTATCTGAATAGTCAAGGTTATGGGCCTCCGCTACCGCCTTGTATGTCACATAGCCATTTAATGTATTAACTCCCTTTAATAAAGCCTCATTATCCAGACATGCCTGCTTGTAGCCTTTATTCGCAATTTGTACTGCATAAGGCACCGTCACGTTGGTCAGTGCAAGAGTTGATGTCCTGGGAACTGCTCCCGGCATATTAGCTACCGCATAATGAACTACGCCATGTTTTTCATATGTGGGATTGTCATGGGTAGTAATTCGATCAGTTGTTTCAAAAATCCCTCCCTGATCGATTGCGATATCCACGATAACAGAACCAGGGCTCATCGTTTTGATCATTTCCTCTGTGACAAGCTTAGGAGCTTTTGCACCCGGAATCAGGACAGCTCCAATTACGAGGTCTGAATCCTTAACAGCTTCAGCTATATTGTAAGGATTTGAGATTAATGTTGTTATTTCTTTTCCGAAGATATCATCAAGCTGCCTAAGGCGGTCTGGATTCAAATCGATCATAGTCACCTTTGCCCCAAGGCCTATTGCCATTTTTGCCGCATTGGTTCCAGCAACCCCGCCGCCGATAATGGTAACATTTCCCCGGTGCACCCCTGGTACCCCCGATAGCAGGATTCCTTTCCCTCCATGTATTTTTTCTAAAAATTGAGCTCCTACCTGAGCTGCCATTCTCCCGGCCACTTCACTCATAGGAGTCAATAGAGGCAATGTCCGGTTGGGAAGCTGGACTGTTTCATATGCGATGCCCGCTACTTTCTTATCAATTAAAGCACTTGTCAAATCAGGTTCAGCAGCCAAATGCAGATATGTAAAGAGAATTAACCCTTCCCGAAAATATACATATTCGCCCGGTAACGGCTCTTTTACCTTCATGACCATATCCATTGACCATGCCTCTTCTGCAGTTTGAACAATATGTGCACCCGCACCCATATAGTCGTTATCCGAAAAACCGGAACCAGTCCCGGCATCAGCTTCGATATAGACTTCATGTCCAAATTGGATGAGGTTCATAACACCAGCAGGGGTCATAGCAACCCTGTTTTCATTGTTTTTTACTTCCTTTGGAACCCCGATGCGCATTCTGCATACCTCCGTATTTTAAATGATATACCTATTATCTTTATATGGCTATTTGAGGGAAAAGTATACAATAGCTTTGCCCATTTTTTATCTTTACCCGGTATTGCCAAATCCTCATTAAAAAAGCTCTCATTAATTTATGAGAGCTTGCTTTCTTATTGCGGATTGCCTTCATTCCGTTCATGAGCTTCCATGTCAAACTCGGCATTCGGCTGATCAATAACACCGCTGTTATAAGCATTCATGATTTGTGCGCTTACTTCATTTGTACCCTGCTCATCAAAAAAATACGCGGACCCTGCTTTCGGTTCTCTCTTTTCCATTTTCATCTGCTCCTTTAATAAATTTTCATCAGCCTTACTATTGTTCGATTTTTTGTTACAGATATTCAGATTTAACAGCTGTATAATATAGGTAAAGGAGGAGATTCAAATGGGCATGAAGTATAAAAACATATTAGTCGCTGTAGATGGTTCAACGGAAGCAGAATGGGCTTTTAAAAAGGCAATTGAAATTGCGAAGCGCAATAATGCTTCTCTTGTATTGGCACATATCATTGATACCCGCACCTTTGCTACGGTTGAAGCCTATGACCGCACGATAGCTGAAAGAGCTGACCGTTTCGCAACCGAATTAATGGAAAAATACAAAAGAACGGCAATGGAAGCAGGCATCGAGAATGTAACATATGAAGTCGATTATGGTTCCCCAAAAGTGAAGGTTCCAAAAGATATTGCAAGAAAGCACAACGTCGACCTGATCATTTGCGGTGCAACAGGCATGAACGCAGTTGAACGTTTCATCATCGGCAGTGTATCTGAACATATTACCCGATATGCCCGCTGTGATGTCCTCGTTGTCAGAACGGATAAAGAAGATGAAGAATAGAAAAATGGCGCTGCCTGCTGCAGCGCCATTTTTCTATTCTTTATTGACATACTCTTTAATGCTGAGAGATTCCTTCGCTTTTTCAATCGCGATGCTTACTTGTTTAAATCCCGTTCCGCCTGCACTATTTCTTCTTTTGACAGCTGTATAGGGATCCAGTACTTCATAAATATCTTCTTCAAACAATGAATGGGCGTTCTTGAAATCTTCAAGCGGCAAATCTCCAAGGAAGCATCCCTTTTGTACACAGACAAGGACCAGTTTCCCGACAATCTCATGTGCTTCTCTGAATGGAATGCCTTTATCAGATAGATAATCCGCCAATTCAGTAGCATTGGAAAAATCATTTTTAGTCGCTTTTTCCATCTGCTCTGTTTTAACCTTCATGGTGCGGATCATTCCTGCAAAGATTTTCAGTGAACCTGTGACTGTCTTTACAGTATCAAACATCCCTTCCTTATCTTCCTGCATATCTTTATTATAGGCTAGCGGCAGACCCTTTAGTACTGTCAGCAGCCCCATAAGGTTACCGTATACACGTCCCGTTTTACCGCGGATGAGTTCCGCCATATCCGGATTCTTCTTTTGCGGCATAATGCTGCTGCCGGTTGCAAAGCTGTCGTCCAGTTCAATGAATTGAAACTCCTGGCTTGACCAAAGGATGAATTCTTCGCTTAAACGTGACAGATGCATCATCAGGATTGAGCTTGAGGATAAAAACTCAAGAATAAAGTCTCTGTCACTGACTGCATCCAGGCTGTTTTCATAGATGCCTTCAAATCCGAGAAGGTCCGCGGTATACTCACGGTCGATTGGGAAAGTGGTTCCTGCCAGAGCCCCTGCTCCAAGCGGAGATAGATTGATTCTTTTTAAGCTTTCAGAAAATCGCTCTTTGTCTCTCTCAAGCATCCAGAAATAAGCCATTAGATGATGACCGAAAGAGATCGGCTGTGCCCGCTGCAAATGCGTATAGCCCGGCATGATGGTTTCCACATTATTTTCAGCCTGGATGATTAACTCTTCCTGCATTTCCTGAATCAATTCAACAATCTGCTCCACCTGCTTGCGCAGGTATAAATGCATGTCTGTTGCCACCTGGTCATTTCGGCTTCTTGCGGTATGAAGTTTACCGCCGACAGGCCCAGACAGTTCGGTCAAATGACTCTCAAGATTTAAATGAATATCTTCAAGTTTTACTGAGTAATCCAGTTCATCCTTGGCAGCTTTCTCTTTTAGCTGCTGAAGGCCTGTTTTGATTTTTTGAGCATCGTCCTCAGTGATGATTCCTGTTTTAGAAAGCATGGCAACGTGGGCCATGCTCCCTTCTATATCTTCCATAACCAATTCCTGGTCAAATGAAATCGACGCTCCGAATTCATCTACCCATTCTTCAGCAGATTTTGTGAATCTGCCTCCCCATAACTTTTTCACACTGTCACCTTCTTACTGTTTTGAACAATGCTCTGCACCTTTGTCGGCAATCCCCAAAGCTTAATAAAGCCAACTGCCGCATTATGGTCAAATTCATCATCGGAAGTATAAGTTGCTAACTTTTCATCGTAAAGGGAATAAGGAGATTTTCTTCCTTCAACAATCGCATGGCCTTTAAACAGCTTCACTCTGACTGTTCCTGTAACAAAGGTTTGTGTCTCTTTCAGGAAAGCTGTTAATGCATTGTTAAGCTGAGAGAACCACAATCCTTCGTATATAAGCTCAGCCACTTTTTTCTCAATAACCGGTTTAAAGTGGGCCAATTCTTTTACCATCGTTAAGTCCTCAAGCTCTTTATGTGCTTTAAGAAGTGTCATCGCTCCTGGACACTCGTAAACTTCACGGGATTTGATTCCGACAAGCCGATTTTCTACATGGTCGATACGCCCAACTCCATGCTTGCCTGCAACCTCATTCAGTTCGGCAATAAGCTCGGAAAGCTTAATACTTTTGCCATTCAAGCTGACTGGTACACCCTTTTCAAAACCGATTTCAACGGTATCAGGTGTATCAGGAGCTTTTTCAAGAGAAACGGTAAGGTCGTATGCATCTTCCGGAGGAGCTGCCCATGGATCTTCCAGGACTCCGCACTCATTGCTTCTTCCCCATAAGTTTTGATCAATGCTGTAAGGAGAATCCAGATTAATTGGGATGGGGATATTATTTTGTTTTGCATATTCAATTTCTTCCTCACGTGACCAGCTCCACTCACGAACTGGAGCTAACACCTGAAGATCAGGGTTTAGAGCCTGGATTGCCACTTCAAAACGAACCTGGTCATTTCCTTTGCCGGTACATCCATGTGCGACTGCTACAGCACCTTCTTTTTCTGCTACTTCAACAAGCTTCTTGGCGATCAGCGGACGTGAAAGAGCAGAGATCAATGGATACTTATTTTCGTATAAAGCATGTGCCTGCAGCGCTATTAATGCATATTCATTAGCAAATTCTTCTTTTGCATCAATCACATAGGATTGGACAGCACCAACAGTTAAAGCTTTTTTCTGGATAAAGTTAAGATCTTTTCCTTCACCAACGTCAAGACAGCAGGCAACAACTGCATAACCTTGATCCTGCAGCCATTTAACCGCAACTGATGTATCCAAACCGCCTGAGTATGCAAGAACTACTTTATTTTGAGACATATATATTTCCTCCTTGGATTATACGTATAAATATACAATAAAATTATGTTTTTATTCATTTATTATTCTCTTACTTTAACAACCTTTTCTTTAAAAATCAATACTTATTCTTAAAAATGTATAAAAATAAATATAATTTTTCCAATAAAAAAGGCAAATGCCCCGTTTCGGCTTTTGCCTGCAATAGTTTATTAATTTAATGCTTCATAAACCGCTGAGATTACACTTCCATATTGACTGATGCTGTATGTGTCACCTTGAAACTTATGCGGATCTTTTAATGGATCAATGACTGAAGAATGTTTTTTATTTGTCAGGAGAGCGATAGCTAAATTATTTTCTCTGTCTATCACCGTTACCGTTCCTGTCCAGCCGGTATGCCCAAATACTTCTTTCCCAGCATACTTGCTGAACATCCACTCCATACTTGGATCTCCGTTCAAACGCCATCCTAACCCATATGTAGGATTCATATCATAAGGTTCTACAAACTCATCAATTGTTCGTTTATCAAATAACTTTATATTTCCATAGCCTCCATCATTAAGCATCACCTGCATCAGGACAGCAAGATCTGCAGTTGTGGAAAAGAGGCCAGCATGCCCGGATATTCCATCCATTGAATAAAAGGACTTCTCATCATGAACCTCTCCCTGAAGAGTATAGGTCCGGATATTAGGGAAGAAAATGACCCCATCCCTGGTGTTGCCGTGTAATTCAGTTGCGGCGAAATCCTTTTCTTTGAATCCCTTGCGAAGCGGATTAAATAAAGTATGCTTTAACCCTAAGGGCTTATAGATATGATTCTCAGTATAATGGTCAAGCTGCACTCCCGTTATTTTTTCAATAATAAATCCCAGCAGCATATAGTCAATGTCACTGTAAATCTGTTTGGTGCCAGGATCATACTGAAGGGGAGTTTTTAAAATCATGGAAAGCGTTTTACTGCGTTCCTGGGAATACAATTCTCCCGCCCTTTCAGGATTATGATAATGGATGCTTGAAGGAAATCCGGCAGTATGGTGGAGCAAGTCGATTATCCGGAGTTCACCTTTCCCTTTTATTTCATCTTCTGCTGAATCTTTAAATTCAGGAAAATAATGCTGAATTTTTTCTTCAAGATTGATCTTTCCTTCACTGACAAGATGCTGCAGTGAAAAGTTAACGGCATACATTTTCGTGTTTGATGCTAAATCAAACATGGTTTTTGTCTTCATTTTCTGCGGGTGATTTAACGGATCAGATTCATCAAAGACTTTGGCTGAACCATATGCGGAGTTTTTAACAATCTTGCCATCTTTAATTACGACTAAAGCTGCTCCTGGAAAACCATTTTCTATTTCTCCCTCGATCAGCTCATCAACCTCTCTGAGCTTTTTGGAAGAAAAGCCTGCATCCTCGGGGCGCTTTGCTTTTGACAAGGTTGGATATTCTAATGGTTTTTTATGTTTAAATACTTCCTCTTCTGAGCTGCTGCTTCCTGTTCTGCCCAATTCTTCTCCCAGGGCTGCAACGGGATAAGGCAAAAGCAAAACCAGCACCAGGCCTAAAACTGTTAAATGTGTAATAAACCTTTTCATATTATCCCCCTTTTAATTATTTTAATATTCTTAATAGTCAATATGTTATTCGATATCTATTAAATCTGTAAACCAATACCTTAGCTTTTCTATTAAATCAGTACTTGTGAACCAAGTTCATTTATCTTTACATTGGTTCCATAGTAGTATCTGCAGAAAAAGAGTGAATACTAAAACATTCATGCACCGTAAACACCTTTATAGTAAAATAAAAACAAGATTATCGTTTGGGGGATACAAAATGGAGGAGCATTTTTCACATAATGGCCGTCTTGGCATTCCCATACCCGCCTTTGACCGGGAATGGGATGAATATTCACCAAAAACACAGCAGATGATCCTGTTTCAATGGGAAAAAATAAGAGGCAGGATTCCTGACCGCATTGCCGAGCTTGAAGCGGATATCAACAGGAAACAGGCTGAGCTATCAGATGAGGGCAATTTCGAAAGATCATGCAGACTCAACAGTGAAATTTCAGAACTGGCATCAGTCATAAATGATCTGTGGCTATGGTATCGAACGAATCAGGATATTACAGGGAAAATGCATTCATAAAAGAAAAGCGGAAACGCCCCGACACCTCGAGGGGCAGTCTGCTTGCGCTAGACAGTTCCCGAAGTTAAAAATTATACTTCCCTATCATTTTAAAAAAACCTTTCCGCGGCGGAAAGGTTTTTTGCCCTTTATAAATCTTTTCTTAGTTCCCTGACGATATGCCCGAGTTCAGGCAGAATCAGCTTATTCATCGCAAGGCGAACAGCCCCGGATGATCCTGGTGTTGAGAAAACGGCTTTATTTTGCACTGTGCCTGCAGCAGCTCGTGAAAGAATGGCCGCAGACCCGATATCTTCCGTGTAGCTTAACATCCTGAACAATTCGCCGAATCCGTCAATTTCTTTATCAAATAATTCTCTTACCGTCTCAATAGTCACGTCCCTTAATGCAATTCCTGTGCCTCCATTTGTAAGGACAGCGTCAATGCCGGGGTTTTCACACCCTCTTAATACGGCCTCACGAATGAGATTTCCTTCATCTTTGACGATTTCATAGTCAGCTATGACATGTCCTGCCTCTTCCAGCAGGCGGATCATCAGCTTTCCGCTTTTATCTGTTTCTTTATTTCTCGTATCACTTACGGTGACCACTTTGCATCTAACTTCTTTTGGGGCTTCTTTTTTATGCTCGAATGTACTCATTTGGCATCACCTTTGCTTATAATTCATAGTAATCCGGGAGTTTACTGCTGAATGTTTTTTCTATGCAAATATCTCATTTGATAATATTTATGAGCGAAATCTGTTACTTTTCTTGTCAGCTGATAATTGGTCCCGGCTCCAATGGCCATGCTTATGAACGGAATTCCCTGTACTGACTTTCTGCGGAAAAGGTAAATAGCCATTGCTTTAAAAAGCTGCTTCATTGGCTGCTCAATCCAGGTTATATCAGTCAATTCTTCTTTTCCTTCATAAAAATAGAATTCTTCCTGATTCTTCAGCTCATTCATCAGTACTTCCCAAGCACTGCCCTGCATGCGCGGAGGCAGAGTGGCTGCGTGAAAAACCTTAAGAGAGCTCATCATTTCGAATGGAGTATTGACCTCAAAACCATAGGTCATGGCAATCAGCTGGACAGCACGAAGATTAATAACCGCCATAGCAGGAATATCTGTACCCAGCATGAGTGAGCTGCCTGAACCGGCAATGCCGCCTTGTGCAAAAGAATAAAGACGATGCCGGGCAATCTGCTGTTGAGCTATGTATTGAAGCTGGTCGATATTCAATTGCTTAAGGTCTTCAATCGACTCAATATCAGAATGAAAAACACGGCCTGCCGTCAAAATGCGCTCTTTCGCATCCATTTGAAGCTGTGAGCCTTGAATAAGCGCATGAAGATGAAACAGCCAGCTATCCATTGCTGAAAAAAATTGCTGCTGAACTTCTTCAGGCAATAGTGAAAAAGACCTTTCCAATGATTTATCATAAACCATTTCCAAATCATTGGGTTCATAATTCAACAGCTTGTTTTCCCACTCCTGAATACCGGCCAAAACACTTTCTTCCCGTTCGTTCAATGGCATCACAATTCCTCCCAAAACATTTTTTCTTGGACTCAGTATAGCATAAGTCAGATGATGAATTCTCCTTCCGCCTGATGGGCAATAAATCCCGATAAAAACAAAAAAGACAAGAGCGTTAAGCCCTTGCCTTGTTATGAATGTTATTTAGCCAATCTCACTACATCACGTGCAATCATGACTTCCTCATTTGTTGGGATAATCATGACTTTAACTGGTGAATGAGGGTAATTAATGAACGCTTCTTCACCGCGCACTTTATTTAATGCAGGATCCCAGTATACGCCCATGAATTCCAGCCCCTGAAGAACACGATCACGGATAACATCACTATTTTCACCGATTCCGGCAGTGAAGATGATCGCATCTACGCCATACATGCGGGATGCATAGGATCCAATATATTTGTGGATTCTGTTTGCGAATACTTCAAGAGCCAATTCTGCTCTTTCATTTCCTTCAACCGCTTGAACTTCAATGTCGCGAAGATCACTAGAGAATCCGGAAACACCAAGCATACCGCTCTTTTTATTAAGAACGTCAAGAACTTCATCTGCATTCTTGCCCGTCTTTTCCATAATGAATGGAATAAGTGCAGGGTCAATGTTCCCTGAACGGGTACCCATTGTAACACCCGCTAACGGAGTGAATCCCATGGAAGTATCGATTGACTTTCCGCCTTCAATGGCTGTAATACTTGCTCCATTCCCTAAATGGCAGGAGATGAGGCGAAGCTGTTCAAGCGGACGGCCAAGCATTTCTGCAGCACGCTCTGATACATATTTATGTGAAGTACCATGGAACCCATACTTGCGGATGCCATATTTTTCATAATACTCATATGGCAAGCTATATAGGAATGAGCTTTCAGGCATCGTCTGATGGAAGGCTGTATCAAATACTGCCACTGCAGGCACATTCGGAAGAACCTGCTGGAATGCCTTAATTCCCGTAATATTAGCCGGGTTATGAAGGGGTGCAAGTTCCGAAAGTTCATCTATTTTCGCAAGCACTTCATCCGTAATGACTACAGAATCGTTGAATGCCTCACCGCCGTGTACTACACGATGGCCAATGCCTTCGATTTCATCAAGAGATTTAATAATCCCAAGATTTGTTAATTTATCAAGCAGGATTTTAACCGCTACTGAATGATCAGGTATATCAGTTACTTCCTTAATTTTTTCGCCATTTACAGAAATATTGAAGACTGCGTTATCCAGCCCAATACGCTCGATTAAGCCTTTCGTAATTACTTCTTCACTCGGCATGTCAAATAATTGAAATTTTAACGAAGAACTGCCGGCATTGATTGCTATGATTTTTGCCATAAAGCTACCGCTCCTTTAGAAGATGTTCAAAGGGACTGACTTGTCTCTCCAAACCCATACTTTTATATAACAATGTGTGATACGACACCTAAAAGTAATACAACTTTATTTTGTGCATCGGCCACAATTAATATCTCTCAATTTTCCATTTAAACACTGTAAGCAATACATTTCAAGAAGCACCTTGCAATGGTATCGTTTTCATGATAAATTAAATATTTTCTGATACTTCCCTATATTAATACATTTAAAAAAGAAGCCGGCAAAATGCTCGGCTTCTATTCGTTTATCCTTATTTGCTTTCTTTAAACCAGACATCAATTTTCTTGAGAATTTTTTCAGCTTCTGCTGTTTTGGATAAGCTGGGCAAGTTGACCAGCAGAGCCTGCTTAGGCGGAGTGACTCCATCCCCTTTTTTCTGAAGGATAAATATGCTTTTGGCCGCTTTTTCATTTTTAAACATGGTAAGAGGCAGCTGGACCAAGCCTTGAATATAGGCATACTCCATAATGAATTCATGCAGCTTTGGTGCCTGCTCACTTTCAAACAGCCCATTTGGAATGATAAAAAATAGATAACCTCCAGATTTCACATGATTCATGCTCTGCTCAATAAATAAGTGATGAGAATAAGAATGTCCCTCATCTGCTTTTAACTTATACTCAGCTGAACGGACATCATTCGGATAATAGCCAACAGGCAGATCACTCACTACAGCATCAGCAGCTTCTATAAACAAGGGCTCAAGGCTATCCTGGTTAAAAAATTGAATGGGATGCTCCTGTAAATTGGCATTTATATAAGCAAGCTTAATTAATAAGTCGTCAATTTCAATCCCAGTTGCCTCAACCGTTTTATCCTTTTGGTGATTCATAACGGTTGTCAATAAATTTCCTGTTCCTACTGCAGGATCCAGCAGGCGGAAATCTTTTTCCTGAATGAATTTTTCGACCAGATACCCCATCAGCATGCCCACTGCATCTGGAGTCATTTGATGATTAGGCTGGACGTTTTCTTTCATGCCTTTTAATATGGCAAGCTGAAAGGATTTTCTAATCTCTTCTTTTGTGCAGCTGCTTAAGTCAATGGATTCATAACTCTTCCTAAGCCTTTTAACTGTTAATTCGCTAAGCTCATCCTGAAGAATGCTTTCATGGAATAGATTCTCTCCTGTTTCTGCAAGAGCTTCCAAGTATGTACAATGCATTTCTTCCTGCATAATAGCAGCCGTTTCGTTTAAAATGGTAAATAAATCCTCAACCGGAGTTATTTTCACAGCTTATCCCTCCCGTCCTTATTCTTTTTCCTATTTTAACGGGCTTTTGTTTCATTCACAAGTTTGGTGCTGAATGAGAAGTAAAAATTCAAGTCTAACATAGATTGTCATTTTTAAATGTTGCCCGTTGATTTCCGCTCCAGGCACTTGCTTTCCGCGGGGAGGAATGAGAGCCTCCTCGGCTTTGCCTGCGGGGTCTCTCACTTCCCTCTCCTCCCGCTGGAGTCAAGTGCCCTACGCTCCAATCATCTCAGTTGGTTAAAATTAGTTTGCAGCTAATTTCTTACAAGAAGCAGCTAGTATTAAATCTGAATCAATCAGGACGCCACCAGCATAAAAAAATAAAGCCCCGGAACAAATCCGGAGCTTTCAATATTCGTATAATTATTTCGCTTGCTTAGCAGCTTCCACTGCAGCTTCATAGTTTGGATGATCTGTTGCTTCGCTTACATATTCCGCATATGTAACTGTGTCATTTGAATCGACAACAAAAACGGCACGAGCCAATAGGCGAAGTTCCTGGATGGCAACCCCATAAGCTTCACCGAAAGAAAGGCCGCGGTGATCGGAAACGGTTTGAACATTTTCAATGCCTGCTGCTGCACACCAGCGTTTTTGAGCAAATGGAAGATCCACGCTTACAGTAAGAATCTTAACATTGTCTAGCTTGGAAGCTTCTTCGTTAAAACGGCGTGTCTGCGCATCACAAACTCCCGTGTCTATAGAAGGAACTACGCTGATTAGACGCACCTGCCCTTTTGAATCAGCAAGTGTTACTTCAGAAAGATCATTTGCAAGCACCTTGAATTCAGGAGCTTTATCTCCAACTTTTACTTCATTGCCCAGCAATGTTACAGGATTTCCTTTGAACGTAATAGATGCCATTTAAATCGTCCTCCTTAATCACTTATGTACAGTGTAAATCATATCTTTTCAGAATCTTTTTTGCAATTATTTAGGATACATTCCAAGAAAAAAGTTAACTCTCCCGGGGAAAGTTAACTTCCTTCTCTTAGATATCAAGGTCTTGTTTCTTGCCGCTGTACTCATCATTGTTTTGATCCTGAGGCTGGCTTTGCTGATTGCCTCCGTTTTTCTTATTGAACATTTGCTGAATTTTATCGACGGCCTGTGGAGCAAGATCAAGAATTTTCTCATATAAATGAGTGCTTTCATCCAGATGAACCATTTTCACCCCTTGAGAATTAACAATCAAAAAGGCGATTGGAGTGATGGAGACACCGCCTCCGCTTCCGCCGCCAAACGGGTGGCCCTTTTCCTCGCCTGATTGTCCATCAAGCATGAACTCGCTTCCTCCTGCGGCAAAGCCAAAGCCGACCTTTGAAACCGTTAAAATTACACTGCCATCAGGGGTTTCTACTGGATCCCCAATTATGGTGTTAACATCAATCATCTCTTTCAGATTTTCCATGGCAGTTGTCATAAGCCCTTGAATAGGATGGTCAGACATTCTTGCTCCTCCTCTTTTAGACAGTTTTAGTACCATCATCAGATAAGGCAGAAAGCGGCTTTGTCCTGAAATCCGGCCGTCCGCCTTTCCAATATTTGATCAGTTTAATTCCTGCTAACATAGCATGCCCGACACGAAAATGAATCATACATGAAATGGCCGTTTGTGAGACGGAAAATTGGAAATGGGGAGTTACGGTGATGCTGGGAGGCGTTTTCAGTTTCATATAATGACTTATTAATCCAATAATGCTCCCTTTTATCGCCCAGAGAGCCCCAGTAAGCATTCCCGTATGGGCTGCATCCCCAAGGCCAGCAAATGTATGCCATTCAAGATTCCGGATGGTCACACGCTTTAGAAATTTCCGTATTATTTTGTGAATAGACACGATATGATTTATCATTGATTTCGTATCATGCAAACTATTAATAAGATCTTTTGCGGAGTATTGCTTTGTATCTTTTTTAGGAGCATTTTCCTGTGGTCCAGCAGCTGTCTTTTCCTTAACAACAATAGTTGGCGAGTTATCATCCACTTTTATTAGAGGGACATCCATTTTGTATCTGATCAGACCGAACCAGGCTTTGAATTGGATTTTTAAATGGTCATTATCATTTCCATGGTAAAAATGAATATATATCTTTAGTTTTGTTGCCATGACGAGAATTAAAAGAAGTATGAAGACAATTACGGCAATCAGAAGCCACTTCACTTTTTTCACACCCTTTCAGCATTGTATTATGCCCAACTGAAAAAAAATAAACCTGCCACCAAGCGGTGACAGGCTTCCTTTTTTTCAATTATAGACTTGTTCATTTTGCCTTTCATGAACTACAGAGGTATCTGCAAAAAGATCATGCAATCCCTGTTTCTTCGGCAGAAATGCTACAATCACATACCCGACAAAAATAGTCGCTGAAATAAAGCGGCCGATCCATTCACGGAACAAAATTGTGCTCCATGTCAGTTTCTTTCCTTTAAGATTTACTACCTTTAAACCAAATACCATTTTACCGAGTGTCTGGCCAAAAAACTTTGTCATCAGCACAAAATAGGCATAAAACGTAATGGCAGTAGCTATGGAAATCGGAGCAAACAAATTGCTTTCATGCAGAGGAATATCCAGCGCTCTAAAAATTGGATTAATCAATATCCGGTCAACACTGCCAACCACAACTAAATCTAAAAGATAAGCCCAAAATCTCATCCAAAACCCGGCAAACCTGAAGGGTTCCGCAGTTTTCTGAATGGGGAGGGTTTCTGCTTGTGTGATCGTTTCATTAACAGCAGGATCTGCTTCATCAGGGGATGACTCATTCCTGCCTTCACCCTGCAATGAAACAGGACGGGCAAGCTCTCTTTCATTCTGTTCATTTGAAGTCATTTTCTCTCCCCCTCCCTATTCAGCATAAAGATACATTAAACGCGGTGAGTTTGGCTGAGATAACAATTTCATCATCCCTGCCATTTCCAGGTCATCACCCATGATTTTTCGCGCTCCCATGCTGAACATGGAGCCGAACCCAAAATTCTCAGTGTACTTTACAACCTGGGCACCATCTAATTTATGGTCTTTCTTTAATTGTTCAATTACATCATCGTCATAGCCAAAACCGTCAATCAGATTCAGTTCTTTCGCCTGCCGTCCGTCATAAATACGGCCATCTGCAATTTCCTTCACCTGTGCCTCAGTTAGTCCGCGGCCTTCCGAGATGACTTTAACAAACCCTGCATAGGAATTATCAATCATGGATTGAAGGATTTTTCTTTCCTCATCTGTCATATCCCTGGTAGGGCTCATAATATCTTTATACGGCCCGCTCTTAATCGTTACAAACTCCACACCATATTTTTCAGCAAGCCCTGCATAATTATAGCCCTGCATGATAACACCCAGAGAACCGGTCAATGTCTCGGGGCTCGCAAAAATCTTGTCAGCCGGAGCGGATATATAATAGCCTCCTGATGCAGCCATTGATCCCATTGATATGTATACCGGCTTCTTTGTTTCCTTTTGAATTTCAATTATCTTATCATGTATTTCGGCGCTTTCCACAACCCCTCCGCCTGGAGAATTAACCTTAATGACAATCGCCTTTACTGTGCTGTCTTCTTTTACATATTCAAGATTATCCATGAATCCTTTGTGATTGTATCCCGGGCTTGCAAATAAAGAAGCTGCATCTCCGGTATCCTGAATCACTCCATTTACATCAAGCACGGCTATCTTTTTCTGTGCATTTCCCTCTTCAATGACTTCTTCCAAAAATGCTTCATTGCTTCCTGCAAACAGTTCATTTACCGAGCTTTCAAAATCTGTAAATGCAAATGCAGTTACAAAGTTCAGCACAACGGAAAAAACAAACAGACCTGCTGCTATTCCCAGTGCAGCCCAACGTTTTCCATTCATTGTGAAATCCTCCTTTTAATATGCTTTCTCCTTACATAACCAGCCACCCTTGTGCCTTGTTTGACAGATTATGATTCCCAGAAAACCTATTCGTCACATATTCTTCATACGTATAAACTTTTAAAATGTTTCAAAAAAAGGTAAACTGAACTCAGGCAACCATAATCATAGCAAAATATGAATTATTTGGGAAAGAAAATCATCAAGGACATTTTTTCCCCTGGAATTCCACAACCTTTATTACTGTTTGGAGGAATGAATATGCCTGAAAGACGCAATATATACTTTTATCACAAAAAAGATGAAGAAACGATGGAAAAAGTAGCACCGCTTTATAGCCTGGCTAAAGAGCATGCCTTTACCATTGTTAATGACTTCAAACAAGCCAATATCATTGTAAGCATCGGGGGAGACGGAACCTTTTTGCAGGCTGTCCGCAAAACTGGCTATCGAGATGATTGTTTGTATGCCGGTATTTCAACGACTGGCAGTCTGAGCCTGTACTGTGATTTCCATCTCGATGATACTGCCAAGATGGTAGAGGCAATGACAAATGAACAAGTAGAAGTAAGACGCTATCCCACTATTGATGTTACGGTTGATGACCAGACATCTTTTCAGTGCTTAAATGAATTCAGCATCCGTTCCGCCATAATTAAAACTTTTGTAATTGATGTCTTTATCGATGATTTTCATTTTGAAACGTTTCGCGGGGACGGAATGATTGTTGCCACCCCAACCGGAAGCACAGCCTATAATAAGTCTGTAAATGGAGCTGTTGTTGACCCGCTGCTTCCTTGCATGCAGGTAAGCGAACTCGCTTCACTAAATAATAATCGCTATCGCACACTCGGATCTTCCTTTATCCTGAGCGGAAACAGAAAGCTGACCCTCAAAGTGGTTCAAGACGGCAACGACCATCCTACAATGGGAATGGACAACGAGGCCCTCAGCATCCAGCATGTAGAAAAGATTGATATTAAGCTTAGCGACAAAATCATTAAAACCGTAAAACTGAAAGACAATTCCTTTTGGGAAAAGGTTAAGAGGACATTTTTATAAAAAAAGAGTTTCGCATGATGGTGCGAAACTCTTTTTTCTATATGCCAATACCTTTTCCGCGCTTTAGTTTTGTTTCCCAATGGACAAAGAGTTTTGTCCTTGAAACAGAGTAAATCGTTAAGGCCAGCCAAATAAACATAAAGGAAAGCAAGTGAAGCTTTGTAAAGTGCTCATGATAAACGAAGATCCCCAGAATCAGTGTAATGGTCGGCGCAATATACTGCAGAAAACCAAGCATGGACATCGGTATCTTTTGTGCCCCTTTGGCAAAGTACAATAGCGGCACTGCTGTGGCTGCGCCTGCTCCTATGAGGAGCAAGTCGGAGCTTAGAGAAACATGCAGAAATGCCTGTTTGCCATTCATAAAAAGCAAAATCATATAAATAAATGCGATCGGGGTCACTACAAGTGTTTCAAGTGTTAAACCAACTGCAGAATCTACCTTTATGAGCTTTTTGGCTAGCCCATAAAGGCCAAAGGATAAAGCGAGGACAATGGCTATCCAGGGAAACCGCCCATAGCTGACAGTCAAAATCATAACCCCTGCAAACGCAAATCCAAAAGATACATATTGCGCAGGTGATAGTTTCTCTTTAAAAACCACCATGCCCAGAACCACACTTACGAGCGGATTAATATAATAGCCAAGACTAGCCTCAATCATCTGATCGGTATTGACCGCCCAAATATATAAAAACCAGTTGGTGCTGATCAAAAGGGAGGCAATTACAAGAGCGTAAAGCTGTTTTCTATTTGTTTTAAATCCTTTTAGCGTTTCAGCAAAAGCATTCCATTTCTTTGAAGCCAGCAAGATCATCAGCATAAAGAAAAACGACCAAAAAATCCTGTTTGCCAAAATCTCATCTGCTTGGACGTGATCTAAAAACTTCCAATAAACCGGGAGAATGCCCCATAAAAAGTAAGCAAACCCTGCGTATAGTGCTCCCGTTTGCACTTCATTATTTTTCATTGCCATTTCCTCAATTCTTTCTAGTATCGAAATATTTATATTATAAATCTGCCATAAAAATGTTTGCAATCATTTTTTCCTGCCAAAACGATGCCAGGCACCTGGTGGAATAGGTGCCTGGCACTTTCGCTTATGATTCGTATACTATTTTTCCGTCAATAACGGTTTTGTTTACTGAAATGGCGGCAATTTGCCCTATTGGCATTTTAAAGATATCTTCATGTAATATGGTGAAATCTGCCATATATCCTTCTTTTATTACACCTCTATCATTTTCATGGGATGCAGCATATGCACTTCCTTTTGTGAATAAGCATACTGCTTCATAAACAGTTAACGCTTCACTTGGATAATAGACTGTATTGTGCGGATCATCTATATTTGTTCTTGTAACAGCCGCATGAATTCCAAGAAACGGATTGGCCGGCTCAATCGGCGCATCAGAACCTCCTGCACAATGTATCCCTTCTTTAAGAAGTGTCTTCCAAGCGTAACAGTACTCCATATGTTCTTCACCAATGCGGTCAATCACCCATGGAAAATCAGATGCTGTAAATCTTGGCTGGATATCAAGGATTAATGGCAGTTTTTTAGCCCTGTCTATAAGTTCTTTGCGCAATATTTGTGCATGAATCAGCCTGTCTCGTCCCAAACCTTCCAGTGGGTGCTTTTCTATCGCATTTAATGCCATTTCAAATGCCAAATCTCCAATCGTATGGACGGCAACCGGCAATTCATGCTTGCGGGCTTTCTCCACTAATCCATCAAGCTGCTCCTGTGAAAAAATGGCAACTCCCGAAGTGGATGGGTCATCTGCATACGGATGGCTTAATAAAGCTGTTCTTCCGCCCAGGGCTCCATCGGCGAATATCTTCATTGCCCCAAATTCTATATGTTTACTTCCCTCTAAAAACCCTCCGCCTGATTCCTTCATTTCATCCGCAACTTCATGATGAACAAGCAGATGTGCACGGAAAGGAAGATTATCCTCCTCTATTACCTGCTTGAAAGCCTGATAAGTTTGGCTGAATCCTCCATAATAATTGAGATCCTCAGTATGTCCTCCTGTCAGTCCAAGCTTATAGGCATCTTTAATGGCAGCATGAAGTGCCTTCCTTAAATAGCTTTGTGAGACAGCCGGCATCACATTAAATAAAAGTTCCTGGGCCTGGTCTTTCAAAAGTCCATTTAGTTTCCCATATTCATCTTTATCAATTACTCCACCTGGAGGACATTCAGTATCCTCTGTAATATTTGCTTTTGATAATCCAAGGGAGTTGACTGCAAGCGCATGTCTGCACACACGTTTCAGCATGACAGGATGATTCGGAACAAATTGATCAAGCTCTGAAGCATAAATAGGTTCCGGCTGATCCCATAAATTTTCATTCCAGCCTTCCCCAATGACCCACTCTCCCTCTTCTATGGTCTCTGAGAATTCCCTAACAGCCAAAAGAACTTCCTGCTTTGATGTGTGCTTAGATAAGTCGAGCCTTATTAGCCTTTCACCATGCCCGATTAGATGCATATGGCTATCCACAAATCCCGGCAGCATGGTGCTTCCCTGCAGATCTATCTCTTTTTGAATCTCTTCTTTATATTTGTTTCTTAAATCCCTCAAAGCGCCAATTTCAATAATTTGGCTGCCTTCTGTAAAGACGGCCTCTATCTGATGACCTTCCTGCTGAAGGGTATAAATCATGCCCCCATGCCAAAGCGTTCCCATAAATCTTTTCTCCTTTAATAAACTAAAAGTTCACATTTTACCATAGTATAACAAAAATACAGGCGGAATTCCCGCCTGCATTTTTCATAGCATTCAGTTTTGCGCTGAAGCAGTTTCCGCTTCTTTTTTCCGTAATTCAACACGCATAATTTTTCCTGAAGTAGTTTTAGGAAGTTCTGATAGAAATTCAATTTTCCGAGGGTATTTATAAGGAGCCGTCAGCTCTTTTACATGTTCCTGCAGCTGAGAAACAAGGTTAGGATCGCTTGGGTCGACACCCTCCCTTAATACAACGAATGCTTTAACAATCAATCCGCGCACTTCATCCGGACTCCCCACAACTGCACATTCCGCTACATACGGATGCTTTACAAGCGCATCTTCCACCTCGAAAGGTCCAATGGTATAGCCTGAGCTGATTATAATATCATCTCCGCGGCCTTCAAACCAGAAATAGCCATCTTCATCTTTCTTTGCTTTATCTCCGGTAATATAGTAATCTCCGCGGAATTGCATAGCTGTTCTTTCCGGATCTTTATAATAGTTTTTGAAGAGCGCAGGAGTTTCGACATGGACAGCGATATCTCCAACCTCACCAACAGAACATATCTCACCTTCTTCATTGATAATGTCAACTCTGTTGCCAGGGGTCGGTTTGCCCATTGAACCTGCTTTTAGCTCCATATCCTTCGTAATGCCGACAAGCAGGGTATTTTCTGTCTGTCCATACCCGTCACGGACATTTACGTTAAAATGCTTTTTGAATGTATCAATCACTTCGCGGTTTAGCGGTTCACCGGCTGAAACAGCACTATGAAGCCCAGGCAGCTTGTATTCATGAATATTTTCAGCCTTTGCCATCAGCCTGTATTCAGTCGGCGTACAGCAAAGGACATTTACCTGATAATCTTCTAACAGCTGCAAATATTTCTTCGGCTCGAACTTGCCATTGTAAACAAGTCCGGTAGCACCAGAACCCAGAACAGAAAGGAATGGGCTCCAGATCCATTTTTGCCAGCCAGGGCCTGCCGTTGCCCATACTGTATCGCCTTCATTAATGCATAGCCAGTTCGGTGCTGCTGTTTTTAGGTGAGCAAATGCCCAGCCATGTGTATGTACTACACCTTTGGGATTTCCTGTTGTTCCTGATGTATATGAAAGGAACGCCATGTCATCCCGGGAAGTATCAGCCAACGAAAGCTCATCGGAAGCCTTTTTCATTTCCTCATCTAACCCGATCCAGCCTTCTGCGCTTCCGCCTATCACAAACTTCGGCAGCGCTGCTGCTTCCTTAATATCTTTAAATTGGTCAACATATGGATAATAACTTACTATACCTTTAACATCCCCATGATTAATGCGGTATTGGAGATCTTTCGACCGAAGCATTTCTGAACTTGGTATGACGACAATTCCGGCTTTTAATGATGCACTGTAAACCTGATACGCTTCAATCAGTCTTGGAACAATGATCAGAATAACATCCCCTTTATTCAGACCATTTTCTAAGAAAACGTTTCCAATTCTATTTGCATTAAGGATCAGTTCACTGTATGTAATCTCTTTCTTTTCTCCCTGCTCATTTTCCCACTTTATTGCAAGTTTGTCCTTATCTCCGGCAAACCGCTCCATTTCTGATACGAGATTGTATTTCTCCGGTGCAATTAAGTCTTCCCGTTTCATCAAATCTCCCCCTGACAATTTCATTTGCTGGTGTCTGAACATAGATGCGTAATCTATAGAAATTATTATACTAAATTATTATAAAATTTAAA
Source organism: Cytobacillus sp. NJ13 (assembly GCA_030348385.1). Lineage (NCBI taxonomy): Bacteria > Bacillati > Bacillota > Bacilli > Caryophanales > Bacillaceae > Cytobacillus > Cytobacillus sp. NJ13. The sequence continues at coordinate 4,540,557 of JAUCFP010000006.1, read as the reverse complement.
ATTATTTATTTTTTGAAAAATAAATTTCGCACAAAAATAAGGAGCAGGAATGATTCCTGCTCCTTGTAGCCATATTATTTAATTATCTTTGGAAACCGCCTAATTGCTGTTCAGCCATTTGAACTAAACGCTTAGTGATTTCTCCACCTACAGAACCGTTAGCGCGAGAAGTAGTTTCAGCACCAAGGTTTACACCGAATTCAGTAGCGATTTCGTACTTCATTTGGTCAAGAGCTTGTTGTACTCCAGGAACTAGAAGTTGGTTTGAGCTGTTGTTGTTTGCCATGTGATTTTCACCTCCTTGTGAGTATAGAATGTGTAGAATCACATGGCCATATACACTATTTAATTGGTAATTGTTGTATTATTTTTTAAAGTTAAATTTAACAATTAATCTGCATTTAAGATCAAAATAACTCCCCAAAAGACTCTTCATTGCGCGATTGAGGTTTAATAACCGTCATTTCGGTATCATCAACTGCTTTTGCAATAAGCGGCTCGAAGTCAACAAAGCTTTCGAAGCGGCGGACTTTGTCGCGTTTTGGTTTTGTTTTTGGTGATGATGGGACAAAAACGGTACAGCAATCTTCGAACGGCCTGATGGATATGTCGTGGGTATCGATGCTTTGGGCAATGTCGATGATTTCTGATTTATCCATTGTGATAAGCGGCCGCAGGATAGGTGTTGTTGTCACATCATTAATGGCAAACATGCTCTCGAGTGTCTGGCTGGCTACCTGTCCAAGACTTTCCCCCGTGATGATGGCAAGACCATCATTTTTATTGCGTATTTCATCAGTGATCCGAAGCATCAATCGTCTTGTAGCCGTCATCGTATAATTCGACGGAACCTGCTGATGGATCAGCTGCTGAATCTCTGTAAAAGGAACAATATGAAGTACTACGGTTCCAGCAATATTAGAAAGTTTTTCAGTTAAATCAATTACTTTTTGTTTTGCGCGCTCACTCGTGAAAGGCGGGCTGTGAAAATGGACAGCTTCAATTTCCAATCCCCTCTTCATGGACAAGTAACCTGCTACCGGGCTGTCAATTCCCCCAGAGAGCATAAGCATGGCTTTTCCGCTCGAACCTGCAGGAAGTCCGCCAGCACCCTGAATGGTTTCGCATGATAAGTAAGCCGCCTCTTCGCGAACTTCAATTTGCAGATTTATATCCGGTTTTTTTACGTTCACTTTTAGACCCGGCACATTCTTCAGCAGGTGTCCGCCAAATTCATGATTGAGTTCGTCTGTATTTAAAGGAAAGCTTTTATCCGCTCTCTTAGCCGTAATTTTGAAAGTCTTTCCTTCTTCAAAATGTTTTAAGAATAATGCCAATGCGGCTGTCTTCATTTCTTCTATATCTTTAGTGGTTTTAACAGCAGGGCTGAAAGACTGAATGCCAAAGATGCCCTTGAGGCGATCAGAAACCTCTCTGCCATCTGCTCCATTCAAGACAACATACATTCGGTCTCTTGTAGATTCAATCTTGATCCCGGGAAATTCATTGAGCACATCTAATATGCTTTTTCTTAATTTATCCACAAACTTATTGCGGTTTCTTCCTTTTGTGGAGATTTCTCCATATCGTATAAGTATACGATCATAATTTTTCATGATTTCATTACCTCTCTTAGCCTTATGACGGTCTCTTTTACTGCCTCAGCAAAAACCTCTGCCTCTTCCATTGTATTATCATAAGATAAGCTGATCCGGACTGCACTTTTCGCATCTTTTTCAGGGATTCCCATAGCCATCAAGGTGATGCTGGCAGCAGCTTTCTTTGAAGAGCAGGCACTTGTAGTTGATATATAAATCCCGCGCTCTTCTAAAGCGTGGACAAATACCTCTGCTTTGAATCCTTCTATGGAAAAATTCACAATATGAGGAGCAGAGTTTCTTTCGGGGGTATGGACAGTAATATCCTCAATTTTATTCATTTCCTCAAAAATATACCTTTTAATAGATATAAGCCGGCTCAAATGCTTTTCCATATTATTTATTGTAAGCCTTAGCGCCTTTGCCATTGCTACAATGCCAGCTACATTTTCTGTGCCGCTTCTTATTTTCCATTCCTGATTGCCCCCGGAGAATAACGGTGAAAGACGAAGACCATCTCGAATGAACAAAACCCCATTCCCTTTTAAACCGTGGAATTTATGAGCTGAAATCGTACACAGATCCACGCTGGCTTGATAAAGATCAAGAGGAACCTTTCCGATTCCCTGGACGTGATCTACATGGAATATCACTCGCGAATGCTTCTTCAGCATCTCTCCAATTTCTTTTATTGGCTGAATGGAACCAATTTCATTATTTACATGCATAACTGAGACTAAAATAGTTTCCGGTGTAATTTCCTTTTCAATGTCTTCAGCATGGACAATACCGTCTTTATCCGGTGGAATGATGGAAATGTGGTAGCCCAATTCTTTCAGCTGCTCCATCGCTTCCTTCACTGAAGCATGTTCCAATCCAGTTGTGATAATATGGCGGCCTCTTTTCCTATGCATTAAAGCCGTTCCTTTTATTGCAAGATTATTGCTCTCTGTCCCTCCTGATGTAAAATACACCTCATTATGCTTAACATTCAGCAGATGAGCAATTTGCTCACGTGCCTGCATGAGCAGCCTCTCTGCCTTTCCGCCGAATTCGTGCAGGGAAGAGGGATTCCCAAAGTATTCTGAAGAAACCTTTATAAAAGATTCAAGCACTTCTTTATATGGTTTTGTCGTTGCACTGTTATCTAAATAAATCACGGACTTCTCCTTTCCGTTCCGAAAACCCTTTAGCCAACTGTAAATCATATCATAACCATGTAAGATTGGAAATGTAATTAGCTTTTGTTTTTAAATATTCATTTCTTTACTATTAAATTATTCAAGTTTGAACAAATTAACCAAATGAATGAATTGCTGCCCCCGTGGAAAGCTGATAATATGGCACTGTGAGTAAAGGACAGCTCCAGTTTATTATCATAAAATACTTAATATTAAGACTTCGTATTTTTTCGACATTTTTTTTAGCACCTGTGCTAATATGAAAATGTTCTAAACATTATGATATGGAACTATTTTCAGGAGGATATATATGGAGAATAAAACATTAGCACCAAAACAAATTCTCGCCGTCGGACTCATGTTATTTGCTCTATTCTTTGGGGCAGGGAATATGATTTTCCCTCCATTCCTGGGACAATCTGCCGGAACGAATGTATGGACTGCTATTATCGGATTTTTAATTACAGGGGTCGGATTGCCGCTATTAGGCATTATTGCCATTGCCAAAAATGGCGATTTACAGACGATTGCAAGCCGTGTACACCCTTTATATGGAATTATTTTTACGATTATTATGTACTTAGCCATCGGACCATTTTTCGGAATTCCGCGTACCGGAACCGTTGCTTTTGAAATAGGGATTACTCCGTTCTTGTCTGAAACCGCTTCCAAAAGTGCATATGCTTTATTAGCTTATACCATTGTCTTTTTTTGCATTACAGCATGGCTTTCTTTGAATCCATCGAAGTTAGTGGATAGGATCGGCAATATTTTCACGCCTGCACTCCTCATAATCCTTGCTGTTCTGGTTATTAAAAGCATCATTACTCCAATGGGCGAATTAAAAGCACCGATGGGGGCATATGCAGAGGGGCCGTTCTTTAAAGGCTTCATTGAAGGCTACCTGACTATGGATACAATTGCAGCTTTAGTATTCGGTATTATTGTTATTAGTTCAATAAAGGGTATGGGTGTGACAAATAAACATTCACTTATGAAAATATGCATTACTGCCGGACTTATAGCAGCTGCTGGTCTTGCGGCAGTATACTTGTCCCTTGCATATATTGGGGCATCAAGTATGGAAGCTATAGGTCAATTTGATAATGGCGGTGCTGTCCTATCCGCCGCTTCTCAATATCTATTTGGCGCTTCGGGAGCATTGATCCTTGGGCTGGCCATTACGGTAGCATGCCTTACCACGTCAGTCGGACTCGTTTCCGCTTGTGCGCAGTACTTTCATAAGCTGCTCCCAAAAGTACCTTATAAAACCATTGTCATCATTCTTTCTCTGTTCAGCATGGTGGTTGCAAACATTGGTTTAACTCAGCTGATTCAACTTTCATTGCCAATCTTAATCATTATTTATCCTCTGGCCATCGTGCTGATTCTGCTTTCCTTTATGCACAATGCCTTTAATGGATACTCTGCGGTATATATAGGGGCTTTAATTCCTACAGGCTTAATTAGTTTTGTGGATGGGTTAAAAACAGCTGGAATGGATGTATCCGTCATCACAGACTCACTGCAATTCCTGCCATTCTTTGCTGAAGGAATCGGCTGGATTGTGCCTGCCATTGCAGGAGCTGTAATAGGTTACTTCCTGGCAATAGCTTTCGGAGAAGCTAAAAAGCCAATTGCTGTAAATGACTAAAGAACAAAGGCAGAAGCGGACAACAAAAAACCAGATCCAATCGGATCTGGTTTTTTAGTGCTCAGTTATCATTTCTTCTATTCTCTTGATCGCACCCGGCTCGACCTCTTCGATTGAAGCTGCAGCCTGCTCCAGTGCTGTTTTATATTCATAGTTTCTAAATGAAGCTTCTGCTTCCATTAACCCTTTATCAATAGATGGATATCTGCTTCTGTATCGATTTCCATATTGAATGACTTTCTCAGCTAAAAGGATCGTCTCAATCATATCACTCACTGAATCCGCAGCCTTATCGACAGTAAGCACCGCAACTTCAAGATATTGCTGGACCGCAGGAATATTCAATGGTTTCTCATCGAGTTTAGCCAGCACATTATCTATGCTTTCTTTCGCATCCTGGATCAAATATTTATATTCCTGGGAAACTCCAGGCACATTGTTTTTGGAGATAAGCCTTATCGTTTCTGCCACTTTCTTGCTTAACTCTTTTACTTTTTCCCTTGCAGACATCTCGTCTTTTCTTAAGGCCTGGAGCATTTCCGCAAAGGCTGTCTGCTCATCTGAAATTTCCTCAATGTGTTCCTTGATTTCAGCAAGCTCTTCTCTCAAGACAGTATGGGGAGTACTCCCGCTATTAATTTTATGCTCCAGCACTTCGAATTTTTTGAAGAGCTGAGTTATTTTTTTCTCCAGATGGATTTGAATTTCCAGATCCTTGTCTGGAACATGATAGCTATTCCGGATAGCAGTTATCTCTGTCTTAAGCTGATTATTCATATCTTTATTATTATAAAGCATGTTTCTTGTTGCATCATCCTGCTGGCTTAAGTAATGTCTGGCATGTACTTCCTTTTCGAGCAGATCATACAGAAGTTCAATATTATCTTTAATCTCTTCGACTCCTTTTTGAACTTCCTCGATTTGCGCTTTATCAATAGAGCCGGCATATGCAGTTACTTGTTCTTCAAGTCTCTCAATTTCTTTATCTATTTGCAGATGATCAAGCAGATACCCCTGATCCAGCATTTCCTTGTACCCATCCCTTAACTCTTCCAGCTGGGAAGGGATCTTGGATTGACACTCAACCATCAGGTTTGGAATAGCTTCCATTTTAGCCTGAGAATCCTCAAGCAGCACTTTAATCACAAGAAGGATCTCACGAGCTTCAAGGTAATTGCCCTTCTCCGTTTTCTCATCAAATTCTTCAAATTTGGCTAATGCTTCATCCAGCTGTTCTTCAAGAATTATTTCTGATTTACCGAATGTATGGCGATGTGCAAGCAGAGACTTTTTGCATTGGCGATACATTTCTTTCAATTCTTCAATTTCCGCTCTATTTTTCTCTTCACTGCCTACCAGCTCATTCAATTCACTCAGCAGATTTTTTATGCTTTCTTCTATCTCGGTTAATCTCTTCTCTATTCTCTGCTGGATTTCCTGGGAATTCTTAAAGCGGTATTTATCGATGCTCTCTTCAGCATCAAATAACAATTCCTCCACATCCGGAAGCTGTGATGTTACGATCTCATCCCATTCATTTCTCCAGCGTTCAAACAATTCTTCTGTCTGCCCCGTCATATTAAGTTTTTTAACTCTTGACATCTCATCTAGAACAGGGCGGTCCGTTATGTCCATCTTCCATGTTTCCAGCCTGTCAATTTCCTTATAATGTTTTTTCTTAAAAAAATATCCCGTGAGATATAGGCATAAAAGAATGACTATAACTCCAATTATGTATTCCATTTTAAAGCCCCCTGTTCTGTTCCCGAGCCAATATGTATATGTAAAGTTTTTATTTAAGTAATAACAAATGCCCGCAGGCGTTTCTTCATTTTCACATGTTATTTTCAATGCTTTTATGATACCATGTAAACGACATTTTTTGACTATTTATTTCATATTTTTATGAATTTCTTCTTTTATATCTTATCTAAATTGCTATTTTCGGAAAATAACTGGAACATCCGTATTTTTTTATTGAACTATATGAGCTGTTCAAATACAAACAATTCGCTTTTTATAAAAGATTTCCTTCTTTATTTAAGAGATATGTTAAAAAGAGACTTGAGTACTGTATTTATAAACATTTGCAGAAAGGAAGCTCTCCATATGCTAAAAGACGGACACATCCACACCCCCTATTGTCCTCACGGGACAAAGGACGCATTAGAAGATTATGTTGAAAAAGCAATAAATCTTGGTTTTAAGGAAATTTCATTTACTGAACATGCTCCGCTCCCTGAGGGCTTTGAGGATCCCGCACCTGCTCGCGACAGTGCGATGCGCAAGGAACATCTTGAAAAGTATTTTACTGATATATCAAGAGTGAAAGCTGCTTATCAAGGAAAAATCAGGATTAATGCGGGGCTTGAAGTGGATTATATTGAAGGCTTTGAACAGGAGATCCGAAAATTTCTCGATATGAACGGGAAGTATATGGATGACTCTATTTTATCTGTACACTTTCTAAAGCATGGGAGCCGCTACGAATGCCTGGACTACAGTCCCGATGTTTTTGGAAAGATGATCGAAGAATACGGTTCAATTGAAGCTGTTTATATGAATTATTTCCGCACCCTGCTTTTATCTATAAAAGCAGATTTGGGGCCATTCAAACCAAGAAGGATTGGGCATATTACCCTGGTTAAAAAGTTCCAAAAAAAATATCCCGCTGATCGGGAATTTAGAGAGGAAATAAACCAAATACTTGATGAGGTACAAAAACAAGACTATGAACTCGACTATAACGGAGCCGGCTTCGCCAAGCCGTTATGCAAAGAGTCCTATCCTCCCGATTGGGCAGCAGAAGCAGCGGCCCAAAAAGGCATTTCACTGATTTATGGGTCCGATTCTCATCAGGCAAAGGAAATGGGCCAGGGCCTTGATAGAATGAAACACCTTTAAATGCTTTCAGAGTACAGCAGCATAAGGTTTTCCGGCATGATTGCATAGGACTCCATCAACCCAATTGAAGATCTCCTTCGTGTATTTGTCTGCGAAATATTTTTCATGAGGAAATACATGCAGAACTTCAGCCATATAATGTGTGTTCAAAAATGGCATGGACAGGAGTCCTTTCAGCTGGACAATCGTATAATTGGCTGAATGGATACGAAACTCTTTTGTTTTCATGCCCCTTTCCAGCACCTTGCCAAAATAAAACTTTTCCTTTGCTAAGTAAGTGGACATGATTTCCCTTACTACTTGGGAGTCTATAGAAATTTCCCGGAGGATCAATCTTGTTAAATGGCTATGTTCAAATTGATAAGCCATAATATTTTGCGCAATTTTTTTCAGGCTCAGAGCAGCCCCCTGCTCAAGAAATGAAAACCCCCTCTCAATCTCCTGAATATACCCTTCAAAAAATGCAGTAAAGCAATATTCAAGCAGCCCGTGTTTGTTATCGAAATAGTATGCGATATTCGCCGGATTTGTCTGCGCTTTGCCTGCAATATCACGGATGGAAGTCCCAGAGAATCCTTTCGTATTAAATAAGGAGATAGCGGCCGACACAATTGCCTCTTTTGAATTTTTTTTCATCTTTCCCGCCTCGCTTTCTTTTGTAAAGTCTCTGTTCATGCATAAATGAGCGAATAATAAATTATGGCTTTATTCAAAAACGGATTTGTTGTGATAATTAAACATTCTTGCTAAAATCGTCTTATCCTTTTTAAAGTTCTCGACAATGTCTATCTAATTTCCTGTTCTTCTGCCAGGAAATTCATATATCTTTGAGGAAGTAAGGTGAATTGTGATGTTTAGTGTCGAATCATACAAGGGAACCCGTGAAGAAAATTATCAATTATTGATTAAACAGCTCTCTGCTCTTCTTGAAGGAGAAACAAACAGCATTGCCAATCTAAGCAATGCATCAGCACTTCTTAATCAATTCCTGGACCGTACAAACTGGGTAGGGTTTTACTTGATGGAAGAAGGCGAGCTGGTTCTTGGGCCATTTCAGGGTCTGCCGGCATGTGTAAGAATCCCCCTTGGTAAAGGCGTTTGCGGGACAGCTGCCAAGCAAATGGAAACATTCCGTGTAGAAGATGTCCATCAATTCCCTGGCCATATCGCCTGTGACGCAGCTTCGCAGTCTGAAATCGTCATTCCGCTTGTCAAAGAGGGCAATCTTCTTGGTGTGCTGGATATTGATTCACCAGAAAAAAACCGGTTTGATGAACTTGACCAAAAATACCTTGAAGACTTCTCGGAAGTGCTTGTATCATTCCTTTAACGGAATTGCAAAAAGGAGATGACCGTATCTGAGGCCATCTCCTTTTAGTATTAGGCTCCTTCGAGTGCCTGGGACAGATCATCCCTGATATCTTCCCACGATTCAAGTCCAACTGAAAGCCTCAGCAGAGTATCTTCAATGCCCATCTTTTCACGTGACTCCTTTGGAACCACTGCATGAGTCATCGTAGCAGGGTGCTGAATCAATGTCTCAGCATCTCCAAGGCTCACAGCAATTTTAATTAGATTCAGCCGGTTCATAAATTCCTGAGCAGTCTCTTTATCCCCCTTTAGAGTAAAAGAAATCATCCCGCCAGGTCTCCTCATTTGTTTTTGTGCAATTTCAAAATCTGCATTATTGCTGTCTCCTGGAAAATAAACTTTTTCTACCTTTGGATGCTCCAATAAGTATGTTGCAAGCTGTTCCGCATTGTCACAATGCCTGTCGAGTCTGACTGCAAGTGTTTTCAACCCGCGCAGAAGCAGCCAGGCATCAAAAGGTGAAATAATGCCTCCAATGTCTTTTTGAGTCGTCATGGAGACTTTATCTAAAAATTCTTTAGACCCAATTACAAGCCCGGCAACTACGTCACCATGACCCCCGATGTATTTTGTCGCACTATGAATGACAATATCACAGCCCAGTTCTATCGGATTCTGCAAATATGGCGAACAGAAAGTATTATCAACTACAACTGGAATTCCTTTCTCTCTCGCTGCTTCTGCAACCATTTTCAGATCCACTAATTTCATTGTTGGATTTATTGGAGTTTCAACATATATACAGGCAGTTTCCGGTTTAATTTCATCAAGCAGCTGCTGCTTTGATTCCATAGCTGAAAAATCATGGCTGATTTTATACTTTTCATCCATCATCTCCAGGAGCCCAAATGTACAGCCATAAACTCCCTGAGAACATAAAATATGGTCAGCTGTCTTTGTTAAAGCAAACAGGACAGCTGAAACTGCAGCCATACCAGACCCAAAAGCAAGGGCTGCTTCTCCTTTTTCCAGAGCGGCCATTCTTTCTTCAAGCATCTTAACTGTTGGATTTCCCAGACGGGAATAGATATAGCCTTCTTCTTCACCCGAGAAACGCTTTTCTCCCTGCTGTGCTGTCTCAAATGTAAAAGTTGACGTCTGGAATATTGGCGGTGCGAGGCTCCCCTTGAACCTTTCAGCATCATATCCTTCATGGATGACCTGCGTCTCGAAGTTAAACCGATGTTTCCTATCCATTCTACCTCTCCCTTTCACTGCAAGCGCTTACATTATTATCTATAATAAACTTCTCTTTCAGCATATGATAATAGTATATTTTTTGAAAGTATTTTGTTTTGGAAAAATACCAATAAAGACTGCCTTTCCATAAGGCAGTCCCTAGATAAATGAATCTGCAGCCGACTCAATGATCACTTTATTTTTCCCTGTATTTTTGGCGGTATATAATGCCTTGTCAGCCCGTTTAAACAGCGCAGCATATGAATCATTTTTCCCCCTGCTCCAATACGATACACCGCATGAAATGGTTACTTGGGGATCAGTGATTTGACATACCTTTCTGACAAGCCGTTCAGCAATAAGCAATCCCGCCGGCAATGAAACACCTGGCAGGTAAAGAGCCAGCTCCTCTCCGCCCCATCTTGCACCTATATCAGTGCTGCGGATATTGCTGTTTATTAAATTGGCAACTTGAATAATGATTTCATCGCCAACCTGATGTCCGTATGTATCATTTACCAATTTAAAATCATCTATATCTACAAGCATAAATGTTCCTTCATGATCTTCATTCATGGACTGATGAATCCGATCATCCAGATAACTTCGCGAATATAGCTTTGTTAAATGATCCGTTACAACCATCTTTTCAAGCTCTTCTCTTAGCATTGAATTGGTAAAGGCAAGTGTGGAATGATGAATCAAAGATTGGAGCAGCTTGAATGTTTCAAACGAAAAATGATAAGGAGAACTATGCATGACAAGGGCAAACCCCTTTAATACTCCAGATTGGGTCATTGGCACAGCCATGATGGATTTGTAAAAGCTGGCCATTCCCTCGAACTGTAAAGAAAAATCCCCAATAAAAAGAGACTCTTTCTCTTTAATGATCTTTGTCTTTATATACTGAATATAGATTTCTGCCTCTTTGGTTTGAAAAAATTCAGTGCTGCCCTGGATTATATTCACATCGGCACTATCAGAAGATATTAAGATGAAACCGGCTTCTTCAGCATCAAAGGAATGCAGAATCTGATCCGCCATGAAGTTCATGGTTTCTGTCAGGCGCAAATTCGAATTCAGGCGGTGGGATGTTTCGTTAATTAATTGAAGGTCCGCTATCAATCGCTTGGATTGCTGATAAAGCTGCGCATTTTCCAGTGCACTGCCTGCAGTATTGGCCAGAAGCGTGATAAATTCAATTTCATTTTTAGGGAATATGATGGTATTAGGAGCTATGACCTGAAGCACTCCATAAACCCCCTGTTTCCCTTTTAATGGAGCATATAAGACAGAGCGCATTTCCTGCAGGGAATCTTCAAATTGAACAGCCCCTGTGACATATGCCTGCATGGCCGCGATGTTTTCGCTGTCATATTCAAGGTCTCTAATGGGCAAATCCCCATGATTATTATTATCCTGGGACAGCAGAAGGTAATAGGTAAACGTAGGATACATTTCCTGCAAAGTATAAATAATTTCCCCCAGCACCATATCCATATCCATTGAGGAATGGAATTTCTCTGTAACTCGATACAGCTGTTTATAGCGTTTTTCTTCAGATGCAATTTTGGCGAGACCCTGAGCTTTAGCAAGAAATTGCCCGCATTCTTCGCTAAGCTCCTGAAATACATTTTCTGGATAGGAGTGAAAACAGCCTGATTCACCTGTTAAAATCATGCATCCCAGCAGCTGACCTCTCTTTACAAGAGGAATCATGATTTGTTCTCCCTTAATCTCAGTGCCTAAACTCTGCAGCTCTCTATTTTTGTTAGCCCATCTTTTTAAATCACCTGAAAAAGCAGGTGAAAGCAAAGCATCCGGGTTCGTGGCAGCTTCTGCAAAAAACTCCTGCTTCCATTCATTAAAGACGTACAGAGTTATTTCATCAGCTCCGGTAAGGGCTTTAATGGCAGAAAGCATTTCATTCACTAATTTTTCATAGTGAAAGAAACCGTTCTCCGTATCGATAATGTCAAAAAATCGGCTTTTTAAATTAAGTATGATTTGGCGTTCAAGTGTATCCATCTTTATTATCACCCATCAAATGTCTCAGATCATGAATCTTTAAACCAATAAGGTATATTATAACGGACCAGAATTAATATTTTCAGCATACATGTGGCTATTTCGTTTCGACTTTCCTATATTCATATCTTTTAAGGCAAGAAATACACATTAAAATAAAAAAAGCAAAGCATCCTTCCTTTAATTAAACAATTCCAATTTTTTCTTTATTATATCATATCTTGCAAATGGACTCTTTATAAGTTTTCTAATTTCATGTGAAAAATAGCAAAGGACAAAAACTTCGCTTATAATTTAAACATTCTTTAAATATGAAGGAGTAAAAAATAAAATCATCTTGACTTTTATCCTCTAAAAATTATATAATACTCCTTGTGTAAAATATTGCAGCCTATGTGAGCACCTTGATGCACTCATTTTGTTCCTCAACCAGAGTTTTCTGGGGATGGGGTACTGTGTAACCCTCTGCTGCTAGGGCGAAGGTACATGAAAACAAAATGGACATGATTGTTGTGCGCATCTGTTTCTGTTTTTATTTTACCCAAATAAAAACACAAAAGGAGGAGTCTTAAATGGCTCGTTATACTGGTCCAAGCTGGAAATTATCCCGTCGTCTTGGAATCTCTCTAAGCGGAACTGGTAAAGAATTAGAAAAGCGTCCTTACGCTCCTGGACAACATGGTCCAAACCAGCGCAAAAAATTATCTGAATACGGATTACAATTGCAGGAGAAGCAAAAGCTTCGTCATATGTACGGAGTAAATGAGCGTCAATTCCGCAATTTATTCGATAAAGCTGGCAAAATGCCTGGTAAGCACGGTGAAAACTTCATGATTCTTCTTGAATCACGCCTTGACAACGTGGTTTACCGTTTAGGTCTTGCACGCACTCGCCGTCAAGCTCGTCAGCTAGTTAACCATGGTCACATCATGGTTGATGGATCTCGCGTTGATATTCCATCATACCGCGTAGCACCTGGTCAAACAATTACACTTCGCGAAAAATCTCGCAGCCTTGACATCGTTAAAGAAGCAATCGAAGTAAACAACTTCGTACCTGACTTCGTATCTTTCGATGCAGACAAGCTAGAAGGAACTTTCACTCGCATGCCTGAGCGTTCTGAACTTCCAGCTGAAATCAACGAATCTCTAATCGTTGAATTCTACTCTCGTTAATAATAGTAAAACTGCCGATGAAATGTCGGCAGTTTTTTTGTTTATGGAGTGTTAATGGAATAATATTAATGAACAATGATTAAATAACAGCTTTTACCAGCGTTGACCATAAAAGTAAATTCTCATGAACAAGCTTATGCGGGATTAACTACTTTATTGTTTGCCCTGATGTCTTTTTCGTAGTTAATCATCTTGATTAACTGCTATTTCTGTTACCCCTCGCCTGTTTTCGTCGTTATTCATCTTGATTAACTGCCATTTCTGTTACCCCTCACCTGTTTTCGGCGTTATTCATCTTGATTAACTGCCATTTCTGTTACCCCTCACCTGTTTTCGTCGTTATTCATCTTGATTAACTGCTATTTCTGTTACCCCTCGTCTGTTTTCGTCGTTATTCATCTTGATTAACTGCCCTTTCTGTTTCCCCTCACCTGTTTTCAGCGTTAATCAACAGAATTAACTGCCCTTTCTGTTCTCCCTGAAATAATCGTCGTTACTCAGTGCAGTCAACGAGTATTTGTTCATCGCGGCTGGTGTTGAATTGCCAAAAAGCCCTCCGTCACAGGAGGGCTTACATTTTAGTATTTAATTAAAAAGTATTTCTTCTTTCCGCGGCGAATGACAGTAAATTGGCCTTCAATCTTGTCCTTATCCGAAAGAGTGTAGTCAAGCTCCGTTATTCGTTCTCCATTTACTGAAACAGCGCCATTCGTCACATCTTCACGTGCCTGGCGTTTGGATGGGGAGATTTTGGCAGAAACAAGCAAATCAACGATGCCCAATTCTCCGCCTTCTGAATGCTCATAAGATGGAACATCCTTAAAGCCTTGTTTGATCTCTGAGGCCGAAAGGTTTTTAATTTCCCCGCTGAATAACGCTGCTGTAATCTTAATAGCCTGTTCCAATGCTTCATCCCCATGGATCAGGCGTGTCATTTCTTCAGCAAGTGCTTTTTGGGCTTTACGGAGATGCGGTTCTTCCTGAACAGCTTTTTCAAGGCCTTCAATTTCTTCACGGGATAAGAATGTAAAGAACTTAAGATACTTGATTACATCCGCATCTGCTGTGTTAATCCAGAACTGGTAAAACTCATAAGGAGATGTTTTCTCCGGATCAAGCCAGATTGCGCCGCTTTCCGTTTTGCCGAATTTAGTTCCATCCGCTTTCGTAACCAGAGGGATGGTCAGACCGTATGCCTTGGACCCTTCAGGCGCCATTTTGCGGATGAGCTCAAGGCCGGTTGTGATATTCCCCCATTGGTCGCTGCCGCCAATCTGCATTTTGCAGTTATGGTTCTCATATAAATGAAGGAAATCCATTGCCTGCAGGATGGTGTAAGTGAATTCAGTAAAGGAAATTCCCGTTTCCAGTCTGGAAGAAATGGTGTCTTTAGCGAGCATGTAATTGACTCCGACATGTTTCCCGTAATCACGCAGGAAAGTAACAATATCCATGGAGCCTGCCCAATCATAGTTGTTAACCATAATTGCACCATTTTCACTTTCAAAATCAAAAATTCTTTTTAGCTGGTTCTTTATGCAGTCGACATTATGCTGTACAGTTTCCAGCGTCTGCAGCTTCCGCTCTTCGCTTTTACCGCTTGGATCTCCAATCAGGCCAGTGGCTCCTCCTACAAGAACGATTGGACGATGGCCTTCTTTTTGAAAGCGCCTTAAAGTCAAAAACGGCAGCAGATGCCCGATATGCATGCTGTCAGCTGTTGGGTCTACACCGCAGTATAAAGAGATTGCCTCTTTTCCGAGAGTGTTCTCGATGCCCTCTTCATCTGTCTGCTGGTAAACAATTCCTCTCCATTGCAAATCTTTAAGTAAACTCATCTTAAACTCCTCCTAATTAACGGCTATTTTCAAGGCATTAACAGGTTATCACCCATACAAAAAACGCCCCTGCAAATATGCAGGGACGCATGATCATTTTTGCGCGGTACCACCCAAATTGAGGACAGCTGTCCTCCACTCTTTCAGAATAACGGATAATCCGTCCACTGCTATAACTGCTGTGCAGGTTGACAGTGAAAGCTCAGGGAGGTAATTCATCCTTCTATTTGTACCGGCTCGCAGCGAACGCCGGCTTTCTGAAACAGGGATAGAAGCATTACTGGGTTCCCATCAATGCCTGTAAAATATTTAAACGTCTTAGATAAAACATTTTTATCATAAAAATCAGCCAAATGTCAAATGCCTGTGCAAAAAAAGGAAATTTCAGATAAATGGCGAACCTTGTCATATTACTATGTCGCAATATGCTATAATAGATGTGATTTTAGGGGGATTGATATGATGAAAGAAAAGCTTCAGATATTATTTGATAAATTGAGGCAAACTCCGGGCCTTTTCGGGAATAAGAAAGCAGCTAAAGGAGCGAGTATAACGTACCAGGTTATCTGGAATCTTACTTTGCTTTTTATCATACTGGCTGTCATTGGCGGTGCGTTCGCGGGAGGAATTGGAGCTGGTTATTTCGCGTCGCTGGTAAAGGATGAACCCATCCGATCCTATGCCAGCATGAAAAAAGATATTTATGACTATGAAGAGACATCGCAAATATACTTTGCAAATAACGTATATTTAGGAAAGCTGAGAACAGACCTCGAACGTGAGGAAGTTAAGCTTGATGATGTTTCCGAACACTTAATTAACGCAGTTGTGGCTACTGAAGATGAATACTTTTACGAACATGACGGAGTGGTGCCCAAAGCGATTATGCGCGCACTGTTTCAGGAAGTAACAAATTCATCTGTTCAATCCGGCGGAAGTACACTTACACAGCAGCTGATAAAGAATCAAATCTTAACGAATGAAGTTTCTTTCGAGCGAAAAGCAAAAGAGATCCTGCTTGCTTTGCGACTGGAGAAATTCTTTGATAAAAAAGAGATATTGGAAGCATATCTGAATGTATCTACCTTTGGAAGAAATGCATCCGGACGTAATGTTGCCGGAGTTGAAGCAGCTGCCAAAGGCATTTTTGGGGTGAGTGCAAAAGAATTAACTTTGCCTCAGGCCGCATTCATAGCAGGACTGCCGCAAAGTCCATTCGGCTACACTCCTTTTACAAGGGAGGGAACGGTCAAAGAGAATCTGGAACCAGGTTTCTCCAGGATGAAAACTGTTCTGAAAAGAATGTATGACGACGGAAAGATTGACCAGAAGCAATACGAGGAAGCTTTGGCTTACGACCTGACTAAGGATTTCACTACGCCTTCAGAAAGCCCTTTGGAAAAGTATCCATATTTGACGTATGAAATTGAAGAACGTGCAGTAAACATCATGACTAAAATTCTCGCAAAAAATGATGGATACGAAGAGCAGGACTTAAAAGAGGATGACGAGCTCCGAGAGGAATACAGGACTCTGGCAGACCGGACGATCCGCCAGAATGGCTTCCAGATCCATACGACGATCAACAAAGATATTTATGATAAAATGCAGCAGGTGAAAAATAACTACCCTTATTATGGGCCAGACAAACCTGAGACGATTAAGGACCCGGTAACCGGTGAAGATAAGCAAATCATGGAGCCCGTAGAAGTTGGTGCTATTTTAATTGAAAATAAGACCGGGAAAATCATCAGCTTTGTCGGCGGACGCGATCACAAACGCGAGCAGCTGAATCATGCTACAAGCGCTCTAAGGCAAAATGGTTCAACCATGAAGCCGCTTTTAGTCTATGCTCCTGCAATGGAACTTGGAAAAGCAGCGCCCGGCACTATTCTGCCTGATGTGCCGCTATACCTAAGTCCAGGATTAAATAGACCTTGGCCAAAGAACTATACAAATACCTATAGCGGGCTCGTTTCAGCCAGACAAGCACTCAAGCATTCATACAATGTCCCAGCTGTAAAGCTCTATAAGGATATAGTCGGACAGCGGCCTGCCGCTTATCTGGAAAAAATGGGCTTTACCTCTCTGATCGGCCCTGACTATACAAACTTGTCTACATCCATTGGTTCTTTGGAATATGGGGTAACTGTTGAAGAAAATACGAACGCCTTTACTACATTTGCCAACGGCGGGAAGTTTATTGACGCCTATATGATCGAAAAAATCACAGATAAAGACGGGAACATTATATTCCAGAATAAATCCGAGCCTGTTGATGTTTTTAGTCCGCAGACAGCGTACCTTACAATCGATATGATGAGAGATGTTATTAACAGCGGAACTGCCACATCGATTAAGAGCAGATTGAAGTTCAGTTCCGACTGGGCAGGGAAAACCGGTACTGGTACTGAATTCATAGATGCATGGTTCGTGGCATCCAACCCAAATATCACTTTCGGTATCTGGTCTGGCTATGATACGCCTAAATCATTAAAAGCCCCTGGACCGCTAAGCTATAGTTTGCGCAATAACTATCTCTGGGCGGATTTGATGAATGCAGCATATGACGTCGCACCTGACCTTGTTGATCCGAGCGAAAGCTTTAAAATGCCGGGCGGAATCGTAAGACGTTCATTCTGCGCCATTTCAGGCCTTCTCCCTTCAGAGGCATGTTCTAAAGCTGGCCTAGTCGAGACTGATTTATTCAATGCCAAATTTGTTCCTACAAAAGTTGACGATAGCCTTGGCAATGGAAAACTTGTACGAATTGGCGATAAAAAATATATGGCACTTGATTCAACACCAGGAGAATTTACTGAACCTGGAATGGTAGTGAATCCGGATTATATTCAAAAACTATTCGGCATTAAAGCAAATCTAAGTACTCTTATTCCGAATAAAGAACGCTGGAAGAGTATTCTGACAAGTGCAGATCAGCTCAAAGACAATGGCAAAGCACCTGCGGCCCCAAGCATAAAAGCTTCAGGCCAAACCATTACTTGGGGAGCACATCCTGAAAAAGATGTCATTGGCTATCGAGTATACAGCGGAGGTAAAAAGGTTGCTACTATAAAAGCCGGCTCTTCCCTAAACTACAAGGCTGGAAGCGGCTCGATCCATGTAACAGCCGTTGACATTGCCGGCAAAGAGTCTGCTTCTTCCAATGTAGTGGAAATCGGCCAAAAGACGGAAAAAGAAAAACCGAAAGAAGAGAAGCCAAAAGAAGAGAAACCTAAAGAGGAGAAACCTAAAGATCCTCCAGCCGAGGAAAAGCCTGATGCTGAGAAGCCATCAGAACCCGGTGATGGTGAAGAAACTAATTAAAGAAAAGCAGAATTCCATTGGCCCAGACAGGGTCTGGGATTCTGCTTTTTCTTTATAGAAATAACAATGCCAAAAATATATTCTGGATACTTTGTTAAACAATTTTATCAAAAGGTTTATAACAAACAACCTTGAAACAATAACAAAGACCGCTGCTCATTAAGCAGCGGCCTCCTCTATTAATCTTCCATTGTAGACAAATCGCCAGTTGGCAGGTCCAGCTCCCATGCCTTAAGCACACGGCGCATGATTTTACCGCTGCGGGTTTTTGGAAGTTTGTCTCGGAATTCGATTTCACGCGGGGCAGCGTGGGCAGCAAGGCCTTTCTTAACGAATTGGCGGATTTCTTCCACTAATTCCTCAGTAGGTTCATGTCCGTCTCGTAAAGCAACAAATGCTTTAATAATTTCACCGCGGACAGGATCCGGCTTGCCGATAACTCCAGCTTCTGCAACAGCTGGATGTTCGATCAGCTTGCTCTCTACTTCAAACGGCCCTACACGTTCGCCAGATGTCATGATAACGTCATCTACACGGCCCTGGAACCAGAAATATCCATCTTCATCCATATAAGCAGAGTCTCCCGAAACATACCAGTTACCTGGCATAAAATAAGATTCATATTTTTGCTCGTTATTCCAGATGGCATTCATCATGGAAGGCCATCCTTTTTTAATCGCAAGGTTCCCCATGCGGTTTGGCGGCAGCTCATTTCCCTGATCATCGACAATGGCTGCTTTAACACCCGGAATCGGCTTACCCATTGATCCCGGCTTAATTTCAAGGCAAGGATAGTTGCAGATGAGCTGTGCACCTGTTTCTGTCATCCACCATGTATCATGGATGCGCATATTGAATACTTTTATGCCCCATCTGACTACTTCAGGATTTAGCGGTTCCCCGACACTGAGGACATGACGAAGGGAGCTTAAATCAAACTTTTTCACAACTTCATCGCCCGCCCCCATCAGCATGCGGAAAGCGGTTGGAGCACTGTACCACACTGTGACTCCATACTCCTCAATCATTTTATACCAAGTCTCCGGGTTGAACCTGCCTCCAACAATAAGGTTTGAAGTCCCTGTCAGCCAAGGGCCGAAAATGCCATATGAAGTACCGGTTACCCATCCCGGGTCAGCAGTGCACCAATATACATCTTCTTCTTTTAAGTCCAGCACCCATTTAGCGGTCTGATAATGCTGAATCATTGCATTATGTACATGCAGCACTCCTTTTGGCTTGCCTGTGGAACCGGAAGTATAGTGCAAAATAAGGCCATCTTTTCCATCAACCCATTCAATCGGCAGCTTCCTGCTCGATTCAGCCATTCTTTTATTAAAATCAACATATGGTCCTGTTTCCTCGATATTTTCCCCAACAAGAAAAACATGCTTCAAGGCAGGCAGCTGATCGACAGGCACACGCTCCAAAAGCTCAGGTGTTGTAATCAGGACTTTTGCTTCACTGTCATCAAGTCTGTCACGGACTGCTCCTTCCATGAAAGCTTCAAACAGAGGGCCTACAATGGCTCCCAGCTTAATAGCCCCCAATACGGCAAAATAGAGTTCAGGAGAGCGCGGCATAAAGATAAAAACCCGGTCTCCTTTCTCTACATCCCCATATGCTTTTAATGCATTTCCCGCTTTATTGGATAGTTCCTTCATTTCTTTAAATGTATATTTCTCATTTCTCTGTCCATCGCGATAATAAAGGGCAACCTTATTTTTTCTGAAAGATTCCGCATGACGGTCAATGGCCTCATAGGCCATATTCATGCGGCCGGTTTCTTTCCAGGAAAATTCTTTTTCCGCATCAGCCCAGTTAAAATTTTCATAAAGCTCATCATAGCTTTTTAAATTGAAGTCCCCTTGTGTTACTGGCAGCGCTTCCACTTTCATATATAATTATCCCCCTTATTTAAGATTTGATATTATTATAGTATAAACATTATATTTTCTCAATTTTTAAAATTTTGCAGCGAAAAATAATTACTTATGAACCAAATAACAAATTGTCACAAACTTTTTTAAATTACACAGAAAATTATGTGAAAGCGCTTTATCCCCCGTGTTTTTATGTATAATAGAAATTACATTGATCATGTCTATTGGGCGGTGAATAAATGGAACATAAAAGAACGTATAATGCAAAAGAATTAAAAACATCCAATGGAAAATTAATCATTGAGGGGCCAATTTCACCTGAAAAATTGGCAGATTATGAGTTTCATAAAGATCTTGTTGCTTTCAGGCCTCCGGCTCAGCAGCATAAAGCCCTGGTTGAAATTGCGGGATTGCCGGAGGGAAGAATTATAGTGGCCCGTGACAGACATACCATTGTCGGCTATGTTACTTACTTGTATCCAGACCCTCTTGAGCGCTGGTCTGAAGGGAAAATGGATAATTTAATAGAATTGGGTGCAATAGAAGTGATCCCTGCTTTCCGAGGTTCAGGGACAGGCAAGAACCTGCTGAAAGTATCCATGATGGATGACGCAATGGAAGACTATATCGTTATAACGACTGAATATTATTGGCATTGGGATTTAAAAGGAACTGGCCTGAATGTATGGGAATATCGAAAAATCATGGAAAAGATGATGAATGCAGGCGGTCTTGAATGGTATGCCAC
This sequence comes from Cytobacillus sp. NJ13, assembly GCA_030348385.1. Classification (NCBI taxonomy): domain Bacteria; kingdom Bacillati; phylum Bacillota; class Bacilli; order Caryophanales; family Bacillaceae; genus Cytobacillus; species Cytobacillus sp. NJ13. Next base: position 4,519,671 of record JAUCFP010000006.1, on the reverse strand, counting down.
AGATGACCCTGAAATCAGTTCTCATCCTGCAAATTGCCTAATGGCCCGCATCGGAAAAAGAGTGGACCAGGATTCAGTGCAGCAATTTGACCGATTGCGCTTTATGAATCGCTTTATGTATTAAATCTTTATTAACAGCGTCAATACATAATTCATGCCTGTATTCAGTCTATTTTTTCGGCATGAATGCATCTCCATATATTTTATAAGGAGGCATTTAAAGTGATTGTTGAAGAAATTATGAAAACGGATGTCACGTCCTTGTCAAAAGAAGACACCATTGCCGATGCCATAAGAATTATGAGCGAAAAAAGAATACGGCATTTGCCTATAACAGATGAAGCGGGCAAATTGCAGGGACTTGTAACAGATAGGGACATTCGTGATGCCACACCATCTATTTTTCATACAGAACTATTTAAGGAAGATCTGCAGCGGCCATTAAAAATGATTATGAAGACAGATATCATCACAGGACACCCTCTTGATTTTGCTGAAGAAATTGCTGCGGTTTTTTATGAACAGCGGATTGGCTGCCTGCCAATATTAAACGATAATAAGCTGGTTGGAATTGTCACAGAAACCGATTTGCTTCATACGCTAGTTCAATTGACGGGAGCTCATCAGCCAGGTTCGCAGATTGAAGTGAAGGTGCCAAACAGGGCGGGCATGCTGTTTGAAATCGCTGAAGTCATCTGCAAAAGAAAAGCAAATATTCAGAGTGTCCTTGTTTATCCTGACAAAACGGATGATAAATACAAAATACTGGTGATAAGGGTACAGACTATGAACCCTACGCTTGTTGTTGAAGATTTGAAAAAAGCAGGCCACCATGTTTTATGGCCCAGTCTGCCGGGGATTTCACTATGACACATGATTCAGTATTTGTTTTTTCGGAAGACCTGCTGAACTATAAATTCAGCAAAAATCATCCTTTTAATCAGATAAGGCTGAAACTGACACTCGATTTGCTCAAAAATATTAATGCCATTGATGACTGTCATATTATTCCCCCGCGCCAGGCTTCCGATGAAGAGCTTCACTTGATTCATGATCCTAATTATGTGAATGCTGTCAAGCTTGCCGGCCGGGGACAGCTTCCTGAGGATATCGGCGAAAACTATGGTCTCGGAACAGAAGACACACCTATTTTTCCAAACATGCACGAAGCAAGCTCCCTTTTAGTAGGAGGCACTCTGGCAGCCGTTGATGCAGTCATGAGCGGACGTGCTAAGCACGCACTTCACCTTGGCGGCGGCCTTCACCACGGTTTTCGGGGAAAAGCTTCTGGATTTTGCATCTACAACGATAGCTCCGTAGCCATAAAATATATACAGGAAAAGTATAAAGCCCGTATTCTGTATGTGGATACAGATGCCCATCATGGTGATGGTGTCCAATGGTCATTTTATGATGACCCGGATGTATGCACCTTGTCTATTCACGAAACAGGCAGATACCTTTTCCCCGGAACCGGAAATGTAAATGAACGAGGACAAGGGAAAGGATATGGATTCTCTTTTAATATTCCCGTGGATGCATTTACTGAAGACGATTCTTGGCTTCACGCATACCGTACAGCTTTTCGGGAGGTTGCAGAATTTTTCAAACCGGATGTGATTCTGACGCAAAATGGTGCTGATGCACATTATCTTGATCCTCTTACCCATTTGTCATCTACTATAAAGGTTTATAGGGAAATTCCGAAACTGGCCCATGAAATTGCCCATGAATATTGTGATGGGAAATGGATAGCCGTCGGCGGCGGCGGTTATGATATTTGGAGGGTTGTTCCCCGGGCATGGGCCATGATATGGCTTGAAATGACTGAAAACTCGAATTGTTACGGCAATATGCCGGAGGAATGGATAAACAAGTGGAAAGAACACGCCCCTGTCCCTCTTCCCCCGGAATGGGACGATCCGGCTGATTTATATAAGCCTATCCCCCGTAAGAGTGAAATAACTGAAAAAAATGCCCGGACAGTGGACAAAGTCCTTTATCCCATCCGGAACAGATCTATGACAGAATCTTTATAAGAACAGCGGCCGGGAACATTTTACCGGCCGCTGTTCATTTCTGCATATACAAATAAACAGGTCTGACTATTACCAGACCTGTTATCAATTATGAATATTGTTATCTTCATTAAATTTCGGATCAGAAATAATGATTTCAACACGCCTGTTTTTCTCCCAATTCTCCGGTCCGGAATTAGGAACGATAGGACGGGTTTCCCCGTAGCCGACGGCCATAAACCTATGACTGTCAAGATTATGCTTTTCTGTTAGATATCTGATTACAGTACTTGCCCTGGCAGCAGATAACTCCCAATTGGACGGATATCTGTAAGTAGTTATGGGCCGGTCATCAGTATGTCCTTCCACCTTCACAAGGTTTGGCATGTTTGCTAAAAGGGTTCCTACTTTATCCAGAAAAGAATAGGAACTGTCTATCAGACTTGCATCTCCGGATTCAAATAAAACCTGTTCCTGCAGAACGAGAACAACCCCCCGTTCCGTCCTGTTTGCCACAATGACTTTTTCTAATCCATTCTTATCCAGATACGACTGAATCTCCATCAGAAGCTCATCAAGCGAATCGGATTGCCCGCTGCCTTCATTTTCTTTTATTTCTTCATTTTGTCCCGGGTTCTCTGCAGGAATGATAGACGGCTGGAAATCCAGCACCTGCCTGTCCCGGAAAGAATCGGATAATGCCTGAAACTTCATTAAATCAATCTGTGACATCGAAAACAACAGAATAAAAAATACCAATATCAGTGTGACGAGATCGGAGAAAGTCACCATCCATCTTGGGGCGCCTTTTGGAGGCTCCGGAGATCTTCTCCTAGGCTTCATAATCCAGTGCCTCCCCCTCATTTACAGCTTTCTCCAAATCTCTCCGTTCTTCTGAGGATAAAAAGGCGCTCAGCTTTTCTTCCAATATTCTCGGATTCTGCCCGGATTGAACACCGATAACCCCTTCAATAATAATCTGCTTCAAAAAAACTTCCTTCTCTGTCTTTAAAGCCAGCTTTGCCGCCATCGGCAGAAAAATCAGATTGGCCAGCAGGGAGCCATATAAAGTAGTCAGTAAGGCAAGAGCCATATTGGGCCCAAGTGTGGAAGGATCATTCAAATTCTTCAGCATCAGAACCAGTCCGATCAGGGTCCCTATCATTCCCCATGCCGGAGCGTACTCCCCGGCTCTTTCGAGAATGCTTCTCCCTTTTCTGTGCCTCTCTTCCATCGCCATAATTTCGGCATTCATAATGTCAGTAATGACATCTGGCTCTATACCATCCACAGCCAGGTAAACGCCTTTGCGTATGAAAGGATCTTCCACCTTCTCGATTTCAGCCTCAAGCGATAACAGCCCTTCACGCCGGGCACGCTCAGAGAGTTTGACAAAAATTCCAATCAGCTCGCCAACGCTTTGCTCTTCACTGGAAAAAACCTGCTTAAAAACGGTGGCCATATGCCTGATATCTTTTAAAGGAAAACTTACAAGCAGCCCGGCTATTAAACCGCCCAAAACAATAAGAATTGAAGAAGGGTCAACAAAGGATAAAAAACCATCAGCTCCTCCATTCCACATGATTCCAAAAATCAGCATAGCAAGCCCCACCATTAACCCTGCCGGTGTTAAAATATCAAACTTTCTCATACTCTCTCTCCCTGATCCATTGCGAATTGCCTTTGTCTAATGGTTTATTTATGTCCTCGAAAACAGGTACGATAGCTAAAATTGGCAGAAAGAAACGCCTTCTAATTAAGGCGCTTCTCTTTCTTCCCTTTGTCTAGCTGCAGCGCCTAGCCCTTCGAGTCACTTTGGTCCAGCGCTTATCGGGGCTGGTCGAGGCGCTTCCGCTTTTCTGTTATATCGGCAAGTCCATTATTTTGTTGAGCTTCGTTCTTCAATTCGGTGAGGGAGTACAACAATTTGCTCATCGACTGATTCCTTATTCATAAGTTTCGTAAGCAATCTCATGGCAACTGCACCAATATCATACAAAGGCTGTACGACTGATGTCAGCTGAGGACGGACCATTAATGCCAATCTGGTATTGTCAGAGCTGATGACCTCAAAGTCTTTCGGGATATTATACCCTTTATCCTCCGCCCCGTGGACAATTCCCAATGCCATTTCATCAGATCCTGCAAAAATAGCGGTTGGACGCGGATCTGCCTCAAGCAGCTTTTCAAAGGCTTCTATACCTGAATCGTACGTATAATCTCCTTCAACCACCAATTCATCGCGGAAGGGCACCTCAGCTTCTTCCAATGCCCGCTTATAGCCTGCAAGCTTTTTTTCCTGATTAATCGGCTCTCGGAGAGGGCCCACCACGATAGCAGCATCTTTATGGCCTTTTTCAATAAATGACTTGGTCACATCAAATGCTGCCTGTTCATAATTAATATTTACAGATGGGATTTTGCCTGTTTCTTCAATAGAGCCAGCCAGTACGATCGGAACTGGTGACTTTTCAAACTCTTCAACATGCTCGGACGTAATATTGCCGCCCATGAAGACTATTCCATCTACCTGTTTCCCGAGCATAGTATTGAGCAAGTGCAGCTCTTTTTCAATATTTTGGTCGGAGTTGCTGAGAATGATATTATATTTATACATTGTCGCAATATCCTCAATGCCCCTTGCCAATTCTGCAAAAAAGGTGCTGGAGATATCGGGAATAATCACACCTACTGTAGTAGTTTTCTTGCTTGCCAATCCTCTTGCAACCGCGTTGGGGCGGTACCCAAGCCGGTCAATTACTTCCATTACTTTTTTTCTTGTTGCAGGTTTAACATTCGGGTTGCCATTTACAACACGAGAAACCGTTGCCATTGATACATTCGCTTCTCTTGCCACATCGTATATTGTTACATTCATTACTGACACTCCTTCTTTAAATAGCGGTCACTTCTATTACTGTATATTTTACAGCAACACGGCGTAACCTACTCATTTTTTATCCTAATTTGTGAGTGGTTACACATGTACAATTATGTATTTAATCATACGACAGTCCAGGATTTGCCGCAATGTCAAGGCTTGTATTTTTGAAAAAAACTTAAATTTGCACTTTAAATGAGAAAAAGAGCCTTCTGCAACTGGCAGAAGGCTCTTCATATTTAGATGGCTATACTCTCAGCAATGCTGAAGATTGAAGTTCAGCCATAAACTGATCAAATTGATTCAAATCCATTTGCTGCGCTGAATCTGAAAGGGCAACTGCCGGGTCAGGATGAACTTCTGCCATTACGCCATCTGCGCCGATTGCCAGCGCTGCTTTTGCTGCTGGAAGAAGCAAATCTCTGCGGCCAGTTGAATGCGTAACGTCAACCAGTACTGGCAAATGTGTTTCCTGCTTAAGAATTGGCACAGCCGAAATGTCCAGTGTATTGCGTGTTGCACGTTCGTATGTGCGGATTCCGCGCTCACATAGGATGATCTGTCCATTCCCCTGAGACATGATATATTCCGCAGCATTGATGAATTCTTCAATTGTAGCTGCAATCCCGCGCTTTAAAAGAACTGGTTTGTTTACAGCCCCCGCTGCTTTTAATAGCTCGAAGTTTTGCATGTTTCTTGCCCCTATTTGAATGACATCAATATAATTTACAGCCGTTTCAATATCATTAGGGCTTACGATTTCAGAAATAACTGCCAAATCGTATTCATCTGCCACTCTTTTTAAGATTTTTAGACCTTCAAGGCCAAGCCCCTGGAAATCATATGGCGATGTTCTTGGTTTATATGCGCCTCCGCGAAGGAGCTTAAGACCTTTTGCTTTTACAGCTTCAGCAACAGTTGCAACCTGCTCATAAGATTCCACTGCACAAGGGCCAAAAACAAGATGAGGATTGCCGTCCCCTACTTTTTCACCCTTTAAGTCTACAATTGTATTTTCAGGCTTCTTTTTGCGTGAAACAAGAAGCGCTTTTCTATGATCATCTTTTTGAAGTTCAAGACCTGCTTTAAAAATTTCCTTGAACATATGCTCAATTGTTGAATTTTCAAAAGGACCGTCATTATGCTCTTTTATCAAGTCCAGCATCTTGCGTTCTCGGACAGGATCATAACGATAAACCCCTTGTGTTTCCTTTACTCTTCCGATTTCCTGAACAAGTTCTGCTCTTTCATTGATCAAAGCTAAAAGCTGGAGATTCAGCTCATCCACTCGATCGCGAAGTTTATCTAGCTCTTTATTGCTCATTTCCTGTCCCTTCCTTTCGAATCTAAATTTAAGCCGTGTTGGTTTCAGGATGTATGCACATAGCACGCATTTAAATGCGCACAGCGTTAAACATTTCCATCTTTCTCTTTTACGGCCTCTGGATATGTGATACATTTTTTATAATTAGGGTTATTATATATGAATTATTCAGACATGTCACGAAAAATTTCTTTATTAATTAAACGCTTTTAAGTGATAAAGCAGTTTTAGGGCATTATATAAGCATTCTATGACATTTACAAAGAAGGTGTACTGCTTTGGACGAACAAAAAAAGCTTTTTGCACTGGATATCGGCACCCGCACGGTGGTTGGAATTATTCTCGAAGAAAACGGCGGGCAATATCATGTGAAAGACATCGTGATTAAGGAGCATGCAGAAAGGGCCATGCTCGATGGACAGATCCATGACGTACTGGCTGTATCAAAAATTATAGCAGAAATCAGGGATGAACTAGAAGCAAAACACGGCCCATTAAAAAAAGTGTGCGTTGCAGCGGCAGGCAGGGCTTTAAAAACAGAAAGATCTGAAACAGCTATCAGTATTAAAGGAAAACCGATGTTGCAAAAGCAGGATATACTTCACCTTGAATTAAGTGCAGTTCAGCAGGCACAGGCAATGGCTGCTGAACTGCATGAAACTGAAAAAAGCTATTATTACTATTGTGTTGGATATTCCGTTTTATACTATCGTCTTGACAGAGAAGAAATCGGCAGTCTGATTGATCAGCAGGGGGATGAAGCATCCGTTGAAATCATTGCTACTTTCCTGCCCAAGGTTGTAGTGGAGTCACTAATTTCAGCTCTTCAAAGGGCTGGCCTGGAAATGGAAGCTTTGACACTTGAGCCAATCGCAGCTATTAATGTGCTGATTCCTCCTTCGATGAGAAGGCTGAATGTTGCTCTTGTTGATATCGGTGCCGGAACATCCGATATTGCCATTACAGATATGGGCACAGTTACTGCTTATGGAATGGTGCCTGTAGCAGGCGATGAGATAACTGAAGCAATCAGTGACCAGCTTCTGCTGGACTTTCCTTTAGCCGAAAAGGCAAAGAGAGATTTGCATTTATCGGATACAATTACTGTCACGGATATTCTCGGCTTCCAGACAGAAGTCAGCAGGGAAGAGACAATTGAAAAAATTTCTCCTGCGCTTGAACGTTTGACAAATTCCATCTGCGATGAAATTCTGCAGCTGAATAATAGGCCACCCAAAGCCGTCATGCTGGTAGGGGGCGGGAGCTTAACACCTGGACTTCCTGAAAGGATAGCGCAAAGATTGGGCCTTCCAGCGAATAGAGTCGCAATTAGGGGAATTGATGCCATAAGCGGGCTGAATTTACCGGATTTTACAGACAGAGGCCCCGAACTTGTCACCCCAATAGGAATAGCCATCGCTGCTAAAAAAGCTCCGGTCCAATATTGTACAGTTTACGTCAACGATCAGCCTGTCAGGCTATTCGAGGTCAAGAACCTGACAGTTGGGGATTGTCTCCTGGCAGCAGGCATAAAAATGAATAAGCTTTACGGGAAGCCCGGACTCGCCATGATAGTCCAACTAAATGGGCAAAGCGTTACGATTCCGGGAAGCCATGGAGAAGCTCCTGTCATCAAACGCAACAGCCTTACAAGTGCTTTGGATGAAGAAATTAAATCAGGGGATATCATTACTGCTTCAAGAGGACGAGACGGAGTGCCTGCTGAAGTCCGCATAAAAGATTTGATTGATGAAGTTCCGGAAAAGTCAATCACTATTAACGGAAAGCAGTACACAATCCAGCCTGCTATTACCTGTAATGAAAAAGCGGTCTCGCTTGAGCAGATCATTGCTGATCGGGATAAGGTGGAGTGCAGGATTCCGGAAACGTTTGAAGAAACCTTAAGAATTTTAAACCTAAACGATTTATTAAACGAGCTTACGCCTTTTAGAATCAGCATTAATGAAAAAGAGACATTTCTGCCTCGCCATACCGGAAAGCTTTTTAAAAACGGCCTTGAGGCGAATTATCATAGCATAGTAGACGATGGTGACAACCTGCGAATTGAAAAAAGAAGCACACTAACAGTAAAGGAATTAGCAGATATTAAGCAGCTGTCACTTCATCAAAGGATCCCGGTCATGTTTAACGGTAAAAAATTAGAGCTTTCCAGGGGAATACTTGAATTTCAGAGAGAAGGAACTGTCCTCACCGAAGATGATCCGATTCATGCTGGAGATGCCATTACACTCGTGAAAAAACCAATGCCCCCCTTTATTTTCCAGGATGTCTTCAGCCATGTTAGTGTAGATATGCCTGCAGCATCTTCCGGAAGCTTCGTTCTCTTGAAAAATGGGGAAAAGACATCTTTTCATGAACCTGTAGAGCCTGGTGATCACCTCAAAATCGTGTGGCCTGCCATAAATAATAAAAATTCAAATGTAAACTATATATAAGAAAAGCGGAAGCGCCTTCGGAACAAGCCAAAAACGCTTGTTCCTGTGAAGAACAACCAAGGAAGCTCTACACTGGGTGCTCACCCCCGACAATGACCTCGAGGGGGCAGGCTGCTTGCGCTAGACAGTTATCGACGTTTAAAAAATTTTATATTTTCTTGTTTGATAGCAAAAACCCATCCGATTGGATGGGTTTTATCTGTTTTCTTTCACAGCATTCACCAGGGAATCATATGTAATCTTCCAATGTGATGCATGCCAGGCAACATCTCCATTATTAAATAGGATGGCCTGAGGTGACTCATGTTTGATATGAAAAGCTTCTGCAATGTGATTTGACAAAGGACGATCTTCCTGAACAACTAAGTAATAAGCATTTACATCTTGATGCTCTTTCACAAAGCTTTCATATTCTTCATACGCTGCTCCGCTTACCGGGCAAGTGGAACTGTGTTTTAAAATCAGCAGCTGCTCTCCTGATTCTACTGCTTGATCAAATGCTTCATGGCTATCAAATTTTTTCATTTTCTTGCCTCCACAACTAAGCCAGGCAAAGCCTCGCTCTTTAAAGTAAATAACGGTGAAGTAATCGTACCACTTCACCGTCGTTTAAACAAATAAAATTAATTATACTTTTGTTCGGTTTCGTCAAAAGCTTTTTTCGTCTCTTCCAGCTTCATTTGGATTTCCGCATCATTTACTGGTGCGTTCCCTTCTGCCTGGAATGTCTCGTTATTGATGGCCTCTCCATTTTCTTCGGCTGCGCCGTTTGCAGCAGCTTGTCCATTTTGAGCGTCTTTCAAGTTTTTCACTTTATTTACAAGTTCATTGGATTGCTTTGTAACCGTTTGAGTTAGCACATTAGTTTTTTCTTTTGCAGCATTAGCCAGTTCGGTACCTTTTGTCATAGCTGTTTCACGGTACTGTCCTGACTTTTCTTTTAATAGGGCAGCCTTTTCGCTTAAATCGGTCTGAAGCTCTTTGCCTGATTTAGGAGCGAGAAACAGAGCGGTAGCTGCGCCAACCATGCCTCCAATTAAGGCACCAATCATGAAATCTTTCGTATTGATATTTTCATCTGTTTTGGCCTGATTTGAATCAAATTGAGTACGGTCTTGGCTATTCATTCTCCTTTTTCCTCCTTTAAATCTAGTATCTTGCTCTTTCTCTCTGGCGTTCGGGCGGAAGCATCTGTTTCTCACTGACATTGTACTGATAAGGGTCTTCTTTTCTCATTTTCCACTTATCTTTGATTTCCAGGAGAACATTGCTCCACTGTACCACCTGTGAGATTTTATCTTTATTCTGTTCAAGCTGTGTGTTTACAGAAGATGTGATTTTCTGAATGGATCCATTAAATTTGCGGACAGAGTCACCAACTTCTTTTACCGCAGTTACGACACTGTTCAGGTTCTCAGATTTCTGCTGAATGTCTGTAGCCAGTGAATTGGTTTTATGCAGCAGGACAGTTGTTTCCTTCGTGACACCATCTAATTGCCTTTCAAGGCCTGCCAATGTGTGTGATACGTTATCTAATGTCCCCTGTAAGGATTTTAACGTTTTCGCCAGATAAATGACTAAAACAAGAAATGCTATAGCAATGACTGCTACACTTAAGTATAAAATAATTTCCAATTCTTACACCTCCGGTTGTCTGTATACTAATCTTTTTACCCAGATGCACTGCCTCTAAACCAGGAGTACATTAATAGATTCCACTTGTGAAGTCTAAATTCCTTCTCTAACAGGTATTTTCATCAGTTAATGTAAATTCTAGCACAATTGGAAAAGGTTAAACAAAACCTTTCATTTCGGGTACAATAATAGTTGTCGGAAAAATAAATTTACTGGAGGTATTTATCCATGAAAGATCCCCGTATTGCAAAACTGGCAAAAAATTTGATTAACTATTCAGTCCAGCTTCAGAAAGGCGAGAAGATCCTTATTGAAAATTTCGGACTTCAAAAGGAATTAGTGACCGCGCTGGTTAAGGAAGCATATGCAGCTGGAGGATACCCGTTTGTTTCCTTAAAAGATCATCAGGTTGATCGTTCCCTGCTTTTAGGCGCACAGGAAGAGCAATTCAATATGATGGCTGAGTTTGAAGCAAATGTTATGAGCAAAATGGATGCATACATAGGACTGCGCTCCGGAGAAAACATCAACGAGCAGGCTGATGTGCCGGATGATAAAATGAAAATTCATGGATCAACCATCGGACAAAAAGTGCATAGAGAAATCCGTGTGCCAAAAACGAAATGGGTGGTTTTGCGTTATCCTAATGCTTCCATGGCCCAGCTGGCTAAAATGAGCACAGAGGCATTTGAAGATTTCTATTTTGATGTCTGCAATTTGGATTACGGCAAAATGGACAAAGCAATGGACAGCCTTGTGGATTTAATGAATAAAACCGATAAAGTCAAAATTACTGGCCCTGGGACAGATCTATCCTTCTCGATTAAGGATATTCCGGCAATCAAATGCTCCGGCCAAATGAATATTCCTGATGGAGAGGTCTATACTGCCCCTGTACGTGAGTCTGTCAACGGCGTCATCACCTATAACACTCCATCTCCATACCATGGTTTTACATTTGAAAATGTAAAACTGACATTCAAAGATGGGAAAATTGTTGAAGCGGAAGCGAATGACAGCGAACGCATCAATAAAATCTTTGATACGGATGAGGGTGCGCGCTATATAGGTGAATTCGCTATCGGGGTTAACCCATACATTCTTCATCCGATGCAGGATATTCTGTTCGATGAAAAAATTGATGGAAGCTTCCACTTCACACCTGGACAATGCTATGACGAAGCCTATAATGGCAATAAATCCAATATTCATTGGGATATGGTTAACATCCAGCGCCCTGACTATGGCGGAGGTGAAATCTACTTTGATGATGTCTTAATCCGGAAAGACGGCCGATTTGTCATTAGTGAACTTGAAGCATTAAATCCGGAGAATTTAAAGTAATAAGAAAATCTCCAGGCAGTTACCAACACTCAAATTATATATAAAAAGGATGCTTCCTTAGCGGAGCATCCTTTTTTAGATTTATATTTGGTTTTCATATGCCTGCTGGAATTTTTGGATATCCCCGGCACCCATAAACATAATTACGCTATCTTCATGATTCCTTAGTACAGCCGTTTCTTCTTCATTTAGAATTTGTGCATTGGGAATTTTGGCTTTTAAGTCATCAATCGTGAGTTTTCCATGGTTTTCACGGGCAGAGCCAAAGATTTCGCATAGGTACACTTTGTCAGCCAAATTAAGACTTAACGCAAAATCATCAAGAAAGGCCTGAGTCCTTGTAAATGTATGCGGCTGGAAAACTGCGACAACATCCTTTTCAGGATACTTTTGTCTGGCAGCTTCTACAGTCGCCTTAATTTCTGTCGGATGGTGGGCATAGTCATCAATAATTACCTGAGAGCCCACTTTCTTCTCGGAAAATCTTCTTTTCACCCCTTCAAAGGAAAGAAGCTGTTCCTGGACAATCTTCGCATCGATCTCTTCATAATGACATAGAGCGATAACAGCTAAAGAGTTCAAGACGTTATGATCTCCATAGGCTGGAATAGAGAAAGTCTCATAGAAGGTGTTGCGGACAAACACATCAAAGGTTGTTCCTTCTGTTGTTTTAACTACATTGCGTGCCTGAAAATCATTGTCTTCTCCAAAACCATAAAATACCACGGGCACTTTAGCCTGGATTTTTTGCAGCTGCTCGTCATCACCGCATGCGAAAATCCCCTTATTCACTTGCCATGACATTTCCTGAAAAGCAGAAAAAACATCTTCAATGTTGGCGAAGTAATCAGGGTGGTCAAAATCAATATTCGTCATTATTGCATAATCAGGATAGTAAGAAAGGAAATGCCTTCTGTATTCACAAGCTTCGAAAACAAAATATTCCGCTTCCTTGTCCCCTTTGCCCGTACCGTCACCAATAAGGAATGAAGTTGGTTTTGCGCCTCGCATTACGTGCGCAAGCAAGCCTGTAGTAGATGTTTTTCCATGAGCTCCCGTCACTGCAATGCTCGTGAAATTCTTCATGAAATCACCTAAAAAGCGATGATAACGCACAACAGGCAAGCCAAGCTTCATTGCTTCCTCAATCTCTTCATGTGTGTCCGGATATGCATTCCCGGCGATTACCGTCATGCCCGGCTGTATGTTTTCCTTTTGAAAGGGAAGGATCTTTATTCCGGATTTTTCAAGTGCCACCTGAGTAAAAAAGTGTTTCTCAAAATCGGAGCCTTGAACCTGATAATTCATATCATGCAGAACTTGTGCCAATGCACTCATTCCAGACCCCTTAATACCTACGAAATGGTAAATAGTCATATAAAGAACCTCCAACCATCGTATATCTGTAAAACAGTATATGACATATATCTAGTTTTGCGCATATCCCCTTAGAAGACATGCTCCCATGACTGTGCTGCTAAGCTTTTCCGCTGTCACTTTTATTTACTTACACTTTAATGTATTGAATCATTATATCATTAATTGATTTTAAAAACTATGTAACGTATTGCCAGCTATTTATTCCCCAAAAATAAAATATAAAACATTAGATTTCAGGAAGGCTCTCCACGTAAGGTCAGGAACTTTTAATTTTGACTTCGAAAAGGTCTCTGTTAAACGTTTAACTGCTTCATTACTTTGAATAGAGATAAATGGTCCGATAGGCAGATCATACATCTGGATTGGTATTCTTCTAATAAAATACCACCCTATTGACAGTTCCGGCCGGACCACCCCGTGCTGACTTAAGAGAAAAGAAGTGTTATCTTCCGCACTGTAGGCAGAGATTACCTTTTGGCTTACATCTAAAATCCGGATGGGCTCCATGACTGATGTTAAAAAGAGAGCCCCCTGAATGAGATCTGATTCTGAAAGCTGCCGGGAATTGTTTTTTAAGAACAGACTAAACATAGATGAGCCTTGAATGGTTTTATAATCAAAGAGAAACCAATCCTGAAAAACTTCCTGCAGAATAGGCGAAAAAGCCGCTTCAGGAGCAAGACCGAGCGTTTGCCGAAATAAATGCTTTGCCCGGACTTTCTCTCTGATATTAGCCGTCCGTTCCGTATAATCCTTGCTTAATGTGTATAAACGCAGAGCATTTTTTTCTCCCTGGAGCTGTTTAGCTTTACGGAAAGAATGTAAATCCAGAATTGAGCCGTCCATATCCATTTAGGATGCTCCTTACTTTCTTGTAAATAGCGTTCTGTTATTCAACCTTTTCAAGGCGGGGGTTTGGACGATAACGCCGTCCTGCCTTAGCTGCATGCTTACCGTCAATCATTACATTGTCTCCAGTGAATCCTGTGGTGATCTTCAGCAGGCTGCTTCCAATTCCATAGGTATCAACCGGAACACCCTGTTCTTCAAATTCGCGGATTCGGGATTCAGTAAAACCGCCGCTCACCACAATCTTCACATGTCCGAAACCTTCATCATCCAGCGCTTTTCTTAAAGCAAAAATCAGTTCTGCATTGACCCCGCGCGGGTCAAACGTTCCCAGCAAATGCTGATTTCTTAAGAAATATTGATCAATCATTGTTCTTGATGTGTCAACCCGGACTCCTCTAAGCTCTTCGCCAAAGGCTCTTGCCACTTTTAGGGAATCGGTGATGGCATCATTGTTGTAGTCTACCAGAGCGACTAAATCGTCTTCAGGAAACGTCTCCTGATAAGCCTTAGTGGATGCAACGATATCTCCCTTGAACATTTGGATCAATGCATGCGGCATTGTTCCCATGCCTTTTTTGCCCCACCATTCATTCATGGCATGCGTGGCCTGGGCTGTTGCCCCCCCAATAAAGGCTGCATAGCCATCTCCTGCCTGGGTGATATAATGATCATCCCGGTCCCCCATGAAGATGACCTGCTTTTGAACACCAGAAACACCTGCCGCTTTTACCACATTATAGACATTCGTGGCAACTGAAGTTCTTCTGGCCAATATGCCGTCAATTATTCCTTCGAGATATCCAAAATCCTGATATCTTCCTGTAATGGTTAATACTGTTTCAAAGGGTGAAATCTTATCACCGTCTTTTAAAGAATGGATTTCCAGATCATCCGGGCGGTCCGCAAATGTTTTTAATAGCGCAATGACTTCATCCGTACCGCATAGAACAGCATGATTCTTTTGGAAAAACTGCATGGTTACGATTTTATCTTCATGATATTTCTTAACAATCTCTCTTGTCTTAAGGAAGTATACCGCTGAAAACCAGCCATCTCTTACACGTTCATCGAATTTAAAAGTCTGGTTTGTCAGACGTTTAATTTCTCCTTTAACCTTCATTTCAATTTCCTTCATCCCTAAAGCTCCTTAGAAACACGAAAAGCGCAAGCGCCTTGCCCACCCCCGACCCTCGAGGGGGTAGGCGCTGGAGCTAGACAATTCTCGAAGTTCAAAAATATAGATACTTTTATCCACAAAGAAAGCAGGCGCGCCTGCTGACTTGGGTTTGCAAGGAGCAGGCATCTATGCTGGCAGCCCGCCAGCTTCAGAAGGCTTTCTTCGTTTATCGCAGTCTAACGGGCAGT
This sequence comes from Cytobacillus sp. NJ13, assembly GCA_030348385.1. Taxonomy (NCBI): domain Bacteria; kingdom Bacillati; phylum Bacillota; class Bacilli; order Caryophanales; family Bacillaceae; genus Cytobacillus; species Cytobacillus sp. NJ13. The sequence goes on along the minus strand of JAUCFP010000006.1, from coordinate 4,504,416 downwards.
AAGCCCCCCATTTCAAGACTCAGAGGAATCAATGGAGGATGAGGGGGGCAAACTGCCCGTAAAGGCCCGATAGAAGAACAAAGACTAAGAACGCCACGTCCTGTGGCAACGTCTTTGTGACCCACTTCCAGTGGGCCTCAACTAGCAATAAGTGGGGATAAAGCCCCCCCACTGATTGAAGTTTCACTTTATCGTAGTTGTTATTCATATTATTTTAAACATGCAAGTAAAGAATACCATGGATTAATTTAATGTACTAGTGTCTTGTATGGATTCAAGATCAGCTTCTGTAATGAGGACATCCCTTGGTCTGCTGCCTCTATTTTCAGAAATGAACCCTTGTTTTTCCATCATATCAATCAGCCTGGCTGCCCTATTATAGCCTATTTTGAATCTTCTTTGCAGGCTCGAAGTGGAAGCCGCTCCCTGATCAACAACAAATTCGCATGCTTCAAAAAACAGTTCATCCTCTTCTTCTATGGCATGGGCTTTTTTCAGAAGTTCTTCCTGTTCAAATAAGTAGTCGGGATCGCGTTCCCTGCGTACATGGGCTACCACATCATCAATTTCTTTATCTGAAACAAATGTCCCCTGCAGCCTCACTGGCTTTGAGGATCCATTTTCAAGGAAAAGCATATCTCCCCGGCCAAGCAGTTTTTCAGCTCCGCTTATATCAATAATTGTTCTTGAATCGATTTGAGATGACACGGAGAATGCAATTCTTGTAGGCACATTCGCCTTTATTAGGCCGGTAATAACATCCACGGAAGGACGCTGGGTTGCGATAATCAGATGAATTCCGCATGCACGGGCTTTTTGTGCAATCCGGCAAATGGCTTCTTCCACATCGGCCGGCGACATCATCATTAAGTCTGCCAGCTCATCAATCACAATGACCATAAATGGCAGCTTCTCTGAAAATTGCTGATGCTCTTCTGCCAGCTCATTAAAACGGTTTATATCCCTCACACCGGCATGGGCAAACAATTCATACCTGCGTTCCATCTCCTCGACAGCCCACTTCAAGGCAGCCGTTGCTGCTTTTACATCGGTAATAACCGGGCTGACCAAATGTGGAATTCGATTATACGGTGCAAGTTCGACCATTTTTGGGTCGATCAGAAGAAGCTTTAATTCATCCGGACTCGCCTTATACAGCAGGCTTACCAGGATCGTGTTAATACAGACGCTCTTCCCTGATCCCGTTGCACCGGCAATCAAACCGTGCGGCATTTTCCGTAAATCCGTCACAATCGGCTTCCCTGAGATATCAAGCCCCAGTACAGCCGTTAATGGGGATTGTCCAGTCTGGAACTCCGGGGTGCTGATGATCTCACTGATAAATACCGGACGGCTGCTCTGGTTCGGAACCTCAATGCCGATTGTATGCTTTCCTGGTATTGGCGCTTCGATCCGAATATCCCTTGCTGCGAGACTCAGCTTTATATCATCTGAGAGGTTCGTGATTTTATTCACCTTGACACCTGGTTCAGGCTGTACTTCAAACCTTGTTACAGAAGGTCCTTGCGTAACATTAACCACCCTCGCCCTGACATTGAAATTTTGCAGTGTGGAGTTTAACATTTGTTCCTGTTCGTAAAGCCAATCGGAAGCTTCCTCCATGATAACTGGCGGTGTAAGCAATGTCTGGGAAGGGAATTGGTAATAAAAAATTTCTTCATCCGCCAGATAATTCTGTTTATCCTCAATTCGGACCGATTCCAGTGCAGGCGGTGACTGTTCTTCCATAGGCAAATGGTTCTCCGCTGGATGATCCTCGATCTTTTCTGCTGCAGCAGCAGACTGCTGAATGTTTTCAGACGGAAACATAGCGATCTTATTTTTTTTTTCATTTGACGGTCTTGCGATCTTATCCTGCTGATTCAGTTTTTTTCTGTCATTGTTCAGCATGATGACATTAAATGGAATTGACCCTCTTGATGAAGGCTTCTTCTCTTCCTGGACATCTTCTTCCTGCTGCGAGGTTGACGCAGCAGACTCTGTTTTTGTTTCTAAGTATTCATTTGCATCTGCAGTCTGATTTTGCTCTATATTCTCAGCCCTGTTTATATTAGTAATCAGTTCAGTCTGAGAAAAGAACGAGCCTGTTAATTCCCCGCTATCTTCAGGTTCAGAACTTAATTCAGCTTTATCAGACGTCTCCAGTCCTTCTGCTTGTGAGTTTCCCTCTTCTAAGTTTATATGGATAAACTCTTCCGAATCACTTTTAGCATCAATCCCTAAATCGTGATGGAATTCATTTTTTTCTGCACCCTCTTCAGCTTCAATCCCAAGGATCGCATGAGATCTCCCTTCGCTCTGTCCTGAGAGTTCTGCTGTGTATTCTTCATTTTTTTCTTCGTGCAGAGCCTCTTCAATCAAGTTTGCGAGCGATCTGCTGATTCCCGATTCTTTTTTATGACCGATGCGATCCTCCCTGTTTGGAGATTCACCGTCGGACTTGGAAGATCCAGGCTGCCTGGCAGGTTCCTTATGATCTTGCCATGCAGGATGTGTTTCTTCATGCCGCTCTGTTTCTAGGTTATCTTCGGGTACTTCAAACATTAATTCAGACGCTTCACCTATTTTGTATCTTTTTGCTGCAGGTTCCTCTGTTTCCAATGCAGAAGCCTGTGCCTGGAAAGCTTTCAGTTTATCGGAAATGACAGTTTCTCTTTCTTCATCCGAAACAGCTTCGGTCACCTTCGGCCGATTAGTAGGAGTCTGCTGAATTTTGCGCATAACCTCATCGTATGTAAGTTCCCTGTGGTTTTCCTGTTCCCCGTTTTCTGATTTATCTTGCTGGGCATTTGGCCGCGGTCTCTTAAATCCATATATCGGCGATGGAATTTCTGTTGGCTGGAAAGGCCTTTTCTTGCTGGCAGCCTCTCTTTCATTACGGGTCAGAATTTTTTCTTCACTGGCAGGTGATGGCGCAGACTTTCTTTGCCGCTCCCTATCTGCGGAACGAGGTGTCCTTTTTTCATGGATTTGAGTATCCGCCGGCTTTCTCTGCCATTCCGTTTCTCCTGCCCTTGACTGCCGTTTTTCAGTTTTATTTACAGTTTTCCCACGAATATGGTCCTGTCTATTATGATTCTGTCTTTGCTGCCTCTTATTCTCCCGTTCTGCTTCATGGTCAGGTATGACCGGAAAACGGAATTGGCCTTTGGGATATTGATAGACTACTTTAGCATCTATATCCCTTGAACTTTCTTTTGTTTTTTTAGAAGGCGGCTGTTTCTCATAATTTTGCTCATCTGGATGTTCCTCAAATTCCTCATATTCTTCCTCATCACTTTTAAACATATGGAATATCTTTTTAATCCAGCTCATTTATATCAACTCTTTCTATTAAAAACTTTGTTAGACTTTCTATATTATTTTAGCAGTTATTCACAGATTTTGAATAAGAAATCCGAGAATGAGTCCTTATAAAGACAGAATGGGTAAATTTACAAACAAACTAAAAGCTGCAGGCATACTTTCGACTCAGGCGGGTGATTAAAGGTTCATATGTACAGACATCTGACTTTTTACCCGGAACTGTTTTATTTTATTTGAAATTACTGATCTATATATAATTCGGTAATGACTCTTCTCTCCTGGGGGTTTATTGCCTTGTTTTCAGCGCGTAAACAAAAAAGGACCACATTGCTGTGACCCTAAAAAAATTACTTCTTTTTATTCTTACCCAAAATAAATATTGGTTCAAACTCTCCGTTCTCATATAGGAATGACAGAGAAGTGATGGGCACTCTGCCGCTCGCAAAGAAACTCATAGTCATCTGGGCGAGAACGTCATAGCCTGTTTCATTTTTAATATCAGCAATGATCAATACGTCTTGATGCGGAACTGCAACGGCCATGGATCCTTCTGCTTTCCTGTCCATTTCTTTAATAAAGGAATCATTCAGTATTCTGCTTGCATCATATCCATCATTTTTGTTTAAAAAATAGAAAGTATTGCCTGCAACAGTATCCGATTTCATATCTGTCGACAGGGATCTTACGTTGAAAAGAGCCGTTTCTCTAATTCTTTCCGGATCCCAGCCCTCTTTTTCCATTAGCTTTGCATCAATGAGACGATACGTATTTCCGAGATCGAGCGCATAGTAAATTCGTGTTTCAGCCGTATGTTCATCTGTCAAAAAAGGAATACCTTCCTGTGACTCACCTGGAAAAGAAGTTGATCGGATGACTGGAAAAATATTTTTTTCATGTCCCGACAAATGGGCATCCTCCACCATTGCTTCCAGGCCTTCCTCCACATAATATACGACTTCGTCAATCGCTTTTTCCTTTTGCTCCTGCCATTTAGCAATAATGCCCGGAAGAGAGATGGTAATTCCTTTTCCAGTGTCCTTATTTTCGATTCTGAGCTGATCTTTTTCCCTGTCAAAAGAGAAAGTCCGGTTCTTTTTTCCTAAGCGCTGCTCCAATTCATTTTTCATCTTTCTGCTATCCATTTTCATATATAAGCCCCTCCTTATGGGGATTGATTTCCGACTATCATTTTACACTAATAAACCCTCCTGCTCAAAAGAGATGCAGGAGGGCCTAAAAGCTGAAGCGCCTTGCCCCGCCTCGAGGGTGCAGGCTGCTTGCGCTAGACAGTTATCAAAGTAAAAATTTGAACACTAAATGTACGCAGGCTTATTGTTCAAGAGTTTGAATAAAGTTTTCAATTTCTTCCTGGGTTTTGCGGTCTTTGCTGACAAAGCGGCCGAGTTCCTGGCCGTCCCTGTATCCAATGAAGCTTGGGATGCCAAAGATATCAAGCTCTATGCAAAGATCAATGAATTGATCACGATCTACATAAATAAAAGTGTATTCACTATATTTTGCTTCAATTTCAGGCAATACCGGTTCAATAACCCGGCAATCCGGACACCAGTCAGCTGAAAACATGAAAATATGTTTCCCATTGCTGCGCATCTCGTTAAATTGCTCTATTGATTCCAATTTTTTCATTTTCTTTCGCCCCCTGTGCTGATATGCATGTCTCCATATTGGATCCAGCCTTTTTTCCTCATATATTCAGATAATATCAGGCTGATAAGAGCCGGTCCAATAAAATGCAATATAATTACCTTCATCCAAACATCTGAACCAAAGCCCATCGTTGTAAAAGTCATTATCTGGCCAACAAGCCCGCTTGTTCCCATGCCTGCTCCTGCAGCATTGTTTTCCATTAGCCAGATGGTCGTGCCGAAGGGTGCCAGGACTGCTCCTGCAAGAGTAGGAGGAATCAGGATACGCGGGTTTCTAATAATATTAGCTACCTGCAGCATAGAAGTTCCAATTCCAATCGCTACTAATCCTCCCATCTTATTTTCCCTGAAGCTGCTCACCGCGAAGCCGACCATTTGTGCTGCACAGCCAATCGTGGCAGCTCCTGCTGCAACTCCGTGCAGATCAAGCATAAGCGCAATGGCGGCTGAAGAAATGGGAGCCGTCAATGCAAGGCCCATTAATACCGCCACAATGATGCCCATGATGATTGGCCTTTGCTCAGTCCCCCACATGATCAGGCTTCCAAAGCTCTTCATTCCATAATCGATCCCCGGGCCAATTAATGTTGAAACGATATACCCTGCCGCTATTGTAACAAGCGGAGTTACAATGATATCAACCTTTGTTTCCTTACTGACAAGTTTTCCAAGCTCTGTGGAAATAAGGGCGGCGGCGAAGCTCCCTGCTGGACCGCCAAGAGCCGCGCCTGCAGCACCGCTGGCAATGGCCGAAAAGATAACCAGCGGCGGCGCATTAAGTCCGTATGCAACTGCAACACCAATTGCAGGGCCCATCAGCCCCATAGCCAAATTGCCCATATCCTGCAGATATTTGAAATCAGTCTGTTCGCCAATTGTCTTAATAATCAGCCCAATAATCAGCGAAGCGAATAATCCAAGCGCCATGCTGCTCAGTGCATCTATAAAATATACTTTAGGTGAAAGGGTTACCCCTTTTCTATTCAGAAAGGCTCTCATGATTTTCCCCCTATGTAAAAGTTCTGCAACTATAAGATAACACATGTAAAGACACTTGTAATATAAAATCTTTTGTATTCTTATTGTTCTTTATAATAGGGGTTTTCTATCATATTTATTAAAAATTAATTCTTTAAAAAAAGCAAAACAAAAACGAAGGACATCGCCCTTCGCTTTAATTCTTCACCTGGACAGAATTAGCTATCTCCATCATCGCAGCGGCCTCAGAGGATAAATTTCTGGTCGCAGCCTGCGTAGATAATTTTACTCCGCCAATCCCGACTACCAATTCATGTTCATCTTTTTTTCCGCTGTTGATTAACATGAAGCCGTTATGACCATCTTTTGTAAACGTCTCTTTAACTTCATATTCATCTTTCTGCTTTAGAGTAGCATCATATACAACCTTGCTGTCCGAACCTTCATGCTGGTTGTAAAAAAGGATATACCGTTTGGAGCCATTTTTTAAAATGATGTTATTTGGACTTTCCTCTTCTACTTCGTACCCAAAAGGCAAATAATATTCTATATCTTCAAACTCATGGTTTGGCTTTTCTTGTGATTGGCTAAATGCTTCCTCTGCAGCATTCTTTGCGGCAGTTTGCTCTTCTTTCAACGATGCTGAACAGGCACTGAGCAGTATAAATGAAATAAATAAGAACAAGGCTGCGGTGAATCTTTTATGCATTTCTAAAGTCCCCTCCTTGCATGGAATGTCATATCCTTCCCTATCATACATTTCTTCTTAATAGTCTGACAACCCTTCATATAAGGATTGAGAGCCTTTTCACTGCGTTACTTCTTAGAAGAAATGTTAAAATATAAGAATATTGCATAAAGGAGGAAAAAAGATGGAAATAACCGTCTACTTAGCAGGTGAAATACATTCCAATTGGCGCAATGAATTAAAGGAGAAAGCTAAATCACTTCAGCTGCCTGTTCATTTCACAGGTCCTATGGAAAACCATGACCGTTCTGACATGATCGGAGAGGAAATTCTCGGGAAACAGCCGGATGCAATCTTCCGTGATGAAGCCGCTTCAAGCATCAATAACTTAAGAACACAGCTTCTTATGCAAAAATCGGATCTGGTGATTGCTTTGTTTGGTGAAAAGTATAAGCAATGGAACACTGCCATGGACGCAAGTGCTGCTGCTGCACTTGGAAAACCGCTGATCCTCATCCGTCCCAATGAGCTGCATCACCCTTTAAAGGAGCTTTCAAGTAAAGCAAATGTTACAGTTGAAACGGTCAACCAGGCCTTGAAAGTTTTGTCGTACATCTTCGAAACCGAATAAAAAAAGGGGGTTAGCACTTAGCTAGCCCCTTTTCTATATTCATATTGCCCAACAAGAAGCTTCATGACATGTGAGAACATGTCAGCACGATTTACCTGCCCATTTGTAAAAATTCCAACTGCCCCTTCATTTTTGCGGACGTTTTCTTTTTTTGCGTAATCATCCATTACAGGACCCAATTCTTCGCCAGCAAGAAGCCTTGCTGAAATTTCCTCAGGAAGCGGAATCCTGGCTCCCCCTGCAATAATCGGAGGCTGTCCTTTTTCCGCCAGTGCTCCCCAGTTACAGAGAAAAAGCCCGTATTCTGTTTTTTGCACACCGCCTTCAAGGCCGATGCCAATTTGACCGCCTGATGATTCAAGGGCTCCATAGGCTCTATTGATGGCCCCTTTTATGGTTTCTTCATCCGAGAATGGCTGGACGTTTACTCCAGAGGGCACATCTTCGGATATAATAGCAGCTTCATAATGACTAAAAGCAGCTTGTACTGCCAAAATTTTTGCGGGATTCTTTGAACCAATGATGACTTTCATGAGAACTCCTTTCATATTACAGGAAAAAGAGACAGCATCTGCTGTCTCATCTGCTTAACTGTTTTGACGGATGGTTTCTGCTGTTGAACGGTCACAAGCTTTTACTAGTTTTACAAGCAATTCTTTTGCCGCTGCATAGTCATCAACATGCACAATGGATGCATGTGTGTGAATATAACGGGAGCAAATGCCGATTACGGCACTTGGAACACCTTCATTGGATATGTGAACTTTTCCTGCATCTGTTCCGCCTTGCGAGACGAAATACTGATATGGAATGTTGTTCGTTTCAGCTGTATCCAGAACAAATTCCCGCATGCCGCGGTGCGTTACCATTGAACGGTCCAGTATGCGCAGAAGAGCTCCTTTGCCTAAATGGCCGAACTCGTTTTTATCCCCGGTCATATCGTTGGCAGGGCTTGCATCCAATGCAAAGAAAATATCAGGATTGATCATATTTGCTGCAGTCTGTGCACCTCTTAAGCCAACTTCTTCCTGAACTGTTGCTCCGGAATAGAGAATATTGGGAAGTGCTTCACTCTGGACTTCCTCTAATAGCTCCACCGCTAAACCGCAGCCATAACGGTTATCCCATGCTTTCGCCAGGATTTTCTTTTCATTTGCCATTGGTGTAAATGGACAAATCGGCAGAATTTGCTGTCCTGGCTTAATGCCTATTCTTTTCGCATCTTCACGGTCATCTGCACCAATGTCAATCAGCATATTCTTTATTTCCATCGGCTTGCTGCGCTTTGCTTCATCTAAAAGATGTGGAGGAATTGAACCGATAACTCCTGTTACAGGTCCATTTTCTGTAATAATTTGGACTCTTTGTGCAAGCATTACCTGGCTCCACCAGCCGCCGAGTGTCTGAAAACGGATCATGCCATTATCAGTAATGGAAGTGACCATGAATCCAACTTCATCCATATGGCCTGCCACCATTACAGTTGGGCCGCTTTGATCGCCTCTTTTTACGCCGAAGATGCCTCCAAGCTTATCCTGAACGACTTCTTCTGTATACTGGCTGATTTGTTCACGCATAAATTTTCGTACTAAATGCTCGTTTCCAGGTGCTCCCGGCAACTCTGTCAATGTTTTAAAAAGCTGCAATGTTTTTTCGTTCATTATTCTTCTCCTTTATCACTTTCCAAATTAGCTATGCAGATATGTATAATTTTATTTTACAGAACTTTCATACGTCTTTCCACCATTTCAGACATGAAACTTCGATTGTCGAAATTTAGGCTGTGTATTATTTATTTTAGTTTAATCCTATTTTTGGTAAGATAGAATTGGAAAACAGCTAAAAAAATGTAAAAATGAACTGCTTTTTTATCATCAGCCTGGGGAGGTGCAAATATGAATTGGAAGTCATTTATGTTAGGTGTTGGGGTTGGTTTGGCAAGCGGATACGCAGCAAGGGAATTGCTCTCGCAAAAAACTGCTGTTTCCCCGGAGAAAGCTTTGGCAAATGCAAAGGATGCATTTAAACAGGAAGGACCGATAAGCGGGTCATGGATTCATATGAAAGCTGAACCTTATGAAAAAGGTCATTTAAAATATCAGGTTTATAAGGGCGGCATTTCGAGGTTTTCGGGTGAAGAAGCCGAGCAGTATGAATTCATTGCCGACGCAGAGACTGGAACCATTTTGGACGTTTTTCCTCTGCATTAAGGAAAACGCAAGTGCCTTGACCACCCCCAACACCTCGAGGGGGTAGGCTGTTTGCGCTAGACAGTTATCGACGTTCAAAGATTGTTAAAAAATCCCCGAAAGGGGATTTTTTAACTTTGTTTCTTTTCCACTTTCTCCAGCATGTTTCCTGATTCATCCCACTTGACTGCCCGGTAAAAAGCATCATGGTAAAAAGTGAACCATGCATTTTTTTTCAGCCCGTATCCCATCCATTTTTCCTTAGCGCTTATTGAATCCATCGGGTAGTCATCGTAAGCGAGAACCCATAATACATTCGCATGGGCATGAGTTGGCATGATATCAGCCATATGAATGACGGTCACATCCTCATCTTCTATAACAAGTATAGAATGTCCATCACTATGGCCGCCTGTATGCACCATTTTAATAGGGCCGAGCGTCCACTCTCCTTCAAAGACTTCCACCTGATGCTGAATGGACTCCCAGTTTTCTTTCCAATATGTATTCCTAGAGCGGATATTAGGATTTCTCATTTCTTCCCATTCCACTCGTGATGCAATGATTCTGGCATTTGGGAATACAGAAGAAAAATTTCCTTCTTCCGGTTTTGTCAGTCCGCAGGCATGATCAAAATGAAGATGGGTCATAAGGATATAATCGATGTCCTCGGATGACAAACCGTGCTTGGCTAAATCCTGTTCAACAAAAGACTCTTCAATCGCTCCGAAATTCCTCTTTTGTTTATCATTCAGCTTCCCGTTTCCAAGACCCGATTCGACTAAAATATTTTTACCGTCAAATTGAATAAGTATGGGATCTGTTCTCAATTCAATCTGATTTTTTTCATTGCAGGGATATCTTTTAGACCACAAAGGCTTGGGAACTACTCCAAACATTGCTCCGCCATCAAGATGTGTGACACCGCCGCGAAGCCAGGACAGCTTTAAGTTCTTTAACTCCAATGTTTCCATCATTATCTCCTCCATTTAAGTTCTCTGAGCAAGCGCTCGCTTTCCCCTAATCTCATATTAACATTTAAGCGCTTACTTATAGAAATATTTAAATTATTTTAGGCGCATGCAAACAGCCAATATAGCAATACCAAAAAAAGCCTATCCATCTGGATAGACTCGCTTATCTGTATTGTGCTTCACACCGGAATATACGGCTTCCCCTTGAAGAAAACTTCTCTTCATATTCGGTCATGATGTTTCCTTCATAATCGCTATTGTGAAGGTCCAGGCTGACAAATGTCAGAAGCATGCCGTACTCGGAGAAACTCATAAGAGATGATTCAAACAATCCCTGGTTATCAGTCTTAAAGTGGATTTCTCCCTTATCCCCAAGGATATCTTCATAAATCTCCAGGAAGCTTCTATAAGTCAGCCTGCGTTTTGCATGGCGTTTCTTTGGCCATGGATCTGAGAAATTGAGGTATACACGATTGACTTCGCCTTTTTCAAAGTACTCCCGAAGATCATTGGCATTCACATTCAGAAGCTTTACATTTGGTAGTTCATCCTCGATGATACGATCCAGAGCAGTGACAATGACGCTGTCAGCGAGCTCAATTCCTATATAGTTGATATCCGGGTTTGCTTTTGCCATACCAGTTATGAAACGGCCTTTTCCTGTCCCAATTTCTATATGAAGGGGCTGATCTTTATCGAAGGCTTCCTTCCACTTTCCTTTATATTTTTCAGGTTCTGAAATTACGTATTGTGGATATTCGGCTAATTTATCTTTCGCCCAGGGTTTATTTCGCTGTCGCATGTTGACACTCCTAAAAATTAATATCGTTCAAACAATATCATGCCTATCGCAGTGATGCAACTTTATTTTCAGGGGGATTACTAAAGTGGTTCATCCCTTGTTTGTAGTTTAACCCAATGGCACTCAAACACCTAAATTACAATCCGCCAATGAATAAATAAAAAAAGGAATCCACAAGCTAAAAGTGAATTCCTTTTGTTTGTATTTTCAGCTTCAATAGAAAGGGTGCTTTTCATGCCGCTTGGACACCAGGATCAATTAAATTTATTAAAAGATATTTTAAGCAATCATCAGACAGATTGCTGTGGCTCTATTTCAGAATGTGAACAATTGGAACGTTTGGTAAAATCATTAATGATCAACGGAAATATTAATCAAAACGTAAAAACAGTATTAGAAGAAATTTATGAATACAGTCAGCACGGGATCAATTCTTCCCAATTGGATAATCACATTGAGTCCCATCAGAATGAATTATCACAATGGGTACAGGATATAGATCAATTTTCGTAATTCTTAAAGGAGCTCATCCAGATAGGAAAGCCACCTTTCCATTTCCTGGTACCTGAATTTATTTTTATGCCATTGGATAGATGTCAAAGTCTGTGCAATCACATACCATTTCATGCGGAGCAGCAAATCATCTGTCAATTGAATACCGTACCGCTCAAGCCAATTTGGCCATTCTTCTTTAGGAATATACCAATACAATAGCATCCCCAGATCAATGGCCGGATCTGCTATCATAGCTCCATCCCAATCAATCAAGTACAGCTGGTTGTTTTCCGAAAGCAGCCAGTTGTTATGATTCACATCGCAATGGCACACCGTATTTTCCTCACAGCGGATATGCGATACCTCTTTCTTCAGGAAATGGACTGACTGAATAACAGCAGCCTGTTCCTTCAGGTCACAATCCAGTTCTTCCTCAATCAAATGCAAAAGGGTTTCGGGCTGCAGCGGAGACTTCCCCATTCTTGTCAGCATACCAAGCAGCGGCTTTGAAGAATGAATTTTCCTCAAAAGCTTTGCTACGCTTTCCTGGTTCATGTCAGAAGCTTTAAGCTCTCTTCCATTAAGCCATTGCTGGGCAGTTATAACGTCCCCATTTTCCATTCTTTTTGTCCAGATAAGTTTCGGGACGATTCCTTCCGCAGACAGAACCGCCAGGAAAGGAGAAGAGTTTCTTTTAAGAAAAAGCCTCTGCTCTTCGTGCTTTGCGTAGAAGGCTTCCCCTGTCGCCCCTCCGGCGGGAACAATCTCCCAGTCATGTCCAAATAAATGTTCCAAAATTGTTCACCTGCAATTTAGTAAGCCATTGGTTGTAAAATAGCTTGAGTTGAAAAATAAGCCCTGTTTTTTGCAGCAAGACTTATTTTGCCATGGCCGATAAAGAGGCCGTTGCTTAGTTATGTTGAGTTCTATTCGACTATACTGCATTTCCTCAAATATAGCTGTTTATCAGGTTAATCAAGTAAAGCACCTATAAAGCACAAAGTAATCGGGCAAATACAAAACCAGCAATGTATCGGGAACTTAAAATAAAAAAAGAGCTATTGATGTAAGTTCCCTACAATAGCCATCTTTATAAATTTTATTCTTACTGGCTTTTTTCGTCAAGTGCATCTATTTAGGTTTACGGAATATTATCTGAAAAAATGAAGATTTTTCTGGTCAATTCATCAGTATTTTCCATATGAGGATAATGTTTTAAAAGATAGCACGGGACACCGGTATGCTTCTCAGACTTCTTCTATCTTCTGCAAACCAATACATATGAACATAATGGCGGCATTTCAAATCTGGTATTAATCTTGCGAATAGTGGAAATTCCGGCTTCATGTTCATCCGCAATAAGGTCCCAATCCCCTTCCGGGAGAAAAATTTCTTCTTCCGTCATTGAAGGATTGATAATAACGGCGGCATGGCTGTAATCGGCATTTTGATCACTGCTTATTAACACATAACCTATTAGCGGTTTTTTAATATCCAGAAACCGCATGGAATTCCGGATCATTTCTGCATTGGCAAGCCTGAAAAGAGGTATTGACCTTCTAATGCTGATCATCCCTTTAATGTATTTAACATTATTTAAGTAATGGGATTTCCTCTCCCAGTCCAGATTATTGATGGAGTCTGGGGCACGGTAGCTGTTTCCATTTCCTTCTTTGGTCCGAAAGAATTCCTGTCCGCTATGCAGAAATGGAATTCCCTGTGAAAGGAGTACCATTGCTGTTGCCAAGCGGTGCTTTTGCTGCTGAACAAGAGGATCCGCATTTTCAGAACAAACCTGTATTTTATCCCATAGAGTATGATTATCATGTGATTCCACATAATTTACAGATTGAGACGGGGAAAGGAAAATGCCTTTTTCCTTTTTTTCGAGGCCAATGCTTCCACCCAATACCTGCTTTGCCGCATCATAGTAATAATCATTCCCCAATGCATATCCTTTATCATATAAATTAAACGTACTGCCTTTGATGGAATCTCTGAACCAGTCATTAAATTGGCCGATTCCCGGCATCTTTTCCTGATTGCGAATGCTTGCTTTTTGGTCATCCGGTATAGGGGTATTCAAATCCCAGCCCTCACCAATAATAATGACGGATGGGTCAATCGATTCCGCATTCCGGCGAACATCATTCATCGTTTCAATATCGAGGATACCCATCAAATCAAACCTGAACCCATCAATTTGATATTCCTTCATCCAGTATGATACGGAATCAACAATAAATTTCCGGGCCATCAGGCGTTCAGAGGCAAAGTCATTTCCAACTCCGGTGCCATTTGATGGCATTCCATATTCATCATGCCGGAAGTAATAACCCGGTACGATTTTTTCAAAAGAAGAATGCTCGCGAATATAAACATGATTATAGACTACGTCCATAATGACTCTTAGTCCCTGGGAATGAACAGACTGAATTAAGGCTTTCAATTCTCTGATACGCGAATAGGGGTCTAGAGGATCAGTAGAATAACTTCCTTCCGGAACATTAAAATGGAGCGGATTATAACCCCAGTTGTATTCTTCTTTTGGACTTTTTTCATTCACACCTTCAAAGTCATGGACAGGCAGAAACTCAATGTGAGTAATACCGAGCTGCTTGACATATGACAGGCATGTCGGCTCCCCATCTCTGCCAGCGGTGTTAGTCTCTCCCGCTCCTAAATAAAGGCCTTTCTTTGCTGCCCCGCTCTCGGAATGAATGGTAAAATCCCTTATATGTGTTTCATATATGATGGCATCTGTCGGCTGCAGAAGCGGCAGAAGCTCCGGCTTCTTTATTTTTGTATTTTCCAGATTGACTACCGCACCATATTCCCCATTTATAGCCGAAGATACTGCGTATGGATCAACAGCTTCTTTCCACTCCAGATTAATGCATACAAGGAAAGAATAAAGAAAACGATCCAGGTCGCCTTTTACTTCACAGCTCCAGACTCCTCTCTCTTCTCTGGCCATCGGAATACGCTCAGCTTCCTCCTCCAATGCTCCTTTAAGCTTCAATTTTACCTTTGCAGCTGTCGGAGCCCAGAGCCTGAAAAGCGTCTTTTCTTTGCTGTACGAGAACCCCAGTGGACCGTCATAATAGAATTTCTCATCAAAATCACTTGTTCGAATAACAGCACCAATTTGCAGATCTGTTTTCCCCCCATATTCATCCACTATCCAATATTGTTTTCCGAATTCGACTTCATGGTCTATTCTGCATGTATATTTAACGGCATCCTCAATCGGCATGCTTTTCAATATTTCAACAGGAAACTCTTCTTCCCAGTCAGTAAGGAGAGAGAACCCGGAAGAACGTCCCTGATGATAGCTGAAAGGAAGTATGATCGTAATGAGGTGCATTTCGTCTAAGTATGCATTAAAAGTCCGTTCAATCGTTATCATTCCGAACTCATCTCCTTTACTTAGTCGGACGGTAATTTAAGAGCAGCTCTCTCCTAAAATCATCACCCATCTTTTACATTGCCTATAATTACAGGAAGGGCTTCGGGGCAAACAGAGGCTGAAATCGGCGTGCTGCCTAAGGCCTCGCCATCTGCGTGAGCAGGGATGGGGTGTGAAGATCTAATGCTGACATTCCGGCCCTGAAGAACTGTGACTTCTTTAAATCCTATATGACGCCCCTTGAAGACAGAGGCAAATACAATCAAAAGTTTTATTCTTGATATATCATGGACGACCGTCACATCTAGAATTCCATCAAAAGGATTTGCATCCGGGGAAATCTTCATACCGCCTCCATAGAATGGCTGATTGGAAATAGTAATAAACCAGGCTGAGTTAAAATGGCGTTTTTTTCCATCAATAACGATTTCAAGATCAGAGCATTTATAGGTAAACAGCTCTTTTACAAGAAAGAGAGCGTATACAAATTTACCCAGAGATAACTGATTCAAGATACCTTTCATCTTTGAACTGTTTACTTTTCGGGAAATCAGTGCATCAAATCCAGCGCCCATATTATTAATAAAATATGTTTTTTTCCCATCTATGTGTCTCATCATTCCGATATCAGCTTTCACAGAAGAATGACTGATCCCCTTAAGGATTGCGTGTAAAGACTCTGCGGGGTCTTTAGGAACTCCAAAGCCCCGCGAGAAATCATTCCCAGATCCTCCCGGAATAAATCCGACAGTCACATTCTGATGCCTCGCAGCGCCATTCATAACCTCATGAACCGTCCCGTCTCCGCCCACAGCAACAAGATACAATCTTTGTCCGCCTGCCTGTTCTGCATAAATCTTCGCCAATTCCCTGGCATGGCCCTGATATTCTGTACTGGCTGCAGAGAAAGGGATATTTTCCTCTTTCAGCATCTGCTCAACTATTTTCCAGACTTTCAGGCAGGAGCCATTTTTCGCCTGCGGGTTAATAATGAACTTAAGCTCTTCCCTGCTATGCGCTTTATCCTCGATGAAATTTTCATGATTCATCCCGATTCTCCCACTCCAGCCTTTTGACTGATGCAGTCTGGCAATATTGAAGCAGTGCCTGTGCCCCTTTTAATTGAACATGCTTAAGAGGCGAACGCTGGCTTCTCATTGTCTGAAACCATTGATCATAGGTCCTTTTCTCGATTAGCTGAACATCAATAGGAGCTGCCGGATAATCAATATAGCCATTTCGAGTAAGTACAGCTTTTTTAATCGGCAATTCAATAGAATGAATTTCAAATATTTTTCGGACAATTTTTTCAGTTCTATTTAATGCAAGCAGCGGATTCAGGACCTTCCTTTCTTCCCCTTTTCCCTTTTTTGTCCAGAATCTATCCTTCGAACCTGAGAATACCGCTGAATCTTCTTCCTCCAAAAAGCTGATGCACCATACCTCTGTCGGACTTATTACAATGATTTCTGTTTCCACCGGCGCCTTTTTCAGCAGAAAGATCGGATTGTACATGACAAGATACGTATCCGGATATCTTTGCAAAAAATACTTTAGCTTCTCATCATAATAGTAATGCTTATCAGGAAATGATTTTTCCGTTAGTGTGGAGGTTGCCCATTTCATCTGAAATCGGTAAAGCTGGTCTAGAAACTGGTGTTTTAAATTCTCGATTGTTTCTGGACGCACAGCAAAGGAGGCTTCAAATTCAAGCACATCTTCCTCCTTTTTCACTTCATTCCCGGCAGTCTCGTATTCCTCTAATTCTTCATTTTTCCCCCGCTTTAATAACCCCTTTAGCTTTTCCATAAACGGCTCTTTTTCTTCCTCTGGCCAGTCCGCCGTGCCGGCTGTATATTGCTGCCCGGATTTGTGGCTGAAGGATTCATTTGTTTCCCATGCTTTATGCCATTTATCCCACTGCTGTTTTTTTAGCCTGACAAAACGGGAAGGATATGCAAAAATATCCTGTTGGTAACGAGAAACATAATCCTGCAATTTAATTAACTGTCCCATTCTCCTAGCCCTGCTTTCGTATATAACTTTCTATCTCTAATTATTCATTTATGTTCTTTTTATTTTGCCCGTTGATTTCCGCTGCAGGCACTCGCTTTCCACGGGGCTGCCGGGAGCCTCCTCGACGATGCGTCTGCGGGGTCTCCCCTGGTGCGCTACTCCCGTTGGAGTCTCGCACCTTCCGCTCCAATCAACTCAGTGATAAATATTTTATATTCTTTCAATAGCAGCAATTTCACCTAAGCTGTTATTCATTAATAGTATGTATTTATTTTATTCCGCCAAGAGCGGAAAGATGGCAATGCTTTCATATTTCGGTGTTTTGTCGAGATGGGTCTGGTAGAGGACGACTTCTGAAGCCTCAAACTCAAGGGGCCCCTCCTTGAATGGACTGTTAGCGTCCAGCATGCTTTCCTGAAATGGATTAGTGCCGGCCCATTTTCTTGCCATAGTGATATGAGGTTTAAATGGTCTTGTCTCCAATTCAAAGCCCGCTTCTTGACACGCTGAATATACTTTCGATCTTAAATCCTGGAGATGTTTGTCCTGCTGTGTTCCACACCAGAAAATTCTTGGTGCGTCTTGTTTTCCGAATATGCCAAGTTTGCAGATATGAAGGGGAAATCTTTTTTCATTTCTGATTGAGTCAGCAGCAAGCTTGGCTGCTTTCTGCAGGTTTTCTTCGGGTGCAGACCCAAGAAATGCTAGTGTAATATGATAATCCTCTTGATGGACCCAGCGGCTAAAAGGCATCTTTGAACATAAATTCACGCAGTATTCTTTCAATTTTCCCTTTGTTTCATCCGGTAATTTTAACGCAAAGAAAAAATGATCATTCAATTGTTTGGACACTTGAGATTCCTCCATATTTTCACTTATTTTAACAAACATCAGTTAAAATTGGCAGATACTTTCTGTTTGTCCTCTCATTTTAAGTATTTCTTCCAATTCCTTTTGATTTGATTGGAATAGTCTGTTTTAGTATGATGGATATAATATGAATAGTTATAGATTTCCTTTGTTAGGATGAATTTAAACAGATGGACATAAAATAACAAAGTATTAAACTTCCTTGTTATTACAGTCTTATTCGAAAGGGAGAGTCAGATGAAAATTGTCAACAATCTCGCGGACTTAATTGGAGATACTCCACTTGTTAAATTAAATAAGCTCGCCCCTGAAAATGGAGCAAGCATTTATGCAAAGCTTGAATTCTACAATCCAAGCCGCAGTGTAAAAGACCGCGCGGCATATAATATGATTGTCGAAGCTGAGAAAGCAGGCAAATTGAAACCAGGTTCAACCATTATTGAACCAACCAGCGGAAACACCGGCATCGGGCTTGCAATGAATGCAGCAGCACGCGGCTATAAGGCTATCCTGGTTATGCCTGATACCATGACGGCAGAGCGCATCAACCTTTTGAAAGCATATGGAGCAGAAGTTGTCCTGACTCCTGGAGATGACAAAATGCCCGGTGCTATAAAAAAGGCTAATGAGCTGGCTGAGGTAATCCCAAACAGCTTTGTGCCGATGCAATTTGAAAATAGCGCTAACCCTGATGCACACCGCCATTCAACAGCAGTCGAAATTATTGAGGGCATGAAGGAAATCGGCAAACCACTTTCTGCCTTTGTTGCCACGGCAGGCACCGGCGGCACGATTACCGGCACAGGAGAAGTTTTGAAAGAGCATTATTCTGGATTGGAAGTGCATGTTGTGGAGCCCAAGGGCTCACCTGTCCTATCGGGCGGAAAGCCTGGCAGGCACAAGCTTGTCGGCACAAGTCCCGGATTTGTTCCGGAAATTCTCAATACGGATGTTTATGATGAAATTCATCAAATCAAAGATGAAGAAGCATATGATACGACGCGCAGAATGGCAAGAGAAGAAGGGATATTAGTCGGTCCATCCTCAGGAGCAGCCTGCTATGCTGCCATCCAGGTTGCAAAAAGGCTAAAGCCGGACGAAGTTGTCGTATTCATCGTTTGCGATACTGGAGAAAGATACCTTTCAAGCGATCTGTTTCAGTTTGAATAAGGAAGTTAAAAGACCAAGACCCCAGGGATTTCTCCTGGGGTCTTTCGTTTTAGAACTATCTAATTTTAACCGTCAAACTGCCGCACTGTTTTTCAATTGCCTCTTCAAAAAGGTTCTGTAATTTATTTGTGATGGGACCAGGACTTCCATTACCAATCGGCTTTCCTTCAATCTCTGTAATCGGAGTAATTTCAGCTGATGTACTGGACATAAAGACTTCATCCGCGTCCAGCAGATCATCCTTTGTAAAAGCAGATTCTTCAAGTGCTACTCCATTTTCCCTGCAGATCTCATTGATCTTGCGGCGGGTAATGCCATTTAGGATCAGATTTGTTGCAGGATGAGTATATAGTGTCCCATCTTTTATGATTGCAATATTGGAGGAACTCCCTTCAGTCACCGTATCCCCGCGATGCTGAATCGCTTCAAAGCAGCCGGATTGTGCTGCTTTTTGCTTTGCCATGATATTGCCAAGCAAATTCAGGCTCTTTATATCACAGCGCAGCCAGCGAATATCTTCAATCAAACTAGCCTTAACGCCATTTCTCATGCTCTCAACAGGCCTTGAGGTTTCACGGGTATAGGCGGTAAGCACCGGTGCAACATCTGCACCAGGATAAGCATGATTTCTTGGAGAAGTTCCCCTGGAAAATTGCATATATACAATTCCCAGTTCAAGATTATTCCTCCCAATCATCTCTGCAAGCATCTGTTTAAGCTGCTCTGAGGAATAAGGGATGTTTAGCTCTATTTTCTTTCCGCTTTCAAGCAGCCTTTCAAGGTGATCCATTGCTGTAAACATTTTTCCGTTATAGACGCGGATCACTTCATAGACGCCATCACCAAATTGATAGCCCCGGTCCTCGATATCCACTTTTGCTTCTGATCGTTCAATCAAGTCTCCGTTCAAAATAACATATTCCATTTCCCTGCCACTCCCTGTATATGTTTTTTTGTCTAATCTATTAGCTGTTTATGTAAAATCTTTCAGCCATCATATCAGGTTTTAGAGCTATTTCGCAAGTTCATAAATCGCCTGTGCATAAATAGCTGCAGCTTTTATTAAATCCTCAATAAACACATATTCATCTTTTTGATGTGCCACGTCTTCCCTGCCTGGGAAAAGCGGGCCAAACGCCACACCAGACTTCAAGGAACGTGCATATGTGCCCCCCCCAATGGATAAGAGCTCTGCCTTTTCCCCAGTCTGCTGTTCATACACTTTTTTCAGGGTTTGGATAAGAAAATCATCTTCTTCCACATGATGCGGCTTGGCATCAGTGAAATTCTCTAATCTGAAATGTTCGTCTTCGATCAAGGACTGAAGCTTATTTTTCGTATCATCCATATTGTTAGTGACGGGATAACGTACATTAAAGCCTAAACGGCCGCCATTTTCTTTCGTATATGAAAGTTTTCCTACATTAACGGTTAAATCACCGGTAATCTCATCCGTACAGGCGATGCCAAGCTTTCTTCCTCTGGAATCATCACATAAGTATCGTGATACAAACTGAAAATATTGGCATGCCTTCCCATCCAGCTGAAGGGATGCCAGGAATGATGCCATTAGAATACCTGCATTTTTCCCATTATCAGGCTCCATCCCATGAGCCGATACCCCCTGAAGCTCCAGAATCAGTTCGCCGTTATCTATGTAATACTTTCCTTCAAGCTCAGTCTTTTTCAGGAAATCAATATACCTTTGCACCACTTCAGTGTGTTCAAGATGGACTACAAGACTAGCTTTTGCAAAATCAGGAACCATGTTATATCTTCTTCCTGATTGGAAATGCACGACCTCTGCCAATACTTCCCTGTCTATTTCTTCGGTATGGCCGATTTGGACAAGATCAAAATCTGAGATGCCCTTTTCTGCATAGATAATTGGGAAATCTGCATCAGGTGCAAATCCCATTGCTGGCATTTCTTCGTGTTTAAAATAATGCTCTACACAGCGCCAGTCACTTTCTTCATCTGTTCCAATAATCATTCGGACCCGTTTGCTTAAAGGCAGCTCCAATTCCTTTACAATTTTCATAGCATAATAAGCAGCCATCGTAGGGCCTTTGTCGTCGATCGCCCCTCTGGCAAAAATCTTTCCATCGCGAATTTCTGCACCAAATGGGTCGCTAGTCCATCCATCTCCTTCAGGAACTACGTCGACATGACAAAGTACACCAACAATTTCTTCACCCTCGCCAAATTCCAGATGACCAGCCAGGCTGCCGACATTTTTGACAGTGAATCCATCCTTTTCTCCAAGCTCAAGCATGAAATCGAGTGCTTCCTTTACACCTTCACCAAGGGGCGCATCATCTGCTGCATTCTCTTCATCCAGCAGGCTTTTAATTCTCAAAAGTTTTTGAGTATCTTCAATTAAAGCGTCTTTTCTGTTATTAACCTCTTTTTGCCAATCCAATACGTTCATAAAGTTACCTCCTTATCCTGATTTGAACATTTATGATTTACCCATTATAACCCATTTTGCCTGCAATTTGCTTATGGGACTGTGTAATAAAAACATACCTTTATTATGCACCAAGAATGCTGAACCTTGCCAAGATGATTGTCAAAACGCTTACAATCAGGCCTAAGATCAAAATGGCAAGGAAGAATAAGGCTATGACCGTTCTATTCCTTGCAGTGAAATAGAAATCTTTTTCACTATATTTTTTCGTAGAGGGATGGGACATAATGGATTTATCCCAGGTGATCGAAAGCCATGTATACATTAAGAAAAGGAAGACAGCCGACACAATTACTTTTATCCATAGTGGCGGAATGGCAATAATCCCCGCTGCGCTTACAGAAATGATTTGAAAAAAACTGAAAATATATGAGGGATTCCGTATGAAAATCTTTATGAATAATTCTATCAGTCCCGTAATAGGTGTTCTCTTCTTAAAGATCCGTCTGGAGTTTCTGAATAATAGAGGTCTTGTCCTCATTGAAATTGCAGGCTTTTCTATCTCAGGAGCCATCATAAATATCCATTTGATATACTTTGTTTTTTCCTCCTGCTCAAGCATAATTTCAAAGTCTGCGGCCGATATCTTTTTCAGCATCTGGGAGACTCTCGTTAAGGTGTCGGAAAGCAGCACTGCCGATATCATGTATACCGGAAAGTCTGCACCGAAATTCCACAGTGAATAGACGAGCTGGCTGAACCAGCTCAATAATACAAACAGCAGAAAGCCAATTACATATCTTCTAAACTTCCCTTCAACTCTCTTCAGATAATAGGAAACTGTCATAATCGCCCATTTCAGAGTAATGAAAAAAATCAGCAGGGCAATGATTTGACTCCATTGCAAAAAATAACTGTTCTTTAGAAAGGGAAGAAGAAGAGCTATCATTGCGCCTGTACTGACTGCCTGAAAGAAAAGTGAATAGACAAATCCCCATTTTCTCATTCCCAAATAGAGGCTCTTATTCTTCACCAGAAACACTTTATCAGCCTCTTGTATAAATGGGCGAAAGTTACCCAGCCATGAAAAAATATAAAGCAGGAAGAAAAGGAGAAACATTGGCAAGTTTGCAATCCATTCCGGCGTTTCTAACCACCAGGAGCGATATATCATTCCAAAAATGACAGCACCGGGAACAATGAGATAAACCATGATGGTCCAATCTGCAATGGAACGGAAAATACCAAACTGATACTTCCAGCTATTGATTAACCTTACAAGAAAGAGCGAACTACTTTTCATTGTCATTTCCCTCTGCAATCTGATGAAAGCAATCATAAAGCGAACCAGCCAAAAGACCGCATTGCTGCCTGATATCGTCTAATGAGCCGGAAGCCTTCAACTGGCCA
Source organism: Cytobacillus sp. NJ13 (assembly GCA_030348385.1). Lineage (NCBI taxonomy): Bacteria > Bacillati > Bacillota > Bacilli > Caryophanales > Bacillaceae > Cytobacillus > Cytobacillus sp. NJ13. The sequence continues at coordinate 4,481,380 of JAUCFP010000006.1, read as the reverse complement.
TCATGCACAATTAGAAAGCGGCTGCACACTTTCTCTGCCGTATCCAGTACATGTGTGGACATAAGAATGCCTGCGCCTCTTTGCCTCTCTCTTTCAATTGATTCCAGAAACAGTTTCATAGCATTAGGATCCAGCCCAATAAACGGTTCATCAATAATATAGACATCAGGCTTGGCAATCATCGCAAGAATCAGCATGGCCTTTTGCTGCATTCCCTTTGAATATGTGCCAGGAAATTTATGAGCGTGTTCAGACAGATTATACTCCTTCAAGAGCTCTGATGCCCTCTTCTTATACTGGCTTTCCGGCAGTCCCTCTACGGCAGCTGTAAAATCCAAGTGTTCCCACAATGTCAGCTCATCATAGAAAATGGGGCGTTCAGGTATATAGGAATACTTAACTCCCTGCTTAAATTCCACTGTCCCCTTTTTATGTTCCAATAATCCCAGGATTGTTTTAATCGTTGTGCTTTTTCCTGCCCCGTTAGGACCTATAAGGCCGATCAATTCCCCTGTCTTTACATCAAAATTAATATTATGTATGATCGGGTTTCCATTTTCATAGCCTGCTGATGCAATATCGACGTTTAATAAGTTCATTTACTCTCCTCCTGACTATACATACGGATATATTTGGAAAAGGTTTCCTCTTTTTCATATATTCTTTATAACCTAAATAAAACTGCCCCTTCAAAGGAGCAGTTTAATTATGGCTGGAGGATATCCATTAATTCTGTATTTTCAAAGTCTGCAGCGTAATCATAGGCTGTATAGCCATCCGCATCCTTCACAGCGGGATCTGCACCATACTCGAGGAGAAGCATGGCCATTTCAGTATCCTCATTAAATACTGCACTCATTAAAGGAGTGGTTGGATAGTTATCTGCCGAATTAGGATCCGCCCCGCTTTCCAGAAGAAGAGCCGCACTGTCATACTGGCCATTAAGCACAGCCCAATGCAAGGCAGTCGTGCCATCTGCATCTTTTTCTTCAATATCAGCCCCATCAGCCAGCAAAGTATGAATCATGTCAGTATCATTCTCGCTCGCTGCATTCATTAGAGCAGTAGCTCCTTCAATTCCCATAACCGTTTCAGTCCACAAATCCATTTTTTCAAGTGATTTAAAACCAATCCAAAGTCCGCCGGAAAGAATAGTCAGCGTTAGGACTGATCCTGCTATCCCCAGCCATATCCTGCCCTTTGGTTCTTTTAACTCAACTGCAGAGTCTTCAGCAAAAACTTTTGATAAAGCATAAATTCTTTTCGGCAGGTGAGGATGGGTGGAAAGTTTCTCATTCAGCCAGACAAAAAATCCCGTTTCCGTTTGGAGCTGCTCCATGTATGCCTGCTTATTGACCTTAGGATAAAGTTCTTTTCCAATGGCAAGCATGGTCAAGGCATCCCTTGATGCTTCAAAAGACTTTATATAATAGGCAGCATAACGATCACATGTATACTCGCATGCTCTTAGGTATGCATTCCCGAGGAATGGAACCCACATAGCAGGGAGCAGAAGCAGGCTTATGATAACATGCTTTCTTTTTAAATGAGCAAATTCATGGGCCAGGACGAACAGCACTTCCTTTTCAGCTCCCCGCGCAGTCAATTCAAAAATACCAGAATATAAGACAACCATATTTCTTCTGAAAAACCTGGTTGCAAAAGCATTTAAGACACCTTCAGACTCAATCACGTATATATCCGGCAGATCTTGCAGACCCATTTCCTTCGCAGTTAATACTGCTTTTTCATAAATCTCCGGAAATTGTTTCTCATTTATTCTTACTCCGTTTCGTCTGATGCCGCCCATCATAATACCATGGAACAGAAGAGATACAATGATTAATGCCAATATAATGACAATCCCAATAATAGAGAATGCGAGAAAAATATAAGACAAAATACTAAATAAAGCAACGAATGCAAAATAAATATTTTCCTTCGGGTATACCAGGCGATCTCTCAGCGAGTGAGCTTCCATAACACTTTCTTCCTTTCAATCTCTTTTAAATATACCAATTGATTATAATCAAAAAACAAATTTTAGGATATAGAAACTTTCCTGAATGATTATTTGAATTTTCAGTACATATTACAGGCCCCTTCTGCCATAAGGTATAGTAATAGTCCCTTTTCCCATCGAGGTTTAATCGCAAATAATTAGGGAATTAAACATACATTAAAAAGGAGGGGAACGTAAAGACTAAAACACAAGCAGCATTATAAATTTTTTGTAAAATTGTACTCTTAAAGTAGAAATAATCAGATAATAGCGTTACAATATAGTCAGAGGTATGACATCTTGACTAAAATAACCAGAATACAAAGGGGTTGTCTGGGGAAAAGAAAACTACATACGATTGAAGGAACATCCTTCAATGTAGCTGTCGGTTGCAGGAAATTGCCATGGGGTTTGAAAAAAGGATAGGGAGTGGTTTTTTGAAACCTTCAACTAACCGGATGTTAAACCGTGTAAAATCCGTCTACATGTTTATAAGTAAGCGCGGAACTGTAACAACTCAGGAGCTTGTAGAGGAATTTGGTATTACTCCTCGCACCATTCAAAGAGATTTAAATGTCCTCGCCTACAATGACTTGGTTAAGAGTCCAAGCAGAGGCAAATGGACCATAACTCAAAAGAAAGTAAAGATGTCATCTTAACACTTAAAGCATAGCCAACCTATTAAATAAAAAATCGCCCTGCTGTCAGGGCGATTTTTCCGTCTCATCTCACTTCATAATTCATCAGCTTATCAAGCTCTTCATCAGTCAATTCCCGATATTCACCCAATTCCAATGTTTCATCCAGCTTGAGCGGGCCCATTGAGAGTCTCTTTAAATAAATGACTCTTTTGCCCACTGCCTCAAACATTCTTTTCACCTGATGGAATTTTCCCTCCGTGATGGTTAACTCAATATCGGATGTCATGCCGGATTTAAGGATCTCCAGGTCCCCAGGCTTGGTTTCATAGCCGTCATCCAATATAACCCCTTTTTTAAATGCGGCAATATCATCAGCTGTTACTTCACTGTCTATGACTGCAAAATAGGTTTTAGGAACATGCTTCTTTGGAGAAAGCAGCCGATGGGCCAGCTGGCCGTCATTGGTCAGCAGCAAAAGCCCTTCTGTATCCTTATCGAGGCGCCCTACTGGAAAAGGAGAAAAAACAAGGTCTTCCATTTCAAGCAGATCCACCACGGTTTCAAATTGAGAGTCCTCTGTTGCGGAAATGACGCCTGGCGGTTTGTTCATCATCAAGTATATGAATTCCTTATATTCAACCTTTTCGCCATTAATGATGACAGCATCCTGTTCAGGATCGACCTGGTGCTTGGGATCCTTTACTTTTTCATCATTAACGGTTATAGCTCCATCCTTTAATAGCTTCTTAACATCCTTACGGCTGCCGTAGCCCAGATTGGCCAGCATTTTGTCAATTCTCATGGCTGTCCCTCCCTTTTAATCATAATTAATCTGGTTTAGATTAAAATCGCGTTATTAAAGAGTTATCTTTTAAAAAGATTCTCTTATTCTTGTTATAAGTAAATATTCTGCCCGTTGATTTGTATATTGTTATCTAAAACCAAATCCTAAACATTCTTTAAAAAAGGCCCCCATCACGGAGACCTTCTATTTTTATGCCTTCAATCTTAATTTCTTCAGCATTCTATCGACTCTTGATCCGAACAGGAGATAGATTAAATTTGTTCTGAAGCTTAAGTAGAAATAGACACCCGCTCCTGCTGCGGCACAAATGATGACAATAATCATAGCCTGAAAAGGTGATGCCGGCGATAAAAAGACTGTTGTGATTTTATAAACCACACCTGCAGCAATGTACATGCACGCAGTAAATAATACAATCAGCATTCCCCTTCTTAAGACAAGCTTGAACGGATATTTTGCATAAGTTTTGATTACAAATAGGTTAATTAATATTGCCACAGTATAGCCAAGAGCTGTTGCAAATACTGCTCCCTGTGTTTCAAACAGCTTTATGAGCGGAATATTCAATGACAGCTTTACAAGCAAGCCTGTAAGCAAGCTTAATATTGTAAAACGCTGTTCATTGATTCCCTGCAGAATGGCTGCTGTTACAGAAAAATAAGCAAACAGAATCGCTACAGGTGCATATGTTCTCAGCACTTCAGTACCCAGTTCTTTATGCTCATAAAACAGGGTAAAAACCGGCTCTGCAAGCAGGGACAATCCTGCCACGGCAGGAAGAGTCAGAAAGAGAAGCACCTGGAAAGTCTGGTTAAGCTGGCGGTTTAAATCTGACCTATCTTCTTCCATAAATGCTTTCGTCACACTTGGCACAAGCGTCAGCGAGAAAGCTGTGGCGAGTGAGACAGGAATGATGACCAGCTTATGCGTCTCAAAGTTCAGGACAGAAAAGGCTGCCACTGCATTTTTCGATTCACCGATGGCATCCATCGCCCTTGTAAATGTAATCTGATCAATAAACTGAAAGAGAGGATTAGCGAGACCCACAAATACAAAAGGTGCGGCATAAAGAATGATTTCTTTATAAATTTCCTTTAGGGAAATGTCCACGGTTCCTTTATCTTCTTCAAGCATTTTATCCAAATGCGGTTTACGTTTATGCCAGTACCAGAATAACACCCCAAGGCTTCCGAGTCCGCCGATAAAGGCAGCAAAGGTGGCGACACTGATCGCTGTGGTCAGCGATCCCTCCATAACATTTAAAACGACATATGCACCTGCAAGAACGAACAGAATGCGGACAATCTGTTCCACAACCTGTGAAACAGCAGTAGGACCCATTGACTGATGTCCCTGGAAGAACCCTCTTATCAAACTCATGAACGGAATAATAATCAGGGCAAATGATACCGCTCTGATTACAGTTGTTACATCTTCAACACTGACCTCAACATCTTTTCCTGCCAAGGTCATTTCGGCAACAACTGGTGCCAGGAAGAACAGGATAAGGAAAGAAATAACCCCGCTAGCCGTCATAATTACCAAACCTGATTTGAACAGCTTTCTACCGACCGCATATTCCTCTATTGCATTATATTTAGAGATAAACTTTGCAACAGCGAGCGGAACCCCTGCTGTTGCAACACTAATAAAGATTGTATAAGGTGTATACGAAAAGGAATAAAGGGCTGTCCCTTCCTTCCCGACAATTTGGTAAAAAGGAATAACATAAAACAAACCAAGAACCTTCGAGATAATTGTGCCAAGCGTAAGGATGAAGGTTCCCTTTAAGAGCTTAGATGACATAAAATCCCTTCCTTAAAAAAACTGCAGCATGCAGACTTTGACAGCCTGTGATTGCCAAAATAATTCGCAGTAAGTTCGTCAATTTTCTATCTTTTTAGACACACTATTTGTAGTGTACTCTTCTTGCTGAAGAAATTCCACTTGCAATACCGCATAATGGGGCATTATTTTTAGAAATAGGATATTTGATTTATAATGGAGCTATTGCTTTCTTAGCTAATCAAAATAAGTTGGTGAAATCATGAAATATGATGTAATAGTTATAGGCGGGGGTCCTTCGGGATTAATGGCAGCAATCGGTGCTGCGGAACAAAAGGCAAAAGTTCTGCTGATTGACAAAGGAAACAAGCTTGGAAGGAAGCTTGCCATTTCCGGAGGAGGCCGGTGCAATGTCACAAACAGGCTGCCAGTAGATGAAATCATTAAGCATATTCCCGGCAATGGCCGGTTTTTGTACAGCGCATTCTCCATTTTCAGCAATGAAGATATTATCCGATTCTTTGAGAATTTGGGAATTAAGCTGAAAGAGGAAGATCACGGGCGGATGTTTCCCGTTACCGACAAAGCACAATCTGTTGTTGATGCCTTGATTTCAAGGCTGAAAGAGCTGAATGTCGATATCAAAACGAACAGCCCGATTCAGGATGTTCACTATGAAAATGGAAGGGTGAAATCGGTAGAATTAAAAACAGGCGATGTTTATGAAGCAGACTCAGTTGTGATAGCCGTCGGAGGAAAATCAGTCCCTCATACCGGCTCAACCGGTGACGGCTATGCATGGGCGGAAAAAGCAGGCCATACGATTACAGAGCTTTTCCCAACCGAGGTTCCGCTGACATCTTCTGAGAATTTTATTAAAGAAAAAATGCTGCAGGGATTGTCGCTTCGCAGTGTAGCACTTAGTGTTTTAAATCCTAAAGGAAAAGCGCTCATAACCCATCGGATGGATATGATTTTTACCCATTTTGGCATTAGCGGCCCGGCCGTTTTGCGCTGCAGCCAATATGCGGTGAAAGCGATGAAGAAGTGGAATTTAAAAGAAGTGGTCATGAATTTGGACGCTATCCCGGATACAAAGGAAGAGCCTCTTTTTCAGGAAGTGTCCAAAAAGATTAAAGAAGATCCAAAGAAAAGTATTAAAAATCTCTTAAAAGGGATGCTTCCCGAAAGATATCTTTTGTTTCTTCTTGAGCAGAACGGAATGGATCCGTCCTCACAGGGAGCTGCGATTTCAAACGAAAAGATCAGAAGTTTTGTTAAAGCCTGCAAATCTTTTCAATTTAAAGTAAATGGGACGTTGCCTCTCGATAAAGCCTTTGTTACGGGCGGAGGGGTTTCCGTCAAAGAAATTGAACCGCAAACAATGGCTTCAAAATTGATGGAAGGACTTTTCTTCTGCGGAGAAATCCTGGACATCCATGGCTACACAGGCGGGTATAATATCACATCCGCACTTGTAACAGGCAGGTTAGCCGGAATAAACGCAGCAGTTTCAGCTAGAATCGTATAATAAAGATAGAGCCTGATGCTCCTCAGACATCAGGCTCTATATATAACCATTGCAGAGAAACAATAAATTTGTTCATCTTCATCCTCTTTCATTGCGGCAACATTATATTTTATATCCAGCAGCTTTTTTTCCTCAATCTTCTCCAGAAAATGATTCATATCCTTTTCCAGGTCTTTTTCATGTTCATGATCAAATAACTTTACCTTAATCACAGGAAACTTCCTTTCATAGTTTTTTATCAGTCTGGACAATTTTCTGAATTTTTAAAACAAAATAAAAAAAACGAAGCCTTCTGCGGCTCCGCTCTTTTCTATTTTGTTTCCCCCTGCCAGTTCAGCATGCCCCCGGCCATATTGCGGACTTTATATCCCTGGTCCTGCAAATAGTGGCATACGTTTCCGCTGCGATTGCCAGAACGGCAAATAATAATGTACTCCTTATCTTTATCAAATTTATCAAGATTTTCAGGTATCGTGCCCATACGGATATGTCTCACCCCTGGAATCATGCCGGATGCAACCTCTGCATCTTCCCTCACATCTACAAGCTCAAGCTTCTCCCCAGCTTCAAGCTTTTTCTGTAATTCTTCTGTTGTAATCTCTTCAATACGCTCCAATCCTAACACCCTTTCTGGAAAGCTTTTTAAATAGCACTTAGCATTTAATACTGCTGCCACTCCTATAATACCCTATATATCACGAAAAATATAAAAGGAAAGTTTCATTATCACAAATACAAAAACCACCCCTTATCAAATAGAGGTGGTTTCATCTGATACAACTTAATTTGCAACGATATTTACAAGTTTACCTGGCACCGCGATGACTTTACGGACAGTTTTTCCGTCAATTTGTTCTTTTACTTTGTCATCGTCCATTGCGATTTGCTCCAATAGGTCTTTTTTGGCATCGGCAGGAACCATAAGCTTTGCTTTAACTTTGCCGTTGATCTGGATAACGATTTCGACTTCATCATCTGTCATTTTGGCTTCATCATATGCCGGCCAGGCTTCATAAGCAATGGATTCACCATGGCCTAATTTTGACCAAAGCTCTTCAGACATGTGAGGAGCAATTGGTGAAAGCATTTTAACAAAGCCTTCTGCAAAGATCTTTGGAAGCACATCTGCTTTATACGCTTCATTAATGAATACCATCATTTGAGAAATAGCTGTGTTGAAACGAAGCCCTTCGTAGTCCTCAGTTACTTTTTTCACCGTTTGGTGGTAAACCTTTTCAAGGCTGCTGCCTTCTTCAATGTCCTGAATTCCCGGGCTTAATTCACCAGTCTCTTCCACAAACAAACGCCAGATGCGGTCAAGGAATCTTCTTGAACCATCCAATCCATTTGTAGACCATGCAATGGAAGCTTCAAGCGGTCCCATGAACATTTCGTATAGACGAAGAGTATCTGCACCGTGGCTTGCTACAATTTCATCCGGATTAACGACATTGCCTTTTGATTTACTCATTTTCTCATTATTTTCCCCAAGAATCATACCTTGGTTAAATAGCTTTTGGAACGGTTCCTTCGTATGGACAACTCCCACATCGTAAAGGACCTTGTGCCAGAAACGGGCATATAGAAGGTGAAGAACCGCATGTTCAGCTCCGCCGATATAAATATCAACCGGAAGCCATTCTTTTAATTTCTCAGGATCTGCAAGAGCTTCACTGTTTTTCGGATCAATATAGCGAAGATAGTACCAGCAGCTTCCTGCCCATTGCGGCATTGTGTTCGTTTCCCTGCGGCCTTTTTTGCCTGTTTCAGGATCCGCGACATTAACCCAATCATCGATGTTGGCTAATGGTGACTCTCCAGTGCCGGATGGTTTGATTTCCGTTGTTTTTGGAAGCACTAATGGCAGCTGATCTTCCGGCACGGCAGTCATTGTGCCATCTTCCCAGTGGATCACTGGAATCGGCTCGCCCCAATAGCGCTGGCGGCTGAATAGCCAGTCACGAAGACGATAAGTAACCTTCTTAGTGCCAATGCCTTTTTCTTCAAGCCATGCGATCATTTTCTCAATCGCTTCCTCTTTGCTTAATCCATCAAGAAAACCTGAGTTCACATGCTCGCCATCGCCAGTGTATGCTTCCTTTTCAACATCTCCGCCGGCAACGACTTCTATAATAGGAAGATCAAATTGCTTGGCGAACTCATAGTCGCGCTCGTCATGAGCTGGAACTGCCATGATGGCCCCGGTTCCATAGCTGACTAAAACATAATCTGCAATCCAGATTGGCATTTTTTCGCCATTAACCGGGTTAATCGCATAAGCACCAGTGAAGACACCTGTTTTTTCTTTGGCAAGATCTGTTCGCTCGAGATCGCTCTTGCTCTTTACTTTGTCAATGTAAGCCTGAACTGCGTCACGCTGCCCATCTGCTGTGATTTTTTCAACAAGCGCATGTTCTGGAGCAAGAACAGCATATGTTGCACCATATAATGTGTCAGGCCGTGTTGTGAAAACAGTGAACGTGCCATCATGGCCCTCAATATTGAATGTTACTTCTGCTCCTTCAGAACGGCCGATCCAGTTTCGCTGCATATCCTTAAGGCTCTCTGGCCAATCCAATAAATCAAGATCTTCAAGCAGGCGATCCGCATAGGCCGTAATTTTAAGCATCCACTGTCTCATTGGACGGCGTTCTACCGGATGGCCTCCGCGTTCACTTTTTCCGTCAATGACCTCTTCATTTGCAAGCACTGTTCCAAGTGCGGGACACCAGTTAACAGCTACTTCATCGATATATGCAAGTCCTTTTTCATAAAGCTTTAAGAATATCCACTGAGTCCATTTATAGTATTCAGGGTCTGTTGTGTTTACTTCACGATCCCAGTCATATGAAAAGCCTAACGCCTTAATCTGGCGGCGGAAGGTGTTGATATTCTGTTCTGTGAATTCAGCAGGATCGTTTCCTGTATCAAGGGCATATTGCTCAGCAGGCAAACCAAATGCATCCCAGCCCATTGGGTGAAGGACGTTATAGCCCTGCATGCGCTTCATGCGGGAAAGGATGTCTGTTGCCGTATATCCTTCCGGGTGCCCGACATGAAGTCCTGCACCTGAAGGATAAGGGAACATATCCAGCGCATAAAACTTGCGCTTGCCTTTATCTTCAGTTGTTTTGAATGTTTTATTTTCTTCCCAGTAGCCTTGCCACTTTTTTTCAATCTCCTGATGATTGAAACTCATTTTGTTTCCTCCTAATATCCGAAAGCGCAGGGCACCCGCTTATCGGCGACAAGCATAAGACGAGCCGATGGCGCACGGAGCCAGACTACTTTCTGACTTCAAAAATTTGCACTTCATTTTTTTAATACAATAAAAAAACCTCTCATCCCAAAAAAGGGACGAGAGGATTATGTATAAATCTCCCGCGGTACCACCCACATTAGTGAACATGTCACTCGCTTCATTCATCCTTAACGCGGAAAACGGCAAGCATTACTGGCACTTCACACTTGCTGCTCAAAGGCGAGTTCATGATGTGCCCGGCTGACTTGCACCTTCCGTCAACTCTCTAAAACGGGCTGCTGCACCACTACTGCTCCTTATCTAAGCATTTTAGTATAGGAATATGACTATTGTAATAAATTTCCCGCCAGGATGCAAGAGGCTTATTCTGACAGGAATTTAATAGCTAGAATATGCAATGCTTTTCGCAAATGTGCCTGTATTTACTGAACAGTATAACCTCCATCAATAACTGCCGCCTGGCCTGTAATTCCTTTAGCTCCTTCACCAGCCAAAAAAATCGCATAATCTGCAATCTCTTCCACCGTCAGAAGCCTCTTCTGCGGCACTAAAGGATAGATGACTTCTTCCAGCGCCTTTTCAAGTGGTACATTTCTTGTTTTAGCAAGGTCGATCAGCTGGTTCCTAACAAGTGGTGTATCCACATATCCCGGACAAATCGCATTCACCGTGATTCCATCCTCAGCAGCCTCCAATGCTGCTACTTTAGTAAGGCCTATAACGCCATGCTTAGCACTGTTATATGCTGCCTTACCTGCAAATCCTACAAGTCCATTAATGGACGCCATATTAAGTATTCTGCCGGATTTTTGTTTTTTCATGATTGGCATCACGTGCTTGATGGCCATGAATGGGGCAGTCAGCATCACTTTGATCAGAAATTCAAATTTCTCAGTAGGGAAGTCTTCAATAAAAGAAACATGCTGCAGCCCCGCATTATTTATCAGCACATCCAAGGAACCGAATTGGCTGACTGTTTCATTGATGGCTGCTTGTATATCAGACTCGGAAGTCACATCACATTTAAGCCCAATTGCTTCAAATCCTTCATGCTTCAGCTTTTCAGCAGCTTTTTTCACAGCATCTTCCTGAATATCCGTCAGAACAATTTTCGAGCCGTGTTCAGCGAACCTCTTGCCAATTTCATAACCAATTCCCTGGGCTGCACCAGTAATAAACACTACTTTATTTTGTACCATGAATAAGCTCCTTTCAAAAACAAAGCCGGGGCTCACCTTAAAAGAGCCCCTGCCGCAGGAATTTAGATTCCTAATCCGAGTGAGAACAAGATAATAGCAAGCGCTGTCCCAAGGGCAGGCACTATAACAGTAAGTGCTCCCACTGCGCCATATGCATCCTGATGCGTTTCACCGCAAATTGCCCTGACAGTTGTAACAACATAACCATTATGAGGCAGAGAGTCCAGTGCACCTGATGAAATGGCTACTGTTCTGTGAAGGGCTTCTGCATTTACCCCCATATCCATATAGTGCGGGGCTAGAATTGGCAATGCAATTGCCTGGCCACCAGAGGAGGAGCCTGTCATACCTGCAATCACACTAACAGCAATCGCACCGCCTATAAGCGGACTTCCTGGGATATTTGTCATCCACCCTACAGCAGTTTCAAATGCAGGCACTGCTTTGGCTACCCCGCCAAACCCTACAACAGCCGCTGTGTTGCCAATGGCTATCAATGCACCTAGAGTTCCATCGGAAACGGCATCCCAGAAGTTTGTAAAATACTTACGGTTTAGTAAATAAGTAGAAATGACTCCACCTAATAAAGCAAGTATAAGTGCAGATTGTTTAAGTGAATCATGGAATAAAAAGGAGATGATCAGCACGACGATTAACGGCACCACTCCCATTAATGGATGCGGTAAATCTTTGTTTTCAGTAGCAGGATCCTGCTCGCGTGATTCAAAAACTTCTCCATTATTTACAGCTTTTGTAATCATACGCTTCAGCCACCAATAGCCAAAGATCATCATAAATACTGCTACGATTATGCTGACTTCCCATCCGGCATATGGAGTAGTTCCCAGAAATTCAACCGGAATCCAGTTTTGAATTTCAGGTGAACCCGCAGAAGTCATCGTAAAAGTTACGGATCCAAAAGCAAGTGCTGCAGGGATAAATCTTCTTGGAAGATTAGCCTGCTTAAATAAACTCAATGCCATAGGATAGACTGAAAAGGCAACAACGAATAAACTTACTCCTCCATAAGTTAAAATGGCACATGAAGCGACAATGGCAAGAACAGCATACTTCATTCCAAGTTTATCTACTACCATTTTAGATACACTGTCGGCCGCTCCGCTATCTTCCATAACCTTTCCAAAAATAGCTCCCAATAGGAACATTAGGTACCACGACGTAACAAATCCTGAAAAACCGGACATGTAGTTGCCTACCAAATTGGCTTCTCCTTCACCAACCAGCTGCGGAAACAGCGGCATACCGCTTAAAACAGCTACAAACAGTGCGGACAACGGCCCAGCTACCAGCAGGTTCATTCCCCGCATGGTAAAGAAAATCAGCAGGGCAAGCCCGCCTATTAATCCAATCATACTTAGCATTTCATTTCCCCCTTTGATTTAACATGAAAATAACTAATGGCTCCCTCCTTTATTGAAACCGTTTGCAAAAAAAGAAAAAAATAACTTACTTAGAAATTAAAATGCAAGAAGCGTGCCAACATGAAATGCCTTTATAAGATTGGATTCATGAACAAATTATGAATTATTTTTCCAGAATCCTGGAATGAGCAGGGGAGCAAGTCTTCTTATCTGATAGACTAATTTTCTGATAATTCCGTCCGGGATAGGATTATGGGCGCATACAATTACTAGAATGAAAACAGTCCAGAAATCCGGAACGTATTCCGGATTTCTGGACTAGCTAAAATTATACAATTCCATATTTCTTTAGTTTTTCATACATAGAAGATTTACTGATGCCCAGAGCCTTCGCCGCTTCTATGCGGTCATTGTTATATTTGCTTAAGCTTTGTGTCAGGATTCGTTTTTCTGTTTCCTCCAAAATATCCTTCAAATTCTTTTTCCCGACTGGATAAACGGCAGATTCTTTCATATAATCCGGCAATGATTCTATGGTAATCATTTCACTGCTTGTTAAATGAATGGATGCCTCTATGACATTTTCAAGCTCTCTAATATTGCCGGGCCAGCTATATTGGTGAAATTTTTCTATAACCTCATCGCTAATCGAGCTTATTCTCTTTCCTGATTTTTTCGTTATTTTATTTATAAAACTGTCGATTAAAAAAGATAAATCCTCCATCCTGTCGCGCAAAGGAGGAACCATGAACGGCACCACATTAATCCGATAAAATAAATCCTCCCTAAAGCGTTTTTCTTCCATCATTTTTTCGAGCGGCCTGTTGGTTGCAGCAATAATCCGGACATCCACTTTAACCGTTGAAGTGGAACCAACGCTTTCAATCTCGCCTTCCTGCAGGGCACGCAATAATTTCACCTGCATATTGAGCGGCATATCGCCAATCTCATCCAAAAATAATGTCCCACCATCAGCAAGCTGAAACTTTCCTTTTTTGCCGCCCTTTTTCGCTCCTGTAAATGCTCCTTCCTCATAGCCAAAAAGTTCAGATTCAAGAAGTTGTTCAGGAATGGCGCCGCAATTTATTTTGACAAACGGCTGATGGCTCCTGTTGCTGAGCTGATGAATGCTGTGGGCAAAAAGTTCTTTGCCGGTTCCGCTTTCCCCGCGGATTAAGACGGAAATATCACTAGCTGCAACCATTTTTACTTTTTCCTTAAGGCTTTGAATCTGGCTCGATTTCCCTAATATATCATCGAGGCTATATTTTACGCTGCGGTCAATTTCCTGAATGTAGCTCTGGATTTTTGTCAGCATGCTCTTTACATGGCTGTTCATCTGCATCCATTCCTTTGTATCCCTAAAAAAGACTGTCCCGAAAGCGCCAATTACTTCGCCATCAGATAAAATCGGAATGCGGTTTGCTATCATATAATTGCCTCTTATATATTGCAGATCTGCAATTTCTTCCTTGCCTGTTTCTGCCACGATATGCATTCGGGAATTTTCAATAACCCCGGAAACATGCCTTCCAAGAACCTGTTCCCTCTCCACTTCAAGAAAATCGCAATAATTTTTATTGATGTAAATAATTGTTCCTTCTTTATTTACAACCACAAGCCATCCAAAGGCGTTCTCAACAATGGTTTCAACAATTTTCAAAGGCAAATCGAATAACGCACTTTTCATTTGAATCCCCTCATTTAGGAAAATCTACTATTATGATCACTATTTTATCATATTTTTCTGAAAACAAATTCACTTCAATGGGTATTCTTATTGCTTTTGCTGTCCATAACACTAGTAATCGGCAGACATGGGAGGTGTTTGAGCTGAAAGGCATCTATCTGATTAATCCGCACTGGCAATCTGGTAACAAATCAAAGCAGGAATGCGCTCAAGCGCAAAAACAGGCGCTGGAAACCTATATTGAGGACCATAATATTTTTACAGTGAAGCTAAATCAATGGCAGCTAAATGACTATTACACCATTCCGCATGCCCTTTTGTATGATTTGAAACAAAAAAAGGCAGATCTGGATGTCCTGCTTCTTTATTCAGAAGAGGTACTCGAAGACTTTATCAATTCTTATCCAGCGAGATGGCTGATTTTGAAAAGCTTCTTCAATGAAGTTGTATTTGCTGCTAAGCAAAAAGAAAATTACTTCGAAGGCGCCGGTTAAAAACAAAAATATTAAAAAACCTGCAGCTCAAAACTGCAGGTTTCTGTCTTAAAAAGGATGTATAAATTATGAAGTTGGATAACTGTCCAGCTCCACAAGGAAAGCTGCATCAGCATTCTCATCGCACGACTAAATGCGACAGCTTTTTATGAGGGGGCGCCTTCCACTTTACCTATGATGCATGCGCCAACTCTTTAGACTCCTTCAATTTCCGGTCATAAACAAGAGTTGTCAGAATGGCAAAAACAAATAGAACCATTAATACTGCAAACAGCATGGAAATTCCGTAAAGGTCAACCAGAATCCCCCCCAATAATGGCCCGATCATCCGTCCGCCTGTTGCAGTGCTGTTAACGATTCCCTGGTAAAAACCTTCCCGCCCTTTTGGAGCAAGCTGGTTGGCAATGGTCGGAACTGCTGGCCATATAAGCATTTCACCAATCGTCAGAATAACCATGGCAGTAATAAAAGCTGAGAACTGTTCTGCACTGGCTGCAGCAGCAAACGATCCTATAAATATGACCATGCCGGCAATCATCTGCACCTTTAGCGTTTTGAACCATTTTACCAGAGCACTGATAAAAGGCTGGCCCAATACAATCAATGCTCCGTTAATTGTCCACAGCAGGCTGTATTGCTTTAAAGAAATATTCAATTCCTGTGTGTAAGCAGCGATAGTGGATTGCCATTGCACATATCCGACCCAGCACAATAAATAACCTGAGCATAATATGAGCAGTGCGTAAAGCTTGGTATGATTTTTAACCTTACGATTTTCCTGAAGGATGGAGGTCTGCTGACCCATAACAGTATTTATTCCCCTGTATCCAAAAACAGCGATCAGTAAAAAAACGATATACATAACAGTATTGGCCAGGAAAATTAACTGAAAAGAGTACGATGCCACAAGACCGCCGAGTGCAGCACCAATGGCCACACCGGCATTCTGAGCTACATAGATGGCATTGAAAGCTTTACGGCCGCCTTCTTTCCAGACAGATCCCGCCATCGCAAACATTGAAGGAAAAACAATTCCAGATCCGAATCCCACAAAGGTCAGGAACACCACGTATGCAGGCCAGCCATGCCAAAAGGTCAAACCGAGGAGTGCCATTACCGTGATGACAATTCCAAGAAGAATCGAACGATAGCCGCCTATTTTATCATATAGGCTTCCCCCTATTAAATTTCCTGCTACGCTCGCAGCTGCGTTCACCATCAGAACCAGGCCGGCTACCGATAAGGATTTGCCTAAGTGGTCATGGATGTAGATTGTATTAAGAGGCCACAAAAAAGAAGATCCAGTTACATTTACTGCCATCCCAATAATTAAAAGCCATAAGCTCCGCGGCATAAGATTACGCCCCTTTTTTCATATTTTTTATGTTTAGCCGGCACATTACCACTCCGGCACTATTTCGAAATCCAAAATAATTTTAGTTGGTTTTTCCTGTCCTTGCAAGAGGTTTTCATTCGATTTTAATAGACAGAATACTCCTTCTTTTAAACTTGAGCTGAATGTGGATTTTTAAGGAATGCACCTATTAAGAATAGTTCGTTAAACGGCACAAAAAATAAAGCCCCGATTTTGAAAAATCGGGGCTTTCCATATTAATAAAAAAATTAAATTTTAATGTAGATAGCTGTCTAGCTCCAGCGTCTACCCCCTCTAGGTCACAAGCCAATCCTCCCAAAAAGGCAAAGAACGCCTTTCCGGGAGGTTCGTCTTGTGCTTGTCGGGGGTGAGCAAGGCGCTTCCGCATTTCTTATGATGATTGTTCCGGCTCAGGGTGAAATTTTGATTTTACAGGCTGACCGCCTGATTTCTCATAGTTCTTTTTCGACTGCTTTACCGCATCAAAATCCCGGCCAAGTTCAACATCCTGGCTATTGGCGCCATTGCGGGTCTTTTGTTCCGGATTGTTTTGTTTTGAGCGCTTTTTTACCATCTGTGGACCACTCCTTAATGAGGAAGTATTATCATCTGATTTTGGAGCTGCTGCAGCTGGAGCCTCATCCGGTGAAGCTGTTCCCGCTGCTGGGAGTTGGCGCTGTGCGCCATCTGGGTTATATCGTTATAAGCAGCTTCCAAAGACTGAAGTGCATTGGAGTATTCGTTATCATTGTAATGCTCCTGCGTTCTGCCTGATTCAAACTGCTCCTGGGCAAAACGGATTGCATCCTCACACTGCTGCAGGAGTGTATCCATCGATTCTCGGGTTGCCATTATCTGTTCCCCTCCTTAACGAATGGGTCTAGAAGCTTGCATGCTTCATTAATTAGTTTGTTCATTTTTCCTCAATCCTTTCCACTCTATTTCCTGCCAATTCCCCTTGGATAAGATTTTGGGTCATGATAAGATTAATTTTATGAAATCCTTCATATTCATTTTTACCTTATAGATTACTCTTTGAAAAAGGAGGGATAATTGTGGATAAAGTAAATCCTTTTCCATATGCATCCGATAATAAACGGTACCATACATGGAATTATCATTTGCGTAATGAATTTGGCCATAAAGTTTTTAAAGTGGCACTCGATGGCGGTTTTGATTGCCCAAACCGTGATGGCACGGTCGCACATGGAGGATGTACATTCTGCAGTGCCGCCGGTTCTGGAGACTTTGCCGGGAACCGCGCTGATGATTTGGAAACACAGTTTAATGCAATAAAAACAAAAATGCATCATAAATGGAAAGACGGAAAATACATGGCCTATTTTCAGGCCTTTACGAATACACATGCCCCTGTGGAAGTGCTTCGTGATATGTATGAGAGGGTGCTTGAGCAGGACGGTGTTGTCGGGCTGTCTATTGCAACCCGCCCTGACTGTCTGCCTGATGATGTAGTTGAATATCTGGCAGAGCTTAATCAGCGAACCTATCTCTGGGTAGAACTGGGCTTACAGACTGTACATGAACGGACTGCCCTTTTAATTAACCGCGCACATGATTATCCATGCTATGCGGAGGGAGTAAACAAGCTCCGCAAACATGGCATCCGCATCTGTGCACACATCATTAATGGCCTTCCGCTTGAAACACCGGAAATGATGATGGAAACCGCACGGGAAGTTGCGAAGCTGGATGTGCAGGGCATTAAAATTCATCTCCTTCATTTATTAAAAGGAACCCCAATGGTTAAGCAATTTGAAAAAGGCATGCTTGAGTTTCTTTCTCTTGAGGAGTATGTAAACTTAGTATGTGACCAGCTGGAGATTTTACCTCCGGAAATGATTGTCCACCGTATAACAGGCGATGGGCCAATCGATTTGATGATCGGGCCAATGTGGAGTGTGAATAAGTGGGAAGTGCTCAATAGGATTGATGCGGAATTAAAGCTCAGAAACGGCTGGCAAGGAAAATTTTACAACCCAAGCCAAATGGAGGCATTGTCATGAAGCTTGAAAGAATCTTACCTTACGCAAGACAGCTGCTTGAGAAAGCAGTATCACACGGGGATATCGTTATTGATGCCACTTTGGGCAACGGTCATGATGCAGTATTTCTGGCGGATCTGGTAGGGCCTAATGGAAGAGTCTACGGATTCGATATTCAGGAAGAAGCTGTCCAGAATACAAAAACACGCCTGGCTGATCATGATCTGTCAGACAGAACTACCCTTTTCCATTCAGGACATGAATTCATTCTTGAGAATGTGCCGCCTGTCCATCATGGAAAAATAACTGCAGCCATTTTTAATTTGGGTTACCTGCCTGGCGGTGATAAAGATATTGTCACTCGTCCGCAGACAACCATTTCTGCCATCGATCAGCTTTTGGAACTGATGGCTCCGGAAGGGATTATTCTTTTGGTGATTTATCACGGCCATATTGAGGGAGCTGTTGAGCGTGATTATCTGCTCAGATATGTAAAGCAGCTGGATCAAAGCCTCGTTCATGTTTTGCAGTATCAGTTTATAAATCAAAAAAATAACCCGCCGTTTATTGTAGCAATTGAAAAACGGTAAAAGCCTGCGAAAAATGCAGGCTTTTTATTATTTTTCAATTGCTCCTGAAAAACCAGCAGGCATCATCTTCTGCAAAGTCCGGTAAGCTCTTCCGTTCACATAAAAGAAATAGCTTACCATTCCGCCTGTTCTGATCATGCTTTTGGCTAATCTTCTGACATTCCGCTGCTTCCGGACCTTTTCATCGGATAGATAGACCCCAAGCAAGCCGCGATTAATCAGTTTATGGAAATGTTTATGAGGCAGCTTTTCAGTATGCTTATCTGCTTCGGCAACAAAATGCTTCAATCTCGAAAACAGTTTTTCTTCGTTCTCATAGTAAAAGCAAAAATTCAAGTCTCCACCGGCTTTGTCCTCTTCCTGATCAATCAGATAATCAAGAAGAATGTGGAGACCCTGGATGTAGGGAAAATATCCATTTCGTATATTTACCGCATGCTCCGCTTCAAAATCATCTCTCAGTGCGTAGGAAACAAGGCAAAAAATCCCCAAAGTCGAACCCGAGCAAGCAGAGAATTCATACCATTCCATCTCAGGTATATCAGACCGATATTGGTCAAACCAGTTCTGCAGACGGGGAACTCGTTCTTCCACCACAACATGCTTATGTATTTGCAGATCACAATAGTAACGGCATAATTCAAGCAGATGGCTTTTTATATGTGTGTAATGCTCCAGACTGGACAGCACTTCCCTGCATGCTGCAGCTAAATCTGCAAGATAGTTTCCATCATCCTGTTCATTTCTCAGCCGATAATATTTTTTTTCTGATGCATCCGTATCGAGGGCATCCTCCATTGACTCGTGAAGTGCCGCAAAGTCCCGCGGATCAAGCGAGGTGCTCCGGTCGCAGAGATTGTCCAAATAATCACTGATTGTCTGATATGCGACGATAAACTTAATCGCTTGTTCATATTTTTCCTTGGCCATTAATGACATAATAGCTCCGCCTTCACAGTGGAAGGTTTTATGCTCAATGCTGGCAAGAGCCTGCTTTCTTAACTCCTGATCAGGAATTGCTTCCGCCCTGCTTCTCCAGTATGCAAGTTCCTTATGGACAGCTGGCAGAACCTTCCTGTAGACATGTGACATTAAGCTAATTGGCATGGAAGGTACACTCATGACATGATAAACCTCCTTTTGCTTAGGGGATAGGTAAGCAGTTTCTTATGTTAAGCCTGCACCCTCCATAATTAAAACCCCGTTCTTAAACCACATAACCAAGCGCTTTTAATTGGCTGTTCACGAAATCCTTCGCGTATTCAAAAACTTCTTCACGTTCAGGTTCATTAAAGACTTCGTGGTAGCATTTAGGCCATTCTTTGAACCTTTTCTCTGAGAATGGCGCAAGATTAAACCACTCTCTGACAGTTGTTTTATTCACGATCTTATCATCGCCGCCCTGCAATACGAGGAGGGGCAAATCCTGGATTTTATCAAGATTCTCAAAGGCAAGCTTTATAGCAAAAACAAGTTCCCTGTACCATCTGACCGACACTTTTGTCACATACAGTGAATCATTTAAATCAGCATCAAGGACATCCTGATTCCTCGTCGCCATGTCCACGGATAATCCGGCATCCATTTTCAGGCCTGGCATCACAGAATTGAGTCCAAGCGATAAAAAGTTCAGAAATTTAGAAGGCTGTTGAACCAAACCTAAACATGGAGATGACAAAATCACTCCAGCGAGATTCATTCTTTCCTCCTGCAGCAGGCGAATGGCAATCAGTCCGCCCATGCTGTGTCCTAAAAGAAAGACAGGCAATTCAAATTCATAAGCAGCCTGTACCCAATCCTGAACTTCAAGTATATATTCATCAAAGGAATCAATATGGCCTCTTCTGGATCTTGAAGTCATCCCCTGGCCAGGAAGATCTCCCATAATGACATGGAAACCAGCCAAGCGCCACATTTCAATCAGCCAGCCATAGCGGCGGTGATGCTCCATTGCCCCATGCACCATGACAATAACGCCCTTTGCATCTCCTTCAGTTTCCCATTTCCACATAGTCAATCCTCCCAGCCTTTTTACGTACTGTCTTATGTAAATATATTATAGCCTAGATGCTAAAATTGTTCATGAATCAACCTTTGTAAAAATGGAATTCTTTTTGCCAGAATAACGTTTATCATGCCTCTTATGATAAAATCAAAATAATCAAACTGCATATAGGAGTGTTTCACATGATCTATCCATATAAAGATAAAGAACCTAAAATTGCAGAATCCGCATTTATTGCAGATTTTACTACCATTACCGGTGATGTTGAAATTGGCGAGAATTCCAGTGTTTGGTTCAACTCCGTTATACGCGGAGATGTAGCTCCAACAATCATCGGCAAAAAAGTCAATATTCAGGACAATTCCGTCCTGCATCAGAGCCCGAATAACCCGCTGATATTGGAAGATGAAGTGACAGTTGGCCATCAGGTAATCCTTCATAGCTGCATTATCCGCAAAAAGGCTTTAATAGGGATGGGCTCGATTGTATTAGATCAGGCTGAAATCGGAGAGGGAGCATTCATTGGCGCAGGGAGCCTTGTTCCACAAGGAAAGAAAATTCCTCCCAATACTCTTGCATTCGGCAGGCCTGCAAAAGTGATCCGCGAGCTGACACCAGATGATATCAAAGATATGGAACGGATCAGCAGGGAATACGCCGAAAAAGGGGAGTATTATAAGTCTTTGCAGAAAAAGCCTGAATAACTCTCCTGCACCCTTTTATTAATAGAATGGGAAAATAGCCGATAATAAACATAAGGCAATACCAATGGGCGGGTGAAGAAATTGAAAATTTATATTGCGGCTATTGTTCTTTTCTTACTTTTAATAGTGATATTCAGAAAAACAATGTTAAAAACGGCACCAATGTTTTTAATTGTCTTCATTCTGATTTCTGGTGCATTTGTTTATGACAACCTTTCAGGTAGCCAGCCAGCTTCAGCCGTAAACCAAATTAAATCATGGCTGTCTGAACCTGCTGAGAAAGCCAGCTCTTTCCTTGGACACAACACTGCCGTAATTAAGATCAAGGAAGAAACAATTATAGATGCTCCCGCAGTCAATCAGTTTCCTGAGCTCCCCAGGGGATGTGAAGTGACGAGCTTAGCCATGCTCCTTCAGCATGCAGGGATCCAGGCTGATAAAATGACGCTCGCTAAAGAAATAAAGAAAAATCCTGAGCCTTACCGCATTGAAAACGGAAAAATCTATTTCGGGCACCCGAATGACGGGTTCATAGGCGATATGTATTCCTTTGATAATCCAGGTCTCGGCGTTTATCATAAACCCGTAAAAGAGCTTGCGGAAAAGTACATGCCTGGCTCCATTGAAGACCTTACCGGATCCGATTTTGAAGAATTAAAAATCCATTTGTCAGACAGCAGGCCTGTCTGGGTTATTATCAACACAGCCTATAAACAGCTTTCTGATGACTTTTTCCAGACCTGGCATACGCCAAGCGGAAAAATCCAGATTACCTATAAAGAGCATTCAGTCCTGCTCACAGGCTATGATCAGGAATACATGTATTTCAATGACCCGCTCACAGGCGAGAAAAATAAAAAAGCACCCATAAACGATTTTGAAAAAGCATGGGTGCAGATGGGCAAACAGGCTATTACCTATCTCCCAAAATAAGAACGTCCACCAGGTTTTCACCTGATGGACGTTTTTAATTTAGCCTTTAAGCGGCTGCAAGTCTTTAGTTAACAAATACTCTTTCTCAAAAGAATACTTTTTCTCCACATATACCTGATGCCAAACCATGAACATAAGAACTGTCCAGATTTTGCGGCTGTTATCTGCTTTATCCTGGCAATGGTCTTCAAGAAGCCCTAACACATAATCTTTATTGATTAAGTGATCCACATTGCTTTCACGGATAATATTTTTAGCCCACTCATTCATCTCGTCTTTCAGCCAGTGGCGGATTGGCACAGGGAATCCAAGCTTCTTACGGTTCAGCACATGATCTGGAACGACTCCTTCAGCAGCTTTGCGAAGAATATACTTCGTAGTGCCATTTGCCGTTTTCAGGCTGGTCGGAATTTTGGAAGCCACTTCAAACACTTCTTTATCAAGGAACGGAACACGAAGCTCGAGAGAATGAGCCATCGTCATTTTGTCCGCTTTCAATAGAATGTCTCCGCGCATCCAAGTATGAATGTCGATATACTGCATGCGGTCAACCGGATCATATCCGCGGCTTTCTTCATATAGCGGTTTAGTGATATCCGTATAATTTAAGCTGTCTTTATATACATGAAGCAGGCTGCGCTTCTCTTGCTCTGTAAACATTTTTGCGTTTCCAATGTAGCGCTGTTCCATTGGCGTTACACCGCGTTCGATAAAGCTTTTCCCTTTCATTCCCTCTGGCATCATATTTGCAATCATGCGAAGAAGCTTTTTGCCGATAGCAGGAATTTTATTGAAGACTTCCAGGGATTGTGGTTCACGGTAAATATTATAGCCGCCAAATAGCTCATCGGCTCCCTCACCTGAAAGTACAACCGTTACATGCTTGCGTGCTTCTCTTGCCACAAAATAAAGGGGCACACAAGCTGGGTCAGCAAGCGGATCGTCCATATGCCACATGATTCTCGGAATCTCATTCATGTATTCCTCAGGAGTAATGATGTAGCTGATGTTTTCCACACCAAGCTTTTCTGCTGTTTCTTTCGCTACATCCACCTCGCTGAAGCCGTTGCGTTCAAAGCCGACAGAGAAAGTTTTAATGGCAGGATGAAACTCTTTCGCAATGGAAGCAATGATGGAAGAATCAATTCCGCCTGAAAGGAATGAACCAACCGGAACATCGGCACGCATATGCATTTTGACTGAATCGAACAAAACATCTCGAATTTCCTTTGTAAAATCAGCTTCTGATTTTTGCACTGGATGGAAAGCAGCTTTCCAATAGCGCTTAATATCCATAGGAGCGCCAATTTTTTTCGTGAAATAGTGACCTGGCTCAAGCTTATGGATTCCCTCTGACATTGTGTCTGGCTCCGGCACAAATTGATATGTCAGATAATGCTGGAGAGAGTCATAGTTTAATACATCATTCTGAAGCGCTAAAAGAATACTTTTCTTCTCTGAGCCGAAGAACGTGCGGTCTCCTTTATTATAATAAAAGAAAGGCTTTATCCCGAATGGATCTCTGGCTCCATATAAAGACTGCTCCTGTTTATCCCAAATGACAAACGCAAACATTCCTCGCAATTTTTCAACAGCCTTTTCTTTCAGATGGCTGTAAAGGGCGATTATAACTTCAGTATCTGAGCTTGTTTCAAAGCTTAAGCCAGCTTTGAGAAGTTCTTCACGAAGTTCCACATAGTTGTAGATTTCTCCGTTAAAAATAATCCAATAACGTTTATTTTCGTAAGTCAGCGGCTGGTGCCCGCTTTCAATATCGATGATGCTCAAACGGCGGAAGCCGAATTGAATATGATCATCAAAATAGTATCCTGAATCATCCGGACCCCGATGGGTAATGATATCATTCATATTTTGAAATTGTTCTTTATCTGCGTCACGGTAATTTTGTGCTTTTTCATGTACACAACCAATAAAACCACACATTATGTACGTCACCTACTCCATTCTATTCTCAATATTTAGATATAGCCTTAACGGCTCCTTTGTCTTAGAAAACATACCCTATAATACTACCACTAATCATTTATAATTAGCACGTGGATTATAAAAAAAATCTTCGCGGAAAATTAAGCCATTATCCGAAGTTTATACGATAACATATAAAAATAAACGACTAAAGAGCAGAAAGAACGAAAAGTGAATTAACGCCCTATATGTATAAAGACGCAAAAAAGAAAGCGGGAGTTACATTATGAATGCAACTCCCGCTTTTTATATTATTGTCTAGCTCCACAAGGAACGCTTCGACAGCTTTTAGGAGGAGCGCCTCCCCCCTCGAGGAGGCCCCCAGGATGGGGGTCATGCAGATGTTGCCACAGGACGTGGCGTTCTTAGTCTGCGATCCTTTAGCGAGCAAGGCGCTTCCGCTTTTCTATTCAGCTTCAGAACGAAGAATTTCTGCCTTATCTGTACGCTCCCAAGGAAGATCAACATCTGTACGTCCGAAATGTCCGTAAGCAGCTGTCTGCTTGTAAATTGGGCGGCGAAGGCCAAGCATATTAATAATTCCTGCAGGACGAAGATCAAAATGCTTTCTTACTAGATCAACCAGTACATCTTCGCCCACTTTGCCTGTTCCGAATGTATCAACAGAAATCGATACAGGCTGTGCCACACCGATCGCATAAGCAAGCTGAACTTCAACTTTTTCAGCTAAGCCGGCTGCTACAAGGTTCTTTGCTACATAACGAGCAGCATAAGCAGCAGAGCGGTCAACCTTTGTAGGATCCTTACCGGAGAAAGCGCCTCCGCCATGACGGGCATAACCGCCGTAAGTATCAACAATGATTTTGCGTCCGGTCAGGCCTGCATCCCCTTGAGGTCCGCCAATAACGAAACGTCCTGTTGGGTTGATGAAGTACTTAGTATTCTCATCGATTAGTTCTTTGGGAACAACCGGGTTAATAACATGTTCCTTCAGGTTGCGCTGGATTTGCTCCAGGCTGATCTCAGGGTGATGCTGAGTAGAAATAACAATTGTGTCAATGCGGACAGGCTTGTCATTTTCATCATACTCAACCGTTACCTGAGTTTTTCCGTCTGGACGAAGGTAAGGAAGGATTTCTTCTTTACGAACTTCAGTCAGGCGGCGGGAAAGTTTATGTGCTAAAGAAATCGGAAGAGGCATAAGCTCTTTCGTTTCGTTGCAGGCAAAACCGAACATTAAACCCTGGTCTCCTGCACCAATTGCTTCGATTTCCTGATCGCTCATTTGTCCTTCGCGTGCTTCAAGGGCCTGGTCAACACCCATTGCAATATCTGCTGACTGCTCATCAATGGAAGTTAATACTGCACAAGTTTCGGAATCGAAACCATATTTAGCACGGGTATAACCGATTTCTTTTACCGTTTCACGAACGATTTTTGGAATATCTACGTATGTAGATGTTGTGATTTCACCTGCAACTAATACAAGTCCAGTTGTTACAGAAGTCTCTGCAGCAACACGGGCATTCGCATCTTTAGCTAAAATTGCATCTAAGATTGCATCAGAAATTTGGTCACAGATTTTATCCGGATGACCTTCAGTAACTGATTCAGAAGTAAACAAACGACGCTTTGTTGACATCTGGCTTCCTCCTTATAAATAGAAAATTGAGCGAGAATTAAGAAATGGGGGAAGCGGAAATAACTTTTCCCTGTCATTTCATGGATCTCTGTTTGATACGGAACTCATTCCCTTAGTAGTATGAAATAAACATGGAGTTTTTATTAGAAAAATAGACAGCGCTGGGCAGAAAGCCAGGCATCCATTTTTCATTATGCATCTCTGCAATCTGCTAAAAACTCACATAAATAGTACATTCCAAAAGCCGTTCATTTCATTGCAAAATAAAAAACCTTCTCATTAGTGAAAAGGTTGAAAGCAAATCGATTCGCGCCTTTCACTCTTATCGTTCAAGGAATTACGTCCTTGCGTCAGGTTAGCACCTTTGCTGATTATTGCCTTTAGCAGGTTGCTGGGTTTCATAGGGCCTGTCCCTCCACCAGCTCGGGATAAGAGAGTATCCGTTCAAGGTTGAATCATACCGTATTTTATCGAATCATGTCAACAGATTTTCATTATTTTTCACTTTAAGTTTTAAGCATTTAAGATTATGCTCCATGCTTACAGCGAACAGCTTCCGTCGTCACATTTTTTCTTTAGAAATTTATGCCTGTTTTTAGCAATCCATTTATAGATCGGATCGCCCAGCATTGGCGTCAATGGGAGATATAAAAGGAGGCCAATTAAAAAGGATGCAGGAAAGAGGAACAGCAGTCTCCTTACTGCAGAATACCCCTTTTTCACACCACCCGATGGTGTAATAATATGAAGCTCTCTGCGCAAATCAATCTTGGAAAACGAGAGCGAGTTCGGGATTTTTTCATACTCCTGCAGAGAAATCCATTCCACTTTATTCAGCCAATCGAGTTTTTTAAATATCTTCTTTGTTTCCTTGCATAAGGAACAAGTTCCATCATAGAGAGCAATTGTCTTCATTTTAGATCAGTCCCATGTTAAAATTAACACTTTCTTCTATATTAACATATACAAGTTATAAGGTTATTAAAGTGGATTACTTGTCCAATTATGACATTTTTATAACATGAACAAAAAAGTTTCGTAATAGTATAGACTAATCATTTTAATGTGTTATACTAATTTCGAGATGTAATCACTTTCATAAAAAAATCGGGAAAAAGGAAGGTATTCATCAGATGAACTCTGTAAGCATATCAAACGAATTGAGCGAATTACTAAATGGCAGCAACATTCAAGTGCAATTATCCGTTCCTCAGCTTGTGGAAAAAGTATTAAACCGCAATGAAGGGTCCCTTACCTCTACTGGTGCCGTACGCGCTACTACAGGCAAGTATACAGGACGTTCTCCTAAAGATAAATACATTGTTGAAGAAGCATCAAATAAAGATAAAATGGACTGGGGCAGCGTAAACCAGCCTATCTCTGAAGAAGCATTCTCTAATCTTTATAATAAAGTAATCAACTACTTAAAAGAAAAAGAAGAAGTATTTGTTTTCAAAGGCTTCGCAGGTGCCGATAAAAAGCACCGCATGCCAATCCAGGTAATTAATGAATATGCCTGGCACAATCTTTTCGCACATCAGTTATTTATTCGTCCGGCAGAAGACGAGCTATTGGATCATCAATCAGAGTTCACAGTCATTTCTGCACCTAATTTCAAAGCAGACCCTGCAGTTGACGGCACAAAGTCCGAAACATTTATCATCATTTCATTCGAGCGCCGCACTGTTTTAATCGGCGGTACTGAATATGCAGGCGAAATGAAAAAGTCCATTTTCTCTGTTATGAACTACATGCTTCCAGAAAACGGGATTCTTCCGATGCACTGTTCCGCGAACGTTGGTCGCGAAGGTGATGTTGCTTTATTCTTCGGCTTATCCGGAACAGGAAAAACAACCTTATCTGCAGACCCTAACCGCAAGCTGATTGGTGATGACGAGCATGGCTGGTCGGCAAATGGTGTCTTCAATATTGAAGGCGGCTGCTACGCAAAATGCATTAACTTATCCCGTGAGAAAGAACCGCAAATTTTTGATGCAATCCGCTTTGGAGCTGTATTGGAAAATGTGGTGGTAAACAGTGAAACTCGGGTTGCTGATTACGATGACAGCACTTTAACTGAAAATACACGTGCGGCATACCAGCTTCAGGCCATCGATAATATCGTTGACCCAAGCATTGCCGGGCATCCTAATACAATCGTATTTTTAACAGCTGACGCATTTGGCGTATTGCCTCCAATCTCTAAACTATCAAAAGAGCAGGCAATGTACCATTTCTTAAGCGGCTATACTTCCAAGCTTGCAGGAACTGAGCGCGGCATTACTTCACCGCAGGCAACGTTCTCAACATGCTTTGGCTCACCTTTCCTTCCGCTTCCTGCAAACCGTTATGCTGAAATGCTTGGCGAGAAGATCGATGAGCATAATGCAAAAGTATTCCTGGTAAACACAGGATGGACTGGTGGAGAGTACGGAGTCGGTGAACGCATGAAACTTGCTTACACTCGTGCTATGGTGGAAGCTGCACTTGAAGGCGAACTGAACAACGTAGAAACAGTCAAGGACGAAATTTTCGGATTGGAAATTCCGCAGCACGTTACAGGTGTGCCTGACGAAGTTCTTCAGCCAAACAAAACATGGGCAGATCAGGCTGCTTATGAAGCAAAAGCAAAAGAACTCGCTGCAAAATTCCGTGAAAACTTTAAGAAATTCACAAGCGTTTCTTCTGATATCGAAGAAAAAGGCGGACCAATCGCATAATATCAAAAAAGGAATTGCCGTATGAGCGGCAATTCCTTTTTTGATATTTTATTTTGTAATTCAGCCATCTCGAATGAGTATGTTTCCACAAGCGGACTTATATTTGCCGATCGGCACTGTTCACACCGATTAGTTCCCTTCGTGGCGCCTTGTCCTCGCTTAGCGGCACTATCCCCACTGATTAGTTCCTTTCGGGCTCTCTTTCTCTTTCCTTAATTTAAAAGCACTATTCTCACTTGCAGTTTTCAGAAAATTTTCGAACGAAAAAACGCCGGACTTAGTCCAGGCGCTCTTTTAGTTTGTTGAGTTTAAGGAAACAAGCTGGTAAGTAATGAGGGTCTGGCTGTTTTCCCATTCCACTTTTCTGATAACACCCATACCGTTCAGGTCACCATCAATTGTTCTTTTTACCTCGACCGGGATATCGAGCGGATATAATCTGTACCCGTCTTTGACAAGTGAAAAGAAATTCTCATCAAGTCTGATCTCCCTTCCCTTTGTCACTATCATTGTGTTCAGCTCTAAAGGCATACCCATTGGTATCTCTCCTTCATTCTTAATATCCTTTTCTCTATTTTACCCCACCTTATTGCGCTCTGAAAGTCCTTAATTTTATCTGCCCTTTGCTTTCATCCACACGCTTAAATCCTCTACCGTCTTGCGGTTCACGGCTGGCGGAAAGTAGTGGGTATATTCAGGGAAATACCAGCTGCCTACTTCTTTTTTTAGAGCCTTGAGCCTTTTTTCCAGGCGATAGGAATGCTCCACCGAAACATTATGATCCTGTTCTCCATGGATGATTAGGACAGGCGCCTGCAGCTGCTCCAGCCGAAAAAGCGGGGTGCGATATTTATACCTTTCCGGGAACTTTGTCGGGGTTCCGCCTATTACACGTTTCATCATTCTCCGAAGATCCTTGCGTTCCACATAAGTGAGAAACATGTCACTGACCCCTCCCCATGTTACAATGGACGCGGCTTCCGGAAACTCGATTGCAGTAAGCAATGCCATTACGCCACCGCGGGAAAAGCCAAAAATATGAACTCTTTTTACCCGGGCATGCTCCTGAAGAAGAGTAAAAGCGGCAAACGCGTCCTGTCTGTCCTCCCCTGCAAAATCTTCGTTTCCATCTCCCCCTTGGTTGCCTCTGTAAAAAGGCGCGAATACAATAAAGCCTTCACAGGCAAACTGGACAATCCGTGAAGGCCTTACTTTCCCGACATTTTTTATGCCTCCTCTCAGATATAGGAATCCATCATATAGCTCCTCCCCCTTTGGCTCTGCCAGCAGGCCTTTTATATGTAAACCGTTTGCATGATATGTGACAACAGATAATTCGATTGCCGGATTTGGCGAAGGAAATCTCTGTTTATTTATGATATGGCCATTTTGGAATTCCATGTCCTCATCCCCCTCTTGAAGTAGAACTGAATACGACTAATAGTATGAGCTATATGACCTCCGCCTAAAAATGTTTCCATGGGCATTCACACATTTTTTCGATTTTCATACGATATCCTAGGCTTTTAAATCTGACTTTTTTAGCATAAGGGAGGTCTTATGGCTTATGAAAAAATGGATGAAAGTAAGCATGCTTCTTTTGCTTACAGCGATACTTATTGTTCCTTTGGCAGCCTGCGGAAAGGATGAAATGCAAACTGTCCGTATTGCCGAAGTGACACGCTCCATCTTCTATGCTCCGCAATATGTAGCCCTTGAGAAAGGTTTTTTTGAAGAAGAAGGGCTTAAAGTAGAGCTTACGACAACAGCCGGCGGAGATAAAACGATGACTGCTCTGCTGTCGGATAGTGCTGATGTCGCTCTTGTAGGTTCTGAAACTTCCATTTACGTTTCGGCTCAGGGCTCCAATGATCCAGTCATTAACTTTGCCCAGCTCACCCAGACAGACGGAACATTTTTAGTTTCCCGCAATAAAATCGACAATTTTTCCTGGGATATGCTGAAAGGCAAAACATTCCTTGGCCAGCGTAAAGGCGGTATGCCGCAAATGGCCGGTGAGTTTGTTTTGAAAAAGCATGGAATTGATCCTCACGCAGATATGGACTTGATTCAAAATATTGATTATGCCAATATCGCTCCGGCCTTCGCTTCAGGAACAGGCGAGTTTGTTCAGCTGTTCGAGCCGACTGCCAGTGTTTTTGAAAAAGAAGGCAAAGGCTATATCGTAGCTTCTTTCGGAACAGAGTCCGGTCATATACCATATACCACATTCATGACAAAACAAAGCTATATTGATGAAAATAAAGAAACGGTCGAAAAATTCACAAGAGCTATTTATAAAGCACAGCAATGGGTTGAGACACACAGTGCGAAAGAAACGGCAGAAGCCATTCAAGGATATTTCGACAATACCGAGCTTGATATCATTGAGATGGTAGTAGATCGCTATAAGAGCCAGGGGTCATTTGCAGCAGATCCTATCCTGGACACTGAAGAATGGGAAAACCTGCAGAACATCATGGACGAAGCAGGAGAGCTCCCTAAGCGCATAGAGCATGACACACTTGTCAACACAGAAATTGCTGAAGGCGTAATGAAGTAAACGAAAGAGGAGGCCGACATGAATTTTCTAAAGGTAGATGCTGTCCACCACACTTATTTTACGAAAACCTCTGCTGTAACGGCCCTCTCCAATATTTCGCTTGAAGTGGAGGAAGGAGAATTTGTTTCCTTCCTCGGCCCAAGCGGATGCGGTAAGACGACTTTGCTTTCCATCATAGCAGGCTTGTTTGAACCTACTGAAGGCACTGTAATACTTGAAGGAAAGCGGGTTAAAACAGCAGAAAATGAAATTGGCTATATGCTGCAGCAGGATTATCTTTTTCCCTGGAAAACGATTGAAGAAAATATCCTGCTGGGGCTTAAAATTGGAAACAGCCTTACTCCCGACAAAAAAGCATATGCACTGCAGCTCCTTCAGGAAATGGGATTAAAGGGTGTAGAGTCACAGTTTCCGAAGCAGCTTTCAGGCGGAATGCGCCAGCGCGTTGCCCTTGTAAGAACACTTGCAACTGAACCAAAGCTGCTCATGCTTGATGAACCCTTTTCCGCATTAGATTATCAAACCAAGCTGAAGCTTGAGGATTTAGTCTCTAATACGCTTAAATCATTTGGAAAGACAGCCATACTGGTTACCCATGATATTGGTGAGGCAATCAGCATGAGTGATCGTGTTTTTCTCTTTTCAGCAAGGCCCGGACAGCTTCATAAAACGTTTGTAATACCAAAAGAATTAAGAGATGAAACCCCTTTTAACGCTAGAAATCATGAAGCATATCCAGCGATTTTTCAAACTATATGGAAGGAGCTGGAGTCCCTTGAGCCCGCAGGAGAACGTTAAATTCCTCCACCAGAAATATATCCAGTCGCTAAACCGTGAAAAAAAATGGGTCCGCTTCTATCAGGCTGTCATCTTTATCGTATTTTTTTCCGGATGGGAGCTGGCAAGCCAAAAGCAATGGATTGACCCATTGATTTTCAGTGCGCCTTCTAAAGTATGGGGATTATTTTTAACCAAAGTTCAGGATGGTACCTTGATGGTGGATTTAGGCTACACCTTGTCAGAAACCGTATTTGGATTCATATTAGGCACTTTTCTAGGCACATTGCTTGCAGCCATCCTCTGGTGGTCACCGATGCTTTCAAAAATAGCGGATCCCTATTTGGTTGTCCTGAATTCAATGCCAAAGGTTGCTCTTGGTCCGATATTAATCGTCGCATTAGGCCCCAGCTTTACTTCAATCGTAGCCATGGGCGCGATTATTTCCATCATCATCACAACCATTGTCGTGTATACATCTTTCAAAGAAGTTGACCCCAATTATATTAAAGTGCTTCAAACCTTTGGGGCAAATCGATTTCAAATCTTCAGGGAAGCCATTTTGCCTGCTTCCTTCCCGACCATTATCTCCACTTTAAAGGTGAATGTCGGGCTATCATGGGTCGGTGTTATCGTAGGCGAATTCCTTGTATCCTCAAAAGGTCTCGGATACATGATTATTTACGGCTTCCAAGTATTCAACTTCACACTTGTCATGCTGTCATTGCTTGTAATTGCTGTTTTTGCAACAGTGATGTATCAGCTCGTCGAACTGCTCGAGCGAAAACTGATAAAAAATGGGTCATAATTAAAACGGCAGCGATAATGCCGTTTTTTTACTTTCCCTGCATGATTTTTTCGAGGCTCTTTTCAACTACTTTATCCTTCATGATAAAACTGTATTGGCTGCTCCACCTGTCTTCCAGCAAGTTTCCCGCTGTCAGAATGGGACCGTTTGTTTCAAAATATTGATCCGTTTTGTTAAGGCTTTTCACCTCGGCGAAAAAAATGGCTTTGACAAAACGCTCTGTTCCCAAATTAACTTCATATTCACCAATAAAATTTAAATTCTTTAAGTCTGCTCCTGTTTCCTCATAAACTTCTCTTCTGGCTGCCCCTTCAAGAGACTCACCCTGTTCTCTCTTACCGCCTGGAAATTCCCACCCCCGCTTTTTGTGATTCGTCAGCAGCCATTGATCGCCATAGCGGCAAATGACCAGAACATGTTTTGGCTCAGTTCCGAAAGCTCGTTTATTAAAAGAAAATCGCACTTCCCCGCCGTTCTCATCCAAAAAGGTTTCCATACTTTTCCCCCACTCGATAATTAAATTCTGATATTATCATTATAAAGGTTATTCATATATTTAAAAACTTCTGGGGCTAAAGTATCAATTTACATATTTTTGAAACTTTTCTCCTTTTTTCCTCGTAAAATTAGTTGACTAACCTAAATAGAGGAGTGTATACCTTGAAAAAATCCCTTGCAGTCCTTACCGGATTCCTAATGATTCTAATGCTGGCTGCGTGCAATGAAACAGCCAAACCTGTAAATGAATCTGCTGGCGGCACCGACAAAGAAAAGACAAAAACAGAAGAAGCTTCAGAATTGACACTGGAGGAAGTTTTAACGAAATCTACCGAGGCTTCAGAAGAGCTAAAAAGCTTCTCGGTAAATATGGATATGAGCCAGGAAATGAGCTCAGGCACTGAAGGGGAAAATATGAATATTGATTCTGTCATTGATATGGATGTTACAACAGATCCATTGGCCTTCTACCAAAAAATGACTATGTCGATGGACGGCACAGAAGAATCGTATGATGTTGAAAGCTACTTTACTGAAGAAGGCATGTTCCTCTATGATGCAGCCGGTGAGCAGTGGATGAAGTTCCCTAAAGAAATGTCGGATGATTTGCTTCAAATGTCCAGCCAGCAGACGAATCCTGGTGAAGAACTAAAGAAATTGCAGGAGTTCGTGGACGACTTTACGTTTGAACAGGATGCAAAAAGCTATATCCTAAAACTGAAAGCCGATGGAGAAAAATTCAATGATTTTGTGAAGGAAACAGCAGCAGAAACACTTCCGCCAGAACTGGCAGCCAACGGAGAAATGCTTGATAACATGAAAATTAACGGCGTGGAATACGAAATCGTGATTGATAAAGAAACTTTTTATCCAAGCGTGCTGAATATGATTATGGAAATGGAAATCACGGCTGAAGGCCAGACAATCTCCATGAAGCAGAACATGAACGGCCAATACGCAAACTATAATAAGGTAGAGGCTATAGCCGTTCCGCAGGAAGTTCTAGATACAGCTGTAGAAATGGAAATGTAAGAAAAGCTGAGGCATTCGCCTCAGCTTTTTACCCTTGGTACTTCGAGAGCTTTCTAGCTCCAGCGCCTCCCCCCTCGAGGTGTCGGGATGGGCAAGGCGCTTCTGTTCTTCTTATTTATGTTCCTCTTCAGTAAGGATTCCCATGCTTTCTATATGTTTTCTTGCTTCATCGTCTCCAAGATCATAAATCATTCCATATATTTTCTTCATTGTATCATCATAAGCATCATTTTCACGGTCATAATGGTATTGAACATAAGGAACATGGGCTCGGTAAAAATTCTGCCACTCAGTTGAATAGTTCTGGTCAAAATATTCTCTTAAGGCAATGATTTCATCATCTGTTGCCTCTATTTTAAAATTCCATGTTGAGCCAGTGGCGCTTTGTGAAATCTCCCCAGAACCAAGCGTTATATAATACGTTTTTTTATTCCCTTCCAATCCTGTCAGCCCCTTTTTTGTTCATTCCTGTGACGCAGTTTCAACACCGGTTACTTTATCATTAAATATCATGACTTTTTCATTTCTATAGTTATCGTTTCCCACATTTATGATAAAATTATACGAAATTACGATCATTCTTCATAAGCTTACATATACTAAGTTAAATAATTGAGAAACAGCTTCTCAATTTATCTGCGGTGAATATTTTCCTGCATCAGGGGTATTAAATTAAGTATACTATATAAAACGGGAGAATTTTTTTAAGGAGGTGTTATCATGAAACTGATTGATGAGCTATATGAACTTTACAGGAATAAGCTGACAGGTGATGAAGAGGATATCGATATGCTCGCTTTTGCCTTCTTAGAAGAAATGGACAGAGAAGACCTGCTGAATATTATCAGGGATCTCGATAATCAGGAATTATATGATTTAATGGGGCTTTATCTGATTGAGAGCTTAAAAGGGAAATTTGCCAGTGAGAATTACGGCCAGCGCAGAAGCCCAATCATTCATCACCGGAACATACACTAAACTATACATATCCGAATTATTAACTATCCATATTATTTGAAGGCGGCGATAAGCCGCTTTTTATTT
Source organism: Cytobacillus sp. NJ13 (assembly GCA_030348385.1). Classification (NCBI taxonomy): domain Bacteria; kingdom Bacillati; phylum Bacillota; class Bacilli; order Caryophanales; family Bacillaceae; genus Cytobacillus; species Cytobacillus sp. NJ13. Next base: position 4,445,948 of record JAUCFP010000006.1, on the reverse strand, counting down.
TAATGTCTAGCTCCAGCGCCTGCCCCCTCGAGGTGAGGCCCCCAGGACAAGGAAGGCTTCGTCAGCATAAACATCGCACGACCGAAAGCGGCAGCTTTTGGGAGGATGGGGGTCATGCAGACGCCACAGGACAAGGAAAGCTACGGCAGCGATACATCGCACGACCGAAAGCGTTAGCTTTTGGGAGGACGTGGCGTTCTTAGTCTGCGTTCCTTCGTGGGTAAGGCGCTTTAAGCTTTTCTTTTTTGCATATAAAAAGACCAGCTTTCCAGCCAGTCTTTGTTTATTATCCAAGGTATGCTTTCAGCATCCAAATATGTTTCTTTAAGCTTTGCTTTACAGCAATCAGCATGTCGCCTGTTCCTTCATCTTTGGCTTCTTCTGCAAGCTCAATTGCTTCCTGAAGCTCGTCCACCATTTTTTCGAAGTCATCTACGACGGATTGGACCATCTGTTCTTCATTTTCTTTTCCTGTCGCTTCTTCGAGAGAACTGGTCTCAAGAACTTCCTTCATAGTCGCAACCGGCTTAGCCTCAAGAGCCAGGATTCTCTCAGCCAGTTCATCTACATGTATGTTGGCTTCATTATAAAGTTCTTCAAATTTTGCGTGAAGGGTAAAAAAGTTTTTCCCTTTAATATACCAATGATAATTGTGAAGCTTTACATATAGAACAGTCCAGTTTGCTACTTGCTGGTTAACAGCTTTTACTAATTCTTTACTCATATAAATCATCCTCCCAACAATAGATTACCCACAATAACAAAATTCAAACCTGTACCTAGGCCATAGCGAAATCTTTCATGAAAGAGCTGCTTTCATGGTAAAATATTGAGAGAAAAGGGGGAGAAACATGTATACGGTATTAGTCATATCGATTATCATTGTGATCGTGGTACTGCTTTTAAGCGTCATCACCACTTCAAAAGCTTACAAATTCAAGCATACGGTAGACCCAATTGATCCGCTTCCTGACAGCGAGCAGGGACAAAAAGAGGCTAAAGAAGAACAAGAAGATAACCAAAACCGTTCATAAGCATACGATATTATATATACAGCCTCCGTACAGCCGGAGGTTTTCCTTTTAAATGGACGGAAATAACATACATGTGGAGAGGACATTGAGATGGATATATACTCCATGATGCTTACAGTATTTTTAGTCTTAAATTTTATCCTGGCTATATTTGTTATCTTTCTGGAGCGAAGGGATGCAGGCGCCACATGGGCGTGGCTCATGGTTTTGTTTTTTATTCCTCTTCTTGGTTTTTTCATGTACCTCTTCTTTGGGCAGAATTTAACCAAAAGAAAGATGTTCCAATGGGAAGACCGCAAAAAGATTGGAATTGATGAACTGCTGAACAATCAAATCAGAGGAATCAAGGAAAAGGATTTCCATTTTCAAAATGGCATAATTAAAAACTCCAAAGACCTTATATATATGCACCTTGTCAACAATGATGCGGTATTGACACAGGACAACGAGGTCAGGATTTTTACAGATGGGAAAGAGAAGTTCAATTCGCTTGTGGAGGATATCAAAAATGCAGCCGATCACATCCATCTGCAATATTATATCTTCAAAAGAGATAATTTGGGGAAAAGCTTAATCAATCTTTTGACGGAAAAGGCAAGGGAAGGCGTAAAAGTAAGGCTTCTCTATGATGAACTGGGCTCAAGAAGCCTGCATAAAAGGGCGTTTAAAGAGCTGATTGCGGCAGGAGGAGAAATTGAGGCCTTTTTCCCTTCCCGGCTGCACTTTATCAACTTGAGAATTAATTACCGGAACCATCGTAAGATTGCCATTATTGACGGCCAGATTGGATATGTTGGCGGGTTTAATGTTGGGGATGAATATCTCGGGCTAAATCCAAAGTTTGGATATTGGCGTGATACTCATTTAAGAATTAGAGGGAGTGCTGTTCATTCCCTGCAGACTCGCTTTATCCTTGACTGGAACCAGGCTTCGCACCGCCATGATATTTACTATGCCCCTAAGTATTTTCCGCTGGCCGAGTCTCGCGATAGCGTAGGGATGCAAATTGTTACCAGCGGTCCTGATTCGGAATGGGAACAGATTAAAAATGGATATATAAAAATGATTTCATCGGCCCGTAAATCTATTTATATCCAAACCCCATATTTCATTCCGGACGCAAGTCTTTTGGATGCATTGAAAATAGCTGCATTATCAGGTGTTGAAGTGAACATTATGGTACCGAACAAGCCTGATCATATGTTTGTTTATTGGGCAACCTACTCCTATATAGGGGAAATGTTAAAAGCTAATGCAAACATCTTTATTTACGAGAATGGCTTCATCCATGCAAAAACCTTGATTGTTGACGAGAAAGTTTCGTCGGTTGGAACCGCGAATATAGATGTTAGAAGCTTCAGGCTGAATTTTGAGGTAAATGCCTTTATATATGATGAGGACGTTTCGAAAGAACTGACTGAGAGCTTTAAAGAAGATGCCCAGCTTTCAAGTATTCTGACTGCAGAAGATTACAGGAATAGGGCCTTAAAAATCAAATTAAAAGAATCCATTTCAAGGCTTTTATCGCCAATATTATAAGAAATACAGTTATCGGCGTTCAAAATTTTATACTTATCTTATTATAAAAACGGGCTGACTAGTCAGCCCGTTTTCATTATGCAAAAACCTGTTTCAAGTCATCCTTCGATTGTTCCAGCCAGAATCTCATAAGACGTTTTGCGCCTTCAAGGTCATGAAGCTTTGCCTGTCCGCATTGCTTCTCATTTGCAGCAGGAATCTCGGTTATTTCAACCGCATCTTGCATTGTAGCTTCAAGCAAATCGATTATTTCTTCTACTGACGGCTCTCCGCTAACGACTAAATAATAGCCTGTCTGGCAACCCATCGGGGAAATATCAATAATATCAAAATGATCATATTTCTCTGCATGTGTACGGATATTAAAAGCAAGCAGATGCTCAAGTGTGTGAATGACATCCGGCTTCATCGCCTGCTTATTTGGCTGACAGAAACGGATATCAAACTTGTTAACTAAACCATCACTTCCCACTTTATGCACACCGCAGTGCCTCACGTATGGAGCTTTTACAGCATTGTGATCCAATTCGAAACTTTCTACTGAAGGCATTCAAAACACTCCCCTAAAGTTTTCCTTTTATTATAACGTAATATCCGACTAAATTCATCAAATTAATATGAAAATTATGACGTTTTCACGATTATATGTTATTTTAAAAGAAAATATGTTTTAACCAGGAAAGGTAATGCCATGTTTAAAAAGATATTGATTTCAATATTTCGTTTCTATCAAATTGTGATTTCCCCGCTGAAGCCTCCAACATGCCGGTTTTATCCGACATGTTCCCATTATGGGCTGGAATCTGTTAAGCGATTCGGCGCCTTAAAGGGCGGATGGCTGACGATAAAACGCATTTTAAAATGCCACCCCCTTCATCCAGGCGGAGTGGATCTTGTTCCTGAGGAATGGCCTAAAAGGAAAAAGAATTAACCCTCGTATCCGTCCACTACCAGGTCAAGCTTGCCTGTGCCAGGATGAATTACAAGCCCATGCACAGGCACATCAGCTGGCATCAATGGATGCTTTTTCACCATATGGACGCTATGGGAGACACTATCCTCTACATTTTCAAAGCCTCTTAGCCAGTCCTCTGCAGCAATTCCTGAGTATGTCATCGTATCCAATGCATCCTCAGTAATGCCTCTCTCCTTCATGCTGCTCACAACCGCATCTGCTTTCATTCCGCTCATGCCGCAGTCATGATGGCCAATAACAAACACTTCTTTTGCCTGCAGCTGGTAAACAGCTACTAAAATGCTTCTCATAATACTTCCAAACGGATGTGTTACTAAAGCTCCCGCATTTTTGATAATTTTCACATCACCGTTTCTTACATTGAGCGCTTTTGGCAGAAGCTCCACTAAACGTGTGTCCATGCAAGTCAAAATAACCATTTTCTTATTAGGGAATTTCGTTGTTTCAAATTCTTCATACTTTTTTTCTTCAACAAACTGCTGGTTATGGTTTAAGATTTCTTCTAAAAGTTTCAATTGTTCCACTCCCTGTCTTTTATGCATTCCTTTGCTTTGAGCAGGCATAAATGCTGCAATACTTGACTAAAAGATGTCAATACTAATGATAACCTTTAACAGGCATCTATATTTATGATACATAAAGCTTGAGCTTCAAACAAATTTTTATCCTTGCTTTTTAGCTGGATATTTTGTAAGATAACTAAGTGAAATCGTAATGATTACGTATTATTAATTACTTGGACGCTGACTTCGGCAATTAACTGCCCTAATAAACATTATCTAAAATAGAGTCCGTGCTTTAAATCGTAATAACTACGTTTTATAAAAGGAGGAGAAAAAATGACAAAGAAATTTTTAGTATTTATTCTAGGCCTAGTCCTTGTTATATCAGGCTGCTCAGATGCAAAGCCAGAGGAAAACAGCAGCAATAAAACTACGGTTTATACAACGGTATATCCGCTTCAATACTTTACTGAACGAATCGGAGGGGATGCGTTAGAAGTTGAAACCATCTATCCTCCCGGATCGGATGAACACACTTTTGAACCATCACAAAAAGATATGATGAAGCTGGCTGATTCTGATCTTTTTATTTTTATAGGACTCGGTCTTGAAGGCTTTGTGGAAAAAGCAAAAGGAACATTGAAAAATGAGAAAGTTAAAATGGTGGCCGCAGGAGAAAATATAGAGTTTGTTCACTCAGATGAAAATCATGATCCTGCCCATGAAGACGAAGGACATACTGATGAAGCTGAGCATGAAGAAGAACATGCTGATGAACACGGAGCTGAATCTGAAGAAGGCCATGATCATAGCCATGGAGATATCGACCCCCATGTTTGGCTGGATCCTTTATACTCCAAAGAATTGGCTGAATCAATTAAAGATGCCTTAGTGGAACAGATGCCTGAGCAGAAGGAGCAATTTGAACAGAATTATCTGGAGCTTGCCCAGGAGCTCGATAATCTTCACAATGACTTTGAGCAGACAGTCCAAAATGCTGAGCATAAGGAATTCATTGTTTCACACGCAGCATATGGTTATTGGGAAGACCGATATGGTTTGGATCAAATCAGTGTATCCGGTTTAAATTCTTCCAGCGAGCCAACTCAGAAAGAACTGCAGAAAATCATCGCGGAAGCAAAAGAACATGACTTGAAATATGTCTTTTTTGAACAGAATGTAAGCTCAAGACTGACTGAAATTCTGCAAAAAGAAATCAGCGCAGAACCGTTAATGCTTCATAATTTATCGGTCCTGACGGAAGAAAATATTAAAGAAAACCAAACATATTTTAAATTAATGAACGACAATCTTGCTGCCCTTGAAAAAGCTCTAAATGAATAATTACATTCACCTCCCGGTTTGGGAGGTTTTTTCATTAAAACAGTCCAATCTTGACATTCCTTCAAATGCCATGACTGAATCCGAAGACTCTGCAGAAAATAAAGAAGACCCTGGTACCAGGTGCCGCCCGAAATTTGCAATTTTCGGCTTGGTCATATTTTCTGCTTAGGAGTGATCAGCAATGGCAAAAGATGTTTTATGTGAAGTCAATAATTGTGCGTTCTGGAAAAATGGGAACCGCTGCAGTGCCGACCAAATATACGTAGTCAGCCATACTGGCGAAACTGCAGACAACAGCAAAGAAACAGACTGCAAAACGTTCGAGCCTCATGACCTTTAATGGGTGACAGCACCTTCCAGGTGTTGTAGGCGGTCTTGCATTTCATTGGATAGTTATGCGAAATGCTGCAAAAGCGGTGCATTTTATGCATCGCTTTTGCGTTTTTTATAAAAACAAGTTTATTAAGATTATTACTGGGAATGTATAGAGTAACAACAACTTATAGGAGTGATACAAATGTTATCAACCATTATTTTGCTTGGAGCTGCTTTTGCCGCTGCTGCTGGATTAAGCTCCTTTGCCATTAAAGAGGATTCATTTATTAAGGATGAAATTACACAATAATTAATAATAAAAGGCGCTGATAATGCGTCTTATTTTTTTGCAATAAAATGAAAACCGCAATTCTGACAAATATAGAAATGCGGTTTTTTACTTATAAAGCAATGCTTTCTTTTGAGGCGGAAACTTCGTTCAGCCTTTTCTCATTAATTTCATAACCGATTCCCGGTTTATCAGGAACTTTTATCATCCCGTTTTCCACGGTGACTTCGGGAAGAATAATGTCTTCTTCCCAATACCTGCCCGATGCTGAGATATCACCAGGAATGGCAAAGCCCTCCATGGAGGCAAGAGCAATATTATGTGCACGGGAGATACCGAACTCCAGCATGCCTCCACACCAGACCTGGATCCCTTTATCCATGCAATAATCATAAATCTTCTTTGCCGTCCCCAGACCTCCAACCCGGCCAATCTTAATATTGATTACTTTACAGCTTCCCAGCTCGACCGCTCTCCTGGCATCATTAAAGGTGACAATACTTTCATCCAGGCAAATCGGGGTTTTCAGTTCTTTCTGAAGCTTTGCATGATCAACAATATCATCATATTCCAGCGGCTGTTCAATCATCAGCAGCCCGAAGTCATCAAGCCGTTTTAAATGATCAATATCGTCCAATGAATATGCTGAATTAGCATCTGCCATTATTGGCAGATCGGGGTAAAAGCGGCGAATCTCTGAAATAAATTCATAATCGTTCGCGGGGCTGATTTTTATTTTGACCCTTTGATAGCCATTCTCCAGATAGTATTCAATTTGCCTTCTTACTTCTTCTTTTGTTTTGGCGCCAACAACCACGCCTGATGGAATCAATTCCCGCTGGCCGCCTATATATTTTGATAGCGAAATATCTTCTTTTTTGGCTGCCAAGTCCCATAAAGCCGTTTCCAGCGCTGCTTTCGCCATTTGATTCCTTCTGAAGGCGTCAAAAACCCGGCCTGCTTCTGAAGGATGCTTTATATCCGCATTACGCATTGTTGGGATAAGGAATTCTTTAAGCATATGATAGCTTGTTTCAACCGTTTCCTCCGTATACCAGGGTGAAGAAAAAGCGACTCCTTCTCCGTACCCTTTCCGTCCTTCTTGATCGATTACCTCAACAATGATTCCCTCTCTGTCCCTCACTGTTCCTAAATGAGTGGAAAATGGCGTTTTCAAAGGCATCTTGATTTTATATAAAGTAATTGTTTTTATATCCATGTTAATTCCCGCTTTCCTCAAGCATTTCCCGAAGCTTTCTTCTTAAAATCTTTTTAGAAGCGTTCCTTGGAATTTCATTGATGGTGATAAGTTTTTTAGGTGCTTTATACTTTGCCAGCTTCTCTAAGCAGTACTGCATCACTTCTTTTTCATCCAGATTCTCGTCTCCGGCAATAAAGGCGACAGGCACTTCACCCCAAACGTCGTCCTTCATGCCAATGACCCCTGCATCCGATATTTGGGAGTGCGAAACAAGAACACCTTCGACTTCAGCCGGATAGATATTTTCTCCGCCTGAAATAATTAAATCTGACCGCCGATCAAGCACATATAAGAATCCTTCTTTATCCACATATCCAATATCTCCAGTTGAAAGCCAGCCACCCTTTAGTTTTTCTGCTGTTTCCTCTTTTCGGTTTAAATACCCTTTTGTCACATTTGGACCTTTTACGAGAATTTCGCCCGCTTCTCCGGGGTTAGCATGCTTCCCATTATGAGCATTAACTTTCAGCTGGGAAGGAAATAAAGGCTTACCGGCCGAACCCAATTTGCTGAAACTGTATTCCGGAGCCAGTGTAACAATCTGGGACGAAGTTTCTGTCATTCCGTAAGTCTGGTAAACAGGAATTCCCTTCTCTCTGCAATCCTCAAGAAGTGATTTTGCTGCGGGCCCTCCCCCTAATAACATACATCTGAAATACTCCGGCAGCTTTTCGCCTTTAAGTGCATCTGCTATCCTGGTAAGCATCGTACTTACAACAGACATGATGGTCACTTTTTCGATGGAAATAGCCTCAATAGCTTTCTCTTCATGGAAAGATTCGAAAAGAACCATTTTCATGCCATAGATAATGCTTCGCATTAAAATGGAATAGCCGCTAATATGAAAAATCGGGACAGCACACAGCCAGCTGTCGTTTTCATTCAACCCTAAATTCAATGCAGATCCCACTGCACTCCACCAATGATTTCCATAGGTTTGCAGAACACCTTTCGGATTGCCGGTTGTTCCGGATGTATACATGACGGTACAAACTTCATCAAGACTTATTTCTTCCACTAATGACGGCTCATCAGGATTTGTCTTGAATAGATCTTCTTTATGGATCGCCGAAATTTCTCCTAAAGACTTTACAACCTTTTGGCTTACTTCGTTAAAAGAATTCTCTGTTAAAAGGAAAGCGGCCTTCGAATCATTCATTTGCCAAATCAATTCCTCAGCAGTCAGCCTGTTATTTAATATAACGGCCTTTACATCGATTAGCTGCAGGGCCAAAAGAATAAAAACAGTGTCTTCATGATTTCGGAGAAGGACACCTGCAAACTGTCCTCTCATGCATCCAGCTGCCTGCAGCTGCCCTGCTATCGTGTATGCACGCTCATATATTTCAGAAAATGTATAGGTTTTCCCCAAAAAGGAAAGGGCAGGGCGATCGGGGGTTAAAAAAGTTCGCTTTTGAAGAAAATTCGGCACTATTTGCGCTTCCATCATATACTCCTCATTTCATGCGATTTTTAATATAAAAACAGCCTGATGGCAAGCCATCAAGCTGAAAAAATCAATATTCAATCAAGGAAAACGCGGGAATTGGCCGAAGTCAGGCTTGCGTTTTTCTTTAAATGCGTCACGGCCTTCTTTCGCTTCATCCGTTGTATAGTATAGAAGTGTTGCATCTCCGGCGAATTGCTGGATTCCTGCAAGCCCATCAGTATCGGCATTGAAGGCAGCCTTCAAGAAGCGGATAGCCGTCGGGCTCTTCTCAAGTATTTCTTCACACCACTTAATTGTTTCTTCTTCCACTTTCTCAAGCGGCACCACTGTATTGACAAGCCCCATATCCAAAGCTTCTTGAGCGCCGTACTGGCGGCACAGATACCAAATTTCGCGGGCTTTCTTATGGCCGACGATTCTTGCAAGATATCCTGAACCATAACCTGCATCGAAGCTTCCTACTTTAGGTCCTGTTTGTCCGAATACAGCGTTATCTGCTGCAATCGTTAAGTCACATACGATATGAAGGACATGTCCTCCACCAATTGCATAGCCTTTTACCATCGCAATAACCGGCTTAGGAATGACACGGATCAGGCGCTGCAGATCCAGTACATTTAAACGAGGGATCTGATCATCGCCTACATATCCGCCATGTCCTCTGACAGATTGGTCCCCGCCTGAACAAAATGCTTTGTCTCCAGCACCTGTCAGGACAATAACACCTACATTTTCATCATCACGTGCGTACGCAAATGCATCAATTAATTCCATTACCGTTCTTGGCGTAAAGGCATTATGGACTTGCGGTCTGTTAATCGTAATTTTCGCAATTCCATTGTATGTTTCATACATGATTTCTTCGTACTGTTTTCCTGCAACCCATTCAACAGCTGACATACATGAATCCTCCTTAATATGTATTAGAAAGTGTTAATTGCCGCACAGCTTTTGCGCAAGCATTGACATCATTCCTCAATCTTTGCTGCTTTTGTATTAATCTCCTCTGTTTGCGACAAAAACCCACTTACTATTGTACCAAATAATTCAGGTTTCTCCACATGAATTGCATGTCCTGCATCTTCAATGGACTTCCACTGGACATTTGGCAAAATTTTCGCCATCTCTTCTGCAATTCTGCAGAATTTCTGGTCCAGTTCTCCAGTAATTAGAAGGACTGGCATTTCGAGCTGAACAAGCTCGTCCCAAAAGGATGGCTGCGCGCCAGTTCCCATGCCATTCAGGCTGTTTGCCAGACCATCAATAGAATTGGCCAAACGCTGGCTTCTTATTCTGGTGCGGATTTTTTCTGGAAGGCTTTTTTGACTTTGAAATAAAGGGATGTCCTCCCAATAGTCAATAAAATTATTAATGCCTTCCTGCCGGATTCTTTTAGACAATTTTGTATCCTGAATCCTTCTATCATGCCGCTCCTTTTCCGTCCTAAGCCCAGGAGAAGCACTTTCCAAAATCAGCATGCGGACCTTTTCAGGATATTTAACCGCAAAAGTTAGCGCAAGGCGCCCTCCCATAGAATATCCAAGAACATCGATCTTGCCGATTCCCATCTTTTCTAATAGACTGTTAATCACTGCGGCCGACTCTTCTATTTGATAATGGCCAATATCAGGTGGTGATTCAGAATCCCCATGGCCGATAATGTCCAAAGCTATTATCTTCGAATGGTCCTTCCAGAAGGGAGAGAACTCTTTCCAACCTTCACTATTTCCTGTGAAGCCATGTAGAAGCAGAAGCGGAAATCCCGTCCCCCATGTATCGACATGATATCGAACTCCATTAATGACATATTTCATCGGCATTCACCCTTCCAGCAATCGACTTATTTCCCGGGAAACAGATTCCCACAATTCTCGATGCTCGGTTAAATTTCTATCCCGATTTGTCGTAATTTCCATTACTTTTATGCCTGATCTGTCCATGTTCTGTTTGAAGACGGAAATAAAATGCTCCCAATCTGAGATTAAATCGTATTGGCCGCCAAACATCTTAATGGCATGGCTGAAATCCAGATCAAGAGGTGTTCCAAATAGTTTTTCAAAGTTCCTGGGGTGATTTGCCTGCGGAAGGAATGAGAAGATTCCTCCTCCATTATTATTAATCAGCAATATATTGATATCAATCCCATACTGTTTAGAGGCAATTAAGCCATTTAAGTCATGGAAAAAGGTTAAATCACCAAGCACTAGATAAAGCGGCTGTGATGCCACTCCAGCACCAAGAGCAGTTGAAACGGTGCCATCAATGCCATTTGCTCCCCTGTTGGCCATTACTCTAATGCCCTTTTGATTATAGTGGAAGAATGTATCCAGGTCCCGTATAGGCATACTATTTCCTACAAATAGGGTTGAGCCTTCCGGCAGCATTTCCGCCAGCTGGAAAAATAATTTCCCCTCGCTCAATTCGTTCACTGCATTAATATCAGCAAGCCTTGATCTGGTAAGATCATTGATTTTTTTCCATAGAGCAATGAATTCATCATTCTCTGGAGTGTTTAAATATGGGGAGACAGACTCGCAGAATAGCAGCTCATCGCAATGAATCATTTCGGTCGAGAGCAGTGCAGGATCCCGCCATCCGCCGCCTCCATCAACAATAATTTGGCGGGCAGTGCTATTTTCTTTCATAAAAATGGTCAATGGCTTCGATACAGGCATTGCACCGAAGCGTATAATGACATCCGGCTTGAGTTCCTTTTTCGCATCCTCATTTTTCAAAAAGCTATCATATGCATCAATAATGCAGCTTCCTTCGTGAAGCCCGCTTCTTAGCTGGGATAATGGATCGGCAATGATCGGATAGTTCAGCTTTTCCGCCAGCTTAATCACTGCTGCAGGGAAGTCGGCTTTTTCCAAAGGACCGCAGACAATAATCCCTTTTTGTGCAGTGTTTAATATCTGTGCCATTTCCTTGTACTGTTCTTTATGCAGCCCAAACTGGCCACCCTGAATATTTACATAACCTTCGGTGCGCTCACGAAGCTCAAATAAATCAGCACGATCGAGCTGCGGAACCAGCGGCTCACGGAAAGGAAAGTTAAGATGAACCGGGCCTGCTGGCGAGCTCTGGGCAGCAGAAGCTGCTCTTGCACATACTGTGCGGGCATAACGAAGCATTTCTGCTGTATTCTCAGGAGGAGCCATCTCAACAAACCACTTTACATTCTTACCATATAAATGGATCTGATCGATCGCCTGTGGAGCACCCACATCTCTTAGTTCATGAGGCCGGTCCGCAGTAAGTACAATTAGCGGCACTCTGGAATACTGGGCTTCCACAATGGCAGGATAGTAATTGGCTGCAGCCGTTCCAGATGTACACAGCAAAGCTGCTGGTTTTTGGGATGCCTTAGCAATCCCCAACGCAAAAAAGGCAGCCGAGCGCTCGTCCACATGGATATGTACACGAAGCTCCGGATGCTCTGCCATTACCATAGCCATTGGGGTAGAACGGGAGCCGGGACTGACCACGACATCCTCTACCCCGTTTTTTACTAATTCAGCCACAAATGCGGCTATATATGAAGTTAAAGCTTCCTGATGATTCACTTTTCATAACCCCCAAGAGCCGTAAGCATTGGCCGGAATTTAATCTTTGTTTCCTGATACTCGCTTTCGGCATTTGAATCCTGCACCACTCCGCAGCCTGCAAATAAGGATGCTTCATTTCCCTGGATAAGTCCAGATCTGATTGCAACAGCATATTCGCCATTTCCTCTGAAGTCCATCCATCCTAACGGAGCAGCATAAAAGCCCCGATCCAGTTCTTCTGCTTCTCTTATTTTTTCTACTGCTTGTTTTTTAGGCAGTCCCCCAAGAGCAGGAGTCGGATGCAGACGGTCAACTAAAGCAAGAAGGGAAGCATCTCCCTTGGTTTTTCCTATTACAGGAGTATACAAGTGCTGAATATCTCTCATCTTCATCAGCTGCGGCTCATCCGGCAGTTCAACTTCTGAGCAGGATTCCTCCATTGCTTCCTTAATCATATCAACCACATATTGATGTTCGGTTAAATTTTTCTGATCATGCAATAAAGCATCGCCAAGGATATGATCATCTTCTTCCGTTTTGCCTCTTGGAATGGAACCCGCCAGACAAGTTGTAAAAACATTTTCTCCATATTTCTTTATAAGCCGTTCAGGCGAGGCTCCAATAAAGCAGTCACCGTTCGATTCAAAAGCAAAGATAAAGCTTTCTCTCTGCATTTCCATCAGATTCCAGAGAACTCTTTCAATCTCAATGGGCTTATCATAAATGAGCCTGGATTCCCGGGCAAGCACAACCTTTTTTAATGATCCGGATTTAAGTTCATCCACAACCGCATCTACTGTCTCCATCCATTTTTCCGGATTGATATCTGCTTCCTCCTGAAGAGTGTTTGCTCTCTCAGGATGATAATCTTTGATTGAAGCCATTAGCATGCCTCGCTCGGCCACTATCTTTTCAAAAAGAGAATCACCATCATGCTGAGTGCAGACAACATTTGTTGTCAAATACGCCTGTCCATTCATTTCACTGTACATATAAGTCGGCACATGAAAAAGGGAATCGGAATACTTCGACCAAAGCTTAGTTTTCTTCTTTAGCGGATCGAAAGAAAAGCCGCCAAACATCACGGGCCCTGTAGCATTTTTATCATAAGGGTTAAAAATAATGCTGTTATTAATAAAACGCTTCCATTCCTTTTCAACACGATTAAATCTGCCTGTACTTTGATCTGACTGGATTTGCTTGCAAATCCCAAGCCCGATTATATAAGTTTCACCAGAAGGATCCTTCCAGAAAAAGCGTTCACCAAAAAAACGGCTCTTTCCTGCCGCATAATAAGAAAGGGGGTCTATATGATTTATTTTTTGAACCTCGCTCACTAAAACAGGCTTTGACAAGGCTTTGGCCCTCTCAATCGCCTCTTGGATCCCTTCTTTTAGTTCCGTATCTTGTATCGTAACCAAAAAAATCCCTCCAATAACAGCTTAGATTGCCGTTATCCTACTTTAAACTTATTCTAAGATACACCTGTGATTCAGGGAATGTCAATGATGTCAATCACGCCATTCCTTTTTATATCCTTATTATATTATAGCTTACTTTAGGCATCTATAATATGAATTGAACTCAATTCAGCAAATAGCGCTGTTATTTCCGAATTGTGCTGCTTCAAAGTTCCCTTAACCATGGAAAATACCGGTTTTATTTACGGCAATAATACGTTGACACTCTTGCCTTATTTACCTAAACTTAAGGTGTTTGGTATATAGCCGTATAGCGTTTTACTTTGACAATACCCTGGTAATCGGTTAAAATAAACAAGTTTGAATGATGCAATTATTAATATCATTACAGAATAGATCAAAAAGGGGAGAGTTATCATGCAACCACAAGCACAGACCAATTTTCCGCCTGCTTCCAACTCAAAGAACTGGAGGGTCTGGTGGCAGCTGACCAGGCCACATACTCTTACTGCTGCCTTTGTGCCGGTTCTGCTTGGAACAGCTCTTGCAATGGAACTTACTGAAATAAATTTCGGCCTGTTTTTTGCTATGCTGGCAGCAAGCTTGCTGATTCAGGCTGCCACTAATATGTTTAACGAATACTACGACTTCAAAAGAGGGCTTGATACGGAAGACTCTGTCGGAATTGGCGGAGCTATTGTCCGGGAAGGAATCAAACCAAAAACGGTTCTGAACCTGGCTTTTGGCCTTTATGGGATTTCAATATTGCTTGGATTCTATATTTGCATGAACACAAGCTGGTGGATTGCAGCAATTGGACTTGCCTCCATGGCAGTAGGATATTTATATACAGGCGGTCCGCTTCCGATAGCGTACACACCATTTGGTGAAATATTTGCAGGTTTTTTCATGGGCATGCTGATCATCCTAATTTCTTTTTACATTCAGGCAGGAACCGTAACAGCAACAAGTGTTTTAGTTTCCTTCCCTATTTTGATTCTTGTTGGCGCCATTCTGCTGGCCAATAATATCAGAGACCTGGACGGCGATAAGGAATTCGGCCGCAAGACATTGGCAATTCTTTTAGGGAAAAAAGGAGCCATCAAGCTGCTTGCCGCAATGTTCATCGTTTCGTATGCATGGGTTTTCATATTAATCGCCATGAACATCATAACACCATGGCTTGCTATCGTTGTTCTTAGTGCGCCTAAGGCCATTAAAGCAACGAAAGGCTTCATCGGAAAAACACTGCCTATGCAAATGATGCCCGCGATGAAAGCGACTGCCCAGACAAATACAATCTTTGGCTTTCTTTTATCAGTAGGCTTGTTTCTCGGATATCTTCTATAATTTAAAGGAACCTCTGCTTTTATAGTAGGGGTTTTTGTTTGGAAAAAAACAGCAGAAAGCACCATCTTGGTTTTATCCCATTTTTAACGGGTATTTTTTACTTAAGGAAGATGCTTGACCCTAAAATTATTTCTTCCGTTATGATTTTGCCAACAACGTCCATACTAAACCCATATGGACTAAGATTCTTAATACTCGTCAGAGCAAGAGCGGCAGAGCTCGGCTTTATTATGGGCTTGACTATGGCATCAGCAGGCCTTTTATAAAAATTATCAAAACCAAGGATGTGACATAATATGTTGACCAATGAACAAATCAGCCATTTTAAAAAAGAATTGAATGATGAAAAAAAATCACTGGAATCCCAGCTTCAAGGCAATAAAGAAGGAAGTCTGGAAGGTGCAAATGCCAGAGATACAGTGGGTGAGCTTTCCATGTATGACAACCATCCAGCTGATATGGGCTCTGAACTTTATGAACGTGAAAAGGATTTTGCTTTAGAAGAGCATCACGACTCTGAGTTGAATAAAGTGAATGCAGCACTGCAGGCAATTGAAAATGGTTCATATGGCAAATGCAAGGAGTGCGGGGCTGAAATTCCATATGAGCGACTCGAAGTGATTCCAGCAACCCTTTACTGCAAGGAACACAGCCCGGAACAAAATGTGCCGGGAGACCGCCCTGTCGAAGAAGATGTACTCGAACCTGCGCACGGGAATACCTTTCAGCATCATCAATTCAGAGAAGTCGTGGATAACGAAGACAGCTTCCAGGAAGTTGCCCGTTTTGGCACTTCTGAGACACCATCAGACTTAAGAGGGGACTATGAAGATTATAACTCCCTTTATAATGAAGGGCATGATGACGAAGGGTTTACAGAGGATTATGAGACATTTATCGGAAATGATCTTGAAGGCAAGGAAAGAAAAATCTATCCTTCCAAGAAACAGGAAGAGTATGAAGCGATGCTGGATGAAAATGATATCGAAGCACCTTATGGTGATGTTCCGTATCATCAGACTGACGGCTATGTGGATGAAGATAAGGATTAAAGTAAAAGCGATGCGGCTGCATCGCTTTTTTATGTCAAATGGCAAAATAAGATACCCTTATATATATTTATAGTTTGGATTCGATATCCTGGATGATCTCATCAATCGTATCAGAAACATCGTTTGTGCGGCGGGCAATGGAGATGCTGAATTCCAGCAGTTCTTTATAATTTTTCACCGGAATAGAATCATTTGTTTTCTCGAATTCATTTAGTTGCAGTCCAATATTCTGAAGATGCAGCAAAACTTCTTCCATTGATCCTCTCTCGATTTGGTACATTTAACAGCTACCCCCTTTATGTCTAATGATTTCATTATCAGGGTTTTTAAACCTTTTTTGAAGTGGCAATTATTGTTAATAATTTTACTTTGCAGAGTAAAACTGCTTCTCATAGGCAATATTATTTTAAGAATAACTTGCTGGGAGGTTCATTATGTCCGGACAAATAAAAGCAGCATGCTTTTCAGAATATGACAAACTTGAACAAGTAGTGGTCTGTGAACCTAAGTACATGACGATTGTAGATACAATTAATGAAACACAAAAGCATTATGAAAAAGAAGGAATTAATATAGACACAGCCATGAAACAGCACAAACATTTTGTCAGTGCATTAAAGGAGCAGGGAATCAATGTGGTTTTACTGCCCCCGCTTGAAAAATATCCTGAGCAAGTTTTTACCCGCGATATCGGATTTACACTTGGAGAAAAGGTATATGTTGCAGAAATGGCAGCAGATATTCGGCAAGGAGAAGAAAATGTACTGAAACAATGGCTGGAAGTAAACCAGGTCCCTTTTTACAATCTTACGGGAGACCTCATAGAGGGAGGAGACGTCCTGATAGATGGCCAAACCATATATGCTGGAGTGAGCAGCCGTACCCACGAAGAAGCGATCGAGCATCTTCGCGGCCTTATGCCCGATTATGATGTCGTCTCCATCCCTTTCACAGATACATATCTGCATCTTGATTGTGTATTCAATATTATTTCTCCTGAGGAAGCTCTTATCTTTCCAGGAGAGATCCACGGGGAAAAAGTTAAAATGCTGGAATCACGCTATGATTTAATAAAAGTGTCGGAAGAGGAGCAATTCACGCTCGGAACCAATGTCCTCTCTATCGGCAATAAAAAAATCTTCAGCCTTCCCATCAATAAGAATGTCAATAAAGAGCTCAGGTCCAGGGGCTATGAAGTCATTGAGGTAGACATTACTGAAATTATCAAATCAGGAGGTGCCTTCCGCTGCTGCACTATGCCTGTTAGGCGCAGTAAAGTGTAGATCTCCTGCCTCAATGAACCTTAGAAAGATTATAGACTCTCTTGGAAACCGCTGTTTGTGATTAACTGCTTTTCTCTCTTGCGCATCTACAGTTTGGGAGTTAATCCTCCTGATTAACTTCCATTTTCTCTTAAGCACCTTCATTTTGGACGCTATTCCCACTGATTAACTTCCATTTTCTCTTCAGTACCTTCATTTTGGACGCTATCCCCCTAATTAACTCCCATTTTCTCTTAAGGACTTTCCTTTTGGGCGTTATTCGCACTAATCAACCAAAAACAGCCTTTCTCACTGGAAAGGCTGTTCTCCTTTTACTTATTCATCATCTCAACGCCAGCGGGCTTGATTCTCCAGATTTCCCGGGCATATTCGCTGATTGTGCGGTCGCTTGAGAAATAGCCTGAGCTGGCAATGTTCATTAAGCTCATTTTCAGCCATTGTTCCCGATCCTCATATACTTTCCCAGCTTCTTTCTGGATATTGACATATGAAGCAAAATCCCTCAACACAAAGTATTGGTCATTTTCCATCAGCAGTGAATCAAAAATGGGCTCGAATTCATCATCGGCATCCAGGAAAAATCCATTCACGAGCTGGTCGGCAACCAGGCGGATTCGCTTATCATGATGATAATACTCTCTGGAATTATACCCGCCATTTTGGTAATAGCTGAGCACCTCATCTGCCGTTAGACCAAAGATGAAAATATTGTCATCTCCTGCTTTTTCTTTTATCTCAATATTGGCTCCATCAAGCGTACCCACTGTCAAAGCGCCATTCATCATGAATTTCATATTGCCTGTACCGGAAGCTTCCTTGCTTGCCGTTGAAATTTGCTCGCTGATATCTGCAGCCGGGAATATTTCCTCCGCTAGCGAAACCCGGTAATTCTCCAGGAAGATAACCTTTAGAACATCTTTTGTCTGCGGGTCATTGTTCACCTTTTCAGCCACGGTATTAATTAATTTAATGATTTTCTTGGCATAGTAATAGCCTGGCGAAGCTTTTGCTCCGAAAATAAATGTCCGCGGATGTATTCGGAAATTGGAATCTTCCTTCAGCCTATTATATAAATGCATAACATGAAGAATATTTAACAGCTGGCGCTTATAAGCATGCAGACGCTTAACCTGAATATCAAAAATTGAAGACGTATCAACAATTATGCCCTGCTGCTCCTGGATGCGCTTTGCCAATCTTTCCTTGTTCATTTGCTTAACCTTATGCAGCTGATCAAGGAAAATTCTATCATTCTTAAAATCTGCCAGTTCGTGAAGCTTTTCAGGTTCCCGAATCCAGCCAGCCCCAATGCTTTCATTAATAAGACCAGATAAAAGCGGATTGGCTTTCAGCAGCCATCTTCTGTGTGTGATCCCATTGGTTTTATTATTAAACTTCTCAGGAAAAATATCATAAAACTGATTCATTTCCCGCTTCTTTAATATTTCTGTATGAAGCGCGGCAACACCATTGACGCTTGAACTGCCGACAAGGGCAAGGTGTGCCATCTTAACCTGGTCATGTGCGATGATTGCCATATCCTCAATCCGCTTCCAGTCACCCGGGTATCTTTCCCAAAGCCCTCGGCAAAATCGTTCATTGATTTCATTCACTATCATGTAAATCCGCGGCAGTAAAGGCTGAAAAATACGGACTGGCCATTTCTCCAAAGCCTCTGAAAGAGTTGTATGATTCGTATAGGCAATCGTCCGGACCGTAATGTCCCAGGCTTCCTCCCAGTCCATTCCCTCTTCATCCAGCAGGATTCTCATAAGTTCAGGAATGGCAAGGACCGGATGTGTATCATTAATATGAATGCTCACATATTCATGGAAATCTCTTAAACTATTATGCTGCTTTCGATAGGAACGCACAATGGAACGGATACTGGCCGAAACAAGAAAGTATTGCTGCTTAAGCCTCAGAATCTTCCCCTCATCATGGGTATCATCAGGATATAGAAACTCCGAAACCGATTCGGTTTCCCTTTTATATTTTAAAATATCATGATTTACAGGATAAGGAGACGGTTCAGCATTCCAGAGCCTTAGAGTGTTAATCGTATCTGTTTTATAGCCAGCGACAGGCATATCGTAAGGAACAGCCGAAATTGTCTCAGCATTCACATGGCGGAACACAAGCCTGCCGTTGTCCTCTGCCGTTTCGACTTTGCCCCAAAAAGGAACTTCAATTGCCAGGTCTGCTTTTCTTACTTCCCAGACATGTCCGTTCCGCAGCCACTGCTCCGGAAGCTCCACCTGATAGCCATCTACGATTTTCTGCTCAAATAGGCCATGCTTATAGCGAATTCCACAGCCATGGCCTGGAAGATTTAAGGAAGCCAGTGAATCCATAAAGCAAGCTGCCAGACGTCCCAGCCCGCCGTTTCCAAGCCCTGCATCTGCCTCAATTTCTTCAAGGCGGTTCAAGTCAATTCCCAGGTCTGCCAGGCCTTCCTTGACAACCTCCTCTATTCCCAGGTTTATCAGATTATGATGAAGCAGGCGCCCCAATAAAAACTCGATGGATAAGTAATATACCTGCTTTTCACGGTCGATGCGGTACCGTTCATTTGTATTAATCCACTCTGTGCTCACATGTTCCCTGATCATATTTCCGAGCGTGAAGTATTGATCTCTTTCTGTGCTTTCACCAAAGCTTTTACCGCATGTCATCTCCAGTTTCTTCAGGAATTCCTCTTTGAACTCATCGCGATCAGAAAACATGGCTTTCACTCCTTGAAACAAGGCCTGCATATAGCTGATTGTATTTGAAAGCAGATTGTGCCCAGCTGTTATCCATTCCCATTGCATTTTTCATAATTTGCTCCCATATTTTGCTGTCACCGTAAAAGCTTATTGCTCTTCTAATAGTGTACAGCATGTCATGGGCATTAAAATGACTGAAGGAAAAACCGTTGCCTTCTCCTTTGTCTTCATTATAAGAATGAACAGTATCATTTAAACCGCCTGTTTCCCTGACGATGGGAATTGATCCATATCTCATTGCAATCATCTGCCCTAAACCGCATGGCTCAAATTGTGAAGGCATTAAGAATAAATCGGCCCCTGCATAGAACTCATGTGCTAGCCCTTCATCAAACCCAATATATGCTTTGCACTTATCGGGGTAGCCCGCTTCCATCTCCCTGAAAAATTGCTCAAACTCAGGATCACCAGTCCCCAAAACAAGGACTTGAATATCATCCTGCATAAGCTCATGGAACACACATTTAACAAGGTCCAGGCCCTTTTGTTTTGTCAGCCTCGTAACCATGGCTATTAGCGGTACCTCTTCCTTCACCGGCAGGCTGAATTTTTTCTGAAGATGCATCTTATTCTCTTTTTTAATCTGAAGCTTTTCAACGGCGTAGTTCTCTTTTATAAATGGATCCTTCTGAGGATTATAAAACTCATCATCAATCCCATTTAAGATTCCTTCCAGATCATAAGCTCTGCGCTTCAGCAAATCATGCAGTTTCTCTCCGTAATATTTCGTTTGAATTTCATCTTTATAGGTAGGGCTGACAGTTGTAATTTTATCAGCAGCGACAAGTCCGCCCTTCATAAAATTGATATTTCCGAAGAATTCAAGCTTATCTGGATGAAAGTGGCTATAGTCAAGCCCTAATAGATCCCCTAAAGCACTCCCCGGCATGATTCCCTGAAACTGAAGATTATGAATGGTGAAGACTGTCCGAATGAACTCATACCCCTTTTTCGCACGATACTCAACCCTCAGCAGAAAAGGAATTATCCCAGTATGCCAGTCATGGCTGTGAATGACATCCGGATAGTAATCAATATGCTGAAGAGCATCCAGCACGGCCCGGTTAAAATAGGCAAACCTCTCTCCATCATCATAATACCCATATAATTTTTCACGGTTGAAGTAGTATTCATTATCAACAAAATAGAATAGGATTCCCTGATGCTCAAGTTCTTCAATTCCGCAATACTGGTTTCTCCAGCCTACCTGAACTGTAAACTCGCACTTTTTAGACATTCTCTTTTTTAAATCATCTGATATGGAACCATACTTAGGAAGAATAACCCGTACGTCAGTCCCCTGCTTTGCAAGTTCTTTCGGGAGAGAACCAGCTACGTCAGCAAGACCTCCGGATTTAACGAATGGAACACATTCAGAAACAGCAAACAATACTTTCACGAGTTCATCAGCGCTCCTTGTACGGTACCTTTGCGAATAACCAGAGGCATTTCATGTCTTCCCTCAATCCTGGCACCGGATTCTACCTTAACATCTTTATCTAAAATAACGGAGTCTAAAACACAGTTTTCTCCTATTTGGGTTTTTTGCATAATTATGCAATTTTTCACGACTGAGCCCTTGCCAATTTTTACCCCTCGGGAGATAATGCTGTTCTCGACTGTCCCTTCAATCATGCATCCATTCGCAATCATCGAATTCTTTGCGCTCACACCTTTCATATAACGGGTTGGCGGTTCATCCTTTACTTTTGTGTAAATCGGCTGGCTGCGCAGAAAAATATTTTTCCATGCCTCCGGTTCCAATAGGCCTATGCTGGCAGCAAAGTAATTTTCAATGGAATCAATCATGACGGCCAAACCGGCATATTCATAATTGCATATCGTGTAGGAATGGTGGATGTCTGTAACGACATCACTCATGCATGTGTATCCAGTTTCGTTTCTATTTTCTATTAAGCTAATGAGCAGCGAAGTTTTTACAAGGTACATTTCAAGGGAGCGCCCATCCTGCCGAACAACTGTAATATCACACCCTGTCATAATATGTCTATCTAGAACAGGCCTGAAATCCATATTAAAAACGGTAAAACAGTTTGAGATCAATGCATACTCCTGTTTGCTGCGATAAAAATAATCCAAATTAGCAGCAAAGTGATTGAACGATCCAATTCCTTTACTTGGACTATCCAGCAAAGGAGATGGGAAAAAGAATAGCCCATCCCTTTTTCTGTTTAGGTCCCAGTCTTTCCCCGAACCAAGATGATCCATTAAAGAGCGATATTGATACTTCGGAAATATGGCAACACTTTCAATATCCGAGTTGACCATATTGGAGAGAACAAAATCGATTAGCCTATAGCGGCCTGCAAACGGAACAGCTGCGAGCGACCTGTGTAGTGTCAATTCCTCTAAATCTTCATGGTAGGTTGTTGCGTCTATCACACCAAGCATTCTCTTCTTCATGACATTCCCTCCCGTTTTATTGGCCAGGCGCCGTTTTGGCATCCAGGCTGTATATTAAGAACAAATTCCCTGTATCATTTCCTGTGTTATCAGAATAATTTCATCATCTTCTTCGGAAGCACTAATCACAACGCCATCAGGTATGTTCATTCCGCTTGGCACAATAGCCTTTTCAATATAGACATTTTCACCAATTACAGCATCAGGCATGATGACCGATTCACGGATCACAGTATTCTTCCCAACCAGAACCCCTTGAAATAGCACTGACTTTTCAACTTCCCCTTCAATTGTACAGCCTTCATTTATCAAAGACTCTGCAACCTCTGCTTGAGTTGAAATAAACTGTGGAGGATGATTCGGATTCACCGAATAGATCCGCCAATCATGATCAAAAAGATTCAGCTCGCATTCATCATCCAATAAATCCATATTTGCTTCCCACAGGCTCTTGACTGTACCGACATCCTTCCAATAGCCATTGAACGGGTAAGCGAACAGCTTTTTATTTTCATCAAGCATTAGTGGGATAATATCCTTCCCAAAGTCATGACTTGATTCCGGATTCCGGTCATCCATTTCCAGATATTCCTTTAAAACAGACCAATTAAAAATATATATTCCCATGGAGGCCAGATTATTTTTTGGATATGCTGGTTTTTCTTCAAATTCTGCGACCCGCATCTCCTCATCCGTGTTCATGATTCCGAACCTGCTTGCCTCCGGCCAAGGCACTTCAATTACAGAAATAGTGGCATCCGCGCCTTTTTCAATATGATAATTCAGCATCAGCTCATAATTCATTTTATAAATATGATCACCGGATAAAATCAGGACATATTCAGGATCATACTGCTTTAGATAATTGAGGTTCTGATAAATGGCACTCGCTGTTCCCGTATACCACTTGACTTCCGATGATTCGCTGTAAGGGGGCAGCACTGTTACACCGCCGTTTTTTCTATCAAGATCCCATGCACTGCCTATGCCAATATACGAATTCAGAACCAGCGGCTGGTATTGGGTAAGAACACCGACTGTATCAATTCCGGAATTGGTGCAATTGCTCAATGTAAAATCAATAATCCGGTATTTCCCTCCAAACGGAACTGCAGGTTTCGCCAGGCTTTTTGTCAGAGAACTAAGCCTGCTCCCTTTCCCTCCTGCTAATAACATTGCGACGCACTTTTTCTTTCCCATTTCCCTTCCTCTCCTTCCGATGTTTTACAGGGCGTAAAATTGAAATGCCAAATGGCGAAATAGACATTTCCAAGCTGAACGGCTTGCCATGAAACTCTTTTTCCTCAGTCTTAAGGACCCTCTTGTTGGTGCAATTCGATCCTCCAAAGCTATCACTGTCACTGTTGAGTATTTCCCGATAAGACCCCGCCTTTGGAACTCCAATACGATAATCAGGGTAGAAAGCAGGTGTGAAATTGCAGACAATCACAAGAAAATCATCCACTTTAGAGCCTTTCCTGATAAAAGAAAAGATGGATTGGTCTGCATTATGACAATCAATCCATTCAAAACCATCCTGAAGGTGATCAAGCTCAAAAAGAGCCTTTGAACGTTTATAAACCTTTATTAAATCTTTCACATAATCATTTGCTTTTTTATGCATGTCGTAATCAAGCAGATGCCAATCAAGCTGTTCTTTGTCTTTCCATTCGGAAAACTGCCCAAGTTCGCTCCCCATGAAAAGAAGCTTCTTGCCGGGGTGGGCAATCATGTAGCCAAGCAGGAGCCTGAATTGGGCAAATTTTTGCCAGTAATCTCCCGGCATTTTATCAAGCAGCGATTTTTTTCCATGGACAACTTCATCATGTGAAAAAGGCAGTATGAAGTTTTCTGTAAAAGCATATAAAAGCGAAAATGTCATCTTTCCATGAACACCAGATCGCCTCTCAGGAGCTGTTTCCATATATGTAAGAACGTCATTCATCCAGCCCATATTCCACTTGTAATGAAAACCCAGCCCTCCATAATGGACTGGTGCAGTCACTTGCGGCCAGTCTGTTGAATCCTCTGCCATCATGAGAAAGGAAGAGTCATATTGAGAAACAACTTTATTTAAGTTCTGCAGAAAACAGGTGCCGAATGGATTTTCTGTCTTCCCATCCCGGTTAGGCCAATAGATAATATTAGCGACCGCATCAACCCGGAAGCCATCAATATGATACTTTTCCATCCAAAAAACAGCGTTGGAAATAAGAAAGCTTTGAACTTCATTTTTGCTGAGGTCAAAATTGGCAGTGCCCCATACTCTGTTCTCTCTGTCGCCTTCTGTTTCATACTCATACAAATACGAACCATCAAACTGGTAAAGGCCATGGGCATCCTTGCAGAAATGCCCCGGCACCCAGTCCAGAATGACCCCAACACCATGCTGGTGGCACTGATCAACAAAATACATAAAATCATGCGGGCTGCCATAACGGCTTGTAACTGAGTAATAACCTGTTCCCTGATAGCCCCAGGAAGCGTCGAGCGGATGCTCAATTAGAGGAAGCAATTCTATATGCGTAAACCCATGTTCGACCACATAAGGAATTAGCTCATCTGCAAGCTCCCTGTATGTATAAAGACCTCCAGATTTTTTTTGCTTCCACGAGCCCAAATGGACTTCATAAATGACTGCAGGCTCCGTATAAATAGACTTCATTTCTTTTTTTTGGATCCATTTGCTGTCATTCCACTGATACCCGTCCAGCGAATATACTTTAGATGCTGTATTGGGCCTTACTTCTGAAAAAAAGCTATAAGGATCAGCCTTTAATAACACATCTCCTTTCTTTGTTTCAATTTCATACTTATACAAGGCACCTTCCATGTTTCCATCCAGCTGTATAAACCAGACACCTTCATTATTCACTCTATGTAAGGTATAGCCTTCTCCATTCCAATCATTAAAATCACCGACTAATCTGATAATTTCAGCATTCGGTGCCCACACACAAAAACGGGTAATCACTTCTCCGCCATTGGAAACTACATGTGCACCAAATAACTGGTGACTCTCATAATATGTCCCTTCATGGAACAAATGCAGCTGATAATCGGTTGGAAACAAAGTATCCACTACCATCCTTCTCCCCACCCAGTCTCGTTTCTTTTGACTTTCCTGTTATATTCGGTGAACGTGAGAAAAATCCTTGTAAAAGTTTTTTTAATTTTATGACAGCAATGTTTAAATCTCCCTAAAAACCGATAGCATTCTGCCCAATTTAACAGCGTTCGACATAATCTCCGGTAAACTTAGACAAAATAAAACAAAGTATGGAAGCAAAAAATGAAAGGAGAATAATATTTTGAGCAATAAAGAAGAGGAATTTTTATTGAATGAGGCATCAAAAAATGAAATAAGAATTCCGTTATTTGAAGCACCGGATGGAAAGATTATGGCCATTGGTGATATGTTCAGAGGCCCCTATACGGGAATATCTTCCGAAATCGATTTGAATAATCCAGGCAATAAATTAAGCAAGGAAGAAGAGAAGTTTGATTAAAAAACAGGGAAATAACTAACTGAGGGTAAGCTGGAACAGAACAGAAAAGACAACAAAAAAGCTGCCAACAAATTGTTGACAGCTTTTTTGTATGACCCCTACGGGATTCGAACCCGTGTTACCGCCGTGAAAGGGCGGTGTCTTAACCGCTTGACCAAGGGGCCAATATGGCGGAGAAGGAGGGATTTGAACCCTCGCGCCGGTTACCCGACCTACACCCTTAGCAGGGGCGCCTCTTCAGCCACTTGAGTACTTCCCCATATATGGCTCCGCAGGTAGGATTCGAACCTACGACCGTTCGGTTAACAGCCGAATGCTCTACCACTGAGCTACTGCGGAACAATAATATAAAATGGTGGGCCTAAATGGACTCGAACCATCGACCTCACGCTTATCAGGCGTGCGCTCTAACCAGCTGAGCTATAGGCCCATTTTGGAGCGGGTGAAGGGAATCGAACCCTCATCATCAGCTTGGAAGGCTGAGGTTTTACCACTAAACTACACCCGCATAAGAATCTAAAATGGTGGCTCAGGACGGAATCGAACCGCCGACACAAGGATTTTCAGTCCTTTGCTCTACCGACTGAGCTACTGAGCCACATATTATTTATTTTTAAAAAATGGCGGTCCGGACGGGACTCGAACCCGCGACCTCCTGCGTGACAGGCAGGCATTCTAACCAACTGAACTACCGGACCAAATTGCGGGGGCAGGATTTGAACCTGCGACCTTCGGGTTATGAGCCCGACGAGCTACCGGACTGCTCCACCCCGCGACAATAATATTATGGAGGAGGAAAGGGGATTCGAACCCCTGCGCGGTTTGACCCGCCTGTCGGTTTTCAAGACCGATCCCTTCAGCCGGACTTGGGTATTCCTCCGTATAAATGAAAGTGGTGGACCTTGTAGGACTCGAACCTACGACCGGACGGTTATGAGCCGTCTGCTCTAACCAGCTGAGCTAAAGGTCCAGCATCGATTAATTAAATGGTAGCGGCGGAGGGGATCGAACCCCCGACCTCACGGGTATGAACCGTACGCTCTAGCCAGCTGAGCTACACCGCCGAAATGTTAAAATATTCATGGTGGAGCCTAGCGGGATCGAACCGCTGACCTCCTGCGTGCAAAGCAGGCGCTCTCCCAGCTGAGCTAAGGCCCCAATAATAAATGGTCGGGAAGACAGGATTCGAACCTGCGACCCCTTGGTCCCAAACCAAGTGCTCTACCAAGCTGAGCTACTCCCCGTATATAATGGCGCGCCCGAGAGGAGTCGAACCCCTAACCTTTTGATCCGTAGTCAAACGCTCTATCCAATTGAGCTACGGGCGCATTATTAAATTCTACTGGTGCCGAGGACCGGAATCGAACCGGTACGGTAGTCACCTACCGCAGGATTTTAAGTCCTGTGCGTCTGCCAGTTCCGCCACCCCGGCAATAAATGGAGCGGAAGACGGGATTCGAACCCGCGACCCCCACCTTGGCAAGGTGATGTTCTACCACTGAACTACTTCCGCTTAATGAATGGTGCGGGTGAAGGGAGTCGAACCCCCACGCCTTGCGGCGCCAGATCCTAAGTCTGGTGCGTCTGCCAATTCCGCCACACCCGCAATATGAAATTAAAATGGTGAGCCATGAAGGACTCGAACCTTCGACCCTCTGATTAAAAGTCAGATGCTCTACCGACTGAGCTAATGGCTCATAATTTTATGAGACTTCCTAAATCCTGATAAGTGCAGTCAGATGTTCCAAAGCTAAACGCTTTGTCACAGATTGCTATTCGGGTGAAGTGATTCACTGGTGCTGCAATCTGCTCTACCGACTGAGCTAATGGCTCGTTGAAGTGGTGCCGGCGAGAGGACTTGAACCCCCAACCTACTGATTACAAGTCAGTTGCTCTACCAATTGAGCTACACCGGCAGCTTGTACATTTAATTTAATGGTGGAGGATGACGGGATCGAACCGCCGACCCTCTGCTTGTAAGGCAGATGCTCTCCCAGCTGAGCTAATCCTCCATTATTAACGCCCGGCAGCGTCCTACTCTCACAAGGGGACAGCCCCTAACTACCATCGGCGCTGAGAAGCTTAACTTCCGTGTTCGGTATGGGAACGGGTGTGACCTTCTCGCTATCGCCACCAGACTATTTTTCAAAGACAAGTTTTATTATACCGTCTTTTTAGGATTTTTCAAGAGGAAATTTCATATTTTTCATTCCCTCAAAACTAGATAATGCATGAAGAAGCATTTGCCGAGTATTCACCAATGACTTGGTTAAGTCCTCGATCGATTAGTATCAGTCAGCTCCACATGTCGCCACGCTTCCACCTCTGACCTATCAACCTGATCATCTTTCAGGGATCTTACTAGCTTGACGCTATGGGAAATCTCATCTCGAGGGGGGCTTCATGCTTAGATGCTTTCAGCACTTATCCCTTCCGCACATAGCTACCCAGCGATGCCTTTGGCAAGACAACTGGTACACCAGCGGTGCGTCCATCCCGGTCCTCTCGTACTAAGGACAGCTCCTCTCAAATTTCCTGCGCCCACGACGGATAGGGACCGAACTGTCTCACGACGTTCTGAACCCAGCTCGCGTACCGCTTTAATGGGCGAACAGCCCAACCCTTGGGACCGACTACAGCCCCAGGATGCGATGAGCCGACATCGAGGTGCCAAACCTCCCCGTCGATGTGGACTCTTGGGGGAGATAAGCCTGTTATCCCCGGGGTAGCTTTTATCCGTTGAGCGATGGCCCTTCCATGCGGAACCACCGGATCACTAAGCCCGACTTTCGTCCCTGCTCGACTTGTAGGTCTCGCAGTCAAGCTCCCTTGTGCCTTTACACTCTGCGAATGATTTCCAACCATTCTGAGGGAACCTTTGGGCGCCTCCGTTACTTTTTAGGAGGCGACCGCCCCAGTCAAACTGCCCACCTGACACTGTCTCCCGCCCCGATCAGGGGCGCGGGTTAGAATTTCAATACAGCCAGGGTAGTATCCCACCGACGCCTCCACCGAAGCTGGCGCTCCGGCTTCTCAGGCTCCTACCTATCCTGTACAAGCTGTACCAAAATTCAATATCAGGCTACAGTAAAGCTCCACGGGGTCTTTCCGTCCTGTCGCGGGTAACCTGCATCTTCACAGGTACTATAATTTCACCGAGTCTCTCGTTGAGACAGTGCCCAGATCGTTACGCCTTTCGTGCGGGTCGGAACTTACCCGACAAGGAATTTCGCTACCTTAGGACCGTTATAGTTACGGCCGCCGTTTACTGGGGCTTCGATTCAAAGCTTCGCTTGCGCTAACCTCTCCTCTTAACCTTCCAGCACCGGGCAGGCGTCAGCCCCTATACTTCGCCTTGCGGCTTCGCAGAGACCTGTGTTTTTGCTAAACAGTCGCCTGGGCCTATTCACTGCGGCTCATCAGGGCTATGCACCCTAATGAGCACCCCTTCTCCCGAAGTTACGGGGTCATTTTGCCGAGTTCCTTAACGAGAGTTCTCTCGCTCACCTTAGGATTCTCTCCTCGCCTACCTGTGTCGGTTTGCGGTACGGGCACCTTTTCCCTCGCTAGAGGCTTTTCTTGGCAGTGTGGAATCAGGAACTTCGGTACTAAATTTCCCTCGCCGTCACAGCTCAGCCTGTGTGGTAACGGGATTTGCCTCGTTACCGGCCTAACTGCTTGGACGCGCTAATCCAGCAGCGCGCTTACCCTATCCTCCTGCGTCCCCCCATTGCTCAAACGGTAAAGAGGTGGTACAGGAATATCAACCTGTTGTCCATCGCCTACGCTTTTCAGCCTCGGCTTAGGTCCCGACTAACCCTGAGCGGACGAGCCTTCCTCAGGAAACCTTAGGCATTCGGTGGATGGGATTCTCACCCATCTTTCGCTACTCATACCGGCATTCTCACTTCTAAGCGCTCCACCAGTCCTTGCGGTCTGGCTTCAACGCCCTTAGAACGCTCTCCTACCACTGACATCGAAAGATGTCAATCCACAGCTTCGGTGATACGTTTAGCCCCGGTACATTTTCGGCGCGGAGTCACTCGACCAGTGAGCTATTACGCACTCTTTAAATGGTGGCTGCTTCTAAGCCAACATCCTGGTTGTCTAAGCAACTCCACATCCTTTTCCACTTAACGTATACTTTGGGACCTTAGCTGGTGGTCTGGGCTGTTTCCCTCTTGACTACGGATCTTATCACTCGCAGTCTGACTCCCATGGATAAGTCTTTGGCATTCGGAGTTTGTCTGAATTCGGTAACCCGATGGGGGCCCCTAGTCCAAACAGTGCTCTACCTCCAAGACTCTTACTACATGAGGCTAGCCCTAAAGCTATTTCGGAGAGAACCAGCTATCTCCAAGTTCGATTGGAATTTCTCCGCTACCCACACCTCATCCCCGCACTTTTCAACGTGCGTGGGTTCGGGCCTCCATCCAGTGTTACCTGGACTTCACCCTGGACATGGGTAGATCACCTGGTTTCGGGTCTACGACCACATACTCATTCGCCCTATTCAGACTCGCTTTCGCTGCGGCTCCGTCTCTTCAACTTAACCTCGCATGTAATCGTAACTCGCCGGTTCATTCTACAAAAGGCACGCTATCACCCATTAACGGGCTCTAACTACTTGTAGGCACACGGTTTCAGGATCTCTTTCACTCCCCTTCCGGGGTGCTTTTCACCTTTCCCTCACGGTACTGGTTCACTATCGGTCACTAGGGAGTATTTAGCCTTGGGAGATGGTCCTCCCTGCTTCCGACGGGATTTCTCGTGTCCCGCCGTACTCAGGATCCACTCTGGAGGGAACGAAGTTTCAACTACAGGGCTTTTACCTTCTCTGGCCGGCCTTTCCAGACCTGTTCATTTACCTCGTTCCTTTGTAACTCCGTGTAGAGTGTCCTACAACCCCAGGAGGCAAGCCTCCTGGTTTGGGCTAATCCCGTTTCGCTCGCCGCTACTCAGGGAATCGCGTTTGCTTTCTCTTCCTCCGGGTACTTAGATGTTTCAGTTCCCCGGGTCTGCCTTCAATACCCTATGTATTCAGGTAAAGATCCTATCCCATTACGGATAGGGGGTTTCCCCATTCGGAAATCTCCGGATCAAAGCTTACTTACAGCTCCCCGAAGCATATCGGTGTTAGTACCGTCCTTCATCGGCTCCTAGTGCCAAGGCATTCACCGTGCGCCCTTTCTAACTTAACCTACTTCGGCCGCTGATCGACTGCGGATCTCTGCGTCAGCTCTCTCGCTCCGCTCCTCACGTACTGAAGTACGCTCCGGTGCTCACTCGGTCGCTTCCTTGATCTCCTTGCCGCTCATCGTCCTCATGGTTTGTGCTCTTACGTTGTTTTAAAACAATAATAAGAGAAAAAAAACTAAGATGGCGATTACTCGGTTATTGCTTCTTCATTAACATTATCTAGTTTTCAAAGAACGAATCTTTCAATGAGAGATTGAACTCTCAAAACTGAACGAACAAAACGCGTCACGTTTCATGTAAATATCCTTAGAAAGGAGGTGATCCAGCCGCACCTTCCGATACGGCTACCTTGTTACGACTTCACCCCAATCATCTGTCCCACCTTAGGCGGCTGGCTCCAAATGGTTACCCCACCGACTTCGGGTGTTACAAACTCTCGTGGTGTGACGGGCGGTGTGTACAAGGCCCGGGAACGTATTCACCGCGGCATGCTGATCCGCGATTACTAGCGATTCCGGCTTCATGCAGGCGAGTTGCAGCCTGCAATCCGAACTGAGAATGGTTTTATGGGATTCGCTTAACCTCGCGGTCTCGCAGCCCTTTGTACCATCCATTGTAGCACGTGTGTAGCCCAGGTCATAAGGGGCATGATGATTTGACGTCATCCCCACCTTCCTCCGGTTTGTCACCGGCAGTCACCTTAGAGTGCCCAACTGAATGCTGGCAACTAAGATCAAGGGTTGCGCTCGTTGCGGGACTTAACCCAACATCTCACGACACGAGCTGACGACAACCATGCACCACCTGTCATCCTGTCCCCCGAAGGGGAACGCCCTATCTCTAGGGTTGTCAGGAGATGTCAAGACCTGGTAAGGTTCTTCGCGTTGCTTCGAATTAAACCACATGCTCCACCGCTTGTGCGGGCCCCCGTCAATTCCTTTGAGTTTCAGCCTTGCGGCCGTACTCCCCAGGCGGAGTGCTTAATGCGTTTGCTGCAGCACTAAAGGGCGGAAACCCTCTAACACTTAGCACTCATCGTTTACGGCGTGGACTACCAGGGTATCTAATCCTGTTTGCTCCCCACGCTTTCGCGCCTCAGCGTCAGTTACAGACCAAAGAGTCGCCTTCGCCACTGGTGTTCCTCCACATCTCTACGCATTTCACCGCTACACGTGGAATTCCACTCTTCTCTTCTGCACTCAAGTTCCCCAGTTTCCAATGACCCTCCCCGGTTGAGCCGGGGGCTTTCACATCAGACTTAAGGAACCGCCTGCGCGCGCTTTACGCCCAATAATTCCGGACAACGCTTGCCACCTACGTATTACCGCGGCTGCTGGCACGTAGTTAGCCGTGGCTTTCTGGTTAGGTACCGTCAAGGTACCGGCAGTTACTCCGGTACTTGTTCTTCCCTAACAACAGAGTTTTACGATCCGAAAACCTTCATCACTCACGCGGCGTTGCTCCGTCAGACTTTCGTCCATTGCGGAAGATTCCCTACTGCTGCCTCCCGTAGGAGTCTGGGCCGTGTCTCAGTCCCAGTGTGGCCGATCACCCTCTCAGGTCGGCTACGCATCGTCGCCTTGGTGAGCCGTTACCTCACCAACTAGCTAATGCGCCGCGGGCCCATCTGTAAGTGATAGCCGAAACCATCTTTCAGCTTTCCCTCATGTGAGGGAAAGAATTATCCGGTATTAGCCCCGGTTTCCCGGAGTTATCCCAGTCTTACAGGCAGGTTGCCCACGTGTTACTCACCCGTCCGCCGCTGACTTCAGGGAGCAAGCTCCCATCTGTCCGCTCGACTTGCATGTATTAGGCACGCCGCCAGCGTTCGTCCTGAGCCAGGATCAAACTCTCCATATAAGAGTTGATTAAGCTCATAAATTGTCTTTTCAAAAAAGACTAAAGAATTAACGTTGACGTTTTTGTTCGTTCAGTTTTCAAAGATCAATTTCTCTTTGCTATATTTTACCTTATCGCTCAGAAGCGACTTTATCAATATAACATGTTATCCATTAGCACGTCAACAACTTTTTTAAAATCCTTTTTTCTGTTTAACATGCCTTGTTGAGGACAAGAATTAATATACCATGACTTATTAAATGTTTGCAATATAATTTTTAAAAATGTTTATCTTTATATTTTCAGTGCATATTATTATATATCTACTCTCTATTAAATTGTTGTTTTGGAATCAATTTAAAAGACGGCACCTTTACGATAAAACTTTATATATTTTAATTGTTCTATAGCCAGATCTCATAAAATGTGCATTTTCTTAACATCAAATTTAAACGCATTTCACCTGAACTTTTGAAAATTCATTATATCAGTAACATATTATTCGAAACCTTCATTTCACATACCCACAAACTTATCCACTACTAAACACTTATAAATTCAGTTGTCAACAAAGTTACCCACATCATGTGGATAACTTTGTTCAGTTTTCCACACTTTTATTAGCTTCTTTTAACAATAATTAAATTTATACATAATTTATTGATTAGCCGTCACGGGAGAGAGAAATCAAGTTTTAAATATTAACAATATAAAGATATAGTAATAGTTTTGGTTATTTTTCATAAAATCTATTAACTCTACTTTAAACGGAAGGTGTGAATGACACTGGAAACCGCTGCACTATATCTATCAGTAATCATGGCCATATTTTTGTTTGCTTACGCCTATGCAGAGGGGATTAAAATTGCAAATTCAGATGAAGAGGTCTATGGAGGCACCTTCATCTTTTCTGTTACAGCTGCATTTATTTTTTCTGCTCTGACTTATGTATTTAGATAAAAAAATCTCCCCATTCCCAGGGAGATTTTTCTCTTATATACTTCAAAATAGATTGCTTATCTATTTATCCGGTAACCGTTGTTTTTTTCTTCAATTCTTTCATTCGAATCCTTCTCTCATCTAATAAGAAGAGAGTTATTCCTCCAATTACAATTGTTCCCCCAAGAATTTGCGTCCATAAAATAGACTCATGAAGTAAATAATATGCTAAAACAGCAGCACCGACTGGCTCAAATAAGATGGCCATAGAAATCGTTGAAGTGCTTAGCCACTTTATTGACCAATTAAATAATGTATGTCCGAGCAGGGTGGGAACAAGAGCGAGCAAGATAAAATATACCCAATCACCGGTTCCATATGGGAGTAAAGGTTCTTCGACGATTAACACATAAAATAACAATGTAATAGTGCTTATACTATAAACAACAAAGGTGTAAGTAACGAGCGATAGTCTTTTTCTGACTGTTTGGCCAAACATTAAGTAAGCCGTTACCAGGGCGCAGGCAATGATTGCAAGTATATCCCCGAACAAAGCAGTCCCGCTGATTTGAAAATCTCCCCAGCTGATAATAACACTGCCCGCAATTGCCAGAAACCCGCTCAAAATGGCTTTCCAGGTAAACTTTTCTTTAAAAAAGAAATATGTGCCTGCAAATGCAAATAAGGGCTGGAGTGTCACAAGGACTGTGGAACTGGCTACAGAGGTGTAGTTCAGTGACTCAAACCAGAGAATAAAATGGAATGCAAGAAACACACCGGCAATGATGGAATAGATCCAATCCCGCCGTGTAATAAGACGAAGTTCCGGAACATACTTTATAAGAAATACAGGCAACATGAAAAGAACAGAAAATAATAATCTGTAAAAAGCAATGACTCCCGATGGGGCGCTGGATACCTTCACCAATATGGCTGAAGTAGAGACAGAAATGACGCCAATCGCCAGGGCAACATAGGGATTTATTTTTTTATCTGACATTTTTTAATACTCCTTGTTTCTGTTTCCTAATAATTAGGGTATATTTCATTTTACAACGTATAGTCAAACTTTTACTACGGTTTTATTTAAGCAGGATTTTAGAGATCATATTTTGGATATATAATACTTAAAAAAGCGGGAGATATTATGAGCAGTTTAGAGATAGAAATATTAATGAAGCTGGGTATTTCAGCAGTCCTGGGTCTTGTTATAGGCCTGGAGAGGGAATTAAAAAGAAAGCCGGTCGGCTTAAAGACCAGTTTAGTTATTTCCATAGTAAGCTGTCTG
The DNA here is from genome assembly GCA_030348385.1 of Cytobacillus sp. NJ13. Lineage (NCBI taxonomy): Bacteria > Bacillati > Bacillota > Bacilli > Caryophanales > Bacillaceae > Cytobacillus > Cytobacillus sp. NJ13. The sequence goes on along the minus strand of JAUCFP010000006.1, from coordinate 4,410,617 downwards.
CTGACTATTGTGTCTATAGAATCGGCCTATATGTTTCCCGGTAATGATGACATTAACATAACGATGGATCCTCTCCGTTTAGCTGCCCAAATTGTTTCAGGAATCGGCTTTTTGGGTGCAGGCGTTATTTTAAGGCGGGGAAATGACAGTATTTCAGGTCTTACAACAGCTGCTTTAATTTGGGGGGCAGCAGGAATCGGAATTGCTGTAGGAGCCGGCTTTTATATTGAAGCAATGGCGGGAGTGGCGCTCCTTATTATTTCAGTGGAGGTAATTCCTTTTATCATGGGCATAATTGGTCCCAAACGCTTAAGAGAAAAAGAAATCAATCTGCAGCTGAAAGTAAGGGATAAAGAAAATATCGCTGACATCATCCCAGCGGTAAAAGACCTTGATATATCTATAAAACATATTCGCATTAAAGATTTAGAAGATGAACATCTGCATCTAGTACAGCTGATAGTTGCCGTCGACTATAAAAGAAGAACTACGGATGTTTATTACAGCGTTTCAAGTATCCCTGGAGTGCAGTGCATGGAAATCGATAGTATGCAGTAAAATTATTTTATAATTCCTCTTGCAAGATAACTCCGATGTGGTTATAATTTTTCTTGTACCACTTCTCGGGGGATTAGCTCAGCTGGGAGAGCGCAACGCTGGCAGCGTTGAGGTCAGGGGTTCGAGCCCCCTATTCTCCATATTGAAAAACCCTTGCTTAGCAAGGGTTTTTTCTTTTATAGTGATTTTTTATTTATGTTTATATTTATTAAGTGTGCACAAAATGTACACCTTTAGTTAACTAAAAAATTTATTTGTTAGTAAGAAAGTTCTTTTCGAAACACTCATCAGGGGCTTACTTATTTATTAGCCATGAACTTGGTCTCCTCAGCACTTACTTCTAGTCAACCAGATACTTACTTTTTTATTTAAATTTGTGGTATGGATTCAAGATCATCAGGTGCAATTTTAAATGGGTCATTTGAAATTACAACATTTTTAGCTTTAGCCATATCCTTGAGTTCATTTACTACATCCTCCGATAATATAATGCCTGATTTTAAATTCCTCTCAGCTATTTTTGCTTCGATTTCTCCAGGATAGAGCACGCTTTTATTCCCATCCCGAACAGGCAATCCGTGTAAATATTCAATCAATTCATCTACTGAGGATTTAAAATCTGAAAGTTCTCTAAAACACTCAATACGGATCGCCATAAAGAAGTGGCTAATTGGATTAGGTTTATCTATATCTCTATACACACTAGGAATCTCTGGTCCATAAGCTCCACCTGCTAACAACGACGTTAGAATTTCCATCATTACTGTTAGACCAAACCCTTTGTGCATACCAAACGGTCTCATAATAAATTCAGCAACTGGATTTGCATTTGGATCTGTTGTTGGATTGCCGTCTGTATCAAGCCAACTGCCTTCTGGAAAAATTTTGCCCAAGCGCTTATATTCGTACACTTTTCCTAATGCCATTACACCATTGGAAATATCCAGACTAACATGAGGATATTTTCCAGCTGGTGCTGTAATAGAAAACGGATTGCTTCCTAGAGCTCTCGTCTTACCTGTAGGTGCAGAAACAATAGGCTCTGAATTTGTGGAACAAATACCGATCATATCTTCTCCTGCTAGCTCTATTCCCCAAATACCAGCTGCACCAAAATGATTACTTTGTCTTACTGAAACAACTCCTATTCCATTCTCTTTCGCTTTTTTTCTTGCAATATCAACTGCCTTCTTGCAGATAACCATACCAATACCATTATTTCCATCTATTAAAGCTGTGGTAGATGTCTCGTTTATTATTGTAATTTCTTTATCTAGATCCAAGGTACCTCCATTAATTCGATCAATATAATTTTTGATCCTTACCATACCATGACTTTTTACGCCTCGAAGTTCTGTCGATACTAATGCCTCTGCAAATATACTAGCCTCATCAGCTTTTACTCCATAAGCCTTGAATAAGTCTGTGCAAAAACAAATTAAATGATCTCTTGATATAATATAGTTCTTACTCATGAAATTTTACCGCCACGTTCTTCACCTGTGTATAATTCCTAAGCGCCTCTAGTCCTTTTTCTCTGCCGAAACCACTTTTTTTGTATCCTCCAAATGGTTGGGCAATGCCGCCACCGGAACCATAGTGATTGATGAAAACTTGGCCGCAGTGCAGCATGCTGGCAACGCGGTGTGCTCTGCCGACGTTTTCAGACCATACTCCTGCTACAAGTCCGTACGGTGTGCCATTGGCAATTTCGATTGCTTCTTCCTCTGTTTCAAAGGTAGTTACTGTCAATACAGGACCAAAGATTTCCTCCTGTGCAAGATGATGGCTTGCAGGAACATTATCCAAGATGGTCGGCTGAAGGAAGTAGCCTGATTCGCAGCCCTCTACTAACTCACGCTCTCCGCCCGTCGCAATCCTAATTCCGTCTTGCTTTGCCAGATCAATAAAGCTTTGGATCCGCTCATATTGTTTCTGTGATAACACTGGTCCAAGATCATGATTCTCAATTCCTGGACCAATCGTCAGTTTTTCCATCGCATCTATAAGCTTGGCTACAAAAGTTTCCTTAATTGTCTTTTCAATTACCAAGCGTGAGCCTGCAGAACATGTTTGACCTGCATTTTGTACAATGGACTTTAGGACCCACTCGAGCGCCTGCTCGTCATTACAATCGGCAAAAACAATATTCGGCGATTTTCCGCCAAGCTCTAGGGTAACAGGAACTATATTTTTTGCTGCTGATTCCATGACCCTTTTCCCTGTCTCAACCGAACCTGTAAACGTAATATGATTAATATCAGGGTGAGCCGAAAGCGCAGCGCCTGCTTCATTACCGTAACCTGTTACAACATTCAATATACCCTTCGGCAGTCCTAATGGCTCTATTAATTCAACAAGCTTTAGCGTTGTTAAAGGTGTATCCTCTGCAGGTTTCAGGACAGCTGCGTTTCCGGTTGCTATGGAAACGGAGATGCTTCTTGCTGCAATCTGCAGCGGATAATTCCACGGAATAATATGTCCGACAATGCCAATTGGTTCACGAACTGTGTAATCGATGATTCCTGGTTCAACTGGAATCGTTTCTCCAAGAATTTTGTCAGCTACACCTGCATAATATTCAAAATAACGTGCTGCAATCTCTACATCCACAGAAGACTGTGCAAGGGGCTTTCCAACATCTAACGTTTCCAATTTTTCTAATTCATCCTTATTCTCACGGATGACTTCTGCAATCTGATAAAGAAGCTTGCCCCGATTATAAGGCTTGAACATCTTCCACTCTTTTGAATGAAAAGCTTTTTTCGCTTCTTTTACAGCAAGATCAATTTCTTCTTTACCTCCTCTTGGAACAAAAGCTAAGACTGAGCCATCCCCTGGATTCTTCACTTCTATTAATCTTTCTTTGTCCATAATCATCCATTCGCCGCCTATGAAACATCCTGTAACTTGCACATCGACCTCCCTCACTTACTAAATCCCCCTTCCGCCATCTACATTGATTACAGAACCCGTCACAATGGCTGCTTCTTTCGAACACAAATACACAAGAGAATTCGCAATATCATTCGGATTAATTAACCTTCCTAATGGAACACTTTTCCTAAAAACAGATTCCTTCATTACTTCAATATCTGCATCCCTTGATGTGAATTGCCCAAGCATATTCGTGTCTGCTGGACCTGGGTTCACGACATTTACCCGAATTCCATATTCAGCTAATTCGATGGCTAATGCTTGCGAAAAAGAAACGGCAGCTCCCTTTGAAGCAATATAAGCATTCAAACCTGGTCGAGGCCTCACCATTGATATAGAAGCGATATTTACAATCACTCCATTCCCTTGTTTCTTCATATAAGGTACAGCAGCACGGCATGTTAAAAATAGGGCTGTTGCGTTTACACGCATAATTTTCTCCCAATCCGTCAAGCTTACTTCTTCAATCGGTGTTACCGGCTGGGCGATGCCTGCTATATTAACAAGCCCCTCAATGCGATCAAATTTCTCGTTTGCAGCTGAAAAAACCTTCGCAACATCCTCTTCCTTTGTTAAATCCGCAGCAATCGGCAAAAGACGATCGCTTTCCTCCACACCGTCCACATTTATATCAACAGCTGCAACAAAAGCTCCTTCCTCTAAAAACCGTTTCACGGTTTCTTTTCCCATTCCGCCCTGTGCACCCGTAATAACATATACTTCATTTTCTAATCTCATCTTCATCGCCTCTCTTTCACTAATAGTAATTGTTGAATAGCATCTCGTATGGCTGATCCCATCTCGCTTGTCGTTGAATTACCACCCAAATCAGGTGTTTGCACTTCTTTTTGTACAAGAACCTGTTCAATTGATTCCAATATGACTGCAGCTAAATCCCCTCTCTCTAAATGCTCAAGCATAAGAGCCGCCGACCAGATCTGTGCAATTGGATTGGCGATTCCTTTGCCCGCAATATCAGGAGCTGACCCATGGACAGGTTCAAACATGGATGGGAATTCCCCTTCTGGATTTAAGTTTGCAGACGGGGACAACCCAAGCCCTCCTACAACCGCAGAGCCTAAGTCACTTAAAATATCCCCAAACAAATTGGAAGCAACAACAACTTCAAATTCCTCTGGTTTTGAGACGAAATAGGCTGCAAGAGCATCAATATAGTAACTTTGTAGATTAATAGCTTGGAATTCTTCTCCAACCTCACGTACAGCCTCATCCCATAGTTTCATTGAATGGATGATCGCATTGGATTTTGTCGCGCTGGTGACCGTCCCTTTTCCATGCTTTTGTGCATATTCAAAAGCAAATCTTGCAGCTTTTTCCGTACCTGTTCGTGTAATAATAGTGTTTTGAACGGCAATTTCCTGATGATGGCCCTGATACAATCTACCGCCGCTATTGGAATATTCACCTTCAGCGTTTTCACGGATAATCACAAAATCAATATCTTCACCTGTAAATCTACAAGAAACTCCTTTTAATAATTTAACTGGCCTAAAATTAATGTACTGCTTAAACTTTTTCCGAATTGGCATAATTAGCTCCCATACCGTCACATCATCAGGCACCCGTTTATCGCCAATCGCTCCGAACAAAATCGCATCGAATTTTTTTAATGTATCCAAGGCGTCTTCCGGCATCATTCTTCCATGCTTTAGGTAATACTCACTGCTCCAATCAAAGGTATCAAATTCGATTTTTAATGAAGAATCCAGCTTTTGGAGTAGCTCTAGTACTTTAACTGCTTCGTTCATTACTTCCGGTCCGATTCCATCCCCAGGTATAACAGCAATCCTATGACTTGTCATCCACATCACTCCTCTTCATGATTGAAAAACTTATACACTCTCTACCAACTTTTCATAACTTCCTTCAATTAACTTAACCAAATTTGTTACCATTTCATTGAATGGGGTTTGGACTGAATATATAGAACCATACTTTACTATTGCACCATTAATAACATCTATTTCTGTCTTACGTTTATTTAATATATCCGTTAACATGGACGATTTGTTTTCGCCAATTTTTGTAAGTCCCATTTCAATACAATCGTGTACAGGACTTTCGTATAATAGCTTAATTCCTTTTGCTTCAGCTACCTTCACTGCTTCCTCTATCAATTTCCTCACTATTTCCTTTCCTTCTGTCGGAAGAACAACATCGCCATTTTTTAATCTTGTTATTGCAGTAAGGCCATTGAACGCTACATTCACCATTAATTTACTCCAAATGACTGATTGCACATCATCTGACACGTCGGTTTTTAATCCGCTACTTGTAAACATATCAGCAATTTTTTGAAGTTTTTCCGATTCCGTTTCATTGTCAGAAAATCCGATAAAAGTATCTCCCCATGCACGATGACCAATTAAACCATCCTCAATAATTCCAGCACCGGCCCCTGTCCCCCCTGCCCCAACGTGATGTCCTGGAATTAATTTTTGTAAGTTTTCAAGATTCCCAACACCATTTTGCAAAGTTAAAATAATGGTCTCTTTATCCATTGTATGTAAAACCTGTTGCAGTACTATTTCAGTAGCAAATGTCTTAACCAAAATAATAATAAGGTCATATGTTCCATCAAGGTTTGACGGATCAGTAACTGCAGGAATATCCACCTTTGATAGGGTGCCGTCTCTTTCGATAATACGCAAACCAGCTTCTTGAATTTTTTCTATATGTTCGTTTTTTCTATTAAAAAGCGTAACATCAAAATTAGATTGTTTTAATTTCCCACCGAAAAGGGATCCCATGGCCCCAGCACCAACTATTAAAGTTTTCAAAATAGCACCTTCCTTCGTCTCTTGTTTTCTGAATAAATTTTTATTCAATCATTAAGTTGGGCAGCCAGGTAATTATGCCTGGGAAAATAATTAATAGAATAACAGCTAAAATTTGCAGTGCTATAAACGGCATAACCCCCTTATAAATATGGGCAGTTGTCACTTCTGGTGGAGCCACCCCTTTTAGATAAAATATAGACAAAGCAAATGGCGGACTCAGAAAACCAGTTTGCATGACAACCATTACAAGTAAAGCAAACCAGAGTGGATCATAGCCTAACCCAGCAGCAATCGGAGAGATAATCGGAACGGCAAGCATGATAATGGCAATTTCGTCAAGAAACATTCCCATCAAGAAAATAATACCGAGCATAGCCAACAAAATGCCCCAGGAAGGGAATGGCAGACTATTTAATAAATTTTCAACTACCAGATTTCCGCCTAATCTAGTAAACACAATTGTAAAAAATCCTGCACAGATTAAAATCATAAATGTCATCGCAGAAACTGTAACAGTGCGGTACAGAGACTCCTTTAAATTTTTAAAAGTAAGCTTTTTATAAGCTGCTGCTAACACTAAAGAAGCCAAAGCTCCTATCCCTGCTGCTTCAGTCGGAGAAGCAATACCAAAGAAAATCGTTCCTAACACTGCAAGCATTAACAACCCTACCGGTAACACAGAGGTAGATAACAAACGAAGCTTTTTAGATAAAGGTATATTCACTTCAGATTTTGGGAGAGGGGGCCCATCTTCTGGCTTTATTAAGCAATGGATAGCAACGTAGACAACATATAACAATGAAAGTAGCAATCCTGGGATAACTGCAGCCATAAATAATTTACCAACTGAGATCCCTGCTACCGGACCATAAATTAAAATAATTACGCTTGGAGGAATGAGTACTCCCAATGTACCCCCTGCTGTAATTGCACCTGTAGCAAGTGGTATATTGTATTTATGCTTGATCATAGCAGGCAGCGCCAATAACCCCATGGTAACAACAGATGCATTTATGACGCCTGTAGCTGCAGCGAAAATGGTACATGTAATTACTGTGGTAATAGCCAACCCTCCAGGCAATCTTCCAAGAATTACATGCATTGCATCATATAATCTGGCTGCTAAACCGGATTTTTCAATTACCACTCCCATAAATACAAATAACGGAACGGCAACCAATAAATAGTCACTGAATATTCCAAAAGTTTTAAACATAGAAAAGCTAATTGCAGACGGACCTATATAAATCAAACCGAAAATAGTTGCAATTCCACCAAGCACAAATGCCACGGGATACCCTAACATTAGGAAACATACCATACAAACTATCATTATTATGGTAACAAAATAGGGATTCGAGATTAGTAGACTCATATTGCGTCATCTCCCTTAACCAAACGAATAATATCCTTCAGAAACTCTAATAGCCCTTGTATTACAAACAAGAGTATCCCAATAAAGATCCACAGTTTAAATGGCCAAATTAAGGGAAGCCAGCTTCCATATGAACTTTTTTCCCCTGTATGGTATGAATCCATGATATTAGGTATCATTACTTGAATCAGTAAAATCCACATGGGAAAAAAGAATACTAAAGTAAAAATGATAGAAAGTATTAATTGTGTTTTTCTGGAAAATTTGTTATAAAAAATATCGATATTTACGTGATTTTTTGTTTGTAAAGTATAAGCCATTGCCATAATGATTAAAAAGCTTGATAGGAAATAAGACATTTCATAACTCCATATAGTTGGGCGGTTAAAAACGTATCTTGAGACTACTTCGTATGAAATGACCAAAATTAATACAACGATGGCCCATGCAGAAACTTTTGCTACTTTTTCATTAAACCACTCAATTCCAGCACATACTTTTTTAAAATAATTCATATGTGTGATCCCCTTTATACTAGGTAAGAGAGCAGGCTCGATGTAAACTGAACTCTCTTACCTGTTTTTTTCTGTTATTCTGTTTCTGGAGTCATCAATTCTTTAAAGTTTGTGTATCGTTCTCTATATTCCTTGATAGATTCCCAAGTTTCTTTATACAAGCCTCCAAATTCTTCTGATTGGGCATCTAAATAATTTATCATTTCTTCCTGAAGTTTTTGTTGGGTTTCATTATCTACGGTTACTGATGTCACACCTTTTTCTATAAAATACTCATTTGCTTCCATACTTTCATGTTGATCACGTGTATAACTCCAAAGGGTAGTTGCTTTCGCAGTAGCTAGGACAATCTCTTTCAAATCTTCAGGTAAAGCATTCCAGGAGTCTTTGTTTACTCCTAAATAATACATCGTTGATGGTTGATGCATTCCTGGTCCAGTGTAAAATTTAGACACTTCATCAAATCCTAAATCACGATCTATATTTGGTGTAGCAAATTCTGCCGCATCAATGACTCCTCTTTCCAAACCTGAATATACTTCTGCAGCAGGAGTAGATGTAACGGATACTCCACTCTTCTTCAAAATCTCACCCCACCACCCTGCAGTTCGATACTTCAATCCTTTCCAATCTTCGAGGCTTGACATTTCTTTATTAGACCAAGCAACAGTTTCAGGGCCAGTAAACCCTAATGGAATTACTTGAATATTTAAGCCAGCGTCATCATACATTCTCTGCCAAAGCTCCAACCCTCCACCTTCATAAGTCCATCCTAGCCTTAAACTTTCATCCATTATCATAGGTATAGTAGTAAAAAATGGAGAAGCAGGCATTTTCCCCAACCACATATTTGTTGCAGCATGGTATGCATCGATAGTTTTCATGTTTGCTGCATCCAGCACTTCTCCTCCACCCATTAATTCACCTGCAGCATTAACTTCAATTTCTAGCCTTCCACCAGATGCTTTCTTTACGTCTTCAGCCCATTTTTTAGGGATTTCTTGTAAAAACATTGATTCTGGCCATGCGGTTGCAAGTTGCCATTTAAACTTCTCATTCGAAGATTCAGATTTACTTTCTACCGGTTGGATTTGTACACATCCAGCAAGTGAAAACAAAAATACAATTGACAAAACTAATACAGAAAATCTTTTCAACATTAACTCCCCTCCTAATGATTTTTAATAGATTTATGTTTTTTTATTAATAACAATCATTCATGAATTGATTCAAAACTAATGATCGATCCTATCGATGTTTATTTATTACCCTCCTCAAATTAAAGCGCTTACAAAATTCTAATTAAGAAAAAAACAATCTTATTAGTTTTCAGATTCAGCCATTTTAGCCAAAAATATTTTCTCGGGCATTTCCAGATGGGAGTACATTATCAAAGATGCTTCATCACTATTACCATCTAAGATGTTTTTATAGATACCTTCGTGCTCTGTAAATACCTTTTCAATAACTCCAGGCAGTTGGAAAAATTTAGACACTTCTGTTCGATAGCTATCTATAAGCAGCATAGTCAGCTTATGTAATACTGGATTATTTGATGCTTGAGCTACAGCATTGTGAAATTTTAGGTCCCAAAAAGCAAATGTATCATTATCATTTAAATTTTTTTTCATCATGTGTATAGCTTCTTCCATATTTAAAATATCTTTATCGGTTTTACGTATTGCTGCTAAAGAACTTGTTTCTCTCTCAATAATTTGTCTTGCTTCCACAATTGCCCGGAGGTTTTTGACATCATGGAAAATTAAAGATGAAAATTCAGAAGTAACAAACGGCCTTTCTCCTGGTTTGTTCAGGTATGTTCCTTTTCCTTGCTGAAAACTTATCATTCCTATTGCGGATAATTTTGATAGTGCTTCTCTTATAACTATAAGGCTTACCTGGTAATGGTTTGCTAACTCCTTTTGAGAAGGTAACTTCTCTCCGTACAAACCATCTTCCACATCTCTGATAAATGCATTTATAACCTCTTCAACTAAAGATGTACGTTTTAATTTCAATATTTTTCTCTTCCTTCCAACTCTTCATATGATATGTTAACTTATGAGTAGTTTATTACCAATTTTCAAAATAGTCAATAATTTATCAATTGTTAATTAAATAATTAATAATAAAGCTATGTTAAGAAACGAAAAAAAGAGTCAGCTCTTAGCTGACCCGTCTTACTATAAGTTAAAGTGGAAATAATCCTAGACTTTTATTATTTAGAGGAGCATTTCTTAGAAAAACACTTATTGAAACTGGTATAAGGAAAGGTTTAGAACATCCTGACACTATAAAACATAGTCAAATGTTGGACGAACTAATTTTTAGGTTCCAGTCTGCGTGTAAGTAGTTATATTTACATACAATCTATTTATCGATCATAAAATTAACATTTTCTCGCCTCCATTTAAGTGATTTTTTTTATACACTGCAAAAACTGAATCTTTAAATTAATTAATACGTATATATATTATTTTTAACCCGAGGTGATAATATGACAACAAAAAAAACATGTAAGGAATGCGGTCATGATATTTTTGTACAAGGAAAATTAGGCCATGGTTACGCAAACGTTTATCCTATAGGAAAAATTCTATATAGCTCACCCATGATTGTTTCTTTTTGTAAGAATTGCGGAGAAGTATCATCAATAAAAGTTAAAGACACTTCAAAGTTCTAATGCCAACTGAATTCAAACCACAAGCCACTGACCTTATAATCGGTTTTCTTTTTTTATAGCACCACATTGTTTCATAGTATCTTTGAATTGGTCATTATTATTCAAAAACGGCTATTTAAATCCTCATATGGCATAAGTCCAAAAGAAATATTACCTTTAAATTTAAAGCGTTTCAGCGATAAGTTAGTGCTAGTTATAAAAAACAACATGGAAACTATGAAACCGCTAAAAACTTGATGATAAATTAAATTTCCGCCCCCCTAGCATATTTAATTATGGTTGGGACTTTCAGGGAGTTTTTTAGCTGATTAATCGCTGAAGGAATGAGGAATCCGCTTTATAAAGACATCCCTATTGAAGCTTAGAAACCCTCTTTCTTGATAATACTAATAACTATCTCAAGTTAATATCAAGAAATAACACAAAACTAAAGTACTCTATGCGTGATAAAGAACGTGGTTTTTCCATCTGTACGTTTTTATTGTGTATGCAAAGCTAAACCATATATATGGGTCAGCCATGGAAACCGGCTGACCCTATTTTTAAAAATTATTATCCCTTTAATGTAAACCCTTGTATTTAGGGCTTTCAAATCCCACTTCAGTATTTTGTTTCTTATTAAACGCTTTTTTTCTTTTTCCATTTAAAAGCTCATAAACAACAGGAACGATAATTAAAGTTAGAAGTGTTGAACTTAATAATCCCCCTATGACAACTATAGCTAATCCTTGGGACATCACTGTGCTATCAGAAAGACCAACTGCGAGTGGTATTAATGCAATCATAGTAGCACCCGCTGTCATTAAAATTGGTTTTATTCTTGTAACAGATGCATCAATAATTGCTTTTCTTACATCCATTCCTTGTTCCCTATATTGTTCAACTCGGTCGATAAGTACAATCGCATTTGTAACTACTATACCTATAAGCATTAGAAAACCAATTAATGTCGTTACGTTGATAGAGTTCCCGCTTATCATTAGTCCGTATAGTCCACCGATTAGTGCCAGAGGTAATGAGAATAAGATTGCAAATGGTGCAGATGCATTCCTGAAAGTAATAACCAATACAAGATAAACTGCCAGGATAGAGACGAACATAGCAATGAACATTTGATTAAAACTCTCGCTAATGCTGTCACTAACGCCACCCAATTTCCTTTCCACACCCTCAGGAAGCTCCACTTCAGCAAGGTCAGCATATAATTGATTGCTTATCCCTGCTTGATCTTCCCCATTAATTTTAGCAGTGAGTGTTACAACCTGCTCTGAATTTTCCCGGTAAATCTGGACTGGCGCAGCCTCGTTTTTAACAGTTGCCACTTCAGAAAGACTGACCAATCCCTTACTCGGAGAACTAATTTTTAATTGGTTAATCTTATCTAAGGATTTGATTTCTTCTTCATTTATACCGATTTTAATTTGAGAGGTCTCTCCATTTATGTCAATTTGGGATTGTAAGTTCTGTGTATTTAGGATAGGCTGCAGCTGTCCCATAATATCCATTGCTTTTAAACCAGCATCCTTGGCTTCCTGAACCTTTATTTCAACCGTTACCTGATTCTTAACTTTGCTTAACGAATCATCTATTTGTGAAAGTTCCTCATAGCTTTCCATCTTTTCCTTTATCAATTCAGCGCTTTCCTGTAAATCTTTCATATTGTCTCCGCTGAGGATGTAATAGAATTGCGCCTCCTGGCCTGCAGGGTTTAAAGAATAGACCCATTGATCCACTGATGATCCATCAGGTAGCCTTGTTTGGATCTCTTTACTGAACTTATCCATCACATCATCTACTTCATTTCCCTCAGAAATTTGGGTAATGATAAGAGATTTATAAGGGTAAACTTCATTTACATTGTTCTTGTAATTAAATCCTACAAGAGTCTGAACACTTTCGAATATTTGATCGTTATTGGAATTTTTCGCATTCGTTATAAATTCATCTATTTCTTCCATGGTATTTTCATTGCTTTCCTTAGATGTTGCCTGGGGGAGGTCTATATCAAAGAAGACTGTACGCTCTGATTCACTTGATGGCATGAAAGCAACTGGCAAACTAGGGACTGTAAGCACAAGAGATCCTGTGAAAACAACGAATGTAGCCAAAAGGACTTTTTTCTTATGGTTAAGAAGTTTGTTAAGCAAGGAAGTATATTGCGTAGTGAGTTTCTTCTCTTTGACTGACTCTACCTTTTTGCTGAATTTAATCTGCTTTAGTACCATTAATTTGACAAGCATTGGTATGAATGTGACTGAAACAAGGAGTGATGCAAGTAGTGCACATATTAATGTAATGGCAAACGGTTTAAATACGTCCCCTACAACCCCGCTTACAAAAGCCAGAGGAACAAAAACTGCTGCCGTGGTCAAAGTGGACGATACGATCGCGCTTGCTACCTGCTGGGTACCAAAGAGGATAACCGATTCCTTTCTCTCCTGTCTCTTCAGCAGTTGACTATAAATGTTTTCCACAACCACTATGCTGTCATCTACTACACGCCCTACGGCAATGGCTAGGCCACCTAATGTCATAAGATTAAGGGATATATCAAAAGAGGACATTCCTATCAGGCTTAGTAAGATTGACAGTGGAATTGAAACAATTACTACAAATGTAAGGCGGAAATTTCTTAAGAACAAGAGAATCATAACTGCAGCCAAGATTGCTCCTAAAAGCCCCTCGACTACCATGCCGTTGATTGAATTGTTTGTGTCTACTGCATCGTTTATAGTAGTCTGGAAGTTGACATCCTTAAAATCCTCCTTCCAAGTTTCAAGAAGGCCAGACAATTTTTTGTCGATCTCTACAACATTCCCATCTTCTGATTTAAACAGCATAAACATAATAGAGGATGTTCCATTAAAGCTGCTTAAATATTTGGAATCCAGTACTTCTTCTACTTCTGATACATCCCCAACTGTAACCTTTTGCTCTCCGTTGTTTACAATTTCAATTTCTTTTAATTCATTTAGATCTTCCAAGGTGGCAACAAAGCGAACCAATTGCGAGCTGTTTTCGAAATTCACCCTTCCGACCGCACCATCAGCAAGTGAAGCCTCTATTGCATTAGAAACCATCGAAGGGGAAATTCCATTTTCTAAAAGCTTTGATGAATCCAGCTTAATTGATACAACTTTTTCCCTGTCACCAACTGTATAGACATTTTCAACACCCTGAACGGATTTTAGCTCTGGCAGAACTTCCTCCTTGACGCTGTTAAGCCGCTCAACATCCGTTCCCTCCTTCATGTTCATGGAAAGATAATAGAACGGCTGGCTGGACAACCCTTGAGTGGAGACGACTGGCTGCTGGGCCTGCGGTGGCAAATTCATATTTGCCAGCAATGAATTTACTCTATTTTTTACATCTTCTGGTTTCTGATCTGGCATTAAGCGCAATCCAACAATTGAGATGTTTTCATCCGAGGTAGAAACTATTGTCTCAACACCCTGAAGTCCAGACACCGTTTCCTCTATTGGAATCGTTACATTCTCCAAAACATTTTCAGGTGAACCGGGATAAACAGTATTAATTTGAACATATGGATACTTAATATCGGGCATTTTTTCTTTTTGTAAAGATATAGTCATCATGACAGCTGTTCCTGCCAATAAAACCAAAAGAACAATCATAGCAGCCGTGTTTTTCATAGAAAACTTCACAAGATATTTCATTGTCATTAAGCTCCTTTTTAGTTTATCAGTTATTTCTAAGTATTCTGTATTTCGTAAATTCGGTCTTTGTACCATTCCTTTATACTAAAATGGTTGATCTTCACTACTCGATCAGGGAAAAGATTATGCTTTGCACATGCTGAAAGTTTGTAATTATGAGCTAGATCGTAGTGCCTAAAATAATATAAGTCCGATATCTCTTTACCACACAACTTAGGGTACTTATTGTTCTGGCTGAGTATAGAAAATGAATCCAGCGGAATTGAAAGTCCTTTTCCAACAGCTTTTATATAACTTTCTTTCAGTGTCCACATTTCAAAAAATTTAGCCAGCTTACCCTTAATTGGTTCAGCATTCAATTCTTCAACTTCTTTTTTGGAAAAAAACCTATCAGCAAGGCTAATGTCAATTGGTCTGATTTCCTCCACATCAATGCCAACTGGATTTGAATCCAACATACAAACCACCCAATTTCCCGAGTGAGACAGGTTGAAATGAAAATTTTCTTCAGATTGTAATAAACTCGGCTTACCAAATTCATTTAGTTCGAATTCAATAAGTTCATCAGATAAACCTAGCCTTTGCCCAATTAGATAGCGAATTAATAATTCCGAATACAGTGATCGCTTTGCATCTTCTTTTTGGCGAAAGTTTAAAATTTTTCTTTTCTTTTCAGGAGAAGCAAGATTTATCATAGAACTAAAATTCGAATCAGCATCCTCTCCAGAAATATTCAATGCATATATCTTCATTTGCATCCCCTTTGCTGTAAATAATAAATCTCATGATTTATTATTAAGTATTTAAGCATTTACTTAATA
The DNA here is from genome assembly GCA_030348385.1 of Cytobacillus sp. NJ13. Lineage (NCBI taxonomy): Bacteria > Bacillati > Bacillota > Bacilli > Caryophanales > Bacillaceae > Cytobacillus > Cytobacillus sp. NJ13. The sequence goes on along the minus strand of JAUCFP010000006.1, from coordinate 4,395,250 downwards.
ATTTAAATATATACAACATAGAAAATTATGTCAATTGTTTCTTTTGAATTTTCTAATAATAGGATTAGAAATAAACCAAATAACAATAGCTATCAAAGGAATCGAAAGAAGTGTTAGTAATCCTCCGCTACCCTCTTTTTTATTTTCATTAGCGGCTGAAACAGATTCTTCTTCATCAGTATTTATCACATTACCACTCTCTTTGCCTGCTATTTTTATCAGTTCAAGAATGTCTTCACCTTTTTCATTCTTCCTAGTATAAGAAACAGCGATATCGTGGCCACGGAGCGATTCTTCATCAGCCGGGCCATTAACAATCTTTGGATGATGAGAAAGACTATACTCTCTTCCATTGATAAAAACCTTACTCAATTCTTCATTTTCCGATGGAATTACGTTTTCAATTATCCCGTTCGGACCTTTAGATAATCCAGAGCGAACAAAAAAGTCTTTTCCATCTACCTTTGCTGAGAAATGTTCCCCCATAAATATCGCAAACTCTTCTCTGGTTATTTCTTTATTGCTTGCGATTCTTAAAGTCTTGTTAAAGAACACCTTATTTACATCCTCAAATGTGGCATTTCCTTGAATAGTATCAATCAACCCTTTGTCAACTGCTTCTTCTGGTGAATGAGTCCCATTAGTACCATGATGGTCGATACTATTCTGCAAATTGAAATTTATAGCCCATACAGCAAGGTCTTCTCTTGTTAGCACTTCATTAGGCCTAAACAAATTTACCCCCTCCTCAGCCGCTATCGCGTTCATAGATCGAAGGTACAATATTTCTTCCGCTGCTTCAGATGTAGCAATATCCTCATATAAATTCTTTTCGTTTGTGATATGAGCTACAACATTTATCGGTGCTATTATTAGTAACAATGTTAAAATGACACCTGCCAGATGCTTCAACGTTTTTCTCTCCTTTTAAATAAATTAATCTTTTAGTATTTCAACCGGCTGAATGTATAGAGCTCCGTTTGTCTGCTCAAGGTAGAAATCTTCCGATTCCGCTTCGATAATTGAATAATCAATTGAAAAACCCTTCAATATCTCTAATAATTCTTCAGGAACAAGAAAGCCATTTATAAAGCCAGCCTCTACATCCAGCCGTATATTCATATCCTCTTTTATGAATCTTGCTATTAGGATTAGATTTGCTTCTTCCCGCTTCAAATTGACATAGACATGATCAGATCTTATAAAATAATCTAATGCGGTAAATTGATTAATACTGCTTTCCTCCAAACGGTATGAGGAATCTTTGGAGGCTTGTTCCACAATGTTATGTATATTTTCATGAATTGCTTCTCCATCTTCAGATAGCTCCAACAGGTATCCGATATTTTGAGTCCAAATCTCAGAAACTTTTTCGCTCACTTCTTCAGTAGAAGGATTTCCTCCTAACGAATTCAAAATTGTTTCCCTCTTTTTCAAATTTTCCCCCAGCACATCCAAGAGTTCTTGGTAACTCATTAGAGTGTCATGACGTACTCTAAGCGGCAAATACTCCGAATAAAGCCGTTCCAATTGTTTAAAGTCCTCATCAAGCTTCTTTTTAGCTAAACTTTGGAAAGTAAGAAGCTCTATCAGACTATTAGAGAGATTTAATGTTTTAAAATAAGCATCCATTCCCTTTGTCTGATAGAAGACAAAAGCGGGTTCAAATTCCTTAATCTTCATTTTAAAATCTTCTTCATGTAATTTAACTTCCGGACCTAGTTCTTCAATCTCCCTTTTTGTCTCTGACAGTTGCTCCTTCAACAATTCAATTGAATTTTCATCCATCATATCCACAAATACACCCGTTAAATGGGCATAAACGGGTATTGAGATAAAAATGCAGCAGCCAATAATGAAAAAAATCTTCTTAATCATATTTCAGCGTCCTAAAAGTGGAAATGAAACTCCCGATCAGCCCCAAGAAAAGCCCCCCGCAGAGCGATAAGAAAAACACCAAAACCAGGTTTGGATTTTGCTCTTCAAATAAATATGGGAGTTGAGTGTGCAGCGCTTGAAAAAGGCTTTCGTTAACGAAAAATATTAAATAGTTTGCCAGTATGCTTCCAAGCAACCCAATAATTCCTCCTTCAATCAAGAATTGAAGCCTTACATGGCTTGGTCTTGCCCCCAATAATAATTTCACCTTTACTTCTTTCATTCGCTTAATCATGGCAAGATTAATAGTCATCATGACAGTTAATACTGATGCAAAAACAAGACTAACAAGCGCAAAAAAGCTATATTTTTCTACTTGGGCTGTCCAGCGGATGACTGTTTCAGCATATTCTCCAGGATATATTACATCTGTAATACCTTCCGTATCCCCTAGCATATTGGCCATTTGTTCTACCTTGCTGTTGTCTTTCAATTCAATAGTGATAGCATTGGGGATAGTGCTGAAATTGAACATTTCCAAAAGTTCAGACTTATTTTCGAATAGCTTACCCATGCTTAAAACCATGTCTTCCTTTGTTTCGACTTTAACCGTGCTGATAAGGGTATTTTTTTCAAGTACTTCAGCAATCTCATAAGGATCCAATTCATGGTCTAGCATAATTCTGATTTTCACCTGTTCATTCAAGAAACTAATTGTATGATTTAGACTATTTTTTAAAAGCAGAGAAACCCCTAAAACAGAAATTGAAATAAATATAATCAATACCGAAGCAATAACAGGTAGAATATTGCGCAAGATGCCTAATCGGGCCTCATTAAACAGATAGATGATGTTTCTCAACAAATTCCACTTTCCCTTCTTTCATCATCATTAATTTTGCAGGAAATCTTTTAGCCAGTTCCCGATCATGGGTAACAGTTAATACCGTTACGCCTTCATTATTCAATTCCTGAAAAAGCTGCAAAATTTGATACGCGTTTTCAGCATCAAGATTGCCCGTAGGCTCATCAGCCAATATTATTTCTGGCTGGTTAAGCAGAGCCCTTGCTACTGCAACTCGCTGCTGTTCCCCGCCGGATAATTTGTTTGGATAAAGGTGCTCCTTTCCCTGGAGTCCCACCCGTTCAATCAATGATAAAGCCTGCGGCTTAATGTCCTTGATAGGCCTGCCAATAACCTGCCCGGCAAGAATAATATTTTCATAAACGGTTTTTTCTTGGAGTAGCTCGAAGGATTGATAGATCATGCCTATTTTCCTTCTGATCTTATACGGAGCAGTCTTATTTAGATCCAGTCCCCCAATAAAGATCTTGCCTGTCCATTTCTTAATTTCTTTTGTCAATATTTTTAATAATGTACTCTTGCCTGAACCTGATTTTCCCAGCAAAAAGACAAAATCCCCTTGCTCAATTTCAAGGTCTAGATTATCAATGACTCTCTCCCCGCTATAGGTTTTATTTAAGTTCTGTATAATGATCATGTTAGAACCTCTCGTTTCTCCTTTGCCATTATGGAAGCTGCCAAATTATATCCGCTAGATATTACCCCACTGTAGCCAGCTCCTGGACGTGTCCACGCACCAACCAGATAAAGTTGAGGGATAGGCGTTGTTTGCGGAAGACTTCTATGCAGTGATTGGCTAACAGTCTGTGCTGCCCCGTAAATAGCACCTTCTGAGTGACCAGTATAACGCTCAACAGTCAATGGAGTTGCAAGTTCTATGTGCTTTATTTTTTCTTTTATGCCAGGATAAATGGCTTCAAGTCTTTTCAAATAGATCTCAGTTATATCCCTTTTCTTATGCAAGTATTGCTCCTTATCCAGATTTGCCCAATCTTTATAGCTACAGATTTGCATCATAGTCAGCGTACTTTCAAATGAGTTTTGATAATCAGGGACAATATTCTCATAGATTGTTAGGCATACGGGCATTTCATCATACCTACCTTGGAACATATCCTGTTCAATCCTGTTAAGATCGTAATAATTATTAATAAAAATTTCATGGCTTTGTTCATTAAACAGTTTGGAAAAATTACCCTCCAGAATAATGTATGCTTGAATGCATGAGTAGCTTGGCTGTATATTTGCTACTTTCTCAGTAAACCGTTTTGGCATTTTTTCAATACCTGATATTATAGGCAGCAGTTTCTTGGGATCCATATTTGAAATAATATGATCAGCCCGAAACTCTTTCCCTTTTTTTGTTCTTACACCGCGCACTTTTCCATTTTCAGCGAACACCTCTGTAACTTCCTGCCTTGTAATGACTTCTCCGCCCATGCCCTCCAGTACTGAAATTAATTTATCTGAAATCATCTGGGATCTTCCGACTGGATAAAAACCGCCATAATGATGATAATCTGTCCAGGCATAGGCAAAGTAGTTGGCGGAAAGCTTAGAAGGCGGCAGTCCAAAGTAGCCCCAAAATTGGCAAATAAGAGACTTGAGTTTCGGTGATTGAACAAATTCGTCTAGCATCTCCTGCAGACTGTAATCTTGATATTTTAGAAAAGTAGGTACCCCTTTCTTGTTGTTGATCATTTCATTACGAATATTTACAAACAGCTGGAATAACTTAGAAATCCCCTCTTTCTCTTCAGGGAAAGACCTGATGAGTTCTTTCTCATAATTATCTACATGGCCATCCACCGTTAACTTCCCTTCTGGGTGGATGACTGAATATAGGTGAGGTGCTTCATTAAATTCCAAATCGTCCAACACCCCTATCTCGTCAAGAATCTTCCTAACCCTCCCCCCTTCTTTCAATCCGCTCATGCTATGCAGTGATACATCAAATTCCCATTTCCTTTTTCTTTTAAAAGAGGTGGCAAAGCCTCCTGCTACATAGTGCTTCTCTAGTACAGCAACCTTTTTTCCAGCTAAAGCCAGCTTACAACCTGCTATTAATCCCCCAAGGCCAGATCCAATAATAATCACATCATACATTTTTTTCCCTCCTAAATTGACTAATTATAATAAAGATGCGCTCTCTTTAATTTTTTTTGTTTTTTGGGAATCCCCCGTTTTCTCTTGATTGATGGCAACATAAGTTTCTATACTTGCACTATTTTCAACTTCTCTTTGTACATTCTCCATCCTGTCCCTTTCAGTATCGTAAATAATTCCTTGACTTCTTTTTACTATTCTGCCTGGTATACCGACTACTGTTGAATTCTCAGGAATGTTTATCAATACTACTGAACCTGCACCTATCTTGGAGTTATCCCCTATTGTTAAAGGCCCTAGTACTTTCACACCAGCAGAAATGACTACATTATTGCCTACTGTCGGATGCCGTTTTCCTATATCCTTTCCGGTACCGCCAAGAGTTGACCCATGATAAATAGTTACATTATCACCTATTTCAGCTGTTTCTCCGATGACGATCCCCATTCCATGATCAATAAAGATCCCTTTTCCCAGTTTTGCAGCAGGGTGAATTTCTACTCCTGTAATAAACCTATTAAAATATGCAATTCCCTTTGAAAAAAATATTAAGTTCTTTGAGTAAAGCCAGTGTGCAATCCTATGTAGCACCAAAGCCTGAAACCCTGGGTAAAAGCAAATCACTTCGATTGCGTTATTAGCTGCTGGATCCCTTTCTAAGACCGCTTTCAGATCACAATTAAAATTGTTAAACATTTGAACCTCCTAATCGCAAAATGATTTTTCTCATTTATTTCCTTAAATGTAACAATTTTGTTATTGTTATATTAAATCTATTTTTTTAAGGAGAGTAGCTAATGAAATCAGATTCTTTGTTGACTCAGTGGTGTTTTAATAAAACTCTTAAACCGGAATCTAAAATGCGTATACTATTTTTCCCTTATGCATGCGGCGGTGCCTCAATTTATCGCACATGGCAGAATTTCTTTTCTTCAGATATTGAAGCTATCCCTATCCAATTGCCGGGAAGAGAAAATCGAATTACAGAAAATCCCTATTACAGCATAGAAGAACTAGCTGATCATCTGTTTGAGATTCTAAAACCTCTATTTGATAGGCCAGTTGCTTTATTTGGACATAGTATGGGCTCCTTAATAAGCTACGAACTATCCATTAGGATGCACCAGTCAGGAATAATCCCAGCCCATTTGTTTGTTTCAGCACATACTGCCCCGCATAAAAGCAATCGTGGTACACAAGACCACTTGTTATCCGATGAACAATTAATTAATAGACTTCGAGAATTATCGTTTACACCAGAACCCGTTTTACAGAATAAAGACCTAATGAGACTTCTGCTTCCATTAATTCGCGCAGATTTTGCCATGTGTGAGAATTACCGATTTAAACACAATACCGTACTTACCTGTCCAGTAACTGTGTTCGGCGGAACTAATGACAATGAAGTATCAATTAGTGAGCTGGATGATTGGAAGCATTACACCACTTCAGATTTTTCAAAAGTTGTCATAGACGGCGATCATTTCTTTGTACATGATCAAGCTTCTATTATTACTACCAATATCAGCAACAAATTTCCGCATATTACTATCGGGCAATAAAGATTTCCTCCCTGCCCTCAAAAAAATTTTATTAGAGGGCATGGAGGTCTAATTATTGACTTATTCCAGCCCTTTTGTTAAGCCGATGTTTCAAGAAAAATTGTTTGATAGATATAATAATAGTTATTAATAAAAACAAATATCCTCCATACCTTAGCAACAGATGAGGCATTGCATCAGGAGCAGGTTCAATTCCCCGAATATGGTATCCAAAGTTATCCCAAAGACTGCCAATGGTCATTACAACTACGGCCAGTAAGTTTAGCGTCATTATCCACTTATTTTGTTCTTTAAATACTATTCGATATCTGAGGACAGATACGGCAGATAAGACAATTCCCAGCATCATGGCTGCATGAGGTGCAGGAATATATTCTATTTTTATCTCGGTAGTTAAGTGCATTACCGTGTCCCATACAAACCCGATAAAATATACTAGTATAGACAGCCAAATCCATTTCATTTTTTTACCCCCTTAATTTTTTGAGAAGATTTACTGCGGCTTTTCCAGGCCACAGTAAATCCAGTATCTACACCATTATGTTCAGGCTTCGCAAAATTTCTGCATGTTTTGCTGCATAAGGTGAGTTCAGCATTTCCGTATGTTTTCCGAAACCTTTAAAAACTTGATACTTCCCATTAGTTAATGAAGCCCATCCCAAGCCATCAGTGTCTTCAGAGCAGATCACAATAATATCAGCGTTTACGAAACCTTTATTTACGGTTTTCTCTAAATATGCTCTATACTTCCTTATTCTGTTCTTTACCTTTTGCCGAAGTGCTGGAATAGCCAGCAACTCCCGATAGTGGGTTTCAGCCAATTGTAATTGGTCGTCTATTTCCTTATCCATCAGCTGTCTGCTAGTTTCATCAATCCTATATTTCCGTTCTGCATCCATGATTACCAGTCTCGCTACCTGATCTCCTGATAATTCTATTGCTTTCGCAACTTCAAAACCAAGATTGCCGCCTGCAGAATAGCCTAATATTGTATAGGGACCTTCTGGCTGAATAGATTTTATTTTTGAAACATATCTTTCTAACCTGTCATCTTCTTCTATAAAATCAAACGCATATACTTCATAATCTGAGAGATGCTCTGCTAAACCTTTAAATTCGAATCCAAAGCCAGCTACTGGGGGAAAGCAGAAAATAGGATATTGCCCGTTACTTAATTTCATTACTGGGTCTTCGCTTACCAAATCGGAGGTTCTTAATTTTCTAACTATTTCCGACAATTCAAGGAGAATAGGAAAACGGAATACCGATTCCAACGGAACTTCTATTCCCCATTTCTTATACATTTTCGCAACTAACGTCGTCGCCTTTAATGAATGACCCCCTAAATCAAAGAAGTTATCCTGAAGCCCTACTCTTTCAACTCCCAAAAGATTCTTCCATATTTCAGCTATCGCTTGGGCTGTTTCGCTTTCCGGCCTTTCAAACGGTTCTTCTAAAATTTGCTCCTTTGGATTCGGCAATGTTCGCCGGTCAATTTTTCCGTTATCACTAAGCGGCATTTCATCTAGCCAGACATAATGGGATGGAAGCATATAAACAGGCAGGGATGCGGCCAAATGCTCACGCAGTTCGCGGTCTGTTACATTCCTCCCGCCTACCAGGTAAGCACACAGTCCGCTGTTCCCTTCTTCATCCTTTAGCACGGTTACCACGGTTTCCTTCACGGCTGGATGACTGGAAAGCTTCGCTTCCACTTCCCCCAGCTCAATCCGGTAGCCTCTTACCTTGACCTGGTGATCCTTTCGCCCAAGGAATTCCATGTTCCCATCCGGAAGCATCCGGCCAAGGTCACCAGTCCGGTACATTCGGGCCATTCCATTTTCCCGGAACGGGTCCTTCATAAAGGCGGCTTTTGTTTTTTCCTCATCTCCCATATACCCGCGGGCTACCCCAATTCCTCCAATGTACAGCTCTCCTATTGCCCCTTGCGGGACAGGGCGCTGGTTTTCATCCAGAATATAAAACGCATTATTTCCAATTGGTTTCCCGTAAGGAATGCTCTTTTCTCCTTCTTTAACCGAGTCAATCGGATAATAGTTGGACCAGATGGTCCCCTCTGTCGCCCCGCCGAGGCCTATTATTCGAGCATTTGGAAGATACGCTTCTGAACGTTCCTTCAGGTCCACTGGAATCCAGTCACCACTTAAGAACACGAGACGCAAATCTTCCTGAAGGTAGGATGTTCCGCTTTCCTCAAGGCTCCTAATCAGATGATGCAGGGTGGTTGGAACAGAATCCCAAAATGTGATTCTTTCCTCCTTGAGCATTTCCCGCAGGCGGATGGGATCCTGCACTTCTTCTTTCTGGGCTATGACTACTGTTCCCCCCGAAGCAAGAACCCCGAACAGATCATATACGGAAAGGTCAAAACACATCGATGTCAGCCACAGGAGCCGGTCTCCTGCTCCTACTCTGTAAGTGGTGTTCACCCAATGAATCAGGTTTACGGCAGAGCGGTGTTCAATCATGACCCCTTTCGGTTTCCCCGTTGATCCGGATGTATAAATGATATAGGCCAGACTGGACGGATCCGAAGGAACCGCTACTTCACCCGGAATCCCCCCGACTGCTTCCTCCAGGGCAATCACACGTGTTTCAGGCAAAAGCTTTCCTTTCAGCATCCTGCAAGCTTCTTCATCCATAAAGACACTTGTGAGGCGGGATTGGCTTTGAATATAACGGATCCTTTCCTCCGGATAATCCGGTTCCATCGGAACATAGGCCGCACCTGCCTTTAAGATGCCAAGGAGGCCAGCCACAGTCTCCGCCTTCCTGCCAGCTATAATGCCTACATGATCTCCCGGGCGAATACCTTCCCGGATAAGACTGGCCGCAGCAGCACTTGCCTGTCTGGACAGCTCCTGATAGGAGATGCGGCGGTCCCCGCATACTAGGGCAGTCTCATACGGACTGCGTGCAGCCTGTTCTTCCACCAATTGATCGAGCCGTTTATCCACTGGGAATTCCATTTCTGTAGAATTGAATTCCTTCAATACTCTTTTTTCTTCATCAGACAATATCTCTAATTCGTAAAGAGTGTTTTCCGGCACTTGCAGGACACCTTCCAAAACCTTGCTCAAATTTCTTTTAAGGCGATCTACTGTATCCCTTTCATACACTTCCTTATTGAATCTGAATCTGAATTCAATTTCCTCACCCGGAACAACAATAACATTCAGATCATAGCTGGTTTGCTCAAATGCTCCCTCATTTTGGATGCTAAAGCCCGCCTGGGCTCCCCCTTTTGCCATGGCTTCTTCATCAAAGGGATAGTTCTCCACCACGAAAAGGTGGTCAATCAGCCCTTGGCCCAGTTCACTTTCCCCCTGTATATCCGCCAGGGAGAGGAAGCTGTTCTCCTGGGATGAGACAGCCGCTGACTGTCCTTCCTTCACCAGTTCCGCAAATGTTTTATCGGGCGAAGGCTGATAGCGCACCGGAATGGCATTGATGAAGAGGCCAACAATGGTCTCCACTCCCTTCACAGCCGGCGGCCTTCCGGAAACAACGGTTCCAAACACCGCATCATCCTGCTGGCTGTATTGTGATAACAGCACTCCCCAGGCTGCCTGGAGAACCGTGCTCACTGTGCTGTTCAGTTCGCGCGCCACCTCTTCGAGCCTTCTGGTCTGAGATGCCGGAAGACTGTATTGAACCTCCGCCTGCTGATAAGGAACGGAAACGGCTGCTTGTTTCTTAGGAAGGGCCGCCTTCTCCGCGTATCCTTTCAGATGCTCCCTCCAGTATCCTTTTGCCTGGTCTGGATCCTGATCTGCCAGCCATTCTATATAACGGCCATACGATGGAACCGAGCCTAATTCGGCCGGGAGGCCCTTCCTTTTTCCTGCGTAAAGGGACAGGAATTCCTGAAGGAGAAGGCTCAGGCACCATCCATCCATCAGGATATGGTGATGGCTCCAGATCAGCACAAACTCCTCTTCTCCGGTCTGAAGCACCTGAAGACGCATAAGAGGACCTTTTTTCAAATCAAATCCCGCCTCGATATCCGCTGCTTTCCATGCATCAATCGCTTCCTGCTGGTCTTCTTTGTCTATATCCAGCAGTGAAACTTCTTTCACCTCAAGAGGCAGTTCCTTCAGGACCAGCTGGAGCGGCTGATCACCTTCATTCGTAAACACCGTACGAAGAATTTCATGCCGGACCGCCAGGTCCTGGAAGCTCTCCCGCAGCCACACACTCTCGAGTTCCCCTTTTGCCACAAAGCTCAGCTGCTCAAAGTAGGCCGGGGAATCCGGGTTCATCAGCCCTTCAAACAGGATGCCTTCCTGCATCGGACTGAGAGGGCGGATAGCCTCAATCAGCTCTGCCGGATAAACTTTCTGGATCTCTTTCCAGGCTTCAAGCGACAATCCCGGGTATCCGGCATCAGACGGGGTTTTCAGACTCCGTTCCTGAGTGATGCAGTAATCCGCAAGCTCTTTTAGATGCCGCTTAAAGCTTTCCGCAAACGCACGGATCGACCGTTCCCTGTATTCAAATCGGTTATAGCTCAATCGGAATTGAAGCTTTCCTTCAAGCGTCATTCCGTTAATTTCAAGGGCGTGGATCCGATGGTTCGCCGGCCCCAGCGAAGCGCCGCTTGAATATGGCGACATCCTCCACTCTTGTTCGCCCCCCGCACTTTCGCCAAAATCACCGAGATAATTAAAGCCAACCTCCGGTTTGTATTCTGCCGGTTTCTCATCTGGTGAATTCTGATAAGCGAGGAGGCCGTAGCCCATTCCCTTGTTCGGTATCCGGCGCAGCTGCTCTTTCACCATCTGGATTTGTTCTCCCGGATCTGCAGCACCAGAAGCGCTAAGGGCTACCGGGAACATGGTCGTAAACCAGCCCACGGTTCGGGAAATATCCACCGATTCCCCAATGGACTCTCGTCCATGCCCTTCGAGATCTATCACCAGGCCGGGATTGCCCGTCCATTCTTCTGCCGCATTCAGAAGAGCCGTTAACAGAAGATCATTCATGTCTGTCCGATACGCCCGGCTGGCTTCTTTCAGAAGACGATCGGTTTCCTCTTTGGTAAACTGTATGACCACATGGCTTTCATCCGCCATGTGATTTCCCGGTGCTTCGCCGTCTTTTGGCAGCGGAAGGACAGGGACTTTTGCCACTTCGCTCCAATAGGCCTGTTCCTTCCGGACCCTTCGGCTTTGAGCATACTGGGCCAATTCACGGGACCACTGCTGGAAGGAGCTGGTCTTTTTCGGCAGCTGAATCGCCTCCGACCGCCTGGCCTGGCTGTATCCTTCGGCAAGGTCCTCCAGCAGAATGCGCCAGGAAACTCCATCGACCGCAAGGTGATGAATCGCAAGCAGAAAATGGTCGCCCTGCCGGGTCTGGAATAAGGCACCTGCCACAAGCGGGCCATCCACGAGATTCAAGCCGGCCTGGAGGCGGGAAGATTCCTGTTCGATCCTTCCGGCCAGTTCGTCCCCTGTTTCCTCCATACGAATGGTCTCCCATAGGTAAAGGGCTCCCTCTTCCGCTGAACGGTTCCATTGAATAACCATTCCGTCTTCTTCCCGGTAGGCCATCCGGAGTGCGTCATGATGGCAGAGAAGAGCATGGACGGAAGATTCCAGAGCCTCTGGATCAAAGCCCTCCGGGCTGTAAAGCAGGACGGATTGGTTCCAGTGATGAGCCTCTTTAAACTTCTGATCAAAAAACCAGCGCTGAATGGGCGTCAGGATCACTTCTCCCGTTGCTTCTTCCTGGCTCGACTGAACGCCGCCGGCTTTCTTCATATAAGGAGCGAGCTCCGAGATGGTCGGATGCCGGAAAAGGTCTTTCAATTCCAGCTTCCATCCTCTTTCATGAAGACGGGCAGCTACCTGTATTCCTTTGATGGAATCCCCCCCAAGATCAAAAAAGTGATCATAGCGGCCGATTGTCCTTGCCCGGAGCACCTCTTTCCATACGAGGGCCAGCCGCTCCTCCGCATCCCCCTGCGGTGCTTCATAAACAGCGCCCGTGTCCATATGGCCAACAGGTGCTGGCAGCGCCTGTTTATCCACTTTCCCGTTGACTGTGAGCGGGAACTGGTCCAGCTGGACATAGGAAGCCGGGATCATATAGTCCGGCAGGTTTCTGGACAAATGGCTCCTTATGGCAGAAACGGTTAGTGCCTTTCCGCCCGCCAAGTAGCCGCAGAGGAAATCTTGCCCATCAGCGTCCTTTTGAGCGAGGACCAGGGCGTCTTTGACCCCTTCCAGATGAAGAAGATGGGCTTCTATTTCTCCGAGTTCAATCCGGTGGCCTCTGATTTTCACCTGGTCATCCATCCGGCCCAGGTATTCCAGGCGGCCGTCAGGCAGCCATCGGGCCAGATCCCCCGTACGGTAAAGCCGGTTTCCGGGTTCGCAGGGATGATCGATAAATTTCTCCCTGGTCAATTCAGGACGGTTTAAGTAGCCCCTCGCCAGGCTCTCTCCTGCGATGCAGAGTTCGCCGGGCACGCCAATTGGCTGAAGCTGACTGTTTTTCCCTAGAATATACACTCTGGTATTGGCAATCGGATACCCAATTGGCAAATTAGCCTTCTGTTCGCCGATAATGCCGCTCGTTGCCACTACCGTATTTTCAGTCGGCCCGTAGTTATTAACGAGCTGAAACCTGGACGGACGATAGCTTTTCAGCCTGTCTCCCCCTGTTAGGAGTACTCTGAGGGACTGATTGTCTAAGGCCAGAAACGGTTCACACAGCGGGGTCGGAAGAAAACTGATAGTGATCCTGTTTTGTTCAAAGAACTCATTGATCCCTTGAATATCCATGCGCAATTCTTCCGGTACGATATAAAGGGACGCTCCTTTTAGAAGCGGCGGAAAGATCTCCCACACCGAGGCATCGAAGCCGAAACCGGCTAGTTTAGTGCTTCGGTCCTTTTCCGTTACCTCAAACTGATCATTATGCCACTGGCATAGATTCGAAAGCGAGCGATGCTCGACCATTACCCCTTTTGGATAGCCAGTCGTACCGGAGGTATAAATGACATAAGCCAGCTGATTAGCAGCAGTAGACTGAGGAAGGTTTTCTTCGGTTTCCCCAGTCCAGCCCCTTTCCTCAAGCACCACCTGTTCTGCACTTCCCTTGACCTTACCGGTCAAGTGCTGTTGGGTGATAGCCAGAACCGCCTGGCTGTCTTGAAGCATGTACTGAATTCTTTCCGCCGGATAGGCTGGATCAATCGGCACATAGGCACTGCCAGCTTTCAGCACGGCTAGCACCGCTAAAATCATATCAGCGGACTGGTCAGCCAGGACCGCTACGATTTTTTCAGCCCCAGCCCCTTTGGCCTGGAGGTGCCGGGCAAGACGATTCGCTTCCCTGTTCAGCCTCTTATAGCTCCACTTTTCATCTCCGAACACCACCGCGGTATTCTCAGGTGTTTGGCTTGCCTGGTCCTCAAAGAGTTCAATGATGGTCTTATCAAGATCATATTCACCTTTGGAATCATTAAACGCTGCCTGTACATCCCGCTCCTCTTTAGGCAGTGACAGGGCGGACAGTTTCTGGTCAGGCTCCTCTGTGGCTTCCTTCAGGATATGAAGGAAATGGTCTGCCATCCGTCGGACAGTCTCACTGGCAAAGAGAGAGGTCCGGTATTCCCAGCGCATCAGGCTGCCTTCCGGCTGGTCCAATATTTCCAGGGTCAGGTCAAACTTGGCAGTACGATGCGGCAGGTCATAAGGATAAGCAGCACTATCCCCGAAGGATAAAACCGACTGGTCCATATTCTGGTGGACAAGCACAGCTTCAAACAGAGGATTGCGGCCAGCATCTCTCGGGATCCCCAGGTCCTCCACAAGATCTTCAAATGGATAATCCTGATGCTCAAGTGCCTGTAATGTCCGGCTTCTCACTTCCTGCAGGAACGTCCGGAAAGACTTAGTGCCTGTTGGCTGATTTCGCATCGGAAGCATGTTTACAAAGACACCGATGGTGTCCTGGATTTCATCCCGGGATCTTCCCGCCACTGGGGTCCCGACCACAATGTCATCCTGTCCGCTGAACCTGGAAAGCAGAATATTGTACGCTGCCATAAAAATCATAAACATGCTACTATTAGTCTTTATTGCAAGTTTTGTTAATTTTCCTATTAGCTCTTTATTTATTTCGAACGTTAATTGAGAGCCATAATAATTAGGAGGATTTCCATTTCTTTTGTGATCTGAAAATAATTCTAATACTGGTATGTTCTCCTTAAATTTTTGCATCCAAAAAGTTTGGTCCATTAGATAAAAACTTGAACCTTTTTGAGCTTGCTGCCAGACTGCGTAGTCTTTATATTGGATTCCATCCCTCTGCGGAGAATGGCCATTGAACGCGTCCATAACTTCTTTCACCAAAATTTGAATGGATGTTCCATCTGATAAGATATGATGCATATCAAACAGCAGTAGATGTTGATCATTCTCTATCTTTATAAGGCCCGTACGGAACAGAGGGCTTTCTTCCAGATCGAACGGACGCACAAATCGATCTATAGCTTTGGTCAGCCCTTTTTCTGTTGAATACCGGCACTCGATCTTTACTTCCACCGTTTCCTGAATTTGCTGAACCGGTTTCCCATCCACCATCTTAAACACGGTACGCAGGATCTCATGTCGGGCAGCTACTAATTCCAGCGCTGCCTGAAGTTTTTCAGAATTCAGATCCCCTTTTATTACCCATGCCGACGGCATGTTGTAGCTCGTGCCAATCTCAGGAAATTGGCTTAGAACAAACAATCTTCGCTGGGAAGAGGAAAGCGGATAGGCTTTCCGAGAGGAAGCAGGCTGTATATCCTGCACAAGGATGCTATCTAGATTATTAAGCCTTGCCGATAATTCCCTGATGGTAGGGAACTCAAATACAGCGCTGAGGGGCAGCTCTTTTTTTAGAGTTCTTTTCACTTTCCCAGCCAGTATAGTCGCTTTCAGGGAATGCCCGCCAAGATCAAAGAAGTTATCATCAATTCCAAATCCCTGAACTCCCAGCACTTCGCTCCAAATCTGGGCTAATTGCTTTTCTGTCCCTGTTTCCGGCGCCTCATAGCCAGCCGCCCGTCGCTCCGGCTCCGGCAGGGCCTTTCGGTCCAGCTTTCCATTCGCTGTCAGAGGCAGCTCTTCGAGCACCACAAAATGAGCGGGCACCATATAGCCAGGCAGCTTCCCTGCCAATTCTGCTTTCACAATTTCCAGAGGAAGGGCCTTTTCGCCATCCTTCCAGACGAGATACCCGCAGAGATACGCATCCCCTGAAGAATCTTTATGCATCGCTGCCGCTGCTTCGCGGACCGGTTCCATTTTTTCCAGATGGGATTCGATTTCCTTGAGCTCTATCCGGTAGCCCCGCAGTTTCACCTGCTGGTCCATGCGCCCCGCGTATTCAATCTGCCCATCGGGCAGCCAGCGTGCGAGGTCGCCAGTCCGATACATGATATCGCCGGGCTCAAACGGGCTTTTCACAAATTTCTCGGCGGTCAGCTCCGGCTGATTAAGATAGCCGCGTGATACGCCGCTTCCGGCAATGCACAGCTCTCCATAGACCCCCATAGGCTGAAGACGGTCGTTTGTGCCCACAATATAGCACCTTGTATTCCGGATAGGACGGCCGATGGTGACCTCCTGGTCCGATGTTACATTTTTGATAACAGAGTAGATTGTTGTTTCCGTTGGCCCGTACGCATTGTAGATGTCCAAATGGGTGTGGGCCTGAAGGCTGTGCAGAAGGGATGGCGGAAGAGCTTCTCCCCCCATTATCAACACCTTGACCATCTTCAGACATTTCTCCCCATCCGGATGCATCACCAGGCCTTTAATCCTGGACGGTGTCGCCTGTAGAATCGAGACCTTCCGGTCTAATATCAGCCGGCTCAATAAGCCGGGATCCTGGTGTTCCGCTTCGCTTGCCATGATGACACATGCGCCTTTGGCTAATGGAAGGAAGGTCTCGGTGACAAAGATGTCAAACGATACCGTGGTCAGCGCGAGAACCGCATCATCCGGAGAGACACCCACACAGTCACTCATCCCTTCAATAAGGTTCTGCACCGACCGGTGCTCTACCATCACGCCCTTTGGATTTCCGGTTGATCCGGACGTGTAGATAATATAAGCCAGGTCATCAGCGGAAACGCCCGCTTCCGGATTAGATGGGGATTCACCTGTTCCAGCCAGCTCTGAAAGCGGCAGGACCTTCTCTTTAAACGATTGGAAACAGCCAGCTTCATCTGCGATGACATATTTGACGCCGCTGTCTTCTGCCATAAACGCAATGCGCTCTTCCGGATACTCCGGATCAATCGGGACATAGGCCGCTCCTGTTTTTAACACAGCGAGCAGTGCAGTCATTAAGCTCTCCGACCGTCTGACCATCACCCCGATGCGGTCTCCCTTTTTCACCTTTTTTCTCTGAAGGGCTCGGGCCATTCGGTTCGCCTGTTCATTGATTTCCCGGTAGGTAAACTCCTTTCCTTTGGAAACTATGGCAGTCCGGCCAGGGGTTAAGGCTGCCTGTGCTTCAAAAAGTTCATGAATCGGACGTTCTTCCCCTTGGATTTCCGTTGGATTCAGCCTATGTAGAAGATTATGGCGTTCATAATCAGAGATCATCTCCACTGCCGACAGCGGCTGATCAGGATCCTCAGCGATTTCCTTCAGAATGCGGAGAAAATGGGCGGCCATTGTCTCGATCTCATGTCTGGAAAATAATGCTGTGCTGTATTGAAACCAGGTCTCCAGTTCCCTGTCCTTCTCTGTCACTTCCAGAGCCAGATCGACTTTGGCAGACCGGTCCTCTACCGGATAGGGAATAACCTGAAGGTTTTCCAGGTCCAGCTTCGCTGCATCCGCATCATGCATGATAAACATGCAGTCAAAAATCGGATTCCGGCTCATGTCCCTTTTAACGGATACTTTTTCTACCATCTGATCGAATGGATAGGTTTGGTGCTCAAAGGCACGGATCGCCCGATCCCTCACATTCTCCAGCAGCGCCCGAAAACTTAGGTCTTCCCTTACCCTTGTTCGCATTGGAAGAGTATTTCCAAGCATCCCCACCATGCGATGAAGGTCGGCATGGGTCCTGCCCGCTGCCGGAGTTCCGACGAGGATATCCTCCTGGCCGGAATATCTGGAGAGAAGTACCTGGTAGGCCGATAAAAGCACCATGAACAGAGTGGTCCCGGTTTTATGGGCAAGTCCCTGAAGCTGTGCAGCCAGCGATTTTGGGACTGTAAAGTCCACCCGCTCCCCTTCAAAGCTCTGGAACCTTGGCCGTTCTTTCCGTAAAAGATCAAAAACAGGCAGGTCTCCGGCCAGTTCTTTCAGCCAGAAATCTTCGGCCTTTCGGAATGAGTCTGCTTCCATCCGCTCTGATTGCCAAGCTGATACATCTTTATATTGAAGACGGAGCGGCGGCAGCGTTTCGCCCTTATAAAATAGGCTGATTTCTTCCAGAATCGTATTCAGTGAAGACGCATCTGAGATAATATGATGCATATCCAGCACCATTACATGCTTTTCAGTCCCCATTGAGATAAGGCCTGCCCTCAATAAAGGAGCAGAGGAAAGATCGAAAGGGCGGGAAAAATCATTCACACGCTGAGGAACCATCGGTTCCTCCTTTTCCCAGCTTTCCAGTGAAAAGGAGACCTGCGGATGAACCCGCTGGATAAACCCATCCTCTGACCGGCTGAATGAGGTCCGCAGCGCTTCATGCCGGCTGATAACCTGACGGATGGCCTCTTCCAGCCTTATAGGATCAAGAGCCCCATTTAATTGGACAGCTCCAGTAATATTGTAGTTGGTCCCAATGTCCTCGAGCTGATTTAAGATCAGCATACGCTTTTGAGCTGAGGATGCCGGGTAGTGCTCCTGTTCTGCTACTGGTTGAATCTCATTGAATCCCTGCTTGTCCTCCTTATTTTCCTGTTCAATGCCCCGGGCCATAAGATGGATTGTCGGGTATTCAAACACGGCCTTCAGCGGCAGTTCCATATCTAGATTTTTATGGATCATATTGACCAATTGAGCTGCCCTCAGAGAGTGGCCGCCCATTTCAAAGAAATCATCATGAATGCCTACCCGCTCCAGACCGAGCACCTCCCGCCAAACCGGCGCCAGCCTGCGTTCCATATCTGATTGAGGCTCTACAAATGGAGACACGCTTCTCATCTCCGGCTGTGGCAATGCGTTCCGGTCAATCTTCCCGTTGGAGGTAAGCGGAAGGGATGACAAAAAGATAAAGTGAGCAGGAACCATATAATCGGGCAAAAACTCGGCGAGATATTTCCTTAAGTCAGCAGAAGATAAATCCTCCGCGGATGCCACATAAGCACAGAGATAATTCGCATCAGTTTGATCTTTATAAGCAAGAACCGCAGCCTCGTTTATAAGAGGGTGGAACAATAGCCGGTTTTCGATTTCCCCCATCTCAATTCGATGGCCGCGAATTTTAATTTGATGATCTATCCTGCCAAGGTATTCTAATTCCCCATTTAACATCCTCCGAACTATATCTCCTGAACGATAGATTAACTCGGAAGAATCATAGGGATTTACTATGAATCTTTCTTTAGTTAACGCTTCATTATTTATGTATCCTTTTGATACACCTTCTCCCCCTATATATAGCTCTCCAATAGAACCTACCGGAACTAGGTTTTGATCTTTGTTCATAACATATGCTGTTAAAGTTGGAAGCGGCCTGCCGATACTACTTAAGTTCGCTTCAATTTCATTTAATGTAATTTCCTTATATGTAACATGGACTGTTGTTTCGGTTATTCCATACATATTAATTAAATGTAAATGGGGATATGAGCATTTCAATTGGTGTAACATAGCAGGCTTCAATGCTTCTCCTCCAAAAACAACGTATCGGAGACTCAGATTATCAGCACCCCCGGTAGATATTTCCTCAATCAGATGAGAAAATGCGGAAGGTGTTTGGTTTAGTACTGTAACATTCTCTTTTTGAAGAAGCTTTAGAAATGCCTTCGGGTCTTGAGCAGTATCTTTCGGCACAATGACACAAGTACCACCATTCAGGAGTGAACCATATAGTTCCCAAACCGAAAAATCAAAACTAAACGAATGGAAGATGGTCCATACATCCTTACTATTAAAGCTAAACGGCAATTTATCATTAAGAATTAAACTAACAACATTTCTATGCTCTACCATTACTCCTTTTGGCTTTCCAGTAGTTCCGGATGTATAAATAATATATGCAAGATCGCCGGGACTGCATATATTTTCATTTGACAATAATGGAAACTCAGTTTTATATAGTTCATCTTTTAGTTCGATTACTTCCCCTGAGAATTTACAAGGAAGCTTCCATACCTTTGGTGTTAAAAGAAATCTTGCTGAGCAATCCTTTAGAATATAACTAATCCTTTTAGCAGGCAAAGTTGGATCTATTGGAACGTAGCACCCTCCAGATTTTAAAATTGCTAACATTCCAACAACCGTGTCAAGGCTTCTATCAGATATTAAACCTACCGGCTCTTGTCTTCTAACTCCTTTTTTTCTTAGAAGAAATGCTAATGCATCAGCTCTTGAATTAAGTTCTTTATAAGTCAGATGCTTATCGCCAAAAACGGCTGCCTTCTTATTAGGATTAAATTCAGCTTGCATTTTAAATAACTCATGAATTGTTTTATCATCAGGATATTTTACATTTACTTTGTTTTGTAATACTTCTGATAATTCATCTTCTGTAAGAATTTCATACTCGGAGAGTAACTTATTGGGACTATCCAAAATACAACAGACAAGATTTTTAAAGTGATGGCATATCTGTTCTATATATTGCTTTTGATAGACATGCCCGTTATAAGTAATTTTCAGGGTGATTTTTTCACCCGGAAAAATGTTCATATTAAAATCAAAATTTGTTTCTTCAAATATTTTTAATTCATTGATTGAAAAGCCTATGTCTTGTCCTTCAGATATAGACTGTCTATCCAAAGGATAATTTTCAAAAGCAATCACGTGGTCTATTAGTTCATTTTTTAATTCACTTTTAGCTAAGGACTCATAAAGAGGATAATAATGATATTTATTCTCGGCCTGAATATCCCCGTGTACCTGCTGCAGTAATTCAGGAAAAGTTTGGCCAGACGATCCTTTAATTCGGACTGGAATGGTATTAATAAACAAACCAACAGCCTTCTCTACACCACTAAGTTCTGGTGGACGACCAGAAACAACTGACCCGAACACTACATCATTACTATCATTGTACTTTTGCAGTAGCATGCCCCAAATTGCCCTTAGAACAGAATTAAGTGTAACTTTATGCAACTTTGCTAAAGAAACAAGAGCTTTAGTCAAAGGTACATCAAACGTTTCGAAATGCTCCAAATGAAGATAATTGCTTTTTCCATCTTTTTTCTTTAAGGCGGGCATAATACCCGCCTTATTGTTGTAGCCTTGCAGTGTTTTTTCCCAAAATCGCGAAGCTTCCTCAAGATTCTGATTTCTCAGCCAAACTATATAATCACTGTACGGGAATCCATTTATCACTTTCATCGGCTGTTTATTTATTTTGGATGCATATATTTCCAGCCATTCCTTAAGTGCAACACCCAATCCCCAACCATCTAGAATAATATGATGGAAACTTACAAATACTGTATAGAGTTTACTTGTTTGCTTGAACACTTTTACTCGAATTAAAGAATCCTTCTCAAGATTGAAGTTTCTTTCAAGATCTTTATGTTTATATTCACCTATAATTCTTTCTTTTTCACTTGCCCCGAGAGTTGAAAGATTATCAAAGCTAAAGGAACTTTTTCTCTCTTTAAAGACAACCTGTAAAGGCTTCTTTAATTTTGAGTAGCGAAAAATTGTCCTGAATACATCATGGCGATTTACTAGTTCCTGAAAACTGGATTCAAAATGTGAGATATCCAAATGCCCCTCAAGGTTTAATTCAACTTGTTCCATATATGCTTTTGATTTCGCATCAATGAAATGGTTAAATACCATCCCTTCTTGAAGAGGGGTTAACTCATATACATTTTTAATATTAATCTTCATCTCTGTCATAATAATCCCCTTCCGATATACAGCTCATCCAATAGTTTCAGGAAGCAGTTTATTATTCATTGGCAGTATGGCTTTTATTTGCTTGAGATTCTTATGAATATATGGATCATCTAACATCTCAGCATGCTTTCCGTAACCCTGGATTTCTTCATAGGACCCTGCAGTAAGAGATTCCCATCCAAGTTCCGAGGTTTCTGTTGAACGGAATGCATAGATATCAGCATTAATCTGACCATCATTTTTAGAATTATTAAGATAGATGCGATACTGCCTTATTCTATTTTCAGCTGCCTGGAATAATGTTGGGACACTTAAATACTCTCGATATTTTTCGCGTACGGACGCAAGTTGCTCTTTGGTATCATTAGTTATTTGTTCAATAGAAGCAACTCCAGCCTGATTTTTTCTTTCTGCATCTATGATAATTACCTTGCTTACTTTTTCCCCAGCTTCCTCTAATGACCTCGCAACTTCATATGCAAGATTGCCACCTGCTGAATACCCAAGCAATGTATACGGCCCTTGAGGCTGAATATCTTTTATAATCGATAAATACTGAGAAATTCTATTTTCTTCTTTAATGAAGTCAAATCCATACACAGCCCATTCATCCAGATGCAGTGACAGCCCTTTATATTCGGAGCCAAATCCAGACACAGGAGGAAAACAGAAAAGCTGATATTCTCCATCTTTTAGTTTCACGACTGGTGTTTCCTTCGGAAACCCTGATTTAAGTAAGTTATCTATTTGATTTGAGAAACTCTCAAGAGTTGGATATTGGAATACCCATTGCAGCGGCACTTCAATATCCCATTTTTTAAATATTTGGGTAGTAAGTGATGCAGCTTTTAGAGATTGACCACCTAATGTAAAGAAATCATCGTGAAGCCCTACTCTTTCAACTCCCAAAAGATTCTTCCATATTTCGGCCATCGCTTGCGCTGTTTCGCTTTCCGGCCTTTCAAACGGTTCTTCTAAAATTTGCTTCTTTGGGTTCGGCAATGATCGCCGGTCAATTTTTCCGTTATCACTAAGCGGCATTGCATCTAGCCAGACATAATGGGCTGGAAGCATATAAACAGGCAGGGATGCGGCCAAATGCTCACGCAATTCGCGGTCTGATACATTCTTCCCGCCTACCAGGTAAGCGCACAGTCCGCTGTTCCCTTCTTCATCCTTTAGCACGGTTACCACGGTTTCCTTCACGGCTGGATGAGCGGAAAGCTTCGCTTCCACTTCCCCCAGCTCAATCCGGTAGCCTCTTACCTTTACCTGGTGATCCTTTCGCCCAAGGAATTCCATGTTCCCCTCCGGAAGCATCCGGCCAAGGTCACCAGTCCGGTACATTCGGGCCATTCCATTTTCCCGGAACGGGTCCTTCATAAAGGCGGCTTTTGTTTTTTCCTCATCTCCCATATACCCGCGGGCTACCCCAATTCCTCCAATGTACAGCTCTCCTATTGCCCCTTGCGGGACATGGCGCTGGTTTTCATCCAGAATATAAAACGCATTATTTCCAATTGGTTTCCCGTAAGGAATGCTCTTTTCTCCTTCTTTAACCGAGTCAATCGGATAATAGTTGGACCAGATGGTCCCCTCTGTCGCCCCGCCGAGGCCTATTATTCGTGCATTTGGAAGATACGCTTCTGAACGTTCCTTCAGGTTCACTGGAATCCAGTCACCACTTAAGAACACGAGACGCAAATCTTCCTGAAGGTAAGATGTTCCGCTTTCCTCAAGGCTCCTAATCAGATGATGCAGGGTGGTTGGAACAGAATCCCAGAATGTGATTCTTTCCTCCTTGAGCATTTCCCGCAGGCGGATGGGATCCTGCACTTCTTCTTTCTGGGCTATGACTACTGTTCCCCCCGAAGCAAGAACCCCGAACAGATCATATACGGAAAGGTCAAAACACATCGATGTCAGCCACAGGAGCCGGTCTCCTGCTCCTACTCTGTAAGTGGTGTTCACCCAATGAATCAGGTTTACGGCAGAGCGGTGTTCAATCATGACCCCTTTCGGTTTCCCCGTTGATCCGGATGTATAAAGGATATAGGCCAGACTGGACGGATCCGAAGGAACCGCTACTTCAGCCGGAATCCCCCCGACTGCTTCCTCCAGGGCAATTACCCGTGTTTCAGGCAAAAGCTTTCCTTTCAGCATCCTGCACGCTTCTTCATCCATAAAGACACTTGTGAGGCGGGATTGGCTTTGAATATAACGGATCCTTTCCTCCGGATAATCCGGTTCCATCGGGACATAGGCCGCACCTGCTTTTAAGATACCAAGGAGGCCAGCCACAGTCTCCGCCTTCCTGCCAGCTATAATGCCCACATGATCTCCCGGGCGGATGCCATCCCGGATAAGACTGGCCGCAGCAGCACTTGCCTGTCTGGACAGCTCCTGATAGGAGATGCGGCGGTCCCCGCATACTAGGGCAGTCTCATACGGACTGCGGGCAGCCTGTTCTTCCACCAATTGATCGAGCCGTTTATCCATTGGGAATTCCATTTCTGTAGAATTGAATTTTTCCAGTGAGCTCTTTTCCTCTTTGGATAAAATATTTATTTTTTGCAGAGGGAATTCCGGGCTTTCAATTACTTTCTCCAAAATTGTGATAAGATGCTTGGCCATATTCTGGATGGTTCCTTTTTTAAATAACTGAGTACTGTATTCCCAATCAAACGTTAAGCTCTCCCCAACATCTATGACCTCTAATGTAATATCAAATTTTGAAGTTAAATTAGTTACAGGCACAGGTCTAAACAGTGAATTTTCCGAAACCTCTTTTTCTGCATGACGGAGAAGAAATACAGTATCAAAGATTGCATTTCTGCTAACATCCCGCTTGATATTCAATTTTTCAACAAGCTTCTCAAAAGGGTATTCTTGGTTCTCAAATGCTTCCAGAATCACTTCCTTTGCATTCTGAAGATAGTCAGTAAACTTAAGATTGCCTTTTGGATTAACTCTCAATGCAAGGGTGTTGGCAAACATTCCAATTAACTCTTGTATCTCGTCATGCATCCTTCCAGAAATAGTAGAACCAATAATTATATCTTCCTGTTGTGTATATTTGGAAAGCAAAATAGAATAAGCTGAAAAAAGCACCATATATACAGAAGTATTTGTCTTGTGAGCCAATTCTTTAATTCTATTAAACAGTTCCTTATCAACAGTCAGACTATACCGATCTCCGAGGAACTTATTTATAATCGGCCTAGTAAAATCCGTCGGCAAATCAACCGCTGGAATTTCACCATTTAGCTTCTCCATCCAATACCTTTCCTGTTTTGCTATTCTTTCTGTCTCTAGCTCTCTTCTTTGCCACACTGCATAATCTTTATACTGAATTGACAGCGGAGCAAGAGATTCACCCTTATATAGTTTTGTGAAATCTTTTATTAACACGTCCATTGAAATACCATCACTAATGATATGGTGGATATCGAACAATAATAGGTCTTCATCTTCCATATGCAATAGTTTCACTCTCATTAATGGTGCTTGATGTAAATCAAATGGCATCACAAACTCCTGGATCTTTTCATTTAGATTACTTTTTGTTGCTGAATCGGTATATAACTCTATATTCCCTTCTGTATAAATCTCTTGCTTCAGCTCACCATCTATCAATTTAAATGACGTCCTTAATGATTCATGCCTTCTTGCCAGAGCATGAATCACTTCTTTAAGATTTTGTTCTTTGAGCCTTTCCTTTACCCTAAAAGCAGCCGGAATGTTATAGCTTAGGCTTGACTTGTCAAATTGGCTGATGATGTATAACCGTTCTTGAGCTGATGATGCAGGATAATAATTACTATTATCAGCTGAATTGATACCAGAATATTTCTTGCTGTCTTTACTTGTTATAAGAGCAGCCATTTCAGCAAGAGTCGGGTTCTCAAAAACACTCCTTATCGGGAAATCAACATTAAACTCCTTGCTCACCTTTGCAGCCAAATTTGCAGCTTTTAAAGAATGACCTCCTCTATAAAAGAAATTATCATCAATGCCGATTGAATCAGATCCCAGCAACTCCCTCCAGATAATCATCAGCTGCTCTTCTATAGGGTTTCTAGGCTCTTTAGCTATCACCGATTCTTTATTAACATTCATTTCTCTTAATGCTTCTCGATTCACTTTTCCATTATTGGTGACAGGAAACTTATCTAGCTGAATAAAATATGTTGGCATCATATACTCTGGCAAGTTTTTGGACAGATGGCTCCTTATGGCAGAATCCGTTAGTGCTTTTCCGCCCGCCAAGTAGCCGCAGAGGAAATCTTGCCCATCAGCGTCCTTTTGAGCGAGGACCAGGGCGTCTTCGACCCCTTCCAGATCAAGAAGATTGGCTTCTATTTCTCCGAGTTCAATCCGGTGGCCTCTGATTTTCACCTGGTCATCCATCCGGCCCAGGTATTCCAGGCGGCCGTCAGGCAGCCATCGGGCCAGATCCCCCGTACGGTAAAGCCGGTTTCCGGGTTCGCAGGGATGATCGATAAATTTCTCCCTGGTCAATTCAGGACGGTTTAAGTAGCCCCTCGCCAGGCTCTCTCCTGCGATGCAGAGTTCGCCGGGCACGCCAATTGGCTGAAGCTGACTGTTTTTCCCTAGAATATACACTCTGGTATTGGCAATCGGATACCCAATTGGCAAATTAGCCTTCTGTTCGCCGATAATGCCGCTCGTTGCCACTACCGTATTTTCAGTCGGCCCGTAGTTATTAACGAGCTGAAACCTGGACGGACGATAGCTTTTCAGCCTGTCTCCCCCTGTTAGGAGTACTCTGAGGGACTGATTGTCTAAGGCCAGAAACGGTTCACACAGCGGGGTCGGAAGAAAACTGATAGTGATCCTGTTTTGTTCAAAGAACTCATTGATCCCTTGAATATCCATGCGCAATTCTTCCGGTACGATATAAAGGGACGCTCCTTTTAGAAGCGGCGGAAAGATCTCCCACACCGAGGCATCGAAGCCGAAACCGGCCAGTTTAGTGCTTCGGTCCTTTTCCGTTACCTCAAACTGATCATTATGCCACTGGCATAGATTCGAAAGCGAGCGATGCTCGACCATTACCCCTTTTGGATAGCCAGTCGTACCGGAGGTATAAATGACATAAGCCAGCTGATTAGCAGCAGTAGACTGAGGAAGGTTTTCTTCGGTTTCCCCAGTCCAGCCCCTTTCCTCAAGCACCACCTGTTCTGCACTTCCCTTGACCTTACCGGTCAAGTGCTGTTGGGTGATAGCCAGAACCGCCTGGCTGTCTTGAAGCATGTACTGAATTCTTTCCGCCGGATAGGCTGGATCAATCGGCACATAGGCACTGCCAGCTTTCAGCACGGCTAGCACCGCTAAAATCATATCAGCGGACTGGTCAGCCAGGACCGCTACGATTTTTTCAGCCCCAGCCCCTTTGGCCTGGAGGTGCCGGGCAAGCTGATTCGCTTCCCTGTTCAGCCTCTGATAGCTCCACTTTTTATCTCCGAACACCACCGCTGTGTTCTCAGGTGTTTGTTTCACTTGATATTCAAACAATTGAACAATTGTTTGTTCAAGTTTATAAATTTCTCCTGTTTTGTTAAAGGACTGTATACTAGAAATCTCAGCCTCTGATAATCTTTGTATATCAGAAACAATCATTTTTGGATTTGTGATCACTCTGTTTATTAATCTAGTAAAGTGTTCAATTAAAAGATCAACCGTGTAAGCTTCAAATCTTTCCGGGTTAAACCGGAAAGTATATTTTAGTTCTTCTCCAGGAACAATAATGACATTCAGATCATAGCTGGTTTGCTCAAATACTCCCTCATTTTGGATGCTAAAGCCCGCCTGGGCTCCCCCTTTTGCCATGGCTTCTTCATCAAAGGGATAGTTCTCCACCACGAAAAGGTGGTCAATCAGCCCCTGGCCCAGTTCACTTTCCCCCTGTATATCCGCCAGGGAGAGGAAGCTGTTCTCCTGGGATGAGACAGCCGCTGACTGTCCTTCCTTCACCAGTTCCGCAAATGTTTTATCGGGCGAAGGCTGATAGCGCACCGGAATGGCATTGATGAAGAGGCCTACAATGGTCTCCACTCCCTTCACAGCCGGCGGCCTTCCGGAAACAACGGTTCCAAACACCGCATCATCCTGCTGGCTGTATTGTGATAACAGCACTCCCCAGGCTGCCTGGAGAACCGTGCTCACTGTGCTGTTCAGTTCGCGCGCCACCTCTTCGAGCCTTCTGGTCTGAGATGCCGGAAGACTGTATTGAACCTCCGCCTGCTGATAAGGAACGGAAACGGCTGCTTGTTTCTTAGGAAGGGCCGCCTTCTCCGCGTATCCTTTCAGATGCTCCCTCCAGTATCCTTTTGCCTGGTCTGGATCCTGATCTGCCAGCCATTCTATATAACGGCCATACGATGGAACCGGGCCTAATTCGGCCGGGAGGCCCTTCCTTTTTCCTGCGTAAAGGGACAGGAATTCCTGAAGGAGAAGGCTCAGGCACCATCCATCCATCAGGATATGGTGATGGCTCCAGATCAGCACAAACTCCTCTTCTCCGGTCTGAAGCACCTGAAGACGCATAAGAGGACCTTTTTTCAAATCAAATCCCGCCTCGATATCCGCTGCTTTCCATGCATCAATCGCTTCCTGCTGGTCTTCTTTGTCTATATCCAGCAGTGAAACTTCTTTCACCTCAAGAGGCAGTTCCTTCAGGACCAGCTGGAGCGGCTGATCACCTTCATTCGTAAACACCGTACGAAGAATTTCATGCCGGACCGCCAGGTCCTGGAAGCTCTCCCGCAGCCACACACTCTCGAGTTCCCCTTTTGCCACAAAGCTCAGCTGCTCAAAGTAGGCCGGGGAATCCGGGTTCATCAGCCCTTCAAACAGGATGCCTTCCTGCATCGGACTGAGAGGGCGGATAGCCTCAATCAGCTCTGCCGGATAAACTTTCTGGATCTCTTTCCAGGCTTCAAGCGACAATCCCGGGTATCCGGCATCAGACGGGGTTTTCAGACTCCGTTCCTGAGCGATGCAGTAATCCGCAAGCTCTTTTAGATGCCGCTTAAAGCTTTCCGCAAACGTACGGATCGACCGTTCCCTGTATTCAAATCGGTTATAGCTCAATCGGAATTGAAGCTTTCCTTCAAGCGTCATTCCGTTAATTTCAAGGGCGTGGATCCGATGGTTCGCCGGCCCCAGCGAAGCGCCGCTTGAATATGGCGACATCCTCCACTCTTGTTCGCCCCCCGCACTTTCGCCAAAATCACCGAGATAATTAAAGCCAACCTCCGGTTTGTATTCTGCCGGTTTCTCATCTGGTGAATTCTGATAAGCGAGGAGGCCGTAGCCCATTCCCTTGTTCGGTATCCGGCGCAGCTGCTCTTTCACCATCTGGATTTGTTCTCCCGGATCTGCAGCACCAGAAGCGCTAAGGGCTACCGGGAACATGGTCGTAAACCAGCCCACAGTTCGGGAAATATCCACCGATTCCCCAATGGACTCTCGTCCATGCCCTTCGAGATCTATCACCAGGCCGGGATTGCCCGTCCATTCTTCTGCCGCATTCAGAAGAGCCGTTAACAGAAGATCATTCATGTCTGTCCGGTACGCCCGGCTGGCTTCTTTCAGAAGACGATCGGTTTCCTCTTTGGTAAACTGTATGACCACATGGCTTTCATCCGCCATGTGATTTCCCGGTGCTTCGCCGTCTTTTGGCAGCGGAAGGACAGGGACTTTTGCCACTTCGCTCCAATAGGCCTGTTCCTTCCGGACCCTTCGGCTTTGAGCATACTGGGCCAATTCACGGGACCACTGCTGGAAGGAGCTGGTCTTTTTCGGCAGCTGAATCGCCTCCGACCGCCTGGCCTGGCTGTATCCTTCGGCAAGGTCATCCAGCAGAATACGCCAGGAAACTCCATCGACCGCAAGGTGATGAATCGCAAGCAGAAAATGGTCGCCCTGCCGGGTCTGGAATAAGGCACCTGCCACAAGCGGGCCATCCACGAGATTCAAGCCGGCCTGGAGGCGGGAAGATTCCTGTTCGATCCTTCCGGCCAGTTCGTCCCCTGTTTCCTCCATACGAATGGTCTCCCATAGGTAAAGGGCTCCCTCTTCCGCTGAACGGTTCCATTGAATAACCATTCCGTCTTCTTCCCGGTAGGCCATCCGGAGTGCGTCATGATGGCAGAGAAGAGCATGGACGGAAGATTCCAGAGCCTCTGGATCAAAGCCCTCCGGGCTGTAAAGCAGGACGGATTGGTTCCAGTGATGAGCCTCTTTAAACTTCTGATCAAAAAACCAGCGCTGAATGGGCGTCAGGATCACTTCTCCCGTTGCTTCTTCCTGGCTCGACTGAACGCCGCCGGCTTTCTTCATATAAGGAGCGAGCTCCGAGATGGTCGGATGCCGGAAAAGGTCTTTCAATTCCAGCTTCCATCCTCTTTCATGAAGACGGGCAGCTACCTGTATTCCTTTGATGGAATCCCCCCCAAGATCAAAAAAGTGATCATAGCGGCCGATTGTCCTTGCCCGGAGCACCTCTTTCCATACGAGGGCCAGCCGCTCCTCCGCATCCCCCTGCGGTGCTTCATAAACAGCGCCCGTGTCCATATGGCCATCAGGTGCTGGCAGCGCCTGTTTATCCACTTTCCCGTTGACTGTGAGCGGGAACTGGTCCAGCTGGACATAGGAAGCCGGGATCATGTAGTCCGGCAGGTTTCTGGCCAAATGGCTCCTTATGGAAGAAACGGTTAGTGCCTTTCCGCCAGCCAAGTAGGCGCAGAGGAAATCCTGCCCATCAGCGTCCTTTTGAGCGAGGACCAGGGCGTCTTCGATCCCTTCCAGATGAAGAAGATGGGCTTCTATTTCTCCAAGTTCAATCCGGTGGCCCCGGATTTTCACCTGGTCATCCATCCGGCCCAGGTATTCCAGGCGGCCGTCAGGCAGCCAGCGGGCCAGATCCCCCGACCGGTAAAGCCGGGTTCCGGGTTCGCAGGGATAATCGATAAATTTCTCCCTGGTCAATTCAGGGCGGTTTAAGTAGCCCCTTGCCAAGCCTTCTCCTGCGATGCAGAGTTCGCCAGGTACACCGAAAGGTGTTAATCTCCCCCACTTATCTAATATACTTATTGCCAAAGTTGGAATTGGCTGTCCAATCGGGCTTGCATCACCCATGATATCCTTCATTTTTATTTCCTTATAGGTTGCATGAACAGTAATTTCTGTAATTCCATACATATTAATTAGACGTACATCTGGATACCTAACATGCCAATCCTTTAATATAATCGGATTTAATGCTTCTCCGCCAAAAACTATATATCTTAGCGACAAAGTTACAGATCTTCTGAATTCATGCTTCATTAGGGATTTGAAAGCTGTTGGTGTCTGGTTTAAAATTGTTACCTTTTCTGACTCCAATAAATTCAAAAACAAGTCAGGATTTTGTGCGGTTTCTTTAGGAACAACCACACAAGTTCCTCCATTTAATAAGGCACCATAAATTTCCCAAACCGAAAAATCAAAGCTGCAGGAATGAAAAATTGTCCAAACATCACTTTCATCGAAGTCAAACAATTGATCATCGTTCTTAAAAAGTCTTACCACGTTTCGATGCTCAATCATAACGCCTTTAGGATTTCCAGTAGTCCCTGAAGTGTAAATAATATATGCTAAGTGTCCTGGTCTTGAGGAAATGGAGAGATTTGGTGCAATCCCTTTTAGGTCATTCTTATCAAATCGAACAAAATTACCATTAAATTCAAGATCCTCAGGTAGTGGTGTTTCAGAAATAATAACCTCGGCCTTACTGTCTTCTGCAATAAATTGAATCCGATCCTTTGGATATGAAGGATCAATTGGAACGTAAGCTCCACCAGCCTTCAAAACTGCAAGCATGCTAATAATGATATTTGGGGATCGATCCATTAGAATAATGGCCAGTTTATCAGGTCCAATTCCTGCACTTTTCAATTTACCGGCCAAATTATTGGCACAATTATTTAATTCCCTATATGTCATTTTCTGTCCGGCAAATGATATAGCTGTGTTTTCAGGAAATTGCTCTACTCGTTTTTCAAATAGGGAGTGAATTGTCTCTACTTCTGGATATCCGATATCCAATTTATTAAAATTCTGCCTTATTAGTTCTTTCTCTTTATCAGTTACAACATCAATTTGGCCAATCGGTGCATCTGGCTTGTCAGCTGCCGCAATCAATATTTCCATGAAATGGCCACTCATTTGATTGATCTGCTCTGCGGTGAAAATTAAGGTTTTGTATTCCCAGCAAAATGATATATAATCCTCTTCTTGAGTTGTTTCCAATGTTAAATCGAACTTTGATGTTGTATGCGGCAAATTATAAGGTTTTACCTTAGTCTTTTCTAAGGTGAATTGGGATTGTTCCATATTTTGATGGACCAATGCAACGTCAAATAAAGGATGGCGGCTTGTGTCCCTATGGATTTCAAGTTTCTCTACTAAATCTTCAAATGGATAGTCCTGATGTTCTAATGCTTCAAGGGTTTGATTCTTGACTTCTTTTAAAAATGAACGAAAGCTTTTTGAACCTGCAGGGTAATTCCTCATTGGGAGCATATTTACAAAAACGCCAATGATTTTTTGTAACTCATCATGTGTACGACCAGAGACAGGGGAGCCAATAGTAATGTCTTCCTGGCCGCTGTACTTTGATAGCAAGATATTATAAGCAGTAAGAATTATCATATATAAGCTGCTCTCTGTCTGTTCCGCCAATTTGTTAAGCTTTTTATAAAGAACGGAATCAATGATTCCATTTTGGCGCCGACCTTCAAAACTCTGAATAGTTGGCCGGGTTCCTAATAAAGGTAATTCCAGGCGCTCTGGTTTACTATCAAATTTGTTTAGCCAATAGCTCTCCTGTTTTAGATAAGCATCAGAATTTTTATCCTCTTGCTGCCAAACAGCATAGTCTTTATATTGAAATGGCAACTGTTCAAACATTTGCCCGCTATATCCGGACAAGACATCCTTGACAATAAGGTTCATGGATATTCCGTCCGAAATAATATGGTGCATATCAAACAAAAGCAATGATCTGTCTTCTTCCAGATTGACTAAGGACACTCTGAATAGAGGACCCTTTTCCAAATTAAATGGTTTAACAAAATTGGAATCGATAAGTGATATATCTTTATCTAGAGCACTAATCTTTTCAATTTCCACATCAACAAAGTCATTTATTACCTGTACCGGATGGCCTTCATGCATTTTAAAAGTAGTCCTGAGGCTCTCGTGCCGCTGTACAACTTGTTGAAGTGATGCCTTAAGCCGTAAAACATCAATTGGCCCTTCGATCAGCATGGCATTTGGCATATTATAACTTGTTCCAACTTCCTCAAACTGGCTAAGTACAAATAAACGGCGCTGTGCAGAAGAAAGCGGAAAGTGTGCGCTTAATGACGCTTTTTGAAGACTGCTTTTTTTAATTTCCTCTCTTGACTGCTCCAGGCGCATTGAGAGTTCCCGTATAGTGGGATATTCAAATATTTCACTTAAAGGAACTGTCTTACCGAAAATTTTCTTTAACCTTGCAACCAAGATTGTTGCCTTCAACGAATGACCACCCAAAGCAAAGAAGTCATCATGCACACCAATATCTTTTAAACCCAGGATTTCTTTCCATACCTCTGCAAGCTGTTGCTCCTCAACAGTCTGGGGAGCAACATATCGATCATTTAGATATACTTCTGGTTCCGGCAATGATTTTCTGTCTAATTTTCCATTTGGAGTAAGAGGCATACTCTCCAATACCATGAGGTGTGCTGGAACCATATACGCAGGCATCTTAGTTCCAAGAAATTCTTTTAGCTCTTTTTGAAAAAGACTTTCAGCTACATGACCTTGCTTTAGCACAACATACGCAGAGAGATAGTCCTCATTCATAGCATCCCTGCGCAGTGTAACTACCGCTTCAATTACCATGTCGTGTTCTAGCAAACATGCTTCAATCTCCTGAAGCTCAATCCTGTAACCTCTAACTTTAACCTGCTGATCCATTCTTCCTAAATATTCGATTTGACCATTTGGCAGCCACCTGGCCAAGTCTCCTGTACGGTACATCTTTGAACCAAAATCAAAAGGGTTGTTAACAAATTTTTCTCTCGTTAAATCGACTCTATTCAAATATCCTCTAGCTAATCCCACACCTGCAATACAAAGTTCCCCGATAACACCAACCGGCATGAGGTGATTGTAGGCATCAACAATATAAAGCTGAACATTATCTATAGGTTTGCCGATTGGGACTAGATCATCAATACCGTCTGGCCCGCAGTCATAATAAGAAACATCTACTGTTGCCTCAGTTGGTCCATACAGGTTAATTAATTCTGTTCGGTTGGCTGAATATAAAAGCTCGTTGAACTTGTGCACTTGCTTCAAAAGCAGCGCTTCTCCACTTGCAAAGCATTTCTTTACCGAAGCAAGCTTCTGAACACTCTCTTCCCTTTCATCCACATAATTTAAAAAGGCCTGTAGCATGGATGGGACAAAGTGAAGAATTGAAACATTATTTTGATTAATGGTCTCAACCAGTATTTCTGGATCCTTCTCTCCCCCAGGGGCCAAAAGACATAGAGAAGATCCAGTAATAGTCCACCAAAACAACTCCCATACAGACACATCAAAGGTAAACGGAGTTTTTTGCAAAATTACATCATCTTTATTAATTGGATATTCTCTTTGCATCCAATACAGCCGGTTCATAACTGAATCGTGCTGGATCATAACCCCTTTTGGCTTTCCTGTTGATCCTGAAGTGTAAATAATATAGATTAGATCTTCAGGTGAAATTGGAGATTTGATATTGCTGGCATCTCCGGAGTATAAGTCTGGATCATCCAGAAAAAGAGTCTGTCCCTTAAACCCTTCCATTAATGGTTCAACATCAGACTTTGTTAATAAAAAGCCAGCATGTGAATCTTCAAGCATATAATTCGTTCTTTCCTGAGGGAAATCAGGATCAATCGGCAAATAGGCGCCTCCAGCTTTAAGAATTCCAAAAATCCCAATTATCATTTCTAATGATCTTTCAAGTCTTAAAGCAACAGTTCCCCCCCCACGCAAACCATTCTTCTGTAAAACAGAGGCCAATTGATTAGCCTTATCATTCAGCTGCCGGTATGTAAGTTCCTCATCATTAAATTTAACTGCTGTTTTATTTGGAATGCACTCAGCCTGCTCCTGAAGTATTTCATGAATCATAATATCTCTGCGGAAATTTACTTCAGGACCTGAGCTAACTTTCATAATAAGTTCTTTCTCTGACTCATTTAGCATTTCAAGCTCTTTGATTGCAAGCCCCGGAAAATCGGTTACCTGTTCCAACAAGTTGCTTAAATGGCCAGAAACGTTTTGCATAATCTGCTGGTTATAAACATTAGCATTATAGCTAAGTCTCAGATAAAAATTTTCTCCAGGAACCACCAATAATTGAAAATCGTAATTAGTATGTTCTATGATCTCCATATGACTGACTGTCAATCTGTTTTCCATTTCGGAATCTGTACCAGATTTAAGGGGATAATTCTCAAACATTACCAAATGATTTAACAATTCTTTTCCAAGGCTACTCTGTCCTTGAATATCAGCTAATGGAACAAAGGCATGCTCTTGCGAAGCAAGAGCATCCTTCTGAAGTTTTAACAATAAATCCTCAAAGGAAGTATTATCAGAGATTGTAACTCGAACAGGCGTAGTCTGGATAAATAACCCAATCATCTGATCTATGCCGGTGATTTCAGAGGGTCTTCCAGACAAAACAGAACCAAACACTACATCCTTAGTTCTGTTGTATTTTGTCAACAAAATGCCCCATACTGCTTGGATATAATTATTAAGCGTCACATTAAGCTTCCTCGCAATTGTTTCCATTCGAGATAGCATATTTACATCAACAGGAATGTCAATCCACTTTAAGTCGTACTTGTCTTTAGAGATTTCTTTTTCATTCCTTGTTGGTAAGGATGCCTGTACCTCATATCCATCTAGGTAATTCCTCCAGTAGTGCAGAGAACTGTCCTTGTCACGTTTTTCCAGCCAGCTAATGTAACTGCTGTAAGGCTGCACAGGAGGCAAATTGGCAGGTTCACCAGTCATTATTTCCTTATAAATAGATGTGAATTCTTCCCATAAGAGACCTAAAGACCACCCATCCAATAAAATATGATGGAAACTCCAAAGAACCACTGATGAATTGCTGCCAGTTGCAAAAACTGTAATTCGCATTAGCAGATCTTTATCCAATTGAAAGATTCTTTTTTTCTCTTCATTTATATAATTATTTATAAACCGGGACTGTTCATCCGAATTTAAATGGTCAATTTTTTCAAGGTGAATATTTGCATGCCTCTCCTTTAATACAACTTGTACTGGACGGGGCACTCCTTCATGTATAAAAATTGAACGCAAAATATCATGGCGAGCAATCAGCCTATTAAAAGATTCCTCAAAAGCCTGAATGTTGATAACCTTATCAATGTCAAGGCGAACTTGCTCAAAGTAAGCATTGCTTTCTTTTGAATACAAAGCATGAAACAGCATACCTTCCTGCATGGGAGACAAAGGATAAATCTTTTGAATTTCTGGTTTTGCCATGGTATTCCTCCTATTATTTGAGCTTTGCTTCTATTAAGTCCTGCAAACCTTCCAGTTCTTCAAAAGAAAGATTGTGATCTTCGCCAAAGTCTGAAGGGGAATATTCACTTTCCTCCTTCATGGTGCAAAAATTAATTAATTCTATGAGATGCGATTTAAACTGCATGGACCATGTTTCAATGGAGCTGTGCGAGTATTGCAGCCTGTTATATTCCCACTGGAACTGTAATTTTCCGTTTACAATCTTTCCTAGAATTTCTATTTCATGAGTCCTAGCCGATTCGGGATTAACTGATTCCCCTAAAGGCAGTGTGCTTAACGCAAAAGGTTCCTTCAGTTCGTTCCCATACTCACCTAAAAAATTAAAGCTGATTTGAGGTTCCCGCAGAGCGGAAAGACCGACTTCTTTTTCCATTGGAGATAGATATTTTAGTATTCCAAAACCTATTCCCTTATTTGGTATTTTTCTCAGCATCTCTTTAATTTGTTTGATCAGCAGACCTTTATCTTCGGAATAGCGCGCATCCAACATTATTGGATAGATGGAAGTAAACCAGCCTACAGTGCGGGAAATATTAATGTTATTGTTTAATACTTCTCTTCCGTGCCCCTCCAGGTTTACTAGGAATTTCTGATTTCTAGTCCATGATTTCAAACTTAGTGCCAATGCCGTTAATAAAATATCATTTGTTTCAGTATGAAATGCCTGATTTACATTATTCATTAAACGAGCAGTGTCTTCTTTCGAAAACTCCACTAATGCCGAATTGGTGTCTTTAGCAAGATTCTCACTCACAGGAAATTCTTTCTGTAATTCAGGAACATCCTCACTCAGAATTTTCCCCCAGTAATCTTCTTCTTTTAATAGAGATATTTCACTAGAGTAGGCCGTTAACATAGAAGACCAAGACTGATAGGATGCTGTTTTCTTAGGCAGAGAGAAACTCTTATCCTGTTTCATGCTTTCGTAACCGCTTATAAAGTCCTCGGCAATAATTCTCCATGAAACACCATCAATCACCAGATGATGAACACTAAATAACAAAAAGTCGCCTCTATCAGTTTTAAATAACCCAAGGGAAACTAAAGGGCCATTTTTTAAATTCACTCTCTTATGGAGATACTCAGCTTTTTTTGTAATCTCTAACTCATAATCATCTATATCGGTGCAATTGAATATGTCAAAATGAAACAGCTCTTCCTCCGCACAGAAAGTTCCTCTATTTAGCTGTGTAACCGTTAGCCCTTCCTGAAAGGACATCCGTAAAGCATCATGGTGCTCTAAAAGTTTTTTCATTGCTTCTTTTACATACTTTTCTTCCAGTTCCTTTTGAGAATGAAGCAATATTGCCTGATTCCAATAATGCTCCATAGATTGTTTTTCAAAAAACCATTTCTGAATAGGTGTAAGCCGCACTTCTCCTTCTATTTTCCCTTGGAATTCTTCATTGGCTTCTCTCTTTATATATGGCGAAATGCTTTCAATAGTCGGATATTTAAAGAGATCTTTCACTTCCATTTTTAGATTGAGGGCATGCAGTTTCGCGGATATTTGGAGTGCTTTAATAGAGTCTCCACCCAAATCAAAGAAACTAGCATTTGTACTTACCTGTCCAACTCCCAGTACTTCTTTAAAAACATCTACCAGTAGCTCCTCAATTTCATTTCTGGGCAGGGTTATGTCTTCTTCAAATCTGGTATCTGGTGTCGGAAGTGCTTGCTTATCCAACTTGCCATTAGCAGTTAGAGGAAGCTTGGTTAATTCCATAAGGAAAGCAGGAACCATATAAGCTGGCAATCTTTCTTGAAGATCTGCCCGAAGCTCTTGAGATTCAACGTTTTGATCTGAAACATAATATGCACAGAGATGCTTCTCATTTTTTATATCCTCATATACTGTTACAGCTGCATTCTTCACGGAAGGGTGATTCAGTAAAACTGCTTCGATTTCTTTAGGTTCAATTCGGTAACCTCTAATTTTTACTTGTTTGTCCTTTCTTCCGACATAATCTAGATTTCCATCCGGCAGCCACTTTCCAAGATCACCTGTTCGATATATCCGATCTTGTTCGATAAATGGGTTATTGGAAAACTTCTGGGCAGTTAACTCAGGGTTATTTAAGTAACCTTTTGCGACCCCTGCACCGCCAACGCATATTTCACCAACAACGCCAATCGGCTGCAGGTTGTCGAAGCCATCGACAATAAATAAACTCGAATTACTTATTGGACGCCCAATTGGTATATTTTTCTTAAAATCCTTACTGACAGGAAAATAAGTAGAGAAAGTCGTGTTTTCAGTTGGTCCATACACATTTGTAATGCTCAACCCTTTATGTCTGCGGGCAAGGGCAATATGCATTGGAGACAAAACTTCCCCTCCAACCAATAAATAGCGCAATGGAGCAAACATGTCGCTATAATATTCTGCGTATTGATTAAACAAAGAAGAAGTAAGCCATAAAATACTTATCTTGTGCTTGCTGATATACTCAGAAAGATTCTTGGCGTCAAGGAACAAGTTTTTATCACATAAATGGACAGTTAAACCATTTAGCAATGAACCCCAAATCTCAAAGGTTGTTGCATCAAAACCAGTTGCACCAGTAAGAAGAATCTGATCAGATTCATTAAATTCTATATAATTTGTATTAATAACCAAACGATTAACGTTCTTGTGTGTAACCATTACACCCTTTGGTTTACCAGTAGTCCCTGAAGTGTACATAATATAAGCCAGGCTATCTGGTGTACCAGCAGATCTTAAGTTCTCCCCCTCCCAATCATCGAAAGGGAATCCATTGATATTGATTATTTCACCCGGAAGAGCCAAGTCCGACTTGATTAATGAATCCTTTAGAATAAAACGGGCTCCGCTATCTTCAAGCAAAAGCTTCAATCTGCTTTCCGGAAACTCTGGGTTAAGAGGAAGATATGAAGCTCCTGTTTTCAAAATAGCCAATATTGATATAATCATTTCTGCTGTCGGCTCCATCAATATAGCTATAGGTTCCTCCGGAACAATGCCTTGAGCCTTTAAAAAATGTCCTAATTTATTTGCCTTTTCATTTAGTTCCTTATAAGTTATAGGCTGCCCTTTGTAGATTACCGCTATTTTGTCAGGGTCAGAATTTGTTTGAATCTCAAAAACTTCTTGTATTGTACTATTATCATGGTATGTTGATTTAGGACCGATCGAAAATTGCAAAATTTCTTTCTTCTCAGTTTCCGAGATTATCTCTAAATTGCAAATCTGACGGTTAGGATTAATACACACAGCCCGTATAATATTGGTGAAACATTCAGAAAAGTGAGCAATAGTTCTTTCTTCAAACAGCTCAGTGCAATATTGAATGTTAAACTCTAGGGAACCATCTTCCTCTATTGCCTCTAACAGTAAGTCAAATTTTGCGGTTGAAGCCTTTAATGGATAAGAAGTAAAGGCCTCATCTTCCAGCTGAAATCTAGGCAATCCCTTGTTTTGCAAAACAAAAGAAGCATCGAATAATGGATTTCTTCCAGGATCCCTCTCGAGCTTTAATTTTCCAATCAGCTCTTCGAAGGGATAATTCTGATGTGCAAACGAGTCTAGGGCAATCTGTCTAGCCTCCTGCAAGAATTTTAAAAATTCTTTTTCTCCTTCTGGATACAGCCTTATAGGAAGCATGTTCACAAACATTCCGATTAAGGAATGGACTTCTGGATGGCTCCTGCCTGAAACTGGCGTTCCTACAACAATGTCATCTTGCCCGGAAAAACGAGCCAATGTGATTTGATAGCAAGAAAGTAAAATCATAAATAAGGTAGCATTAGCACTTTCAGCAACCTTATATAGCTGATCAACCAGAGGCTTTTCTACTTTGAACTGGTGCTGGTTTCCTTTATAGCTCTTAATCTTTGGCCTAACATAATCGAAAGGAAGTTCCAATAGCGGAACGCCATTTTCAAATTGTCTGAGCCAATACTTTTCCTGATTCTCTAACCTATACTCGTCTAGCATTGTTTTTTGCCAGACAGCATAGTCTTTATACTGAAGAGATAGAGTGTCCAAATGCTTTCCTTGATAGAGCGATAAAAGTTCTTTCTCCATGATTTCCAGAGATAATCCATCTGAGATAATATGATGCATATCCAGCATCAAATATTGGCCGGCATTGCTATCTGTAATCAGCGTCATTCTGATCAGAGGCGCCTTAGACAAATCAAAAGGCTTTATAAATGATTCTATTAAAGAATCGATGTTTTCTACGTGTAAAACATTAATCTCACTTTTGATTTTTTTATGAATCCTTTGAACAGGCTCCCCGCCACATATCTCAAATGATGTCCTTAGAATTTCATGTCGTTCAATAAGGGCTTCAAAGGCCTTCTGTAGCCGGTTCAAATTTAATTTTCCTCTTACTTTTAAAACAGCCGGCATGTTATAAGTATTTACAACATCTTCCATTTCGTTTAATATAAATAACCGCTTTTGTGCTGATGTTAAAGGATATGCTGTTGCCTCTTCTGCTGGTAATATTGGAATATACTTAACTTTTTCCTGTTTCTCGATCCATCGGGCCATCGTATATATAGTGGGACATAGGAACAAATCTTTTATTGTAATTTCTACATCAAAAAACTTATATATCTCAGAAACAAGCTTTACTCCTTTTAATGACTGACCGCCAATAGAGAAGAAGTTTTCATGAATGCCTATTTCCCCAATTCCCAGCACCTCGCTCCAAATCTGGGCTAATTGCTTTTCTGTCCCTGTTTCCGGCGCTTCATAGCCAGCCGCCTGGCGTTCCGGTTCCGGCAGAGCCTTTCGGTCCAGCTTTCCATTCGCTGTCAGAGGCAGCTCTTCGAGCACCACAAAATGAGCGGGCACCATATAGCCAGGCAGCTTTCCTGCCAATTCTGCTTTCACACTTTCCAGGGAAGGGGCCATTTCTCCATCCTTCCAGACAAGATACCCGCAGAGATACGCATCCCCTGAAGAATCTGTATGCATCGCTGCCGCTGCTTCGCGGACCGGTTCCATTTTTTCCAGA
This sequence comes from Cytobacillus sp. NJ13, assembly GCA_030348385.1. NCBI lineage: Bacteria > Bacillati > Bacillota > Bacilli > Caryophanales > Bacillaceae > Cytobacillus > Cytobacillus sp. NJ13. The sequence continues at coordinate 4,354,095 of JAUCFP010000006.1, read as the reverse complement.
TGGGATTCGATTTCCTTGAGCTCTATCCGGTAGCCCCGCAGTTTCACCTGCTGGTCCATGCGTCCCGCGTATTCAATCTGCCCGTCCGGCAGCCAGCGAGCGAGGTCGCCGGTCCGATACATGATATCGCCGGGCTCAAACGGACTTTTCACAAACTTCTCGGCGGTCAGCTCCGGCTGATTGAGATAGCCGCGTGATACGCCGCTGCCGGCAATGCACATCTCCCCAAAGACCCCTATCGGCTGAAGACGGTCGTGCGTGCCCACGATATAGCACCTTGTATTCCGGATAGGGCGGCCAATGGTGACCTCCTGGTCCGATGTTACATTTTTGATGGTCGACCAGACCGTTGTTTCCGTTGGCCCGTACGCATTATAGAGGGCCAACTGGGTATGGGCCTGAAGACTGTGCAGAAGGGATGGCGGAAGGGCTTCTCCCCCCATAATCAAAACCCTAACCGGCTCCAGGCATTTCTCCCCATCCGGATGCATCATCAGGCCTTTGATCCTGGACGGTGTCGCCTGTAGAATCGAGACCTTCCGGTCTAAAATCATCCGGCTCAATAAGCCGGGATCCTGCTGTTCCGCTTCGCTTGCCATGATGACACATGCGCCTTTGGCTAATGGAAGGAAGGTCTCGGTGACAAAGATGTCAAACGATATCGTGGTCAGCGCGAGAACCGCATCTCCCGGAGAGACACCCACACAGTCACTCATCCCTTCAATAAAATTCTGCACCGACCGGTGCTCTACCATCACGCCCTTTGGATTTCCGGTTGATCCGGACGTGTAGATAATATAAGCCAGGTCATCAGCGGAAACGACCGCTTCCGGATTAGATGGGGATTCACCCATTCCAGCCAGCTCTGAAAGCGGCAGGACCTTCTCTTTACACGATTGGAAACCGCCTGCTTCATCTGCGATGACATATTTGACGCCGCTGTCCTCTGCCATAAACGCAATGCGCTCTTCCGGATACTCCGGATCAATCGGGACATAGGCCGCTCCTGTTTTTAACACAGCGAGAAGTGCAGTCATTAAGCCTTCCGACCGTCTGACCATCACCCCGATGCGGTCTCCCTTTTTCACCTTTTTTCTCTGAAGGGCTCGGGCCATTCGGTTCGCCTGTTCATTGATTTCCCGGTAGGTAAACTCCTTTCCTTCGGAAACTATGGCAGTCCGGGCAGGCGTTAAGGCCGCCTGTGCTTCAAAAAGTTCATGAATCGGACGTTCTTCCCCTTGGATTTCCGTTGGATTCAGCCTATGTAGAAGATTATGGCGTTCATAACCAGAGATCATCTCCACTGCCGACAGCGGCTGATCAGGATCCTCAGCGATTTCCTTCAGAATGCGGAGAAAATGGGCGGCCATTGTCTCGATCTCATGTCTGGAAAATAATGCTGTGCTGTATTGAAACCAGGTCTCCAGTTCCCTGTCCTTCTCTGTCACTTCCAGAGCCAGATCGACTTTGGCAGACCGGTCCTCTACCGGATAGGGAATAACCTGAAGGTTTTCCAGGTCCAGCTTCGCTGCATCCGCATCATGCATGATAAACATGCAGTCAAAAATCGGGTTCCGGCTCATGTCCCTTTTAATGGATACTTTTTCTACCATCTGATCAAATGGATAGGTTTGGTGCTCGAAGGCACGGATCGCCCGATCCCTCACATTCTCCAGCAGTGCCCGAAAGCTTTGGTCTTCCCTTACCCTTGTTCGCATTGGAAGGGTATTTCCAAGCATACCGACCATGCAATGAAGGTCAGCGTGGGTCCTTCCCGCTGCCGGAGTTCCAACGAGGATATCCTCCTGGCCGGAATATCTGGAGAGAAGTACCTGGTAGGCCGATAACAGCACCATGAACAGAGTGGTCCCGGTTTTATGGGCAAGTCCCTGAAGCTGTGCAGCCAGCGGTTTCGAGACTGTAAAGTCCACCCGCTTCCCTTCAAAGCTCTGGAATCTTGGCCGTTCTTTCCGTAAAAGATCCAAAACAGGCAGGTCTCCGGACAGTTCTTTCAGCCAGAAATCTTCGGCCTTCCGGAATGAGTCCGCTTCCATCCGCTTTGACTGCCAAGCTGACACATCTTTATATTGAAGACGGAGCGGCGGCAGCGTTTCGCCCTTATACAATAGGCTGATTTCTTCCAGAATCGTATTCAGTGAAGACGCATCTGAGATAATATGATGCATATCCAGCACCATTACATGCTTTTCAGACCCCATTGAGATAAGGCCTGCCCGCAATAAAGGAGCAGAGGAAAGATCAAAAGGGCGGGAAAAACCATTCACACGCTGAGGAACCATCGGTTCCTCCTCTTCCCAGCTTTCCAGTGAAAAGGAAACCTGCGGATGAACCCGCTGGATAAACCCATCCTCTGACCGGCTGAATGAGGTCCGCAGCGCTTCATGCCGGCTGATAACCTGACGGATGGCTTCTTCCAGCCTTATAGAATCAAGTGCCCCGTTTAATTGGACAGCTCCAGTGATATTGTAGTTGGTTCCAATGTCCTCGAGCTGATTTAAAATCAGCATGCGTTTTTGAGCAGAGGATACAGGGTAGTGCTCCTGTTCTGCCACTGGTTGTATCTCATTGAATCCCTGCTTGTCCTCCTTATTTTCCTGTTCAATCCACCTGGCCATAAGATGGATTGTTGGGTGTTCAAACACGGTCTTCAGCGGAAGTTCCTTATCTAGCGTTTTATGGATCATATTGACCAATTGGGCTGCCCGCAGAGAGTGGCCGCCCAATTCAAAGAAATCATCATGAATGCCTACCCGCTCCAGACCAAGCACCTCCTGCCAAACCTGAGCCAGCCTGCGTTCCATATCCGATTGAGGCTCTACAAATGGAGACACGCTTCTCATCTCCGGCTGCGGCAATGCGTTCCGGTCAATCTTCCCGTTGGCGGTAAGCGGAAGGGATGACAAAAAGATAAAGTGGGCAGGAACCATATAATCGGGCAAAAACTCGGCGAGATATTTTCTTATGTCAGCAGAAGATAAATCCTCAGCGGATGCGACATAAGCACATAGATAATTGGCATCAGTTTGATCTTTATAAGCAAGAACCGCAGCCTCTTTTATATGAGGATGGAACAATAGCCGGTTTTCGATTTCCCCCATCTCAATTCGATGGCCGCGAATCTTAATTTGATGATCTATCCTGCCAAGGTATTCTAATTCCCCATTTGGGAGCATTCGAGCCAAGTCGCCTGTTTTATACATCCTTTCCCCTACTCTGAAGGGGTTATCTACAAAACGCTCTTTCGTTAATTTCCCCCTAAATAAATACCCTTTAGCTACTCCTTTCCCCCCTACGTATAGTTCACCCGTAACACCTACAGGCAGCAGTTCCTTTTGTTCATTCAATATATAAACATGATTAGTAGGAATTGGTTTTCCTATATTACTTATGTTTTGAGTAATATCGTTGTCTGTAATTTCTTTATAAGTAACATGAACTGTTGTCTCAGTAATTCCATACATATTAACGACCTTTACATCGGGATACTTTTGCTTCCATCCTTGCAGCATTGCCGGCTTCAATGCTTCCCCTCCGAAAATGATGTAACGAAGGTCAAGTTCTGTCCCTTCCTTGGAGTTGATTTCATCAATAAGCTGAGAAAATGCGGAAGGGGTCTGGTTTAATACTGTTACATTTTCAGTCTGAAGCAGATTAAAGAAGTCCTTCGGGTTTTGAGCCGTTTCTTTTGAAACAATGACGCATTTTCCTCCATGTAATAAAGCACCGTACATTTCCCATACAGAGAAATCAAAACTAAAGGAGTGAAATATTGTCCATATATCCTCACTGCCAATATTAAATTGGAAATTGCTGTTGTGAAGAAGTCTTACTATATTTTGGTGCTCAACCATTACACCCTTGGGCTTTCCTGTTGTCCCAGAGGTATAAATAACGTAAGCTGTGTCAGCTGGTTCATTTACATTAATTAAATTCTCCGCTGGCATTTCTTTAAGTTCAGAGTCTCTTAAATTGATAACTATACCTGTATATCCTTTTAATTCACCTGATTGGCCTACAAGGAACCCCGCCCTGCTGTCATGGAGAGTATAAAGAATCCGTTCTTCTGGAAGTGTAGGGTCTATTGGAAGATAAGCACCTCCAGCTTTTAATATAGCAAGAATGCCAATAATCGTTTCAGGAGTACGATCAGCTAGTATGGCCACTATTTCTCCCCGATTTAGACCATTCTTTCTCAGAAAGGCAGCTATCTGATTGGCTTCCTTGTTTACCTCAGAATAAGTAAATTCCTTATTCCCATACTTCAATGCACTCTTTGAAGGATACTTATCTGCATACATTTCAAAAATTTCATGGACGGTAGATTCACTCGGATATGCTGACATTTTCCCATTCCCATTTTCAAGAATGAATGCTCTCTCTCCGTCGGACAAAGGGGAAAAATCCCCAAGCAGCTGGTCAGGATTTTCACATACACTTTTAGCCAGTTGAGAAAGGTGCAATTTTATTTCCTTCACAAACTCCTTGTCATAAACTTCTGAGTTAAAAGAAATTCTGAATGTGAGATTTTCTCCAGGAAACACCACTACATTTAAGTCATAATGAGTTTGATCATAAAACTTAATATCCTCTACTGAGAAGTGATTATCTGTACTGTTTGCAAACGTTTCGGGATTTAAAGGGTAATTCTCAAACGCAAGTACATGGTTGATCAGATCCTGATCAGGATTCAGTTTTCTTTCAATACTGTATAAAGGATAAAACTCGTATGCCTTGCTCAGTAATCTATCATCATGAGTAGATTTAATAAGAGCAGTAAATGGTATATCCTTTTTAATATTCATCCTGACGGGCACCGTATTAATGTACATTCCTACTGCCTTTTCAATTCCGGGAAGCTCAGATGAACGTCCTGATACAACGGAACCAAATAAAATATCATCAGTTTGAGAGTACCAATGCAATAATAGTCCCCACAAAGATTGAACTACACTATTTAAAGTAACCTTTTCACTCTTTGCTATTTCCCTAAGTGAATCAGTTATTTCTTGGTCCAGTTCAAAGACAAATTCTTCTGCCCTATAGTGGGGGGAAACTTTTTTATTGGATAATTTCGGCAAACTTAAAGGCTTTTCGTAATCTAGAAAATACTTATTCCAATAGGATGCTGCTTCATTGGTATTTTGTTTCTCCATCCAGGAAATATATGAACTGAAAGGAAAGGCTTCTTCGAAAATTATATTTTTCCCCTCAGATATTGCATAGTAGGCACGCAATAATTCCTCAAGAAGAATAGCGACTGACCATCCATCTAAAATTATGTGATGGAAGGTAAGAAGTAGCTTATACTTTTGGTCTGCAACTTTTAATACTGTAATTCGAAACAGCTGTTCTTTCGATAAATCAAAGCCTTCCTCAATTTCAAGCGAGCAGTATTTTTCTAAAATCAACTCTTTTTCTTCATTAATTACGTTTGAAATATCTTCATATTTTATTTGCGCTTTTCTTGACTTCAGGACAACCTGTAAGGGCCTTACAAGTTTTTTTGATCTAAAAACAGTCCTTAATACCTCATGGCGGTCAATAAGAAGCTGAAAAGCCTTTTTCATAACACTTGGTTCAAAATCCCCTTTAATGGATAAAACCATTTGTTCAATATATGATTTCGTTCCTTCATCCATTAAATAATGAAATAAAATCCCCTCTTGTAATGGTGTTAAGGAATATATATTTTGAATCTCAATTTTTTGGCTCATAATCGCTTACTCCTCATCTGCCAGTCCTACAGCAACTTCCTGGATAAAACTTTCTAGTTCTTCAATATCGAAACCGCTAAAGGTTAGGTCACTTGGCGTTAGCTCTTGTTCTGCATTCGTACAGTAGTCAATTAGTTCAATCAGATGCTTTTTATAAAGATTGGTCAGCATATTCATGGTTTGGCTTAGATACTCATTGCTGCTGTACTCAAGCATCATAACGAACTGATCATCTTTTACATAACAATTAATATTCAACGAATATGGTCTGTTTGCTTCGGGACTTACCGTATCACCTAAAGGTAAATAGGAAAGAGTAATAGCTTTCCCGTCAATTTCACGATTAAATTGACCTAGGTAGTTAAAGCTAATTTCAGGATTCATATCATTATTAAATTCCCCGGCAATAGAATGTGAACTATATTTCAATAACCCGTAGCCAATCCCTCCGTTTGGAACCTTTATGAGCAATTCTTTAATCTGTTTAATTTGATAACCTTTACTTTTATATGGATCAAATTCAAGAAGAACCGGATACATAGATGTGAACCATCCGACCGTTCTATCAATCTTCAAATCCTTAGTAATGTTTATTCTGCCGTGTCCCTCTAAATTTATGGAAACTGCAGCCTTTTTCGTCCATTCGTATATTGCCAGACTTAATGCCGTTAATAGTATCGTTTCAACACCGGTATTAAATGCCTGACTTGATTTTGTCAAAAGGTTTTCCGTATAAATTTCATCAAGATAAAATTCGATAGTTTCTGAGGAGTTATTTTTATTATTGTGACTATTAATATCTTTCGGCAAAGCCGCTTCCATGCAATTAGAAATCTTTCTCCAATAAGGAATCTCATTTTCTAAAGTCAAACTCTTTGAATAAATATCCAGCTGATTAGACCAAGTCTGGAAGGAATCCATTTTAGGGGGGAAATTTATTTCCTGACCAGACAACGCACTTTTGTAGCCTTTGACAAAATCTTCAAACAATATCCGCCAAGATACTCCATCAATAATGAGGTGATGAATAATCATCAGAAGATATGCACCATCTTTTGAATTGAATTGAGCTAACTTTAAGAAAGGAGGGTGACTCAAATCAATTTCTTTTTGAAGCTGCTCTGCCTCTTTACTTATCAGCCCTTCAGGCTCATTTTCTTCCGTTAAGTCATATAAAATTACCTTTGGCGACTTAACCTCTAAATCATGATTAAATAGCTTTATGCCTTCCTTTGTTTTATTTATGCCAATTCGAAGAGCATCATGGTGTTCAAGCAGACGGTCAAATACCAGCTGGACCTTCTCAGTTTCAAATCCGCTTTTCGACTTTATAAGAAAAGCTTGGTTAAAGTGGTGCTTATCTTTGAATTTTTGTGCAAAAAACCAGTTCTGAACTGGTGTTAAGTTGATATCCCCTTTTACAGCTCCCTGATCAATGTCCCTTGCATTCTGCTTCACCTGCCTGCTTATGGCGGCAATTGTCGGGAACTTAAAAATATCGTTAATATCCATCTTAAGGTTATAGTTATCTAAACGCGCTGCCGCTTGTATTGCCTTTATGGAGTCTCCTCCGAGTGCGAAGAAGTTATCATTTATTCCAATTCCTTTTATCCCCAACAACTCTTCCCAAATGTTTACCAGAATCTCTTCAGTTCTATTGTTAGGGGGTTCATATTGCTGGCCTAAATCAATGGAAGAATCAGGATCCGGCAATGCTTTTCTATCCAATTTTCCGTTTAAGGTTACCGGTAGCTTTTCTAATACAACAAAATAAGATGGAATCATGTATTCTGGAACTCTTTCTGCCAGGAAGCTCCTAAACTCAGAGGGATTGATCCTTTCTTCAGATAAAATGTATGCGCATAATGATTTTTCCTCATTGCTGTTTTCAATCATTAATACATGGGCTTCCTTAACCTTTTTATGCATTGATAGCACCGACTGTATTTCACCCAGTTCAATTCGATAACCTCTTATCTTAACCTGAAAGTCCAGTCTACCTAAAAATTCGATATTTCCATCTTCATGCCATTTTGCCTTATCCCCTGTTTTATACAACCTTGCAGACTTCGAATCTAAAAATGGATTTGATAAAAAACGTTTATTGTTTAACTGTGGTGAATTAATATATCCTTCAGACAAACAATCTCCACCTATATATAATTCACCCGGCACACCAATTGGACATGGTTGAAGATGTTTATCGAGTATATAATACTGGGCATTTTGGATAGGCTTCCCGTAAGGAATACTATTCCAATCCGGCAACACCCTGTCCACCTTATAAAAGTTTGACCACACAGTCGCTTCCGTTGCTCCACCTAGGCTAATTAGCTTCGCGGAGGGAAATGCCTCCGAGATAATCTGAGGTGTTGATAAGGGAATCCAATCACCGCTTAAGAAAACATGCCGAAGCTTATTGCTTGCTGCTTTTCCATTTTGAATAAATGGGACGATTTGTCCAAATGCCGCTGGGGCAGAATCCCACAAGGTTATCGGATCATTTTTAATCAATTCTAGTAAAATTAAAGGATTTCGCTGTTCATCATTACCAGCAATTCTGATAGAGCCTCCAGCAGAAAGTATTCCAAAAATATCATAAACAGATAAATCAAAGCTGAGGGACGTCAGAAATAAAACTCGGTCTGCAGGACCAATTTTAAATTCCCGATTAAACCAGTCAATCAAATTAACCACCGACTTATGCTTAACCCTTACACCATTAGGTATTCCTGTAGAACCAGATGTAAAGATAACATAGGCATTATCATCTGAAGTTACAGACACAGAGGGGCTGCCCAATGAGTCATGCACGTGATTTGGATCGATAAAAAATGATAAGTGTTCTCCCGCTAGCTCCCCGGCTCTTCTTTTCTGTTTATCATTAATAACCAATGCTTTTATTTGGAGGCTATTTATTATATAGTCTAGCCTGCCTTTAGGGAGACTAGGATCAAGCGGAACATAAGCTGCTCCAGCCTTAAGAATGCCTAAAACCCCGATTATCATTTCAAAACCACGGTTAAGAAAAACGCCAACATAATCTCCATTCCTTATCCCTTTTTGGACTAGATAAGATGCTAGATTATTTGCCTTTTTATTTAACTCTTTATAGGTCATCGTCTGCTGTTTGTAGAATAATGCCTGGGCATCCGGCGAACGGTCTGCCTGTTCTTCAATTAATTGATGAATCGTTTTATGTTCCGGAAACTCCCTCGCCGTATCATTAAAGCAAAAGAGCACGTTAGACCTCTCTTCTTCACTTAGCATATTTATATCAGCTAATTTTTTTTGCGGATGCAGAGTGATATCAGCCAATACATTATTAAAATGATTAATGAAACGCTTGACTGTATTCTGCTTAAATAACCCGCTATTATACTCAACATTAAAATGGATGATATCCTCTGTTTCAATTGCTTCAAGCGTCAAATCAAATTTGGAAAATCGAGACTTAATGGGGATTTCTGTTATATCGAGCCCCTCATTATTAAACGAACTTTTATTCATGTTTTGCATCACAAAAACCATATCAAACAATGGGTTCCTGCTTGGGTCCTTAGTATATGAAAGTTCATTAAGCAGCTCTTCTGTTGGATAACTTTGATGGTTTAGGGCATCGAGGATCCGAATCTTAGTCTCCTTTAGAAAATTGACGTAGGACTTATCGGATTCAGGAAAACTCCTTATTGGCAAAGTATTTACAAACATACCAATGATACTTTCTAGATCAGGGTGATACCTTCCAGAAACAGGAGTTCCTACAATGATGTCTTCTTGCCCTGTATACTTAGAAAGTAGAACGTTAAATGCTGAGAGCAGAACCATATATAATGTAGTATCAGTTTCCTTTGCAAGCATTCTCAAATTTTCCAGTAATGACCCGTTCACTGAAAATGGCAAAACTTCCCCTTTAAAACTTTGAATTTTAGGCCTCCGGTAATCTGCAGGAAATTCCATAACCGGGAGCTCACCTTCCAAAATGCTTCTCCAATAATTTTCTTGCTCTTTAAAAAAGGGCTCTTCCTTTGATTTATCATTCCATATTGAAAAATCTTTATAATGCACCTGCAAAGGGAATAAATCCTTACCTTCATAGAAATTAAAAAAATCATTGATCAGCAGACTCATGGAGATTCGGTCTGCCACGATATGATGGACATCAAAGATTAATATGAAATCTTCTGTACTTAATTCACATATTCCAAACCTTATTAGCTGTTCACCTACAAGATCGAAAGGCTTAATGATCACTTGTTGTAAATTATTTATATCTTTTGGATCTATTCTTACAATTTCAGTTGCTATGGATTTGTTAACAACTTGACGAATTTCACCCTTCTCTGTAACAAAATTAGTCCGAAGAGATTCATGGCGGTCTATCAGCATCTGAAATGCGGACTGTGCTTTGTCCACCGAAAGTCTGCCAGTGACTTTTAATGATGCAGTTACATTATAGGCAGTTCCTATTCCTTCATAGCGCTCCATGAAATATATCTTTCTTTGCATTGGGGTAATCGGATAAGAGCTGCTTTCCTCTACTGAAGCCAATGGTGAATATTTACTTTTATTCTCAGAGCTTTGAATAAATGCCGCCAATCTATGAACTGTAGGTAATAAAAACAATTCTTCAAAAGTCATTTCGATGCTATATTTTTTAAATATTAACCCCAGAATCTGGCTTGCCTTTAAGGAATTTCCACCCATTTCAAAAAAATGATCATAAATGCTGACATCATTTAACTCCAAAACCTTCTTAAAGTATTCAGTAAGCTCCTGTTCTATTTTATTTCGAGGTGCGGCAATAAAACGAGAAGACCTTTCCCAAGCTAATAATTCATCCACTCGTTCTTTTAATTCATCAAATTCCCCATCTTCATATTGCTGGGCAAGCAAATATCTTTGCACTTTTCCGCTTGTCGTTCGTGGAATTTTCTTGACTGGCAATACACTAGCAAGATCTATAGCTAATTCTCGATTTAGATGCTCTTTCAGTTGGGAGCAAGTTGATCCAAACTCCTCAAAAGGTCCCCTATATAAAACAAAGGCTATTACGTCCTCCTTCTGAAGATCCTCATTTAAAACCCCACAGACAGCGATTCTTCCTAATTCTATCCCCTCTACATGTTCTGCCACTCTCTCTATATCATGTGGATAGTAGTTTTGACCATTTATAAAAATAATATCTTTCTCCCTGCCTGTGATTGTCAAATCCCCGTCGTTCATGAAACCCAAGTCTCCTGTAATCAGCCATCCATCTTTTGTCATTACCTGTTTAGTAGCTTCGGAATTATTATAGTAACCACTTGTTACATTATTCCCCTGGATCTGAACTCTGCCAACTCTGTTATTTCCCAGCTCCTTGCCATCCTCATTACATATCCGGATACTTGTACCTTTAATTGCTTTTCCTAAACTGACTAATACTGCTGCATTTGGATTATAGTGAGAGAATCTTTTTATTTTCGAATTAATTTTTAGAGTTTTTCGATCTATATAAATAGGAAGAAAACCGTCATTCACAACCGGAAATGTAACTCCCACTGCAGCTTCTGCCATTCCATAGGAAGGGACCATTACATTTTCCCTAAGCCCAAATGGATGCAAAACCTCTATAAACTCCCGTGTGAGATCATATGAAATAGGTTCAGCACCATTTACGATTTTTCTTACACTCGATAAGTCCAGCTCATCCGTGCCTTCGTTCTTAAATCGATCAAGTAAAAATTTATATCCAAAATTTGGGGATGATAGTACTGTTGCTTTATACTCTTGGACTTTATTTAACCAGCTAAGGGGAGAACGGATAAACATATTTGTAGGCATAAGATACTGATGGATCTTGGCAGCTATTGGAGCCAGGTGAAATCCAATTAACCCAAGGTCGTGTGTTAATGGCATCCAGCTAAAGAATTTATCCCCTGCCCAATGATTTGGGTCTGCTTCTACAATACCTTCAAGATTAGTTATAAGGTTTTCATGAGTTAATGTAACACCTTTAGGTTCTCCAGTAGAACCTGATGAAAACTGTATCATTGCAATATCTTTAGGATTTGCATAATGCAACTTTCCTGCTGCAGCAAATCCGTCCACATCCTCAAAGTAAATTGTTTTATCCTCGATATGCTTAATTAAAGAAACAGCACCCTTTATGCTCGAAAGACTTTTCAAAATTCTACTGCCTTTTTGATCCATGAATAAAAATGGGTCATTCATCTGCTTCCATATTTTTAAAAGTTTGTATTTGTGCTCATTAGTATTACCTGCGCTGACGGGGACTGGAATAAACCCTCCCATGATACATGCCCAGAACATATAGACAAATACATTAACTTCATTTGTTAGAATGATAATCTCTGAACCAGTTTTAATCCCTTTTCTTTGAAGGCCCCCTAATATATGTAAAGATTTCTGGTGGAGTTCATTATATGTAATATGTTGGTCTTGCTTATTGCTGATAAAGGTAACTCCCCGTGTTTCGTCTTCAAGGTTAAGCTCTAGTAATTGAAGCAAATTTTTTACTTTCATCACTTTCTCCTCCCCTCTCCTACAATTGATTTATTATGTTTTAGCGTTGAACGGCAAAAGTCAATTCAGCTTTAGATACAAGTTTGCCTTCTACCATCGCTATAGCTTTTACTATGCCCGCCGACTCGAACATCTTAATCACTTCACACGTAAATTCTATTTGATCTCCCGGAATAACAGTTTCAAGAAAGCGAGACTTTACTGACGATAACAAAAAAGACATCCCAGTTTCATTCCCATCCTGACTCAATTTGAATAATAAAATGCTCGCCTGAGCCATGGCTTCAACCAGCAATACACCCGGAAAGATAGATTTGTCAGGAAAATGCCCTGGAACTATCCACTCATTACCTGAAACATTCTTTCTGCATACAATTTTTTCTCCTGGACTTACCTCCTGAACTCTATCAATAAAAATGAAGGGATAATCCTGGGGCAATAACTTTTTAATTTCATCAAATAGATACTCATTTCTCATTTTAGTCACCTCACATAAAAATAAAGGGTGAAGAAGTTAAACACCCTTTACAACCACTGCACTTGAAGAGCCAAAAAAGTCCTGTTCAATAAGCAGAACACATTCATCAGTCGAAGGTACCTCCCAAGGCGACTCCTCTTTATGCAATAGGTTTTCATCTTGCAATCCTGCCGAACACCTTCTGGGAAGCTTGCACCTATTTAACACACCAGCAGCTGCTGCCATCTGAAAAAGACCGTTTGCTCCACTTAATTCACCAGTCATGCTCTTTATGCATCTAATTGGTACCCTTTCATTTGAAAACACTTTTTCAATTGCAGCCTGTTCAGTGAAATCTAAAGAAGGCAGGCCATTGGCTCCAGAAAGAATTAATTTTACATCTTCAGCTTTGTTTCCGCTTTTTTTAAGAGCTTTCGTTATGGCCTTTTCTAATCCGAATCTCTGCCCTGATTTATCTTTCTTGGAGAATGCACTGGACCAGGAGCTGACTTCAGCCAACATAGGTGCATTCCTCTGTCTGGCATCTGAAAAACGTTCCATGATTAAAACTGCAGCTCCTTCCCCCGGTACAATTCCGCCGCTCCCTTGATCGTATGGGGATCCCATTGGCTTATTTAAATCTTCACCCAGAAATCCTGAGTTCTTGTAATACCATGAAATAGCTGGATTGATCTCTTCTGTTCCCCCTACTAGCACATACTTTGCCTGATTTTTCTGCAGTATTTTTATTCCATAACCAATTGCATCCAATCCGGCACATTGACCCGATGAAACTGTAGTATTACAAGCCCTTGACTTTATTTTTAACGCAAGATGAGAAGCGGGAGAATTCACAAGCGTATTTGGAGCCTGCATTGGACTAACATATTTTGGTCCCCTCGTTCTTGCTGTGTAATCATATTCCCAAGTCATTTTCATCCCTGCAAAATTACTCCCAATCACCACTCCTAATTCTTCCGGTTCCAAATCTTCCACAATTAAACCGGCACTTCGCAAGGCCTGGATGGAGGCACCAATCAAGTACTGTGTACTTGGCTGTAGATATTGAAGACCCCGATTGCCTAATAAATCTTGAGGATCCCAATCTCTCATTCTATTTGTCCAGAATGAGTATTTATTACCGAAATTATCCTCAATATCGGCAATGCTACGGCAAGATTTGCCTTCTTCCAAAGCTAGCCAAAGAGAATCAGGATCCATACCAAGCGGAGAAATGACTCCAATTCCTGTAATAACAATAGATTCCTGATTATCCTGCATTCTTGACTGCCCCCATTAAAATTGTTGAGATATTTCCACCAAATGCAAAAGAATTACTTAATGTGTACCTTACTTCTTGTTGTATGGATTTATTAGGAACAACATTTTTTATACAATCAGAATCATGTTCATTAAAATTCATTGTCGGAGGTATGAGATTATTATGAATTGCAAGAGCACATGTAACAGCCTCAATTGCACTAGCTGCCCCCATGGTATGACCAAGCATTGACTTGATGGAGCTTACCGGTATACGATCAGCCGCTTCACCAAAAACCTCTCTTATGGCAATAGACTCTATGGTATCGTTGGCTTTAGTGCCCGTTCCATGAGCGCTAATGTAAGAAATAGATTCTTTTGCCACACCAGCATCCAATAATGTTTTTTCCATTGCAGATATTGCGCCTAAACCTTTGGGATGCGGGGCGGTTGGGTGATGAGCATCACAAGATAAACCACATCCGAGCAGCTCAGCATAAATCGTTGCACCTCTCGCAAGAGCCCGATCTCTTTCTTCAAGTACAATTACAGCTGAACCCTCGCTTACCATCATTCCTTTGCGATCTTTATCAAAAGGCTGACAGATTTCAGGGGCAATTGCTCCTAATCGGTGAAATGTGGTATAACATGCTCTGGAAAGACCATCCGATCCTCCCACTAGGGCTATTTCAACATCCCCATCCTCAATTAAATCTCTTCCATAAGTGATTGCATAGTTTCCTGCAGCACAAGCAGTGGGAATCGTTAAACAGGGACCTTCTAAATTCAATTCCTCCCCCACAGCACCTGATATGTAGGAATTCGGAAAATGACTAATGAGGGCATCTGAAACTAGACCAGCTTCTTTCTCAAGATATGCGTCAGTCGCAGATTCCAAAATTCCTGTATTCCCCATTGTAGTTCCAATGCAGACACCTATATTTTCAGGATGGTATCCTGCATGCTCCAATCCTGCATCTTGATACGCCATTTTTGCAGCTGCAACAGCTAATTGGGTTGTTCTTCCCGCTTTCTTAAAATGAGAGGAAGAATAGTAATCTTCTGGCTTGAAATTTTTAATCTCGCCACCTCGATTCACTTTAAAAATGGAAGTATCAAATGCCGTAATTTCTGATGTTCCAATCTTCCCACTGACCAAGGCATCCCAAAATTCATGGCGTCCTGATCCAATTGGAGATAGCACGCCTATACCCGTAATCACAATCCGTTTTCTCATCATTCCACTCCGCTGCCTGCAGAGACTGATTGTCTTTGTTCTTCAATCAAATGCCTTACAATACTCTCAACATCGTTTAATGTCTGAAATTGACCTAGATACTCCTCAGAAATATCAATTTTATATTTTTGCTCAATTTGGGCAACTATCTCAATTGACATCATAGAATCAAGTCCCAAATCTACAATGAAGTCTTCGTCATCCTGAAAATCATCAATTTCAATCAGTTCTGCCACAATCATTCTTAATTCCTGTTTTAGGTTCTTCTCCATTAATTATTCCCCCTACTATAATATAAATTTATTAAATTATTGCTTAAGCACTTAGTCCGCCATCAACCACAAGTGTTTGGCCTGTAATATAGCTTGCATTCCCTGATAATAAAAACTTAATGGCTTCAGCTACTTCCTCCGAAGAAGCAGGCCTGCCTAAGGGAATACTATGAAGCACCTGCTCCTGCTTTTTATCTCCTAAAGC
The DNA here is from genome assembly GCA_030348385.1 of Cytobacillus sp. NJ13. Taxonomy (NCBI): domain Bacteria; kingdom Bacillati; phylum Bacillota; class Bacilli; order Caryophanales; family Bacillaceae; genus Cytobacillus; species Cytobacillus sp. NJ13. Next base: position 4,338,401 of record JAUCFP010000006.1, on the reverse strand, counting down.
ATCCCACATATCAGTCATAACAAATCCTGGCGCAACTGCATTTACATTTACTCCGAATTTTCCGACTTCTTTAGCGAAAGATTTTACAAATCCGATTTGTCCTGCCTTTGTTGCTGAGTAGTTGGTTTGCCCAGGAACACCCATCATTCCGCTTACAGAACTTACGCAAACAATGCTTCCAGCTTTTTGTTTTACAAATCCAAATGCCGCTGCCCTGGCATAATTAAAAGTGCCTTTTAGGTTGGTAGCAACCACGTCATCCCAATCATTCTCTGGCATTGACCACAAAAGATTATCTCTTGTGATGCCGGCATTAATGACTATCCCGTCTAATCCTCCTAATAAGCTTTTGGCTTGCTTAACAGTTTCCTGAGCTTTTTCATAGTCTTCTGCATCTGCAGGTATCATAAACAATCTCTGTGATTCTGTGTTGGCCTCTTTGCATAACTGATCAGCTAAACTATGGTTGCTCTTGTATGTGGATACAACTTTAGCTCCAGCATTTATAAGAGATATAATGACTGCCCGCCCAATTCCTCGGCTACCTCCAGTGACAAGTATTTTTTTTCCAGATAACACAATTAGCATCTCCTTATAAGTTCAAATTGATTTGTTAAATTATTAGTATAAAATTCCTATGAAAAATTTACGGAAATTTCACGAATAAATCCCTTACATAATGTGACAAAACACTTATAATATAAGTAGGATTTTTTTACATAATATGAAAAAAAAGGATTCTTATACCTATTAAAACAAACCATATTTTTGTGCCATAAACTTTTAAAGTAATCATAGAAATTAGTATATATATACCAGTTTAGTGCTATTTTATCTTTGCTAAATTCAGAATCTTCGGCATTTCATACTTATATATTTCTTTTCAGAGTGACTTTTATTTTGCCAGAAAATAAACGTTGTAACTGAGAAAAACGCACATATAGAAAGAAGATGAGACTTTTTTTTATACATACAACACCTCCCTGAACCAAAGATACGGAGAACATTAGGTATAGGTATTTTTTCTCCTGTTAGCACCATGTTCATAGTCTTAAATTATCATACTCACTATTTATATCCTATTGAGAAAATTACATTATTTAGCAGAGAGATACAGACATTTTATTCTCTAACTTTCTCAAGTCGAAAAAGGAGGAATAATGATGATTGGCAGTCGAATTAAGTATTACAGAATCAATTCAAGCCTCACTCAAGAAGAGCTCTGCAAGGGGATTTGTTCACCTTCATATCTCAGTAAAGTGGAAAATAACAACATGGATCCAAGCGAGGAAATACTCAGATTGCTGTGCGATAAAATGAAGATTTCAGTAAATTTAATAAAAAATATGGATGAGAGTGAATTAAACAAAAAAATTGAGAATTGGTATGAGTTACTACAGGGAAATGCTGAAAAGAACATATTGAAAGAGCAATTTGAAGAGATGAATAAATTATTTAATTCTATCCTGGCCACATACCCAGCTCTTAAATTTAAATTATTCAGTATAAAGTATTTCATTAAGCTCGAAGACTATAATGCTCTTGATTTTCAAATAAAAGATTTAAAAAAGTACCAGACTGCTATGTCAGATGATTTATTATTCTATTTTTGCTACCTTTCAGGAGTTTGTTATTATGTTCAAAAACAATACTGCCATGCAGAAGAGCAGCTGCTAATTTCACTTGAGAAGCTGCAGAATTTAACAAGACCAACAGATTCATTTAATTATGAATTAGGTGATATTTTTTATTATCTTTCCTTGTGTTATGGAAAACTTTACAAAACACATAAAACGAAAGAATTTGCTTTAAAGAGCCTAGAAATTGCTGATCAATCTTTAGATTACCTACAACAAATCAAGCTTTACGTTATTTTGGGTATTAACGAAGGCAGGACAAAAAGTTACAGAAAAGCAACAGAATATTACCAAAGGGCTATTAAAATTGCAGAGGCAATTAATCATGATAGTTATACTCAAATTATTCATCATAATTTGGGTTATCTCTACAGCCTTCAGGATAAGCATCTTGAAGCCATTGCTTACTATGAGAAAAGCTTAAAATATGGTTCTGCAAAAAATATTAATAGGCTTGTCACAACCTACTTTTGTCTGGCCCGAGAATATAAATACATCAATCAGTTAAAAAAAATGAAAGGAATGATAAAAAAAGGAAGAGAGTTAATTACAGATAATAAAGAATATATCCACCACTTCAATATGCTAGAGCTGTCAAATACTGATTCACTTTTTCAAAACAAGCAGTACATAAAGGAAGAGGTAATTCCCTTTTTTTGTGATCTGAATCAATGGAAGTATGTTATGGAATATGCAGAAATAATGGCAAACAGTTTAGAAGCTAACTTCCAATATAAGGAAGCGGCTAAATTATATAAGATTGCCTTCTCTGCACAAAAAAAATTAATGTAAGGAGAGTTTTTAAGATGAAAAATAAGTTTATTTACTTATCGGTTCTAGTAATATTCTCACTAATTCAAGGATTTGCTGGTTACAGCGAAACTAATATTACACAGGCCAAGTTTCTTAGCAATAAACACTTAGCACATGAAATATTCCCTGAAGAGAGTGTCCTCACACCGCTCTTACACCTGAAGATTAATCCTTCACATGAAATTTTTCCTGAAGAAAATAACAGGATCCTCGACGAATTTGTTAATAATAACACAAGTGGGGATTCCACTCTGAACCTGCATGCTAATGGACATGAGCTATTTCCTGATGATCCCAACTCCTTCTTAAAAGATATAATTTAAAATTTTATAACTAACGACGGTCAATTAAATTGATCGTTTTTTTATCTTTATTTTCCAGTATCTTTAATGTGTTAATTATTGTTAATTGTCGAATAACAGCTAAATTTACTTCATGGAACTAATTGACAGATAGTAACATTTATCTGTATACTACAATTAAGTATTTACTTAATTATTTAATAACCTTATACAAAAGGAGGAACAAAAATTGTGGCAATAGGTGAATTATTTAAAGCCCTTTCAGATGATAACAGAAGAAAAATCTTGGATCTTTTAAAAGATGGAGATTTAACTTCTGGCGAAATAGCTAATCATTTTAATATGAGCAAACCTGGAGTCTCACAGCATTTGAATATTTTAAAAAATTCAGAGCTCGTATATTCGCATAAGAAGGGACAATATGTTTATTATTCTCTAAATACAAGTGTTTTACAGGATATTATGAAATGGGCAATTCAATTTAAGCAAGATAAAGGAGCGGAATAAATGATAAGGAAAATCATTGCTTGGTTAATAGTAGTAATAGCTTTTGGGATCAGTTTTTATTTTAATAAAGATCTTCCAAGTGTACTTCCTAGCAAATTTGCTAACTTGAATGGAACTCCTACTGAATTTGCTCCAAAAAGCATAATCTTATTTATAATTCCTGTCACCATGATCATCAGCAGTCTCTCCCTTTTTATTGTGACTCAATTCCGATGGCATTCAGAGGTTGTCAGACGGCTGGATAAGAGTTTAGGAACAGTCTCTTTGGTTCTTAACAGTGTACTGTTAATCCTTCATTGTGCTTTAATTTATGTAGGCTTAGGAAACAATTTTAATATGCTCCTTCTTCTACCAATAATTGTAGGCATAGTATTTGTCATTATAGGAAATACTCTTCCGCGATTTAAGCTTGAGTCATTAACCGGAACGAATTCATTACAAAACGCCACTTACAATTTATGGAATGAAGTTTCTAGACCAATTGCATACACATTATTTATTAGTGGAATAGTCATGTTATTATCAGTGCTCCTCCCTAAAGATTTAGTATTCGGATCCTTCTTAATAATATTACTATTAACTGTAGTTGTTGCACTGTTTTTCGCCTATACGAGATTTTCACGCTCTGCAAAGATAGATTAATTAAAAGCTTAATGCGATTGTTCTAAGGTTTTTTAGACAGCATCTTTACTTTAATTAGTCCTATGATTGAAATTTTTTTACAAAGAGAAAGCTCCCGCTATTATTGCGGGAGCTTTACTTTGACTATATTTTAATTCTTCTTTAAATGTTTCCAGATAAGAATTTGTACCATTAAGTTTTTTCCTTTGGTGTGAAGTCTACTGAATAAATCCCTATTGTTTCTCTTCTTAACAAGTATTATTTTTGTACCAATCAAAATGATTTAGTAGTGCTAATTTCATTTTGGAGGGATAACCGAAGGATATTACCGGTTTATTCCTTTTATTATAGAATTTTACAGCGGGATTTCCCTATTCCAGATTTCACTTACCAATTATAAATTTGGCAGAAACAATTAAGCTACTTATAAAAGAGTTAACCAACGATTTCTTCTGGCAGCGTGGAGGTCAGATCAGGGGTCCGAACCCCCTATTCTCCATAAACTAAAAAGCTGTAAGGCCTAAAATAGGCTATGCAGCTTTTTTTATCTCATTAACTTGTTATTCCTCCACTCTTTCATCCTTCCCCGCCAGCCAAAAAGCCGCACCAACGGAAGCAATGATCACAATAAACGGCGCATAAAACATCACAAATTCAGCCATGATTTTTCCCTCCTATGCATGATCGTCCCGCTTTCCCTGAACATAGTCTTTATTGAATAGGAACAGCCTGAGAAGCAGATAAAGGGACGGCAAGAGCAATCCCAGTCCTGCTATGAAGGCAATAATGAGAGCAATGGCCATAGCTTCGTTTGTAAAACCGTCATAAATGGTCAGGTATGGATAAAGCAGGTACGGATAATGCGAGATTCCGTAGGCAAAGAACGCCACTAGGAATTGTCCTGCCAAGAGCCCAAATGCGAGTCCGTACAATTTACGCTTCCATATTAGATAAACAGTCCCGGCAAACAGGATGAATGAGATGCCGAACAGCCACCATAGGTCCATTAATCTGCTGAAATGCTCAGGATTGTGATCCCGCAGTTCAACAATAATGCCTGTCGCTGTTACGATAGCAGGCACCGCCCATATAAGAGCGTATTTTCTAAGCAGCTCTGTGGCCGGTTCATCGTTTGCTTTATTGGCATACCACGTCAGGAATACTGCTGATATATATAATACTGCTGCAATACTCAGTACAACGATGCTCCATGTCAGCGGACTCGTGAACAAGGCCCAGTAGTCAAGCTTCAGCCCTGATGATGTCTCACTAACGAATCCGCCTTCTGAAATGGTCAGGACAATGGACAGGGAGGCAGGAATGAAAAGACCCGAAAGTCCATACAGATAGGTCCATTTTTTTTGTCTTAGCCCGCCGTAGGTGGTAAAAGCGTAATAAGATCCGCGGATGGCAAGCAGGACTACCGCAATGCTTGCCGGCACCAGCAGGACCGTTCCATAATAATAGGCTGTTTTTGGAAAGAATCCGACAATGCCTACGAAGAAAAACACCAGGAACACATTCGTAACTTCCCAAACCGGTGATAAATAGCGCTGAATAATACGGGTTAAAATATGCTGTTTTCCACGGAATAGACTGTATGCGTTGAAAAATCCTGCTCCAAAGTCAATAGAGGCAACGATGACGTATCCAAATAGAAACAGCCATAAGACGGAAATTCCGATAATCTCAAGCGTCACCGCTGATCACCCTCTTTCTCCAGCTCACGGTCGGCCAATTCCTGTTCGACCGGATTTTTGCGGAACATTCTGGTGAGCACAATGATGCTTCCAATTGCCAGCACCAGATATAAACCTGCAAACAGCAGAAGCATAAGGTCGACCTGGCCGCTTGAAGTGGCAGCCTCTTCAGTACGCATGATGCCCCTCAGAATCCACGGCTGCCGGCCCACTTCCGCAAACCACCAGCCCGCTTCAATCGCAATGATGGATAAAGGACCGCCCAGAACGATCAGCCACCGGAACCATTTCGACGTAACAAAACGCATTTTAAACCAGGTGCCTAAGACATAGAAGAGTGAAAGTGCCGTCATCCACATGCCAATCGTCACCATAAGGTCAAACAAGTAATGGATATAAAGCGGCGGAATTTCATCTTCCTGAAATTGATCGAGGCCGATTACTTCTGCATTCGGATTGCTGTGCGCAAGGATGCTGAGTGCATAAGGAATCTTAATCGCATATTTCACTTCGCCGTCATCAAGGACCCCATAGAGCATTAACGGTGCCCCTTCTTCTGTTTCAAAATGCCACTCGGCAGCAGCCAATTTTTCAGGCTGGTATTCCGCAAGGTATTTTCCGGAGAAGTCACCAATTACCGCTGTAGCGATCGAGAAAATCAATCCGATTTTCATTGTGAGCAGCAATGCCTTCTTATGGTAGATATGATTCGATCCTTTTAGAAGACGAAAAGCTCCTATTGATGCCAGGACAAATGCAGATGTCATATAGGCTGTTGAAAGCACATGCGCAACCTTCGTTGGCATGGCGGGTGTGAACATTGCCAGTATCGGGTTAATATTTACCAGCTGGCCATTCACAATGTCAAAGCCCTGCGGTGCATTCATAAATGCATTTACAATTGTAATGAAAATAGCAGAAAATGAAGCCCCTATAGCAACTGGTATTAATAAAAGCATATGCTTCTTCTGATTCTCAAACCGATCCCATGTATACAGATAAATCCCAAGGAAAATTGCTTCAAAGAAAAAAGCAAAAGTCTCCATAAACAAAGGCAGCGCAATGACATTGCCTGCTAGTTCCATAAAGTTAGGCCACAGCAATGATAGCTGCAGACCGATGGCTGTCCCCGTAACAACACCGACAGCCACCGTAATGACAAAACCGCGCGTCCATCTTCGGGCGAGCAGAATATAATGTTCATCCTGTTTTTTTATCCCCACCCATTGTGCAATCATAATCATGAGCGGGATGCCGACACCAATGGTGGCGTAAATGATATGGAAGGATAATGTCAGCTCAGTTAAGACACGGCTGAAAAAAACAGATTCTTCATTTCCCATTTACCATTCTCCTTTTCCTATCCTGCAAAAATGCGACCAATAAAAGAAAGCCCCATAATGATAGCCACTGTAAAAGCAAGCCACATTAATATGCGTTCCTGTTTTTTATACATTCATTCACTCACTCCTCCAGAATGCTCACTACATCACATTATTCCACAGTTCCGGACTAAAAGCTGTGACACTTAAACAACATTTATATGAGGAAAATGTGAAAACTATGTAATTCCTTTTACAGCTTCCTATTCCCTTTTGAGAAGGAATTAAAACGAAAATGACATTGGAATTTGCCAATGCCTGTTTTGCTAATCGTTTAACTTATATGTGTTTTGGCGTATAAGCAGCCCATCATCCAATATAATTTTACCCTTCTCCTATCCTTTGGGCAGATACTTGTGTCTACTAATTTAATCTTCTCTAAGCGGCACAATATATACTTAGTTTTGCCAATAAAAAACCCGGTGCATACACACCGGGCAAGAGTTATAAATTATTCACTGCTGTTTCAGTATCTTCATCGCCTGATACCAGATCGAATGCGCGCTTATTGGTATTTTCTTTATCCAGCACAGCATAAAGGGTTTTAGCCACATCCTCACGGGGAATGAAGCCACGCTCCAAATTTTCTGCTGCTTTGATTTTGCCGGTTCCCGCTTCATTTGTCAGGCCGCCTGGACGAACGATTGTGTAATTCAAGCTGCTGTTTTCCAGAATCCTGTCGGCATAATGCTTTGCAGCGTAATAAGGCTTGATCGTATCACTCCACTTATCGCGATTATTCGCCTGTATGGCGCTGACCATTACAAACCGGTCCACACCAGCCTTCTCCGCCGCTTCTATTGTTTTTACCGCACCATCTAGGTCAATCAGCAGAGTTTTGTCATAGCCGGTATTTCCGCCTGAACCTGCAGTAAACACAATTGCATCGCAGCCATTGGCTGCTTCAGCCAATTCATCAACTGTTCCTTCAAGGCTTGCGACTGCCGTCTCAATACCCATATCCTCAAACTGCCGGGCCTGCTCTTCTTTTTTGATCATTGCTCTTGCTGTATGTTTATCGCCTTCTTTAATAAGCTTTACCAGCTGCTTTCCGATTTGTCCGTTTGCTCCAACAATAAGAACTTTCAAGAATACCTGCCCCTTTCTGTTTTTGTGGTCTTAATTATTTCAAAAGAAAATAGCGATATCAAATGAACTGTTTAGGACCCCATACGGACAATCCGCTTTTTATAAAGAGCCGCAATTGTGTTCATGATTAATACAGGGATCTTCTTTGGAAAATATCTTTTTCTGTAAAATTTATAAAATGCATGCTTTAAGTCGTCCCACTGCGTACAATTCTTCGTTTGTTTAAATCGTGCAACATCAATGATTTTAATATGGTCACCCTCTGTAAGAATAATGTTGCGCAGGTGGATATCCGAAGGGTTAAGCCCTCTTTCCCTTGCCAGCTTTAAAGCCTCATCTATTTGCCTGATTTTCTCCTCTTCTATCGGGACTCCTTTTGCGAGACATTCAAACAAAGTCAGCCCCTGTACATAATCAATTACAATATAGTTATCTCCAGAGCCGTATAAAGAGGGATAGTACGGATGGTCAGGCAGCGCCCTGTATATCTCCGCCTCTTCCCTGGCCGTTCTTTTAAACTCCGGAAAAAATACTTTTAATACAAGATTGGTTTCTTTTATCCTAAAAGCAAATGCACTTCTCCCTGCTCCTATAAATTCCAGACTGTCGTCCTTCTCAATAAGTCTGGTCCAATTAAGGCTTCTGGAAAATTTCACACTGTCTGCAAGCTGCTGATATGGTTTCATCATTAAACCTCCCTTTTCCAAACTCTTCCTGAAAAATAAAAGGCACTGAACCATTTATTGGTCTCAGTGCCTTTTAAACAAAAGAGACCTTACCAAATAAATGGTAAAGGTCTCGCAAGCAACGTTGTGTTGCCAGTAAAGCCGGAGATTCATCATCTCGTATTGACGACTCTACTTAACAGCTACTCCCCTTCAGGAAGAATCCGAACTATTTTGTTAACTTAATTATATGATTTAATAATCCATTAGTCAAACGATACGTTCCTGGAAACTGAGTGGATACTCCCTAAACGGCTTTTACTTTTCAAAAATAGAATTTGAAAGCAATCGGAAAAGGTAATCAGTATGATCACGGAAGCCGGCTTCAATGCCAATTAGTGTAACATCCTTATCCTGCTCTTTCACCATGATGGCCTGGCCCTGTGCAGCACTGCGATTTTTCCAGTGTCCTGCTACGAAGAAGTCTTCCTCATCAGCAATGGCTGCAAGCACTTCATCATTCTCTGTGCCTGTATACCAGACTGGACGGTAGACAAATCCAAGATCATCCCCACTGTATCCTGCTGATGCACCGGTTCCTTTATAATCTACCTTAATGATTCCGTTGCTGTTGGATCCGCCAGTATTGATCATATCATCTGTCAGGCCCAGAGTCTTTGTTGCACGGGAAGCACCGGCACCAACAGCTATATATTTTCCGCCTTCAGAAACGAACCTTTCCACATTTGCTTTAAATGCAGCCAGTTCTTCCTGGCTTTTAAGGCCGAATTCTTTGTTGGCATTACTCAAATTCAGAGAAATTAAATTTTCCGTTCCGCTGTAAACAAAGACATCATGGGAAGCAAGGCCGTTATTAGCGACTTCTGATGGAGACAATTCAGTCACACTAAATCCCAGTCTCTTAAGAGCCAGTTTGGTGCCAGAGTGTGATTGCGCTTTGTTCATCCCTCCATCCTTTAATATGGCTACACTCACTTTGTTAATTGCCTTTGCGTCTGCAGGCACTTTTCCTGACAATATATTTAGGCCGGAATCCTTAACGGCTGATGAAAAAACATTGGCTGATCCTTCAGCATAGAAGTTTCCTTCACTGTCGCGTTTAACCATGACCCCCTGCTCAAGAAGTCCGTTCACAAGCTGAACAGCTTTCACTGAGCTGTTCGGTATGATAAATGGCCCGTTTCCGCTAAGTGAACCCTGTTCTTTTACATTATTTATCTTTGTTACTGATGCCTTTACATCTTGTTGAACAGAGATTGCTTCAAAGCCCCATAGCTCCGGAAGACTCCAGGCAGAAATATCATACATGGCCGGTGTATCATCTGTTATATCCTCGCCATCCCACAGCATGGTGTTTGCCAGACCTGCCTTTGCCTGATCCATTGGAACGATGTAAGTGCCCTTTGGATATGACTTGCCATCTGCTGCAAATGCTTTTGACGCCTGAACAACCTCGATATCATTCTTAATTAAATGATTAACTGCCTTATTTACAGCGGTTGGATCTTCCTCATTCACTGGAAGAACATATGCTTTCGGGAAATAGCCTTCTTCATGAAAAGGATGATCAAAATTAATGCCGCGCTTGAACATTTCAATTTGATCTGCAATCATTTCTTCCTTGTTATCGGTTGAGTATTTCAGTGCTCCCATAATGGCATTGTACATCCAGCGCACGCCGTCCTCGTCATTTGTCGGAGCTTCAAGCGTATGGCCATAAGCACCATGGTACATGGCATACATCGGTGTGAAAATTGGCGGGTAATCATCCCATCCAGCGGAATCATCCCGCTGCGGAATATATGCGCCATTCATTTCTTTATACAGGGTGCCTGTGTAAAGAGCCTTGTCCTTCATAATTTCAGCTTCCATCGCTTCTGCCTGATGATTAGCCCATTTTTGATATAAATCATATTCATAGTTAGGATTATGCGGAGGTGTACAAGGTTCAATCAAACCCTGTTTGTTTGGTGCATAATTTTTCACATAACCGTGAGTATCCAGGAAAACCATCGGATTCCACTCTTTAATAAGAGAGACGGTTTCTTGCGTTTCCGGCTGTGATTGCGTGATAAAATCACGGTTCAAATCAATTCCTTCCCCATTAAAACGGGTCGCATCCACCCGGCCATCAGGATTCTGGACCACATTGAAAATAAGGATGTTATTGCCCAGAATCTCCTTTGTATCCTTGTCATTCTGTGTGGCAAAACGTTCAATCAGCTGCATCACTGCATCGCTTCCCACAAACTCCGTTCCATGAATCGATCCATTGATCATGATTGGCACTTTAAAATCCGGGTTATTCGCAATCCAATTCTGGGCTTTCTCCGGGTTTTTGAACATTTGTTTTCTTAAGGCCTGAATCTTACCGAACTTGCCCTGTGCACCCGGATCTGCAATAGTCACGACATATAGAGGATATCCATCCGCGGAAGTACCTTTTACCTCCACCTTCACTCTATTAGACTGTTTTTCAATTTCTGCAAGTTTGGTCCCTATTACTGAGAATTTCATAAAATCATAGTTCTCACTATTGAATAAACTTCCGTCCATTTCCTCTGATACATTAACATTGATCCACTTGGGGCTGATCGCATGAGCAGCACTTAAAGGAACAGATGCCAAAATGCCCGCTGCCAAAATGCCTGATAAAGCTTTCTTTTTATTCATTATGTACCTCCAGATGCATTAGTTTGTATATTTATGAGATAGAATTTATTTTAATTCAATTCGTTTAATTGTGGCAATGCTACTTTTTTCCTAAAATAGTCTATTAAAAAGAAAAGAGGGACCAAGAAATGATCCCTTTTATTTACCTATTTAAATGCTTTAACTCCACCTTGCAGAGGAAGCACTATATGGCTTCTTTCCGGATCTATGGTTATCTTCGTGCCTGCCTTTGGTCTAATAGTATAGTTATAATCACTAGATAGAACGACGACCCCCAGACGATCACCTTCTTTAAATACATAATCATCAGGCTGCATATCCCATGTAAAAGTATATTCACGGTCCGGTGTGAGCCCTGAAGATCTATTTTCACTGTGAATGTTTTGCGGATCCATCCACCCTCTAGTAACAATTTCCGGTTTTCCTTCCCCATATTTAACAAGGAGGGCTGTTAAGTTGGCTGTTTTCCGGTCAATTCCAGCCCGAATTTGAATTTCCGGGGTTCCGCTCATGCGAATATCTTTTTCTAAAGGCGGAGTCAAATAGACGAGCCTATTAGCTAATGAAGCATCAGGATCCATAGCCAATTCTTCAGCCTTGATTGTGGCATCATCCACAAAATGCTGATCCTCCTTATTCTTGTTCGGTACAGGCTGCAGTTCTAAGCTGCCGCCTCCATCGGAAGCCGGCTTAAAATGCAATTTTGCGTCAGAGGTTCCCTCAGCTGGCCAGTTTGCCTCTGTATGCCATGTCTTATCCTCCCTCTGGATGTCAACCATTGGTTCATCCATGACATCATTTTTAATATCATATAGCCAGTAATCAAACCATTTATTTAAAGCAGGGAGCCATACATCGCGTCTGAAGCTGTAGGGGCTGGAATGGCCGCCTTGATGAAGCCACATTTTTCTGGGAACATCATTCTCGCCAAGCGCTTGCCACCAATCTGAAAAATGCTTTGTTTTAACATTCCAGTCATTTAACCCATGGACAATAAAGACACTTGCTTCAACCTGATCAGCATCCTTTGTATAATCTCTTTTACTCCAGAATTCATTGAAATCCCCGTTTTCCCTGTCCTGGCCTTCCGTTAATCCTTTGATCATATTGCTGCACGCTTCAGGGTTTTGCCTAGTTAAAATGGCTTCAGCCATATTATCCGCATCTTCACCTTGATATCCGCCTGGCGCAATCACAGCACCGTTTGAACGATAATAGTCATACCAGCTGCTAATTGCAGCAATTGGCACAATCGTTTTCAGGCCTTCAACTCCAGTTGAAGCAACGGCATTGGGAAGTGTTCCATTGTAAGAAACCCCTGTCATCCCCACATTTCCTGTTGACCAATCAGCTTGTATTTCCTGTCCCTCTGCATTAAAAGCTTTTGCTCTTCCATTCAGCCAATCAATTACTGCACGTGTTCCGAGTATCTCATGCTCATCTCCGGTTGTAGGACAGCCGTCAGATAGGCCAGTCCCAACACTTTCTGCAAGAACAACAGCGTAGCCTCTTGGTACAAAATAGTCATCATAATATCCTGGGAGATTTGCCTGCGGTTTTCCTTTTTCACCTTTATTGTTCCCTTTCTTTTGCACAGAGTTCAGTTCTACATCCACATCATAGACCGGGACACCCTTAATTCCAGAACGGTAAGGACTCATTTCATAAATAACAGGAACCTTTAAACCTTCCTCTGTTTCCTTTGGCCTGATAATATCAGCACGTACCCGATCCAGCTTTCCATCCCCATCACTGTCAGTTGCTGTTTCAACAAATACTCTTTCGACAATGGCATCATCCAGAGAAAAAATGGGCTGTGTCATGCCATTTTCGACTTTAATCTGAGATTCAGCCGAGGCCATGCTGCTTTGGCTGTCTATACCTGCTGCAGGCAATGCCCCTCCGGCAATTAGCGGGAAAGCGATAGCTGAGGTTATGAGCACTTTTAATGCAGCTTTTTTCATAAAAATCCCCCTATACAAATAGATGTTATAATTTTCAGAATAAATTAAAACTGCGTAAGTTTCGATAGTCGAAAGACCTATATTTTTCAAGGTAAATTTGATAACAATTCATTGGTCTCCTCCAAAGGTCATGAAATAACATGGGTGTTGTTCTGATTCGGTACTTTAAATCTACCATTTTTTACAATTCAGAAAGGTAAAGTCTTCCTTTTCTCACACATCTGAAAAATCTGCTAGTCTAATAGAATCGTTTTAACTCTTTATTAAAGGAAGGGGAGCTATGTAAGCGAATACATATAGCTGGATTACTAGTCGAGGAGGAATAAAAGATGAAAGTTGGAAAGAAAGCTTCTTCAATTATGCTTGCAGCCGTTCTGACAGCTTCAAGTTTGTATGCAGTGCCTGTTCAAATTGTGCCGACTGCTGAAGCAGCACAAAGCAAAGCTGGAGATCCTGGCTCCAAAGCATTTGATCAGAAGGTCATTGCAAGGGTAGATGCAGCCCGCATGATGGAGGATGTCAGCTATTTATCTGAAACCATAGGGCCGCGGGTTGCAGGAACAGTAGCAGAAAAGCAGTCAGCTGATTTTATCCGCAAACGCCTTGAGTCCTATGGCTACACAGTAGAAACACAAGAGTTCAGCATACCGGATAAAATGGCTGGAGATTTGCACACTAGTGATCTGAAGGAGGTTCTTATAACCATTCCTTCCGGATCAGGATCAACGCCTGATGAAGGAATTACCTCTGAATTATATGATGCTGGATTAGGCAGGGCAGCTGATTTTACAGAGGAAGCATCAGGGAAAATAGCACTCATTTCACGTGGAGAAATTCCTTTCTCGGAAAAAGTTACAAACGCAGTGAATGCCGGTGCTGCGGGGGTTCTAATTTACAACAATGCGGATCAGCCAGCACCCATGAATCCCTCAATTGGGGGCCCATATGACATTCCGGTGGGAAGTATAACGAAGGCAAGCGGAGAAGCACTCCTTCAAGATGTTGAAGCACAAAACAAAACAGTAACGCTTACTGTAAAGAGTTTTAAAAACATAAAATCGCAAAATATTATTGCCACCAAGCACCCTATGCCCAATAAAGGCGGGGAAACTGACATTGTCCACATTTCTGCACATTTCGATAGTGTACCATTTGCTCCGGGGGCTAGTGATAACGCATCCGGTACTGCTGTTGCCTTAGAGCTGGCTAGAGTCCTGAAAAGCTATCCTGCTGACAAAGAATTGCGATTTGCATTTGTAGGTGCAGAAGAAATTGGTCTTCTTGGTTCTGAGTATTATGTCAGCCAGCTGAGCAGCAATGAAATAGAGCGAAGCATCGCAAATTTCAATATGGATATGGTAGGCACAGCATGGGAAAATGCAACTGCGATTTACATGAATACCCTTGATGGCCAGGCAAATATCGTAACAGAAACTGCTCTTGCCACAGCCGGGCGGATTGGCACCCCATCTGAGCTGGTTGTTTATCAGCGCGGAGCTTCCGACCATGTTTCTTTTCATGATGCAGGCATCCCGGCTGTTAACTTTATCAGACGAGAACCTGCCACTGCCAATCTTGAACCGTATTACCATACACCACTTGATTCCATCGAGCACATTAGTGCCGAGCGGATGAAAGAAGCCGGTGATCTGATAGGCGCTTCGGTTTACAGCTTAATTCGAAAATAGAATTGACTTTAAGAATCCCCGAATTTTCCCCGGGGATATTTTTTCGTTTTTTTTACTTTCCAGCTATTTAGTATAAACGATGTGTTTACGCGCAAAATATGAGGGTAAACTATATTCGTTCTAAATTTCATGTTCAAATTATAAGGGATTTACCGTTTAAATGGAAAAGAAATCGGGTAACATAATTGTAATATTATAAAGGAATTTACTATCTGCCCGATAGTCCTATATATCCCTAAAGGAGGGAGTCATCATGGATTTTGAACACGAGGCTGTCATACTAAAAAGAGAACTCTCCCTTCTCATGGATGAATATGAAAGGTGCGAGATTGACTACGTGAAAAATGAAATATCAAAGGATATTCAACTGCTGAGCCGTGCAATAGACGATATACTTAATTAAAAGTATATGCTGGCATGGCTTTTTTTTATATTCTGTGCAGCTGACAATTTTTAGAAGTCAGCTGCTGAAACCTTTTGTAAATTAGGAGGGTAATTTATGCCTCAGCACATCTATTACAGTTTCATACGTCTGCCCTTAGTAATCAGAATTCTGCTGATTGCCCTGATGGTGATCTTTCTTTTTGGCGGATTAATACATATTATTGAGCCCTCCTCCTTTCCGACATTTTTCGATGGAATCTGGTGGGCGGTTGTAACCGCTTCAACTGTCGGTTTTGGAGATTTTTATCCAAAAAGTACTGCGGGGCGAATAGTGGGCATTGCGCTTATTTTTACAGGAGCGGGCTTTCTGTCTACCTATTTTATTTCACTTGCAACAGCAGCAGTTACCAGGCAGAATGACTTCCTGGAAGGGAAAATCGAATATCGCGGCCAAAACCATATTGTTGTTATCGGATGGAACGAACGCTCAAGAGAAATTGTTAATACCCTTGGGGGTGATGGGATGAACCATTCCATTGCTTTAATAGATGAAACTCTAAAGTCAAACCCTGTTCCCCACAATAATGTACATTTTATTCAGGGACGCGCTAACAGAGATGATGTCCTCATGAAGGCAAATATATTTGATGCCCAAAAAGTAATCATAACAGCTGATCAGAACAAAGATGAACTGCATGCAGACATGAATTCAATTTTAACTCTATTGGCAATCAAAGGATTGAACCGGGATGTTCAATGCATCGTTGAAATATTAACTTCAGAACAGGCAGCCAACGCCAAAAGGGCGGGAGCTGATGAAATTGTTCAGACGAATGTTCTTACGAGCTTTGTTATGATCAACAGCGTTTCTTCCCAGGAGCTTGTTACTTCATTTCTTGATTTGCTGGGACAGCTTGATAAACGCAAATTAACTTTTCAGCCTGCATCAGAAGATGTAGAAAATAAGACTTTTGCTGAGCTTAGTGCCGAGCTGATGAAAGAAGGCATTTTGCTTTTAGGTGTTAAAAGAGGGGAAGAAACTCTAGTTAATCCTCCCCAGCCTTTTAAAATTCTTCAGCAG
This sequence comes from Cytobacillus sp. NJ13, assembly GCA_030348385.1. Lineage (NCBI taxonomy): Bacteria > Bacillati > Bacillota > Bacilli > Caryophanales > Bacillaceae > Cytobacillus > Cytobacillus sp. NJ13. Next base: position 4,321,874 of record JAUCFP010000006.1, on the reverse strand, counting down.
GATCAGCTGATTGTTATACTCGGTTAATCTCTTAATAATATGGACTCCAGCTCTTCAACAAGCGCTTTGCCGAGATCAATAAATTCTTCCGGAAAACTGGCGTCCTTATCCACAGGCTCCGAGAATTGGTCGAAGGAGGCGCTGAAATTCCCTGTATAGGCGTGGTCATCCAGGCCGCGCTGGTACTTATGGGAAAGCAGAAACGGCCTGCCTATTTCCACCGTACAGCTTGGATCATCAAGCTGCCCATCAATTGCCTTGAATGGGACCCTTAAATACTGGTACCCCACCTCATCATCAATTTTATAATCAAAAGACCCGTGATCATAATCCCAGTTCCCGCCAACCGAATATCCAATCGGCTTTAGATCCTGCTCCAGCTTATATAAATCAAAATGCTTCCCTTCCACTTTTGAAGGTATCTCAATCACTGAATCCATCCCCTTTTACGCTTTTTGCTTAGTTTCTCCAAAGTAAGGGATATCATGAATGCGATTTCCGAAGATTACGTTAAGGAATTGGATATTTCGCGGATATAATTAGTTTTCGCGATTATCTGTAGAAATTCGCGGATATAATTTAGTTTTCGCGATTATCTGTAGAAATTCGCGGATATAATTTAGTTTTCGCGATTATCTGTAGAAATTCGCGGATATATCCGTTTTTTCGCGGAAATATGGAAAATCTCGCGGAATTATTAAAATTTTTTCGGTTAAGTGCCATTTTCGTCTTTAGAAAGGAGGAATTCCATTCTTAAAAGCGGAATTATTATTACTTAGAAAGGAGTGAAATCTATTTGATATTTAAAAATCGTTTAATACCTATCAGAATCCGACAAAATGAGGCCCTAATTAGGCGAATCTCAGCAGCTCATCCACAGAGATCAACTATAGAAGGTGATTTAGCTAAAAGAAAAGCTGGTTATCGAGGGGAACAGTCGCTGGATTATTATTTAAGTCAACTCCCTGCTAAAGAATTTACTATCCTGCATGATTTAAGGCTTTATAATGGAAGCACTTATTTCCAAATTGATACCCTCATTCTTTCTCCATACTTCGCTTTAATTATTGAAGTGAAAAATATCCTTGGAACCCTTCTTTTCGATGAGACCTTTAATCAGTTGATAAGAACCCGAAATGAAAAAGAAGAAGGCTTTCCTAATCCTCTTATTCAAGTCAAACGCCAGAAAACACAATTTAAGACCTGGTTAATCCAAAACTTAGCAGCCGATATACCAATAGAATATCTAATTGGCATAAGTAGCCCCTCTACTATCCTGAAAACTTCTGCAAATAGCTCAAATGTCCCATTTCGCGTTATTCACATTGAAAACCTTATTTACAAAATTAAGTTCTTTAAACAAAGTTATCCAATAGAAGTTATTACATCTCGACAGATTAAAAAGATTTCGAGGGCACTGGTTATAAACCATGTTCCTGGATTTTTAAATGTCTTGGACCATTATAATATCTCTTCTCAAGAAATTATTGCAGGTGTTCAATGTCCAAGCTGTCTTATTTTTCCCATGCGACGTATCCATGGAGATTGGCTGTGCCCCAAGTGCGGGTGTAAAGATAAGAAAGCTCATCTGCCTGCTATCCAAGATTATCTTCTTCTGATTAGTCCTACTATATCAAATAAGCAAGCCAGGGCCTTCCTTCATTTAGCTTCAGAGGATACTGCATCTCGACTTCTGTCTGCAATGCCCAGTTCAGGCACTAAAAAAGGCAGAATATATTTTCTCCAATAAAAAAACGTCCACCCGCAGGCAGACGCTTCTCGCTATTACTTCAATCTCTTTTCAAGTTCAGCTTTTTTCTCTTCAAATCCCGGTTTTCCTAATAGGGCGAACATGTTCACTTTGTATGCTTCAACACCAGGCTGGTCGAACGGATTCACTCCCAACAGGTAGCCGCTCATTGCACATGCTTTTTCAAAGAAGTAAACCAGATAGCCAAATGTATAGGCATCCATTTTTGGAATGGAAACGATCAGGTTTGGCACTCCTCCGTCTGTGTGTGCAAGCATTGTCCCTTCAAAAGCTTTGTTATTAACAAAGTCGACAGTCTCACCCGCAAGATAGTTTAGGCCATCAAGATCATTCTCTGCTTCTTCAATGGTAAGCTCATGACGTGATTCTTCCACCTTGATAACCGTTTCAAAAAGGTCCCGGCGGCCTTCCTGCACATACTGGCCTAATGAATGAAGATCAGTGGAGAAGTTTGCTGATGAAGGGAAAATTCCTTTCTGGTCTTTTCCTTCACTTTCACCGAACAGCTGCTTCCACCACTCTGCAAAATATTGAAGTCCTGGTTCATAGTTAATCAGCATTTCAATCGTTTTGCCTTTGTTATAGAGAACATTGCGGACAGCAGCGTACTGGTATGCTGCGTTCTCCTGAAGCTCAGATTTGCTGAAGTCTTCGCGTGCCTGTGCAGCACCGCTCATCATATCTTCAATGTTTGCACCGCTGACGGCAATTGGCAAAAGACCTACTGCTGTAAGGACAGAATAACGTCCACCGACATCATCCGGAATAATAAATGACTCATAGCCTTCTTCTGTCGCAAGAGTCTTCAAAGCACCTCTTGCTTTGTCGGTTGTAGCATAGATTCGTTTACGTGCTTCTTCCACACCATATTTTTCTTCCAGCATTTTGCGGAAAATACGGAAAGCCAATGCAGGCTCAGTTGTTGTGCCTGATTTGGAGATAACATTGATGGACCACTCTTTGCCGTCAAGAAGGTCCATTAAATCCTTCATATAAGCGGAACTAATATTGTTGCCCGCAAATAATACCTGCGGAGTGCCGCGCTTTTCTTTTGGAAGTGCATTATAGAAGCTGTGCTGAAGCATTTCAATAGCCGCACGCGCTCCAAGATAGGAACCTCCAATTCCAATGACGATAAGAACATCGGAATCGCTTTTAATTTTCTCAGCCGCTTTTTGAATGCGGGAGAACTCTTCTTTGTCGTAATTTGCAGGCAGATCGATCCAGCCTAAAAAGTCACTGCCAGCTCCAGTTTGTTCATGAAGGGAGTGATGTGCTACCTTCACGGCATCCTGCAGATATGTAATTTCATGTTCGCCAAAAAAAGGAAGTGCTTTTGCGTAATCAAAACGAACGTGTGTCATGAATGTCCTCCAATTTTCCTCAAATTTAAACAGCCTGCAGTAATTCTAGCTGTCATCCTTATACCACTTTAACGAAAGCCTCAAAGTTAATCAAGAATCATCCTCTAATGTAAGCGTGTCCAATTTTGACATATTTTTTACGCACTAATGGTGATTGTCATTTTTCGGCGGAAAATGTAAAAGGACTCTGCTTTAGGCAGAGTCCAGCTTGGTATTATAAAGAAGCGCGGTAGATTGAAACCACGTCATCATGATTTAATTTCGCAAAATTGCCGAATTCTCCGTTGACAGTCGCTTTGTCTGCCATCAATTCGATCTTGCTGTCATCGATATCATAATCAGCCAGGCGTGTAGGTGCACCAATGCTGTTCCAGAATTCACGAAGCCTTTCAATGCCTTCAAGCGCAGTCTCCTCATCTGTTTTCCCTTCCGGATCCACGTTAAATACACGGATAGCAAGCTGCTTAAATCGCTCAGGCTTCACGTTCAGATTATGCTTCATCCAGTTAGGGAACAGAATGGCCAGACCGCCGCCATGAGGAATATCATAAACGGCCGATACAGCATGCTCGATATTATGCGTAGCCCAGTCTCCCCGGTAGCCCATATTCAGAATACCGTTTAATGCCATTGTGCCGGAATAAAGAATGGTCGCACGATGCTCATAGCTTTCAAGGTCTTCAAGGAGCTTAGGAGCTGCTTCCATAATGGTAATCAGCAGCGATTCACACATACGATCCTGAAAATCGGTATTTTCTTCAAGATGGAAATAATGCTCCAGTACATGGGACATCATGTCCACGATTCCATATACCGTCTGATTCCTTGGCACAGTGAATGTATTAACAGGGTCTAGGATTGAAAATTTAGGGAAAGTCACAGGACTGCCCCATCCATATTTTTCATTTGTTTCCCAGTTTGTAATAACAGATCCTGCATTCATTTCAGAACCGGTAGCCGCTAATGTAAGAACGGTTCCAAATGGCAGAGCTTTTACAGCAAATGCTTTCTTGATGACCAGATCCCAGGCATCGCCATCATATTTAGCACCAGCTGCGATAGCCTTTGTGCAGTCGATTACACTCCCGCCGCCAACTGCCAGCAGGAAATCGATGCCTTCAGCTTTACAAATTTCAACGCCTTTGCGGACAGTGGAAATTCTTGGATTAGGCTCAACACCTGATAGTTCAAACACTTCAGCACCAATTTCATGGAGCTGCGCTTTCACTTTATCATATAAACCATTGCGCTTAATGCTTCCACCGCCGTACACAACCAGAACCTTCTTGCCATACTGCGGGATTTCAGTCTGCAATTGGGACAGCTGATCTTTCCCAAAAATTAGTTTAGTCGGATTATAAAAGGTAAAATTTTGCATATCACCATCTCCTTTTCCACATCATTATCTTTCATATTTTCAGCTATTGCAAAGAGTAAGATTCGAAAGGTGAACATTAGAATTCCCGGGTTCTCAGATCATCTTTTTCATTATGGCTCTTAACGTTTATTACAATGAATATTTTTTATTTCCGTGCAGCAACATAATAGTGAACCTATACTACAAGGAGGAAACATCATGAGTGGCATTCAGCGTATTGCACTGGTTCTAACAATTATTGGCGCTATTAACTGGGGTTTAATCGGATTCTTCCAATTTGATCTTGTGGCAGCTATCTTTGGCGGTCAGGATTCAGCCCTTTCAAGAATTATATACGGTCTTGTTGGCATTGCGGGCTTAATCAATCTGGGGCTTCTTTTCAAACCAAATGAAGAAATGGAAAGAGAACCTGAAGCAAGGCCAACCCGTTAATGAATGCAAAAAATCCTTGCACAATTGAGTGCAAGGATTTTTTGTATTGAATCAGTATTTATATACCGTTTACTGAATTAAACCCAGCCTCTGAAGCGGGATGCTTCAGACATTTTTCTGGCGCCGACCATATAAGCTGCAAGGCGCATATTTACTTTTCGCTGCTGTGAAGTCTGGTAAACGTTATCGAAAGCCTGAACAAGCACTTTCTTCAGCTTTTCTGTAACTTCCTCTTCAGTCCAATAGTAACCCTGGTTGTTCTGCACCCATTCGAAATAGGATACGGTTACACCTCCTGAACTGGCTAACACATCAGGAACAAGCAGGATTCCCCGGTCTGAAAGAATTTTTGTAGCCTCAAGAGTGGTTGGGCCATTTGCTGCCTCTACAACGATGGAAGACTTAATATTATGGGCGTTTGCAGCGGTAATCTGATTGGACACAGCCGCAGGAACCAGGATATCGCAATCCAGTTCAAGCAATTCTTCGTTTGTCAATGTGTTATCAAAAAGGGTCGTTACCGTTCCAAAGCTATCGCGTCTATCAAGAAGGTAATCAATATCCAGTCCATTCGGATCATATAGAGCACCATAGGCATCTGAAATGGCGACTACTTTAGCTCCTGCATCATGCATGAATTTTGCCAGGAAGCTTCCTGCATTTCCAAATCCCTGAACAGCCACACGGGCTCCTTTAATGGAAATGCCTCGCTTTTTTGCAGCTTCCTCAATGCAGATCACTACACCCTGTGCAGTTGCCTTTTCCCTTCCTTGCGACCCGCCGAGAACAAGCGGCTTGCCAGTAATGAATCCAGGAGAATCATACTCACGGAGGCGGCTGTATTCATCCATCATCCAGGCCATGATCTGTGAATTCGTATAAACATCCGGAGCAGGTATATCTTTTGTAGGGCCAACGATCTGGCTGATTGCCCTTACATAACCCCGGCTTAAGCGTTCCAGTTCACCCATTGACATGGAACGGGGATCACAAATGATGCCGCCTTTTCCCCCTCCATAAGGAAGATCCACAATTCCGCACTTTAAACTCATCCACATGGATAAAGCTTTTACTTCATCCTCATTTACTTCAGGATGAAAACGGACACCGCCCTTTGTCGGTCCTACCGCATCATTATGCTGTGATCTGTAGCCGGTAAAAATTTTTATCGACCCGTCATCCATCCTTATCGGAATTCTTACCGTGAGCATTCTCAGCGGCTCTTTCAGCAGCTCATACATCTCATCTGCATAGCCGAGCTTGTTCAAAGCCTCCTTGATCACAACTTGGGTTGAAGTAAATAAATTTAAAGACTCTTCCATTTTTTGTTCAGCTTCTTTACCAGCTACTCCTGCAGCTCCCATCATGGCACCTCTTGATTTTAATATTTAGGAAAATTACAGCAATACTCCTTAACCGGAGGCCCTGCATCACAAATTCAGATACAGGGGCCAACTGTCCGTAAATTTGTATTAGCTTAATACTTTATTGATTCTTTCTATTGCCCAATCAAGCTCTTCTTCAGAAATGACTAAAGGCGGAGCAAAACGAATAACCGTGTCATGCGTTTCTTTGCAAAGCAAACCTTGTTCTTTAAGCTCTTCGCAATATTTGCGTGCGGGCTCATTCAGCTCAACACCAATAAATAATCCGCGGCCGCGCACTTCTTTAATGACAGGATTATTAATTTCTTTTAATTTGTTCATAAAATATTCGCCCAGTTTGAGGGAACGTTCTGCAAGCTTTTCTTCAACCAATACGTTCATGGAAGCAACAGATACGGCACAAGCCATTGGATTTCCTCCAAATGTTGAACCATGTGATCCAGGATTAAATACCCCAAGAACATCTTTATTCGCAACCACACATGAAATCGGGAATACTCCTCCTCCAAGTGCTTTCCCTAAAATGTACATGTCAGGATCTACATCTTCCCATTCACATGCAAACATTTTTCCGGAGCGCGCAAGGCCTGCCTGAATTTCATCAGCAATGAATAATACATTGTTCTCCTTACAAGTTTCATATGCTTTTTTCAGGAAGCCTTCCGGAGGAATCACTATTCCAGCTTCACCCTGGATTGGCTCAATTAAGAAAGCTGCCGTGTTCTCAGTGATTGCTTCTTTAAGGGCATCAAGGTCGCCGTACGGAATCAGCTTAATGCCAGGAAGCATAGGTCCGAAACCCCGCTTATATTCTTCTTCAGAAGAAAGCGAAACCGCTGTCATTGTACGGCCATGGAAGTTACCTATACAAGCAATGATCTCTGCCTGGTTATCTGCAGCGCCTTTTACATCATAAGCCCAGCGGCGTGCAGCTTTGATTGCCGTTTCAACTGCTTCTGCACCTGTATTCATTGGCAGGGCCATTTCTTTATTTGTCAGTTCGCAAATCATTTCATACCAAGGTCCCAGCTGATCGTTATGGAAAGCACGGGATGTTAGCGTTACGCGGTCAGCCTGATCCTTCAGCGCCTGAATGATTTTCGGATGGCGGTGCCCCTGGTTTACAGCTGAATAGGCACTTAGCATATCCATGTATTTACTGCCTTCAGGATCTTCCACCCAAACACCTTCCGCTTTTGAAATAACGATTGGAAGCGGGTGATAGTTGTTTGCACCGTATTTTTCAGTTTGTTCGATAAGTGAACGTGATTTTGTCGCTTCAGTCAATTAAAATTCCTCCTTCTTCAGAATAGTCCTTTTTATTGTAACGTTAAGCTATCCTTCTTTAAACTATTTAAGGTTTTAGCATGCACAGCATATGAAATATCCCGTACATGCTTTACAAGTCTTAATACATTTCAGATGTAGTCTTCGCCTGCATGTGCAGAAGAATGTAGTCAGGGCCGCCCGCTTTGGAGTCAGTTCCGGACATGTTGAATCCGCCGAATGGCTGGTATCCAACGATCGCACCTGTACAGCCGCGGTTGAAGTATAGGTTCCCTACATGGAAGTCTTCGCGTGCTTTTTGGATGTGCTCACGGTTCTGCGTGATCACAGCTCCTGTTAAGCCGTACTCCGTGTTGTTGGCGATTTCAAGCGCATGGTCGAAATCTTTTGCCTTTGTGAAGCCAACGACAGGTCCAAAGATTTCTTCCTGCATTAAGCGTGCATCTTCAGCAAGATCAGCGAATACAGTCGGCTTGATGAAGAAGCCTTTCGAGCTGTCTCCTTCTCCGCCTGTCATTAGCTTGCCTTCTTCTTTGCCGATTTCGATGTAGCTCATGATCTTATCAAATGCGCCCTGGTCAATCACTGGGCCCATGTAGTTGCTCTGGTCTTCAGGGTTGCCTTGTGTTAACTCATTCGTTAACTCGACAACACGGTTTAGTACTTGATCGTATACATCTTCTACTACAACCGCACGTGAACATGCAGAGCACTTCTGGCCGGAGAAACCGAAAGCAGAAGCAACGATTGAAGTAGCCGCCAATTCAAGGTCTGCTTCTTTGTCCACAACGATAGTGTCCTTGCCGCCCATTTCAGCGATAACACGCTTCAGCCAGATTTGGCCTTCGTTTAATTTAGAAGCGCGCTCATTGATGCGAAGACCAACGTCGCGTGAACCTGTGAAGGAGATGAAGCGAGTGTCTTTATGATCAACCAAATAGTCGCCCACTTCTGCACCGCTGCCGGGCACGAAGTTTAGCACACCCTTCGGAAGGCCTGCTTCTTCCATCACTTCAACAAATTTCGCAGCCACAACCGGTGTTGTAGAAGCTGGTTTTAAAAGAACAGTGTTTCCTGCCACGATTGCTGCAACCGTTGTGCCGGCCATGATCGCAAGCGGGAAGTTCCAAGGGGAGATGATGATCCCCACTCCCAATGGAATGTAGTCATAACGGTTATATTCGTTCGGACGGCTGTTGACTGGAACACCGTCTTTGATTGTTAAGATTTGGCGTGCATAGTACTCAAGGAAGTCAATGGCTTCCGCAGTATCAGCATCTGCCTCGTTCCAAGGCTTTCCTGCTTCCTTTGTTAAAAGGGCAGAAAATTCATGCTTGCGGCGGCGGATAATCGCAGCAGCTTTGAATAATACATCTGCGCGTGTTTCCGGCTTCACTTTTCTCCATGTTTTGAATGCTTCAACAGCAGCCTGCATCGCTTTTTCCGCAAGCTCGCGGTTTGCCTTTGAAACACGGCCAACTACTTCTTCTTTATTTGAAGGATTGATGGATACGATTTTATCTTCAGTGGAGATTCTCTCTCCGCCAATTAATAAGTCATAGTCCTGCCCCAAATAGCTTTCGACTGTTTTTAATCCCTGTAAGTATGCTTCGCGATTTTCTTCTGTTTTATAATTTGTGAAAGGTTCATGTTTGTACGGCTGTACCATGATTCCATCCCCCTTTAATAAATTCGTTTTTCATCCACCATTTTACAATGCAAGAACTGTGCCAAATATAAAAAGCTGATAAATGACAATTCTTATAAGATCAAAGCAAAATATTTTTGCTCTTTTTGAATTACTAATAGTTTTTAGTGCAAATTTTCATTGCATATATTCAATTAAATATATACTATTGAATAAACTGCCGAGTGAAGGAGACCACAATGAATCACATGGAATTTGAACAGCTCCAGCTAAAAAACAAGATCTTTCAGCGGATATTAGATGAAATTGATGTTGGTGTCCATGTAGTGAATGAGGAAGGAAGAACAACTTACTACAATAAAAAAATGGCTCAAATAGAAGGCATGGATTATGAAGATGTATTGGATAAAAATCTTCTGGATGTGTTTTCTTTCAACCAGGACGAAGACAGCACCTTACTTCAGGCGCTCAAAAATGGCAGCAAAATTAAAAATGCCAAACAAACCTACTTTAACAATAAGGGGCAGGAAATCACCACAATCAATAATACCTTTCCAATTATGGAAGATGGTGAACAGATTGGCGCTATGGAAATCGCACGTGATGTGACCAAGCTTGAAAAGCTGATCAGAGAAAATATGAATAAACGCGGAGACACCCGCTATACTTTCGATAGTATTATTGGGAGCAGCGACGAGATCCATGAAGTGATTGAAGCGAGCAAAAGAGCAACCCGGACAAGTTCTTCTGTCCTGATTATCGGGGAGACCGGCACAGGAAAAGAGCTCTTTGCCCAAAGCATCCATAATGGCAGCAGCCGCTCTTCAAAACCATTCATCTCTCAAAATTGTGCAGCCCTTCCGGACAGTCTGATTGAGGGTCTTCTGTTTGGCACAAAAAAAGGGGCATTTACAGGCTCCATTGAAAGGCCGGGATTGTTTGAACAGGCAAATGGCGGGACTTTGCTGCTGGATGAAATCAATTCACTTAATCCATCCCTGCAGGCAAAGCTATTGAGAGTTTTACAGGAAAAAACAGTCCGCAGGGTCGGTGATACGAAAGACCGGACAGTAGATGTAAGAATTATAGCAACCATTAACGAAGACCCGATTGATGCTATCTCAGAGGATCGTTTGAGAAAAGATTTATATTACAGACTGAGTGTTGTTTCCCTATTCATTCCGCCTCTGCGAAAGAGAAGAAAGGATATCCGGGATCTTGCACAATTTTTCATAGAAAAATACAATCAGCTCTTTGGAATGAATGTAGCGGAAATCGATGAAGAAGTAATGAACAAATTCGAGCAATACGATTGGCCGGGCAATGTACGGGAACTTGAGCATATTATCGAAGGAGCCATGAATCTGATTGATCAGGAAGAAGCCATCAGCTATGTGCATTTGCCTCTTCATTTCCGGAATAAGCCGCAATTCAAGGAGGAGCCGAACGAAACCGGTCATTTGGAGGATTTGCTGATTCAGAAAAACAAGCCTATTAAATCACTTGAACAATATATACAGGAAGCTGAAACCTACTATCTAAAGAAAGTCCTTAAACACCATGGCAATAATATAACCCAGGCCGCAAAATCCCTTGGCATGAGCCGGCAAAACCTGCAATACCGGCTGAGGAAATACGGAGTCAGGAAAGAAACAGCTGATTGATGGTGCTTGAGGATTAGAAGAATAATTGGTTTGCAGATATAATGAATTCTTCGCGGATAAAAAATATTTTTCGCAGTTATAGTCTAATTTCCGCAGATAAAAAACGAAAAGCTCCCCGCGGGGAGCTTATTTGTATAGAATATCGTCCCGAAGCGCTGCAACGCGAGTCAAAGCTTCGTCGATATCCCTCTCACTCACTCCAAAGTGGGCAAGAGCATCATGCAGATGCTTGGCAATCGCATTAAAGTGTTCGGGCTGCAGGTTCATACCCTCATGTGCTTTTGCCATGGAATTGCCTGAATATTGATTAGGACCGCCTAATGCATAGCTGATGAACTTGGATTGATGGCGTTTTTGCTTAATCATATCCGTATGCTCAAAAAATTGATTGACGGTCGGATCCTTTAATACCAGTTCCTCGTAAAAATAATCAACCACCTTTTCAATGGCTTCTCCGCCGCCTACTTTTTCGTAAAGTGTCTGTTCTGCCATAACTATCTCTCCTTTCAACAAAATGTATTCTTTGACTAACTCAAAGTCCCTATTCATAATCTCAACAGAATTGCTCCCATTTACTTTACCCTATTGCTTTCTCAAAAAACAAAAGAATCCGAAGGGTCGGAGCCTTATGATGCTATTTGATCTTTTTCTTCCATTTCTTTTCGTTCCTGATCACTCATGAAAGTAATTTTGTAGCCAAGCATGGCAAAGATAATAGCCAGGATTGGCACAGTGAAATTTAAAATCGCGTAAGGTGCATATTCAAAGGGATGAACGGCCAGTGTTGACATGATAAACACTGCACAAGTATTCCATGGAACAAAAACAGAAGTGACCGTACCGCCATCTTCAAGTGCCCGTGAAAGATTTTTGGATTGCAGATTTTTATCCTTAAATGCCTGTGTATACATTCTTCCCGGCAGCAGTATGGAAATATACTGCTCTGCAGCCGCCACATTTGTAAAGAAGGCAGATAGTACAGTAGTTGCTACTAAGCTTCTTGCTGAACGAGCTAATTTCAGTATCTGTTCAACTATGGCTTTTAACATGCCTGTCTGCTCCATAACTCCACCGAAGGCCATCGCCACAATCGTAAGGGACACGGTGTACATCATATCGTCAATGCCGCCTCTATTGAAAAGCTCGTCCACCATTGCGTTGCCTGATTCAATTGAAAATCCGCCCTGAAGAGTGTTGACAGCATCCCCCACAGCACCGCCCTGGACAAAAATATGGCAAAGCCAGCCAAGGAAAACACCAACCGCAAGCGCAGGCAGTGCAGGCACCTTTTTTGCCACTAACCCTATAACAATTACAGGCACCAATAAAAGCCAAGGAGAGATGACAAAGTTCTCTGATAAAACATTCATTACACCAGTAATTTTTTCATTATTCAAATCATCCCCGCCAAATTGCCTTCCCAAAAACCAATAAGCAATAATGGCAATGGCCAGCGCCGGAAGGGTTGTGTAAAACATATGTTTTATATGCTCAAAAAGATCCGTGCCTGTGATTCCCGCAGCCAGATTAGTCGTGTCAGACAGCGGAGACATTTTATCTCCGAAATAGGCACCTGAGATGATAGCTCCTGCCACCATCGGGGCCGGTATGCCCATGCTGATTCCAATTCCCATTCCAGCAACGCCAATCGTTCCCATTGTCGACCATGAGCTTCCGATTGCCAGAGTGACAATGGCACAGATAGTACAAATTGAGACTAAAAACATAGATGGCGTCATCAGTTTTAATCCGTAAAAGACCATGGTCGCGACAATTCCCCCGCCTATCCAGGAGCCAATTGTCAAACCGACCATTATAATAATCAGAATAGCCGGGAGCGCTAACTTAATGCCTTTATAGAAGCCTTCCTCAATATCGTTCCACTTATAGCCAAAACGCCAGGCGATGAAAGCGGATACAATTGTTCCAGTAATTAAAGGCACATGAGGGCTTCCCTCAAACTTAACAATTGTAATAATCATGGCAGCAATCATCACCAGCAGGGGCAGCACTGAAAACCAGAATGGGATTTTCTTTCCTGTTTCTTGCATATATGTTCCTCCTTTTTAAAGTTGCAGTTGGTTTAACTATTGCAAGATTAATGCCAAGATATAAAATTCCGACATTTTTCAGACTATTTACGTTAAAATTTTAAATTTCTTATGTTTTATGTAGGTAAACATGCAAAATATCTGTCGAGCGCCCGCTCATTTTGCACGAATATGCAAATATTTTTTGCATCTCAATAAAAATAAAAAACCGGGCATGAAACCCGGTTTATATATTTTGTTACTTCTTAATAAGATCCTCGCGCTGAGACTGGTCAATCCACTCTTGAAGCTTATCCTTAAGTGTGTTGAATCCCTGTGCAGATTCGTCTTCCATTTTGATTGGAGCTGCCTGGCGCTTGCGAGGCTTTCTAGCTTTCGCTTCTGCTTGTGGAGCTTCTTCTGTTGCACGGATTGATAGACCAATTTTTCCTGCTTCTTCGTCAACAGATAGCACTTTCACCTTTACTTCATCGCCCACTTTAAGATGCTCATTGATATCTTTAACGAAACCATGAGTCACTTCGGAAATGTGCACTAATCCCTGTGTATTCTCATCTAATGCCACAAACGCACCATATGGCTGAATACCTGTTACCTTTCCTGTAATAACACTGCCTACTTCGATTTTCTCAGACATGAAAACACTCCTATTTAAATTCAAATTTTATCTCTTTATACGCAATAAAAAATTATATCATAACTTCATAAAAATATCAAAAATGATTTTGATGGCAATCACAGCCATTTTATCCCATAAAATTTCTGGACAGTCATTCATTATAATAAAACAATCCGCAAACAATATGTAGACATCTTATTTAGTTTGTTAACGAAATGTTCATGAACTGGAGCAAGGATTTTAAGGTTCTCATGATAAAATATAGATAGAAGAAATTGACAGTGGGAGTGATGGATATGTCAAATATCGGCCATAACATTAAAGCTTGCCGCGAACGTGTAAATATGACCCAGCAGCAGCTCGCATTAAAAGTGAGAGTTGGGACGGGGACGATTGCAAAATATGAAAATGGAGACCAGATTCCTGATACCCAGACTGTTTTAAAAATTTCAACCGCCCTCGATATACCAGCTTCTGAGCTGCTTGAACAGGAACTTCAGAAGGGCCAGTCAGGAATCGATTATGAAATCGAACAGCTTGTGCGTGAAATTGGCACCAAAAAAGCAAAGCTCATCTTGCGCAAAGCAAAGGAATTCAGCGAGGAAGACTTCCTCCGTGTTATGCAAATGCTATATGAAATCAAATATGACCAAAAAGTATTATAAAAGGAAGTATATAAAAAGGGAATACTGGTTAGCCTTGTAGTGTAAGGCTTTCTAGTATTCCCCCCTTTTTGAAGTTGACAATCTGTTGTGGATTGTCCTTTTTTTATGCCTTTTGGTTTCGCTTCAAGAAAAGGCCAATTCTCTTAATTGCTTCCTGCAGAAGTTCCATGGAAGTGGCATAAGAGCAGCGTACATGGCCTTCCCCGCTTTCGCCAAAAATGTTGCCTGGCACCACCGCTACCTTTTCCTCCAGCAGCAGCTTTTCTGCAAATTCTTCAGAAGAAAGTCCCGTGCTTTCAATAGATGGGAAAGCATAAAAGGCTCCGCCCGGCACATGGCATGTTAATCCAAGTTCATTTAGGGACTGAACAAAATAATTCCGCCTGCGCTTATAGCTCTTTTTCATATCCTCGACATCTGATCTGCCGGTTTTCAAGGCTTCCAGAGCGGCAAACTGGGCCATCGTGGGCGCACACATCATCGCATACTGGTGAATTTTCAGCATCGCCTGGGAGATCGTCTCAGGCGCGCAGACAAACCCCAATCTCCAGCCTGTCATGGCAAACCCCTTTGAAAATCCCGAGATCAAGATGGTTCTTTTTTTCATTTCGCTGATTGCAGCAAAACTCGTATACTCGCCATCATAAGCAAGCTCTGCATAAATTTCATCAGAAAGAACCAGCAAATCGTACTTTTCAGCTATTTGGGCGATTGCCTCCAGTTCACTTCCACTTAACATTGTTCCAGTTGGATTATTGGGGGAGCAAAGTATAATGGCTTTAGTCCGGTCGGTAATTACTTTTTCCAGCTGCTCAGGCAGAATCTTAAACCCATTCTCTTTTAAAGTCTGGACCTGAACAGGCACACCGCCAGCAAGAGCGACTAATGGCACATAGGAAACAAAGCTTGGTTCTACTACAATTACTTCATCACCCGGATCGAGGATTGCCCTAAGTGCTATGTCCAGCGCCTGGCTCGCTCCCACCGTCACAATTATTTCACTCCGGGGAGAATAAGAAACTCCGAAGCCTTTCTGCATATAGCCTGCAATTTCATCCCGAAGCTCCATTAACCCTGCATTAGCCGTATAGGAGGTATATCCCTGCTCAAGGGATAGGATGGCTGCTTCACGCACTGACCAGGGTGTGATGAAATCAGGTTCCCCCACTCCAAGGGAGATGACCCCTTCCATTCCTGCAGCAAGGTCAAAAAAGCGGCGAATCCCGGAAGGCTTCAGCTCTTCTACCGTTTTGGATAAATAGGACTTAGTTGCATTCATTACGGTGACACCACAATTCGTTTGTCGTCTTCATTTTGTTCAAAAATAGTCCCGTCATGCTTATATTTTTTTAGGATGAAATGTGTGGTTGTCGATAAGACAGAATCGAGAGTCGACAACTTTTCTGATACAAATCGGGCAACTTCATTCATGGAACGGCCTTCGATGATGACAGAAAGATCATATGCCCCGGACATTAAATAGACAGACCTTACCTCTTTAAAACGGTAAATTCTCTGTGCAACTTCATCAAATCCTACCCCGCGCTTTGGAGCGACCTTCACATCAATCATAGCTGTAACGCCTTCATGACCGTCGACTTTTGACCAGTTAATAACGGAATTATAACGCACGAGCACTTTCATTTCCTCGAGTTTATCTAAAATAGTTTCAGTTTCCTCCTTACTTAATTCAGCCATTTTTGCAATGTCTTCCACAGGGATTCGCGCACTGTTGTTTTCTAAAATTTCCAAAACCTCTATTTGCTTTTCAGTTAATTTCACCTTTGCAGCTCCCATCCTTTAGTGATTTACTCTATAAAATAGTTACATTATAGCAAAAACTGCGGAAAATAAATGTGTCACTTTCATTATTTATTAATTTCTTTAAAATCATATGTGTCAAGATTAAGTTTAAGGGGAAAATAAAGTAAAACTGGGACTAGGAGGGGCAGGCCAATGGAACAAGCGACTTTTTCAGGAACAGAGCCAATTAATGGAACAGATGTTTATTATGAATACTACCAGCATGAGTCCTCCAGGGATACCCTGGTTCTGCTGCATGGTTTTCTGTCATCCACCTTTAGCTTTCGCAGGCTGATTCCTCTGCTGCAAACGGAATTCAATGTGGTATCCATGGATTTGCCGCCCTTTGGAAAAAGCGGGAAATCTCAGCAGTTCATCTACTCATACAAAAACCTGGCGGATACGGTTATCCGCTTATCAGAAAAGCTGGGATTTGAAAAAGTTACTTTAGTAGGGCATTCCATGGGAGGCCAGATTGTTTTAAATGTCGCCCACTCCAAGCCTGATCTAGTAGACCAGGCAATATTGCTGTGCAGTTCCGGATATATGAAGCGAATGAAGCCGCATATCATCTTTTCAAGCTACATACCTTTCTTTCATCTGTATGTTAAATTATATCTTCAGCGCTCAGGGGTAAAGCAGAATTTAAAAAATGTTGTCTACGATCATTCCATGATTGATGATGAAATGCTCTACGGATATTTGTCGCCATTTTTAGAAGACGATATTTTCCGAGCCTTAACCAGGATGATCCGCGACAGGGAAGGCGATATGCCTGCCGCTGCATTGAAGAAAATAGAAACGCCGTGTCTTTTAATTTGGGGAGAACATGACAGAGTCGTCCCGCTTCATATCGGCAAACGGCTCAATAAGGATTTAAAAAATTCCAAGCTGGTGGTCTTAAAGGATACCGGGCATCTCGTGCCGGAAGAACGGCCGGAAGATGTTCTTCAGCACATCAGGAGTTTTATGAATACCGTTCGGGTACAGGAGAGTGTATAGGAAGTTTATTGTGAATAAAAACGGCAGCCCCCAAGGTCTGAGAGCAGCCGTTTTTTATGCTAAATAGCACAGGAGCCATTATTCTTGATTTCCAGAAGACGCCCGGAGATTACTTTGCATTTTTCCAAAGGAATGATTTCCTCGAACGAGAATTCATAAATGGATTGAATCTTCCTGGCCAATCTCACCTGATCATCCAGATCATGGACGGCTTGGACTGAATCCGCAATTTCAGTGTCATAGTTGCCCGGCCCCACACCGAATGGATCCCACTGATCCAGGGTGTAGACAAGCAAAAGATTCGTTTGCTGGATTTCCATGTATATCACCTTTTTATTATTCGGCCGATTGAGCCGCAATATTTTAATTTTTAGTATCAATATCATATCATAGAGTCAGAGTACATAAAAGAATTCTAAAGGCGGTGACAGGATTGAATCGTTTTAATTTCCATCAAAAAATCAGCAGGGAAAATACAGCTTCTGTTAAGTGGGATCGGACCAAGGAGGTTTTTGGCAGATCCGATGTATTGCCCATGTGGGTGGCAGACATGGACTTTCAGCCTCCTGAAGAAGTAAAGAATGCCATTGAAGACAGAATGGCTCATGGGGTCTACGGATACACGTATGCACCGGATTCAACTGCAGAATCTATCGGACAATGGCTTGACAAGCGGCATGGCTGGAAAATCGAAAATGAGTGGATTCTATACAGCACAGGAGTCGTTCCCTCCATCGCAACTGCCATCCAGGCTTTTACTGAAAAAGAGGATAAAGTAATGCTGCAGTCTCCGGTATATACTCCATTCTTTGAGATGATTAAACAGAATGGGCGCACAGTCGTTAATTCTCAGCTGAAACTCGAGAATGGCCGGTACGAAATTGATTTTGCCGATTTTGAAAACAAATTGAAAGAGGGCGTGAAACTATTCCTGCTCTGCAATCCGCACAATCCGGGCGGCCGAATGTGGACAGAAGAGGAACTGAGGAAAATAGGGGAGCTATGTGTTAAATATGATTGCCTTATTCTTTCCGACGAGATCCATTCCGATTTAATTTATAAAGGCCATAAGCATTATCCCGTTGCTTCAATGGATCCGCGATTTGCAGAACTTACGGTCACCTGCATAGCTCCCACAAAAACCTGGAACCTTGCAGGGATTCAAGCTTCTGCTGCCATTATAAGCAATGAGAAGCTGCGGAAAGCTTTTCAGGCTGAACAGCACAAGCAAGGATTCTTCACGCTGTCCGCTTTTGGAATTATCGGCATGGAAGCAGCTTACCGCCATGGTGAGGAATGGCTCGATGGTCTAATGGATTATCTGGATGAGAATAAAAGAACTGCTGCTGAATTTATCGGGGAACACCTTCCGGGTATTCGTCTGATGGAGCCAGATGGCACATATCTGCTATGGCTTGATTGCCGCGGATTGGGATTAACTGATGCCGAACTGCGCCATAGCCTTTTGGAAAAAGGGAAACTCGCCCTGGAGCCAGGCCCGAAATACGGTCCAGGGGGCGAAGGATTTGTTCGAATGAATATTGCCTGCCCTCATGAAGTATTGGCGGAAGGGCTGGAGAGGCTGAAAAGCGCTTTTGGGTGATATTGTTTGTGGAGGCACGGCTGAGGCCGTGCTTTTTTGATGTGCTGGGATATCGCGGTAGTCTATACTGATTAACTACCATTCTCTCATGTTTTTTCATCGTTAATACTTCTGATTAACTACCATTTCTCTTTGCAACCCTTATTTTCGGCGATAATCCATCCGATTAACTACCACTCCTATTTTCGGTGTTAATCCCTCTGATTAACTACCATTTTCCCCTTGCAGTTCCTATTTTCGGAGTTAATCCCTCTGATTAACTACCATTTTCCTCTCCCCGTTCCTATTTTCGGCGTTAATCCATCTGATTAACTACCATTTTCCTCTCCCCGCTCCTATTTTCGGCGTTAATCCCTCTGATTAATTACCATTTTCCCTTGCCACTTCTAATTTCGGTGTTAATCCATCTGACCTCCATTCACTTTTTCTTCCCATTGGCATGCTTGGTAATATGAAGCTTTCCCCCTCCCCTTTTTCTCATAATTTTTCACTAGTATCCTCTGCACCACTTTCCTAGAACAAACACCACCGCACCAATCCACTATTGTGTTTGTAGTCATTTTCCTATCAGGAAACAAGACCGCATATTCCTTTGCACTTCTCAGTACTGCAGTATCCACCTTTTCTTTCGATCCACATTCCCCGCAGGCTAAGTAACCTTGAGTAAAGGAGGCTAAAAAAGAAGTACACGAACTGCATATAATCCCTTTTCTCAATTGGCCATAAGTGTATTCTGGAATTCGCACATAGGGATTCTCCTTCAAGCAGCGGGCATATAACTGTTCGGCCAGCTTCATGTTTCTGGATTTCGCCACATTAGGAATAAGCTTTTAATTTCTCCAGAAATCGTTTAAGCTGCGCAGGAAATACTGCAGGAATGTTTATAGGAGCTTGATAAAGCTGAAAGCCGGGGTTAATGAAGATCAGGTGTGATTTAATGGAAAGGTGGAAGCCTAATTCTTTAAGGAGGCCACGTAAAAGGGTTTCGCTTCTCTGCAGCTGGAGGAGGGGATTTTTTATATCTGTTCTGGACAGCAGGGAATACCATCTTTCATTTTCTATGTAATAGTCCCCTTCGTAGTTTTTCACTTCAAAGACAAATATAGTGCCGCCGGCGATAAGGAGAGTATCGATTTGGAAATGGGTATTGCTGTTTTCCAGCAATAGATCATTTAAAATAATGCAAGAGTCTGGCAAGTCCTGAAGCTCCCTGTCAAAATGCTGCTCGCCTGCATAGCCCTTCTCTAAATGCAGATACTGATTTTCATTTTTCAAAGGCAGCTCCAGGCGGCGGGAGAGAAAGCGGAGGATTTCCAGCTCCTTTGGTTCGAAACGGAGTTTGGTTATCATCACTCACATCCTTGATTAAGATAATTTAATTTTATGAAAACTCCACCAAGACTACAAGCAAAATCCCCTTGGTTTTTCTAGCAAGGGGATTCATAGTACATATTCAGCAAGGACGCTCTGCACTTCGTATATGTTCAAGTTTTTATTAAAATGCTTTTCAATTGGTTCGTCTGATCCTGAGATCCAAATTTTTAATTCGGCCTCCAGATCGAAGCTGCCAGCAGTTTCAATGCTAAAATGGGTGATGTTTTTGTAAGGGATGGAATGATACTCGGTTTTTTTCCCTGTGATTCCTTGCTTATCCACCAGAATCAGGCGCTTGTTTGTAAAAATGAATAAATCGCGGACGAGCCTGTAGGCTTTTTCAACCTGTTCACTCGGGGCAAGGACTGCTGAAAATTCCTTCTGAACCTCATTAATGTCCGCTTCAGATGCATTACCGATAAAACCATCGAAAATTCCCAATTAACCAACCTCCATTATAAGGTTTAACTCCATTATACGGATCGTTCGGAAAAATTCCCAGTGATAAAGGCTCTCCCTTCCAGGAAAGCCTTCAATTATTTATTCTTCTGTTGATTGATCGTCCTGTGCTTTTTTCTGCCCTTCTTCTTCTTTATCTTTTGAAATACGGCCGCAGGCAATGCGTTCTCCTGAATCTCCAGCCGGCTGAGTCATGCCATCATCTGGCCCGTCATGGATGACAATGGAGGTCCCTTCCTTTGTCAGCAAAGAATTTTTGTCTTCTTTTAATGTAACCTGGGGCGCCATAAAGTCAATCTTAACCTTGCCGTCATCCTCAACAATCAGGTTGGGGAGATCACCGGCATGTGAGCCTTTCGGGTGAAGCAGCCCATGCTCTTTATTGTCCGGGTTAAAATGGTTTCCGGCTGATTTAAATTCAGGGGGGGCGCATTCAGCCTTTTCATGTATATGGATGGCAAGTTCCCCCGGCGGCAGTCCGCTCAGATCCCCGCTCAATTTTACTCCGCTCGCCTGTTCCTGCACCTTAATTGTGCCTAATGAATCACCTGCAGCATTAAACATTTCAACTTCCGTATTCGTAATGTTCTCTTCCCCGCAGCCGGACAGAAGAAGAAGAAGAACAAAACCAAGCATCAGCGCTTTTCTCATGATTGAATCCTCCATCAAGACATTTTGTCTTTAGTGTTGCCCAATCATATAATCAATAAACAAAAAAAGAAGAACAGCCGCTCAGCTGTTCCCCCCTTGTCTATTTTGCCTATCGATGCGCTCTTCAAGCTCTTTCGCCTTGGCTGCTTCGCGCTTTGATACACGGATAATTAATCTCATAGTAAGAATGGCCGCAACTAAAAAGATGGCAAACGTTACAGCTGCAGGGCCATATTCTGACTTATCTTCCGGAAAATATAGAAACAGCGACAGTACATACCATTGCAACATCCTAATCAATCCTTTCTGCTAAAAGCAGTGTCCACCCGAATTATTATATCAGCAATGGTTACACAGTCCAATGTTTATACTCTTATTTTAATACCTCGATCTTTTCAATGACCACATCTTCCGCAGGCTTGTCCTGTTCGGCTGTTTCAACTGCTGCGATGCTGTCAACTACATCCATTCCCTCAACAACTTGTCCAAAAACGGTGTGCTTATTGTCAAGCCAGGGTGTACCGCCTTTTTCATAAGCTTTGATCATTTCTTCCGGATAACCGGCCTTTTCCATTTGCTCTTTCAAGCTTGGATCAAGTGTTGTGTTCTGGACAATAAAGAATTGGCTTCCGTTAGTATTGGGACCAGAATTCGCCATGGATAATGCTCCGCGGATATTATAAAGCTCATTGGAGAATTCATCCTCAAAAGCTTCACCGTAAATGCTTTCTCCGCCCATGCCGGTTCCCTCAGGGTCACCGCCCTGGATCATAAAGTCCTTAATGACACGGTGGAAAATCAAGCCGTCGTAATAGCCATCTTCACTATGCTTAATGAAATTTTCAACTGCTTTGGGAGCCTGATCCGGGAAAAGTTTAATTTTAATATTCCCTTTTGATGTCTGCATTTCCACCAGTCTTTCATTTCCCTGGACTTCTTCGGTTAATTGCGGAAAGCTGTCCGGTGTTTCGCTTGCCTGGTTATCTGCCTGGCTTTCTTCTGCATCAGAGCCATTTGCCTTGTCCGCTTCTTTTTCAGTGCTTGTCCCGCATGCTGACAGGATCAGCATTAGAAAAAGAATCGGAGTTAAAAAACGCCACTTCATTTTCTCATCCTCCTATGAAAAAACTAATCATTTTTTAGCTTACCTGATTTATTGAAAATTTGCACTTTGTTTTTTCAAGCTTCATAATAGGGCTAAAGAAAAACGAAAAGGAGAGGTTAGGTTGGCAGAAGTAATGATCGGCGACAAAGTAACAGCCATCTATAAAACAGGCAAATATATCGGGGAAGTTACAGATATCCGGCCACAGCATTACCTGGTCAGAGTGCTGGCGGTCTTAAAGCATCCAATGCAGGGCGATTTGCATAATCCAAAAGAGGCGGACGTGATGCTTTTCCATGAGCGCCGTGCGCTTGCATACAGAGAGCAGACCAATGTGCCTAAGCAGATGGTAAAGCCCTTTAAAGATGAAATGCCAGATTATAAGGATTCGCTGCAAATAGCTTTGGATAAAATGAAAACGGAGCTGGAAGGAGATTCTTCTCCCTGGGCAGAACAAAGCATAAGGAATCTTGACTCATTGGAAAAGGATTATTTTAAGTAAAATGAAAACAAGCCAAATCGTTCTGATGGGTTTGGCTTGTCAGGCAAATTTATTAAACAGTTTCGAGAAGTCCACCCGATCGCCAATTGTAGTAGGTTCCGGCTTCTGCAGATACTTCTTATCTTTTTCTACCAATCTGAAAATATTGTAAGTCGTTAAGGCATCATCTAAAGCTCGGTGATGTTTTCCTGTTCCTTCCTTACCATATTCTTGAACGGCTTTCCATAATCCTGTCTGGTTTTGGTCCCCAAAAAAACGCTTATATTCCATCGAAAGATCCACTTCCCTGCCTCTGAACGGAAAATCAACTCCAGCCTGGCTGCAATTATTCCTAAGCACCTTCATATCCATATTTCCCCACGTAACGATCGTGCATGGACGGTTCCTGTTCATATCCATCATTTTTTTCACCAGTTCAAGAAAATCGATGCCCTGGTCTACCTGTTCCTGTGTTATATGCAGAAAGGATTTGCAGCGCTCGGACAATATCGGAAACCGGACAGGAGTTACATATGAAGAGAACTCTTCACAAACTTGATTGCTGATGACTGATACAATTCCCGCTTCGATAATTTCCGGAAAAAACCCTCTGAAAGCACTGCCTTTCTCAGGCATGGTAAACTCAAAATCAATAAATAGGTATTGGTGTTCCTCCCCCATGTTTTCACCTGCTTTCCATTAGAAAATTTACGCACACAATTTCTTATATTATAGCATGAAATATTTCAATTTTCTGAGTAAATTGCATTTAAGCCGGAATTTTTCAGCAGCGTCTGCCTTCTTTTAAAAAAGCTTAACTCCGCAGAAAAAAAGCCGAAAAATAGGATAGAAGTTTAAAATAACGGAGGCGGATTCCTTTGCGTTCTTGGTCTGGATTTATGATCATCATTCTTTTGCTTCCTATTTTTTCTTTACTGGTATTTGCTGTCTCTGCTGAATCGCAAAAGGTCCAGGGATTCCATGAGCTGCTGGATGAAAAGCTTGAAATAAAAGAAGTCAGCCTGCCCCAGACAAGTTATATTAAAGCAGGAAACGGCAAGGTAATCTCTGAAATATATCATCCGGTAAACAGAATCAGCCTATCGTCAGGTGACATTTCCCCATTTCTTAAGGATGTATTTATCACAGCAGAGGACCAGCATTTTTATGATCATGCCGGATTCGATGTTACTGCCATTGGACGTGCCCTGGCCGTCAACATCCGGTCGGATGATATCGAACAGGGGGCCAGCACCATTACCCAGCAGCTGGCTCGAAATATTTTTCTGAATCATGAACAAACCTATAACCGCAAACTCAGTGAACTCCTATATGCATATGAACTGGAGCGGAAATTATCCAAAGAAAAAATTCTGGAATTGTATATTAATGCAATTTATTTCCATAATGGAGCTTACGGAATTGAGGCTGCATCCCAGCTCTATTTTAAAAAAAGCGCCAAAGACCTGACCAAAGCTCAAGAAGCTTTTTTGGCTGCCATCCCAAACAATCCATCCTTATATGATCCAATGAAACACTTTGACCATACAAAAGAAAGACAGGAGCGGCTGATTGATCAATTAAAGGAAGAACAGCTGATTTCCTCTAAGGAAGCAGAGAAGATGAAAAGTGAACGGATCCAGCTTCAGGTCAAACAAAGAATAGATTTATATCCTGATTATGTTTCATATGTAGAAGCGGAGCTGCGGGAATTAATTTCTGTTAAAGAAGGCTATCAGGATAAGCTCCTTAAAGCAGGTGATCATGAAAAAGCATCATTGAGCGCCAAGCTTGATAAGAGAATATCCCAAATAATGGAGCAAGGCATAATCATCGAAACTGCCCTGAACCCTGCCCTTCAGGAAAAGGCTGTAAATTCCCTTAATAAGCGCCTCCCCTACAAGGATGTGGAAGGTGCAGCAGCCGTGATCGATAATGGAACATATGAGATTACAGCGCTTGCAGGTGGAAAGAATTATAAGAAATACGACTTTAATAGAGCTTTTCAGGCATACAGGCAGCCCGGTTCCGCTATTAAGCCGCTGCTAGTTTATGCACCATACATTGAGCACACCAGCGCAGCTATTCATGATCAAGTGGATGCTGGCCCTTTCTGCAAAAATGGGTATTGCCCCCAGAATTATGGCGGTGGCAAATATGGAGAGACAACACTCGAAAAAGCCTTTATTTATTCGTATAATACACCCGCAGTAAGACTGCTGGACGAAATAGGAATTGAAAATGGTTTTCGTGATTTAGATAAGTTTGGTTTTAAACAGGTTTCAGAGAAGGATCATGCCCTTTCAGCAGCTATAGGCGGTTTCACATACGGAATGACACCGCTTGAGCTCACATCAGCATATACTGTGTTTGCAAATGATGGTTTTTACCGGCCGGCAAGAGCGATCCGTAAAATCACTGATCTGAAAGGAAATTTGCTTTATAGCTGGGCGGATTTACAAACGCAAATTTGGAGCGAAAAAACGGTAGAAAAAGTGAGGAATTTAATGGCCAGGAGCGTTCAATCCGGCACAGCCCGGAAAGCACGTCTGCCAGATGGTTATGCCGGCGGTAAAACAGGAACCACTAATGGCTATCATGATTTCTGGTTCGTGGGCTTAACCGGCCAGTACACAGCAGGTGTCTGGGTTGGAAAAGATCGGCCCGGCAGTCTGGCTGCTATCGAATCGGCTTCCCCCCAGCTGCTGGTTTGGAAGGATATAATGTCTGATTAAAATAATATGTTTACCTTAAAAGGAGGCCCTTTACAGCGGTCTCCTTTTACTATATCGGCAGACTGGCCATAATGCTGTTGTATATTTTCAAAGAAAGATAGAGTATACCTGTTAAAAGAGAAGACCAGGCAATAACCTGAAAAAAAATTACACCAGTGATGCCGGCTGCAGTCAATGATGAACTGGCTTTATAAACAAAATAAGTGAAATAAATAAAGGTAGCGGCCGCAAAAAGGAGGCCAATCCCGATATAACTGAACAAACTCAAAAGCGATAAAGCGCCTCCTATAAAATAGATAGCCGAACCTTGCCTTGACTTTGTCAGGCTTTCCCCTTTCAGATCTTTAGAAAAGAACAGTAGTGACAGTCCATTGATCGTATCCGCAACCAATTTCAAAGCTGCAAACACCATAAAAAAAATGACCAGGAGGAGGACCGTCAGTGACAGTTTTATTCCGCCTTCTGAAAAGAACTCTAGCATCCCCTGGTAAATTCCTGATTTTTTCAGGAAATAGACTAATTCCATCTGGGTTTTTAATGCCAGAGAAGTACTAAACAAGATAATTGCCAAGAGCGGAAAATAACTCGTCAGATATGTATTTTTCATTTTTCCCCATCCAAATATGCCTTTCTTTACTCTAGCTATCTATTATCAGTGATTTTCATAATTTTTACAACAGCTTATCCATCTGTATATTTCAGTGTTCCCCGGCATAGACATAAACCATATTCTAGTAAATCCTGTGTTAAATAGAGAAAAAGGGGGAAGGAAATGAAAAAAGGAATATGCTGTTTTCTGTTTGCCGTCTTGCTGTCAGTTCAGTACCTTATGCCTGCAAAAGCTGCTGATGCCGAAAAAGAGTTTGAGGACATACTTGAAGAACAGCTTCGCAGCACGGTTCATTATTACAGCGAAGACTCCTTTTCGGTTATTGATGCATACGGTATGCAGGGGCAAGTAACAAAAGTTGTTGCACCTGATGACCCGCAAACATCACAAAATGAAGAGGAAATTGAAGAATATTCATCTCATATCGGAATTGTTTTTTTGGAATTAGAACAAAAAAGGGATGACTTATTTATATTTAAGAAGAAAGATTTCTTTTACTATGATTTTGATAAAAATGAATTCCTGACAGCATCCAATGTGCTCGGCAATGAATCAATCAGGGATTTTTTTGAATTGTATGCGGACGATATTGAGAAAAATATTACGCCCTTCTCCAAATTTCTCTTTTTATTCTTCCTTTCCTTCATCATTACGGTCCCGCTATTCATCATGATTTTTCATAACCGCGGCCGAAGCAAATTTTAATACAGCAGTAAGAGAGGATGAGCCGTATCTCATCCTCTTCTTGTTGTCTAGCTCCACAAGGAACGCTTCGCCAGCTTTATCACCGCACGACTAAAAGCGCCAGCTTTTTGGAGGAGCGCCTGCCTCCTCGAGGTGTCGGGGCTGGCAATGTGCTTCCGCTTTTCTTATGACGCTGTCTGTATCCTCACATATTCTCTTGGTTCAAATACCTTCATCTTTTGTTTATTTTCAGCTTCCATTTTGTAATTTGCCGGTAATAATTCGACCACTTCTTCTTCGTCTGCCGGAATATAGAATTCCCTTTTGGTTTGGTGGTTCAATATCCAGGCGCCTGCAAACAGCAGGGCAAAGATTGTAATGGCTGCTGAAATTTTATGCTTAATCATGCACAACACCACCTAAGAGTAGTGTGCGTTGATTAATGATTTTTTATACAAAAAAGCTGCTTTTGAAGAAATTTTTTCAAAAAAATTTTTCCTGATTAATTCGTGTTTCTACCTATTTAATAAGAATGGATAAATCCTTTACTGATAAGGGTTTGAAGAATGCACAGACTTTATTTTTAGGTTATAATTTGTTCAGAGGTGCATGAGCGGATAGTAATGATGAATATGGCACGCCTGTCATGCCTGCCCTGGCTGGATAATATGGGAGAAGGCGGAAAAACTTTTATTAAGCGCTTTACATAAAGCAGAAAAAGTTTTATACATGCTGTGGAAGAAAAATACAGTTTTCCAAATATACTGAACTGTTAGATGCCATATAGCCGCTTCATCAAGCTGCATAATAGGATCCTTTGTTGAGTAACACACAATTAATTTAAAGGGGGTAATGTTTTGTCTTTGCTTCACCTGGCAATAATTTCACCATTTTTGCTTGCCATCCTTGTACCTATTGCGTACAAGCTGTTTAGGCAGATACATACGGGTTGGTTCGTACTACCTCTGCCAATCCTTTTATTCAGTTATTTTATCTCTTATTTATCCATCACCTCTGATCAGCAATCCGTCACAAAATCTTTTTCATGGATTCCCACTCTTGGAATCGATTTCACGGCTAAAGTAGACGGTCTTGGTTTGCTTTTTGCTTTGCTGATTACCGGAATAGGGGCATTGGTTGTTCTGTATTCCATCTATTACTTGGATAAAAACAAAGAAAAACTAAACACCTTCTATGTTTACTTGCTTCTATTTATGGGAGCTATGCTTGGAGTTGTCCTTTCAGATAACTTGATTGTGCTTTATACTTTCTGGGAATTTACGAGTTTTTCTTCATTCCTGTTAATCGGGTACTGGTACCACAGAGAGAAATCAAGATATGGTGCACAGAAATCTATGATCATCACGGTTTTCGGCGGTCTTTCTATGCTTGGAGGCATCATACTTCTTTATTTGATGACAGGTACTTTCAGCATTTCTGAAATTATTGCTCAATCAGATGAGATATTTTCACACTCATTATTTGTTCCTGCTTTGCTTTGCATTTTGCTTGGGGCTTTTACCAAGTCCGCACAATTTCCATTTCACATCTGGCTGCCGGATGCCATGGAAGCTCCAACACCCGTCAGTGCATATCTGCATTCGGCAACAATGGTTAAAGCAGGTATTTATTTAGTAGCACGTATGAGTCCGATATTTGCGGAGCACTCGCTCTGGCTCTGGCTCATTGCAGGATTTGGCATTACAACATTATTCTGGGGTTCCTTCTCAGCTGTCAAACAGACTGACCTTAAAGCCATTCTGGCTTTCTCAACAGTCAGCCAGCTGGGGATGATCATGTCCCTTCTCGGCATCGGTGCTGCAGCACTTCACTTCGAAACAGTAGATGACAGTTATTTCACAATTGCCACTACAGCTGCAGTCTTTCATTTGATCAATCATGCCACCTTTAAAGGAAGTCTATTCATGGTAGCTGGAATCGTAGACCATGAAACCGGAACTCGTGATATCCGCAAGCTTGGCGGTTTGATGAACTTTATGCCGATTACCTTTACTTTAGCAATCATCGGCACATTTTCCATGGCCGGGCTCCCGCCTTTTAATGGATTCTTAAGTAAGGAAATGTTCTTCACAGGAATGGTCCGTGTTCTGGAAATGGATATTTTCAATTTGGATACTTGGGGATTCTTGTTCCCTGTTCTTGCCTGGGTGGCAAGTGTATTCACTTTCATTTACAGCATGATTCTTGTATTCAAAACGTTCACAGGAAAGTTCCAGCCTGAACAATTAGAAAAGAAACCGCACGAAGCTCCAATCGGGATGCTAATATCACCAATTATCCTGGCTTCACTCGTAATTATTATCGGTTTCTTCCCTAATATTATTTCAAACACGCTCATCTCTCCTGCGCAGGCCGCCATCATGCCTGTTGAAGGGTATGTGTATGATACTCATATTTACTTCTGGCATGGATTTACGCCTGAGCTATTCATGACTTTGGGTGTTATTACATTGGGAATTCTGCTTTTTGTCACTCTGCCGAAGTGGAGAAGTGTGTATAATTTGTTCCCTGAAAAATTGGCATTAAATCGTTTTTACGATAGCGGCCTCTCAGGGATTCAACAGGGCGCACACGGATTTACCAGGTGGTATATGAATGGTTCAATCAGGAACTATTTGGTTTATATTTTTACATTCTTTATTGTTCTTTTGCTTTCAACGTTATTCACTAAGAATGCATTCAAATTTGATGTGAGTAATGTGTCAGCCATCAGATTCTCAGAAATTGTGCTTGCTCTTGTAATCGCAGTTGGATCTATTACGATTCTGTTTGTGAAATCAAGATTAACATCCATTATTCTATTAGGTGCAGTCGGCTATACAGTGGCACTATTCTTTGTTATTTTCCGTGCGCCGGATCTTGCTTTGACACAGCTTGTCATTGAAACGATTTCAGTTGCTTTATTTCTGCTGTGTTTCTACCATTTGCCAAAGATTAAAGATGAAGAAAGGATGCCGTTTAAAGCAACCAATGCGGTGATCTCCATTGGAGTAGGGCTGGTCGTTACGCTTATTGCTTTTTCGGCTCACAGCAATAAACTATTTGATTCTATTTCTCAGTATTATATAGAGAATACGTATGAAAAAGCAGCAGGAAAGAATATGGTAAACGTTATCCTAGTGGATTTCCGCGGATTTGATACGATGTTTGAAATAGCGGTTCTTGCCATTGCTGCATTAGGAATATTTGGAATGATCAAACTTCGGCTGGGAGGAGGAAAGAAAAATGAAAACAAATGACATTATTCTTCAGACAGCCACTAAGATTGTTTTGTTTATCATTGTTCTTTTCTCCGTATACATTTTCTTTGCGGGGCATTACACGCCAGGCGGGGGCTTCGTTGGGGGATTGCTAACATCGGGAGCCATAATCCTATTGCTGCTGGCTTTTGATATGAAAACAGTTGAGAAAATCCTGCCTGTTAATTTTATGTATATGATTGCAACTGGTCTGCTCTTTGCAATCGGAACCGGAGCCGGCGGCTTGCTATTCAATGTTCCTTTTCTCACACATGCATTTACTGATGTAGACATACCAATCCTGGGACACCTGTCACTTCACACCGCAGCACTTTTCGATCTGGGAGTCTTTCTGGTTGTTGTCGGTGTAACTATGATCATAATTAAAACGATAGGGGAGGATGACTAATGGAAATATTAATGTCAGTTGTTGTTGGCATCTTATTCATGTCAGCCACCTATTTAATGCTTTCAAAAAGCTTGCTGAGGATAATTGTTGGGACAGCAATACTAAGCCATGGGGCCCATTTGCTGATTTTAACTATGGGTGGCCTTAAGAAAGGGGCCGCACCTCTGCTTGGTGAGAGCGGGCCATATACAGATCCCCTTCCGCAAGCATTAATCTTAACTGCAATTGTAATCGCCTTTGGTGTTACTGCCTTTTTCTTAGTGCTGGCTTATCGGGCTTACCAGGAACTGGGTACTGACAATATGGACAAATTGAGAGGAACTGAAGGAAATGATTAACTTTTTAATACTGCCGATACTAATCCCCTTAATTACGGGAGTCCTTCTAATCTTCGCTGCTAAGCATGTTATGCTACAAAGATGGGTTGCAGGCCTTTCTGCTGTGTTAACTGTTATAGTTTCAGTGTCATTAGTGCAAAAAGTTAAAACCGATGGAATTCAAACTTTAAATTTATCTAATTGGGATGCCCCTTTTGGAATTACACTAGTTTCAGACATGGTCTCTGCCCTGCTTGTATTAACCACCAGTGTCATTGTGCTGGCTTGTGTCATTTATTCATTTCGCGGAATTGATGAAAACAGGGAAAAATTTTACTATTACTCTGCTGTGAACTTTTTGATGGTTGGAGTAAATGGAGCGTTTACCACAGGAGATATTTTCAACCTATTCGTTTTTTTCGAAGTAATGCTCATGTCGTCATATGTTTTAATTGTTATTGGCGGCACAAAGATTCAGTTAAGGGAATCAATTAAATATCTGCTCGTAAATGTTATTTCTTCAGCTTTGTTTGTAATTGCTGTAGCGTACTTATATTCAGTGGTCGGGACGCTCAACATGGCTCATATCTCTGCTCGGCTCAGCGAGATTAGTGAAATGGGACAGCCTGGCATCATTACTGTTATTGCTGTTCTATTTCTAATCGTTTTTGGTTTAAAAGGGGCAATTTTCCCTCTATTCTTCTGGCTTCCTGGATCATACTATGCACCGCCAGCTCCTGTTCTTGCACTATTTGGAGCCCTGCTCACAAAAGTTGGTGTCTATTCAATAGCCAGAACGTATACATTGTTCTTTTATGAGGATGGCGGCTTTATCCAGCAGCTTTTAACCATATTGGCGGTAACCACCATTATTATTGGCGTTATTGGAGCAATTGCTTATTGGGATATTAAGAAAATTGTCATTTACAATATTATTGTAGCGGTTGGAGCCATTCTCTTCGGCATATCAGTTATGACGCCTGATTCACTTACAGGATCAATTTTTTACTTGATCCATGATATGAATATTAAAGCATCGCTGTTTTTGCTTGTTGGAATTGTGGCAGCTATCACAGGAACCAGTAATTTAAGGAAGATCAGCGGGTTAATAAAACGCTATCCCGGCTTGGGCTGGACTTTTTTCATTGCAGCTCTTGCTCTATCCGGCATTCCCCCGCTGAGCGGCTTTGTCGGTAAGCTTCTAATTATTAAAGGCGGGTTTGAGTCTGAGCATTACTGGGGAGCCGGAATTGTTTTAATGTCCAGTCTGCTTGTCTTATTCTCCATCATGAAGATTTTTATAAATGGTTTTTGGGGAACACCTCGTGCATATGAAGGTGCAGATAAAATACCTGTTAAAAGCATGATGACTGCTCCTGTGATCCTTGTTGCTATTGCCGTCTTTTACGGAGTCGGCTCTGAATTCGTATATCCGTATATCTCTCAGGCTGCTGAAACGCTTGCAAATCCAAGTATTTATATAGAAGCAGTCTTAAAGGAGTACTGAGTATGGCATTTCAAATATTATTAAATATGTTCCTTGGGTTTATGTGGATGTTTTTAACAACAACTTACGATGGTGTAGCTTTCCTAAAGGGGTATCTTTTCGGCCTGCTCATTATTTTTGTATTCAGGAGGTTCTTTAATTCTCGTTTTTATCTGCAGCGAGTAATCGCAGTGCTCAACTTATTGTATATCTTTATTAGAGAACTGATTCTTGCAAACATAGCTGTGTTAAAAGTTGTTCTTAAACCGAAGCTTGATATGAAGCCTGGCATTTTCGCATTTCCGACAGTTTTAGAGAAAGATTGGGAAATAACGGTTTTAGCTAACCTGATTACGTTAACTCCAGGCACATTAACAATTTCTGTTTCAGATGACAACAAAACATTGTATGTGCATGCAATGGATATGGGCGAAGTACAGGACGAAATTGATTCTATAAAAAACTCATTCGAAAAAGCTATCATGGAGGTGAGCCGATAATGATCCAGACAATTGTAATGATTGCTATTCTGTGTATATCGGTTGCCACACTGGCTTTAATTTACAGAGTAATCAAGGGCCCAACCACTCCTGACAGGGTAGTGGCACTGGATGCAATTGGAATTAACTTAATTGCCATCGTAGCACTTATTTCCATTGCGCTTAATACGAACGCCTTTTTGGAGGTCATCCTTCTGCTTGGGATACTCGCTTTCATCGGGACTGTGGCCTTCTCTAAATATTTGGAGAAGGGGGTTATCATTGAACATGACCGAGATCGCTAATTTCTTTATTATCCTGTTTATTCTGTTAGGTGCATTTTTCAGCCTTGTTGCAGCTTTCGGTGTTATCAGGCTTCCTGATGTTTATACCAGAAACCATGCTGCATCAAAATCTGCAACACTTGGTGTTTTATGCGTCCTTTTGGGAACACTGCTTTTCTTTTACTTTAAGGATGGTTACTTTAATTCAAGAGTAGTTTTGGGAATTATCTTCATCTTCTTGACTTCCCCTATTGCTGGTCATTTAATTGGACGTGCAGCATATAACTCAGGTGTTAAGCTATGGGACCAAAGTGTCCGGGATGACTTGAAAGATGTTTCCAATATAAAAGATCCTGCTGGTAAAGGGCACTAAAAGGAAAACCCACAAGAGTATAAAGACGCTCTCGTGGGTTTTTGTTATTTGGCATGCAGATTTATTTTCTTTTCATTACGGCCATTGTGCATCTGGATGTGCAAATCAGCTTGTCATTTTCATCTGTTATTTTGATATCCCATACCATTGTAGTTCTGCCCTGATGCAGAACTGTTGCGACAGCCGTCACAATTCCATCCTTTTTAGCACGTATATGGTTGGCATTGATTTCAAGCCCTGCAACAGATTCCGTTTCTTTGTCGCAAAGTTCAAATGCTCCTATGCTTGCAACAGTTTCCGCAAGGGCGACAGATGCTCCTCCGTGCAGCAGTCCAAACGGCTGGCGGGTGCGTTCATCAACAGGCATAGTAGCAACTACACGGCCTTTTTCAAGTGATACGATTTCCATTCCGAGTGTTTCGATTAAAGTACCCTTCAACTCCATTCCCCTATCCCCTTTCTATATGTAAAATGTTGTCATACTATACTTCATTATATAAGATCAAACTATGTATGTCCTGTAGGACAATCACAAAAAAGAGGTGACCGTCATGAATCGCGTTCGCGAAGGATTAATTCCAACTGTTCTCGGCACCGCTGTTACTGCGGCTGGATATGCAATGAAACAAAACCGCAGAACCAATAACATGTTATCAGATACCATCGTTGGTTTCGGGCTTGCCCATATTGTACTTGGAGCCATCGACCTGGTAGAGCACCGCAATCAGTATTAAGTAAAAAAGGCAGCTTCCAGGCTGCCTTTTTATTTTAAAGTCCCAACCCCTGATCATGCAGCTTTTCTTGCTCCTTCCCGCGCTTTCTTCTGGTGAAGCGAAAAATGAGGACGAGCAATGCAAAGCCTGCCAGGCCAAGCAGTAATTCTTTTTCATGTTTGATGATGGCATCAATATGATCTCCAAATACATAGCCGATCGAAAAAGTCACAGACAGCCATATCAGTGCACCGCTGTACGCAAACAAAGCGAATTTTTTAAATGGTAATTTACTGAAGCCGTATAAAAAAGGGAGGAAATTTCTGATACCCGGAACAAAATAACTGAAGGTGAGGGAAAAGGCATGATACTTTTCCATTAGTTTTAAAGAACCATCAATCGTTTTAGACATCCTTTTACTTTTATGGAAGTATTTAAGCAAAGGCCTGCCGATCAAACGCCCGATTGTATAACAGGTTGACAATGCAGTCAAGATGCCAAGATAAATGACGATGAAAGCAAGCACAGGGTGAAGTGTTTTTAAAGAGGAAGAAAGTCCAACAGTCATCACGATCAATTCATTTGGCACAGGAAAAATAAAGACCCCTACCCAAAGCCATAGAAACAGCCCCAAATATCCGTTATTCTCAATGATTTCCAAAATCAGTTCGAGTTCCATCCGGGGCCTCCCATCTATGCAAGCATTGCTCACTTCTATATATTCATTACACTAATATATTCTTCATGCGGTTCTTTTACCCCTTTTCTAATTATATCAATCCTTATAAAAATTGCCTTTCTAATGCACCTTATGCAAACCCTTTTTATCTATGCAGGGTGCAAGCCATATTTTTGCGCGAAAGTATTCCATTTGTTTTCTCATAGGAATAGCCTTCGTTTCATATATTGGGAATGCGTGCATTAATTATTAATCGAAAGGGGCAGAACCGGATGTACCCCTATTATTATTTTCGCTACCCAAAGCCTGGATACAGCCCTCAGCTTCAAAACTGCTGGAATTATCCGCAAGCCTGCCAGTCTTATTATCATCCTATCCATCTCTACAGAACCTTCCCAGCTGTCGATCCTCAAATGTTCATGAGCTCCGCTAAAAAAATGGAAGTCCTCATGAGGGACGCCAGCACATTGCTTGTAAATATGGCAGAGTCAAAAAAGTTCTCTTATGAACTGATGTCAGCCGCTCAGCAGTCAAAAAAGGATGCAGTAGAAAAAATGATAAAATCAACAGGAATTTCCCGAATTCCTGCGGTGTCCTATACACCTGACGGGCTCAGCCTCCATTTCGAATCTGATAAAGAGGATCCCCAGAAATGCTGTGATCTTACACTAAAGCTGAGATGGATGTAAGTAAACATTAATAAAAAAGCTCTCAATCAAGAGAGCTTTTACCTGTTTAGCGATAATAAGGGTTTCCATATGGTCCATAGCCAGGGTATCCGCCACCGCCATAAGGAGCATATAGTGCAGCTGGCGGGCCATAGAATGGCGGCGGGGGGCCGTAAAATGGACGGGGAGCAAATAATGCTGCTCCTAGCCCGCCTCCCAGGAAACCGCCGAGCAGTCCGCCGACAAAAGGAGCTCCTAAAAAGAAGAACCTTTCGTCCCCGTTTCTATATGGGCCTCTATAATAATACATGCAGGGTAACCTCCTTAATTTTCAATGCCTTCTCTATTTAATATGCAGATGTCCGCATATTGAGTGGGCTACTAGAAAAGCGGAAGGCGCCTTGCCCACCCCCGACACCTCGTGGGGTAGGCGCTGAAGCTGGACAGCACCAGAAAAGCAAAAACGCCTATGCACATAACAAATCCCCTTAGCCTCTGGCCAAGGGGATTTATGGTCTATTAGTTAGCAGCTTTTACTTTAGCAAATGCATCTTCGACAGAAACATACTCATAGCCAAGATCTTTCGCAACCGCCGGGTATGTGATGCTGCCGTTTACAACGTTTACGCCAAGCTTAAGTGCTGCATTGTCTTCAATAGCTTTAACAACGCCTTTGTTTGCAATCTGCAGCGCGTAGTTGATTGTAACGTTTGTAAGAGCAATTGTAGATGTTCTTGGAACGGCACCAGGCATGTTCGCAACAGCATAGTGAACAACGCCATGCTTATCGTAAGTTGGGTTGTCATGAGTTGTAATGTGATCAACTGTTTCGAAAATACCGCCCTGGTCAATCGCCACGTCAACAACTACTGAACCAGGTTTCATTGTTTTAATCATTTCTTCCGTTACAAGCTTAGGCGCTTTAGCTCCTGGGATGAGAACCGCACCAATTACCAGGTCAGCATCTTTAACAGCCTGTGCAATGTTGAAAGGATTAGACATTAAAGTTTGGATGCTGTTTCCGAAGATATCGTCAAGCTGGCGCAGACGTTCTGGGCTTAAGTCGATGATCGTAACTTGTGCGCCAAGTCCGATTGCCATTTTCGCAGCGTTGATTCCAACTACCCCGCCGCCAATGATGGTAACTTTTCCGCGTGATACACCTGGAACACCTGCCAGAAGAATACCCATTCCGCCATTTGTCTTTTGCAGGAATTGAGCTCCAATTTGTGCAGACATGCGTCCTGCAACCTCACTCATTGGAGTAAGAAGAGGCAATGTGCGGTTTACTTCTACTGTTTCATATGCGATAGCTGTAACACCTTTTTCAGTTAATGCTTTTGCAAGCTCAGGCTCTGCTGCAAGATGAAGATATGTGAAAAGAACCAAACCTTCACGGAAATAGCCATATTCAGAAGCTAGAGGCTCTTTAACCTTCATAACCATTTCAGCAGCCCATGCTTCTGCAGCTGTATCTACGATAACAGCTCCTACTTCTGTATAATCCTCGTTGGTGAAACCGCTTCCATTTCCTGCGTCGATTTCTACAAGTACTTTATGTCCGGCTTTTACTAATGCATCAACGCTTGCTGGTGTCGCAGCAACACGATTTTCGTTATTTTTAATCTCTTTAGGTACTCCAATAATCATGGAAAAATCCCCTTTCAATCTATCAAATATGATATTTACTATTGTCAGTATAATAATTTTAGTAAAGCGCTGTCATTGTTAAATCAGTAAAATTAAAGAGCCTCCATTTGTGAAAATCTACAAATGGGGGCTCTTCTTTTCGATTCTCCGGATTTTAAGTTCAAGATATAAAGAAAGTTTTGTATTCGTATTCTTCAGATCAACTTCCCCGATATCGGTTATCCTCTTTAATCGATAATTCAATGTATTCATATGAATATGCAGCTTTTTAGCTGTTTCATTCACATTGCTGTCATGATCAATGAAGGCTTCCAGAGTAGTGAGCAGATTGGTCCGATGCTCTATATCATATTTGTTAAGCTTTTCGATAGCCGGATGCTCATATGGTTCCAGCCTTTTCTTTTCAAGTATGGCATCAAGATAACGGAAAATGCCAAGCTGCTGATAGCTATAGACATGATGGATCTCTTCGGGAAATTGTTCTTTAAGGCGCAGGACCTGCAGTGCCTCCTGATAGCTTTTTTCAACTTTCTCATAGTGCTGATAAGTTGTTCCTGTTGCCCCGTTAATATGATCAATGCTAAATCGAGTCTTCATTTGATCGATGAAAAAATGGATGAATTCTATAAAAGCATTTTCGGAAAGAGCAGGTTCCGGCGGCGCAGCCAGAATAATAAATTCATTCCCCATCGCTGCATGAAAGGTAATATGAACCTTTTGGCTCGTCGAGATCAGATAAATGATATTTTGTTCTATTTTAGAGGTAACTTCATCTTTAAACCTAAAGACAAGTACTGCAAACGGCGATGGCGGTTTAATGCTTAAATCCTCGAACCTTTCTGCGATTTCATCATGGCTAAGGAAATGGCCGGTTAACAGTTCCCAGAAAAAATCCCGGTAACCCTCAGCTCTTTTTTTCTTTTGGGCGTTTAATCTTAGCATCTCCGTCCTTGCAGACTGTGCAGCAAGCTTTAGCAGGTTCAGCTTGCTTTCTGTTAAGAGGGCTTCTTCTTCGACTGCCCATATGTAGCCTAATACTTCATTATGATTACGTATGGAAATGGCTACCCGATTTCCCAGCCCGATTTCCTTTATTTCAGGGATTCTAAGAGGTTCTCCGCTTTGCATCAGCTGCGGAATCACACGTTCCTTCCATAAACGATTGATCACCTTTTCAGGAACCTTTCTGCTGATAATCGTTGCGATTCTCGCGGTATCTGTCTGGTCATCATGTGTACTGTAGGCCAGCAGGCGATGGTTAACATCTTCTATTGTAACAGGGCATTCCAGGACATCGCGGATCTTATCTACCAATTCTTCTAGATCACTAAATGCCCTCTTAAACGGATCTTTTTCCATTTTATCATCACCCAATCGTAAAACTCCTTTAAACGCCAATTCACTTTTTCTATCCTATTATATTATACCTCAATCCAACCCTGCGCTCTACCAAAGTCATCAAGCCATTCGACATAATTCGCACGGTATCTCCTTTTTTATAAAATTGCTAATAGTTTTACTTCTATTATTTGACTTGAAGTTATATTCAGATAATTTTACAATAGGACATGTTCACAAAAAAATCATATAATAATAGTTTGTTCACAGCAATTGAAAGCGTTAACATATGGGAGGCGATGGAATTTATGCTTGAGACGCTTAATAAAATTAACGGGGTGCTCTGGGGCACACCAAGTTTGATTTTGCTTTTTGGTACTGGTGTTCTTTTAACATTCATGCTGAAAGGCCTTCAATTCAGAAGGCTTATATATGCGTTTAAATTAGGGTTTACCAAAGAAGGACAGGCTGCATCTAATGATGAGGGCGATGTCAGTAACTTTAAAGCGCTTATGACAGCTCTCGCAGCAACAATTGGCAATGGTAATATCGCCGGTGTTGCCACTGCGATTACACTTGGCGGACCAGGGGCCATCTTCTGGATGTGGATTGTTGGTCTGCTGGGAATGGCAACCAAATATGCTGAAGCCTTGCTGGCAATGAAATACCGAGTGAAAAACGCAAATGGCGAGTACTCCAGCGGACCGATGTATTATGTAGAACGCGGTCTTGGCAAGAAATTCAAATGGCTTGCAGTTGCATTTGCAATCTTCGGAGCATTTGCAGCACTTGGAATCGGCAACAGTGTTCAATCGAATACCATTGCAGCTGTTATGGACACTTCATTTGGGATTAATAATTGGATTACAGGCGTTATTCTTGCTGTACTGGCTGCTCTAATCATCTTTGGCGGCATTCAGCGTATTAGTACTGTTGCTGGATTCTTTGTACCAGTCATGGCGGTTCTTTATATTGGCGGGTCACTAATTATTCTTGCAGTTAACTACGATCAGATCATCCCTGGATTCCAGACAATCTTCTACTATGCCTTCAATCCGGTTGCAGCAACTGGCGGATTTGTCGGTGTTGTAGTATCTGAAGCGATCAAGAATGGTGTTTCACGGGGTATTTTCTCTAATGAAGCCGGTCTTGGTACAGCAGCGCTTATCGCAGGCAACGCAAAGACAGACCACCCTGTAAAACAGGCTCTTGTTGCGATGACTGGTACATTTATTGTTACAATCGTTGTTTGTACGATGACTGGACTGGTGCTTATCATGACTGGTTTCTGGGACACAACAGGCGGATTGATCTCTGGTGTGGCGCATGACGGCAGCCTTGACGGCGGGGCATTAACAAGTGCAGCCTTTGCCCATGTTCTTGGAACAGCGGGTGAATATATCGTTGCATTCTCTGTTATCTTCTTCGGTTTCTCAACAATCGTCGGCTGGTATGTATACGGTGAAAAATGCTTTGAGTACCTGGTTGGCACAAAAGGAATTATGGGATACCGTGCCATTTACATCTTTGCGACTGGCATTGGTGCGGTTGCCAACTTAACTACCGTTTGGGCTTTCGCAGATATGGCAAATGCATTAATGATGATTCCTAACTTAATTGCATTAGTTCTTTTAAGCAAAGTGGTTGTTAAAGATACTAATGAATTTTTTGAAAACCACTATAAGGCAGCCAATAAGCAGCTT
The DNA here is from genome assembly GCA_030348385.1 of Cytobacillus sp. NJ13. Lineage (NCBI taxonomy): Bacteria > Bacillati > Bacillota > Bacilli > Caryophanales > Bacillaceae > Cytobacillus > Cytobacillus sp. NJ13. Next base: position 4,281,744 of record JAUCFP010000006.1, on the reverse strand, counting down.
AAGAAAGCTGGCTGATAAGAAAAGCGGAAGGCGCCTGGAGCTAGACAATTATCGAAGCTCAAAGTTTTATACTTTCTTATTTTGTATATGTAAAACAAACACAGGTCCTGGATCTGTGTTTGTTTTTGCTTTAAGCTGTGTTCCTAAGATCTCTGCCGCTGGAATAACGGACATTCATTTTTCTCGTGAATATAGGCAAATATTCGATAGTGATAAAGAAAATCGTCAGTTAATATTCTTTCTCCTTCAAAAGAATAAGCATCTAAAAAAGCTTCTATTCTGTCTTCATCCTCTTCATCCCATACCCCTCTCATCCAGACTTTATAGGCAAGTCTGCTGTTTAATCCGTGATATCCGCTTTCTTCAAAAAGCTCCTCTATTCGCTCCCTTTCCACCTTTCTTCATCCCTCCTCGTATGTTTTCCATCCTTATCTGTTTTTATCTTCCTTATACATTTTGGGACAAGGCAAATATACAATTTTAGCACCACATGGGGATAACTTGTCTATACTATATCGAAGTCTATTTTAAGTCAGCGGGATTGATTTTTAATAACACTAAGGGAGGGATAACGATGGAATTGAACGAGTTATTTCATTTAGGCAATAAAACAGCAATTGTAACAGGAGGAGGACGCGGACTCGGCGAGCAAATGGCAAATGCACTTGGGGAAGCAGGAGCAAATGTTGTCGTCTGCTCACGCAGCATTGAAGCATGTGAGCATGTCAGAAAAAATCTTGAAGCAAAGGGAGTTAAATCTCTGGCAATTGAATGTGACATAACCAGTGAAGAAGACATTCAAATGGTCATCAGCAAGACCTTAGAGACATTTGGGAGCATCGATATTCTCATTAATAATAGCGGAACATCCTGGGTTGCGCCTTTCCTTGAACTGCCTGCTGATAAATGGGACAAAGTCATGAATGTGAATTTAAAGGGGCTGTTTTTATTTTCACAGGCTGCGGCAAAAGTGATGGCGAAGCAGGGCAGCGGCAAAATCATCAATATTTCTTCAGTAAATGGAATGAGAGGTGCTCCTTCCGCATTTCTTGATGCAGTTGCCTACAGTACAAGTAAAGGAGCCGTTATCGCACTTACAAAGGATTTAGCTGTAAAATTGGCACCCTCCGGCATTCAAGTGAACGCTATTGCTCCAGGCTTCTTTCCTACCAGAATAACAAAGATCCTGGAAAAATCGAGTTCAGTTATTCTCAGAAAGATTCCTGCCGGAAGATTTGGAAGTGAACATGACTTAAAAGGAGCAGCTGTCTTTTTATCATCCAAAGCGTCTGATTATGTGACAGGACAGGTTTTAGTCGTAGATGGAGGAATGACAGTTTCCCTCTAAGTCCATTGATTTCCTGGTTGACTTCATAGAAAGGAGAATGTTTATGTCTATTAACCATACCGAAGCCCTATTACAGGCAATAAAAAAGTTAGGGACAAAAGTGGAAAGAGAACTGAATAATTCCATTCAGAACTCAATTAACAAAGAAGAAATATTTAAAAATCTAATCACCCGTTCCGAGGTGACTGCAGCAAGCATGAAAAAACTCCAGGAAGCCATTGAGACACTATCCATCCCTCTTAATTTCCCTACCAAGACTGACGTGGCAAACGCAGCAAAATTAACTGTGCAGGCTGAAGAAAAAATGGACCTGATTGACGAAAAAGTCATGGCTTTGGCTCAATCAGTGGAGGAAATAAAAAAGGCACTTGGCAGCACTGCCGCGAATTCTCAAGCAGACCCAGATAATATTCTTCAAGTCTTATCTGATTTAAAGCAGTCGCTGGATCAGGAATTGGAATCTTCCAGCAGCAGTGAAGGCGCGGGAAAATAAATGGAACAAAATACCACTTCCAAAAAACTGCATGGTTTCTTTAAAACCATTCTCCTGCCTGATCCGGAGACCAATTCAACTCCAAGGACTGCAGTTTGGAAAAGAAATAAAGCTACACTCTGGCACTATGCCCCTTCCAGTAAAAAATACAAAATTCCGGTTTTCCTTGTATATTCGCTCGTCAATCAGCCCTTTATTTTAGATCTTGGTCCTCAGAACAGTTTAATTGAGGCTATGGCCAACAGTGGATACGATGTCTACTTGCTGGATTTCGGAATTCCGGGCTATGAGGACAAAGAGATTACCATGGACGATTATATTACTAAATACATCCAGAAAGGGGTAAAACGAGCTTTATATCACGCCAAAGCAGAAGAAATAACCGTCATGGGCTTTTGCCTGGGCGGCACTTTTGCTGCGATTTATGCGGCCATTGCGGATGAGCCGGTCAAAAACTTAGTATTGTCTGTCGCACCGGTTGACTTTAGCATCGTCCCTGTCTTTGATAAATGGGCAGAAGAATTGCGGAATGGAGAAGGCAGTCTGGACTCCATTTTTGAAGCATGGGGACTTATACCCGCCTTTGCCATCAAATCAGGAATGCGGCTATTTACTTCACCCATTTATTACTCCCATTATTTGTCGCTTCTGGCCAGGGCTGACGATGAAGCATACGCCTCCCGGTGGAAACGTTTCAGCCACTGGACCGATGGCCATATTCCATTTGCCGGGGCAGCACTAAAGCAAATCAATCATGACCTTTTGGAAGAGAATAAGCTTGTGAATGGCACATTAACCGTCCGTGAAAGGAAGGCGGTGCTAAGCAATATCAAAGCCAATTTACTCGCTGTCGCTTCGGATAATGACCGCCTTGTACCAAAAGAACAGATTTTTCCTGTCATGAGCCTGACTTCAAGTACTGACAAAACTTTCCACCTTCTTCAGGGAGGTCATGCCAATCTTACTTCAAAAGGAAAAGTTCCTGACTATTTGAACAAATGGCTGTCATCGCGCTCAGGACAAATATAATATTCAATTTCCTCTGCCTCTGCAGGGGATTCACTTTTAAAGGAGGTATCTTAATGATTTTCTGGAATTATCCAAATTATATTATAAGCGACCACACTATCAGTGCCTATATGGGTTTCGCTTCATTTGTGTTTAAAGACTTATTCTATGTATAGCTTTTAAAACCATGCAATTGCTGCATGGTTTTATTTTTTTAATGTCTATACTCAAATTGTGTTTTTAAGTGCAGAGTTGCAAATAATAAGAAAATGAACAAAAGGCAGAAGCCCCTCCAAAAAGAGAGCCTGACAGCAGGAATCTGCCCAATGACAAGAGCAGAAGGAGACTAATAATGGACATGAAGATTTTCAAGGCAATCAACCGATTGTCCGGACGTATTGCTTTCATGGACTTTTTAATGATTCTTATATCAAATAGGGCAAGGTATTTATTTTTATTCGTACTGGCATGCATGTGGCTGGCAAAAGGCCCCTCCAAAACAGCCGCGAAAAAGGCTGCTGCAGCTTCCCTGATCGCTATCCTTGTAAATAAGATCATTAAAATTTGTTATTTTAAGCCCCGCCCCTTCATAAAAAACAAGGTTGGCATATTGATCCCAGCCAAAAGAGATTCTAGTTTTCCAAGCAAACATACAGTGGTGTCGTTTGCTGCCTCTATCGTCATTTTTTACGCCAATCGATTTATAGGCCGTATTTTGCTGTGGGTTTCAGCCCTTACAGGCTTCGCGCGTGTCTGGGCTGGCCACCATTACCCTTCTGATGTAATAGGCGGTGCCCTAATTGGCGGAACAATAGGCTGGATGACAGAAAAATGTTTATATATGAATTCAAAATCCGGAAATCAGGATGATAAAAAAATGTAAAATCCGCACTATCTTTGCCGAAAGAAAACTTGTTTTGTCAGCCGGGAAGGACTTCCCGTTATCCGGATAGAATCCATTGTGAAAACGGGAGGGGATCAGAATGAATACAAGTGCTGCTGCTAAATTGTTAGGAGTTTCGCCAAGCACTATTCAGCGATGGGTTAAACAACTGGGACTCCGGGCGGAACGGAATGAACTAGGCCATTACTTATTTACGGAAGAAGACATTAACCTGCTTAAGCAGGTGCAGGATCAGCTTAACCAGGGGATTATATTGCAGGACGTTACGGTAAATGGCAAAAAGGCCAGAAAAGGTACGGTCCAGGGAGAAACAGCTGAACCAGCCATGGAGAAAATTTATTTGAAGATCAGTGAGCTTGAGCAGCGGCTGAACGGAAAGGCGGATGATGTTGTCTCCTATCAGCTGCTGCAGCACCGCAGCGAAATAGAAGAGCTGCAGAAAGAGAATGCACGCCTGCTTAAACGGATTGAGGTTCTTGAAGCCAGGACAGCTGTAAAAAGCCGAAGCATCCCCGCTGACACCCTTTTGGTTTTTGATCAGGAGAAGCCCAGGAAGAAATTAAAAAAGAAAAATATTTTTACTATGCTATTTGGATTTTAATAGGCATAAAAGCGTTACGGCATGTAACGCTTTTATGTTTATTAATCATCCCAGCTGAATCGCTGCTCACGAAAGGGGTCACCATAGTTATGATAGCCGTTTTTCTCCCAAAAACCAGGCTTGTCAATTTCAGAAAACTCGATGCCTCTAATCCACTTTGCGCTTTTCCAGAAATAAAGATGCGGAATCACGGCTCTTAGAGGAAACCCATGCTCAGGAGTCAGGAGCTCACCGTTATGAGTATGGGCAAGAAGGCTAGTGCCTTTTAGAAAATCTTTAATGGGAAGGTTGGTGGTCCATCCTTCTTCCGCATGGAGGATTACAAATTGCGCGGTTTCTTTTACACCTGCCCGCCTGGCAATCTCAGCGGCGGAGACTCCCTCCCAAATATTATCAAGCTTTGACCAGCCCGTAACACAGTGGATATCATTTTTATACTGTGTCTGAGGAAGGTTCATTACCTCCTCATGCGAAAGGGATAATTCCTTTTCTACTTCCCCAAATATCTGCAGGTTCCATTCTTGAATATCCTTATAGTGCGGGACATTTCCATAATGCAGTACAGGAAAAGCCGTCGTCATATTTTGATTTGGCGGTACCCGGCTTGAGGCCGGTTTTCTTATTTTCCCAAAATACACTGAAGCCACCTCAGTTCTTTTTCCTTTATCGTACCCTACTTTACGGACTGATAAAAGCAATGAGAAAGCAGCCCCCTTAATGGAAGCTGCTTAAATTTATAAGATAATTGCCGCCAGCCATCCAAACAGGATGAGCGGAATATTGTAGTGAAGGAATGTTGGCACACAAGTATCCCAGATGTGATTGTGCTGTCCATCTGCATTCAAGCCTGCTGTTGGCCCCAATGTGCTGTCTGATGCAGGCGAACCGGCATCTCCAAGAGCAGCGGCTGTCCCTACTAGAGCAATAGTTGCCATCGGGCTGAAGCCAACCTCTAGTGCAAGCGGCACAAATATGGTTGCAATAATCGGGATGGTTGAGAATGAAGATCCAATCCCCATCGTAACAAGTAAGCCGACAAGAAGCATAAGCAATGCTGCAAGTGATTTATTATTGCCGATGATTCCTGCCGCTTGTTCAACAAGGCTTTCAACATCGCCTGTTTCTTTTAATACATCTGCAAACCCAAATGCAGCCAGCATAACAAATCCAATAAACGCCATCATCTTCATACCCTCTGTTAAAAGCTGATCTGCCTCGTTCCATTTAATTGAACCGCTGATATAAATAACCAAAATACCTGTCAGCGCCCCAAAGATCATCGAATCCAGCTGCAGCTGTACAATGAGAGCTGCTGCAATCGCAATGAGAGAAAAAATAATGCCCTTTTTGGAATAATTGCCTTTCTCCGTCTCCATTAATTCTGATGGACGATAATCCCTTTTTTTTCGGTAAACAAATAATGCAACTAAAAGACCAGCTATCATACCGGCTACAGGAATAAGCATTGCCTTCGGGATGTCAGCCATGTCCACTGCCAATCCGCTGTTCTCCATATTTTCTGCGAGTATTCCGTGGAATATTTGGCCAAATCCTGCAGGCAGCAAAATATACGGAGCTGTCAAACCAAATGTCAACACAGATGCTATCAGACGGCGGTCCATTTGCAGCTCATTCATAACCTTCAATAAAGGCGGAATTAAAATCGGAATAAACGCGATATGAATCGGAATCAGATTTTGAGAAAAAATAGACATTAATAAAATGGAAAATATGATGAGTGCCTTTGATAATGTTTTCCCTCTCGATTCCCCGTCTTTCCCGACCTTTTCCAGAACCCAATCCACCAATAGATTCGGAAGTCCTGTTGCGGAAATGGCTAGGGCAAATCCGCCCAATAACGCATAACTTAATGCAACCTCAGCACTGCCGCCAAGCCCATTTGAAAAAACTTCTATTGTTTTATCTATGCTTAATCCGCCTGCCAGCCCGCCTGCCAATGCGCCCGCCACAAGGGCTAAGACCACATTGACACGCAGAAGGCTGAGAACAAGCATGATCAAAACTGCAAGTATAACTGCATTCATGATGCAACCCTCTTTCTGTACTTATGTTTCATTATACTTTATTATGCTAAATTGGTAGAGAACTAAAACACAAGTATTAAACTATCATACTTCTACTTTTCATGTCAATGATTTCGGGCAGATTCAGAAATGGGAGTTTGCGCCAGACGCTGTGTTGGCCGGTATTTCGGGTTAACCTGCCGGTAAAGTTCATTTCTTACAGTTCCATTGCGAATTTAAGCTAAAAAACTGCATAAAAAAACTCCGGATCTCTCCAGAGTTCTGAATTCATCTTTATTTTGCTTCAAATCTTTCAACCAGCAGTGCCAATGTACGCACCATAACGCCTGTCGCGCCGTCTGGTCCAAGATCATGGCTTTTTGCTGTTGTGGCTGTACCTGCAATATCAAGATGCACCCATGGTGTGTCTTCGGCAAATTCACCGACAAATCCTCCGCCCATAATGGCATGGCCGGCACGTCCAGGCGAATTGTTCAGATCTGCAACCTTGCTGCTTCTGATTCTTTCTTTATCTTTTTCAAAAAGAGGCAGACGCCAGATTGGTTCGCCAGCTTCATAGGATGCTTCCAGCACCTGCTCAAACCACTCTTCATTATTGGTTAATGCACCTGTTGTTTCTTCCCCCAGTGCAACAATGACACCGCCAGTCAGAGTTGCAACATCCACCAGGTAATCTGCTCCATGATGCTTCGCATATGTTACCGCGTCAGCAAGAACCAGACGCCCTTCTGCATCAGTGTTAAGGACTTCAATGGTTTTCCCGCTCATGGATGTGATGACATCATCCGGCTTAAACGCTGTTCCGCTCACCATGTTATCTGTGGAAGGAATAACAGCGACAACATTTTGTTCAGGCTTCAGTTCGCCGATGACTTCCATTGCGCCAAGCACAGCCGCTGCACCGCCCATATCTGTTTTCATCCCGACAATGCCATCCTTCGGTTTAAGGGAATAGCCCCCTGTATCAAAGGTAATTCCTTTGCCCACCAGGCCGATGACATCCTTCCATTCTTCCTTGCCCTGATATTTTATGACAATCATTTTAGGAGGCTCTGCTGATCCCTGATTAACTGCCAAAAGAGCACCCATGCCAAGTTTAAGCATGTCCTCTTTTTCAAGGATTTCCACTTCAAATCCGTATCTCCAAGCCAATTCAGAAGAGTAATTTGCCAGATCAGTGGCCGTCAGCATATTGCCTGGCAGATTGACTAATGTACGGGCTGAGTTCGTTCCTTTTCCGTGGGCATATCCTACTGTAAGGGAGGCCTTTACATCTTCCTCATCTGCGGCTTCGCAGTAAACGGCTATACTTTCAATATCTTTTTCCGGTTCATTCGATTTCTGTTTGTAATCTTCAAACTTATAGGTGGAAAGGGCAAATGCCTCGCTGGCTGCATGGGCTGCATCAAGCGCATCTACATTTCCACCAATAAATGTATCAAGATGGACACCTGCATTTTGTAGCTTGGACGACTTCACTTCCTTAAATGCCCGGCCCAATGCTTCACGCAATTCTTCAAAGCTGAATTCTTTTTCTTTTCCAAGACCAACTGTTATTAATCGTTTGGCCCCGATTTTTCCAAAAGTATGTATTTTTGCAATAGCTTTTTTCTTGGCAGAAATATCCCCGCTTTTCACCAGCTCTGTCAGTTGGCCATCAAATTGTTCATCTGCACGGGCCAGTACACCTTCAAACCTGGCTGGTTTATCGAAGACACCAACGATCAGGCATTCCTGTTCGGCTGAGAAGTCAATTTCTTTCTTTACTGAAAACATTCTCGCACCCCCATAATATATTTTCATCTTATTATATCGAAAATATTGAATTATTTCGACTATCTAATTTTATGATGTTTTTACTTTTGCTAATCTTCCAAATATAGCACCAGCTGCGGCAGTTTAGGAAGAGTTTCTATCATTTCAAATGGGAGCCGATCGATATCTTTCGGAAAAATAGAGAGGCATTCTTCAATAAACTCATACACATGCTCAAGATTAATCCCCCAGTGTTTAGGCCGGTAAGACTGCAAGTATTCCTGTGCCGCCTGCATCATCAGCCTTGCTCCTTTGACATTGCCGTATTCATAATGATAGATGCTGACACTCATTTGCAGCAGGCCTTTCAAAAATAGATTGCCTTTGTCAGTCATCCACATTTCCTCAAGAAGATCATGGCATGTATAATAGTCACCTTCATTGAAACTAATAAAGAATTCGTAGTATTCAAGAGGATAATCTTCCATGAAATCACCCCATGTTCAGGACTTCCTATCACTTTCATTTTAACAAAAAGGATAGAGATTATCCTATATGTATAATCCTTAAGTATATTCTTTAATTATTGGGTAAAGAAAATAAAGACTGAAAGGAGAATGTTATGGATCCTCTATTGTTTGCCGCCTTTGCAGCAGGATATATCCTGCTGTTCTTCTGGGCGCTAAGCACTGTTAAGGACAGCGGCCTCATTAGTGCTGTCTTCCTGCTTCCTGTACTTCTAGGGTTAATTTACGATAACGGAATTCTGGCTGCTGGCCGTTTTATCGGGGAGGGCAATACTTTAAAGCATCTGAATTATGCCCGGTTTTGGATTCACGCCTTTTTCACGCCATTGCTTGTCCTATACTCCTGGAATACTTTAAAACAAGCAGATCTGGAATGGGCCAAAACAGGCACATTTAAATGGATTGCCTATTTGCTTACTGCAGGATTAATTATTCTGGAACTTACTGCTGAGGTATTTGGTCTTAAACTGGAAGCAAAGTGGGAATATGGTGTTCTTAGCTATTCAGATACAGAGGCACCAGGCGGCCCTCCCATTATGGTGCTGATCGTATCTGCTGTGCTGCTGGCGGCATCTGCTGTTATTTGGCGCAAACAGGGCTGGTTTTGGTTTTTTGCCGGAGCTGTATTGATGATTATCGGAAGCGCCATTGATATTCCAATTGAAAGTGCAGCTGCCCTGAATGCCTTTGAGTGGCTTCTTTTGTTTTCCCTGACTGCAACGTCGTATTTTCAAAAAAAGCATCGTTTAACAAAAACTTAAAATAGATCAGCTTGCAGGAAGGAACAATCTGTTGGAGAATATTAGTTAGTATAGCTTTCGGCAGTTCCCGAACCTGCATATTTGAAGCTGCAAGGGGAGTATCATACAACTTAGGAGGTGGTCTCATATGGAATTATTGACAAATTTTCCTTTATGGTCTGCTTTGGCAGCCATCTTCTTTGCCCAATTTGTAAAAGTGCCCATTCAATTTATTGCCACCCGAAAAGTGGATTGGTCCCTTTTGACAAGTACTGGCGGAATGCCAAGCTCACACTCAGCAGCAGTAACTGCCCTTTCAACGGGAGTGGCACTAGAGACTGGAATAGACTCGGCTGTATTCGCTGTCTCAGCCGTATTTGCCATTATCACGATGTTTGATGCTACAGGAGTGCGACGTCAGGCTGGGGAACAGGCAATTGTTTTAAACCAGCTTGTTGCCGACTTCAATAAATTTGTTGAAGAAGCAAAGACATGGCAGAAGAAAGAAGGCCAAGAAAAACAGAAAGAATTGAAGGAGCTGCTTGGCCATAAGCCGATAGAAGTTCTATTTGGCGGCCTGACTGGAATCCTATTGACTTTAGCACTTCATTATTTATTTTCCTGAGGGTGTGATTTAATGTGAAAATCCTTTCCTTATGCCCAAGCAACACGGAATTAGTGGAATACTTGGGATTTACTGATATGCTCGCGGGGGTGGACGATTATTCGGATTGGCCGGACAAAATATCCAGGCTGCCCCGGCTGGGCCCTGACTTGTCTATTAATATGGACAAAGTAGAAGAATTGAAGCCTGATCTTGTGCTGGCATCCCTTAGTGTACCCGGCATGGAAAAGAATGTAGCGGAGCTTGAAAAAAGGCAGATTCCCCACATTGTTTTAAATCCTCAAAGCCTGGCAGATATTGAACAGGACCTGATTCTTGCTGCAGAAAAAATCGGTAAGCCTGAAAGAGGTGTTTTGGCTGCTAAAGAGTTTGCGGAAAAAATAGAGGCACTTAAGCTCATCTCAAGCAGGATTGAAAAAAAACCAAGCCTCTATTGGGAATGGTGGCCAAAGCCCGTATTTACACCCGGCAAAGTCAATTGGCTGACAGAAATCAGTGAGATTGCCGGCGGAATGAATTTATTCAGGGATGTTGAGCTTGCAAGTGTCCAGACTGATTGGGATGATGTCCTGAATCGGCAGCCGGATTATATCTGTCTCGCCTGGGTCGGTGTCAGAAGAGAAAAGGTAAATCCGGAAATTGTCCTGAAACGTCCAGGCTGGAGTGAAATGGAAGCAGTTAAGCAGAACAGAATCCTGGTTCTGGAAGAAGAACTTTTTTGCAGGCCTTCACCACGGCTAATTGAAGGAGCCATAAAACTAGCTAAAAAGATCCACCCGCAGGCATTTTCTATGTTATAAAAATAAAAAGGCAAATCCGATTATTTTCGCGGATTTGCCTGCATTCCGAATTATTTTTTCTCAGATTTAATATATTGCTGTCTAAAAACCTGCATGGATTCATTTTCATTCAGTAATTTTAATTCTTCTTCCGTCAGGGTTCCATCGCCCATTTCAACGATGTAAACATCGAGCGTTTTCTTTCCCCAGTTATTATAAACATCATCCACTGTTTCATAATAAAGGTCCAATTTATTCCCTTTAATAGCGCCGCCTTTATCTGCTACAACACCATATCCATAATCAGGGATAAACAAAATCGTTCCAATCGGAAAAACATTCAAATCTGCTGCGACTGTAGAGTATAAATCTCTTTTTACTTTAACGCCTGAGTATGTAATGCCAAAGGACGGATGATCCGGATTTTTGCCTGTCGACTCGTAAAATGCCGTATATCCAGTAGCTATTACTTGTTGCTTCTGATACTGCGACCAGTCAATCGATTCTTCCAGTGTCGGCGGCTGTTCACTTGCCACAGCTTCACTCGCAGAAATCTTAGGCTCCAGACTCACTGCCTGCTTTAAAAACTTAAATGCTACGCCAACCGATTTTAATGTATGGTCAAACTTTGAATTTCCATCCTCGTCAGCTTGTTCACCATCACTTTGATGCAGCTGAATAATTGATCGTGCTTCCACTCCGGAAATCGAATGGAGAGTTGTCAATAACGCGCCTATAAATAAGGCTGACATTACCGAACGTTTCATCCATATTTTAAATTTGCTCATCTATTACACTCCTCCCAAAGTTATTCATTTCCCATCTTCGAGAGAAATATTCATAACTTATGGGAGCGGAAGCCTCCAAGCATCCGTTTTCAGACAGGCTAAAACCAGTAATACCATAGGCTTGGGCGATTTGATTACACTAATCAAAAAAATAAAAAATCCCTGCCGCAGCCGAGATTATATAACCAATTTAAAACATCCGATATCCTTTTTTACGAAGCAGCCTAATCGTAATTCCGGCAACGATGGCGCCTGCCATTCCGCTGCTTAATATGAGGATGTCAGCCAGAGCGAGGCTGGACAATTCAACGCCAAGGCTGGAAAAGGATTCCCCCGGTTTTTGAAAATACTCAATAAAACGAACTTTATCGATGATAAAGATGGCGATAATAGGATAAATAATGGCCATGATCCAAGACATTCTTAACAGCATATTTAATATAAAACCTATTCCAAAAAACAGCACAAAAAATAGAAGCATCGAAATAGGCAAAACGAAAATCGTCATTTGCATGAACTTGTTTCCTCCCTTAGCACATCAATATTTAGTGTACTTTAATGTGGATTGGGGAGTCAACAAGAAAAGCGGGAGCGCCAGCACACCCGCTAATGAAAAGAAAAACTTCGCATTCCGCGAAGTTTTTGGTTTATTCCTTTTTCTTTCCTGTACCACCGCAGCAGCTGCAGGTTTCAGATCCACCTAACAATAATTGAAAATACCCTTTCCCTGAACAATACATACACTCTTTATTTTCATGATTCTTAGCTGTCATTTCATTCATCTCCTTTGAATTTCGTAACTGAATTTTCTGATAATATATCAAGGATATGATTAAATGAAAAGCTCCATATTTCATGAAAAACTATCGTTGGAAACGCATACAAGCATTGTTTGCTTCTAATTCCTCGTTCTATCTCTAAATTTCAGAAAATTATAAAAATAGTTTATATGCTGTGTATCCGAAAGTATCTCCGGGATTAATGCCATTAATCAAAGGCTTTATAGAGGAATCAGAAGAATCTAATATGTATTTTAAAAGAACTGATCCATCCGGGTCATTAGCGAGCTCTTTCGGATCACGATATTGCACGTCAAAAAGTTCACTTTCCTGAACTTTTAATGATTGTCCAGGCTCTGCTTCAAGCAAAAACAAAACCATATTATCGCTGACTTCTCCTTTGATGACACCTGTTCGCAATCCAAGCAAGCCTTTCACTGAACATTTGATTCCAGTCTCTTCTTCTACTTCACGCACTGCAGCTTCATCAGCAGTTTCGCCTGGTTCCACAAACCCTGCAGGCAGAGACCATTTGCCTTTAAGGCCTCCGTATTTCTTTTTAACGACAAGCCAGTTGCCTTCTGGGGAAATAACAAGCCCAGAAACCGCAAGCCAGACCTTTCCCCTTTTATGTTCGACTCCCATCCGAAAACCCCCTTTTACATAAATTCTACCACGAAAAAAAAGGGACAGACTATAGAGTCCATCCCCTTATATAAATGATAGCTATTTATTAAAGAACGTTGAATTTACCTTTTTTCAATACAAGTGATGGTCCGCCAACCATGTAAAGAGCACGGTTATCGATCATCTTCTTCATGAATGAAGCTTTAGTACCAACCATTTTCTTGCCGAATGCAACACCGATCGCATCGTGTTCACCAAGAGAACATACAGTACCTTTAATATCTGGAGTAAATGTTTCAAGTTCAGTTTTATTGCGGATTAAAGCAGTAATGTTTCTTGCACATACTTCACCCTGCTGCATAGCAATTTGTGCAGTAGGAGGGTATGGACGGTTAATTTCTTCATTGATGATTAATGAGCAGTCTCCGATGATAAACAGATTATCATGGCCAGGAGCACGCAAATCAGGCTGAACTTTTACACGGCCGCGCATTGCTTCGATGCCAGAATTTTCAATAATAGAATTTCCGCGTACACCTGCAGCCCAGACAACAGTTGCAGCTTTGATTTCTTCTACTTCATCTTCGCCCTTGCCAACGATGATGCCTTCAGGCGTAGCTTCCTTAATAGCTGTTCCAATCATGAATTGTACGCCTTTTTTCTCCAGGTGAGATACAGCGTAATTAACAAGCTCAGGATCGAAGCCAGGAAGAACCATTGGCGCTGCTTCCACGCAAATGATTTTCACTTTGTGGTAGTCTACATCGTACTCTTTGCAAAGCTCAGGAACACGGTTTGCCAATTCTCCAAGGAATTCAATGCCCGTGAAGCCTGCACCGCCGACAACTATTGTAAGGCGCTCGTCTTTTTTCTGGGCGTCTGTATTGTAAGTAGCAAATTGATATTCAATATGCTCACGGATATGACGCGCAGCATTTACATTGACAATAGAAAATGCATGTTCCTTAAGTCCTTTAATACCGAATGTTTCCGGCTCGGCTCCAAGAGAAACAACTAGATAATCATAGTCAATTTCGCCATTTTCCAAAATGACTTTCTTTTCTTCTGTTTTAATTTCAAGAGCAGTTCCCTGAACGAATTCAACTTTGTTGCGGTCAATAACATCTTTTATATCATAGCGTACACGATCGTGATGAAGTGTTCCGGCTGATGCCTCATGCAGCCATGTTGTTTCATAATGGTAGTCATTCTTGTTCACTAAAACGATTTCCGCTTCGTTAGTTCCTACAGATTTCTGCAAACGGGTTGCAACCATCAAACCGCCGTAGCCTGCACCGAGGATAACAATCTTTGGCTTTCTCAAGTGTATCACTTCCACCTTTTTTAAGTATTTTCTAATGTTTTCTTATCTTCCACTGCTTTATATTTTTTATAGCAAAAAACATAAAAAAACTTTGTGATGTTATTCACGAATTAGTTCAAAAAAACTCAACAAAATTGTCATAAAATATTAACATTATTCCTCCATTACATCTTATTCTACTTCATATAGTTTTTCAAGCCTAAAAAAATAGACGAAAAACTTAAAAATCTCAGGATAACTTAAAAGAATATACGTGTTTTAAATGCAGGGTTTTCATTTGAAATCTTCCAATTATTCATAATATTTACCTCGATTGATGAGGTTTTAAACGATTTATGTTAGAATAAAGAGTGGAATTTCAATACATACGTGGGGGGATATTGCATGAAAGAAGATCAAAAAGTGTATGACATAACCATTATTGGCGGGGGGCCAACTGGTTTATTCACTGCTTTCTACGGTGGCATGAGACAAGCATCAGTTAAGATTATTGAAAGCTTGCCTCAGCTTGGGGGACAGTTATCTGCTCTTTATCCTGAAAAATACATATATGATGTTGCCGGCTTCCCGAAAGTCCGCGCCCAGGAATTAATTGATAACCTTAAAGAACAAATGGCTAAATTCGAGCCCACTGTATCACTTGAACAATCTGTTGAAAAATTAGAGAAACAAGCTGATGGAACATTTAAGCTTACAACCAATAAAGAGGTACATTACTCAAAAACCATCATTATCACTGCCGGCAATGGCGCGTTCCAGCCTCGCCGTCTTGAACTTGACAGCGCAGCTCAATACGAAGGCAAGAACCTTCATTACTTCATTGATGATTTAAATCAATTCGCCGGCAAGAAAGCAGTTGTTTTCGGAGGCGGGGATTCTGCAGTAGACTGGGCATTAATGCTTGAGCCTATCGCTGAACAAGTAACGATTGTTCACCGCCGCGATAAATTCCGTGCGCATGAGCACAGTGTAGAGAATCTGCAGAGCTCTAAAGTCGAAATCAAAACGCCTTATGTGCCTGCTGAGCTTATCGGTGACAGCGAAGGAATCAAACAAGTCGTCCTGGAAGGTGTTACTTCAAAGGAAAAAGAGGTATTTGATGTTGATGCTGTAATCGTAAACTACGGTTTCGTTTCCTCCCTCGGTCCTATTAAGGAATGGGGTCTTGAAATTGAAAAGAACTCCATTGTTGTTAACTCAAGAATGGAAACAAATATCGAAGGCATCTATGCTGCCGGTGATATCTGCACATACGATGGAAAAGTGAAGCTTATTGCCTGCGGTTTCGGTGAAGCGCCAACTGCAGTGAATCACGCAAAATCCTACATCGATCCCAAAGCGAAAGTCCAGCCAATGCACAGTTCATCCATGTTTGGCAAATAAGATATGAAAAGGACGGCCCTTCGGGGACCGTCCTTTTTTGAGGCAGCTATTCGAAATTAGTTAAGTAACTGTCTAGAAGCAATAGTATTTAGCACTCTTCCGGAGTACCTGTATTTGAAGCGGTACGGAAAGAGGATCCACAGCCGCAGGATGCAATGGCATTGGGATTGTCGATTGTGAATCCGCCGCCCATCATAGATTGTTTGTAATCAATTTTTGTGCCTTTTAAGATAGGGGCATCTTCCTTGCTGACAAGAACCTGGATACCATAGTGATCTGACTGGATATCATCTTCCTCGACTTCATGGGCAAACCCCATTCCATAGGAAAGTCCGCTGCACCCGCCTCCTTTAACGGCTACACGTAAGAATGCATCTTCTTCCTCATTTTGTTTCATCATTTCTTTTATATGCAAAGCTGCTGCTTCTGTTATATCCACAACTTGTTCCATGTTATTCCCTCCTGTCCATGTAAGGATACTTCTATATTCATAGTATATACAGTAAAGTGTATGTGCTCAACTTAAGAGACTTTTTCTTATTATTGTTTTTTCTGAACACTGCATAATAAATAGTTCTTTACACCCTTAAACTAGGCGGAATATGGTACAATAGTCATGATAATTATCTTCGGAGGTGGCATTCTATGCAGCAATTAAAGCCTACTTATGATAAAAAATGCGAATGCAGAGTCTGCAAAAAGAGTTTCACCACAAAAAAACTCCGCTCCCGATTTGTAAAAGCATCTAATTATGACAGTGATTTTTGCCCAAATTATTCTGGTGAAAGCATGAATCCTCTTTTATATTATATTAATACTTGCCCGCATTGCGGCTACTCAGAATCAGAGGACTTTTCCCCTTATTTTCCGCCCGGAGCCCTGGACATGATCAATTCTAAAGTTGCGGATGCCTGGATACCGCAGGATTATTGCCAGGACCGCACCATCACTGCTGCAATCAACACCTATAAGCTTGCTATTTATTGCGGAACTTTAAAAAGGGAGAAGCATATTATTATGGCTGGTTTATATATCAGACTGGCCTGGCTCTGCCGAAGTATAAAGAATGATAATCAAGAACAGCGATTTTTAAAGCTTGCTCTAAAAGAATATTCGGAGTCTTATATGTCAGATGATTTTAAAGGATCATCCATTTCTGAAACGAGGATTTTCTATCTGATCGGAGAGCTATCCAGAAGGACATATCAGTCCGAACAGGCTGTTAAATACTTTTCGAAAGTAATTGAACTGCAAAGCCGCTCCACTGAACCTAAATTAATTGAAATGGCAAGAGAACGATGGTATGAAATGAGATATGAACAAAAAGCTGCTGCTAAATAAGGAAAAAAGAAAAGGAGCGAATTATATCGCTCCTTTTCAATATTAAAACATCGGATTTTCATCCAGATATTGATATATATTTTCAACCAGTTCATCTGGTGTTTCTCCAGTAACCACTTCTCCGTTCACAAGCGCAAAAAGAGTGCTTGCACATTTGCCGCAATACCCGAGACAGCCATATTCGATGACATCCAGGTCATAATCCTTTTCCAGCTTTTCTAGCGCTTTTTGAGAGCCGCTGGCCAAATTGCTGATGCAAAATTCGATGATTGGCTTAATCACATCTTTCACCTCTCTACCCTGTTAATGCTACCTTTTTTACTTGAATTCTGCAAGAAATGGATTCCGTTCTCTCCTTTAAAAGTGCACATATTTACCACTTCATGTCGTTTATTGTCAAGTTTCCTGCTGATATGTGTTGTGATTTTGACACAATTTCGTTATACTTTTTATGGGTTTGAGGTTATTAATATCATTTATTTATTTATTTTTTTAAGATAACTAATTAACGTTTATTTGATTTCGGATAAAGTAAACAGTACGGACATAAAGGGGAAATATACTATGAAAAATCTTGTGATACTTGGCGGTGGTTATGGCGGTATGAGGGCGCTTGCACGACTTTTGCCTAATCAGCTTCCTGATGATGTCTCCATTACACTAATAGATCGTGTGCCTTATCATTGTTTAAAAACTGAATATTACGCTCTTGCTGCAGGTACCATCTCTGATCAGCATGTGCGTGTATCCTTCCCTGAACATCAAAGATTGACCATAAAATACGGTGAAGTGACAAAAATCAGCATCGAGGAAAACAAGGTATATCTTCAGGGTGAAGAGCCTGTTTTATATGATGATATAATAATAGGGCTTGGATGCGAAGATAAGTACCACAATGTTCCAGGAGCCGACATTCACACATATAGCATTCAAACAATTGAAAAATCCCGCAGAACGTATGAAGCTTTAAATAATTTATCACCAGGCTCTGTTGTTGGAATTGTCGGTGCAGGACTAAGCGGAGTGGAACTGGCTTCTGAATTAAATGAAAGCCGTCCAGATTTGAAAGTCAAACTGTTCGATAGAGGGAAGCATATATTGTCTGCATTCTCTGAAAGATTAAGCACATATGTAGAAAATTGGTTTTTAGAACATAATGTAGAAATTATTAACCAATCAAATATTACTAAAGTAGAAGAAAAAACCCTTTATAATCATGACGAAGCCATCCACTGTGATGCCATCGTATGGACTGCCGGCATCCAGCCGAACAAAGTGGTTCGTGAAATGAACGCGGAAAAGGATCAGCAAGGACGCGTAGTTTTAACCAAGCATCACAATATCCCTGGAAATGAACATGTCTATGTGGTAGGGGATTGTGCAAGCCTTCCACATGCACCAAGTGCCCAGCTAGCTGAAGGGCAGGCTGAGCAAATCGTTCAAATCCTATTGAAACGCTGGAAAGGTGAGGAACTCCCTGAAACATTGCCAGTAATCAAGCTAAAAGGTGTTCTTGGATCACTGGGCAAAAAGCATGGATTTGGTCTAGTCGCAGAACGCCCTATCACAGGACGCGTTGCCCGCTTGCTAAAATCAGGGATTTTATGGATGTATAAATATCATAATGGTTAAGAAATAAAAATGAGCATCCCTTTCGATGCTCATTTTTTATTAAACTGCCTGGTATCCGTACCTTTCCATTTCCGCATAGATCGTTTTTAATTTCGGATTGCCTTCACCGACAATTTCATCCTCAATCAGGACAACCGGGTAAAACATATCCTCCTCTATCACTCGCAAGGCGAACTCCTTTTTGTCCTCTTCTTCGGGCGGATTATGAATGTCAACATATACGATTTTAAAAGGCTGATTGGCGAATTTGCGGGATACAGCCGCCTCCAGCCATTCGTATGTCTCCTTGGATGATGGCAGATTCACACAGCTTGGACAAAGCTGCTCCGCACCATACACAGTGATTTCAATTTCTTTTTTCAATCTTCTCTCCCCCTATGCAAAACTTGTTCTTACCTTCATTTTACAACATTAACAAAGAGCAAACCTAATAAAATATTCTCCTAATGAGTGGAAATTACGCTCTTTGAATAGATTTTTAAGACTGATTTGATTATAATAAATGTATGGAAAGGAGTCGATTTCACATGGCAGAACAAACGACTATGACTGAACAAGTTCAGGAAGTATTAGATAAATTGCGCCCATTCCTTCTTCGCGATGGCGGGGACTGTGAATTGGTGGATGTAGAAGATGGCATCGTTAAATTGCGCCTTCTTGGTGCATGCGGCAGCTGCCCAAGTTCAACGATTACGTTAAAAGCCGGTATTGAGCGCGCTCTTTTAGAAGAAGTACCTGGTGTAGTCGAAGTAGAACAAGTATTTTAATTTTACCTTACAAAAAGCGATGTCGTCATGACATCGCTTTTTTTATTTATACTATATGGCCGACTTTCAGCTCAGCTGGGCTTTTTTTTAAAACAGTGCTGCCTTCCTGATCAATTTTAAGGCAAAGGATTTCCATTTCCGGGAGAACCCGCTGAAGCCCTTCAGCCACAGCTGGAGCACATTCTGGCTCAGCAAGGCAGAGAACCGCCGGTCCAGCACCGCTTAACGCAACTCCAAATACTCCGAGTCCAGGTGCTGCTTTTTCTATGACTTCCAAATGCGGAACCATTTTCTTTCGGTAAGGATGGTGGAATAAGTCTTCACTCATCATCTTGCCTGCAAGGGAATAATTCCCGCTAAGCAGAGCTGCTACCATGACATTGCCGACTGCCCCAGCCTGTACGGCTTCTTTAAAAGACCATTCTTCAGGCAGGACGCCTCTGGATTCCTTTGTAAGGAGCTCTTCTTTTGGCACCACTGCTATAACATCAAATTTTATATTTTTAATGCTTTGAACAGATACCTCTTCCTCTGACATGCAGCCAATGACAAGGCCTCCGAGAAGGGAAGCTCCAGCATTATCAGGATGCCCCTCCATTCGTGATGACAGTTCAAGCTTTTCATACTGACTCAAGCGAAGATCACAAAGCGCGTCAGCCAGTTCAATTCCTGCTACAATGGCAGCAGCGCTTGATCCAAGTCCCCTTGTGAGGGGGATATCACTTGAAATGCGGGCTTTGCATCCTGGAAGCTCTCTTCCGTACTTCTTTGCGGTATCCATTGCAACTTGAAAAATAAAATTCGTTTCATCTGAAGGGTAAATGCTTAGCGGCTCTGATAAAGGAACCATTTCAAACGTATCTGCCCTCTCGGCTTCAAGCGTCAAATATAAATTTAAGGCGAGGCCGATTGAGTCGAAGCCAGGTCCGAGATTTGCCGTGCTGCCCGGTACTTTGATGACAACCATTTCACCTTCGCTCATATGTGAACGGCTCCCTTGATATGATCTGCTACTGCTTTTTCATCGTTAGGCAGCGAAACTGGTTTAACAGGGCTGCAATCAATGGCTGTATTAGGATCCTTCAGTCCGTTCCCAGTCAGGATGGCCACAACCTTTGTTTTAAGCGGAATCTCTCCATTGCGCAGCTGTTTATATATCCCCGCAAGCGAAGCACATGAAGCTGGCTCAGCAAAAATCCCTTCAGATGAAGCAAGTTTACGATACATGCATAGAATCTCTTCGTCGCTGACTTCATCAATTTTTCCATTTGATTCAGACAGTGCTGCATTGGCTAAGTGCCAGCTCGCAGGATTTCCGATTCGGATGGCTGTGGCAATCGTTTCGGGATTTTCAAACACACGGTTATGAACGATGGCCGCAGCACCTTCAGCCTGTACTCCATGCATTTTCGGAAGTCCTGTACCCCTTGCTTCATTGTATTCTTTAAACCCTTTCCAATAGGCAGAAATATTGCCTGCATTACCCACAGGCAGAGCAAGGATGTCCGGAGCGCCTCCAAGCTGGTCGCAGATTTCAAAGGCCGCTGTCTTCTGGCCCTCAAGACGATACGGATTAACCGAGTTTACGAGAGTAATAGGTTCTGTTTCGCTTATTTTCCGCACCATTGCCAGTGCCTGGTCAAAATTACCTTCAATAGATACGACTTCTGCTCCATACATAACAGCCTGTGCCAGCTTCCCCATGGCGATTTTTCCTTCTGGGATGACAACCACACATCTCATGCCGGCTCTGGCTGCATATGCAGCCGCAGCTGCAGAGGTATTGCCGGTGGAGGCACAGATGATGGCGTCACTTCCTTCTTCTTTTGCCTTTGCAACAGCCATAACCATGCCTCTGTCTTTAAATGAACCTGTTGGATTTGCGCCTTCCGTTTTCACATAGAGGTCAATGCCCCAGTCCCTCGAGAGTTTATCCAGCCTGATCAGGGGAGTGTTGCCTTCATTTAAAGTAAGCATTGGTGTATTTTCATTAACAGGCAAATAATCTTTATATGTTTTTATAAGGCCTTCCCATCTCATACTCTGGCGCTCCCTTCCACACGATACGAACTTTTGATTATTTGGACTGCCGGCAAATCTCTTAAACTTACTAAAATATCCTCATAATCCTTTAAAGATGCCTGGTGGGTAACCAGCACAATCTCAGCAAGCCCTTTTTCTTTTAAAGGAAGCTGCAGGATTTTTTCGAAGCTGACATGATGCTCAGAAAAAATGGATGTGATGTTGGCAAAAGTCCCTACCTCATCTTTTACATGCAATCTTAAGAAATACTTCGAATATATTTCATCTGCACCTTTTAATTTCTTATCATATTGCGGGGCTACCGCACTTTTTCCATTTACGCCAAGACGCATATTTTTCATGACGCCAACGAGATCCGATACCACAGCTGTAGCTGTTGGCAGACTCCCCGCCCCAGGTCCGTAGAACATCGTTTCCCCTACCGCTTCACCGTAGACATATACAGCATTGTATTCATCCTGAACCAATGCAAGCGGGTGAGACTCGGTCAGCAAAGTCGGCTGGACACTTACTTCCACCCTCTCCCCCTCCCGATGGGCAATCCCGATCAGCTTCATCGTGTAGCCAAGCTGCTTGCCGTACTGCAGGTCCTCTTCTGTAATCTCTGTAATGCCTTTAACCTTTACGTCATCAAGGTCAATATTCATGGAAAAACCAAGTGTTGACAGGATCGCCATTTTCCTTGCTGCATCAAGGCCCTCCACATCTGCAGTCGGATCGCTTTCCGCATATCCCAGCTGCTGGGCTTCTTTCAGAACTTCCTCATATGCGCTCCCATTCTTGCTCATCTTTGTCAAAATAAAGTTCGTTGTCCCATTCACAATTCCCATCATTTTTGTAATTCTGTCTGAAGCCAAGCCATCTACCAGCCCTCTTAAAATTGGAATGCCGCCGGCAACACTTGCCTCATAAAAGAGATCACACCCGTTTTGCGCTGCAGCTGCAAGCAATTCAGGTCCATAAACAGCCATTAGATCCTTATTTGCCGTCACCACATGCTTGCCATTATCCAACGCTTTCTTTAAATGATTTCTTGTTTCTTCTATGCCGCCCATTACTTCAATTACTACATCAATATCAGCATCATTTAAAATGTCTTCAGGATTTAGCGTCAGCAAATTCCTGTCCACTTTAACTGCTCTTTCTTTATCTGCATCTTTAACAAGAACTCTCTTTACAACAACCGGACAGCCGACTTGGTGCATGAGCTTATCCTGATGTTTCTCAATGATTTGCACGACACCCGATCCAACTGTTCCTAACCCTAATAAACCGATTGAGATTGATTCCACGCTAGCTCCCCCTTTAGTGTTCACTATGTAAGTACATTTGTATTTGTATAGTAGACATTATAGGGGTCAAGCGGCGTTTTTACAATAGGCAATTTTCCGAAAATAATATGTGGAAGCGCTTAACATACTGTTTTATTGCGCTTTTATTTTTTGAATTTTTTTTATCTATCAATAAAGGCACCCTGCTTTAGGGTGCCTTCATCACTTCTATTTGACTGGTGTCTTTGGTTTCTTTTCTGAAAGGACAAGATCAATGTTTTCCACACACAGCTGCATCATGGCATAGCGCGTTTCTATACTGGCACTTCCGATATGGGGCATAGCCACCACATTTTCCAGCTCCAACAGCGGATGGTCTGCACCAATTGGCTCCTCCGCAAAAACATCCAATCCTGCAGCTGCAATCTCTCCAGCATTCAATGCTTCATATAAATCTTGTTCATTTACAACCGGTCCTCTGGAGGCATTCACAAAAACAGCCTTGTCTTTCATCTTCTGGAATGCATTTCGGTTAAATAAATTTCTTGTTTCTTCTGTCAAAGGCGTGAGGCAGACAACGAAATCTGAGCGTTCGAGCAATTCATCAAAGCTGACATATTGGGCTCCGAGTTCCTGTTCCGCATCCGGCTTCCTCGAGCGGTTGTGATATAAAATCTCCATATCAAATCCAGCTGCACGCTTTGCAACTGTTTTCCCGATATTCCCCATCCCTACAATCCCGATTGTTTTATGATGCACATCCTGACCTGCCAAAAGCAGCGGACTCCAGCTCTTCCAATTGCCTTTCTTCACAAATTCAGCAGCCTCCACCATTCTGCGGGCAGCAGCGAGCACAAGTGCAAACGTCAGGTCGGCAGTTGAATCATTTAATACCTCTGGCGTATTAGTTACCGTGATTCCGAGTCTTTTTGCTGTCTCAACATCCACATTATCATAGCCAACAGCCATATTGGCTATGATCTTCAGCTTCCCTCCTGCTTTCAGAACTTCCTCATTCACCGGCTCAGATAGCATAGTTAAAAGGGCATCTGCTTTTCTCGCCTCTTGTAAGAATACATCGTAAGGAACCGGCACATCTTCCCAATCCCACATTTCAACTGTGTACTTTTCTTTTAAAATGGCAATAACATCTTCAGGCAGCTTCCTGCTGATAAATACGTATGGTTTCATAAAAATATCCCCTCTTTACATTATCAAGCTTATGTTCCTTTCGCCAAGAAAGAGGTATTTCCCTGCCTTTTTTCAGCTCTTAATCCAATTCACCAGAGGTATCCGGAGTTTTTTGATGGGAACCTCGGCAAATTCGAAAAACCCCCCCAGAAAACGCTCATGGTCATCAGATTGCCAGAGATACTTCTGCAGGCGCTCCTGAAGCACTAGTTTCTGCTGTTCAGAATCTGCGCCATAATAATTTTCTACTGTTTCAAAATAATGGAGAGGAAATAATAGACGAGCGTAGTAAAGCCGCCATGAGAAGGAGGAT
This sequence comes from Cytobacillus sp. NJ13, assembly GCA_030348385.1. Lineage (NCBI taxonomy): Bacteria > Bacillati > Bacillota > Bacilli > Caryophanales > Bacillaceae > Cytobacillus > Cytobacillus sp. NJ13. The sequence continues at coordinate 4,257,460 of JAUCFP010000006.1, read as the reverse complement.
AATGGCCCTACACTTTGATATTCCGATAAAAATTGGCGGAGATCCGGCTGATACGTTTTAATATTATGGAAGTATTTTTCTCTCGTCCATTCCGCCAAATCTCTGGATGAATGGTCAAATACCCAGTCAAATGGATTTTTCATATAATAATTGTCTCCCCAGGTGGCCGATGTTAGTCTTATATGACAAACGGTTCCGCTGTCTGCCATTTCGGGTTCGTCATCAAGCTCTGTATCCACAAGATATTGAATCGAATTTTCAGCCAGCCCCATATAGTATGGAAACGACTCTAAAAACATTCTCTCAAAATCATTTTCAGGTTTTTGGAAAAGCATCTCATTCCACACTTTTTCCATTTGGTCCAGCCGCTGTTCCCAAAGCTGTTTCCATTGCCCGATTCTGCTCGTTTTTTTCACTGGAAATGAAATGCTCCTGCCTCTGTAATGGAACTTTGCCAGCTTTCGCCCAAACTGATTTTGTTTTCTGCTCAGTGTATGCCGATTAACAAGAATGCAAAAGCGGCTATCGTTCCAATCAATTGACTGTTTGCCTTCCTTCGTTTTCAAAAAAGTGCTTATGTTCCTATCCCCGTTATTGGAAAGGTGTTCAGCCATTTGGTCCAGTTCTTCGAGTTCTTCTTCATCTGTATGCCCCGCAGGCACAAGTAAATAGAGCTGTCCCTGCTTTCGGCAAGCATCATATTTTCCGATTCTCATCGTATCCTCTGCTTCTATGCCAAATTGTTCTTTCAAAAGTGTTCTAAACATTATACCACCTCATTTTGAGAGATCCTTATGGGATATATATGATAGAAGACTTTAAAACTTGTTGTTTTCTTGGATAAGACTGTGTACCATGGAAATGATATAGGAAATGAAATTTTTCCGTTTCAGCGGCAGCGGGCATATTTGATAAAAAAAGGGTATATACATAGTGAAAGAATCTAAAAGTGCATAACACAGGACCTTACGCTGGGCCTGGACTTTCCCGCAATTATTTAATAACCAGAAAAGGTGAAGCCAATGAGTGAAGAAAAAAAAGCAGTTAACGTTACAGAGCAGACAGCACGTAAATGGCTCCATGAAAGAGGGGTAGAAATTCAGGATATAGCTGATTTAGTGTTCTTCCTCCAAGAGAAATATCACCCCAATTTACAGATGAAAGATTGCATTTATAATGTTGAGCGTGTTTTATCAAAAAGAGAAGTCCAAAACGCTATTTTAACAGGCATTCAGCTTGATATGCTGGCCGAGGAAAAGAAGCTCTTAGAGCCGCTGCAGTCGATTATCGCTACAGATGAAGGGTTATACGGAGCGGATGAAGTATTGGCCTTATCCATTGTAAACGTATATGGTTCCATCGGATTTACCAATTTTGGATATATCGATAAATTGAAGCCTGGCATTCTGAAGGATCTGAACGATAAGAGTTCAGGAAGATGCCATACCTTTCTCGATGATATTGTAGGAGCTATCGCTGCAGCCGCTTCGAGCAGACTGGCACATAGTGCCGAAAATGTGGAATAGAAAAGGATGGAGAGTTATTCTCCATCCTTTTTCTACTTAAAGTCCCAATCCGCTAATGATTCGAGCACAAACTCAGGCTGTTTGTCATACCCTTTCAATAACTCTTTCGTTGTTACACCCGTATGGACAAGCAAGGTATCCATACCGGCATTCATTCCTGCTAAAATATCCGTATCATAGTTATCCCCAACCATCAGGGTTTCTTCCTTAGCTGTTCCCAGCACCTTTAAAGCCTGCTCCATGATAATCGATTCCGGCTTTCCGATAAATACAGGCTGTGTTTGTGTTGATACAGTGATGACAGAGGTTAGTGACCCATTACCCGGAAGCAGCCCTCTTTCTGTTGGAATGGCAATGTCTCCATTTGTGGAAATGAATGCTGCTCCATTCCGTACAGCCAGACAGGCGATGGATAGCTTTTCATAGTTAATGGAGCGGTCAATCCCCACCACAACGTAGTCCGCATGCTCCTCAGCAAAGCTTAGCCCCTTTTCAGCCAGCGCTTCCCGTATTCCTTCTTCTCCGATCACATATACAGAAGCATCTTTTTGCTGTTCATATATATAGTTGGCAGTGGCCATGCTCGTTGTAAAAACCTGACCCTCTTCGGCAGGGATGCCAAACTTCACAAGCTTATCCGCCACCTGGGCTGGTGTTCTGGACGAATTATTCGTCACAAACAAATATGGCAGATCTAGTTCCCGAAGCTTATTGACAAAATCAGCTGCCTCACTGATCAGCTCTGTTCCGCGATACATGGTGCCATCTAAATCGATTAAGTAACCTTTATATTTTTTCACAGCCATCACTCCCAAATGATCTATGCTTTAATTAGTATCCCTATAAGTTTTGCTTTTCAACTTGGCTATCGCCCATAAAAGCTATCTTAAAGGAACGTGGTGAATTGTGCAATTTTTCACGATTGCAGGGATTTAATAAAGCGGTAATATCCGCAAAAAAACTCCTTGAACAGGAGCCCTCGCTTAATCTTGCTTTATAATATAATGACAGCATCCATCACCCGCAGCCATGCAGGATTTGATATCAACATTATCAGCAGAAAGAAAATCTTTAATAAACTCTTTTTCAGACCTGCAGATTTGTTTAAATTCTTCTGCAGTTTCAATATACGGGCAATTAAATTCTTTGAGATGGACTTGGCCATCCTCTATTCGCACTTCCGGCATAAAGCCGTCAAGCAGGAGGAGGCCCTCAAGTACTTGAAGCTTTTCTGAAAAAGATTTCCCCGCTGTCTGAATCTCATACTGCTGAACGAGGCGATTTTTTCTTCTGGAAAACATCTCTGTAATTAAATGGCCCTGCCCCATGCTTTTTAGTTCTGTTAATAATTCAACACTTAGCTGCTTATATTTTTTCGGAAACAGATCTTCTCCTTTTGCCGTTAGCTGATAAAGCTTTGAAGGGCGCCCTTTTGTTTGCCTCTGGATTGCAGACGTAATAAAGCCATCTTTTTCGAGAGCCTGAATATGCTTTCTAACGGCCATTTCTGAAATTCCCAGCTCTTTGGCCATTTCCAGTATGGAAAGTTTTCCTGCTGTTTTGATTAACCTCAAGATCACTTCTTTTGTTGAGTTTTCTCCAAAATGCATGACATTCACCGCCCTTCTCTTTATTCAAGCCTAATATGCTCCTTAGAGAAAAAGATCGGATTTCTCCGATCTTTATTGAGGTTTAAAAGCAGAAACCGGTCCCAGTTCATTGATTAGATACTCCCTGACCCGGCCAGGAAACTCTTTGATCATGGGCATATGACTGCTTATAGCTGTTTTTAGTCCCTCATGATTAACGTCTGTGTAATTTTGGACGAGCATTTTACGATATGTAATGAATTGTTTAAAGCTTTCGCTCATTTCTTTGCTGATAACCTTTTCGTCATCAAGAATATCCACGATATCATCGTAGCTGCCTGGATCCCTCATGATAAAGCCGTCAATCATCGTATTCCCAGTATCAAGGATAGCTTCGATCATAATTTGGGCAATCCGTTCCAAGGCTGCCTTTTCAATAGGGGATGTCCACTCTTTCACTTCTTCAAAAAGGGAGATTTGCTGTTCCAGATAACTAAGTGTGTCTTCGATCTTTTCCCTGTCTACGAAATACATAATGCTTCCTTCCTCCTATGAAGATTTCAGGCTCTTGGTTAAAGTATCCGGCCGAGCGTAGAAATATCCCTGAGCTAAATCGACATTGTTTCTGGAGAGAACCGATGCCTCCCCTTCACTTTCAATTCCCTCGGCAACCACCAGTGAACCAGCTTCTTTCGCCACTAAAAGAAGACCCTTCAGCATGGATTCTTTTACCCTGTTCGTATCAATGCCTTTAATGACGGAACGGTCGATTTTTATAATATCCGGCATAATCTCACTTATGGAATTTAAACTGGCATAACCTGCACCCGTGTCATCCACAGCCACCCGAAATCCTAATGTTCTTAATACCTTTATATTGTATATAAAGTTTTCAATACCTTCAATGGGATCACGTTCAGTAATTTCAAGTGTGATCTGCTCAGGGGGAATATTTTTATAGCCGGTGAGCATTTTCTTCACATCCCTGACAAACCTTTCATTCCCTATTGTAATCGGGGTGAAGTTAATAAATATATCCTGTGTGCAGCCAGTCTTGGTTATCTGTTCAAGTGTTTTCTCAAGTACGATAAGCTCCAGATCATAAAGGCTGCCCGTCTGCCGCGCAATGGTAAAAAGCTGAAGAGGACTTTCCAGGGAAGTTCCGCTCGGACCTCGTGTGAGCATTTCCCATGCCTTTACCTCGCCTGTAGCCACATTAATAATCGGCTGCGCCAGCATTTTGATATCCTTTTTAGCTACAATCTTATTTATTTTGTACATCATTTCATTAAACTCGGATCTGACCCTTTTTTCGGCCATTGCAAGTGCATGCTGATGGGCTTTGTAAACTGCTTCCTGAACAGACGAATAATACTTCTTTTCAACAAACATATATCCCGCATCAATAATCGGCTTTATATGAGGTGCATCATTATGTATGTATTTTTCAGCTTCCCTGACAATTTTTTTCAGTGTTTGATCAATTTCTGTCACACAATCCCTGCTATGGTCCACTTTCAATATCAAGGCAAGGCCATCGCTATAATGATCATGCACGATAATGATTTGATTATCTTCAAGTTCCTGCTGAATGACAGCCAAAAATATTTTCTTGATATATTTTATAAACTGTCTGAAAGAAAGCTCACCCAGCTGTTCGGACAGGTCTTGCCAATTTTTAAAATTAAAAACAGCTACGGCCACTTCAAAACCTTGTTTCAGCGCCAGATTTACTCCTTCTGCAACCGGGTCACGAACAATGAATTGGGGAGGGAAATACTTTATCTTATTTAAAGGAAGCATAAGTTTGCCCCAATTTCTAATCGGCTTGAATCTTTTTAAGTAATGGTGGACCATTCCTTTCATTCCTCTCAGGTGCCATCTTTATTTTTAAATTGCCTATAAGCCTTTATTACCATGCTACCCTACCAGCTATTGTATCACAATATTTTGAATTGAGTATTTTTTCCTTCAATAGAAAAAAATATAAATTCAGCCAATCAAAGGTGAAAAGAGAAAAAAGAATCATCCCCTTCGAACATAAACTTAACAAGGACATGCTATAATCGGTATATAAAACAACTAAGGAGTGTTATATTTGGCAGAACGCTTTTTCTTATATGATGATCTCGAAGATACAAAAACCAGATTTGTCAGCTTTATGGGAGAAAACCAGCGATTCGATTTGGCTATTGTTCGTTCCGATCGCTATTACGGCAAACAATTGGTCCTTGATATCCAGGGAAGCCGATTTGCCATTATTGGAGAAGATGATTTAAAGGAAGAAGGCTATCTTGAACATGTATTTCAGCTTTCTGAGGAAGATGCAGAGGAGCTTAAGTCATTTCTGATGGAAATCGTTTAATATACGATAATAAACAGATACTAAGGGTGAACCTATTTTGGTGGGTTCTCCTTTTTCTTCTTTAAAGACCCTGCTGCATATAACTTCCTAAGGAGTGATAGCATGGACGATAAAGAAAGACGCACATACACCGATTTCTCAAATGTGGAAACGCAAAGGAATTTCCTTATTCCCGAGGACTTGCCTGAAGGTGCCTATGGCTCTCCCAGAAATGCGGATGAGCCGGTAGAGAACAAAAGCACCCCATGGCGAGAGGGCCAGCGCTATTACAGTGCCTTCAACTATGAGTTTAAGTCCCTTCACCAAAACTTGCCGCGGCAAATGCCAGGGGCGCACCCGCCGCATGATGACCCTGATAAAAACGAAGAACCGCCATATACAGAGACTTAAAAAAGCGCAAGCACACTCAAGGGGCAGGCGCTGGAGCCAGACAGTTTTAAAAAAAAGGGCAGGGTTTCCCTCTGCCCTTTTTAGCTTTTCACTTTTTTCACAACAAAATAGGCACAGCCGAAATTACAGAATTCGTAAAGGTATTCGGTAAGTGTGCTGATTTTGGTATCAAATGAAGCCTTCTGGTTCTGATCATCGAAAAAACCGCGGAGACGAAGCTGTCCATATCCCCAGTCCCCAACAATATAGTCATATCTGGATAAAATATCGCTATATCTCCCCCGAAATGCTTCCTCATTGAAACCATTCCGTTCTTCCTGAATTAATTCATAACAAACATTATTAATGCAAACCATTTTTTCACCTCTTCTTAAGAGCATATGTACCAGTATTATATTGGAAATAACAGGATATGAAAACAAACCAATGAATTGTCCTAATTAAATTATAACTGATTCCCCATCAATTACTAAGAGAAAAAAATTCAGCCGTGGCAATTCTATAGATGAGGAGGTGTCTATAGTGAAAAAATCACTAATTATTCTTGGCATTAGCGGCGTGGCTGCGTTGACTGCCTGTCAAAACAATGCCGCAAAAGAAGATATTTATGAAGAAACCGGTCACACAATAAATGTAAATGACCAGCGTGCCGATTTGTATAATAGAGATATGGGCAACGGCCGAAATGGCCGAAACAATGTCAGCGAAGACTTTGGATATGTCCGCCATCAAAAAAGCCCAATCATGGGAGACAACGTTTCAGCGGACCATTATGCTGCTATTGACCGTGAACAGGTTGCAGATATTATTGGGAAATATTGCACTGAAGTGCCGAATGTGGATGATATCTCCACACTTGTTACAGACGAAGAAGTCCTGATCGTATATAACACTGACACCAAAAATCGCAATCAGACAGCTGATCAGGTTAAAAAGATGGCCATGTCTGTTGTTCCAAGATGGTATCATGTCTATGTAAGTGATGATACATCCTTAAGAAAAAATGTTGAAAACTATGCAACGGTTGATTCTGATGGCCGAAATGCTGAAAATGGCATCAACCAATTAATTAAACAAATGCTTAAATCTCCTCAAGGAGAAAGAATGAGTGAAAGTGAAAATGAAAACGGTGAAATGCAAGGCGAAAGAAATGATGATATGGATAAAGATGACCTTGGAGAAACCGTCAAAAAAGCAGGAAACCGTTAACAAAGAAAAGCGGAAGCGCCTTGCCCGCCCAAGATACCTCGAGGAGGAAGCCTGCTTGCGCTAGACAGTAATCGACGTTTAAAGTTTAATACTGAAAAAAAGAGTCCAGCGATGGCGCTGAACTCTTTTTCATTTTTTATGCTTGCTGGATTTCCTTTTCTCCCATAAGCTGCTTTTGTTTAGCTGCCGCATTTACCTGCTCATCTGCATGGTAGGAAGAGCGGACAAGTGGACCTGCTTCACAATGGCTGAATCCTTTGCTCATTGCAATGTCCTTTAGCTCCTGGAATTCTTCAGGTGAATAGTATTTCAAAACCTTAAGATGTTTTTTGGATGGCTGCAGATACTGCCCTATTGTCATAATGTCAACATCGTGAGCACGCAGGTCATCCATTACCGCAATTATTTCCTCTTTTGTTTCGCCAAGCCCGATCATCAAGCTGGATTTTGTAGGGATATCTGGCTGCATCTCTTTTGCACGCTTTAAAAATTCAAGAGAGCGCTTATATTTTGCACGCGCTCTTACTCTTGGAGTCAGGCGCTCGACTGTTTCGATGTTGTGGTTAAGAATATCTGGTCGGGCATCCATAAGCATTTTCAGGTTATCATACACACCGCCCATGTCTGAAGGCAATACTTCAATCGTAGTAAATGGGCTTTTTCTTCTGATGGCACGGACCGTTTCTGCGAAAACAGCAGCACCGCCGTCCTTTAAGTCATCTCTTGCTACAGCTGTTACCACTGCATGCTTTAAGTTCATTAGCGCTACAGAATCTGCCACGCGTTCCGGCTCCTGAAGATCCAATTCAGTTGGCAGGCCCGTTTTGACTGCACAAAAACGGCAGGCACGCGTACAAACATCCCCAAGAATCATGAAAGTAGCAGTTCTTCTTACTGCCCAGCACTCATGAATGTTGGGGCACTTAGCCTCTTCACAAACAGTATGCAGATTCTTTTCCCTCATCATTTTTTTAAGGCCAGTATAATTTTCATTCGTGTTTAACTTTATTTTCAGCCATTCCGGCTTGCGCAAGTACTCTTCTTTTTTGCCCATTTTCCCACTCCTTAAAAGACTGAAGCTAGACGTATTAAAAAAGCCAGTCATAAGCAAATTTCGACTAAGCTGATTAGGCTTCACCTGATGCCACTTTATCATAATGAATTGAAGAGGACAAGCCGAAGATTCTGGTATTACCATTAATTGATATTTATTAAATTATCCAATCCTCACAAACTAAATAAGCAGACCATACAAGAAGGGAGGATTTCCGTGCGGATTATATTTACCGCTGCAGCGGCCTTATCGTTTTTCCTGATTTCCTTATGCACAGTGAGCGCTCAAGAAAATCCAGCTGACATATATAAACAAAGAATGACCTTATATAAAAAAGTTGAAGCTGTTACGAACATCCCTTGGTATTACCTTGCGGGGATTGATCAGTACGAACGAAATGTCCGGCAGTCCAGAAGGGATATTCCCAAAGCAGAAGGCATTACAGGCATCTATTTCAAACCTGAAGAGTGGGCGGGGATTTTGAATCCAGATCCATCCGATGAGAGTCCTGCATCAATTCAATTTTTCAACGGAATAGGAATGGACGGGGACGGGGACGGAAAAGCCAGCTTGAAAAGTGATGAAGATGTTCTTCATTCCTTGGCCAATTTCCTTCTCTCCTATGGTACAGACCATGATAATTTAAAAATTGGATTGTGGAATTATTATAAGCGGGATAAAGCAGTCGGCATCATTATCGGCAAAGCCCAGATTTATAAGCAGTTTGGCCGTCTTGATCTTGATGATCACGCATTCCCTGTCCCTTTGAGAAGCAATTACAGCTACAGAAATACCTGGGGTGACGCAAGAGGATGGGGCGGAAGAAGGATTCACGAGGGAACCGATATTTTCGCTGATTACGGGGTGCCCGTCCGGGCTACATCCTATGGAATAGTGGAAATGAAAGGCTGGAACAAATATGGAGGATGGAGAATCGGCATCCGTGATATTAATAACAACTACCATTATTTTGCCCACTTAAGCGGGTTTGCAAAGGACCTCAGGGTTGGTCAAATCGTTGAACCTGGCATGTTGATAGGAGGAGTAGGAAGCTCCGGATATGGGCCTCCGGGTACATCAGGCAAATTCCCTCCACATCTTCATTATGGCATATACAAAGACAATGGCTATACTGAGTGGTCCTATGATCCATATCCCCATTTAAGACTATGGGAAAGACAGGATCGCATAAAAGCCAGAAGAAAATAAACAAAATGAAGGACTGCCCTATTTTAACCAGGCAGTCCTTCATTATTTATTTAGCTTTTTTTGCTTTAGACACGGCATTCAGGATACTTGCTGCAAGACCGCCCCAAATAATGAGCATCCCAACCACCATCATTGTAATTGCGCCACCAGACATTATTGAGATACCTCCTTATCATTTGGGATCGTAAGCTTAGTCTGTGTTTCGTTCTTTTTAATTGCCATAAACACAAAGCCTAAGATAATGGCTCCAATTGCTACTCCCCATCCGGAATAGAGAAGGAAGCTAGTAGGATACCCTTCATAATTATCTTTAATATTCGTAATAAGGTTTTGAACCATCATGTATCCAAGCACGATTGGCGTAATCCCAATTAAACATACTTTCCACCATGCTCCAAGTTTAATGTCGGACACAGCATCTGCATGGTTTTGAAGATTTTTCAATTCTTTTAATACCCAGCCAACAATCACAACCTGAACAAGTCCTGCTAGTGCAACTCCAAATTGGTTGATGAAGTAATCTGCCGCATCAAGGAAGTATAAACCGCCCTGTGTCGCAAATAGAATGGAAATAATAGCAGATAATCCGCCGCCAACAATAACAGCTTTATTACGGGAAACATTAAACTTATCCTGTAATCCGGCAACAAACGTCTCAACAATCGAAATTAACGATGTTAAGCCCGCTAATGCTAAACAGATAAAGAAAAATGAGCCGAATAAGCCATTAAAAGCAGGGAATTCATTAATGATCTGCGGAAATACCACAAATGCCAATCCTACTCCCGAGGAAACAACTTCATTAATGCCAACGCCCTGCTGTGCAGCCATGAATCCCAATGCAGCAAAAACCCCAATACCAGCAAGAAGTTCAAAACCGGAGTTTGCAAAACCAGTAATAAAAGCACTGTTTGTTAAATCTGTTTTCTTTGGAAGGTAGCTTGAATACGTCACCATGATGGCAAACCCAATGGATAAGCTAAAGAAGATCTGTCCATAGGCCGCCACCCAAACTTTAGGTTCTGCTATCATCTCCCAGTTTGGCTTAAAGAATGCATCCAAACCTGCAATGGCTCCATCCAGTGTCAATGCGCGAACAACAATAATTAAGAATAAAACTACAAGGACAGGAATAAAGATTTTGTTCGCGATTTCGATACCTTTTTTAATCCCCTTGAACAGGATTCCAAGTGTTACTGCCCAAACGATCACTAACGGAATAAATACACCCGGCACAACCCCGCCTACTTCTCCAGGTGTTTCGGCAAGCTTTAAATATTCTCCAAAGAGGAAGCCGTTTGGATCATCACCCCATTTGAGATTAAATGAGAAGCCTGCGAAAGACATTGCCCATGCGATAATAACCGCATAGTATGTTGAAATCACAAATGAGATGGCTACCTGCCACCAGCCTAACCATTCGTACTTTTTACTTAATCTAGCATAAGACAATGGAGCTGAACCGCGATACTTATGGCCAATTGTAAATTCCATAATCAGAAGCGGTATACCTGCTGTCAGCAGGGCAAACAAATAAGGGAAAAAGAATGCTCCCCCTCCATTTTCATAAGCAACTGCCGGGAAACGCCAGATGTTTCCTAGACCAATTGCAGAACCCACCGCTGCCATTATAAAACCAGCTCTGGATCCCCACTGCGGACGATTATCCATAGTACTTTCTACCCCCTGTAAATATTCCCGATTAAAATGAACAATGGGAACTTTTTATATTTTCAGATAATTAAATCTAACTAAGCCTAGTATAGCTAGTTTTTGATAGTCTGTCAAAACATTATTTTTGGAATAATAATATTTTTCTAAACAATTTGTTTTAGCACACTGACATAGTAAAGCAGCTAAGAAAATTAATATACTCCTATTTTAATTTCCATTTGAATTCCACTTAGCTAAGAGTTATTTCAACAAAGCTGATAAAGTATTCTTTGTCCTCACCCCCTTAGTAAAATTTATTCCCAAAAGCTAAAAACTTTCGTTATTTATTCAGAAAATTACAAATAAAATTATAAAGTTCCATAATTATCCTAGTTTGGTCTTCCAGGTTCCGGGAATATAACCATTGTGCTTAACCATTACCAAATATAGCATAAAGCAATATAGAGGAGGTTTTACAAATGGATGCCAATATTATCGGAGTTTATAATTCACAAAGGGAAGTAGTAAATGCCATTCAAGAACTGCAAAATGACGGATACCCTGTTCAGGATCTATCCATCATTGGACAGACAGAACACCTGGATACATCTCTTGAAGATAAAACCGGTGTTCAAACAGAAACCTTCGAGACTAAGGATAGAGACAGCAGTGAGAGCGCAGGATTCTTAAATAGTCTGGCATCATGGTTTGATGATGATCGCATGACCAGCGACTCTGCAGGGGAAAAATTCAGGGAACTGGGCATGTCTGATGAAGAAGCCCGCAAGTATGAAACTTATATAAATGAAGGAAAAATCATATTATACAGTGATAGAATGGTTACTTCAACAGGCTTTACCAATGGCGGTACAGCTGAATCCAGAGCGGACAGCACTTACACCGCCGGATATGATCAGCTGAGAAATCCAGCTGAAGAAGATGAGCAATCATTAAAGCTCCGTGAGGAACAGATGGATGTGTCAAAAGAACGTGTTCAAGCAGGAGAAGTCGAGCTCCATAAAGACGTTGTGGAAGAGCAAAAAACAGTCAATGTACCGGTAGAGCATGAAGAGGTTTATGTTGAGAGGAGAAAAGTGGATGACTCAGAAGACGCAGGCGCCTCACCTATAAGGGATGATGAAACAATCAGGATTCCTATTACAGAAGAACGAGTGGAAGTCTCCAAAAAGCCTGTTGTCACTGAGGAGATTGTTGTCGGCAAGCGAGAAGTTCAAGAAACGCAGCAGGTAAAAGAAAATCTCAAAAAAGAAGAAGTGCATCTGGAAGGCGGCCGGGAATACGTAACTGATGATGAAGATATAGATCGTACTCTTAATAGAAGAAATAATGACAACCTATGATCAAAATGGGTCCCTTCCGGGGGACCTCTTTAATCGAACACAAAAAAGGCTTTCTCTCAAAGAGAAAGCCTTTTTCTTTTGAATGATTAACTTGCCCTTTTTTCCTGCCAGGCTTCTTTTTTGCCCTGGCCAAGGAAAGCAAAAGCCGCAACTAGTACAGCCACTGCAAGTAATGCGATAACAGTGCTGCCAGTAAAGCCCATGATCAAATAACCAGCAGCTGCGATACCCGCTGAAATCAAAGCATATGGAAGCTGAGTCATTACATGGTCCATATGATTACAGCCTGCCCCTGTTGAGGAAAGAATCGTTGTATCGGAAATCGGTGAACAATGATCACCGAATACCGCACCGGCAAGGACTGCCGACATCGCCGGCAATAATAGACTAATATCTGTTGCAGCAGCAATATCTCCTGCAATCGGAAGCAGAATCCCAAATGATCCCCATGAAGTTCCAGTGCTGAATGCCATGATACCTGCAATGACAAATAGAAGGAATGGAAGCCATGAAGTGCTTAAATTAGTGCTTTCCACAATACCTGCTAAATACTTTCCAGTTTCCAGACGGCCAATTAAATCGACAATCGCCCAGGCAAACAATAAGATATAAACAGCTGGAAGCATGGATTTAATGCCTTCCCATATACCTGCGCCAAAAACATTTGCGTTAACACCCTTTAAAACAAATGCCTGGCGGAGGAATAACCCTATTGAGACGAATAAACCAATTAGTCCTCCTAGGATAAGCGACTTTGATACATCTGTGTTTTCAAAGATTTGCAGGATTGTCGCATTACCTTCAACGGCTTGTGAACCCGTCCAAAGCATGGCACCTACAGTGCCAATGACAAGGGCTATAATCGGCCATACAAGATCGCCGACCGAGCCTTTTGAACTTGTTGGAAGATCATCTTTCAGCTCACCTGGTGCCGGCTTCTCGGGATCCATCACTAATCCTTCTTCAGCAGCACGTTTTTCATGAACCTTCATCGGCCCAATTTCAAGTCCTCTTAATGCAACAATAAACACAATAGCGAGGGTAGCCCATACATAAAGATTCATTGGAATCATTTGAATAAATGCCGAGAAAGCTGAATACTCGGTAACATTATGGGCAGCAAGGATAGTTCCAATCAGCGCAATAATGTATGCTCCCCAGCTTGATACTGGTGAAACCACACAAACAGGTGCTGAAGTCGAATCAATCAAATAGGCAAGTTTCGCACGGGATACACGCTGGCGGTCTGTAATCGGACGTGAAATCTGGCCGACTGCCAGAGCATTGAAATAGTCGTCAATGAATATGATAATACCTAAAACAGCTCCGACAATCTGTGCGCCTGCACGGGTCTTGACCCGCTTCATCGCCCATTCTCCAAATGCGCGGCTTCCGCCTGAAATAGATATAAATGCAGTAATAACTCCTAATACAAGCAAGAATAAAATAATATATACATTCCAGGTGTTCAGCTCTCCGTCTGAAACAAAGATTCCTTTTACAGCATCCCAAATGATGCTGAATGTTTCTGTGATGTTAAATTCAGCCAGCAATAGTGCGGCTGTTACGATCCCCACTCCCAATGACAGCAATACGCGCCTGGTCAGGATAACCATGGCGATTGCTACCAAAGGCGGCAGCAGGGAGAAAATCGTGTTTGCCATTACTTGTCCTCCTCTTGTTTTTTTGGATCACTCCACAAAGGCGTGTCCGTCTTTCAATCGGGGGAACAACAAGGATGATGACAGAGTCAAAATAAAAAAAGAGTAACGATAGAGAAAAATCTATCATTACTCTTTTGAAGTAATTAGTTTCTCCATCACGATCTGTAGCTCCCCATTATGAAGGCTTTGACAAAGTATATTCATACTTTCCCCTCATAATGACAGTGTTACTCCTATTCGAAGTAACCCCAGCAAGATTAGTTCTGACTCACTAATCATGCTTCGGCAACATTCCCTTTCGGCTGCGGTCTTTGTTGTCATCCTCACACAGCGTACTCTTGAATTTTGCGCCTCTACCCCATCGGATATGATAAGGTTTTTATGAAATTATATTGACATTTTATCAAAATACTAATCTATTTGCAAGTGTTATTGGCCGGCAGGTACTTCTATTGAAGGTGAGGTGCCGCCTCCGCCATTGTAAAATTGCGGGACCTTTCCCGGGTAAATGCCATAAGCTGCAAGTACATCCTCCTGTACAGTGATAATTTTGGTGGCAAAAGGAATAATGATTTGAACCTGCACATCCAGACGGACCAGTACCTTTACTTCAACATTATTAATGCCGTGATCCTTTGTTTCAGTAATAAAATTGGAGGTAACAGAGCCCACTGCATTAAATTTTACCGGTATACGGGGACCCAGGTTTCCGAGAAGCGCATTTTTGGTTGCCTGGCCAAGAGGAACGTAGTAAACTATTCCATTTGTATGCTGCATTTGTTCCGTATTGATTTCCACGTCTGTAAAGGACTCCAATGCATCCAAATCGCCCTTTTCTGCTTTCTTAATATTATCCTGAACCAATTCGGTTACTTCGGCTTTGACTCTGTTCAGCTTTTCCACGTTTATGCTGACAACACCGCTCTCGCTTGCTTCAAACATATCTTCCAAATCCATCACATTGGTAATTTTTTTATTAATCGCATTGTTTATCACCAATGATGCGATTTTCCTTGTCTGTGAATCGGCATAGCTCATGAGTGTGGGCTTAAGCCCTTCATTGATAATCCATAGGCCGGCAGCTGTTGAGATGACGAAAAATATAAAGGTCAATAGAAACACATAGCGAAATGGCAAAGGACCTTTCCGGGGCAGCCGGCCGCGAAATTTTCCCAAAACAAATCCCCCCTTTACAAGCTATATGTATGCTGTAAAGGAGGGAACTAGGCTCAAAAATCCAAAATAGTTTATTGTTGTACAAAAGTCGTATCGCAGCCTATAATGACAGAATTCAATTCAATCCTCAAATCTGCTTCATACGGCTCCACATTCCTGCCTTTTTCTTCAAGTATGCGGATGACAGGCCTATCACTCAGACCCGTGTTCTGCCGGCAGACAACGCCTTTCCTGCCATCATTCAGCTCGACTGTAACACCCACAGGATATACCGCGACCGCTTGACGAAAAACTTCGATTATCCTCTTATCAAATAACTTTTCTGCCCCTGCATACAAAATCTCCAGGCCTTCATGCGGGAGCATAGCCTGTCTGTAAATGCGATTAGATGTTACTGCATCAAACACATCGGCAATCGCAATAATCTTGCCGAAATCATGTATGTCGTCTCCCTCAAGGCCGCGCGGGTAGCCTGAACCATTCAAACGCTCATGATGCTGAAAGGCACAATGTGCAACAAGGAGCGGAATCGTCTCTACTTTTCTTAATATATTAAATCCATCTTCAGGATGCTTCTTTATTGATTCAAATTCTTCCGCTGTCAATTTACCCGGTTTCAAAAGAATATCTGATGGCACCTTCATTTTTCCTACATCATGGAGAATAGCACCCAGCCCCAGGATTTCAAGTTCCTTTGGCAGGAGCTGAAGCTTCATTCCGATTGCCAGAGAATAAAGGGTTACATTCAGGGAGTGTGTGAAAATATAGTGGTCATATGTATATACATCTGATAGGATCGTAAGCAGCTCTCTATTTCCCCTTATTTCACCGATTAGCTGACGAATTAGCCCTGATAGCCGTTTAGAGGCTTTCTCAATCGCTAAAGAGCCTGATAAATCCTTATTTGCTTCTACTTCCTTCAAAACCGATTCTATAGTTTCGATGGCCTTCTTGCGCATTTTGGCAGTCAGAGGGTCCTTATATTGGATATCCTCAGTGCGCCAATCCCTGATATACACATAAGTAATACCCATTTCCTGCAATTTATATATCAATTTATCAGCCAGCTCCACACCTTCATGCAAAAGGACCTGACCCTTGTCATTATATATAGCCTTGGCCAAAACGCTGCCAGTCTCAATTGTATTGGTTGCTGCTAATCTCATATGTATCTCCCATATCCTTTTTTCAGTGCTACTTTTTATTTCGGGTATAATTTGGTTTTATTTACATTATACGACAAAATTATGACATTGGCCGAAGTTCTGAAATTTTTTATAAAAATTGATTCTTATGCCGTTTTTTTAAGGTTAACATTAGGATACTGGTCTTCATTCCGGGGTGCTTTTTTCCTTAATTATGTATTTTATGTGCGGATAACTATCTTTTATATGCGGATAAAAAAATTTATATGCGGATAGCCGTTTTTTATATGCGGATAGAAAAATTTATGTGCGGATAAACCGTTTTAATTTCCAGATAAGAAAGTTTATGTAAAAAAGACAGCCCTATCAAGGCATGCCTTTAGATCATTTTAAGTAGAGCTTCTCTTCCTATCGTCCCTTTAACAATGCCCAGTTCCTCTGCCTCATATGTGACAGATTCAAGGGGGGCATTTAACAGCTGCTCTATGGTTTTTACGCCGACCGCCCTGCCGGCGATTACTTTGCGGTCCTTAAGCTTCTCATTCAGCAAAGCTACATCAAGGGCGCCGCACATGATATACCCTTTATCATTCGTTACAACCAGCAAATTGGTCTTCGGCAATTGCACCGATACACTCAAAAAAGTATGGCCATCTATATCAATCGGTTTTAAATCAATCATACTTGCCGCCACTCCTTTCCCTTTCCCTTACACAATATGTGCGGACAAGGAAAAGGGTGAAAGTGCCAGGCACCTATACCAGTTAGCTGAAGTGGTATAGGTGCCTGGCACCGCTTAAAATAAATCAAGCTGTCTGGGAGCGAGCTGCTGGTACTCAATATCAAGCAGGCCGATCATTTGTTTAGCGTTGTCTGCCGCATCACCGCCAGAGTTATTATTGAAGACGACGAATACATTTTTACAATTTTTCTCAAGTTGTTTTAGATGTTCTGCCCATTCAGCCAGTTCTTTTTCGTTATAGCGGTAAAGATAGCGGACCTCGCGCCAGTTGTCTCCATTCTTCTTCTGCCAGCCATGAAAATTTCGGCCATGAAAACGAACAAGCACCTTATCAGGACTGGTTGTTTCCAGGACAGTTGGAACTGAACCCTCACCGGCTTGCGGTTCGTCACAGATGCTGTGAATCCAGCCTTCTTCTCTCATAAACCTTAATGTGCTTTCCTTAAACTCCGGCCGAAACCATGATTGATGCCTGAACTCAAGGGCACATGGGATTTCCCCCATCTGCTCTTTGCACCAGCGAAGATAGTCGACATTGGCTTTTTTGCAGTCAAACCATGGCGGGAATTGAAACAGCACCATAGCCAGTTTGCTGGATTGGATATAAGGCTCCAATGAGTCTTTGAAAGCTTCAAACATTTCTTCTTTGCTTTCAAAGGGGATTTCGCCTCTCTGATGGCTGGTCATGCCCTGGTAGGCTTTTACTATGAATTGAAAAGATTCAGGCGTGTCCTTTACCCATTTTGAAGAGTTGCGTTTTGGCTGCACCGCATAAAAAGCAGAGTCCACCTCCACAGTCGGAAAATGGCCGGCGTACTCCTTTAATTTATCTCTCGGCGATATATTGCCTGAATAAAGGCTATCATGGTCGCCCCAGCCTGTTACGCCTATGATAATCATTGAAACACCTCCATTTTTTTTGCCATAAGTATTTATGAATACTAATTCCAAAACCGCATTGGCCTTTCGCAAAGGGTTATATCTTCACTTTAGCAATTAAATCATTCATTTTCCAAAATATTATCAGTTTTTGCCCAGCAGCCTCTTACCATTTAAAAACCCGCTTACCATGGCTGGTAAACGGGTTATCATAAAATATCTATTAACCGATGGAACCTTCCATCTCGAATTTGATCAGGCGGTTCATCTCTACTGCGTATTCCATTGGAAGTTCTTTCGTAAATGGCTCGATGAAGCCCATTACGATCATTTCTGTTGCTTCTTCCTCTGAAATTCCACGGCTCATTAGATAGAATAGCTGTTCTTCTGATACTTTTGAAACCTTCGCTTCATGCTCAAGAGAGATGTTGTCGTTCAGGATTTCATTGTAAGGAATTGTATCGGAAGTTGACTGGTTATCCATGATTAACGTATCGCATTCGATGTTGGCACGTGCACCTTCAGCTTTGCGGCCGAAGTGAACGATTCCGCGGTATGTTACTTTACCGCCCTGCTTGGAAATCGACTTCGATACAATCGTCGAAGAAGTGTTTGGTGCAAGGTGAATCATTTTCGCACCTGCATCCTGGTGCTGTCCTTTACCAGCTAATGCAATGGACAGAGTCATGCCGCGTGCGCCTTCTCCTTTAAGAATAACTGCCGGATATTTCATTGTCAGTTTTGAACCAATGTTTCCGTCAATCCATTCCATTGTTGCGTTTGATTCACAAACCGCACGCTTCGTAACCAGGTTAAATACGTTGTTTGCCCAGTTCTGAATGGTTGTATAACGGCAGTATGCGTCTTTTTTGATGATGATTTCAACAACCGCACTGTGAAGTGAGTTTGTTGTGTAAACTGGTGCAGTACAGCCCTCTACATAGTGTACATGTGCGCCTTCATCAACAATGATTAATGTACGCTCAAACTGCCCCATATTCTCAGAGTTAATGCGGAAATATGCCTGCAATGGCGTATCAACCTTAATCCCTTTAGGAACATAAATGAACGATCCGCCAGACCAAACCGCTGAGTTTAATGCAGCGAACTTGTTGTCTGTTGGAGGGATAACCTTCGCCCAGTGCTCACGGAAAATATCTTCATTTTCGCGAAGAGCGGAATCGGTATCTTTGAACACAATTCCTTTCGCTTCAAGGTCTTCCTGCATGTTATGATAAACAACCTCTGATTCATACTGTGCAGAAACACCAGCAAGATACTTCTGCTCTGCTTCAGGAATACCCAATTTATCAAATGTCTGTTTAATTTCTTCAGGAACTTCATCCCAAGAGCGTTCAGTTTTTTCAGAAGGCTTTACATAATACGTAATTTCATCAAAGTTTAATGACGCTAAATCTCCGCCCCATTGCGGCATAGGCATGTTATAGAAATGCTCCAATGATTTTAAACGGAAGTCAAGCATCCATTGTGGCTCTTCCTTCAATTTTGAAATCTCTTCAACAATTTCTTTTGTCAAACCGCGTTTTGATCGGAAAATGGAAACGTCTTTATCGGCAAAACCATACTTGTAATCGCCGATCTCAGGCATTTTTTTTGCCATCGTCGTATTCCTCCATTCATATGAGAAAGGGTCTTCACACCCCATCATTTCATTATATTTTAGCACACAAGGCAGATGAAAATATCTTAATCAAACGTTTGATTGATTTATTCCTGTTCTTCTTTCTCCGTGCTAACGCCTTTTTCCATTGCTTTCCATGCCAATGTAGCACATTTGATTCTGGCAGGGAATTGAGAAACTCCCTGGAGAGCTTCAATATCGCCAAGATCCAGATCGTCTTCATCATATTCTTTTCCCAGCATCATGTCTGAGAAAACTTTGGAAAGCTTTAATGCTTCTTCAATATTTTTGCCCTTGATGGCTTGAGTCATCATGGAAGCCGAGGACATGGAAATGGAACATCCTTCGCCTTCAAACTTCGCATCTGCCACTTTGCCATCTTCAAGCTTCAGCGTCAGTTGAATCCGGTCTCCGCAAGTAGGGTTATTCATATTGATCGTCAGGCTGTCATCTTCAAGTACCCCTTTGTTACGAGGGTTTTTATAATGATCCATTATAACCTGGCGGTAAAGGGTATCTAAATTTTTAGAAGACATCGCTGAAATACTCCTTTGTTTTGACAAGCCCTGAAACAAGCTTATCAATATCTTCTTCCGTATTGTACAGATAGAAGCTTGCACGTGCAGTTGCCGATACCTTGAGCCATTTCATCAGCGGCTGTGCACAATGGTGGCCGGCACGGACTGCAATTCCTTCTGCATCCAATACAGTAGCCACATCATGTGGATGAACATCGTCTATATTAAAAGTAACAAGACCAGCGCGTTTCGACGCTTCTTTCGGCCCATATATGGTCATTCCGTCTATAGCAGACATTTTTTCCATAGCATAAGCGGCCAGCTTGTGCTCGTAAGCCTCAATTGCGTCCAGGCCAATCTGTTCAAGAAAATCAATTGCAGCACCTAATCCAATGGCACCTGCAATAATTGGCGTGCCGCCTTCGAATTTCCACGGAAGTTCCTTCCAAGTTGATTCATACAGGCCGACAAAATCGATCATTTCTCCGCCAAACTCAACCGGCTCCATTTTTTCAAGGTGCTTTTTCTTTCCGTACAGAACACCAATGCCGGTAGGACCGCACATCTTATGGCCGGAAAAAGCAAGAAAATCACAATCCAGGTCCTGAACATCAATCTTCATATGGGGAGCACTTTGTGCACCATCCACAACCATGATTGCACCATTCTCATGGGCAATTTTTGCAATTTCCTTAATCGGGTTCATAACACCAAGTACATTTGATACCTGCATGATGGATACGATTTTCGTATCACCTGTTACGGTTTCCCTGACATCCTCAAGAGAAATAGTTCCGTCTTCCTGCAGAGGGAGGTATTTTAAAGTGGCACCCGTTTGTTTTGCCACCTGCTGCCAGGGAATGATATTGCTGTGATGCTCCATGTAGGAAATAACAATTTCATCGCCTTCAGACAGGTTAACGCGCCCGTAGCTTGCTGCAACTGTATTGATGGAAGTTGTTGTTCCTCTTGTAAAAATAACTTCCTCAGTCGATTTTGCATTAATGAATTTACGTACCTTTTCCCTGGCACCCTCATAGCCATCCGTTGCTCTAGTGCCTAGTGTATGGACACCTCTATGAACATTCGAATTATATTCCCGATAGTATTTATCAAGCGCTTCAATTACCGGAACAGGTTTTTGGGAAGTAGCGGCACTGTCCAGATAAACAAGGGGCTTTCCATTGACTTCCTGGTTCAGGATGGGAAACATTTGCCGAATCTCACGGGCATTCATTATTTTACTTTCCTTTCAATAACGGCAGTCAGCTGCTTTTTAACCCCTTCGATAGGTAGAGCATTTACAACAGGCGCTAAGAAGCCGTGAATAACAAGACGCTCAGCCTCTTTTTGCGAAATGCCGCGGCTCATTAAATAGTAAAGCTGCAATGGATCTACACGGCCAACTGAAGCAGCGTGTCCTGCAGTTACATCATCTTCATCGATTAGCAGAATTGGGTTGGCATCCCCGCGCGCTTTTTCGCTTAGCATCAGTACGCGTGATTCCTGCTCGGCATTTGACTTAGAGGCTCCATGCTCAATTTTGCCGATTCCATTAAAGATGGATGAAGCAGAGTCTTTCATTACCCCATGCTTTAAAATGTAGCCTTCGGAGTTCTTTCCGAAGTGAACTACTTTCGTTGTAAAGTTTTGAGTCTGTTCTCCGCGTCCTACCACAACTGTTTTGGTATCACCGAAAGAACCGTCTCCAATAAGATTTGTTGTATTCTCTGAAACTGTATTGCCGTCATTCATTAGGCCAAGAGCCCATTCAATGCGGGCTGATCTGCCTGCAACACCACGGCGGTTCACATAAGCAGTTGTTCCTTTAGCAAGTGTGTCAACAGCACCATACTGAACTCTTGCATTTGCATTGGCAATTACTTCTGTCACTATATTGAAAATGCCGTTTGCTTCCTCAACTGTAGAAACATAGTTTTCTACATACGTCACAGAGCTGTTATCGTCAGCTGCAACCAATACGTGGTTGAATAAGTTGGCTTCTTTATCATCATGAATATATACAGCCTGAATAGGCGCTGAAATTTCCACGTTTTTCGGAATGTACAAGAACGCTCCGCCGTTTAAAAGAGCCGCGTGCAAAGCAGTTAAACGGTGTTCATCCGTTTTGACGCCGTCCTTCATAAAATACTTCTGAAGCAGATCGCCATGTTCTCTTGCCGCCGTAAAGATGTCTGTGAAAATAACACCTTTTTCCTGCAATTCTTTAGAAACAGCCAAATGAGTTGGTCTATTATTACGCTGAATGTATAGGTTCTGATCGCTGGCTTCTGTGTCAATCAGATTTCTGACATCCTCTGGAAGGTCGTTTAATGAAGAAAAATCTTCGCTTCCGACGATATGCTTTTCAAACTGTGTAAAGTTCCATTTATCTATTTTTGTTTTATCAGGCTTTGGCATTGGCAGGTTTTCCGCGTTTGCAAGCGCATTTAGACGGAGTTCTGTCAGCCATGCCGGCTCGCCCATATCTTTTGAAAAGGAACTAACATATTCCTTATCAAATGGTAATTTTATATCCGTTGTCATAGTGATCCCCCTAACGCTTACGCTTCTTGCCCAACTGTTTCGTCTTCAATGCCCAATTCTTTCTTAATCCAGTCATATCCTTCTGCTTCTAAGCGCTGTGCAAGCTCTGGACCGCCAGATTTTACAACGCGTCCCTGCATCATCACGTGAACATGGTCAGGAGTGATGTAGTTTAGAAGACGCTGGTAGTGTGTGATGATTAAGCAGCCAAACTCTTCGCCGCGCATTTCATTGATTCCTTTAGAAACAACTTTCAATGCATCGATATCCAAACCGGAGTCAATTTCATCAAGGATCGCCATTTTAGGTTCAAGCATCATTAATTGAAGAATTTCATTGCGCTTCTTTTCACCGCCAGAAAAGCCTTCATTTAGATAACGCTGAGCCATATCAAGATCCATTTCAAGGAATTCCATCTTGCTGTCCATTTTGCGGATGAATTTCATAAGAGAAATTTCATTGCCTTCCTCAAGGCGGCTGTTAATTGCAGAACGTAAAAAATCGGCATTTGTTACGCCGCTGATTTCACTTGGATATTGCATTGCAAGGAATAGGCCTGCGCGTGCGCGTTCGTCAACTTCCATTTCAAGAACATCTTCACCATCTAATGTGATGCTTCCCTGTGTTACTTCATATTTAGGATGGCCCATGATTGCAGAAGATAGAGTAGATTTACCCGTACCGTTCGGTCCCATAATGGCGTGGATTTCTCCGCCTTTGATTTCAAGGTTTACACCTTTTAATATTTCTTTTCCCTCAATAGCAACATGAAGGTCTTTAATTGTAAGTACTGATCCTGCCATAATATATACCTCCGTCAATAAAAGAAGATTTGTAAATTCGGCCTGCAGCCGCAAATCTCTATTCTCATTTTATTCTCATTACAATCTTATAACAAATCAAATTTCATAGCAACTCTTTAAGACCATTAACAAACTTTTCAAACAAAAATGTTTAGAAAGCCTTTAAATATAGATTTTATCATATTAATTTAATGGTATCAAAGTGTAAAATAACCGGGAACCAAGCATGTCCTATCTATTTTTTCCCGGGACTGTAATTTCATGTATTGGAAAAAAGAAAACCAGTGCATAATTGGCACTGGTTTCTATTTTCTTCATTATTATATATACCTTTAACCTAGGAATGAATTTTTCTTTCAAGATCTGCAACTAAGCGCTGGCTTTGAAGATAATCTTCTTCGCGTCTTTTTTCAACTTCCATTCGAATATCATGTTTCCGGCTGTACACTTCATATCCAACTCCATGGGCAGCTTGCATAGCTTTTTCCATTTCACTCGTGTAGTTCAGCTGTAACTGACTGATAATGAATCAATCCTTTCGATTTTTATGCTTTCGCATTTAGTTTTACATCTAAAATCTTAACACTCACCATATACCCCGCACAAAGCGGAAAAAACCTGATTTTTTTAGCAATATAAGGAATGAGAACTGCTGAAGCGCTTTCATATTCCCTATCCTTAAAATACTGGCTGAATCCTCTTGATTAATGGTTGTTTTAATAATTTTCCGAAAAATCATCATGATAAAATAAAACTCCTGCTATCGAGCAGGAGCTGATTATCAGTGACTTTGCTGATTCAATTCTGTCATGGCCTCCTGGACGAGCGTAACCGCCTGGCTCATTGCGGCACCCCCGCCAAAAGCTGCTGTAACTCCTACTGCTTCAAGAATTTCTTCTTCTGATGCACCTTGATCGATGCATCCTTTCGTATGATAAATAATACAGTATTCATCCTGAGAATATAAACTGATTCCAAGTGCAATCAGCTGCTTCTCCTTTTGGGATAAAACCCCTTCCTTAAAACAGGCTTCTGTAAAAGCATTATAATGCTGAGCTAAATCAGGCATTTTTTCAGTGAAAACACCTAATCCAACTTTATAGTCATGAAGGGCTGCTTCTATCGAGTTTGAAGGTTCATGATAATGTTCCATACGGCTCCACTCCATTTCGAAATAGTATCAAGGTTAGTATGTTGATTATTTTTCAAACTATGCGGTTGCAGAGCCAGGATATATAATGGAAAATAAAAAACAGGCGATTTTGGACGCCTGCCTTTTTTCACTATTACTCAGATACCGGTACAACGGCACCTTCATATTTTTCAAGAATGAAATCCTGAATTTCTTTAGAACGAAGCACTTCTACAAGAGCTTTAATTCCTTCTTTTTCTTCATCGCCTGTGCGGACTGCAATTACATTTACGTATGGTGAATCTTTGTCTTCAATGGCAATTGAATCTTCAAGAGGATTCAAGCCGGCATCAATTGCATAATTGGAGTTGATCAGGACTGCATCCCCTTCTCCATTATTGTATATTTGAGGAAGAAGTGATGCTTCATATTCAGTATCAAACTTTAACTTTTTAGGATTTTCTTTAATATCTTCCAGAGTTGCTTCCGTTTTTTCTACATCTTCATTTAAAGTAATAAGTCCCTCTGCTTCAAGCATGGAGAGAATACGGCCATGGTCTGCTACTGAGTTGCTCATAATGATTGATGCACCCTCAGGAAGTTCATCAAGGCTCTTATACTTTTGGGAATATACTCCGATTGGCTCAATATGAATTCCGCCTGCATTTGTAAAATCATATCCATGTTCAGCTTTCTGTGACTCAAGGTAAGGAATGTGCTGGAAATAGTTTGCATCCAGCTCCTTAGACTCAAGAGCCTGGTTTGGCAATACATAATCCTGGAATGGCACAACATCAAGTTCAAAGCCTTTTTCTTCAAGTAATGGCTTTGCCTCTTCAAGAATTTCAGCGTGAGGTACGTTGGAAGCCCCTACTGTAATTTTCGTGCTTTCTTTACTTTCTCCGCCTTCACCGGCATTGCCGTCTTTTTCCGAAGTTCCGCAAGCTGCAAGAACAAGAGCTACTGCAAGTGCAAGAGCAAGTGATAACCATTTTTTCATGTGAATCTCTCCTTAACGTTTGTCTAATTTTGTTGTTATGATATCTCCAATAAACTGGATGATAAATACGATGATTAGAATAATGACAGTCGCCATAAGCGTCACATCACTGCGGCTCCTCTGGAATCCTTCCAGGTAAGCAAGGTTTCCAAGTCCGCCAGCACCGATAACACCGGCCATGGCTGTGTAGCCAACCAGCGCGATGGCCGTAACGGTAATTCCTGAAACAAGGGCGGGCATTGATTCCGGAAGCAGAACCTTCCAGATAATCGTGCTTGTTTTTGCGCCCATCGACTTGGCCGCTTCAATTACACCTTTATCTATTTCCCTCAAGCCGATTTCAACCATACGTGCATAAAACGGGGCAGCACCAATAATTAATGCAGGCAGTGCTGCATCTTCCCCGATCATTGTTCCAAGAAGAAACTTGGTAAATGGAATCAATAACACGATCAGAATAATAAATGGAATTGAGCGGAATATATTGACGAAAGCTGAAATGATTTTATTAATTGCTGCGTTTTCCCAAATGTTACCCTTGGAAGTCAGGAAGAGCAGCAGTCCCAGAATTGCACCTAAAATAAAAGTTGCAAGAACAGAAATAGCTGTCATATATAGGGTTTCCATTGTAGCTTCCCACATGGAATCCCACTTCACATTTGGAAACCATTCGTTAAGCATTGGAAATCACCTCCACGCCCACCTGCTGAGAATGAATAAATTCAATGGCCTTTGCAACTTCCTCTGCTTCTCCATCAACATGGATAAATAAAGTACCGTAAGAACCATTCTGCGTCTGGGAAATCTTTCCTTGAAGGATATTAACGGTTACCTGGAAATTACGGATCAGGTTTGTAATCAATGGCTGTTCAACTGATTCGCCGACAAACCCTAATTGCACTACTTTTCCTTTTGGATACAAATCGACCAGGTGATCAATCGTTTCCTTAGTTTCTTCTGGCTCTGTCACCTGCTGTACAAACCGCTTTGTAATCGCAGCTTTGGGATTCCTAAACACATCCAATACTGGTCCGATTTCAACAATTCGGCCACCTTCCATAACGGCAACCCGATGGCAGATTTTACGGATAACGTGCATTTCATGAGTAATTAGGACAATGGTTAAGCCCAGACGCTCATTGATGTCAACAAGCAGCTCCAAAATGGAATCTGTAGTCTGCGGATCAAGTGCAGATGTCGCCTCATCACAAAGCAGTACTTTCGGATTGTTGGCAAGGGCTCTAGCAATTCCAACTCTTTGCTTTTGACCGCCGCTAAGCTGGGAAGGATAGGCATCTTCTCTTCCTTCAAGACCAACGAGTTTAATGAGTTCGTTTACCCTTTTCAGCCTTTCCTGCCGTGAAACACCAGCGATTTCAAGCGGAAATGCGATATTCTCCCTTACTGTTCTCGACCATAATAGGTTGAAATGCTGGAAAATCATGCTTATTTCCTGACGCGCTTTTCTTAGCTTGCTTCCCTTTATCTTTGAAACTTCATTTCCTGCAACTGTTACACTGCCATGTGTAGGAAGCTCTAACCCATTCAGCATGCGGATCAAGGTACTTTTACCTGCACCGCTATATCCGATAACTCCGAAAATTTCTCCCTCTTTCACCTCCAGGTTTACACCATCAACTGCTTTTACCTGGCCTTTTTTTGAAGAAAAAACCTTCTGTACATCTTTTATAGAAATCAACGTGAAATGTCACCTCTTTAATCGAAAGATACAGATTATAATTAATAGACTGCTCATATTCCCCTATTTTTTACTCCTTATAAGCTTTCATGCACTAAAAGCAAAAATGCCTTTCTGCACATGAGCAGAAAGGCATTAAAAAATTAAGTCCTTTCTCTCATCTGTCAAAGCTATGCTTTGAGTGAATTGGCACCATTTCAACTAATTGACGGTTGCCGGGCTTCATAGGGCACTTCCCTCCACCTCTCTTGATAAGAGCGTAACGTTCTATATTCAATTAATACTTTAAATAAATTCAGCAGTTTTTTAATTACGTTTGCTATCGTATCATAGCCATTAAAAAGGTGTCAACGATGAAATTTTAAACTTTCGGAAAAAAGTGAATGGTAAATTTTCCTTTATGCTTTTGCAGCAAGCGATGTGATGCCTGCAGCTGCTTCAATCGCCTGTTCAAGATCCTCAATCAAATCTTCCGCATTCTCGATTCCGATAGAAATCCGAATTAGATCTTCCGCCACTCCGGCAGCTTTTAAACCTTCTTCATCCAGCTGCTGGTGAGTGGTGCTTGCAGGGTGGATAATCAGGCTCTTTGCATCCCCTACATTAGCCACGTGTGCCCATAGCTGCAGGTTATTGATTAGCTTGGCTCCAGCCTCTCTTCCGCCGGATATTCCAAACACAGCCACAGCGCCTGCTCCTTTAGGCAAATATTTATCTGCCAATTCTTTGTCCGGATGGCTTTCATGACCTGGATAAAGCACCCAATTAACGGCTGGATGCGCCTCAAGATATTCTACTACTTTTTTTGTATTGGCAATGTGCTCCTTCATTCTCACATGCAAAGTCTCAAGCCCCAATGTAAACTGAAATGCGCTTTGCGCACTCATTGCAGGCCCTAAGTCTCTTAACAGCTGAACGCGTGCTTTTATAATATAAGCCGCCTCGCCAATTGCTTCGCTATAGACAATATCATGGTAGCTCGGATCCGGCTCTGTAAAGCCCGGGAACTTAGGGGAATTCCAGTCAAATTTTCCGCCGTCTACAATAATTCCTCCCATTGTTGTTCCATTGCCGAGCAGCCATTTAGTCGCAGAGTGTATAACAATGTCAGCACCATGTTCGATAGGCCTGCAAAGATAAGGTGTAGCAAAGGTGTTATCGACAATAAGCGGCACACCGTTCTCGTGAGCAATTGCTGCGACCTTTTCAATATCCAGGATTTTTAAGCTTGGGTTTCCAATCGTTTCCGCAAAGATGGCCTTTGTTTTATCTGAAATCGCGTTACGGAAATTTTCCGGATCTTTTGGATCGACCAGTTTCACTTTAATTCCATACTTGGGAAGTGTGACTGCAAACAAATTATAAGTACCGCCATATAAATTGGACGCAGCAACAATTTCATCGCCTGCTTCAGCTATGTTTAATATGGCAAGCGTAATGGCTGACTGTCCGCTTGCAAGAGCCAATGCACCAACTCCTCCTTCTAGCAAGGCCACTCTTTCCTCAAATACACTTACAGTCGGGTTATGTATCCTGCTATAAATATATCCTGGCTCTTTAAGAGCAAAGAGATCTGCAGCGTGATCTGTATTCTTGAACTGGTAAGCATTATTCTGGTAAATCGGTAACGCCCTTGCACCAGTTAGAGGGTCAGGCTTCAGTCCCCCATGCACTCCAATTGTTTCAAAACGGTAATTTTTTTGTTTGTCAGTCATTGCTTTCTCTCCTCTATAAAAATTTTAGTTTTTCTTATCGAAGAACTAAGAAAAGCGCAAGGCGCCTGGAGCTAGACAGTTATCATATTTCAAAGATAAAAATTCTGATATTATAAAAAACCCTCTTCATAAGAAGAGGGCTGTATCGTCTCTTCTTATCTATCAGAGCATCCCGCTCTGCTGGATTTAGCACCGTGTAATTAACCGGTTGCCGGGCTTCGCAGGGCCAGTCCCTCCGCCTCTCTTGATAAGAATATTCAGTTAATTTGTATTAAAATGATATTATCATACTATTAAAAAAATGGTCAAGTATTGTGATATGAAATTTTCCCTAAACAGAAAAAAGACTCGAGGAGCAATTTTTTTCTGAAGGTGGTTTCCATCATTATTTTATTTTGGGAAAGTGCATCTCTTAACTTTAACTCCCCTGAAATCAGTGACAGCACAGCTTCATCAGAGCCCAAGATCTCCACATCAAACTGGCTGGTGTGACTTGCCTTCCGGATTTCCCCATTCGAAACCATCAGAGGAATGCTTATATTTCCCGCCTTAATAAGCAAAGAGAAATTTGATTTTCTTAAAAAATATCCGAGATGCCCTTTAGCCTTTAATTCCCGGATAAATACATCAGGTAAATCCTTCACAGCCTCACCTCTTTAATGGGTCTATCATCTTTAATATTCAGTAAGGAAGATCTTCAATCCTTTATTTTTCATTCGACAAAAACAGAAAGGCAGAAGCGCCTTGCCCACCCGGCTCCTGGAGCTGGACAGTTCTCGAAGTTCAAAGTTATTAATTCTGAACGAACAGAAAGACAATGCCTGGTTATTAGGCATTGTCTTTCATTTCCCGAGAAATATGTCAGATTATACTATTTTTACAGAAGGCGATGCAGCTTTTGTCTTATTATAGCCTCTGAAAACAAAGAAAAAATAGAGAGAGCCGATCAAATATAAAGAAGCAGTAATCGTGAATACGAGTGCATATCCCCAATAATCTCCATATTTCATGACGATTCCTGTTGAAACAGGCCCCATTACAGCCCATCCCAGATTGAAAACCATCTGATTGACGGAGTTTGCCAGTCCTTTCATCGAATCATTTACCTTAGACATCATTAGAGACATTTGTATAGGATTTCCAGCATTCATTAATGCCTGCCGGAACAAAAAGCCGATCGCAGCCAGCCAAAGATTCTCTGTATAAGCAGTTAAAAGCAGAAAAGGAAGTGACAAGAGCTGCAGGATTACAACTGCTTTGACTTCCCCCACCTTCCTTACCACAACCGGGCCGATAATCATAGCAAAAGCGGTGGCAGCCTGCCCTAATGAAATAATAATGCCAATGGCTGAATTGGAAGCTTCAAAACGGTCTGCGAAGTATAAATTCAGATAAGGGATAACCAGTCCTGCTCCAATTCCTATTAGCAGCTGCGCAAAAGCAAACATGGCGATAATTTTGACGCCTTCATTTTTAGCGGTAAGGTTTTTGAGCGAAAAATCTTTTAAGCCTCTTACACCGTTTTTATCTTTGGGAGCTTCTGCAAAACGCAAGATAGGGAAAAGGCCTGCTATGAAGAAAACACTTGCAATCAAAAGGGTAATGCGGATGCTGGTGAGCTGATCCACAAATAAAGAAAATACATCCGTTAAGATGCCTCCGCTTAAGTTTCCGATTACATTTGCACCCGTCATAATGGCAAAATGGATGCTGAATAAATGAACCCTTTGGTCAGCCTTTGAATTCTCAGCCAGCCATGGTATGCCGGATACTTGCAGAAATGCTGTTGTCAGCCCTGTAAAAAAAGCAAATAAAATCAGGGGTTCCTGCATTTCAACCATACTTCTGAAAAGCATAACGACACCCGTAGCAACAGCCCCAAACAGCATCGCTCTTTTTCTGCCAATTCGGTCGCTGGCGATCCCTGCCGGCACAAGAATCAGTGCTGTGGCGAGAGCAGTCATGGATATGATTTGCCCATTAACACTTTCGGTGTAGCCGAGCTCTCTTATGTAGAAATTATAGATTACCATGAATATCCCAAAACCTATTTGTGTAAGGATATTCGCCATAAAGGCCAATTTTATATTGTGGTTATAGCCTTTAAATTGGCCAGCCCACTCCCTGTAAAATGCCATCCGGATCCCTTCCTGCATTGTGTAATTATTTCGATTCCCTAAGTATCATACTCTTTCGGAGGGGCTTTGTAAATATATTTCGAATAATGAAAAGGCGGATTTCAATGTTTTTTAAACATACAAAAAACCAGGCAGTTTTGCTCCTGGTTTTTCTCAATTGATGCTTCTGATTCTATCCAGCAAATAGGGAACTGACCGGAATGCATATAATTTTTCTTGTAAATTTCCTTCTTTAAAGATGAGGAGACAAGGTACGCTTTCCACTCCCCATTGTTCAGCCAATTGCGGCATATAATTTAAGTCCGCTTTCCCAATCTTTTGATCAGGCAGCAATTGTTCTGCAACTGTCAGCATCTTCCCAGCCATCTGACAGGTTCCGCACATAGGCGTGTACAAATAGATAAGGGCCGTTTCTTGCCCGTTAACCGCTTCCTCAATCTCCAGCTGCGACCATTCCTGCATTTTATCATCCTTACTTTTATCTGTCTAAATACTGTGTATAAACGTCAATATTAGCTCCCAGCAGCACTGTTGCCAAATGATGTTCCGGTGCTGTCGCTACTTCTCTGTACATTCTATCGATGTATAGATGCTCTGCCTCTGGAAATTCCCTTTTAAACTGTTTTCTCAGCTTTTCACCTGCTGAATCTGCATCCACCAATATATATACATCCTTATCAAACAGCGTGTCAATTAATTCATCCAGTTTGGTAATGCTTATTGTTCCATTTGTGCAGATAATCTCAACAGGTTCTCTTATAATGTTTTTAACCTTCGTTTTATCTGACTTTCCCTCGACAATAATAACTTTTTCCGGAATTCCCTCGTTCATCGTCATCACCTGAAAGGAGTTATTTTGAAACTGTTGCGTTAATGTTAAAACCCGTATTGCATTGGTTTTTATCTTAATATATTCATTATTCTCGGTTATGGTGTGAATCTCCTGCCCATATTTGAGGTTAGGACTGTGCTGATTTTACATATTAATTCCACAGCTTAGTAAAGGAAATGTTTTTGAAGAAAAATAATCATTTTATCTTCTTAAACGGCCTATTTCATTGTATGCCCGGTTATATTGCTTTAGCCTATTAAATAAACAGCGGAATCCATTCCGCTGTTTACAGTAGTCAGCACCAGCCGCCTTCGTCACAGTCTGTGTAGCGCTCTTGCGCTTTATCTGGAACGGAGACATTCTGATATATTTTTTGGTGGTCGGTTTCAAAATGATGGACCAAGTTAAAGGAAGAGCCTTCAGGAAGGATGATTTGGCCAATTTTTTCGTTTTCAAGATAAAGATCAATCCCATTATTTTTAAGCTTGCCGACAACCCGATCTGTAATATCGATTTTCTGCTGATTCAATGTCATGGGTAACCAATCCTTTCATGCATTTGGGTACCTATAGTTTTGCCCTTTCCCTTTAAAAGAAAAATAGCAATTAAAGCCAGAAACTAAAAGCAGAAGCACTTGGATCCGACTCGATTCATCCCTAAACAGCATAAAAGCCGGTTCGTATAGAACCGGCTTTTATTCATTAGTCTTCGTTTGTCATTTCTTCATATTGCTCAGCAGTCATCAAGCCTTCTACTTCGCTTAAATCTGAAGGCTCCACCACAACCATCCATGCTTTTTCATATGGTGATTCGTTCACGAATTCAGGGTTGTCGTTAAGGTCCTCATTTACTTCAACCACTTTACCGCTTAAAGGCGCATAGAGTTCAGAAACTGTTTTTACAGATTCTACGCTTCCGAATGGCTCGTTTGCACTTAGCTCATCGCCAACTTCAGGAAGCTCGACGAATACGATGTCACCAAGTTCTGATTGCGCGAAATGCGTAATCCCAATGCGTACTTTCCCATCTTCTGTTTTTACCCACTCATGCTCTTCTGAATAACGTAATTCTTTTGGTGTGCTCATTATGTATCCCTCCATATTAATATTTCAATTTATGATCAGTAAATCGATCTCATGGTTAAATATGACTTGAAAAGCTAAAATCCAGCGCTTAGGAAAGCCATGTCTTTTCATATTCCTCTTCTTTAAAGCCCACTGTTGCCTTTTCTCCATCTGTCAGCAGCGGACGCTTAATCAGCATGCCGTCTGTTGCCAAAATATCGAGCAGTTCTTCTTTCGAAGAGGTCTTCACCTTGTCCTTCAGCCCGAGCTCCCGGTATTTTTGGCCACTCGTATTAAAGAACTTCTTTAGTTCCAGTCCGCTCTTATTATATAGCGTTTCAAGTTCGCTTCGAGAAGGCGGATTGTCTGTTATATGTATTTCTTCATAGGACAGATTATGTTCATCAAGCCATTTCTTGGCCTTTCGGCATGTCCCGCATTTAGGATACCAATAAAAAGTCAACGCCATTTTTTCACCACCCATTTAACAAATTCAGGCTTATCCAAAATTGCTGCCTTTTAATTGAATAGTAACATAAATGGATGACAAAGCATAACATTGATCACCAATTTTATATTCGACAAATTTCTTTATAATCCTTCTGGCAAAAAAAAAGTTTTTTAAGGGTTATTTTGGAAAAAAGTAAAGCTCCCTTCTTGATGAAGGGAGCCTAAAAGCAATTAAACTGTAAAGCGTTCTGCGTCGATCAGTTTTTCTGATGCATCACGCTTCTTTGCTATGACGTTGATTGGGGTGTGACGGGTGAATTTGCGAAGTGCTGACACCATCATGCGCAGGGCATCGCCATTTTCTACTGCCACAAGTGTTTCTTTTGCATCCTGCTCGATTTTGTTAAATGCTTCCTGGCAAAAGATTTGGGTGTACAGAAGTTTTTGCTTGCTCTTTTCAAGTCCTGCTTTTTCAATTGCCTTTTCAGTACGGAGAACAACCGACTCCATTGCATAAGCATTTGATATAATATCCGCAATGTTTACGAGTACTTCCTGTTCTTTTTCAAGAGCTTTCCCGTACTTCTGTGCTGCTAAACCAGCTGCAAGCAAGCCGATTTTCTTAGCGTTTTTCACCAGATATTTTTCCTGTGCAAGCGGCTCGTCACCAGGCTCTTCAGGCATCATCATCATGAGCTCTTCCTGCAGCGCCTGGGCTTTCTGGAATAGCGGAAGCTCTCCTTTTAGTGCTTTGCGCAGGTACGTGCCTGGCACCAGCAGACGATTGATTTCGTTTGTTCCTTCGAAAATACGGTTAATGCGTGAATCACGGTAAGCTCTTTCAATCTCATATTCAGCCATGAATCCGTAGCCTCCATGGATCTGAACACCTTCATCTACTACGTAGTCGAGGACTTCCGTATTAAAGAATTTATTCATGGAGCACTCAATAGCATATTCAGCGATTGACTTCGCCACTTCTTTTCCATCTTTCACTTCTTCGTCCGAAAGCTTGCTCATACGGTCCTCGAATAAGCCTACAGTCCGGTATACTGCACTTTCAGCGGCATAAATCTTAGAAGCCATCGTTCCCAGCTTTTCTTTTGTCAAATTAAACTGAGAGATTGGTGTCTTAAATTGCTGGCGCTGATTGGCATATTGAACGGCAAGTTCGAATGCGCGCTTCGCTCCGCCAACTGCTCCTACACCTAACTTATAGCGGCCAATATTTAAGATATTAAATGCAATCACATGTCCCTTGCCAAATTCACCAAGAAGATTTTCCTTTGGCACCTGGGCATCTTCAAGAATTAACGTACGGGTAGAAGAGCTCTTAATTCCCATTTTCTTTTCTTCTGCCCCTACAGATACACCTGGGAACTCTCTTTCAACGATGAATGCAGAGAAGTGTTCACCGTCAATTTTTGCGTATACTACGAATACATCTGCAAAGCCTGCATTTGTTATCCATTGCTTTTCTCCGTTTAATACATAGTGCGTACCCTCAGCATTCAGCTTGGCAGTCGTTTTTGCTCCAAGAGCATCAGAACCAGAGCTTGGCTCCGTCAATGCATAAGCAGCAAGCTTTTCGCCAGTAGCCAGTGCAGGAAGGTATTTTTGCTTTTGCTCTTCATTTCCGAAAAGAACAATCGGAAGGGAACCGATTCCAACATGTGCACCATGCGATATGGAAAAGCCGCCTGCACGCGCCATTTTCTCTGCAATAAGTGCAGAACTTACTTTATCTAAAGCAAGTCCGCCGTATTCCTCTGGAACATCTGCGCCTAATAAGCCAAGGTCTCCAGCTTGCTTCAATAACTTTACGGAACGGTCAAATTCGTGGTTTTCCAGATGCTCAATTTGCGGAACAACTTCATTTACAACATAATCTTCAGTTGTCTTAGCAATCATAACCTGCTCATCTGTATAGTCTTCAGGCGTAAAAACCCGGTCATAGGAAACATCTTCGATTAAAAAGCTTCCGCCTTTGATAAGGTTTTCAGTTTTATTTGACATTTTCTTATTTCCTCCAGTCTGTTTTTGTGGAGAAAAGCCTTTGGCTTCTCTCCAAATTTCGGCTCATATTATAAAAGTTCAAATACTCCGGCTGCGCCCATTCCGCCTCCGATGCACATTGTTACAACCCCGAATTGCTGATTACGGCGCTTCATTTCATGGATTAGAGATAGGGTGAGCTTGGCACCGGAGCAGCCCAGCGGGTGTCCAAGTGCAATCGCCCCTCCATTAACATTTACTTTCTCTTCATCTAAGCCCAGATCACGGATAATTTGAATGGATTGGGACGCAAAAGCTTCATTCAATTCAAATAAACCGATATCGGATAGCTCCAGCCCTGCAAGCTTTAACGCTTTAGGAATGGCCACAACTGGACCAACACCCATGATTTCAGGAGGAACACCGCCTACTGCAAAGCTTCTGAATTTAACCATTGGCTTCAGTCCAGAAGACTCCGCCTTTTCCCGGTCCATTACCATTACGGCTGCAGCTCCATCACTTGTCT
This sequence comes from Cytobacillus sp. NJ13, assembly GCA_030348385.1. Lineage (NCBI taxonomy): Bacteria > Bacillati > Bacillota > Bacilli > Caryophanales > Bacillaceae > Cytobacillus > Cytobacillus sp. NJ13. The sequence goes on along the minus strand of JAUCFP010000006.1, from coordinate 4,221,437 downwards.
GCGATGAATTTCCAGCTGTGACACTGCCGGTTATCGAGAATGCCGGACGCAGTTTTCCGAGTGTTTCGACAGTGGAATCTGCACGGACACCTTCATCCTGGCTGAACTGGATTGTTTTTTCTGTAAGCTTATTGTCTTTTCCAACGGATCTAAACGTTACGTCTACTGGCACAATTTCATCTTCAAATTTACCTTCACGGATTGCCTGCGCAGCCCTCTGATGACTTCTGACCGCAAATGCATCCTGGTCTTCTCGTGTAATGCCATACTTCTTTGCAACTTCTTCAGCTGTATGTCCCATACCCATATAGTATTGGGGAGCTGTTTCGGCCAGTTTGGCATTCGGACGGACTACATGCCCCATCATCGGCACAAGGCTCATAGATTCCGCTCCGCCCGCAAGGATTGTATCTGCATGGCCAATCATGATTTTTTCAGCTGCATAAGCAATTGCCTGCAAGCCTGAAGAACAATAACGATTGATAGTTATCCCCGGCACTTCATGTGAAAGTCCGGCAAGGGCTCCGATATTCCTTGCCATGTTCAGCCCCTGTTCTGCTTCAGGCATGGAACAGCCGATAATTAAATCATCGATGTTTCCTTCATAATTTCCTGCACGCTTAAGGGTTTCCTTTACTACAAGTGCTCCTAAGTCATCCGGCCTGACGTTTGCAAGCGTACCTTTTTTGGCTTTTCCGACCGGTGTCCTGGCACCTGCAACTATTACCGCTTCTCTCATTATTTTCCCTCTCTTTCTCTTAATGTCTCAATCTATCACTTTAATTGCGCAACGGTTTTCCCTTTAAAAGCATGTGCTGCATCCGCTGCTGTGACTTCGGTTCAGCTACAAGGCTTAGGAATGCTTCTCTCTCCAAGTCAAGCAAATATTGCTCATCCACTTCTGTACCGTATGGCACTTTTCCGCCTGCGATTACATAAGCAAGCTTTTTCGCGATACTTAGATCATGCTCTGAGATATACCCTGAGTAGAGCATTGCCTGCGCTCCAAGAAGAAGTGTTGCATATCCAGTTTCGCCGACAACCGGCACCTTCTTCCGGACAGGAGGCTTATAGCCTTTTTTGTGCAGAGCAAGAACTGCCTGCTTTGCATCATAAAGGAGATGGTCCCCATTCATACTGATGCCATCTGCCAGGTTCAGGAAGTTATTATCCCTAGCTTCCTCGCCTGATGTTGAAACCTTTGCCATTGCAATCGATTCAAACACTTTATTGGCAACCTTTTGAAGGTCAAATTCCACACCATTTGGCATATTTTCAAGATGCTTAATGTAGAGCTCCTTGTTTCCGCTTCCTCCTGGGATCAGGCCTACCCCCACTTCAACAAGTCCCATATATGTTTCGCTCGATGCCTGAATATGTGCTGCCGGCAGACAAACCTCAGCCCCGCCGCCAAGCGTCATGCCAAATGGAGCAGCAACAACCGGTTTCGCACTGTACTTAATTTTCATCATGGCATTCTGGAACTGACGGACTACCATATCCAGTTCATATATATTGTCATCCTGCGCTTCCATGAGGATCATTCCGAGGTTGGCGCCTACACAGAAATTTTTGCCCTGATTCCCGATAACAAGTCCTTTGTAGTTCTTCTCCACTTCATCCACTGCAAAGTTGATCATTTGGATAATATCCAGTCCAATGGCATTGCTTTGTGAATGGAATTCAAGCAGTGCAACATCATCGCCTAAATCAATTAAGCTTGCACCGGTATTCTTTTTAATAACACCTTTTTGTTTCTTAAGATGTTTCAAATTGATTGCTTTAGGGTTTTCCTCGATTAATTTGTACTCGCCATTGTGATAGAAATATTGCTTGCCTTCCTCTTCTTTATAGAAAGAACCAAAGCCTTTTTCCTGCATATCTTTTACCCATGCCGGCACTTCCTCACCTGCATCTTCCATCTTCTGAACAGATTTCTCTACACCAATGGCATCCCAGGTTTCAAATGGCCCCAATTCCCAGCCAAAGCCCCATTTCATCGCTTTGTCTATTGCTGTTACATCATCAGCTATTTCGCCGAGTAATTGAGCCGAGTAAAGAAGAGCCGGACTCAGGATGTTCCATAATAATTGGCCTGCACGGTCGTCTGAATATACAAGCGCTTTCAATTTTCCAGGAATGCCTTTTTCCTGCTTGCTCAATTCCGTCGAAGCTGTCTTAAGCTTTTTGCGTGGATCGTATACGAGAGATTCAGGATTCAGCTCAAGAATCTCTTTTCCCTTTTTCAGGAAAAACCCTTGCCCTGACTTGCTTCCAAGCCAGCCTTTTTCCTGCATCACTTTCATAAAGCCCGGAACTTCAAATACTTCCTTTTCTTTCCCGTCCACCTGGTCATAAACATTGTTTGCCACGTGTATAAATGTATCAAGCCCTACTACATCAAGTGTTCTGAATGTAGCACTTTTCGGCCGGCCAATCAGCGGACCAGTTATGGAATCTACTTCACCGATACTGTACCCGCCCTTTAGCATCTCCTGCACTGTAACCAGCAGGCCATAAGTGCCGATCCGGTTGGCGATAAAGTTTGGTGTATCTTTAGCTTCAACTACTCCTTTTCCCAGTACATCTTCTCCAAATTGCTTCATAAATGACAGCACTTCAGAAGAAGTGTTTTTAGTAGGTATGACCTCAAGAAGCTTTAAGTAGCGAGGAGGATTAAAGAAATGTGTTCCAAGAAAGTGTTTTTGGAAATCTTCCGAGCGCCCTTCTGACATTGCTTCTACAGATATTCCAGACGTATTGGAGCTGACGATGCTTCCAGGCTTGCGGGATTGGTCCACTTTTTCAAAAACCTGCTTCTTTATGGCGAGGTTCTCCACAACAACTTCAATAATCCAATCGACATCCTTTAGACGCTCCATGTCATCTTCAAAGTTTCCTGCCTCAACTAACGCGATATTCTTTTTGGAAGTAAATGGAGCCGGTTTTTGCTTTAATAATTTTTGGCGGTTTCCTTCACTGATTCGATTGCGGACTGCTTTATCTTCAAGAGTAAGGCCCTTTGCCTTTTCAGCATCCGTTAATTCGCGAGGCGCGATATCCAGTAATAATGTCGGGATTCCGATATTGGCCAGATGGGCTGCGATCCCTGAACCCATGACTCCGGAGCCTAAAACTGCCGCCTTCTTTATTTGTTGAATCAACTTTATTTCCCCCTTTAACTTTTTGAATGAATACTCATTCATTTTATTCTCAAAAAAAATATGCTTCTCTTCTGAATGAGTTCTGTTAGTTATTACTATAAAATATTTGCAAAATTTACGCAATGATTTTAGGCGGAAATTTAGAAATGTTTTGAAACTTTTTTATGCCTCTGCTGTAATTTATATATTTTATGCGAAATGTAAATAAGTGTTTTGGACACTCTAAAAAGGAAACATTTTTTGTTCGCTACGGAGGTGAAAGAAATGGGAAAAATGAAAAAAGATCCTTCCAAAGCAGGAGTCAGCGCTGCAAGTGTCCAGGGAGATGCGGGTCCTGCCGTTGAAAGGCAAGGGCCTAAAAAAAGGAATAGCCAAAATAATCAATATAAGCGGTAATCCGCTTTTTAAAGGCTGGCTGCCGTCAGCCTTTTATAGTTTCCATTATGTATACAGATGATTCATTTTCTGCAGAATAGCAAACGTTTTTCAGAGGAAAGATATCCTCGAAAAGAATTTCAGCTATTATAACGCTAAAAGAATTGGAGGGACAATTAATGCAACAGCAAAATATGAATATGCAGAACCAGCAGGGCATTATGCAGCAGCCTCCTGCTGTTATTTCCACTAAGGATGCCCTTTACTTAACAGATATGCTTACCTGGAACCTTCTCGCCTGTAAAAAAGCGCATTTCTACGCTCAGCAATGCCAGGACCAGGAGCTAAAAACACACTTCGAGCAATGCGGCCAAATGCATCAGCGGCACTATGAACAGCTGCTTGTTCATTTAAACCAGCAAAATCAGCAGAACTTTATGGGAATGCAATAGGAAGGAGCCTTGAAAATGAACCAGAACCAGAATCCAAATACGATTCAAAATCCTGAGACTCAGGTAAATAAAACTCCGCAAATGAATGAGCGGGATTTTACAAATGATGTTTTATCTACAGAAAAATATATGACAGATGCCTATTCTGTTGCCCTAAATGAGGCAAGCCATCAGAGTTTGTATCAGGATATTCTTGCGGCTTTTAACGAAACACAAAACCAGCAGAGAGAATTTTATAACCTTATGTTCAAAAAAGGCTGGTATAAGGTTGAAGCGGCTGACCAGCAGAAGCTTCAGCAATCTTATCAGCAGTTCCAGGGCTATACAAATCAATTGCCATATGGCAATGGTCAGATGCAATAAGAAAAGCGGAAGCGCCTTGCCCACCCCCGGCACCTCGAGAGGTAGGCTGCTTGCGCTAGACAATGATCGAAGTTGCACACTTCAATAAAATAAAAACCGCTGTCTTTATCTGCAGCGGTTTTTTAGATCCTATATCATCACCTATTTTTTGCTTCTCATCTCTTCATTCATTGTTTTAATTTCAGCGATCAGGGCCTTCATTTCCTCTTTTGCATCAGGATATGTATCATTCCAGTGCTTGGCTAAAGGCGGCATGGATTTCGCAATAAAAGAGTACAGCGCCCAAGCTTCAACCTTTTCTTTTAACTCCGGGGAGGTCTCGCCGATCAGGAGTTCAGTATATTTTTCAAGCAGGCCATCCAGCTGTTCCTTCAACTTCTCATTCATTGACGATTCCTCCTTTTTATATTACAGGCCTGAGGACATGTTCCGCACCGTTTGCCGCTGTTCGTAAGATAGGAGAAGCAGCATGTTTTTCGAGGGCGTACAAGCTTACCGGTACTTTCAATGAGGACTTTTTCGCTGTCATATTTCTTTAAGGGGTTAATGTTATAGCCGCCGAATAAATTGCCTGGAGCCTCGTCCATAATAAACTTAAAGTCTTCAGCAGCCCTTGCTGAATATACTTCCGCAGGTAAGACCTTTTCATAAAGCCAAAACAGATAAATCGCTATATTTTCCCAAAGGATTTGTTTAGAAATCTTTGATTCACTTGCTACTCCATTCAAAATGGGAAAGATATGGTCACTAAAAAGAGAGCGCACAGCATCCTCTCTCCACTCTCCTCTGTCCGTTTCACAGCCTTGTCCATGAAGGATTTTAAAAGTGAAGCCCGGTATCCAAAGCCCATTTTTTTCCTGGCTGACAATCGTTATATTTTCATGTGATATATCCAATTTTAAATTCCAGGACGTCATACTATACAAATAAATCACAGGCAGAAAAGCATATCGCTTAACTAAAATAGAAGCAGCTGTTTTGTTATCATGTGCTCCAATGTGATTTTTCACTCTAGACAAGTATGCCCCAATTCGCTTGGAATCCAGCAAATCTTTTACTTCAATTGTTAAAGGAGAGCCTTCTCCTGCATCCTGGGCAAGTCTGAACTGCCCAAGAACTTCTGCCTGTTCTCCTGTTAATTTAATCATCCTTGAAGCACTTGCCCTTTCAAAATACATCTCCCTTTTCCGTAAGGGATGCAGAGCGGTGTGCCGAATAATGGATCAATGGTAACTTCACATTCCATGCCAAACACGTTTTTGACCAATCCGCAATTGATGACATGCTCGGGCTTACCCTGTGCAAAGACTTTCTGATCTTTAATGGCAACAATATTATGGGCATAGCGGCAGGCTAAATTCAGGTCATGAAGCACCATGACAATTGTTCGCTTTTCTTTTTCATTTAATTCAAACAATAAATCAAGAATTTCAATTTGATGAGTCATATCTAAATAGGTGGTTGGCTCATCAAGCAGAATGGTATCTGTATCCTGCGCCAAAGTCATGGCAATCCAGGCCCGCTGGCGCTGTCCGCCGGATAATGAATCCACTGTCCGGTCTTTCAATTCTTCCATACCTGTAGCCTTTAATGCATTTCTGACCTTTAATTCATCTTCAGTTGACCATTGCTTCAGCCATGTTTGATAAGGGTACCGCCCCTGTTTGACAAGCTGAAGCACTGTAAGTCCTTCTGGCGCGGAAGGGGATTGGGGCAGAATCGCCATCTTTCTGGCAACATCTTTGGTTGAAAGTCTGGCTATAGCCTCACCCTCCAATAAAACGGCACCTGATTTCGGCTTTAGCAGCCGGGCAATGGACCTTAGCAATGTCGATTTTCCGCAGCCATTTCCACCAATAAATACTGTGATTTCTCCCTTAGGAATTTCCAGGTCCAATTCATTAATAATAATGGTGTCCCCATATGACAAGGTTAAGTCTTTTGTTGCGATCGCTTGCCCTGCTGTCATTTCTGCCCTCTCCTTTTCCTTAATATCTGCATCTATAGGCTATCCAGTTACCAGTATGATACGAGTTTCAAGCTTTTCCAGCTTATGCGTTTCTTGTCTTGAAAAGCAGGTAAATAAAGTAAGGTGCGCCAATGCTGGCTGTAAACACACCCGCCGGGATTTCAAGCGGTGAGAACAAAGTCCTGCCTATCAGGTCGGCTGCCATCACAAGAATTCCTCCAATCAGTGCGGAAGCCGGAAGCAAAGCGCCAAAAGCAGAGCCAACCAGCCTCCGGGCCATATGAGGAGCCATTAATCCAACAAAGCCTATCCCGCCGCCAAATGCAACAGCCCCGCCAATTAATGCCGTGCTGACCATCAGCAAAAGAAACCTGTATTTCTGTACTGTGCTCCCTACACCCTTTGCAATATCATCGCCAAGTTCCTGGATATTGACATTTCGTGCTAAACCAAAGGCAAGTATCAGAAACACGATCGTCCACGGGACCAAAATTGCGACATTATCCCAATTTGAACCGTAAACAGTCCCGGTTATCCAAATATTCGCCTGGCTTGCCTGGTAAATCGGACCAAAGACCATCATTAAGGTGGTGAGTGCCTTCATTAGGCTTGCAAGTCCGATCCCAATTAAAACAAGCCGTACCGGCGAGACTCCATCCTTGTAGGCGAGAAAATAAACAAGGAAGGCCAAAATAGCAGCACCCGCAAAAGCTGCAAGAGGCATCCAATTAATACTTACAGTTAATGCATTATTTTTATCACTAAAAAAGGCAAGAAAAGCTACAACTGCTACAGATGCCCCTCCTGTAATCCCGATTATATCAGGAGATGCAAGCGGATTTCTGATGATTCCCTGCAGGATGCCTCCCGCTGCAGCAAGAGCCATTCCTACCATTAAGGCAACGATAATTCTTGGAAGCCTGAATGACTGAATGACCAGCCTATCCATATCCGAACCCCCGCCAAAGAATACCTGCACTACCTTCAGAGGGCTGATTTTCATTTCACCCGTGCCGGTGCTGATGACAAAAACTGCGGCGGCAGCTGCTGCCAATAATAAAAAAGTGATAAGTGCTTTGCGGTTTACTAAAAAAGAAATTCTATCGCCAAACAGGCGCAAGTTATAATATTTTTTCATTACTGATTGAACCCCCTTCTGGCAATATACACAAAGAAAGGAGTTCCAATTACAGCTGTCATGACGCCAACAGGAACTTCCTGCGGCATGATGATATACCTTGATGCTATGTCCGCTACAAGAAGGAGCATCCCCCCGAATAGACCTGCATAAGGAATCACCCAGCGATGGTCAATGCCGACAACTGCCCGGGTTAAATGGGGAATGACAATGCCTAGAAAGCCAATAGGACCAGCAACAGCTACCGCTCCTCCTGACAGAAGCACAATAACAATGCCCGCACTCAATTTCAGCAATCCTGTTTTCAAGCCCAGTCCCTTCGCTACATCCTCGCCCATTGATAAGACGTTCAATTTCCCCGCAATGATCAGGGAAAAGATCCAGCCGGCTAATAAATATGGGAATACAGCTGCGAGGGTCTCCAGCTTCCTTCCCGATACGGATCCTGCCAGCCAAAATAGCACCTGTTCCAGGGCAGTCTCATTAATAACGAGAAAGCCTTGTGTCATCGAAGCAAACATGGCACTCATCGCTGCACCGGCAAGGGTTAATTTCATGGGTGTCAGCCCTTCCCTGCCGATAGAGCCAATTATATATACGAATATAAATGAAACAGCAGCCCCCAAAAATGAAACCCATGTAAAGACCTGCAAGTTACTAATTGAAAAAAGCGTTACTGTAATAACGACTGCAAATCCAGCACCTGCGTTTATTCCGAAAATTTCAGGAGCAGCAAGGGGATTCTTTGTCAATGTCTGGAGCAGGACACCCGCAATCGCAAGGCTTGCCCCTACTGCCGCCGCAATCAATGCTCTCGGCAGACGGACTGATTGAATAATTATGTGTTCATTCGTTCCATCGAATTTTGTAAATGCATCAATTGCCATCTTCCAAGTTGTGTCGGTATATCCGTAAACAATACTGAAAGACATTAATATTAATAATAGTAGGATAGCTGCAAATAGCCCAGCCCATCTCAGAGAATTTGTTTTTAATAACATAGCGAGACCCTTCTTGCGTCTATTTAGTATGGTTTAGTTACATTTTCAGTCTATTGTACAGAGGATTAGCTGTCAATGAGTTTGAAAATCATTTTCATTGATCATTTGAAAAATTAAATGAAAATGATTTTCAATTACCTATTGACAATTTAAAATGTACACAGTACTATAAAAATGTCAAATGAAAATGATTATCATTAACAACGCAAAATGGAGGAGTACATAATGAAATTCAAGTCTTTACTTGCCATTCTTTCAGTTTTCACTATTCTGTTCCTGGCTGCCTGCGGGAATAACAGCGAACAGGATGAGAAAGCTGATAAGGAAAAAGAAGGAAACAAAACAGAAGATACAGGCTATACAGTTGAGCATGCAATGGGCACAACTAAGCTTGATAAAGCGCCTGAAAAAGTTGTCATTCTGACAAACGAAGGTACAGAAGCATTGCTTTCCATGGGTGTTACTCCAGTCGGTGCCGTTCAGTCCTGGACTGGCGATCCATGGTATGAACATATCGCTGATGATATGAAAGATGTTCAGGTTGTGGGAACTGAAAGTGAAGTCAATGTAGAAGCAATCGCAGCGCTGCAGCCGGACCTTATCATCGGCAACAAGATGCGCCAGGAAAAAATCTATGATCAATTAAATGATATTGCCCCTACTGTTTTTGCTGAAACATTGCGCGGAGACTGGAAGGAAAACTTTGAGCTTTACGCAAAAGCACTTAATAAAGAAGAAGAAGGCAAAAAAGTCATTGCTGATTATGACAGCCGCATCCAGGAAATCAAAACTGGCCTTGGAGACAAAATAAACCAGGAAGTATCCATTGTCCGCTTTATGGCTGGAGATGTCCGCATCTACCATAAAGATACCTTCTCTGGTGTAATTCTTGACCAAATCGGTTTTGCACGCCCTGAAAGCCAGGATGTTGATGATTTTGCAGAGAAAAATGCTACAAAAGAACGAATTCCTGCCATGGATGGAGATATCCTATTCTACTTCACATATGAAACCGGCGATGGTGAAGCAAGCCAACTTGAGAAAGAATGGATTGAAGATCCATTATTCAAAAACTTAAAGGTAGCCCAGGAGGGCAATGTCCACAAGGTTAATGACACAATCTGGAACACTGCCGGCGGTGTTATTGCGGCAAACCTGCTTCTGGATGATATTGAAAAATATTTTGCCAAATAAACTCAACTCGTGATTGCGCTCCCATAATACCCCCTCTTTTATAGGAGCTCAAATATATTAAAAGGAACCTGACCAACCAGGTTCCTTTTTTATTTGTCTATATTACGTTTCCCCGCTATTACTGCCATACATCCAAATCTTTTTTATTGCCTTCCATTCATAAGTTTTCCAAAACCGGCAACAATAAGCGTAATGCCGAAAATGATGGTGATTTTCCTATGAGAAAATGGTTGAAAAACAAACGGATTAAAGAGGACATCCAGCATAAGGATTGGGAAAAATCCTTGATTAAATCCAAAGACTTCAAAAAAATCTTTTATTATAACCAAAAAACAAATGTGCGCTTTGGACTTACTTTCATGGCTACTTTAATTGATGAAAATATTATTCAGGATGGTATTCTCCCTTATCTGCTGGAAGAAGAATTCCGTGAAATAGAGGATATTAAACAGCTTGTCCCTGTGGCGGATGTGCAGATTTGTGATGACCCTTCTCTAATCGAACAAAAGCTATTAAATGGCTATGTCATGCTGACGATTGAGACAGAACTTAAACATTTCGGCTTTATAGCTGCGCAAAAAGAAATCGTCAGGGGGCTAAGCCAGCCTGAGGTTGAATTTTCGGTTATCGGTCCTAAAGAAGCCTTTGTTGAGTCAATGGGTCAAAATTTAAATTTAATCCGGAAACGTCTGCCGGTAAAAGAACTGATTATTGAAGAATTCACACTGGGAAGTCTGTCAAAAACTTCCGTCGCCATGCTTTATATGGAAGATATCACAAATGAGGATAATATAAATACTGTCAGGCAGAGACTTACAAACGTGGAATTTGATGCCATTACAGACAGTTCCTATATTGTACAGCTGATTAGTGATAACTCCAATTCCCCTTTCCCTCAGCTGCTTGATACAGAGCGGCCTGACAGGGTCGCGGGAATTTTGGCAGAGGGAAAAATAGCCATTGTGGTTGACGGCTCACCCCATGTGTTAATTACACCAACCACGCTTGTTGAATTTTTCAGTTCTTTTGAAGATTATTTTTTAAATTGGATTTTATCTTCCTTTTTCCGGCTCATCCGTTTATTCGCGGTTGCGTTTTCCATTCTGGTTACACCTATTTATGTAGCAACCCTTTCATATCATTATGAGCTTATTCCAAAAGATTTGCTGAGTACATTAATTACATCAAGACGGGAGATTCCACTTCCTCCCATTCTGGAGGCTTTGTTTCTGGAGCTGACCATTGAACTGCTGCGTGAGGCTGGAGCCCGCCTTCCGACCAAAGTCGGCCAGACAATCGGTATCGTGGGAGGGATCGTAATTGGGACTGCATCTGTAGAAGCAGGCTTGACGAGTAACGTCCTGCTCATTATTGTAGCTCTCGCCGCTCTCGCTTCCTTTACAACACCTGTATACAGAATGGGCAATACTATTCGTTTGCTTCGCTTTCCTTTCCTGTTTTTTGCAGAACTATGGGGCCTGCTCGGGATTGTGTTTTGCTTCTGTTTACTGCTGACTCATTTAATACGGCTGACTTCACTTGGAAGGCCATTCCTTGAGCCTCTCTACCCGCCTCGGGTTATGGATATGAAAGATGCCCTTATCAGGCTTCCATTTGAAAAACAATCCAAAAGGCCGATATTTTTACGGACTAAAAATCCAATTCGCTTCAGTAAGAAAAAGGCCCAAGAGAAAAAAGATATCGACGAGTAATGCCAAATGTATCAACTTAAATGGAGGTGAACCAGATGAAGGAACAGCCAATACCAGAGAGATTACAAATATCTCCCTTTTTAGTATTTTATATGGTCATGTCCATACAAATCGGAATCGGCGTATTAGGGTATCAGAGGATTATTGCAATGGATGCAGGATATGATGCCTGGATATCCATTTTATTTGCCGGCGGATGCATTCACGTAATTATTTGGATGATCTATAAAATCTGTGACACTGCCGGCGGTGATATTGTAACTGCCCATAAATACGTCGCAGGAAACTTTATTGGCAAAGCACTCAGCGCAATTTTTATTGGCTATTTTATCCTGTTTTCCTTAACCGTTATTAGGACATTTATTGAAGTCATACAGGTTTGGATGTTCCCTGAATTAAGCACTTTCTGGTTCTCCTTCGGTTTTACGATTCTTTGTGTCTATATTATTTTTGGAGGATTTAGAACTGTAGTCGGTACTGCCTTCTTTGGGCTTGTTCTGCCGGCTTACCTCCTCCTTACATTCGGCTGGGCGATTAAATTCTCCAATTTTTACAATCTGCTGCCCATCTGGGATCATTCCATTAAAGAACTGCTTACAGCATCTTATCATATGTCCCTTACTTTTATTGGGTTTGAAATCATCATTTTTTTCTATCCATTTATTAAAGAACCAAAAAAGTCGCAGAAATGGGCTCATCTGGCCGTATTAACAACTACTCTTATTTACACTATTTTAGCCATCATTACTTTTGCCTATTTCTCCGAAGACCAGCTGTCCAGACAAATATGGGCCAGCTTAACGATGTGGAAAATAGTTGAAATGCCCTTTGTTGAACGTTTTGAATATATCGGGATCGCCAACTGGAACTTAGTTATTCTTCCTAATGTGTGCATATCCATTTGGATTGCCTCCCGGCTCATAAAAAGGGTCTTTAATATCCGCCAGAAAGTTGGCGTGTTTTTTGTCGTTGCTGCAGTGCTTTCTGTTATATCTTTTTTGGATACAAGGATTAAAATAAATACGCTTAACAACTATGTTGGAAAAATGGGATTTGCTTTTACCTTTATTTACATTCCTTTGCTTTTCGCTGCAGTCATGATCGCCAAGAAGCTGAAAAAGGGGAAGAAGAAATGAAAAAGCTTATACTGTTATGTCTTGTCTTGCTGCTTTCCGGCTGTGTTGAGAAAGAGATTATTGATGATATTAATATTGAAGTAGGCGTTGGCTATGATTTAGCAGAGGATCCAAAAGATCGTTACAGGGGAACTGTACTATTCCAGGAGTTCCAGCCTGATAAAAGCGTAATTAACCGGACATTTTCCGGCAGTGGAAAGCTGCGCCAGGATCTCCTGCTGGAGGTTACTAAACAATCATCAGAGCCAGTAGTCACAGGCGGATTGAAGGTTGCTGTTTTCGGTCCTGAGATTTCCAGGGCAGGAATCTACGATCTTATAGATTCTTTTCAAAGAGACGCAAGTATTGGAGCGCGAGTATTTGTTGCTACTTCAGAGGGAAATGCAGAAGACCTGATGAAAGGAGAGTATGGAACAAGAGGAAATTCAACCTATATCTACAATCTTATACACCATAATATTGAACATCGGGATATTCCGAAAACCAACCTGCACATCTTAGCCAATGATTATTATCAGAAAGGCAAGGACCCTTCCCTGCCTCGAATTAAGAAAGTCTCTAATAATGAAGTCGAGATCGTTGGAATCAGTCTTTTCAAAGATGATAAGGAAGTTGATATCCTTCCTGTGAAAGATATGTTCTTTTTCAAACTGCTGGTAGATAAATACAGTGAAGGGAACTTCGATGTTGAGTTAAAAAAGGGAAAAATAGCTGCTGTAAAGAGTATAAGCTCCAGGCATGATATTAAGATATCTGATAATCACGCTTCCATAAACATTAAAATTGAAGGCATTATTCGTGAGTATACTGGAGATGAGTTAGCGTCAGAAGTCGTGGGGGCCGTTCAAAAGAATTTGGAGAAAAAGATTGAAAAGGAATGCCTCAGGCTATTAAAACAGTTTCAGGAACTCGGAATTGATCCGATTGGACTGGGCCAAATGAAAAAATCCATGCAGCGTGATTTTGATTATAAAAAGTGGGAAGATGAATACAAAAGGCTGGGATTTGATGTGAAGTGCAATGTGAAAATTGAAGAAACTGGTGTTATTGAATAAGAGCGGGCTCTGGATAGCCCGCTCTTCCCATTTAAAGTAAGTAAGTATTCCTATGAATTGAGAAAACTGCCTAGCCCCAGCGCATGAACTTTTCCTAATCACTGGTCGAGAACATATATTTTTTATAATGGTAGCGGATCGAGAAAATCAGCCCCATGGCCAGCATATTCCCCATCAGCGAGCTTCCTCCATAGCTGATGAAAGGAAGCGGTATGCCAGTGATTGGCAAAAGGCCGATGGTCATCCCGATATTTTGAAAGACATGGAATGTAACCATGCTGATGACACCTACACAAATATAGGTGTAGAAATTGTTTTTGGTTTCCATGCCAATCTTGGTAATATGGTAAATCAGCAGAAAGAAAAGGCTGACGACAATGCTTGCGCCTACAAAACCAAATTCTTCCCCTACGATACTGAAAATAAAGTCGGTATGGCTTTCAGGCAGATAGACTTCCCTCGTTCCATATCCTTTCCCGCTTGTTTCCCCTGATCCAATGGCAAGGAGGGAGCGTGTCAGCTGAAATCCGGTTGAACTTTGATAGTTATAAGGATCAATCCAGGAATAAATGCGCGCAAACTGATATTCCTTTACTCCTAAATACTTCTCAAGAATATCCGGATGCCATAAAACAAAATACAAAATAGTGCCTGCAAGAGCCGCACCTGTTCCAAATATTGGCGCCAGAAGCTTCCAACTGATTCCTGAAATGAATATCATGCCAAGCATGATTGCCAGAAATACCAGGCTTGTCCCTAAATCAGGCTGCTGCATAACCAGCAGCAGGGGCACCATTGTTAAACCAACCAGTTTAATGAGCAGCCATAAATCAGTCTGCATGGTTTTGTATACATTTTTTTGATGATGTTCGTCAATTGTTTTCGCCAATACCAGAATAATAAACACTTTAACAAGCTCAGCAGGCTGCAGGGAACCCATACCCGGAACCTTGTACCATGCCTTCGCCCCATTAATGACAGGGGCAATGCTTGATGGCGCCACAATCAGGAATCCAAGCAGCACAATGCCCAGGCCGTACACATACCAGGAAATCTTCTTCAGCTGATCGGAATCCAGTGTGATTACCGCAGCGATGATTCCTGTTCCAACGACATACCAGACAACCTGCTTCAAAAGGAAGTTTTCTGTATATTGTCCTGTTGTCTGTGCGCTGTAAATGGAAATGGCGCTTACCAGGAATAAAAGCATCAATATTAATACTAAGCCCCAATCCAGCTTAGGAGGTGTATATCGATTTGAGGTCATGATCATTCTCCTTTAAAGAAAAGCGGAAGCGCCTTGCCCACGTAGGTACGCAGACTAAGAACGCCACGTCCTGTGGCAACGTCTGCATGACCCGCATCCTGCGGGCCTCAAGCACAAGACGAGCTTTCCGGAAAGGCGTCCTTTGCCTTTTTGGGGGGCTCGTCTTGTGACCTCGAGGGGGTAGGCGCTGGAGCTAGACAGTTATCTAACTTCAGAATTTATACATTCTTATCAATAAACAAAACCATTTGCCTTTATCTTTTAAGGCATAACGGAGCACATCGCAAGGAATAAAAATATGTACCTCACATTATTCCTCGCTACAATATTTCATTATATTTTTTATAGAGATAAATCACAACTTCTAAAAGCGAATGGTTATTATTTCAAATTTTTACGATTACTGAGAATGGTTATTTCCGTCTATATCCAGCATCCGTCGAAGGTACCCATCAATCGGGTACACCAGGTATTAAGGCCTGACTTTAAATTCCCCGCTGAAATATCTCACTTTTATATCATCTCTCATCCATTCAAGATTATTAGGAACCTGAGGGATGCTGTAGCCAATAAAAATTGGCGTGGTAACATAGCGAGGAACAATTTTTGCGTAAATATCCCTGCCCAGCCTGTAGAAAAACAAATTATAACTATTGCTTGGAAAAGGAAAGGCATTCAGAATATAATGAGTAGCTGTCTGGATGCATTTTGCAAAGTACGGAATATCATCCTGATCGGCAAGCTTAACGTTGAATTCATAGAAACCGATTCTCGGAGAAGTCGACAAAGTGAACACCGTATTGCTTTCCTCATGAATAAGGAGACCTTCAAAGTCCTCTGCATGAATTTTTTCCTTGTAATCAATATTTCTCAATCCGACAATTTGCATATGCGGATGGGCAATACTCCCCCCGGATAATGGGCCGTGGTTTTTGAAAAATAAAACAGATTCATATTCTCCGCTCTCTTCCATCTGAAGCCAATGTTTCAACCCAAATGAAATCAGCCTGACCAGATGCTCCTCTGAATAAATGGACAGCTCTCCGTCACATTGATCCGTTTCAATCAGCACGGTCTGATAGGAACTTTCAAGAACAGGAAACTTATTTTTCAGCAGAATGATTGAATCCTCAACTGCGATGATATCCGTCAGCTCCTCCCTTGCACAAAAAGGGCAGCTTATATCCTTATTCCGAATGCTATTAGGCTTTTGGACCCCAATCCCCGTATTAAAATGCAAATGTGTATCTGACATCTCTTTGACACCTGCTTTTCTGTAATCTCTCCTTTTATATTATCATGAAAATGGCAGCGGAGTAGCTGAGGCAGTTTCTTGGGCGATTTTGTCCTAAGCTGGCCCTGATTCGGACAGCCCTGGGCATTTTCCTGCCTTTCCTGTCCGAATTTGCCCCGGGTTCGGACAACTCCAGGCCTTTTTCTGGCCTTTCTGTCCGAATTTGCCTCGGATTCGGACAGACTCCGGCCTTTTTCTCGCTTTCCTGTCCGAACTTGCCTTTGATTCGGACAGACTCCGGCCTTTTTCTCGCTTTCCTGTCCGAACTTGCCTCGGGTTCGGACAACTCCAGGCCTTTTTCTGCCTTTCCTGTTCAAACTTGCCCCGGGTTCGGACAGACTCTGGCCTTTTTCTGCCTTTCCTGTCCGAACTTGCCCCGGGTTTGGACAGCCCCAGGCCTTTTTCTGGCTTTCCTGTCCGAATTTGCCTCGGATTCGGACAGCCCCTGGGCATTTTCCTGCCTTTCCTGTCCGAATTTGCCTTTGATTCGGACATACTCCGGCCTTTTTCTCGCTTTCCTGTCCGAACTTGCCCCGGGTTCGGACAACTCCAGGCCTTTTTCTGCCTTTCCTGTCCGAACTTGCCCCGGGTTCGGACAGACTCCGGCCTTTTTCTCGCTTTCCTGTCCGAACTTGCCCCGGGTTCGGACAACTCCAGGCCTTTTTCTGCCTTTCCTGTCCAAACTTGCCCCGGGTTCGGACAACTTCAGGCCTTTTTCTGCCTTTCCTGTCCGAACTTACCTCCAAGTTCATCTGTATAATTAAATAACCCCTGCCTGACCCAACAAAAAATCAGCAGGGCGAACCCCACTGATAATGCTTTATTGCACTGTTAATTCAGTTTCTGTGTGCTCGTGAATATCGTCGCCTTTTTCAACATGGGTCGTGATGGCGTATGTGCCCGCAACGGTAAACTGATGGTCGGCAGTGTATTTGCCCGGTTCGGTTTCAGACATGTTCACCCATTGAGGGGTTGCGCCATTAAGTGAGATTTCAAGCTTTACTTTAGCCTCCGCCAGCGGTTCCCCTTCATGATTAACCATGGCAGATAAAGCCGTTTGCTCATTTGCATGGATTTGGTCAGGTGCCTGCATCTCAATGGATACCTCTCCGCCATGGCTGTGAGAGTGGCCTTCTTCATGTCCCTCATTTTCTTGTTCATGCCCCGTTCCTGAGTCCTCCGCTTTTGCCTCGCCAACTTGTACGGAAACCATTGGCATTGTATGCTGGCTTCTTGCCGTTACATGGGACTGAACATAGTAGAGGCCTTCTTCTGCAAATATATGATCAGCGGTATATTTCCCCTCTGAGTCGTGCTTTGCCTCTGCCATTTCACCGTTTTCTTTTTGTCCTTCCTGCCATATTTCAAATTTCACCTCATCCGCATCGGTTACGGCCTCATCACCTTGTCTGACAGTGACCGCAAGGGTTGCCTCCTCTCCAGGATTAATGGTTTCAGGCACCTGGATGACTGCTTCAATGATTTGCGGCACTTCGTCATTTTTTGCGGGCTTTTCTTCTTCTGATTGGCTGCATCCGCCAAGAACAAGCAAGCTCGCCATTATGCTGAATAATATCTTTTTCAATTTAGTGTCCCTCTCTTTATCTATATTGTCTTTTGATATTAACAATATAAAAGCCATTTGTGATAAAACAATGAAATCTTTTTAAAAAATAAAAGACCCTTTCAGGCCTTTTGAGATTTAGTACAAAGGATTGCTTTTTATTATGTGTTTTATACCAGATGGACACAAGATCATTCAGGACCGCTTTTTTGTCCCCTTCTTTCGCGATCTCTTCTGCAGCCTCTTTTCATATTAAGGGCATCCCCCATCTTCTAAATCAGCTTATCCGTCATATATTTAGAGAGTGGAGGGATTTATATGAATTCTAAATTAAGAGTCCATTCTATTTTCTTTTATATAAATAGCTGGCTTTTCAGTATTTGTGCAGCAGTGGCGCTCGCTGGGATTGTTGCGCTTTATCCTGCTTCCTTCTCTTCATCACATATGAATGTGCTGCTTAAGGACATTAAAGCCGACCAGCTCTTCATTCACTTTTTGAAAGCCGAAAACCATTATTTTCACAAGGATGTTCCTGCTGAAAGCTACTCCCTATCCGGAACCCTATTTAAGCTGGCAACCAACACACAGCCGAAGGATATCAGAACTTTCCTTGGCCGGGAGCTGCCTGGTTTTTCAATCTTTGATACCGGTATTGCCGTTGCCGGAGAGGGTACCGACTTTACCAACCTGCCAGTGGAATCTGCCCCTCCCCTTGAAGTCCTTTTAAAAGAAAAAGAACTTGCTATGAATGACGGTCAAAATGAAGAAAATACGGCTCCTCCAGTTATCCCGGACAAAAAAGGGGTCCTCATTTACCATTCCCACAGCTGGGAATCGTTCGCTCCGCTATTGAAAGATGTAAAAGATACAGATGAGGCCGTTAGTCCAAATGAGCAGGTGAATGTTATTGCTGTCGGGAAAAAGCTTAGTGAAGAGCTGGCGAGAAAAGGCATTGGTGCTGAGCATGATAAAACCAATATTGCCTCAGAACTGAAAAAGAAGGGCTGGAACTGGGAAAATTCCTATGCCATGTCCAGAGAGACTGTACAATCCGCCATGACAGAGAATAAAGATGTTAAATTCCTAATTGATATCCATAGGGATTCGCTGCCCCGAGGGAAAACAACCGCAGTAATTGGCGAGGAACCATACGCGCGACTGTTTTTTGTCGTCGGCAAAGAGCACAAAAACTATGAACAGAACTTAAAAGTGGCTACGGAGCTCCATAAAGCACTGGAAGCAAAATATAAGGGAATAAGCAGGGGAGTATTTGTTAAAGGAAAAAGTGAAGGCAACGGCATTTACAACCAGGATCTTTCCGAGCGGGCCCTTTTGCTGGAATTCGGAGGTGTGGAAAACAATCTGGATGAACTGAATAACTCCATAAAAGCATTTGCTGATGTGTTTAGTGATTATTACTGGAAGGCAGAGCCAGTCAATGCAGAAAATTAATGCCTGCCATTATTGCCTCCTGTTTACTTTTTTCAGCACATGTATTCTTTACCTTCTGTTTGGCATAAGCACCATTACGGTTGCCTGCCTGTTTTCAGGGATTGTCCTCTCAATCATCAATTTAATAGAAGATGAAATGAAGGCATTCAGACAGGACCACAATGGCTGATAAAGGAAAAAATGATTATTTTCTGTTTTAATAGAAGATAATGAAACAGGAAATAGGAGTGATCAAAGTGAAATTAGCTATCATAACAGGTGCATCCAAAGGTTTAGGAGCTTCCATTGCCAAGAGAATGATAACAGAAGGAACAGGCATCATATCCTTATCAAGGACTGAAAACCCCGAGCTGGCAAAGTTTGCTGCAGAGAATCAAGTGTTCTTTGCCCAATATTTCTGCAATCTGTCCTCACCGGATGAGCTTGAATCTGCTTTCAGAGAACTGACAGCACTATTGCAGGAAAAACAGCCGGAAACCCTATTTGTATTTAACAACGCAGGGGTCATTGATCCAATCGGTACAGCCGGGAATCTTGATCATGCGGCATTAATTCAAAATGCTCACGTTAATCTGATTGCTCCTATTATGATTTCCAACGTCCTGCTGCGTGAAGTTTCAAGTGAAATGACCATTGTTAACATTACTTCAGGTGCTGCTGAAAGGCCCATACAGGGGTGGAGTGCTTACTGCAGCACAAAAGCCGGTATAAATATGTTTACGGAAACAGCTGCATTGGAACTGCAGACAGCAGGCAGCAGCCATAAGATTATTGCCTTTAGTCCCGGTGTTATGGACACCGCTATGCAGGGAACCATACGTTCTTCAGCGAAGGAAGCATTTCATGATCTTGAAAAATTCCAGGCATACAAGGAGAAAGGAATGCTAAGGGATACAGAAACTGTGGCAAATGCACTTGTCGATTTGCTGCTGCAGAAGGAAATTGAGAACGGAAAAGTTTATTATGTAAATGACTTAATCTAAAAAGCAACAAAAGCCGGCTAAATGAGCCGGCTTATTTATCTCCCAATATATTACTATCTACAACGCCATGGTGAATACGGAGCACTTCATGATTATTATCTTTTTGTATTACAAAAAATCCGTTCGAGAAGTCGGAGGATAATTCTTTAAAAAAGATGCCCTGTATTCCATTTTCCTGGTCTTCTCCAATGATTAGATGATAATCGGAGCCTTTCTTGACGATCTGGGCCGGCAGCCCTTTATCCCAGTCGTCAGAGGGATCATGAACCTTTCTTGAAACTTCTACGGCATGTATATCCACCCCTTCAAGAAGCTGGAATAAATCATTGATCAGCGAATGCTGTACCATCCGCTCCAGCTTGGTTTGAACAGCCTGCCCAAGGATAATCTGGGTAATATTATACTCCTGAACCACATCAGCTATCACCATGGCGATTTTTTTGCCCTCAGCATACTTGGAGAGCATCTTCAGCCCGTATTTCTCTGCTAAACTTTCGAACAAGTATTTTGTCTGAATCCCGTTAAAGCTAAGCTCTTCGTGCTTCCCGTTTTCTACGGAGAGAATATAGCCATCCCCCTGAAATGCTTCCTTCAGTTTTTTGCCTCTCTGGGCCAGTCTTTCCGCGTGATTGGGATTGCTAACGCATATTAAAATATTTTCCTTCATTTTTACACCTCTCTCACCGGATTCTATAATCAGTATAGCACGAATACCATGGAATAAACCCCGCGGCAAAAGGGCTCCATAGGAATGTGTTTAAATCAATTGATTATTTTTTTGAAAATATGAATAAGAATTTTTCTGCCCGGGCATACTAATCCTACAAGTGTAAATCCCCCTTTTTTTCCGCTTCCTGTTAAGGAAGCATTTTTTTTTGATAAAAACAGACCTCTACCTGTCTGCAGAGGTCTGTTTATTGAATTAAATTCAGGAACTGGCTGGTGCGCACTTCTTTTGGACCGGAGAATATCTGTTCAGGTTTGCCGCGTTCCACGACAATACCGCCGTCCATGAAAATGACTTCATCCGCTGCTTCCCTGGCAAATCTCATCTCATGAGTAACGACCACCATTGTCATTCCTTCAGCGGCCAGATCCTTCATCACCTTCAGCACTTCTCCAACTAGTTCAGGGTCCAGTGCCGAAGTAGGCTCATCGAAAAGCATAACCTTTGGCTCCATTGCAAGAGCCCGTGCAATCCCTACCCGCTGCTGCTGGCCGCCTGAAAGCTGAAAAGGATAATAGGCAGTTTTATCAGCTAAACCCACTTTTCTTAAAAGCATTTCCCCCTTTTCCTTTGCCGTTTCCTTTGGTTCGCCTTTCACTGTAACCGGCCCCTCCATGACATTTTCGAGTGCAGTCATATGCGGAAATAAGTTATAGTTCTGAAAAACCATTCCCGTAAGGCGCCTGAAGGGAGGTATTTGCCTTTTCGAGACCTGCTGAGAAAAGTCGAGGACTTGATCGCCAATAGCAAGCAGGCCTGAAGTAGGCTGCTCCAGCACATTTAAGCACCGCAGCAAGGTCGTTTTTCCGGAGCCGGATGGCCCAATCACTACAACCACTTGCCCTTTCTTCACTTCCAAATTAATTCCTTTCAGTACTTTCAGCTGATCAAATTGCTTATGCAAATCCTTTATATTAATCATCTATAGCACTGCCTCTTTTCATGAAGAAATATATCTGTCCAGACGGCGTTCAAGCCTCCCCTGCACGATCGAGAGCATAAAGCAAATCACCCAATATATGAAGGCAGCCTGTGTATATAGAAGCAAGAATTCATAATTGGTTGCAGCTATTTCCTGTGCTCTTCGGAACATCTCTGTAACCAGAATCATGGAAGCCAGAGAGGTATCTTTTACAAGACTGATGAATGAATTCGATAGCGGCGGTATCGATACCCTGGATGCCTGCGGAAGGATAATCCTCTTAAGCGTCTGCGAATAAGACATGCCTATGGAATATCCCGCTTCCCATTGTCCTTTTGGAATCGAAAGGATGGCTGCCCGGATAATTTCAGAGGCGTACGCCCCTACATTCAGCGAAAATCCTATGATCGCAGAAGGAAAAGGATCAATAATGACACCAATCGTTGGGAGCCCGTAAAAAATGATGAACAGCTGCACTAGAAGCGGCGTGCCCCTTATTGCTGATACATATATTCTCGCTATCGTCTTCAGTGCCTTATTTCCCGAAATGCGGGCAAGTGCCGTAAATATTGCCAATGCCAGCCCGCATATAAATGAAATCAGTGTTAAAGGGATGGTATAAATAATGGCCCCTTCCAGCAATGGCTGGAATGAATTCTTTCCAATCTCTATAAGTCTTTCGATCCTTTCCGGGTTGGTAAAAATACTACTTAAGTACATCTTCGCCAAACCATTTTTCTGAAATTTTCAAGTAAGTGCCATCCTCCATCATTTCGGCCAAGGCTTTATTGACCTCATCAACCAATGTATCGCTTCCCTTTCTGAACATTAGGCCGCTTTGAGAAGCATCTTCGGATTCATCTGCGATTTTGACTGGAGCATCAGGCTTATGTTTTTTAAAATCCAAAAAAGACAAATTATCGTTGAGTGTAACATCTGCACGCTTTGAATTAATCAGCTCAATCGCCTGGTTAAATCCGTCTACTCCTACAATTTCTGCTCCATATGACTTTGCCAGATCAGCATAATTACTTGTCATGGACTGTGCGGCCTTCATACCCTCTATGTCTTCAAAGCTTGAAACTGAATCATTGGATTCATGTGTAATCAAAACAGCTGCAGAAGAAATATAAGGATCCGAAAAATCGTATTTCTCCTGGCGATCAGGGCGAATCCCCACCTGGTTTGCGATCATATCAAATCGTTTTGAATCCAATCCGGCGAACATGGCATCCCATTGTGTTTCCAGAAATTCCGGCTTTACATCAAGCCTTTTGGCCACTTCCTTTGAGATTTCTACATCAAAACCGGTAAGCTCGCCTTTATCGTCATGGAACGTGAATGGTGGATAAGTGCCTTCCGTTCCTATTAACAGCTTTCCCTCCTCCTGCACTTTTGCCCATAAATCCTGCCCCTGCTCTTCTGACGCAGGCTGATCCTGATTGTCCGGGTTTGCTTTATTCGTTCCGCACCCTGAAATGATTAAAACTAAACAGATTAGAACAGCACTAAAAAAAGTCTTTTTCATGTGTTTGCCTCCTGTTTGAGAAATGATTTTATTTTATCTTTTCCTAAAGTGCTTAGTTTATAGGAGGCCAAAGAAAAAAACCCTCTTTCTAAAAGAAGGCTTTAGGATACTAAGAATAAGATGGTTTTTTCAAGGAACATTTAGAAGCTTCCTCTGCCAGTTCAGGAGCATAGCAGCTGAGCTTTTTAATTAAATAGCAGGCTTCAGGGAAATGATGTTCGAGAAATCTCAGGGTTGTTTTATTGAGAATCCTTTTCCCGGCGTATTTCTGGACTATTCCCTTAATGTATTCATTCATTTCAATCACAGCCAGCCCTACATCCCGGGCCATTTCCTGCTGGCGCGGAAATCCTGGCTGCGTAAACCGGAGATATCCTTTCATATGTCGGTTCTGCACCATAAAACCCTGAAAAATCCGGGTGTATATTTCTGCCTGTTCATCTACAAATACCTCAATTGGATCGATTGAATTTCTCAGAAGAATGATGTGCCCCAGCTGATCCTCCAGCCACAAATCCAGCAAATCGAAAAGGGCTTGCTGTGCCGGTGTGAGTCCTTTTGCATAATAGGACAGCAGACGCAAATATTCCTGATTTTCATTTAATGTGCCGTTAAAATAAGTTGGCGAAAGATTTAGATTGATTAAATTATTGATTCTCAGATTCTGAAGCTTTCCTTCAAATTGAAAATAGCCGTTTGCAATAGGCCATATCTCCATGGCCATGGCAATTGCCTCCTGTGAGTTTTCCTGTATAGACGGAGATAACTGATTAAGCCTATTTCTAAGATTTCGGAAGGCTTGTCTGTATTCATCCGCTCTTTTTACGTACCTGCTTTCTGTTGAAGAAAGATGGTCCCTGACAAAAATCGCATGGTCTTCAAGAATCTCCAGCCAAAAGGCATGCTCCTCCCAAGGCGTCAATCCTATTTCATTCATGTAGATCCCCCCATCATAAATCCTTTTAAATATATATGTTTTTCATCAAGGAAAGATGAAGGCCGGTCCGGATAAAAAAGGAGCGTTTTAGAAAAAATAAGGAAGCATTTTTAAGAAAGGAGAATCATCATGACAAAAAAATTCAATAAAGGCAGCAATAATCAAAATTCACCAAGAGGAAATCAATCAGCCATCAGCGGAGATAACAGCAAGGGCAATAAGAGGAATAAAGATCAAAAGGATAAGACTGATTTGGATTAAGAAAAGCGCAAGGCGCCCGCCTATCGGCGACAAGCATAAGACAAGCCGGCTGAAAGGTTGTTCTTTAACCTTTTGGACGGATTGGCTTATGACCTCGAGCCGATGGCGCCTGGAGCTAGACAGTTATCGAAGTGCAAAGTTATACTTTTAATCTTTTAAAAGAAAACCGGCTTCCTTATCGAAGCCGGTTTCTATTCGTCATCACCTGAAATTTTAATTGCTGGCGTGTTGTTATAAAGATAGGTTGGAGCCATGTTTTGTTTCTCATCACGATTATTCATAGCTTCTTGCAATTTTAGATTAGCATCCTCTGTTTCTGTCTTGCTGTTCATTTGGGAGTGTACAGTCTGATCCTCCAGCTTTTCATTAAGCTTGATATTGGTTTCAGCAGTTTTATCATCCATTTGCCTAATCCTCCTTTTGTTATAGTTTGTTATAAGTGGTTAATAAATATTTACCACATCCTGTTCCCATAAAACAAAAAGCATAAACCCATGGTCTATGCTTCTAAAAGTTCTCCATAACCGAGTTTTCCGGAACTTTGAACGGATCATTTTTATCAATTCGATCATAAAACATTATTCCGTTCAGATGGTCGATTTCATGCTGCATAATGATAGCCGGGATACCCTTAAACCGGAGTGTCACTTCTTTGCCTTCAAGATTATGGGCTTTTACCTTAATGCGCTCATAACGGGGCACATACCCTTTTACGTCACGGTCTACAGACAGGCAACCCTCACCCTCCGGCAGGAAAATAACACCGACAGAGTGGCTGATGATTTTTGGATTAATTATGAAATACTCCTGAGGCTCAGCTTTTTCATTGGTAAAATAGGCGGTAAACATGCGTTTGTTAAGGCCAATTTGGTTGGCAGATAGCCCAATGCCCGGCCGCAAGCCATATTTCTTTGCAATGGCAGGGTCCTGGCTGTTCTTCAAATATTGCATCATCGCAATCAGTGTTACGCGATCTTCTTCAGTTATAGGCAATGCGACTTCTTTTGTTACCTCTCGCAGGATCGAATCCCCTTCCCGCACAATATCTTTCATAGTAATGATCGTATCAGCATTAAATTTACTCATAAATAAACAATTCATCTACCTTTACTTTTAATGTTTTAGAAATTTTAAAAGCGAGCTCCAGTGTGGGATCATATTTATTATTTTCTATGCAATTGATTGTCTGCCTGGCCACACTGCATTCTTGAGCGAGCCTTTTCTGAGTTATTCCCAGCTTTTTTCGTATTTCCTTTATTTTATTTTTCATCCTATCACCTTTTGGGCCGAAGCTGTTTTTATGGTAGCATTTCAGATGGCAGAATGTCCAATGCTTTGGACATTAGTTGATGCGCTTTAAGATCTTTCCGCGAAAAATAGATGATAACCGCGAAATTTTGTTTTTGTCCGTGATTTTACATGCTTTATCCGCGAAATTCAAAAAAACCAGTGCAGATTTCCTCCACACTGGTTCCTTATTTGACTACGCTTCTGCTTCTACCAGAGTTTCAGCTGTTTTTTTCTTTTTCAGCAGCAGCTTGAGCTCTTTTTTATATTTTCTCTTAGTAAGGATGTAAAGAAAATCTCCCTGCTCAATTTGGGTGTTGCCTGTTGGAGTAATTAACTCATCTTTACGTATGATTGCATTGACGAGTGCCCCTTCAGGAAAAGGGATCTCCATCAGATTTTGCCCGATAATGAAGGCATCTTCTTCTATTTCGAATTCAATCATTTCAGCATCTGCTTTTCCAAGGGAAACCAATTCCAGGGAATGCATGGGAGTAGCCTTCTCAGGCCCAGTTAGACCGAGCTTTTCGGCTAACAATGTAATCGTTGATCCCTGGATAAGAGCGCTGGTCAGGACAACGAAAAAGACAACATTGAAAATTTCGTGACTTCCTTCCACACCGGATAACAGCGGGAAAGTGGCCAGCACGATTGGCACAGCTCCTTTTAACCCTGCCCAGGATAAGAAGACCAGTTCTTTCATCGAAAAGCCCATCTTAATGGTGGTTAGAAACACAGCAGCAGGTCTGGCAACAAACATAAGAAGAGCTGAAAGAGCCAGGCCTTTTAGCAAAATGTCAGTTTGGAAAAGTTCATTCGGGAAGACCAGGAGACCCAAAATAACGAACATCGCGATTTGCATCATCCAGGCAAACCCTTCTGTAAACCGGAAAACAGAGTGGCGATAGGCAATGTCTGCGTTCCCTATCATAATACCCGCCACATATACAGCAAGAAGGCCGCTGCCTCCCAGATAAGCAGTTATTCCATATGTCAGCATGGCAAATCCAGTTGCAAAAACAGGATAAAGCCCGCTTGAATCCAAGTTAATTTTATTCAATGACCATATTGCGAATTTGCCAAACAGGAGACCGGCTATTGCTCCCACTCCCATTTGGATAAAGAAGGAACCAATAAGTGAGAAAATGCCGGAGCCAGGAGTCATAATCAACTCAATCATGGCAACTGTCAGGAACACTGCCATGGGGTCGTTGGAGCCAGACTCGGCTTCCAGTGTTGCGGAAATTTTGGGCTTTATATTTTGCCCTTTTAATACAGCAAAAACGGCAGCTGCATCAGTCGATCCGACAATCGCGCCAAAAAGCACCGCGACAGGCCAATCTACCCCAAGAATAAACTTTGCCGCCACGGCAACAAGCCCGGTGGTAATCACAACACCTAAGGTTGCCAATGATAAGGAAGGTGCAATGACCGTCCGAGCTGTTTTCCAGTTCGTCTGCAGTCCTCCTTCAAACAAAATAATGATAAAGGCCAAAACCCCAATCATCTGCGCAATTCTCGCATTATCAAAATAAATGAATTGCCCCAATCCCATCCCGACCGCGATAAAGAGAACAAGAGCAGGCACGCCAAGCCGTGCAGAAAATTTAGTTGTCATAACACCAATAATAAAAAGAATAGCAGCCAATAGGATAAGTGCATCTGTGTGCCAAATAAATTCAGCCAATACGATCACCTTCTTTATTTAGATTTAATCAAAGGATATAGGTTATAAAAAATGTTCTATTATTATTGAGGAATTCTTTTTATTGAATCAGTAAAGCTGTATGAAAGGAGACAATATCATGCAAAATTGAGTCTCAGCTTGTAAGTGACTTTTTTACAACGGAGAATTTGCCTTGCTTTTGAAACAATTTCTTTGAGAGTGAAGAATGACTTGTGTTCTGTACGAAAAAGGCAGAATTAATTTAGCCAGTGTATTCCCGGAGAGGTGATGACAGCAGTTCATGACGGATCTTTAGCATGGTGAAAAGCTGCTATTAGAAAAGAAGTGACAGTGAGTCGCGAGCTTTGTTTCCAGCATAAGATTATCTTTTGCCGCTTGCACTGTCTTTATCGATTTTTTAATGTAACATAAATACATCATACCATATATTATGTAACATTGCACTTCATATGCATGCTTTTTAAAAAAAATCGGACTTTCCATTAGGCAAATCCGCTAAATTTCTTTAGATAGATGAATCATCTCATCTTCCAGTTTATATTCCTTATATCCGCAGCGTTTATAGAGGTTTACCGCACTATCCCAGGCAATATTCGTTTCGAGGACAACTTTTCCGTAACCGGCTGCTTTGGCGCGATCCTCCAGTTGCCGTACCATCATACTGGCAATGCCCTGACCCCGGAATTCCTTTTTTACAGACATTCGCTGCAGCCTGCATTCCCCTTTGCCTTCATTGGTAATTGCACCCGTACACACCAGTTCATTTTCAATCAAACCTGCCAGAAAAAGGGCACCCTCAGCGTTATACGTCTCTGTAAGGCAATTCAAATCAGGATTTAACGAATGATCAATAAACCCGAAGCGTTCCTGAAATCCATTCAGTATTAATTCTTTTGCAGCAGTCTCGTAATCTTTTGAGATCTGTACCATCTTAATATCCGATTTAATCATTTTCTGCTCAGCATCAGCCAGCTTTTTGTCGCAAACCTCAGGCATACCGGCATTAATTGTTTTTCCATCGACAGTTGTGGTATTCATAGATTCTCCTGTTTTTTCCTTTTATAATAAGATATTAGCAGTGAAAAGAGAATTCTTTTTAGGCAGTTAATATATCCAGAGCCTCTCTCTAGAACTTCTGCTGCTCTGTATATATTAAAGGTTGCACATTCCCGCCGGACAAAAAAGCATTATACTGTATTCCATACGCCTCAAGTCTTAGCTGAATTTAAAGCTGGGGCTCAATGTGCATGATATAGGTTTATCATAAAATATAAATAAGAAATTTATGAAGGAAAGCAGGGATTCTTAGTGAAAAGGATTTTCGCCATTTTTATCATTTTAGTCTGTTCCTATTTGCTCTTTACCGGTGTAAACAGCTGGTTAAGTTCTGGAGGAAGCAGTACCGAAGCTTCTCTCAGCAAGAGGACAGATCATATCAGCATAGATGTATCAAGTTCCGATACAGTCATTATTCCTGAAAAGAGGAATGATGTTAGAGCAGAGCTTGACGGTAAAGGGAAAGTGACCGTAAATAAGGCGGGAAACGAAGTTCGTGTAGAATACAAAAGAAAGTGGCTGGACGGCTTTCAGTTTTTCAATAATAAAAGCAATCTCAAGATTTACATTCCTGAAGATTTCAATAAGTCCATGTCAATTGACATTGGTTCTGGCCGTTTGAATTTTGCCGGTGAATCTGAAAGCAAGCCTTTCAGCCTTGAGAGTCTGGATGTTCATATGAGCTCCGGCAAAGTCAGCCTTGCCAACATTAAGACTGATGAATTTGAGCATGAAGGTTCATCAGGGATGATGAAAGCAGATCATATTATTACCCGTACAGGAGAAATAGATATGAGTTCAGGCAAAGTGAAAATCCGCAACTACCAGGGCAAGCTTGATGCGGGGGTATCGTCTGGACAGCTGGATATAATGGTCGGCAAACTGATTGACTCTATTAAAGTGGAAGCAAGTTCAGGCTTTGTCCGCCTTGATTTGCCTGATGATGCTGACTTCACCTTAAAAGGCAAAGCAAGCAGCGGCCATATCAGCAGCAATTTCGAATTGGATGATGAGAAACGCGATAAAAATGATATTTCCGGCAGGCATGGATCAGGAGAACATGACATCCGTATCTCTGTATCCAGCGGGAAAGCTGAAATTAATTAACTGCTGCATTGAAGTCCGGGAAACCGGGCTTTTTTGATGCTGAATGAGGATTAAGGCTCGACACTACGGGAAATAGTCTTATACCCAATATTTTGACAAGCGAAATTTCACAAAGGAGTGTGAGTCTTGAAGAAAGCTATTTTACTGGCATCCATTCTGCTGTCAGGCTGCTCCTCACCAACCTGGATTACCGGCCAGGAAAGTGAAACCGAATCCGCAGAACAGGAAGACGGCAAAGTGTTAATTAATGCCCCTCATTATTCGCAAAAGCCTGAGCTTGAAAGAGGATGTGAGGTAACAAGTCTTGCCATGCTCCTGAATCATGCAGGCGAAGAGACCGATAAAATGGAATTAGCCGAAAAAATAAATCGTGTTCCTTTCGAAAAAGATGGCTATCGGGGAAATATTCATAAAGGCTTTGTTGGCAATATGCAGACATTGGAAAAACCTGGACTCGGCGTCTACCATGAACCCGTCGCAGAACTGGCCGAAAGCTATTTGCCCGGGAAAATTGAAGACCTGACAGGCAGCGGATTTGACAAAGTGATCGAGCAGCTTGATGACGGCAGACCAGTCTGGGTGATAATCACCAGCACTTACAACGTATTGCCTGAATCAGAATGGGAAACCTGGGAAACAAAAGATGGCCCTGCCAAAATAACCTACCGAATGCATGCTGTATTAGTCACAGGCTATGACGAAGATCATATCTATGCAAATGACCCGCTTAAGAAGAAAAACACCCAATACCAAAGGGACAAGTTCATTGCCGGATGGGAACAGATAGGAAGACAGGCAATCACTTATGTGGATAAATAAAAGAGGAGGATGTTTGGGGATAACTTTTTGTCTCCATCATGATCACCTATGTGGATAACTCTGTTGTCTCCTTAGATTATCCACTTAGTGTGGATGAATCGAACAAAAAACGCCTTTAATTGTGGATACTTCTGAAAAATTTAAAAAATCAATGAATTAGTTATGCACATTTTGAAATAATGGGAAGTTCGAAAATGAATATAATCCTCAATCCGTGGATTAATTGGGAATTACACATTTTCAACTTAAGCCGAAAGCTTCGGCCAGCAGGGTGTACGAATTCAGCTTGCCTTGAAAGTCCAAGGTCTTCTGCCAATTGAGCAAGCTTGGCTGTTTTACGAAAAGTTTCAACTGCAGTATCCCCTTTAGCAACGACAGATTGATCCAATACACTGGGCTTCATTAGAAATCCCCCTTTTATTGAAGATGATCTTATCACAAGAATACAGCTTCCTCAAATGTCTCGGCTGCGCAAGCGATTTATTAGGAAATTTACAGCCTTTCTGGTAGTATATGAATGATTTTTTTAGAGGAGGAAAAACGATGCATACATTAAAAGGCAAAACAGCTCTAATCACAGGAGCAGGCAGAGGGATCGGGCGTGCAGCAGCTATCGCGCTCGCCAAAGAAGGCGTCAATATTGGTTTGCTTGGCCGCACGATTGAAAATCTTGAAAAAATGGCGGACGAACTTAGCCAGTACAATGTGAATGTATCTGCTGCTGCAGCCGATGTTGCCGACCTTGAAGCCGTCACTCATGCAGTCGAGCATATTAAGTCAGACCTTGGCTCTGTGGATATCCTGATTAACAACGCCGGTATTGCCAAGTTTGGGGGATTCCTGGAGCTATCTCCTGATGAGTGGGAAAGCATCATCCAGGTCAACTTGATGGGTGTTTATAATGTTACGAGAGCCGTTCTTCCTGAAATGATTGAACAGAAGTCCGGAGACATTATCAACATTGCATCCACAGCCGGTCAAAAAGGCGCACCTGTCACTAGTGCTTACAGCGCATCCAAATTTGCCGTTTTAGGCTTAACAGAGTCCCTGATGCTTGAGGTTCGAAAGCATAATATACGAGTTAGCGCATTGACTCCAAGCACGGTTGCCACTGACCTTGCGATTGAAACAAACCTGACAGACGGCAACCCGGAAAAGGTTATGCAGCCGGAAGACCTCGCAGAATTCATGGTAGCACAGCTGAAATTGAACCCTCGGGTGTTTGTGAAGACAGCCGGCATGTGGTCGACAAATCCATAAGATTTTGGAGAAGCCCCTATCGCTTAATGATTGGGGCTTTAATTTTCTTTTTGAAATAAACTCTTTTCTCCCATCAAAAAGAGACTGCCTTAAAGACAGTCTCGATTTAAATTAATTTGCACTTCTTTTAAACGGCCACCAGTTTGCCTGGCCAAAGTTCTTGACCATAACCGGAATAAATAGCGGCAGCACCACCAGTGCATAAAGCATTAATCCGACTAGAACGATGGACGCAATCTGCAAAAGCGACAGCATCCCGGAAGGCATCATTGCCGCGAAAGTTCCGCCAAGGATTACGGCAGCTGAGATAATAACAGTGCCCATCTTTTTCATGGATAACAGCATTGCGTCTGCAATGGAAAGGTCACGATATTCATTAAAGCGATCCATTAAGAAAATGCTGTAGTCAACGCCAAGCGCGACCAAAATAACGAATGCAAAGAATGGAACTGCCCAGCTGATGCCCGAATATCCAAGCAGATTTACAAAAATCGCTTCATTCATTGCCATACTTGTATAATAGGTCAAAATCAATGAACCAATTAAATAGATTGGCATTATGATAGACCTGAAAAGGAACACAAGAATGATCGAAATGCCAAGCAGCATCAATACAACAGTACGGGAATAATCCTGATCTGACATTGTGCTCAAATCAGCATTCGTACTTGTAATCCCGCCTACTGCGACAACCGCATTTTCAAGCTTAGTCCCTTTTGTCGCTCTTTCCACAGCTTCTTTGATTTCGTCCACCTGGTTAATGGCTTCGTTGGAATAAGGATTTGCTTCAAGCACTACATCCATTGTCATGACTTTACCGTCCTCTGACAAATAGACATCAAACACCTGCGCAAACTCTTCATCCTCCAGGACTTCAGGCGGCAGATAGAAACCATCCATATTTTCCGAATTTGATAGGCCTGCCAGATAATCCTGTGCCGAACCGAGACCTTCGGACACCTGTTCCAGTCCATCTGCGCTCTGGCCAAGACCATCTGTCAGCTGGCTGATTTGTCCGCCAAGATCACCGAATCCTGTCAGCAGCTGTTCCTGCCCGCCATTGATTCCTGCTAAACCATTTGTCAGCTTCGGAAAATTATCGACGATTTGCCCCTGCCCGTCAGCAAGCTGATTGAGGCCTGCCTGCTGGGCTTCGATTCCGTCGATTAGCTGTTGCAGGCCTGCAGCTAATTCCTTTTGGCCGGATATGGCAGTTCCAAAGTTTCTATTCGCTTCGGACAAACCATTCTGCAGCTTTGTTAAGCCTCCATTAGCAGCATTAATCCCTTCGGAAACCTTTGGAAGCTGCTCCTGCAGGCCTGCTACCTGACCTTTAATAGCTTGATACTGGGGGTCTTGGGCCAATGCTGGGTCATTTGTTTCAACATAGCCAAACAGTGCATCATTCGCCTGTTTGATGCCATCGGATAGCTGATTTAAATTCGTCTGGATTTCTTTATAACCTGCAATTAGTGAAGGAATGAGCTGTTCTGCTGACTGATATCCGACTAGCAGCTTCTGGTATCCGGCAAGAAGCTCTTCGGCACCAGCCTTGGATTTTTCCAAACCATCTTTAATTTGATCTGATCCCACAGACCCCCGGCGAATTCCATCTTCAATTTTTGCAAGGTTCGTCTGAATTTCACCAAGGCCGGATTTGATTTCATTAGTACCAGAAATCAAATCGTTGATTCCTTTTGTGGCATTCTGCAGCTCAGGCTCTGATTTGGACAGTTCGCTGCTTGCTTCATTTAAGCCGTCTGAAATTTTGTTTAATCCGTCCTTACCTTCTCCAAGGCCTTCTTCAAGAGTCTCAGCTTGTTTGGCAACAAAGAAGTCTTCGATTAGCTCTCCAGTTGGTCTTGTGACAGAGCGGACTGTATCCACCAGATCTACATTTTCAACCTCTCGGCTGATTTTTTCAGCCAGACCTACATATTCTGCGGAATCCATTTCCTCATCGTTTTTCAAGACGATTTGCGTTGGCATGGATTCTCCTGGCCCAAAGCTGTCAGCAATAGCATTAAATGCCTTAATGGAATTAACATCTCCGCCGATTTCCTCAAGGGAGTTGTAAGAAAGTTCTCCGTCATATGTCACCAGGAACGGCACACAAACGGCTGCTACTATAAGCAATGCAAGGAATGGACGCGCCAGCGAAAATCGGCCGACCGTACCCCATAACTTGCTTTCTCCATGCTCGGCACTTTTTTTCGAAGGCCAGAAAATTTTCTGTCCCATCACCGCCATAAAGAATGGCACAATCGTAAATAAAGCAATTAATAATATTGCTACACCAATGGCCACAGCTGCTGCTGACTGATAAAGGATAAACTGCGAGAAGCCAATTGCAGCAAAGCCAATCATAACAGCCAAGCCGCTGAAAAATACTGTGCGGCCCGCATTGCGGTATGTTGCCACAATGGCGTCCGCTGTGCTTTCGCTATAGGAAAGTTCTTCTTTGAAACGGCTTAACAGCAGGATACAATAGTCTGTTCCAATTCCAAACAGAATCGCCACAAGGAAAATCTGGGTATAGTTCGAAATCGGAAAATCCAGCCTATCCACTAAAAATGCCACAATGGACTGTGAAGCAAGGTAGGTGAATCCCACTGTCAGCAGCGGGATAATTGGCGCAACCACTGACCGGAAAACCAGCAGCAGAACAACCAGAATAAAGACGACTGTGATTCCTTCTGTCTTTTTCAGACCTTCCTGCGAACTGTTCATGAGGTCTTCATTGATCAGCCATTCACTCGTATAATAGTGATCTACCTTTGCATCATCAATAGCTGAATAAAGCTCTTCACTCAGCTCCGCTGGCTCACGGTCGTTCCAGCTTACATTGACAGAAGCCAGAATCGACTTGCCATCTTCTGAAACAAGCTGGTCTTTCAAGCTTTCTTCATTAAAATGGGTAAGAATTTCCGTAATTCCCATTTCTTCGCTTTTGTCTTCAAGCGTCCGGATAGCTTTCTCCGCTTCTTTGATTTCTTCTCCTGTGAGCTTTTTATCATTATGAAAAACAAGTGCGACCTGTGTCTCATCCCCGCCGCCTTCCTGCTTCTGCACTTCTTGCATGATATCCCCGGCAAGTGTGGATGAATACTCTTCAGGCACAGTAATCTGCCCTTTATCACGGACGAGTTCTGCCATGTTCGGCGCTGCCATAAACAATCCGGCAACCACTGCGATCCAAACGACAATGACAAGCCATTTTCTTTTAATAATTGAATACACTCTTTAATCCCCCGCTTTGTTTTCTGATAGAACTTTATCCAATTTTTCAAAGGTTTCAATAAACTGCTGGATTTCGGCCTGATCAAATCTGTTTATCAGCGATTCTACAAGATTATGAATCTTTTCTTCTGCTTTGACGTACAATTCATTCCCTTTTTCGGTAAGAGTCAGATAGACAACCCTGCGATCATTTTCATCTCGTGTTCGCTGTATCAGTCCTTTTTCCCACATACGCGTAATCATCGCCGTAATCGCGCTCTTTTTCACGTCAAACACTTCTGCAAGCTCTGACGAAGTACAAGATCCCACCTGATTTATGTACCTCAGTGTAAAATGCTGATCGTTAGTCAGATCGCTGCCAATCTGATTTTTCACAAGTGACGCAGCCTTTTTCTCAACGGAAAAAGAAACGGCAATATACCGGTCGACCAAATCCTTAATGTTTGGCACATTCACTTATATATTCACCTCACAGAGTAATTATTCTATCGTTTAACTGTTCAACTATTTAACTATTAACGTAGTTAACTTTAAGGGAGGGAACTTGGATTGTCAATAAAAAAATCCAGTGCATATTTAGTTCCACGTTTCGCCCCTGCCTTCTTCCCGCTAACTGCTTGCAGAAGCCTTTTAACAGAGTCTCTTGATTCTATCCCTAAATATTCCTTTGCTTGGGCATTGGAGATTGAATGGTTAATTAGAAGAGAGTATTCCTGAAGGGATTGAATATGTGCATCCTTGGAGAGGTGATTGAAAGCTGAACAGAGCCACCTCCCATGCATTCTTATCATCGGAAAGGAAGAGCATTTCTGGCATTGGACTCCTTGTTTCATCTCAGCGGGACTTATTTGATATCGCTGGAGGACGTTTAGCATAATCCTCCCCGATGAACCTCCTTTTTGAACGGTTATCGGGAATTCTGTTCAAAAGTGCTTCCAATTGGTGCAGCAGGAGTGACTTTATTTTTGATTTTACAATCATATTTAGACTCCTTTTTTTATATTTCAACTAAAATGCTGCTTGCAGGAATCAGATTCCTGCTTTATGAGCGAAATTTAAAATTCATCGGCGAAAAAACATGATATATGAGCGAAACACCATCAACAATCCATCTGCATGTAAAGTTACTTTCGTTGCTTCCCCAAATATTTTTATGTAAAATTCATAAAAAGACGATAGTAACGAAGGGGCGATTTTGATGAAAGTATTGGCGCTGCTGGGCAGTACCAGAGAAAACGGGAACTCGGAGTATTTAGCGAAAAAGATCGCAGAAGGTACTGATCACACCCTGGTAAAATTAACAGACCTGCAAATCGAACCGATTGTGGATCAGAGGCATGCGGATGGGGGCTTTACACCGGTTGATGACGACTATGAACAATTAGTGCAGCACATGCTTTCACATGATGTTTTTGTATTCGCCACCCCTTTATACTGGTATGGCATGAGCGGTCCGATGAAGGATTTCTTTGATCGCTGGTCACAGTATCTAAGGGATGAACGCTTTAACCTGAAAGATGAGCTGGCAAAGAAGAAAGCTTACGTTGTTATTACAGGCGGCAGCAGCGCGAAAGTAAAAGGCCTTCCCCTTGTTCAGCAATTTCAATATATCTTCGAATTTGTGGGAATGGAGTTTGCTGACTATATCATTGGAAGCGGAGTAAAGCCGGGAGAAGTTAAAGAGGACACTCTTGCTTTAGCGAAGGCCGAACAGTGGAATACATTATTTTCAAAATAAAAAGGCGGACTAATGAGTCCGCCTTTTTTTCACATCACGATTCCTGTCTTACCCTGGAATCTTTTTTCATCTGATTTTCCCCATCAGGGTCTAAATACAACTTCCTGCTTGGCATAGCGACATAAACACTCTCATTTTCAAGAATGTCCATGATCTCAAAATTGATTTCTTCCTTAATTTTCAGGAATTCTCCCCAATTTGTCGTTTTGGTAAAGAAATAAAGGAAGATATCGAGTCCATTTTCTTTGTAGTCGTCAAAGGTCACAAGAATGGTTTCCGGGTGTATATCGGGATGATTTTTTAACAAATACTCGATCTGCCCTACCACATTCGCCATTTGATCTTTAGTTGTGTCATGAGTAACGCGCAATCTGAAGCTGATTTGCCTCTTCCCCATCTTGCTCCAGTTTGTAATCGATTCATTGGCTAAAGTAGCATTAGGGACTGTGACCAGCGCCTGAGCGAACGTTCTAACCTTGGTGCTTCGAAAAGAAATATCTTCAACCGTTCCCTCAACACTTGGCGTCATAATCCAATCGCCAATCGTGCACGGCTTTTCCGTAATAATGACAAATCCGCCAAACAAGTTGCCCAGTACATCCTTGGCAGCAAAAGCAATGGCGACCCCGCCTAATCCAAGCCCTGCCACAAAGCCATTTACATCATAATCAAACTCCTGGGCAACCACGCTAATACTGATTGCTACAATAACAACTCTCAAAGCCTTTGAAATAAATGGAATGAGAATATCATCAATCTCAAGATCGTACTTAACCTTTAGGCTTGTGAAAAGGGCTGATGATGCCGATGCCATATTGTACAAGCCCCACGTGATCATGATAATGATGGACGCTCTAATAATATCTAAAAATAAGGAATTATGCTGGTTTAAGTAAGGAAAATAACCGACAGATACATAGATTCCTATAATGATAAATAACCACTGAATCGGCTTTTGAAATGAAACAAATATATGAGAGAAAAAGTCATTTGGCGCTTTTCTGCTCAGTCTTAATAATAGTGTAAATACATATTTAGTGAAAAGCTTCCGGAAAATGAGAAACAGCAGGAAAATCCCAATTATAATCCCAGATCCACCAATATATCTTCTTTCATGTAAGTTTCCCAGAACATATAAATAACCTCCTTGATGCTATTTGTTATCATAACATAATTCTATAAGACAGGTTATCATACGATACTCCCTTAAAACGTATTG
The DNA here is from genome assembly GCA_030348385.1 of Cytobacillus sp. NJ13. Taxonomy (NCBI): domain Bacteria; kingdom Bacillati; phylum Bacillota; class Bacilli; order Caryophanales; family Bacillaceae; genus Cytobacillus; species Cytobacillus sp. NJ13. Next base: position 4,183,530 of record JAUCFP010000006.1, on the reverse strand, counting down.
GAAAAACCTTTCTTCATCCGAGGTGCATTCCCAGCTCAATACCCATAAAAGCGAGAAGTATCCCTCCGCCATAGCTCAATACATTATAAAGAATGAGCTCTTTTTTCCTTTTATCCATATGGAGCTGTATTGCTTCCAGCTTAAATGTAGAAAAAGTGGTGAATGCCCCCATGAATCCTGTGCCAAGCAGCATAAAAAGACTGCCTCCTATTCCTGAGCCTACCATGATTCCAAGAAGAAAAGAACCAATTAGGTTAATAACAAGCGTGGCAGCAGGGAACCTCGACACAATTCTTTTATTTATAACCTGACTGACCCACAGCCTAGATATTGCTCCAAAGAAACCGCCTATCCCCACCAGAAGAACATGAAACGTACTCATCCAGATTCTTCTCCTTTCCTAACCTGAAATCCCAATCGGCTCATCCATAATCCGCCAAAAAGGCTGGCTGCAACATACAAAACGGCCAGACCTGTCTTTCCATTGAGAAAGAGTGCTGCCGTTTCAACGCTTAATGTTGAAAAAGTGGTAAAAGATCCAATAAAACCCGTTCCCAGTGCCGTTTTTATATGTGCTGGCAAAGAAAAACGCACCATCAGCCCCGTCGTTAGCCAAGCCAGAAGAAAACTTCCCAGCAGATTAACCGTCAAAGTAGCAAATGGAAAAACGGCACTCTCATGAAAGAGAAAAACACCAATACTGTACCGTAAAGAGGCACCCAAAAATCCTGCAGCCCCAACCCATAAGTAAACCATCTTCATCCCTCCATTTCTTAGTTTTCCCATAAGAAAAGTGCAAGCGCCTTACCCCCCCCGAAAAGCACAAGACGAGCCTCACGGAAAGGCGTTCTTTGCCTTTTTGGGAGGATTGCCCGAAATGTGGAGGCGACTGCCCAGGGACGACAAGCATAAGACTAGCCCTGCAAGAAGGTGTTCTTTCCTTCTGAAAGGGATTGGCTTATGTCTCGAGTCCCTAGGAGCCGCAACTAGACAAGTTTGTGACCTCGAGGGGGTAGGCGCTGGAGCTAGACAGTAATCGACGTTCATAACTTATATTTTCTTATTTTACATAAAAAGACTCCTGCCAGTTACCACATAACTGACAGGAGTCATTAGCCATAAGGCGGTTAAAGGTGAACCCATCACCTAATAAGACGTATCTTTACTAACACTTTAAAACATTTGAACAAGGATTAAAAGACCTTTATTCATAGCTCAATAAGTATTCCCCTTTTTTATAAAAAACGCTGAAAGAAGCAGTCCATATAACAGATGGCCTAAAAGCCAAAAAACTATGGCAGATATAGATGTAAGTTCAGGGGTTCGATCAGATAATGCAGTCGTTGGATAAAGCAGGACTCCTATGGAAAAGGTTATTAATAAAGTACGGCCGATGATTTGGAACCTGTTCCAGCGGTATTTCCTTATTATTAATAATAAGCTGACTGCTAAAACAGCAGAAATAATCAGATGAAATACAAATTCAATCAATTCGGGAAAATGATAGTCTTTCAAAACAGGGAAGTAATCCACATTTAAAAGCAATGTATACACCTTTATTCCAGAGGATAACTCAATCATTTTCAGGAATAAGCCCAGAAAAATTCCGGATGCCAGTCCCGTAAAAGCCCCCTTTGCCAAAAGCCTCAGCATATTTTCATCCTATCCTTCCCCTTGATTGCATACTGAAAAGAATATCACTATTTATTCTGTTCCGTGATCTGGCCTATCTTAAGCCCAGTCTTGGACTGTCTGATAAAGTCATGTATTTCCTCAATTGTTAACCCCAGCTTTTTTGCTGTCATAATCAGCTCTAACCATTCTTTATCAATTTTCCCCTCACAGGTTTCCATTCCCTTTCCACTCTCCCGTAAAGATTCTGTTCCCTCAGAAGTCTTCATTGAGTGCTGCTTTTATTAATCATTCCATATAGGAATAAATGGGCAATTTCTTTTGCTAAATCTTCTGGAGTTTTTAATCCATTGAATAATTTGGTTAATGTCACGCGTTCCATAATCCCTGTCAGACTTTCAGCGACAGTCCCCATATCAATATCTTCCCTGAAGTATCCTGCTTGCTGTTCTGACAAGAGGTTGTCTTCAATTTGACCAGCTAGTATTTCTTTGGTTTCCTCGGCATCCAGGGCCATGAAAAAACCGATGCGGGTCAAATTTTGGTTTTCCAAAAAAAATTTAAAAATAGCTGTGAGGCCTGACGTTATTCGTTCAGGCAATGCAGGTAAATCAATGCCTGATTCCAAACGGCTATTGGATGTAAGTTCGGAAAGCCGGTCACGAAACAGATCGACCAGTTCTTGAAATATAGCGTCCTTGCTTTCAAAGTACAGGTAAAACGAAGGCTGTGTCAGACCTGCCCTTTGCACAATCCCACTTATTTTTGTATGAAAATAGCCCTTTTGCGCAAATTCCTCCGCGGCAATTTCAAGAAGCAATGCACGGCTCTGCTCCCCGCTGGCCCCTTTTTTCCGTCCTCTGTGTCCCATAAACAACAGCTCCGTCTGCATATATTACTCACAAGTATTATCCACTATCATCACTGGGAAAGTCAAACAATTATCTGAATTTTTTATTAATAGACGAAAAATTTATGTAATTACCAAAAAGGGAACATATATTCTTATTTTACACTGGGGGATGTGAAATGGAAAGTTACCGGAAGTACAATTTTAAAGGAAAAATAGAAAACTTTTTTTGAGGAAGAACGTTTAATAAAAGACTGTGACTTAAACCATATTATTGCCTGGCCATGGGCCACTTGGGTTTAATGATGTTTTTTACAACAATGTTCCAAATAGCATAACCAAATATTAATCCTAAAAAAAAAAACATTTAAAATCTAAAAACTTTAGGAAATTATATGGGTTACTATAGAAAACAAACGCACCCTATAGCCATCCATTAAGCGCAAAAATCAGCGCTTCACCACAAAGAATGAAAATATATTATATCCGTCGATACTGTTTCTAAGGCTGGGAGAGGAAGGTCGATAAACTATGGTGCCATAGAGCCCATCCTATAGTCTGACTCCAACGAACACGGTGCGCCACAAACTGTCGCTCCCTTACGGGAAGCACTCATGGTAGATTAATCCTAATTCTGATTGTTGCACCAGCCTCCAATTTTCAAGCCTAGAAAGGAAGATTTCAATGGATGTAATCATTGAAAGAGCATGTGGTATGGATGTTCATAAAGATAATATCACTTCGTGTATTATGACACCTGATGGAAAGGAGATTCAAACGTTTCCTACTAAAACAGTTTTTCTACTCACGTTAATCGACTGGATTAACGAACATGGCTGTACTCATGTCGCAATGGAAAGCACGAGTGTTTATTGGAAACCTATTGTTAACCTACTAAAATCTGAAGGGAATGAGTTTCTAGTTGTAAACGCCCAACACATGAAGGCACTCCCCGGTCGTAAGACCGACGTTAAGGATGCCGAATGGATTGCCCAACTTCTTCGCCATGGTTTACTCAAAGCGAGTTTCATTCCAAACCGTATTCAAAGAGAGCTACGGGAACTTGTCCGTTATCGCCGCAGTATTATCAAGGAACGTGCAAGATAACATAATAGGATTCATAAAGTTTTAGAAGGAGCCAACATCAAACTAGGTTCTGTCGTTTCTGATATTATGGGGGTTTTCCTCGAAGGATATGCTTCGGGCTATCGCTGATGGCGAGGATGATCCTGAGAAACTAGCAAACTTCGCTCGTCGTACAATGAAAAAGAAGAAAGAAGAACTTGAATTAGCACTTCAGGGGTATGTTAACCCAAATCAACGCTTAATGCTCAAAACGATTTTAACTCACATTGATTTCCTAACTGAGCAAATTGAAATGTTAGATCAAGAGATAGCCAAACGAGTTAGCTCTTATGAAGAAGATATTGAAAGACTGGATTCGATTCCAGGAATCGCCAAAAGAATGGCTGAACAAATCCTGGCTGAAATCGGTACTGATGTTAAAAATCAATTTCCTACTGCGGCACATCTTTGTTCATGGGCAGCTCTCGTACCCGGGCATAATGAAAGTGCTGGGAAAAGAAAATCAACTAGATCTAAAAAAGGAAATAAATATTTAAGATCAGCATTAACTAAAGCAGCTCAATCAGTGAGAGGCTCTAAAAACTATCTTGGTGCATTGTATCGACGAACAGCAGGACGTAAAGGCAACAAAAGAGCAGCTATTGTAGCTGCTCTTGCGATTTTGCGGATCGCATATTACCTGTTAACTAGAAAAGAAATGTATGTAGACTTAGGTGAAGACTACTTTGATAAACAAAGACAGGTTTCTATTGTACGCCATTCAGTTCTAAGACTAGAAAACTTAGGCTTACGGTTACAATAACAGAAGCTTCCTAATCCATTAAACAAGTATATAAGCACCCAAGATCAAGACGCTCCTCCCCTTTTTAAAAAGTTGAATGAGCTGCGTCTATTTAAGTGTTGCCATTTTTCTGATTTCACAGAAGGGAATTTTCATGGTAGTTGAAGAAGGACGATTACCAATTTTATGGCTATCGTCCTTTTTTATTTCCTAGCTGAACAGTATCCTTGTACTGCGCAGCTGGAAAGTTGTTCTTCTTAAAGATAAGCGCCCTACAGATCAAAAAGAGATAGTGGGTAAATCCTTTACATCTTCCTTGCATATTTCACTAACTAGCTGCCATAACGCGTTGTTTTCTTTATTTTTCGGTCCAAGCCTATTACAATTTTCATATTGAGGCTTTGAATTCCTTTATTTTTTGCATTAAACCCTAATAAATTTTTCAGAGCTAACTAATTATTATGTCGTTTGTTAATTTCAATCGTAATGAACTCCGGCAAATAGCTCGGAGTACATCCTTTTGCTACTATTTCATCTTTGTAAAGACCCGTTTTCTCACCAAGTTTAATACAACGTGCACGATTCTTTTCATCATAAACGCCTATCCAGCCTGCGGTGAAATTCATAGCCCATTGAACTTCCGGTTCTTCCTGCGTAATATTAGCTTCTAATGCAGATAGCAAGTCTGCGGTGTTATCAGGCGGTGTTTGTCCAGTCCATCTCAATCGCCCTTGATAATACCAGAAAGCTCGCCTTTGAAGAGCAGAAGGACTGTTTCCCCATGACTCCATCAATGCAATTTTCTTCTTGTCTTTGGTGAGCTGATTAGCCATTAACCAATCCATTAAGTTATTTCGCTCATCAAAAGTGTGAGTCTGCATATCCTTATCAAGCTTATTTAGCACATCTTGTGAAAGAAGTTTTTTGTCCATAATTAGGATTGCTAATAGTCTGGGCAAAAACTCTTCGGTTGACCAAAATTCCATAGCTAGTTCGTGATCTTTTTTAATGCCCTTCGCGATTTTTCGTAAGTCGCCTAGCTTAGTTTTACTATTGATCTGAGGTAGAATGTTTTCTGCTTTTGAAGAGCGTTTTATTTCTGTATCTTTTTTTTCATCCATTTTATACAACTCCTTTATTAAAGCACTGTTTCATAATATGTCCTTGACGGGATATATCAAGAACTTAATTTCGTTATAAGTCTTATTACAGTGGTGTGCCTCCAAAGTTTACCTTTTTTAATATTGTTGCATATATCGTATTAAAGCTTTCTCCGCCTATAATAGAAGAGCAACCATCTTTAATATAATAATTACATTTACTTCCTTTTAATTGGATACGAAAAGAGCATTCCTTTTTAAAGAAACGCACCCTATTGTTTAAGTACAATGTTTCACAAACTTAGTGTTATTACTGAAATGTTGCCCCCTTGTTTTCAATAAGTCTTGATGAAAAAATTGTTTATCCTGCCTTGGATTACTAAAAGAGGGATTAAACATGTTTGTACATAAGAATGTCATCTACATAATAGTTCTCATTAAACTTAATTTCTTTAATTTTACGCCCTTCCTCAACAAATCCCATACTTTTATAAAGCTCAATAGCTCGTTGATTTGTAGATAAAACACCTAAACCTACTTTCTCAATCAAGTGGTTTTGTTCCGCCCAGTTTAACAGTTCTTGAATCAGAAGTTTTCCAATGCCTTGGCCACGATATTCTTTCTTGACCATTGCAGTAAAAGAACCAGTATGAGAAAGTCTTTTGGTATTTTTGGAGCGAAAGACAATAAAACCAACTAATTTCCCTTTGGTTTCAGCAACGATTAACGTTTCCCGTTTATTCTCTAAGATTTTGTGGATCCAGCTCTTTATTTGCTCCGATGTTTCTTCAAACTCTTCAATTACCGAGACCATAAATTCGCTTTCTGAAAGAACTTCCCTTTCAATTTCTAACACGGCTTCTGCATCTTTAATATTTACTGTTCTCAAGGAAACATCAATATTACGTTCCTGCATCAATATTACCCCTCTTCATTAATATCTTTATAATTTCTACAAATAGGCAGTAGATACCTTGTTTCACTAACCTGCCCCTTTTGTTTAATAAGAAAAGGCCGCCAAATTTGGCTGCCGTATCTTCAATTAATGCACCCGTTAGTTGAATAAGAAAAAAGAGCTGCCGATTCCTATTGGATCTTCAACTCACAACCTTCCCCTTATTGAACAATGAACGGGCGATGCTTTATTAAAACATCGCCTCCTACTATTGTTCCATTGCATTATTCATCATCACATTGTACCAGCCCTTTTTCCAACTCTAAATAATGAACCAATTCAATTTTATACTTATTATCAACTTCCTGTATTTCCCAATAACCAGAATCGTATTTAAATAATACTTTATAGGCCTTACCATAATACCAGACCAAATTTTCCATCCTGGTTCCTCCAACCTTATTTACTAATAATTATTAAGAATTACCCCAATCTAAGAATATTTACTCATTAAATATTTACTGATGCAGTTATTTAATATGCTGTGTACTATTAGATCAATATGTAAGGTGGAGAAGAGGATTTTTTTGATCTGTAAGAAGTTATAAACGAACAAATAGACCAATTTCTTATCAGTTTCCTACTCAGCTATTCAAAATATAAAGATCAAATGCTCCATATGCAAAGAGAAATGGTTGAACATTATCTTCCCAATTATTCCAGAAAGTGAAACTGTCTCGGTTTTACCTCTAATTGGCTCAATTGACTCCTTTAGGATTAAATTAATTGAAGAGAAAGTGTTAAACGAGATAGCTAACACACAATATTCCAAAATCTAGTTATAACCCTATCAGGTGTATCCATGATGGGGTGCAAAGCTATCCAAACTGGGCTTCGACCTGATCTTGTAAGAAAATTGGTACATGGAGGGAGTCTCTTTGAAAATGATGCAGAAACAAGAGGGACTCTTAAAGAGACATAAAAAATATCTTTAATAGCAAGAAAAAGACCGTTTCACCGGTCTTTTTCTCTTATTGTGACATTATTCAACCAGTCACATTTGTTTAACAACAAAATACCACCTTATTTTGCAGCTTGTTAAACGTTATATCCTTCTTGTTGAACTAACCTGCCCCTTTAGTACAATAAGAAAAAAGCTGCTGCCTCTGCAAACCCCTTAATGAATTATTTTGTCGGATGAGAGGAAATTCCCCTCCCGATAAGGTTTGCAGAAACAGGTTTCCTTCCCAATTCTCTTGCCCAAATTGATAATTGTCCTATATGGTGAATTTCGTGAGCAATGGCATGGCGCATAACTTCCCCCCAAGTATCTGTTACAATTCTTCCATCAGGCAGAGTATCGTAAAATAATTGATTTTCCATACTGGCATCCCAGTTGTTCACAAAATTCTCTACTTCTAAGTGAAATTCTGCGTCCAATTTTCGAACCTTGTCCAAGCTGTTATAATAATCAAAACTCTCCTGAAAGTCCGCTTTCCCCTGTAATAGACGTATCCAGCTCCACTCGACATCAACAATATGGAAAAGTGTATGTAAAATACTGCCCATTCCACCTGTTCGGTTTTGCAAAAGCTCTTCCTCACTTAAATCTTCACACCAGTTATACCAGTCTTTTCGTATCATCCAGTTATATTTAAAAAGTGTTTGCAATAAAACCCCTCCGCAATAAGAAATATATTAACCTTAAAACATACTTTAGGAATATAAAAAAACTTTACTTACTATTACTACTTCTTCAGTCATAGTTTAAATTCCTTGTTCAACTCCCTCAGTTTAATACGGTTTACTCACGAATGCTCGCTTATTCGCAGGATTTCATCCTCCATGGATATATATTTCTAAATTGAAAAGAGTAGATTCTGGACAGTTAAATAGAGGAGTAGGATTATACTCCAAATTCTACCATATGATGTACTTCTCCACGCCAGCCCTTGGAGGCTTTCCCTCCCATGTCTCAACGGGTCAATTGCCCTCTCATTCCTTCGTCATGCCTATCCAAGGGGTGGAGGCCAGTTATGCTAACCTGATGGGTCAGTGCCCTTTTGTTGAACAAACCTGGTACTCCATACATATTTGAAACCCTGCGAATAAGCCAACACTCGATCTTTAAAAATATAAGGGGTAATGATTCTCTTCGAGAAAAAGTGAATTGAACTACGCTGCCAACTCAGTTAACGGCTGGACCTTCTTGGCACAATAAGCTTCGTTTTTTCGCGCTATCCCTACAAAGATCCTAGCTAACTTCCCGATCAGCTTCATTATAGATTTCATTTTTTTCATTTTCTTGACATTAACATTATTCGAGTGGAGGGCTTTAAATTCCGGGTTGTTCATTACCAGACTCATAGTAGCTAAATAGAGGAAACGTCTTAACCTTGATCTTCCACGCTTTGAAATGATAATTTGCCCTTTCCACTTCCCTGAACTGGCTTCGGCTAGATGGAGTCCTGCATGGCGAAGTAAAGAGTTGCCGTGTGAAAAACCACTTAAATCTCCTGCTTCCCCTAAAATACCAGCTAACGAAATTTCACTAATTCCCTTAATCATAAGTAACTTATTCGCGAAAGGAATTATAGGTAGTTCATCCTTGATTGCCAGCTCAACTCTTTCAAGTTGTTGAATCGCAAGGTCATACTCTTCGAGTAATTGTTCAAGATGAAATTTATAAGCTTCTAATGCTTGCCTTGTACCAACTGATTTCCTGGCTACATTGAGGAGTAAATAGGTTTCCTTAATCCAGGCTGTCGCTTCATCAATAACTTCCACCCGGCCACGATCTCTTCAGGCTTCATGGAACCCAGTTCCATCGGAGATGGGAAAAGCCGAAGTGTTGCGATGGCCCCTTTAGCAGTGATGTCTTTAAATACTTACCTAAGCTCGGGGAAGACAATATCCACCCAGCGATTCAATTGATTAATCGAGCTTACAAGCCTCTTAACAATGACATCCCGATTTGATATGAGTACCCTGAGCTTTTCAAACGACTCAGAAGTATTCTTTACAAAGGCATAGTAACCGTTCTTCACCATATCAGCTATTACAAGAGCGTCTTTTTTATCACTCTTTGATTGGGTATTATCACGGTTTTCTTTATTTCTTTTCACCAAATGAGGGTTAACTGTCACTACCTCAATATCTTGTTTCATCAGCCATTTAGAAAGGTTAATCCAATAATGACCGGTAGGTTCCATACCAACTATGGCAGCCTCAAGTTTATGTAATCTTTGAATGCTATTAATCCAGATTAACAGGGACGAAAATCCCTCTTCGTTGTTTGGAAAAGTGATTGGATCTCCTACTACAATCCCACGGAAATTCACTGCTCTGGCTACGTGAAATTGTTGTGCAATATCCACACCAACCACAAGATGTTTATCAGTAATTCTTTCTATTAGTTGATTTTGTTTGTCCTGCATTTTAAACTTCATAGTAAGGGTTCCTCCTAAGTTTGAGTTAGAGTCGTGTCTTACTCATATCTTACTGAGGAGCCCTATTTTTTTCAAAGCTCAAAAATAACGATCTACAGGAATGCTAACCTGCCCCGTAGCTAAAGAAGAAAAATTACTTTACTTCTATGGCAAATGCGTAATTAGCATCTCCATTAGATATGTTCTCTTTCTTTTCATCCATCCACCATGCTCCATATGAATAGTAATAAATCCCTTTTTGTGTAGGTGCTGAGAAATGATTGTTACTTACATTAACTTCCGATTCTTCATTGCTGCTTATTTGAAGAACATGAATTTCATTTGGTTTTGGTTCATATTCCATAATAAAAGTTACACTTTCACCAGGACTTACTTCAATTGGTTCACTACCTTCCAATAGCTCGATTGGTCCAGCTTTGTCCACACATTCGGCTTGAGCTTTCGACGACCAGCAATAAGTTCCAAGTATAGTTTCGAATCTCTCGTTATCCACCTCTATAAAGGCTTTAGGTGGACTAGGCTTTTCTTGGGTCACACCATTATTTGTACACCCAGTATTAATTAAACCCAAGAGAGCTATAATAAGGTAACTTTTCTTCATGATTATCTCCTCCTAAAAAACAATGCACCAATATCTGAGTAGGAATCTGTTCATCTATTTAGACGAGGTTCGTTATGTATTGTTGCATCCAAAACTAATGAATAGATAATACGTAAACAAAAAGGGCAATTATCCTTATAAGGATCAATGCCCAATTATCATAAATAGGAGTGTATTTGTTGAACAAACTTGCCCCTTTATACTAAGAAGAAAAAAGAGCTGGCGATCAACACTGGATCTTCAACTCTTGCGCCCGTTTGTTTAAGTACATCTCTTAACATACTTTTCAGTATCAAATCTGAAAAATAGTCAATACTTTGAAATCCCCAAATTGACATATCGAAAAAAATCGATATATAATATAAAACATGGAACCAATCGATGTATTCAAGGCTTTATCAAACGAAACTCGACTTAACATTTTACAGTGGTTGAAGGAACCGGAGAAGCATTTCCCTAAACAAGGCGCTCACCTGCCAAAGGAGGTCAGCTATAAAGGCGGAGTTTGTGTAGGGGATATTCAAGAAAAAGCTAAAGCTTCTCAATCTACAGTTTCACACTACTTAAATATGATGCAAAAAGCTGGTCTGCTCGAATCTGTTCGTTATGGTCAGTGGACTTATTACAGAAGAAACGAAGAGTCGATTCGTAAGTTAGCTGAATATTTTAAAACGGAAATCTGAGTTGCGGATTTCTGTTTTTTCAAAACATCATATCGATTATTCTAGATATATAAATATTAAGATACTTAGGAGGGTTTATTGAATGCGTTACTTCTCGTATTTACTAGCGTTATTTGCAGGGGCAGCACTTAGTTTTGAGGGAGCTATCTACGGTGAACTAGGCAAAACAATAGGACAATTGGAAACCAGTTTTTACAACTTTTTAATGGGATCAATAATCATGGTTCTATTATGGATATTCTTTGGGAAAGGCAGGCTTTCATATGCTGTTGAAGCACCTAAATGGTCGCTACTTGGTGGTGTGTTAGGGGTTGTTTATTTAACATCCATTGTGGTTAGTGTTCCCTTTGTTGGTGTTGGAATCACCATGGTTGCAGTCATTATTGGTCAATTGGTCATGAGTATGATTATTGAACATTATGGTTGGCTAGGCAGCAAAAAAACAAGAATCAATAGAGAGAAAATATTTGCTGTTATGTCAATGATAATAGCTCTTATTTTAGTTAACTAGGAGGTCTAAAAATGGGGATATTAATGATTCTATTTACCTTATTTGGAGGTATCACACTAAGCGCACAATCGTCTATTAATGGTACATTTAGTCGAAAAGCAGGAACAATTGAAACTACACTTTTAACGTTTCTAACCGGGACAATGTTTTTAGCAATTTTTATTCTCTTTTTTGGTAAAGGAAATATTCTTGCGATTCTAGATGCACCTAAATGGCAATTAAGTGCCGCTTTTTTAGGCACAATGTACTTACTTCTTACCGTTATGGCGGTACCAAGAATTGGTGTCATAGCAACAAATATCGCTGGAATCGCTGGTCAGCTTGTAATCGGTGTCCTAATTGATCATTTTGGCTGGTTTAATAGTTTAGTAATCGCTTTAGATATTGAACGTGCCTTCGCATTACTATTTATGTTTATTGCCCTTTATTTTATCTATAAAGGAAATAAACGCTCAAGCGAAGAATCCCAAACACAAAATATTTAATTAAACTAAACTCAATGCACACTAAACTTAATTTTCAAAAAAACGTTGTTCCCTGCAATAAAAGCTGATTTTCCTAATTAGGAATATCAGCTTTTTCTAATGCTTTGTGAAATATTACACTTAAACTAACCTGCCCGTTTAGTTAAATAAGAAAAAAAGGTGCCGATAGAGCAGCTGTTCTTGAACAAAAGCACCCTCTTGTTTAAGTACATTTGTTCACAAACTTTCCTTTTACCAACAATAAAAACGCCCTTAGTCACCCCCGTTCAGTTAAAAAATCCCCAAAGAGAATACCGTTATTTCCTATTGCAGTATAGCCTGGATAAAAACCTATTGACTTTTATATTATCAAGATGAGAATATAATCATATAGATAATGTTAGGGAGTGATTATCCAAATGGATATTAGCATTAAGGAAATAATGGACTGCATAGTTAACCCTGTTAAAAGTCAAATCATTCTTTCTATCCAAAAAAAAGGTGAATGTACAGCAAAAGATTTATTATCATCACAAAACGATATCCCACAGGCTACGCTCTATCGCACATTAAATCGTTTGGTGGATAGTGGAATTTTAAAGATTGTTGCAGAAAATAAAGTCCGCGCCGTATCGGAGAAAGTTTACGCATTGAATGAGAGCTTTTTGAATGTCAACCAATCTATCATTGAGCAAAATGATGGTGAAGCATACTTTAAGTTGTTTACGAACTTTATCATTGTATTGATGAAAGAGTTTCAAAATTACGCTGAAAAACCCTCTATAAATATTGTTAAGGATGTGTCAGGTTTCAGCGCAGTACCTATCTATGCAACTGGTGAAGAAATGTTAGAGATCGGAAATAAATTTAAAGAAATAATTGCTCCTTATCAAACAAGAAACACATCGGCCAAGGACCAAAATATGCGTATTCTTGCAACTATTATTACACCCCCAAACGATAAATAAATGTGAGGTGATTGGTATGAAAACAAACAATAAAAGGAGAAATCTTCGTATGTTAATCATTAGTATTATAGGAATATTGGTACTTTGTATAGGGATTATAGCCTTACAGTTGGTATATTTATCGAGTGCCACAAAGGGCGATTCAATCGCCAAATATGATAACCCCAAAAGCGCACTTCTGGTATTAGATATCCAAAATGACACCTTGGGAATATCCGAATACGGCAACACTAAACCGTTAATGGCTAACATCAATACAGCTATCGAATACGCTAATGACGCTAACATGGAGATTATTTACACAAAGCAGGAGTTTACGGAAAACCCTCTGAATTCATTGATTTCTGGTGGTATGTATCAGGCAGATAGTGATGGAGCTGACTTATATAATGAATTATCCGTTCAATCGGATAATATTTTTAGCAAGCTCCGCACTGATGCTTTTTCTGAGGAACATTTTGAAAATCATCTCATAAAAAATAAAATTAATACCCTTTACATTGTTGGCGCAGATGCCAGTTCTTGTGTATACAAGACAGCTTTGGGCGGAATAAACAGGGGTTATCGAATTATTATTCTGGAGGATTCCATATTTTCTGTAAAAAGGGAAATGCTGAATACTATGCTAGAGAAATATCAGACTAAAGGTATCGAGATAACTAATATTAAGGACTTTATTCAAACATAAGCAATCGATTTATGATAGTTCAAGGAGATTCATTTCTATTAACTTAGAAACAGCTGTACTACTCATTTATTGAACAATTGATCTCCTAATGCATAATATAACCTCTAGTCACGTTGGTTGCTAATTGAACTAACCTGCCCCTTCGTATTATAAGGTCAGCCAGATATTTCTGGTTGACCATTTTTTATATGGTTTTATTATAACTGTAGCCGGGGTAGAACGTACCTGCCCGTGGGAGGAGGATCCCGTCAACTAAACTGTTCACCCCCTACTTGCTTAAACATGATTTGGCTGGTTGGGACAGCGATCTCGTATAACAAAGAGGTATTGGGAGTTGAAGAAGACACCCTGGTTAACAGGATTGATGAGCTTTGTAAAAGCCGTTCAAGCAAGTGGGCACGCACTCAGGCAAAGAAGCTTATCGAGGCAGCCTCCAGAGATCCGTTCAAGGAAATATGGTTTCAAAGCCATATCACAAGTCTTGAACTGTATATAAAGATGCTTCTGGAGTACCAAAGGCACCTATCGAAGTTGGAAGCAGAGATAGATGCCTTGGCAAAAGAAATGGAAGAATATCAAATCATCCAATCTATCCCGGGTATCGGAGAAAAGATCGCGGCAACGATCATTTCTGAAATCGGAGAGATTGAACGGTTTAACCACCCTAAAAACTTGTGGCCTTTGCCGGTTTAGATCCCAGCATCTTTGAATCTGGAAGATTCAAAGGAACAGTCAACATGATAACTAAAAGAGGATCAAGCAGGCTTAGGCACGCGTTATATATGGCTGTCAGGTGTGCAATTCGTGATTCCCGTAAAAAGAAAACAACACCTGAAATTATCCCACGCAATAAGAAGCTGCGGGAGTTTTATGATAAGAAACGTGGTGAAGGCAAGCCATACAAGGTAGCCATCATCGCTTGTGCCAATAAGTTGTTACACTGGATTTTTGCACTCTTAAAAAGCAATTCAATTTTCCAAGATATAGCCTAAAATGAAAAGCTAGCTAAATAGATCAAAACCTTCCAAAATTGTCCTGATGGAGGGTTATTTAGCATGCGTACTTTTAGGATACCACACAACAAAAAATCAATTAAATGAAAAATGTCGACAAACTATTAGCTGGTTTAGTTTAATAAGAAAAAGCTGCCTAGATTGGCAGCCATATCTTTAAGGAGAGCACCTCGTTAGTAGAATAGGAAACGTTGTTTCCATAGATTTCTCGACTATTAAAATAATAGTGTATACAGGAATAAGAGCCTTCTTTCTTATTGGATTGTTAGTACGCAATCCGCTCTCGGCCACTTACTTTATAGATAATTCAGCAATAACCGGATAGTGGTCGCTAGGGAATTGACCATTTTTTTGATAGTTATTGATTTCGATCGTACTTGCGGTTACATTCCCTTTGGCAAGAATCCAATCGATGCGGTTGTCTGCTCCGCCGCCTGTTGGGTCACGGAAGCCATTGAACGTTCCAATTCCCTCATTGATTCGTGACTCCGCTGTTTCCCATAAATCATCAAAAGCTCCCTCGCTAGTTAATGTTTGATGTGGAAGAGTACCAGGACGAGTATTAAAATCCCCTGTCAGAATAATAGGTAATTCAGGGTTAAAGTCTTTGATTTTTTCTAAAATTAATTCAGCGCTCTTTTCTCTCGCTTCGGCAGATTGATGATCGAAATGTGTATTTACAAAATAGAATTGTTTATCCGTTTGGTTGTCCACAAATTTTGCCCAAGTGACCATTCTTGGAATGTTGTTTCCCCATGTTTTTGAACCGATTACATTTGGAGTATCTGAGAGCCAGAAATGATCATACTCTACTGGAGTAAACCGTTTTTCATCATAGAAAATCGCGGAGTATTCTCCTCTATTACCGCCTTCGCGGCCCAGTCCAATCCATGCATAACCTGGTAATACTTCTTCCATATCCTGAAGTTGTCCATATAAAACTTCCTGCGTTCCAAAAATATCTGGATTTTCCATACGAATGAGCTTTTTAATGGTTGGGACCCTTTCAGCCCATGTATGCGGTGATGGATCATTGTTGTTTTCATACCTTAAATTAAATGACATCACCTTCAGGTTTTGTTCCGTGCTTTCCGCAGCAAAAACATTGGAGATTCCGGAAAACATACTTCCCACCATTGCGAATACCATTGCTACCGCTAAAAAAATCGAACTTAATCCTTTTTTCAACAAAATTCCCTCCTTTTTTTGATTACATTTGAAAGTATAGTTTTCAAATGTAAACACGATGTTAAAAAAGAAGCAGATGTTTGTTTTGTTTTTTTAAAGCAGGAGAATCCGATAATATCAAGGGATTTACTAATAAAATATGAAATTTTTCTTAGAGAATCATTTGTTTTTGTAAATATTTACAGGGTTAATTCACCAGTAAAATTTACAGTTTTTTAAATAATAGTTAAAATCTTTAAATAAAGGTCCCTCCGATGGGAAGGGCCCTTATTTAAGCTTCTTAGCTGGGAATTTTGCTCCAACAGAGATGCTGATTTTTTGTTCATCATAATAGTCACTAAAGGATCTAAATAACAAGAGAAAGTGAAAAATTTCCTATCAGAACATATTTTTTTACTTCGAACCATCTGTGTTATGATAACAGAATAATAACTGGAGGGTTGTGGACATGCTGAAAGAAAAGATTAAGATCGAGGTTATTCAAAAGGTAATAGACAATTGGAGGGGATTCTTTCTATCCTACCAAATGGCATTACACGAGTTAGAAAGTGATTTTAAGATTATTGACTTAGAGTGGAAAACACAACATGGCTATTCCCCTATTGAACATATGAAAACACGTATGAAAACAATAAAATCTTTGGTGGAGAAAATTCAAAAAAAAGAAATTCACCTAACACAAGAAGCTGTAAGGAATGAAATAAGAGATATTGCGGGTGTTAGAATTGTTACAAGTTTTATTGAAGACGTGTATATGCTTAAGGAGCATATTGAGCAACGTGAAGACATTCGAATGATACGCGTAAAGGATTATATTCAGGACCCAAAAATGAGTGGATATAAAAGTCTGCACCTGATTGTAGAAACTCAAGTCATTCTGTCCAATGAAATATTATGGGTTCCTGCAGAAATACAAATTCGTACTTCCGCTATGGATTTTTGGGCATCCACAGAACATAAACTAAACTATAAATATCAAGGCGAGACTATACCTGAGGATGCTAAAAAGCAACTCATAGAGCTTGCTAAAGCTTCTTCCTTAATGGATAAGGAAATGTCAAGATTAAGAGCAAAATTACTATCCAATTAAGTAAACGAATAGACATAAATCCCCGAATCGAGACACTTTCTTCGTTCATTTTCGGGAACAAACGAATTATTTTCTTAAATTTATTTCATACAAAAATATTTGTCTAGAAAATCTTTAGGATAGTAAAGGTTGATTGTAGTGGAGTGCACTTGACTCTCCTGGGATGGCAGCTGGATCTTAAAGTAACGCACCCATTTTTTTAACAAGGCTCAATAATTTGTTGGCATTAAAGGTAATTCCACCAAATCATCTACAATAAAGGCTGCCTTGACATTGTTCCATTGAAAACCTTTTTTCCAAATTCCTTTCATTCCTACATTTTGGGCAGCTTTTACATCATTTTCTGGATGGTCGCCAACAAATATACTTTCATATAGAAAAGACCGGCTGTAATTGCAGCCAATCTTTGAGTATTGCACCCGTTAGCTTAAGCACATTTTTTCACAATCTTTACGATTCAATTTCAAATGTTATTAAGAATCTGGCCCTATGAATAAAAGAGCGCATATCCTTATTAAAGAACAGCACACGATTGTTGAAGATTACTATAGCTTATATTAGCTGGTTGGCTCAAAAAGTTTATTAAGTTAAATATAGATATTCTTATGGATTCTTGTCACAATAACCATAGAACCCATTCATTAATAAGTGCTATTTTATTTTCATAAGTAAATTCCTTCTTACATTAATCCTATGCAGCAAGCTTCACATTCTCATTTCTCATTCCAAATCCTAAAGCAATTGCAGCACCAATACAGCTAGAAAGGCAACCAGCAAACAAAAATATTGATGGATCTGACTCACCAATCAAAACGGAAGCTATTCCTCCAATTGCAGGGAAAAGTGCAACCATGTAGCCACTTTGAGCTCCTCCAATTTTTTCTACAAGCTTCAAATAAAATAACCATGCTGCAAATGATGCAACTAGGGTTAAATATAACAGCGCTGATAAGTATGAAACCGATGTTGGAAGTATAAATTCTTGTCCTTGAAATAATACAATTACTCCCATCAATATACTGCCCACTATAAATCCAATTGCATTTGCATAGATAGGATTAACCTTTTGACTTGCATTTCTTGCCGAGCTGGCGTCACCTGCTGCTGTAAGAATAGTACCTAACAAGGCAATCAGAATTCCTTTTAAATCAGTAAGTCCTTGAAAATCATTTAAGTTCGGATAGATTAGGACACATACGCCAAATACCCCTAGAATTCCCCCAATTAATACACGAGAATGTAATTTCTCTTTTAAAAAGACACGAAGAGCAATCGGAGTCAATATCACTTTTAACGAAAAGATTAAAGTTACAATTGCAGCAGAGCTCAAAATTGTGGCGTAATAAAGGCACAGATAACTTAATGCAAAGTTACATACACCAAAAACTATTATAAACGGGAAATCTTTTGTTCCTGGTCTCCCTTTTGGTTTAAGGAACCACACAAGAACTAAAAATAAAAAAGCTGTCATAACTAAACGATATAATAATGACAATTCCAAACTGACTGGAGTTCCTTGAATTTTCACCGCAATAAAATTTAGCCCCCATACTATTAAGCAAAATATGTACATAAAATATGTCATTGCATTACCTCATTCTACTGTTTATCTTAATATGTTTAATAACTTCTCAGTAAGTAATTGTAACAAATCTGAAGAAGTCAATTAACCACGACATAAATATTTTTCTTATTGAGCTAAACTGCCCCTTTAGTACAATAAGAAAAGCCGCCTGAGTTGGCAGCTGGACTTAAAGTATTGCACCCGTTTGTTTAAGTACATTATTTCACAATCTGTGTACTTTCGATTTTCATTTCTTCTTGATACTTAACTTTAGTTTTACTCCTGAACATTGTAATGGTACTGTTATTGTTATCTATCTTGATTTTCATAATATGCTTCATTCGCATATTTCTGATCAGTTCCTTTGAGATAAGCTAAAATAATCTTCGGACGTTTAAGTAAAGCCCAGTCTCCAAGTTTATCAAACTTTCTGCATGAAGTAATCATCCCATTTTTTATCGTACCGTATTTTTTTCGATTCTTCTTTCCCCAATCTTTTAATCGCTTAGCAAAATCAGCATCCTCTGCCATAAACATATCTTCATTAAATCCCTTAATCGACTTAAAATCCTTTTTGTAGCACCAGAAGATTCCCACAGATATTGCTCCATATTTAAGAAGTAGTGGGCCTATAAGTAATAAGGTTGAAACAAATATTCCTAAAGACATTCTTTCAAATTTCCCTGTAACTCCACCCCCGATGTACTTTCCAGTTGTTAAGTATTCCTCTATATTAGACAACACATGATCGTTCATCTGGGTATCTGCATCAATTGTAACGATGATTTCACCTTTCGCTATATCAACACCTGCGTTCCTAATCTTAGAAAGATTTTTATCGTTATTCTTTATGGTTATACATTTGTATGATTTTGCAATTTCTTCTGTTCTGTCTGTACATCGATTTAACACAACGATGACTTCAACCTGATTTTCAAATAATTTTGATGCCTTTGAAATAGATTCCATGCATTTTCCAATGTACTTTTCTTCATTATGGGCAGGTATGATAATTGAGAATTTTATATCCTCTTTATGTTTATCTTCTGAAGAATTCTCCTTTTCTTTCATACAATATCTCTCCCTTATAATGAATAAATTAATTTGTATTATTTTCCCTTGAAACACCAAAAACGACTGTTGTTATTATTAAATCATATTAGTATTCAGCCCTAAAAATTAAACTCATGTAATTACAACTTTAAACAACATTCTTTTTACTTAAATTTTACCATATATTGTAATTGTTTGAATCATTAAAATTTATTACTTTTCCCTTATTGTGACATATTTTTAAGAGAACCACCCCTTTATTGATTTCTTTTTATAGGTAATTAAATCGAGAAGATATAAGCCGTAAATTGCTTAGTAATATTCCTTCTTCAGCTAACCTGCCCCTTTAGTACAATAAGAGCTACTATCTAATAAAGGATAAGCCTTATAAGCTTATCCCCGATACTTCCTTATCTATTAATGAAGGTAATTCTAAAATGGATTTTAAATTAGGAATTTCTTTATAAGGCAGCATATCAATGCTTCCTATTTTAGTAGCAACATCATACTCTCCAATAATAGTGTCTAATAATATAAAGGCAGCATTTTCCCATTCTTCAAAATCAGAGTCATAGCCTCTGAGATATAGAACAATGTCTAAAGTATCACCATTTTTTCTGTAAGTGAAATAGACATCATCAGGCCCTAAACTTATATCCTCATATTCTATAGTGGATATATCTTCAACAGCACTTTTTTGGCGAAAGGCAATTATTTTAAAGCCTTCAAGTTGGGGTGCATTTTCAACAAGTTCAATGACGTCTGGAAAGGCAGACAAGATGCCATCAGCGCTTATTATAAACTCTCTCTTTCCTTGGATAAGATCTGCACTAAATTCAAATGCTATATCTTCATTTATCTTAGATAACTGCTTACTTAGTTTGTTGAACAATGAATTTAAATTTTCTTCTTTTAACCGATAATAGTCTTGTGAATTCTTTTCAAACCAAATCCAGAAGTCAGCAACTGTATAGTTTTTTCCAAAGAATTTTTTGAACATGGTGTCCATCCTTTATGAGTAATTTAAATAATTATACTCAAAGAAAAGTTAAATTTAAATAAAAATTTTGGAAACATAAGATAGAGATTCATTTAACTAAAAAAAGCCAGGATTTCTCCCGGCCACCCACTTTTAATAACCATGTACTACCCCCGAACTCACAGTTTATTCATAAGAAATATTCTGTATCACTAAAAGAATTCCTGTTTTTGAAAACTCCCTCTTTCACACTAACCTGCCCCTATAGTTTAAAAAGAAAAAAGCTGCCTGATTAGCAGCTGATCTTGAACATAAGCACCCGTTAGCTGAACAAGATAATTATATAAAGTGCTGTTAACTTTTTTAATAAAAATCTCGGAACTATAATATTTGATTTACTTCACCAATTTGTGGGTTCTTCCATTCTTCACTCATGATTTTCCATATAAAATTGTTCAACAACACTGACAATCATAGTTAGATAATTATTTATACAACAATAAAGAAATTCCATCCTATTAATAATGCAAATAATAAAGTTAACAAAGTAAGTGTAAGAATATAAAATACTTTACGTTTTTTAGAACTTACTATTTTTCTCATATATTTGATAGAGAAGAAGGCTGCAATAACTGTACATACGAGTAAAGGATAATTCAGTAAAAGATGAGGGTTGACCTCCGCAAAAGTACGGAATTTATTCATCATAATTCTAGTAATACATATTAGATTGTTAAAAACAGTCATTGTACCACATAATATTAATATTGAATAGTAGAAATTAAATCTTTTATCTTCTAATTCTAATTGTTTCTTTCTATTTTTAAATTTAAGAAAGAGTAAAATCAGTGGTGCAATTAAGAAATATAGAGTTGTACTTAATAATACTAAAACACTAGCAATTAAAACTGGGATTGATCTATCAGGTGGTAGTTCAGATAAATCCATACCATGTCCTACAATTATCTGTTTCACTTTGCCTTCTTCCATTTTGAATTTTAAAATGGGATACGCATTTCTAAAAATAGGGAAATTTTCTTTAACAAGTTCATAATAATATGGTTTCGTCTGTACATAAGTACCTTTATATTGCCCTAAACTCATTGTGATTTCATTTTTGTTCGTTGCACTAACTGTATATAAATTTTGATAATTTGCAAATTCTAAAAAATTTCCCTCTTGCCGTTGAAATGGAACATATTTTCCATCTACTTCATTTGAAGAAGGTAGTTTTTGATAAGGAACTTTACTCTCTTTATGCTTTTTACCAATTAACAATTCTTGTACTCCAAATAGAATGTCCATTTCAGCACTTGCATTTGTAAGGATTACAATTCCAAATCTTTCTTCAGGTACTATCGCAAATTGACTTGAAAATGCTGCAGTATTACCTCCATGACCAATAGTACGGTATTCTCCCAAATATTCAAAAAAACCATGTGCCGTTCCAACCATTTCTCCATCTAAACTGTAACTTGGTGAAAACATAGTTTCTAATGTAACTGAATTATCAAATAGTGGTGACTTTTGACCTTTTTCAGGAGTTATTGCAATTGCATATTTTGCCAAATCTTCTACCGTACCGTTTATAGAACCTGCCGGATAATGAGAAACATATGACCAATTACCAAGAAGGAAACCTCCTTCTGGATTTGGTAAATATCCCTTTGCTTTTGTTTCTAAAAGTTTTTTATTATCATCAAATGTTGTATTTCCCGTTGTATTATTCATCTCAAGTACATTAAATAAATGTTCCCGTTCATAATCATGAAATGGCTGTTTACTTATACATTCCACTACATAACCAGCAAGAGATGCTCCAAAGTTACTATACGAACTAGCTGTTCCCACTTTATAATACTGTTTAGATTTATCAAGTAGTAATGCTTCTTCAAGAGGGAATAATCCTTCCTTTGAAAAAGCAATTGTATCAAAGGCGTAGTCTCCAAATCCAGCAGCATGATTCATAAGATCTCTCATTGTAACAGTTTGTTGGAAATTAAGTTTTTTTGCAAAGTCAGAAGGCAGATACGTTTTAATATCCTCATCTAAATCAAGTTTACCTTGTTCAACTAATTGCATTGCAGATGTCCAAGTGAATAATTTACTTATGGATGCCCATTCAAAAACTGTCTTTGATGGATCAACTGAAATTTGCTTTTCAACATCCGCATATCCATAGCCTTTTGAGAGAATAATTTGACCATCTTTCACAACTGCAATTGCAGCCCCTGGTGTTGTTTTGTCTAAATACTGCGATACATATTGATCTATCTTTTCTTCCATCTCATTCAATGGAATACCCGAAGGTGTTTCCCCGTTAATTTTCTTTATTTCCGCTGCAAAACTAAGTTTTGTACTTAGTCCAAAAACAGTCAAAAACATAATAATACTAACTGTTAATATCAATCCTATTCTTTTTATCATTTTCTTATCCCCTCTCATAAAAGTAATAGTCTCAGATTAACGCCCTTAGAGAAAAGCTAAAAAATCAATATCTTTAAGAGATTTAACTCTGCATAACTAACATTCATTATCATTATCGATAATGATAATTCAAAAGCTGGATGATTGCAATAACTATTCTCATTATTTATAATAGGAATGAAAAATTGGATGAATAAGAGGGGATATTATGGTCAATAAAGTTGATGTTTTAATGCATCCCGTTAGAATGAAAATTTGCCAATCATTAATGAGAAATAAAGAAAATGGATTAACACCTTTAGAAATGGTCAAAATCATTAAAGATGTACCTCAAGCAACTCTATATAGACAATTACAAATTATGATGGATTCTGGAATTATTCACGTTATTAAAGAAAAAAAAGTGAAATCAGTTTCTGAAAAATATTATGTTTTAAAAGAAGATGAGGCTAAAATCGATGCGGAGGAATGGAAAAAAGCATCGCAACAGCAGAAACTTGATTATGTTACTTACTACCAATTATCTCTTTTGTATCAATATCAAAGTTATCTTAAAAAATTAGAAGAGCAAAACAATTCAGAGGATAGTGCTACTTTTTCTTTAGCCGCGTTAGAGTTAGATGATGAAAAATTCAAGCAATTCCAAAATGAATTAAATGAATTAATTAATAAGTACTACCATAATACAAGTGAAAATAATGCAGAAGATACTGCAGTTCGAACAGTTGCTATTACAATGATTCCAGATGCTTAAGAGATAATAATGCCTCTTAAGCCTCAACTAACATGCCCCGTTTTAATGAAACGACTCTCTATTAAGAACTCCTTCAAGAGTTGGCTAATGTTGCGTGCAATACCACGGGTTTGTTCAATTACTGCAAAATGTCCTGTACCAATTCACAGGACATTTCTATTGACATTTATAGATTATGCACCCTAAAACGGAACCCTTTATGCTATTTCAGCAGCCTTCTTTTCTATCTACATAAACTATTTCCCTTATTAAACTAAACTGCCCCTATAGTTGAATAAAAAGAACGGCTGTAATGGCAGCCGTTCTTTAAGTAATGCACCCGTTTGTTTAAATATATATCATCACAATCTCTACTAAATTTTACTTATCAGCATCAGTAGAATTTAATTGTCTTATTTCTTATCTTATACCCTCCTTTACGATAATTCTTTTATATACCAAGCGTCCATAGCATTATGCTCTGAACCATCTAGTGCTCTTTCAAGTTGTTGGAAACCTAATTTGATGTAAAGGAGATTAGCTGCTCGGAGTTTCTTCAATGTTTCTAAGTAACAGTGTGTATAGTGTTCCTTGGCGAAGTCGAGTGCTACTTTCATCAGCTCCTTCGACAGACCCATACCTTGAGCTTCGGGTGTAATATATAGCTTTTGCAACTCGCAAATCCCCGTGTTCTGTCCAAATGGTGCAATACCCACACCGCCTACCACTTCATCTTGTTCATTCACTGCAACCCAATACTTTGCATTTGATTGTTGCTTGTAAAATTGTGCTAGACTGCTCAGTTGGGGGTCAAAATAGGCTGTTCCTGGAATGTTTAAGTTAAATGATTCCAATGAGCGTTTAATAATTTGCTCTATTGTTTGATTGTCTTTTTCTTCAATTTCACGAATCTGCAATGTTTCATCCCCCATATCTAATAATTTATTTATTCAAAGATTATTCTTCTAATAATTCCATAT
This sequence comes from Cytobacillus sp. NJ13, assembly GCA_030348385.1. Classification (NCBI taxonomy): domain Bacteria; kingdom Bacillati; phylum Bacillota; class Bacilli; order Caryophanales; family Bacillaceae; genus Cytobacillus; species Cytobacillus sp. NJ13. The sequence goes on along the minus strand of JAUCFP010000006.1, from coordinate 4,158,795 downwards.
TACTAGCTCTTTGTTCAAGTAACCTGCCCCTTTAGCACTATAAAAAATGCTGCATCAAGCAGCACCTAAAAGAATTTCTTATATAGCTCACGTCTCAAATGTCCACTTAGATAAGCGTATACTCTGGTGGTTTCGCTCTTTTCGTGTCCCATCAAATTCTGTATGACCTCTAAAGGTGCTCCATTATTAATAAGTGTTGTTGCATAACTATGCCGAAGTTGATGTGGATGAATGCATTTATTTATTCCCGCTCTGTTAGAAATTTTTTTAATTACATATCTCATCTGTGCAACACTCATTCGATGTGGTGCTCCAATCGTTACGAACAGAGCCTGTTGATCATCTGTCCTATCTTCCAAATATCTTTTTAACCAGATACTACATCTAGTGTTAAAATACGCTTCTCTTTCTTTTTTACCTTTTCCAAAAACGATAACAGACTGTTCTGCAAAGTTAATGGAATGCTTATCTAGGTTTACGACCTCTCCAATCCTACAACCGGTTGAATACATAAACTCAAATAACGCTTTCTTAAATGTAGTATCACAGGCTTCACGAAGTAATTCAATCTCCTCTTCTGTTAAAAACTTAGGAATTCTACTCTCCGGCTTGGGTTCTTTAATGGTAGATACCGGGTTAATCGAAACATACTTCTCTTCTTGAGCCCATTTAAATAACGATTTTATAAAACGTATCCGATGGCAGAGACTAGAAGTTTTTAACTCAGCTGCCACTTCTCCAAGATATAGTTTAATAGATTCTGTTGTAATATCAGTAATTTTAATATCTCCAAAGTATTTGATCAATAAGGACATTTGCACTTTATATACCTTTAAGGTTTGAGAAGAATACCCCTGAATTTGTTTATCTGCTTTATATAGATTCCAGGCTTCAGATACAAGCATAATGAACAACTCCCCGATCGTTCTATTACTTACAGTATTCGCCTGAAAACTTTTAAATATACTATTTTCATAGAATTTTATTAAGCAATGGAAATCGTTAGCTAAATAAGATGTCCTGCTTTATTTCTTTAATCATGAATTCAATAAATTCATAAAAAACTCGGGAAACAACTTCACTACTAACTGTTTCTCCGTTATATTCATTTAGACAATGTTCAACCAACTGCTGGTATTTATGAGGCAGATTATTTATTCCCCATTCCCCGCCTTCTCGCTTTGAAGATATCTTACCTTCTTTAATAAAATAAAGAACGCGACAGAGATTTAAGGTTAAGTACATAGGAGTCAGGTACGCAGGTGGATTGCTAATAATCTCCTCTGCAGCTCCCTCCACATCATGTAGAATGGAGGCAAGGTAATATTGACTATCGATTGGTTCATAAAGTTCACTTAATGGTTTTCCATACAGTGTTATTCCTCTCTCATAGGCAACAACTATTTGTGAAGCTAAATCTTCATCTTCAAATCCCCCGCAAAGATAATTCTCATCTGTGCGATATTTCTCCCTGTGATTATCAGAGTAATGAAACTCAAAAGGAGTTGGATAAACAAACTTTTTTAGGTAAGTTTCTAAGATAATAGTGAACTCTATTCCACGCTCATTAGACATTTCATCATGTAAGGATAAAGCTAATTTTGCAATCCTAGAATTATTTACTCGTGTTAGATTTTCATTTACAACGACTAAGAAATCGATATCACTTTTATGGGGATTAAAACAACCCATTGCTAGAGATCCATGTAAATAAATCCCTAACAAATTATCCCTAAGTTCTTCTTTAAAAAGTATAGTTATTTGGTCTAAGAAATGTTTAGTATCCAAACTAATCAACTCCCCATATTTTTCCATCAGCAATCTAAGTATAGATCGACTGAAAACTAGGTCAAGGCAAAACTTATATATAATTAAATCAACTAATGTGCCCTTTAGCTGAATACGAAAAAAGAGCTGGATCCTATTGGATCTTCAACTCTTGCACCCGTTTCTTGAATAAGAAGACAGGCTAGCCAAAACCATCCTATCCTCAACCTGCACACCCGTCATTTAACAAGCCTTTGTTCTAACTCATCTTTTTGGCGCAAGTGATGGCGAAAATGCATACCAACTAAATCATACCATTCCCTTGCATTCAGCCACCCGAACCCTCCATGCTCTACTTTATAATTTGGGTTTATATTATCCACTTTCGATTCCCATTGACTTAACCTTAGAATTACTTGTTCCATTCTTCTGATAAGATCGTCATTGCTATCTGAATTATTAGGTGGAGCATTTAGTTCAACCGGTAATTTAATTTTTATTGGAGGAAACCCTCCTATCTTAAATAAATGCACACCAAACTCAGTTTTCCCCAGGGGCTGTTCATCATATAATGTGGAACATTTTTCAACATTATCCAGGTACTCATGGGCAACAAGGATTAAATGGTCATACATTTGCCCAATTGACCAGACCGTTTCTCCAGATTTATAACTTAGCTGTTCTAAAGAGTATTTTTGAAGCTCGTTTTTGTAAGTCTTAATTAGTTTAAGCTCGCTCAATTTAATTTCTCCTTTATATTAATTAACTCACTGTATATATAACTAATTATTCAATTTTCAATTACAAATACCTTCTTCAACAAATCTGCCCCATTAATTCAATAAAAAATGCTGCATCAGCAGAATTTCTTATATAACTCACGTCTCAAATGTCCACTCAAGTATGCATAGACTCTAGTTGTTTCGCTTTTTTCGTGTCCCATTAAATTTTGTATAACCTCTAATGGTGCCCCATTAAGTGAAATAACATCTATATCTTCAGTGAGTAGCTTTAAGCAATAATTAAAGTTGTTATAATTACAATAGAATTTCTCATTCTTGGCGTCTTTGGCAAATGGATTGTCGTTCCCTGCTAATTACAGAAAGACAATATATAAGTAAAATGAAATAACTATCCCGTTAACAGAGTTAGCTGTAATGTGCTGATAGGTAGAGAGGTGTAATAGGAATGACTATAAATACTCGTGTTAGAATACCGGATGGACTTTGGACGGGGCTAAAAAAACTTGGAATTAATGCTTATGATTTGGTTCGGAAAACAAAAATGCCGCTTACTGTAATCACTGAACAAGTTGTCACTGTTGACCAATATTACGCATTATGGCAAGCATATTCCGATATCATCGGTGACATGGAAGTTGAAATGCTGCAACTTCCGACAGTATTTGAAACAACGCAGTACCCCCCGCCTGTACTGGCAGCTTACCATGCCCGTGATTATCGGGATGCTCTTGAAAGAATGGCTCGGTACAAAGAAATGTGTCCTCCTGAAAAATTACGCATTATGGAGGAAGACACAAATTGTGTAATTGAACTGGAATGGTTTGATACGGAGCATGCGGGACCACCCCTACTTGTTGGGACCACTCTCGCGTTTTTATTGGAACTTGGACGACGAGGCACCGGTTATTCTATAAAAGCTAAATCAGTAGAATTTACACATTCATTTGGTCAAGTACAGACGCTTGAAGAATACTTTGGCTGCCCTATCCACATTGGAGCAGAACGTAATAGTCTGACATTGCAAAGAGATGACCTTAATCGCCCCTTTACTTCCTACAATGCTGACTTACTGGAGATCTTAACACCAGTATTGGAGCAAACATTAGAGGAACAGCGCCACAGTCACTCCATAACGGAGATAGTTAAGTGGATATTGAAACGCAATTTAACAGGAGAACGACTCGACATACAAGATGTAGCAAGTGAGCTCGGCATGAGCGAACGAACCTTACAGCGCCAGCTTGCTAACGAAGAGACCAGCTTTAAGGAGTTGCTAAAGGAAGCCCGTCATGAACAGTCAAGACAGTACTTGGCTAATCCTAATCTAGATATTAAAGAAGTGGCATTTCTTGTTGGATATAAAGATCAGAGCTCGTTTTATCGAGCCTTCCGTAGCTGGGAAGGTATGACCCCTTTAAATTGGCGTGCTGAACATGCACTTATAAACGAACTAAGTTGATAACCAGCATAAAGGAGAAATGTATCTTGGAAATGGAATTATTGAAAAAAACCGCTTTAGTTACAGGCTCAACAAAAGGCATAGGTAAAGCAATAGCGAAAGAATTGGCTAAAGAAGGAGTTAATATTCTCATAAATGGACGCAATTATGAGGAGGTAGAACGAACTGTACAGGAAATCAAATCAGAATTCCCGCTAACTTCTCCTCAAAATGCTGCAGCTGATATTGTGGATGTTCAACAAAGAGAGGAATTATTAAAAAAATTCCCGAATGTAGACATTTTAGTTAACAATATAGGTATTTACGAAATCATGCAATATGAGGATGTTACAGATGAGCTATGGCAAAAATACTTCGAAACTAACGTATTAGCCGCAAATGGATTATGTAAACATTATCTACCAAAAATGCTAGAGAATAATGATGGCCGCATCATCTTTATTGCAAGTGAAGAAGCAGTAATGCCCTCTGGACAAATGCCTCAGTATTGTATGACAAAGTCAATGCTCCTATCATTGGCAAAAAGCTTGTCTATACTAACAAAAGGATCAGAAGTTACCGTCAATACGATTATGCCGGGACCAACACTTTCTGAAAATGTCCAGGATATAATTGAGGGTATTTACAGAAATGAAAACATAACCTTCTCAGAAAAAGAAAAACAATTCATGGTGAATAATCTGCCACAATCTGAAATACAGCGATTTATCAGACCGTTTGAAATAGGAAGACTAGCTGCATTCTTATGCAGTCCCTATGCATCTGCATTTAAAGGCTCACCAATCCGTATGGATGGAGGAATGGTCCCGACCATTTTTTAATCAAATAAGCTGCCAGGAGGAGTATTTTAATATTAAAACATAGGTTACAAGTGGCCTATTTAATTTGTTATAACTCTCGTGCAGGACTTACCTTTGAAGTAAACTTCCGAATTTATCAGAGCCTTTCAAAGTTCACGACAAAATTCGGAGCGTTTACTTTTACTAACCCTTCACCTAAAAAAAGGCCACGTATGGATTCTTTCAATGTATTTATAATGGTTTCGCAGCGTACCTCCTAACCGCAATTTCTCCCCCGATGTAAGAGATGCTCATTTAATATGTTATAACCATAAGTCATTAGACGTTCTCTAAATATAAATATTCTTCTATATTCTTCTTAAATGCTTTAATCCCCATAATTCTCTCTCCGTAATATTGAGGTACCTATTCTTACTTTTACTGGATATAACATTATCCTTCTTGTGCTAAACTGCCCCGTTAGTGGAACAAAGAAAAGAGCTGCCGCAGCAACCCCTTTTTAAACGCAAGCTATTCGTTATCTATAAAACAGAAACTATGACCTTTAACGAATTTACTTTTGTTCTTTTCTAAAATAACTGTACCAAGGCTTTCCTATGAAGAATAAAGGTGTTATCAACAATGCGATAAAACTTTTTGCTTCTAAACCATTAAAAATAACAAATACCAGGAGAATCATAAAACCCATTAGTCTTAATTCAAAACATCGTTTCATTGCAATCTTAGGAATTTTTATCAACTCCTTGTTATCAATAACAGTTTTCCTACTTAAATAATCACCTATATTTTACCATAAAAACACACCCCTTGTTGAAGAAAACTGCCCCTTTTGTTAAATAAGAAAAAGCTGCCTGGTTCGGCAGCTGATATTAGGTATATGCACCCGTTAGCTTAATAGGCATTATTCTTCTTCAATGTCACCATCAACCAACGTATCGTTTATTTGCGTTATGACAGTTCCTTTTGGTAAGTTCGCAATAAATTGATCAAGCGGAAAATATTTTTCCTCGTTTGAAAATAAATAAAAGCCAGCTCCATCGTGAAAAACAGTAATAAAACTAGTGTCTGCTTCTATTTTGAAGGTCGGAATAGACCGTTTCCTTTTTCTTAACCACTCAATAGTTTCCTCCGCTTTGAACTTTAAATTGTCGGGAAGCCAATATGTTTCATTTATTAAAAGAGCTAAAGAATCCGAATCATAAATCTTAGCTGTAAAGCAAGGTGGGTGATATTGGTGTTTCCCAGAGAAATCATAATAAGTTCGCTTTTCTTCAAGGATATTTAACCTAAAATCAATATTATTCTGTTTTAAAAAAGTGATATATTCTTCAGTTTGTTCCTCATACACAATAAAGGTAATAAATAATGGATACCTATTTTGGTGTAATAAAAATTCTAGTAAAAAGTTTTTATTTCCATCAACATAATTTTCCCCATCAGCACCAACAAAATAGGCATAATCCAATTTTCCATCCAGACTTATATAATGTCCTAAATCATCTAGAAACTCGTTTGAAATTGTTTCTTCTACAATCCATATTTCCGCCATATTTACTCCTCGATATTTTAATAAAAGTCTGATTTTCTTTGTGCTTACAAATGTTACAACTTATCCAGCCAAATAACAGAAGACTATATTACCTAAATTTCACATTTTTACCATTCCTCAAAACCCTCTGAGAGTAATATTTACACAAAAACAGATAGTATTCCTTCTTTAACTAACCTGCCCCGTTAGTGAAATAAGAAAAAGCTGTCAAAAGACAGCCTAATCTTCCGTTAAAGCAACAGTTAGTGAAATAACGAATATGAATTATTCACAAGATACAGACCAGTTAATAGCTAAGAAGTCCTATTCAGTCTTTGGTGTCTTATTGTTATCAAGACATGCATTTTTTGTGCTTTCAAGTGAATTAAAGTTTGAGATAATAGCCATTGCAGAAAATGACAGTACTATAAAACATAGCATAAAAGACTTTTTCCTCTTAATATTCACCTTACCTCCTCATAAGATTATCTATTTGGAAATTGTTATAATAAAGTTGTTTGTAAAGCCTCAGTTAACATGGAATCAAAACTATCAAATGATTGGATTAGGGTTCCGGAGGGTTTGTCTAGTTCAAGATATATTTCCTTCTGCAGGTCTAAACAGTACCAGGCTGTATCAGAGTCCCCCAAAAATATATATTGCTTTTGCCATTCATTTTCATACCAAATCTCGTTTGTATCAACAAACCCCTGAAGATCTTCAACTTCTTGGTCATCAAGTAGATGTTCATCAACACCATAGATGACCAACCCATTAAAGTCTAATCCATTTACAGTTTTCAAAAAATCTACATAAGACTTTGGTAATTCAATATTCCCTAATTTCTCCTGAATGTCCAACTGCAACTTGCTTATCTCTACATCCGTAACTGGATTCCTTAGTGAACTTCCATATTTCTCTTCAATTTTTTTTATTTCAATCAATAATTCTTTCCACTGGGCCATATCTGCTCATCCCTTCTTTATTTAAAAGGTTCCGGTGGGTAAACCTCATCTTCAAACATTGGCCAATTAATCTTCTTACTTTGTGTAGGAGTTAATTCTCTTGTTAGAGAGTTTTGTTCATTGGTAACTGCTTTATGATATGGATCATTTTTTATCATTACCAAGTTAGTAAAATCATTGGTACCACCATCATCTAAAGGTAAATTGTGATGGACTTGCCATCCCTTTGGATTAAGGCCATCTTTCATTCTGGCAATATCATTATCATTTAACCTGCGTTTCGAAGAAATTGTACTCTTATCGGATCGTTAGCAAAAGTTTTAAGGAAACTTTTCTTAACAGAATTATTAAAGGTCCTTCTTAATTACGCAGTTTCTTCTGGATGTCTTTTTGTATATATAATCTCTTCTACTTTCACGCCTTTTAAGTGGACTTTTTCCCCCTTTAATGTACCGATAAAGTAATCATCTTTTTCAATTTTATCTTTAGGCTTGGCTCTGTACCCCTCAACTGTTAACTTCTTAATCTGTGTCAAAGGGTTATGAAGTACATTGTAAGGTACTGTGCCATGAGCTGCTCCTCCTACCATTGCTGGTGTTGGCCCATGCGTCTGAAAAGAAAGTCCCTTCTCTCCCTTAGTAGCCTGGCCTACTGTCTTGGCAATTGTACCGGCTTTACCAATTCCTTTATCCCCGAGAAATCCAATTCCAAGGGTTGTCAGGCCATAGGTGAAAAAGGCTGTCCGGCTTTTAGCATCTCCATTGACAACATCCCTCTGCCAGGCATTGGTTACAGCGGACCATATGTATTTCGGCATATCCAGAGCCTGGCGTACTTTTCCGATGGGGTTATTTAAAATTCCTAGATAAAATTTCTGATGCTTCCTTTGATTTTCGAGCAGCTGGTCACGGTTAAACAGCAATTCACTGCCCAAAAACAGCGGACTGAAAGGTCCCATGATGGTTCGGCCCAGCTCATAGGTCGACTTCAGCCCATCCCATGTATCCCCTACAGCTTTGTATGCCCCCTCAATGGCTCCTTCAGCTATATCCTGAAGAATACTTTGCTCGCTTTCTGGATTGGAATTCGATATTTCCTCGTGGAAATCCTTCCAGTTGAGAGATTTAGGCTGATATTGGGCCAGAGATAAGCTACCGCTTTGGAAAATGCCTGCCATTTTTTGGATGTAATGGTTCATGAAGGATAGACCTTGCAGGAGAGGCTCCATTGTAGCCGTTTCCCCATGGTCAAAGTCCTCCAGTTTCTCAACGGTTTCTCGGCTTGAATCCTCCGCTCGCTTTGATGCCTGGATAAAACGGCCATCCTCCAGCCGTGGAAGCACAACAATATCGCTTACGGACTTCATAATCTCATTTGCTTCCTGTGTTAGATCTGCGGTAATCTGCAAGGTGCTTCTCAGCCCCTGTTTGAGCTCATGCTCCAGGAATTCCTGGCGGATAAATCCTGAAGGGGAGGGTTCAAGATTCAGCAATGAACCTATGAAACTTTTTAAATAGGATTGATACTCGTCAATCCAGGATTCAAGGAATTGCAGAAAAGGCTGGTGGCATTCCTGGTAATATGCACGTATAGCCTGGCCACCCTGCCCTTTAAAAGCAGCTTCAAGAGACACCAGCTCCTGGATGGATACCTGAACTTGATTTACCTAATCTTTAAGGATAGATAATTGAGTGCTCGTCTCGTCGATTCCTGCAAGCAAGGAATCTGCTTCTAATACCTTCAACAGAATCAGCTCCGCATTATAAATTCCATTTTCTTCCATTCTATCTTAAAGGACTCGGGCAATTAGTTGAATAGGAATTTTGGCATGAAAAAGTGTAAAAAGTTCCTTAGAAATTGTTTATTTCTTTAAATATGCTGTAGCCATCAGTGATTTCTACTTAAGATAAATACATAGCTGCATAACCCACTCTTTATTTTTTAGGCTGTTTTCGTAAACATTGTTGCTTACCATCAGGTTATAACAAAGAAAACTCGTATTAGAAAATTGCGAGTTTTTGTTATTTAAGGATTTGCTAATTCAACTAATGCACGCGCTAGTTTAAGTGCAATCCCTCACATTCTAATTTCTTATTAAATCAGTAAAAGACAAAATTCTTAAACGATCAATGTGTTTCTGTCATTCTAAATTATAAGGGAGTTTATTTCATAAGTGATAACTATGGATTCCACTTAACTATACCCCCGCTTGTTCTGTCATCGCACGAGATGGGACTGTAATTCCTTTCTTTAGCTACCATCCAACTAACCCTACGAAAGCTGAACTGAAAAGTCGAACAAAATTTTTTTTAAAAAAACATACTGTTAGTGACATATTACTGTTGTTAACAGTATACTGTTATTAACAGTAATGTGTTGCCAAAAAATTTTACATTTTAAATTAGGAGGCTAAATATATCATGAAACATACAGGGAGACATACAGGTGCATTTCTTCTGCTGTTTTTAACAGAGGGAGATAGCTATGGAGGGAAACTCCTGCAGAAATGTGAAGAAGAGCTTCCCATCAATCCAATTGATAGTGCCATTCTTTATCGAACATTAAAAACATTAGAGAAAGAAGGTGCTGTTGAATCTTATTTGGACACATCTAATCAAGATAAGCTGATAAAAATGTACAAAATTACTACAGTTGGAAAAAGAAAATTAGAAGATTTTCAAATAGATATAGAAGAAAAAAAGAAGAACTTATCATTTTTCTTAAATAAATACAATGAATGGAAGGATTCTCATCATGATTAATGGTACTATCCTTTACGCTATGGCTATTATTCTTCTCAGTATTTCTTTTATCAAAGATCGAAATAAAACGAGAGATGCTCTAATAAAGTCATGGAAAAGCTTTCGTAATATTATACCTGACATGTTATCAATTATGCTTTTCGTAGGACTATCACTGTCTATATTAACTCCAACCTTAATTTCTTCAATCATTGGAGAAAAATCTGGATTGACAGGTATTGTTTATTCGGCATTAATCGGTTCTATTGCACTAGTTCCTAGCTTTGTTGTATTTCCTCTTGGATACACATTAGTCCAAAATGGTGCAGGACTCCCTCAAGTGGCTGTATTAATGTCTACATTAATGTCCGTAGGAATCACAACTTTACCTATGGAACAAAAGATATTTGGGCGAAGTTTTGCCTATTCTCGCAACGTATCTGCAGTGGTAATGTCTCTAATATTTTCATATATTATTTGGGTGGTGATGGGATGACTAGATTAATAAGGTATCGTTTCTTTTTCATTTTATTATTTGGGCTCATTATCCTTACCTTTATAAACCAATCGGTGGGATGGAACGCATTTCAATTAACAGGAAAAAGCATTTTAGATATGCTGTTTCTACTCCCTCCTGTATTAATATTCGTAGGTTTGCTTGACAAATGGGTGGAGAAAGAAACACTTATAAGATATATGGGAGAAAAATCTGGAATCTATGGCATTTTGTTCTCCCTATTATTAGGAATAATTGCAGCTGGGCCCCTCTACGTAGCTTTTCCAATTGCAGCACTATTATTAAAAAAAGGAGCAAGCATACGCTATATTGTATTTTTTTTAGGAGTTTGGACAACTGCAAAATTACCGGTTATTGTATATGAATTTGCTTCATTTGGTGTTAAATTTACACTCATTCACATTTGTTTTGGATTGTTATTTTTCTATTTAATGGGTATTATTTTTGAAAAATTTTATAAGCATCGACAATTGTTAAGGTATGATATAACTAAAGACGTTTAGATTTAGATCGATAAATCTTTATCCACAATCCCAGATTATTTTGTAGCTGCACCTACAACGGACTATACTGCGTGCAGCAAAAGATTAGAGGATAAAGTTTGCACTGCATCCTCTCTTTGATTCACTTCTTCAACTATCCTGCTCCTTTAGTTTAAAAAGAAAAAAGCTGCACTATTAACAAACGACCTTTAACATAAGCACCCGTTTGTTTAAATACAGAAATTCACAAATCAGCAGCTTTTGAAAGAAGCTAATTTTACCCCACTTATACTTGACCCGACTTATATAATCCACCCCCTCCATTTCACACACCTACCCTGTTATCTTAATAATTTCAAATGGACATTATAATCGTAGATAAAAATTATATATAAAAGCATTAATGGTGAGGATGTAGATAGTCACTAGTTCAATTTTTTGTAGTAAATATAATCAAATAAAAAGAACTGTAGATTTACTACAGTTCCTTGAAAGTATTGAAGCATATTTTCGCCAAAAGCTTAATGAAGCATATCATTGGCTCACGGCAAAATTATGAGTTAAGTCACAAAGACAATAAAAAACCACCAAATATGTATTTGGTGGAGACGGAGGGAGTCGAACCCTCGTCCAGAAATATCGGCACTTAAGCTTCTACGAGTGTAGTCGATATATTCGCGCTTCGCTGGTCCTTATGCCTATCGACGGGCGTCCGGCCAGCTAGCCTGGTTGTTCTCTTCCTTCATCCTCAGGCGGTGGAATCCGGCGTAGCCCACTAAGAGTGAGTCCGCTACCCTACCACATGGGCGATGGAGGGGCGAACCGCTAAAGGCCTATTAGGCAGCTAAAGCGAAGTTGTTTTGAGTTTTGCCAGTTATTGGCTTTGACGTTTTAACGAGGCCGATCCCCTCGACTCGCAACCTAAGCTCGAACTATCCCTGTCGAATCCGTAGCGTCCCCATTATAATAGGTCTGCGCCGAATCTTATTCAGCACGCTGACGTTCGGATAAGCTCGAAATAGATGAGCAAAAGATTGTGTCACTCTCTGTGACAATTACTATTATAGCACACTGAGCTAATTTTTCAATTGTAAGGTTCTGGATTTACATTTTCTGCCTTTCGCGGAAAGCACGCTCTACTTCACGCTTGGCTTCTTTCTTCTTCAGATCCTCACGCTTGTCATATTTCTTTTTACCCCTCGCCAGGCCAATTAAAACTTTGGCATATCCATTTTTGAGGTACATTTTTAATGGAACGATCGAGTAGCCGACTTCCTTCGACTCACCAATCAGCTTGCTGATTTCTTTTCTATGCAAAAGAAGCTTTCTTGTCCTTAGCGGGTCGTGATTGTAGCGGTTCCCCTGCTCATAAGGACTGACATGCATGCCGAAAAGATAAATTTCATTGTTTTGAATTCTGGCATATGAGTCCTTCAGATTCACCTTGCCCGCACGGATCGATTTAATTTCCGTTCCCTGCAGAACAATACCCGCTTCGTATGTTTCTTCTATAGCATAGTCATGATAGGCCTTTTTATTTTGCGCAACCATTTTGCCAGTTCCTTTTGGCATGTTGAATCCCCCTTTGCTCCTCTTTCCTGATATCAGGAAATGCAGCACCCGTTCTATAGCGGTCTTTCTATTATAGCAAAATTGCGTGCCCCTCTCAACGAGGAGCCCTGCTGTGAAGGGAAAGAGAGAGCCTTTTAGGCCCTCCCAATTTTCTTTACCGTTTCTTTTTCTTCCGCTTTGCTTTTGGCGCATTTTCGTAATGCTTTTTCTCTTTTTTCTTTCTCGGGCCGCCTGAACTATTTCCTTTTCCCTGGTCAGACTTACTTCTGCGCGGCTTTTTCTCAGTGCTTCCGGTCTTGAACACCTTTGGAGCTTCTCTTGGTTCCCGTCTGCGGGTCCCCTTCATGCCGACGATTTCAAAATCAATCGAACGTTCGTCTTTATTTACATTGACGACACGAACAGTGATCTCGTCGCCTATGCGGAAAACATTGCCCGTACGCTCGCCAATCATCGCCATCTGGCGCTCGTCATAGCGGTAATAATCGTCCGTCATATAGCTGACATGAATAAGGCCTTCAATCGTGTTTGGAAGCTCGACAAACATTCCAAAGTTCGTAACAGAGCTGATTATGCCATCATATTCCTCGCCAATTTTATCAGCCATATATTCCGCTTTCTTAAGCTCATCTGTTTCACGTTCCGCTTCAACTGCACGGCGCTCCATATTGGAAGAATGCTCAGCAATATCCGGGAGCTGTGCGTTCCACTTTTCCCTTGTCGCCTGATCCAGCTTTCCTTCAATTAAATAGGTGCGGATTAGTCTGTGGACAATTAGGTCCGGGTAACGGCGAATCGGTGATGTGAAGTGTGTGTAAAACTCTGTTGATAACCCGAAGTGACCAAGGCTCTCTTCAAAGTACTTCGCCTGCTGCATGGAGCGGAGCATCACTGTGGATACAACCATTTCTTCCGGCTTGCCCTGAACCTCTTCAATGATTTCCTGAAGAGCACGCGGGTGAACGGAATTGGCTGTTCCTTTTACGATATAGCCGAAGTTTGTAATAAACTCGAAAAATCTTCTCAGCTTATCTTCCTTCGGATCTTCATGGATACGGTAAATGAAAGGTACATCCATCCAATGGAAGTGCTCAGCAACAGTTTCATTGGCTGCGAGCATAAACTCTTCAATCAGGCGCTCCGCAATCGAGCGTTCACGCAATGCCACCTCTGTCGGATTGCCCTCTTCATCCACTATGACTTTCGCTTCTTTAAAATCAAAGTCGATGGCTCCGCGATGCATTCTCTTTTTACGTAAGATCAGAGAAAGCTCCTTCATCAGCTCGAACATCGGCACAAGCGATTGGTACCTGTTGATAAGTTCTTCGTCCTGCTCTTCTAAAATCTTATTCACATCTGAATAAGTCATCCGTTCGGTTGTCTTAATCACACTCTGGAAAATCTCGTGATTCACGACTTCTCCATCCGGTGTGATTTCCATCTCACAAGAAAGAGTAAGACGGTCCACTTTCGGATTCAATGAGCAAATGCCGTTTGATAAGCGATGCGGGATCATCGGGATTACCCGGTCCACTAAATAAACGGAGGTTGCCCGCTCTTCAGCCTCCCGGTCGATTGGTGAGTCTTCGCGTACATAATAAGTAACATCCGCAATATGGACACCCAGTCTGTAATGGCCGTTTTCAAGCTTTTGGACCATTACCGCGTCATCAAGGTCTTTCGCATCAGCGCCGTCAATGGTAACGATGACTTCGTTTCTAAGATCCCGGCGGTTTTCCAGTTCGCTTGGATCAATCGTATCCGGCGTTTCCTCGGCATGCTTGAGCACCTCATCCGGAAACTCCAGCGGAAGGCCATGCTTGTGAATAACAGAGAGAATATCCACACCCGGGTCGTTTTTATGTCCAAGTATGTCGATAACTTCTCCTTCTGCACTCTTTCTGCCTTCTGGATAAGTGGTCAGTTTTACAACGACCTTGTGCCCTTCAACAGCACCTTTTGATGCTGATTTGGGGATAAAAATATCACTGGCAAACTTTTTATCATCCGGGATAACAAATCCAAAATGCTTGCTTTCCGTATAGGTTCCGACAATTTGTGTCACACCGCGTTCTAAGATGCGGACAATCGTACCTTCCCGCCTCTGTCCTGAACTCTCAGTCGTCACACGCGCAAGAACGATATCGCCATTTAAGGCATTATTTGTTTCATTGGGCGGGATAAAAATATCATCCATTCCCTGCTCTTCCGGAATGACAAAGGCAAATCCCTTTGCATGGCCGGAAAGCTTGCCGCGGATCAAATTCATTTTTTCCGGCAAGCCATAGCGATTGCTTCTCGTTCTGACGACAAGCCCTTTTTCCTCCATGACAACAAGTGCCTTGACGAAATCTTTGAAGCCAGTGGAATCCTCTATTCCAAACGCGGCTTCAAGCTCCTGAACCGTCAATGGCTTATACGCTTCATCTTTCATATAATGAAGCAGCTTGTCGATCAGCTGTTGTATATTATTTTCCATATCTTCATCCCTCCTTGGGGAGTTTTTCTTCTGGTATTATTCTTCCCAATCAAGCTTTTCTAAAAACGCATACACATCTTCATGCAGCTGGTCACGCTCTTTATCGAGAGTAATCACGTGCCCGGATTCTTCGTACCACTTCAGCTGCTTTAAGTCATTCTCCACTTCATTAAAAATGATATTAGCACTGTCCGTGTTGATCATATGGTCATGACGTGCCTGTACAACAAATGTTGGGGAGTATATCATATCCACATGATTGCGCACATCCGCGATCAGCTCCTGGAGTGCCTTTAATGTATTCATCGGTGTCTTTTGGAACTCTTCCATTTCCTGCTCAATTTGTGCTTCCGGCTTTCCTTCAAGTCTTTTATATTCTCTTGCGTAGTTCAGAATTCCTTCATACATGACTTCTTCGCTTTTTATGTACATAGGTGCGCACATCGGAACAATACCCTTTACAGGTACAGTGTAACCCAATTTAAGGGAAAATACGCCGCCAAGGGAAAGTCCGGCCACTGCAATTTCTTTATGACCCTTGTTTTTTAGAAATTCGTACCCGTCCATCACATCTTTCCACCAGTCTTCCGGGCCTGTATGAACAAGCTCTTCAGGCGGAACCCCATGTCCCTTATACTGCGGTGCATGGCAGGTGTAGCCCTTTGTTTCAAGAAATCTTGCCATCATTCTTACATCTGCTGTATTTCCAGTGAAACCATGCAGCAGCAGGACTGCTCTTTTTCCATTTCCAAATGTAAATGGTTTTGGCGCAACAACTCTCATGGATAAAACTCCTTTTACCTTTATAATTCCTATAATTTTATTAATCAAACGTTTGATTGAATCTGCATTCCTTATTTTTAGCAAACAGCGGGGCAACATGCCAATAAAAAGCTTTCTTACGTAAAAAAATGTGGACGTTAGCCAACATATGCAAATGTGCAAAGCCAAAAATAAAAGCCTGACCTTCTGAAGGCCAGGCGCTGCATTCATTTATATCGCGAAATAAGAAACCAAAACAGTAAGGATAAAGAATAAAACAGATAGAACGATCGTAATGCGGTGAAGAATCAGATCAATCCCGCGTGCTTTTTGCTTTCCAAAAAGCTGCTCAGCTCCCCCTGAAATGGCACCGGAAAGACCTGCGCTTTTACCAGACTGAAGGAGTACAACTACAATAAGGCCAATCGAAACTATGACTAAAAGGGTAATCAATAATGTATGCATGAAGCCACCTCCTGAAAACGTACAATCACATTATTCTTAATTTATCACATTTTGGTTGTATAAACAATAAGATTTTGGCAGGACCTGTTAGTTGGAAGGACTTTTATAGCAGTTGAGAGAATCTATATTGTGAAAGGACTGATGCCATTGATCATAAAAGAGCGGAAGAAATCAAATTTTATTCTAAGCATGAACGCTTTATTGAGAAGACTGCCGCTATCACATCCAAAAAGGGGTCTCATTGAAAGTGATTTAACGAAGCGAAAAGCAGGTATTCGCGGAGAAGAATCTGTGGATTACTTTTTAAAAGATTTACCTGAGTTCATAATTGTTAAAGATATTCGGCTTTCCAATGGAAACGGAGACTTCTATCAAATCGATATGCTTCTCCTATGCCCAAACTTCCTTCTTACCCTCGAAATTAAGAACATCTCCGGCACTATTTATTTTGACCCCGCATTTAACCAGCTGATTCAGAGCATGCAAGAAAAGGAAAGAGGTTTTCTTGATCCTTTAATACAAGCTAAAAGGCAGCAAAAGGAACTTGCAAAATGGCTAGCTGATCGTAAGATTCACACACCCATTGAGTACCTTGTTGTGATCAGCAATCCTTCTACTATTATCAAGACTCCCTCTTATCACAAAGTGGCCTTAGAAAAGGTGCTGCATGCGAGCCATTTGAGAGAAAGGATAGATAGACTAAAGGAGAAATATCCTGAAGAGAAATTAACAGACAGAGAGATCAGAAAGTTAAGCAGAGCTATTACAAATAAACATATCCCTGCGAATTACAGTGTCCTAAAATACTATGACATTGATATAAAAGAGATTATTACCGGCATTCAATGTCCTGCCTGCAGCCGATTTTCACTTAAAAGGGTGCGGGGCACCTGGAAATGCGGTAATTGCCTTACTGCTGATAAGGAAGCACATATTAGAACCCTCCATGATTACTTTCTTTTGATTAGTTCCTCCATTACGAATCAACAATTTCGGGAATTCACCCATTTATCTTCCTCAAATATTGCCAAAAAGCTGCTGACTGCGCTGAAACTTCCCTATACCGGTTCATACAAGGACCGAACCTATCAATTATCTGCCGATTTTTTTGAGAGTCTTCATTTTACCGGCCGAAAATGAATATTTACCGGCCAATATTTGATATTTACCGGCCAAAACCGGAAAAATACCGGCCAAACTGTCCTATTTACCGGCCAAGACTAAAAAAACAGCCGCCCCACCCGGGACGGCTGCACAAGCAAGATTACTTGCTCAAGTTATAGAAAGATTTTAATCCATCATATACAGCTAAATCGCCAAGCTCGTCTTCGATGCGAAGAAGCTGGTTGTATTTAGCTATACGGTCTGTACGTGACATTGAACCAGTTTTGATCTGGCCAGCGTTTGTTGCAACGGCGATATCAGCGATTGTAGCATCTTCTGTTTCACCGGAACGGTGAGATACAACTGCAGTGTAGCCAGCGCGCTTCGCCATTTCGATTGCTTCAAATGTTTCCGTTAATGTACCGATTTGGTTTACTTTGATCAAGATTGAGTTGCCTACGCCCTGCTCGATTCCTTGAGCAAGCTTCTTCGTGTTTGTAACGAACAGGTCGTCACCAACAAGCTGAACTTTGCCGCCGATGCGGTCAGTTAATAGCTTGTGGCCTTCCCAGTCGTTTTCGTCAAGACCATCTTCAATTGAGATGATTGGGAACTCGTTTACAAGCTCTTCGTAGAAGTTAACCATATCTTCTGAAGTTAAGCCCGTACGGCCTTCACCTGCAAGATCGTATTTGCCAGTTTCTTTGTTGTAGAACTCAGAGGAAGCAACATCCATAGCAAGGAAAATGTCTTTGCCTGCTTCGTAGCCAGCATTAGTGATTGCTTCAATGATTACTTCAAGAGCTTCACGGTTAGAGCCAAGGTTTGGAGCGAATCCGCCTTCGTCACCTACAGCAGTGTTTAAGCCTTTGCCAGATAGAACTTTCTTCAATGAATGGAATACTTCAGCACCCATGCGGATTGCTTCCTTGAAAGTAGGAGCTCCTACAGGCATGATCATGAATTCCTGGAAGTCTACGTTGTTGTCAGCGTGAGATCCGCCGTTGATGATGTTCATCATTGGTGTTGGAAGCTGCTTCGCGTTGAAGCCGCCAAGGTAACGGTATAATGGAAGTCCTACAGACTCGGCAGCAGCATGTGCACAAGCCATGGATACGCCAAGGATTGCATTCGCACCAAGCTTGCCTTTGTTTTCAGTTCCATCTAACGCGATCATTGTGCGGTCGATGCCAACCTGATCCGTTACATCCAAGCCGATAACAGCGTCAGCAATCAGATTGTTCACGTTGTCTACTGCTTTTTGAACACCTTTTCCAAGGTAGCGGGACTTGTCGCCGTCACGAAGTTCTACTGCTTCGTGCTCACCAGTGGATGCTCCAGAAGGAACGATGGCACGGCCAAAAAATCCTGATTCTGTTAAAACTTCAACTTCAATTGTTGGGTTACCGCGGGAATCTAATACTTCACGAGCATATACTTGTTCAATAAATGGCATAGTAATTCTCTCCTTTTTTATGAAAAATCGTTTTCGACAAAGTTCGGCTGGTGCCTGTCACCGATTACTTTTTCAATAAAGTTGTTCCTGTCATTTCCGCAGGTTTTTCCAGTCCAAGCAGGTCCAGGACAGTAGGAGCAAGATCTCCTAAAATTCCATCTGTGCGGAGTTCTGCACCATCCTCTGTAACGATGACTGGAACCGGGTTTGTAGTGTGGGCGGTCATTGGGCTGCCTTCCAAAGTAACAACTTCATCGGCATTGCCATGGTCAGCTGTGATGATCGCTTTTCCGCCTTTAGAAATAATCAGATCAACAATTTTGCCAAGGCATTCGTCAACCGTTTCAACCGCCTTGATCGTAGGCTCAAGCATGCCTGAGTGCCCCACCATGTCCGGGTTGGCAAAGTTCAGGATGATCGCATCGAAATTATCAGCCTCTATTTCCTTCAGCAACGCGTCCGTCACTTCATAAGCACTCATCTCGGGCTTAAGGTCATAGGTAGCTACTTTCGGTGAGTCGATCAGGATCCGCTCTTCGCCGGGGAATTTCTCTTCACGCCCGCCGCTCATAAAGAACGTCACGTGCGGATACTTTTCTGTTTCCGCAATGCGGAGCTGTGTTTTTCCGTTTTGCGCTAAAACCTCACCTAAAGTGTTATCAAGGTTGGTAGGTTTGAACGCTACATATCCGTCAACTGTTTCACTGAAGTGGGTTAAACAAACGAAGAACAAGTTCTCCGGATGCCCTGGCCCTCTATCAAAGGAACGGAAGTCTTTATTTGTAAAAGTGTTCGAAATCTGGATTGCCCTGTCCGGACGGAAATTATAGAAAATAACTGCATCATTGTTCTTAATTGTTGCAACCGGTTTACCATCTTCTGCAGTAATGACAGATGGAATGACGAACTCATCAAAGATACCATTTTTATAGTTATCTTCAACTAAATCCAAGGGATCGCTGTATGAAGGGCCATCACCATACACCATGGAACGGTAAGACTTTTCAACACGCTCCCAGCGTTTGTCGCGGTCCATGGAATAATAGCGTCCGGAAATCGTCGCAAATTCGCCGACTCCGTACTCCTTCATTTTTTCCTGCGCTTCTTTAATGTAGCCTGCTGCTGTTTGCGGGCCAACATCACGTCCATCCAGGAATCCATGAACATAGACATTCTTCACACCTTCTTCAGCGGCCATACGAAGCAGTGCGAATAAGTGCTGAATATGACTGTGAACGCCTCCATCTGAAAGGAGTCCCATCAAATGAAGATCCGTGCCAGTCTTTTTAACATGGTCAATCGCAGAACGGAACGTTTCGTTTTTCTCAAACTGTCCTTCACGAATCGCCACGTTCACTCTTGTTAAACTCTGATATACAATCCGGCCTGCACCGATGTTTAAGTGGCCTACTTCAGAGTTTCCCATTTGCCCTTCCGGAAGACCTACTGCTTCGCCGCTGGCTGTCAGCGTTGCGTTAGGGTAGGTATTCCAGTAGCGTTCGAAGTTTGGTTTCTTTGCCTGGGCAACGGCATTTCCCATCCGCTCGCCGCGCAATGCGAAACCATCTAAGATGATTAATGCAACTGGAGATTTACTCATTCTTGCCTGCCTCCAATAATTGAAGGAAGACTTCAGGCTCAAGGCTTGCGCCGCCTACAAGAGCTCCATCAATATCAGGCTGGCTCATATATTCTTTAATATTTCCAGGCTTTACGCTGCCGCCGTACTGAATGCGGACTGCATCTGCAGCAACTTGCGAAAATTGCTTCGCAACAACAGAGCGGATATGCGCACATACTTCATTCGCATCTGCAGATGTGGAAGATTTGCCTGTTCCGATTGCCCAGATTGGCTCATACGCAATAACAGTCTGTTTTACCTGATCTTCTGTTAAGCCATTAAGAGCTTTTTCCACCTGCGAGCCTACAAGATCCATCGTTTCACCGCTTTCACGCTGTTCAAGCGATTCACCGACACAAACGATAGGAGTTAAATTGTATTTAAAAGCAGCCAAAGTTTTTTTGTTAACTGCCTCGTCTGTTTCATTAAACATTTCCCGGCGTTCGGAATGACCAAGGATTACATATTTTACCCCAAGGTCTTCAAGTGCCACAGGGCTGACTTCGCCTGTAAAAGCACCGCTTTCTTCGAAGTGCATGTTTTGCGCGCCGATTTCAACATCTGAACCCTTTGAGCTTTCAACAAGTCGCTCCAAGAATAGTGCAGGTGCACATACAACTGTTTCTACCTGCTCTTTCCCAGGCACTAAGCCATTGATTTCTTCAAGAAAGACTTTCGCTTCCGGAAGTGTTTTATGCATTTTCCAGTTTCCTGCGATAATTGGTTTACGCATGTTGCACGTCCTTTCATGCATTTTATTATGGTCAATAGGCAGGGCAAAAATTGCCTCTATCAAAAATTATTTATCGTTTAAAGCAACTACGCCAGGCAGAGCCTTTCCTTCCATAAACTCAAGGGAAGCGCCGCCGCCTGTTGAAATATGGCTCATGCGGTCAGCAAGATGGAATTTCTCAACCGCTGCTGCAGAATCGCCGCCGCCGATGACTGAATATGTATCATTCGCTTCTGCTAAAGTCTCAGCCACAGCTCTTGTTCCGCCTGCAAATTTCTTCAATTCAAAAACACCCATTGGCCCATTCCAGATTACCAGCTTGGAATTCTGGATTACATCGCTATAGATTTCGCGGGTTTTAGGTCCGATATCAAGTGCTTCCCAATCAGAAGGAATTTCTTCTATTGCTACTGTTTTAATATTGGCTTCCTCGGAAAAATCGTCTGCTACCACGACATCAACAGGCATATAGAAGTTCACGCCTTTTTCTTTCGCTTTTTCCATAAACGATTTTGCAAGGTCAATTTTATCTTCTTCTAAAAGTGACTTTCCTACTTCATGGCCGTTAGCTTTTACAAACGTATAGGCAAGTCCGCCGCCAATGATCAGGTTGTCTACCTTTTCAAGAAGGTTTTCTATTACACCGATCTTATCTTTAACCTTTGCACCGCCGATAATGGCTGTAAATGGACGCTCAGGATTTGAAAGAGCTTTTCCAAGTACATCAAGTTCTTTTTCCATTAATAGTCCTGATACTGCAGGAAGGTGCTGCGCAATTCCTTCCGTTGAAGCATGTGCACGGTGTGCTGCTCCAAAGGCATCGTTCACATACACATCAGCAAGCTCAGCAAATGCCTTTGCAAGTTCAGAATCATTCTTTTCCTCGCCAGGATAGAAACGCACGTTTTCAAGAAGAAGAACATCTCCGTCACCTAACGTGTCAACCATTGCTTTTACAGAATCTCCATATGCTTCATCGGCCTTCTTCACTTCTTTGCCAAGAAGCTCGGACAAACGCTTTGCTACTGGTGTTAAACGCAAGTCTTCAACAACTGAACCCTTCGGGCGGCCCAGATGGCTTGCTAAGATCACTTTAGCACCCTGGTTAATCAAATACTCAATCGTTGGAAGAGCTGCTTTGATGCGAGTTTCATCTGTTACCTGTCCATCCTTCATCGGCACGTTGAAATCAACCCGGCAGAAAACACGCTTACCTTGTAACTCAACATCTTTTACGCTTTTTTTGTTCATAGCAAAAGGACCTCCTTACCAGGAAAAGCGGAAGCGCCTTGCCCAAGAGGTACGCAGACTAAAAACGCCACGTCCTGTGGCAACGTCTGCATGAACCGCATCCCTGCGGTCCTCAAGCATAAGACGAGCGCTGGCAGAAGGCGTTCTTTGCCTTCAGAAGCGATTGGCTTATGACTCGAGCCCCTAGGCGCTGGAGCTAGACACCACCCTAGTGAATTATTTTTACTTTTTGCTTTAAAACAAAAGGGAGAGGGATTGTTTCCCTGCTCCCCTTTTACCCTTATCCATTATAGACGTTAGCGATTTTAATATCCAACAAGATGAGGTATTTTTTTAAAGAAAAAATTCATCTTGAGAATGCTTCGCAAAACGAATATTTTTCTGGAAAAAATTTATCTATTAAAGCCCTTTTTGAGCGATGTAGTCAACAAGGTCCACTACGCGGTTAGAGTAACCAGACTCGTTGTCATACCAAGAGATAACTTTGACCATGCTGCCTTCCATAACCATTGTAGAAAGTGCATCGATTGTAGAAGAAGCCGGGTTTCCGTTGTAGTCGCCAGATACTAATGGCTCTTCGCTGTATGCAAGGATGCCTTTTAGTTCGCCTTCAGCAGCTGCTCTAAGAGCACTGTTTACTTCTTCTGCTGTTACATCTTTGTCAAGCTCAGCAACAAGGTCAACTAGAGAAACGTTTGGAGTTGGAACACGCATAGCTCCACCGTTCAGTTTGCCTTTTAGTTCAGGCAATACTAGAGATACGGCTTTTGCAGCTCCAGTAGTTGTTGGGATGATGTTTTCGGCTGCTGCACGTGCACGGCGATAGTCTTTGTGCGGCAAGTCAAGGATCTGCTGGTCATTTGTGTATGAGTGAACAGTTGTCATCATACCGCGCTTGATTCCGAAGCTGTCGTTCAATACTTTTGCAAATGGAGCCAGGCAGTTTGTTGTACAAGATGCGTTTGAGATTACATGGTGGTTTGCAGGGTCATATTTATCATGGTTAACACCCATAACCACTGTGATATCTTCGTCAGTTGCAGGAGCTGAGATGATTACTTTCTTCGCGCCAGCTTCAAGGTGTTTCGCAGCGTCAGCACGCTTTGTGAAACGGCCAGTAGATTCTACTACTACTTCTACGCCAAGATCTCCCCATCCTAATTGTGCAGGATCGCGCTCAGCAAGCACTTTTACTTTATGGCCGCCAACAACAAGGTAATCGCCGTCAACTGTTACTTCTTCATTTAATGTTCCGTGTACGGAATCATATTTTAAAAGGTGTGCAAGCATGTTTGCATCTGTAAGGTCATTTACTGCTACAACCTCTACGTTAGGGTTTTTAAGAGCTGCACGGAAAACAACACGCCCGATTCTTCCAAATCCGTTAATACCAACTTTAACTGCCATGATTATTTCCTCCTTAGAAAGGTAGATTTAATATTTGAAAAGGGATTACCCTTTTAACAACTGTTTTGCTGCACCTTCATCTGTCACTAAAATGGTAGAGGATGGTGCCCGTTTCATGTATGCAGCGATGGCTTTAGCCTTTGAGGAACCGCCTGCCACTGCAATGACATGTTCAATATGGGATAGGTCATCCAGCTGAAGGCCGATGGTCTGAACCTTATGTACAACCTCGCCGCCTTCATTGAAGTAATAGCCAAAAGATTCGCCTACTGCCTTGGCATGCTTTATTTTCTCAAAATCTTCTTCACTGGTTTTGCGGCGTTCCGCCATTGTAATAGCGTCCCCAATCCCGTGTAAAACCATGCTTGCAGATTTGATCTGGGTGATTACTTCTTTAATATTTGGATCTTTAATGATGCTTTCATACATCTCCCTGCTCACCTGGTCCGGTACATAAAGGACGCGGTGTCTGGAATCTGTATGATCAGCCATTTTTGCACAAATGGTATTAGCCTGATTTTTAACATCTTCCCCAATTCCGCCCCGTGCCGGCACAAACAGCCAATCCCGTTCAGCAAGATCAGGAGTAAGCATCTCTGCTACGGCTGCCATTGTGGAACCGCCGGTAACTGCGATGATATTTTTTCCTTTGAGCCTTGATTTCATGCACATCGCTGTGGCCCTGCCAAGCTCCTGCTTCACCCATGGAGATTCATCGCTGTTTCCGGAAACAATGATCGCCTGGCGAATGCCAAGTTTTCGGGATAAATCCTGCTCCATTACGGCTATACCCGAAATATCCCTCATTATTCCTTTAAGAGCTTCAAGCAAATCCTTGCCATCAGAAGAAAGGCTCATTCCCGTACTTGAAATACGGATCAGGTTCTGGTCTTTTAAAAACTCAACCTCACTTCTCAGCACTCTTTCCGTCAGGCCTAAACTTACTGCAAGGCTCCGTCTTCCAACCGGCTCCATCAGCCCTATGTAATGAAGAATCCCATAGCGCTTCTGCATAACCGCAAGCATATCAGGCAATAATCTTTTTTGAATATCAATTAGTGAGTACATCCGGAAAGCTCCTTCATCATATGTGGTCATTTTTTGTCCCGCATAGACATATTATGTCCCACTTACCGTAAAAAAAATCACCCTTGCTTCTCTTTCATAATAGCAAGAGTGAGTATTGAAATCAACTGATAAAACTCAGTTTTTTTCTGTAAGCGCTTCACATAATGTAATGGCGTCAATATGCCCGAACTGCACTTCGTTCCCATCAATTTCAACAACCGGAATCATGATCCCATACTTCTCGGTCAGTTCATCGCTATCATCAATGTCTTTCTCAATTAAGGTAAAATCATATTCTTTCTTCAATTCCACTATTACTTCCTTAGCTTTATCACACAGCGGGCATCTGCTGCGTGTGTAAAACACTAGCTCTGGCTGTTTCAATCAGCAAATCTCCTTTGTCAGTCATACCTTTTCCGTTTCGATGATGATGGAATACCCAGCTGATCCCGATATTTTGCAATCGTCCTTCTGCTGACAACCATCCCCTCTTGTTCCTTCAGCAGCTTCACAAGCTCTTGATCGGATAAAGGCTTTTGCTTATTTTCCCCTTCAATCATTTTACTAATAATCGTCTTTACCTGCTGTGAAGACGTATTTTCATCGGAGGTTGTTTTGATCGTGCTTGAGAAGAACGATCTCAGCTCATACGTCCCATATGGGGTTTGTGCATATTTTTCCCGGACAGCACGGCTGACAGTTGATTCATGTATTTCAAGTTCATCTGATATTTCCTTCATAGTCATCGGCTTCAGATGAGAAGGTCCTTTTATAAAAAAGTCCTGCTGTTTTTCAACGATTTTAAGTGTCACATTTGCAAGTGTCTCTTTTCTCTGCTCGATGCTCCTCATGATCCATTGGTAATCCTGCTGCTTTTCCTGCAAAAAGCGGCTGACATTCCGGTCTCCAGTGGCCGAAAACTTTTTATAATAGCCTTCATTAAAACTGATTTTAGGAAGCACTTCATCAAAAACACTTACGGAAAAAGAGCTTCCATCCCACTGAATAATCACGTCCGGTGTTATATATGCGGATTTCTCGCTTTGAAAGGATGAAGCCGGTCTTGGATTCATGGTCTGCACGAGGTCGAATACCTCCTGAATCTCTTTTAGCTCCACACTGAGCTGCTTGGCAATCTCCTTCCATTTCTTTTCCGCAAAAAAGGTAAAGTAGTCATCTATAATGATTTCAGCCAGTTCATTTCTCTCTGGCAATCTCTTAATCTGCAGGGACAGGCACTCCTGAAGATTCCTAGCGCCAATGCCAGCAGGCTCGAGTTCCTGCAGCTCTTCAAGCATTTGCTCCACATTTTCAAGGGGCATCTGGAGAGTCCTGGCTGCTGTCTGCAGATCTGCACGTAAGTAACCGTTTTCATCAAGGCTCTCAATAAGATGCTCAATCACTTTTTGTTCGTCCTTGTTTAATTTCAAATGAAGCTGCGATTTCAAATATTCATCCAGCATCATCGTCTTTCCGCAGCCAATCTGCTCAATCCAATTTATTTTATCTTTTTCGACTTTTGTTCTCGTCAGTTTGACACGGTCATAACGGGGATCCATCGTCTTGACATGACCGGACTCTACTTTTAAAAGGGGATTATCAAGCGCTTTGCTTTCCAGGAATGCAGAGAGCTCCTGTGTGCTGTATTGCAGAAGGGCAATCGCCTGTGTCAGCTCCTGTGTCATTGTTAATTTCATTGTCTGCTGCTGCCATAACCCAGCTTTCAAATTCATCATACATTCCCCCTGTCCCCATTTTACAATATTCCCGGTAAATGTTGTATGGAAATATCTTGGCAAATGCCAATCGCACCGGCACTTCTCCATCTTTCTGAATACTTCACAATATGCATGGCAGAGGGGAGAATATTCATTTTTTATGGTGAAAACTGCGGATTTTATGGGTTTTTTTGAAATTCAGGCTTAAATCTCGGAAATTTTTTATGGCTGGATATATTTATGTGCGGATAAAGGAAATTTATTTGCGGATAAGGTCAATTTACTTGCGGATAAAATTTTTTATGTGCGCATAGGCCGAATTTATTTGCGGATAGCGTAAAAAGTAAAAACTCCCTGCCCATATCAGACAAGGAGTTTTGGCAGCGCCCTCACTATTAAAGATTCAGGGCTTTATTATAGATGACAGGCAGCATCGGCAATTTTTATAAGTCTCGAAACTGTGAATCGGCCCAACATTTATTAAAGGAACAAACCAACAATAGAGCCTGTTAAGACGCTGCCCATCGTAGCAACCAATAATACTTTCAGCCCCATTTTAGCGAACATGGAAGCCTTCTCCCCATTAATGGCTTGTACAGTCCCTAAGATAATACCGATTGAACTAAAGTTAGCAAAAGAGATTAGGAATGCTGACACAATCCCCACTGTTTTAGGACTCAAATCTGGAATCATCTCCGCAAAACCAAGCATTGCAACGAACTCATTAGCAGCAAGTTTTGTCCCCATTACTGACCCTGCTTGTACGATTTCAGAAGCAGGGATACCCATCATGAAAGCGACAGGTGCAAAGATATAACCCAGAATTTCTGTAAAAGTCATACCAATAACAGCGTCGAATCCTGCATTAATCATTGCGAGTAATGCTACATAAGTAATAAGCATAGCCCCAACAATAAGTGCAGTCCTTCCACCTAGCAAAGTCCAGTTTCCGATTGCCTCAAAAATAGATTTTTCTGGAATCATTTCTTTAATATCAATGTCTTCATCCTCTTCTTCAGGCACAGGACACACAATAGATGAAAGGATCAGTCCGCTAAAAATATTTATAGGAAGCGCTACAAGAACAAATTCTGCAGGAATCATCTGCATGTAGGCCCCTAGGATAGAGCAGGAAACGGCAACAAGAGAGCTTGTAGTAACAACGAACAATCGATTTGCCGATAACTTAGGGATCTGAGACTTAACTGATAATATAGCAGTAGTATCTCCGAACACCATAGAGTTAACAGCAACGAATGATTCAACCTTTGGCAAGCCTGTAATTTTAGCAACAAATCCACCTATGTATTTAATTGCTAATGGCAAGATGCGAGTGTAGGTTAGAATGCCCAGTAAACTGGTTACAAAGATAATCGCCATTAAAACGTTTATAAAAAAAGCATCTGTTCCGCCGATATCACCAAAAACAAAAGCTGTTCCTTCCTTCCCAAAAGACAGAACCTTATTAACACCATTAACAACTGCTTGTAAAGCTTGTTGACCTATTGAAGTATTTAACATAAAGAATGCTAAGCCTAACTGAATAATCATCATAACTCCAATACCTTTGAAGTTAACCCTCTTCTTATCGTTACTCATCATATATGCTATACATATTAATAAGACAATTCCTGCAATCGCAGTCAA
Source organism: Cytobacillus sp. NJ13 (assembly GCA_030348385.1). Lineage (NCBI taxonomy): Bacteria > Bacillati > Bacillota > Bacilli > Caryophanales > Bacillaceae > Cytobacillus > Cytobacillus sp. NJ13. Next base: position 4,130,510 of record JAUCFP010000006.1, on the reverse strand, counting down.
AAGACCAATCATTATAAATTCCTCCTATAGAATTAACTCCAATGAACAAATAAATGTCACGAGTAAGCATCATAATATTTGGGAGTGCCCCCCAGTTAAAATCGGATTTCCTGCTGTCCTCATTCTCCCCTTTTGTTTTTCACATTAAACTTATTGTTAAATGTAAAACATGGATAATACAGGGAAAATCAGTAATTGAAATGAATTTCTAGAATTTACTCCTGTGACTTTCTTGAAGTTGTCTGTAACCCTCCAAAATTGCATCACACCCTTCAGAAACCCTGCGGTAAGATCCTATATATTCGCAGCCTGGCTTCAGCTATTATTAAATAACATCCGAAAATAAGACAAATAAAAAAAGGATCGTATTTATTGGAAAATCAATAAATACAATCCTTTAATGACGCCCTCGGCAGGAATCGAACCCACATCTTAAGAACCGGAATCTCACGTGCTATCCGTTGCACCACGAGGGCAAATATTTTGATAGATGGCTGACCAAGCGCTCAGCCGCTACGATAACTAATTATATGATATGTTTATTCACTTTGCAAGCCTCCTTTTAGTTTAAAAATTGGAACAATGGGTATCATGGAATGAGATAGCACAGCACAGAAAAATGTGTCGAACGAATCAAACACGATTTCCATGCGATTCGTTTGACCTTAATTGACCATCAGTGTATCATGATAATACATAGGAGTTAAAAAATTTTCTTTACTTGGAAGAACATGCTTGTTCATCTTGTATGTTGACCTTATCTTGAAGGAGGAATTGGAAAATGAACTTAATCCCTACAGTTATTGAACAAACAAACCGCGGGGAGCGCGCTTATGATATTTACTCCCGCCTTTTAAAAGACCGCATCATTATGCTGGGAAGCGCAATCGATGACAATGTGGCAAACTCAATTGTTGCCCAGCTTTTATTCCTTGAAGCAGAAAATCCTGAAAAAGACATTTCCATTTACATTAATAGCCCGGGCGGAAGCATTACGGCTGGTATGGCTATTTATGATACGATGCAATTCATCAAGCCGAAGGTACAAACCATTTGTATCGGTATGGCAGCATCTATGGGTGCATTCCTTCTTGCTGCTGGTGAGAAAGGCAAGCGTTTTGCCCTTCCAAACAGTGAAGTCATGATTCATCAGCCGCTGGGCGGAGCTCAGGGACAGGCGACTGAAATCGAAATCGCTGCAAAGCGCATTCTTTTCCTTCGCGAAAAATTAAACACCATTCTATCAGAGCGCACTGGACAGCCGCTTGAAGTCATCGCGAGAGACACTGACCGCGATAACTTTATGACAGCTGAAAGAGCTCTCGAATACGGTTTGGTTGACCAAATCATATCCAGAAATTCTTTGGATAAGAAAAAGGATAAATAATAAGTGTAAAAAAACAACTCGCATCTTCCCGATGCGAGTTGTTTTAGTTTTCCTTCTGAATATAGTTTGACAGTGATTCAAGAGCTTCGTTTTCGTCGTTCCCCTCAGCCCTGAGGGTAATAACTGATCCTGAGCTTACAGCCAGACTCATTAGCCCCATTATGCTTTTCGCATTTACCTTCTTTCCGTCTTTCTCCAGAAAAATATCGGATGAGAACCGATTGGCCTCCTGTACGAACAGTGCCGCCGGACGTGCCTGTAATCCTGTTTTCAGCTTAACTTTAACCTGTTTTTCCGCCATTATATATCTCCTCCCTGCTGATACCTCTGTCAGTGAGCATCTATTGTGTCGCCCGCCCGGAGTTTCTCAGCGATTTCATCTATTTTTCTTAATCTGTGATTAATACCTGATTTACTGATATTTCCGCCTGAGACCATTTCCCCGAGCTCTTTTAAGGTGACATCCTGGTAAGCTACACGCAATTCGGCAATTTCCCTCAGTTTGTCAGGCAAAACCTGAAGTCCGACAGTTTGATCGATGAACCGGATATTTTCCACCTGACGCAAGGCAGCTCCGATTGTTTTGTTTAAGTTCGCTGTTTCACAATTTACGAGTCGATTGACCGAGTTTCGCATATCGCGGACAATCCGGATGTCTTCAAATCGGAGCAGAGCAGCGTGTGCTCCGATAATATTGAGGAACTCCGTTATTTTTTCGGCTTCCTTTAAATAAGTGATATAGCCTTTTTTCCGTTCAAGCGTTTTGCTGTTCAGCCCGAACGTATTCATCAGTTCACAAAGGGAGTCATTATGCTCCTTGTAAAGTGAAGAGATCTCTAGATGATAGGAGGAGGTCTCCGGATTATTAACCGATCCCCCGGCAAGGAATGCACCGCGCAGATAAGAACGCTTACAGCATTTCTTTTTTATGAGCTCATTGGAGATATCGTGTGTAAATACGAATCCCTCGCTTAAAATTTTCAGATCATCAAGAATTATGCTGGCCTGTTCCGTTAGCCTGACAATATAAACATTGTTCTTTTTCAGCCGCATTTTTTTCCGGACCAGGAGCTCAACCTGAACGTTGTAATTCCTTTTAATCAGTGTGTAAATCCTTCTTGCGATTGCTGCATTCTCCGTCTGAATATCCACAATCAATTTCCGGCTGGAAAAAGAAAGTGAACCATTCATCCTGATCAAGGCGGACAATTCCGCTTTGCCGCAGCAGTCTTTTATTTCCAGGTTCGTCAATTCTTTTTTCGTTTCCGAAGCGAAAGACATCCCTTCACCCCCTATCCGTAAAAGCGCTAAGCCAGTGGTATATAAAAAGATATTCTTCACTGAGCAAACGTATGCACAGTTTATTTTTTACCGGCAAAAGCCCTTTCACACCTGTATATTACGCATTAAAACGCCTATTGGTTTCATGTAAAAGCAAATTATATAACATTTGGGCAACTTCTTTTGTATCATGGCGAATGATCCCGCCTTCGTGGCTGACAATTTCACCGTGCATAATTTCAAGGCCCAGTTCGGTAAGAGCACCTGTATCATACACAACAGGCTTTGCCATTTCCTCGCTGTACCGCTCCTGAATATGGGGAGGAATTTCTTCATTGTTTACCAGAATGGTATTGATAAAAGCACAGCCCATATGATCATACAGTGCTTTTACATGATCACTTGCCGTATAATCGAGTGTCTCTCCTGCCTGTGTCATTAAATTGCATATATACACCTTTTTCGCTTTCGAATGACAGACCTCACGTCCCAGCCTAGGGACAAGCAGATTTGGAAGAATACTGGTATATAAACTGCCAGGCCCGATGATGATCATATCAGCCTGTCTGATAGCCTGCAGTGATTCAGTCAGGGCTTTAATATTTTTAGGGGTTAAAAATACCCGCTTAATTTTTTTACCAGAATAAGGAATTTTTGATTCTCCCGATACTATGGTCCCGTCTTCCATTTCAGCATGAAGGACCACACTCTGATTAGCAGCCGGCAACACCTTGCCCCTTACGTTTAACACCTTGCTCATTTCCTGAATCGCATGAACAAAGTTTCCTGTAATCGAGGTCATTGCCGCGAGAATTAAATTGCCAAGCGAATGCCCGGATAACTCATTGGATGTCGCAAAGCGGTGCTGGAACATCTCCTCAATGAGCGGCTCCACGTCTGAAAGAGCTGCCAGCACATTGCGGATGTCACCGGGAGGCGGAATATGAAGATCATTTCTCAATCTTCCTGAACTGCCGCCATCATCGGCAACTGTCACAATGGCAGTTATATCAACAAGGTATTGTTTTAATCCCCTTAAGAGGACAGGGAGCCCTGTTCCTCCTCCGATGATGACGATTCTTGGCTGTCGGTTCATTTGATGTTTTCCTTTCTCCTCTGGATGTCACGGTGCGTGATTGCCGTATGGTAATCCTTGCTGTAAAAGTCAGCGATATATTCTGTCAGCGCTACCGAACGATGCTGGCCTCCTGTACAGCCGATTGCAACGACCAATTGAGCCTTCCCTTCCCGTTTATAATGCGGAAGCATAAAGCTCAGCAGCTCCGTAACCTTTTCGAGAAATTTACTAGTTTCGGTCCATTTCAGCACATAGCTGGATACCTCTTCATCTAACCCTGTCTTCGGCCTCATATGCTCAATATAATGCGGATTCGGAAGGAACCGGACATCGAATACCAGGTCGGCATCAATTGGAATTCCATGCTTAAAGCCAAAAGACATGACGTTAACCGTAAATATTGTTTTTTTATTCAATGAGAATTCCGTTAGAATTTTCTCGCGCAATTCCCTCGGCTTCATTTGCGATGTGTTATAAATAAGCTGGGCCCTGCCTTTTAATTCTTCGAGCAGCTCCCGTTCAAGCTTTATGCCTTCAAGAGGCAATCCTGCTGGTGCAAGGGGATGGAATCGTCTTGTTTCTTTATATCTTCTGACAAGTGTCGAATCATCTGCATCAAGATATAAAATTTGCGGGGTGACCCAGGATGTTTCGGATAATTCATCCAGCGCCTTAAATAAGTGGTCAAAAAACTCACGGCCGCGCAAATCCATCACCAATGCCACCTTATTCATTTTATTCCCTGATTCCTTCATAAGTTCAAGGAATTTCGGCAGCAGCGTCGGCGGCAAATTATCTACACAGAAGAAGCCAAGATCTTCAAAGCTTTGGATGGCTACTGTTTTCCCTGCCCCTGACATTCCCGTAATTATCACCATTTGAGTATCATTAACTGCACCCGTACTCATTTATAATTTCCCCCTGTTTCTGTCAAATTCAGCTTGGATCCAGCCTGTAACTAAGCAGTTCAAAATCTGACGTATACGTAAACGTTCCATAAATCATGCCTTGTCCATGAATCATATACTCCAAAATATGTGAATCTCCGGCAGCCATCGGCAGATTCTTAATCTCTGAAAACGGATGCCAGCGAAGCTTGCCTTCCTCTGATTCATCCAAGTTCAGCCCATCAGAAGCTGTTGCCAGAAAAGTAAACATCATCCACTCCTGTACGGCCTTATCGCCATCCTTCATGATGAACGTAAAAATGCCTTTAATATTCGGATTGCGCAGATAGATGCCTGTTTCTTCCCTGAACTCACGAATGCACGAGTCCCTCACTGATTCACCAGGCTCCATCTTTCCGCCCGGAGCCACCCACCAGCCTCTTCTCGGCTTTTGTAAAAGCAATACTTTATCGTCTTTAAGTAACACACAGTTCGTGACTCGCTGCAACACATTTCACCTCTAATTTCCGAAATCATACCGCCGCCGCCTTTTCATGAAATCGCTTAAAATAATGGCTGGCTAACGTTCTTTTCTTATTCATTTCATTATACTATTTTTGTCTTAGAGCCACAATGAATACAGATTTCCAAAAAACATTCTTCAAAAGTTACAGTATTTTATGCAAAAAAAGAGCACAGGCATATGCCTGTGCTTTGAAAAGGATTATATCTTTAAAAGGGGGTCAATTTCTACTCCTATACTACCCGAAATTTATTTCATCAAGGTTACAGGAGAATTAAAACCACATGACTTTTTGTAAATCTTTTCAACCGGTGGCTATTTTTTCTAAAATAAAAGGCATACAGTCCATAGGACCATATGCCTGCTCACATTATTTTCTCGCTTTAAGGCTTTCTTGTAATTCTTCCACATAGTGCTGGGCGCTTTGCGCTGCGATGCTTCCATCACCTGTAGCTGTAACGATCTGGCGAAGGGATTTTTCGCGGATATCCCCAGCTGCAAAAATGCCTTCCACCTTTGTTTCCATTCGGTCGTTTGTTTCAATATAGCCATTGCTGTTCGTAATGCCGAGGCTTTCAAATGGTTTGGAAAGAGGGACCATGCCGATATAGATGAAGACACCATCTGCCTTGAATTCTCTTTCTTCACCGGTTTCAGCAGACACAAGCGTTACGCTGCCTACTTTTCCGTCCTTATCATTGACTTCCTTCACTGTAGTGTTCCAGATAAAGTCGATTTTTTCATTATCAAACGCACGCTGCTGCAGGATTGCCTGCGCACGAAGCTGGTCCCGTCTATGAACGATTGTCACTTTAGAGGCGAAACGGGTCAAATATACACCTTCTTCAACAGCAGAGTCACCGCCGCCGACAACAACAAGCTCTTTGCCTTTAAAGAATGCTCCATCACAGACCGCACAATAGGATACACCGCGTCCGCCAAGCTCTTTTTCACCAGGAATGCCAAGCTTTTTGTACTCCGCACCAGCAGAAATAATCACAGAGCGTGCTTTATATTGCTTCGATCCCGCAACAACCGTTTTGTATTCCTCGCCGTCAATGATTTCTTTAATATCTCCATACGCATATTCAGCGCCAAATTTCTTCGCATGATCGAACATTTTGGTGGATAAATCCGGCCCTAAAATATGGTCAAAACCAGGATAGTTTTCCACTTCTTCTGTATTGGCCATTTGTCCGCCCGGAACACCGCGTTCAATCATTAGAGTAGACAGATTTGCACGAGATGTATATACAGCAGCAGTCATCCCTGCCGGCCCTGCGCCAGCGATAATGACGTCATAAATTTTTTCTTCAGTCACAGCGATTCACTCCTTCAGTAATCAGAATTCCAGTATTTTACTAAACCACTCTATAAATACGTATTATAGTATGACCTTCTTACTGTTATCCTATAAAATTGGCGCGTGTTTCGTCCAAACATCTGCTCACTGAAGGCGGTCGTTCACCGATTTTACATATTTGCCCATCGTCGAAGCGGAAATGCCGTATCTCCCTGCAATTTTTGATTGGGAAACCTTTTCGTTTCGAAGCTTATGCCAGACATACTCAATTGCTGCAGCCCAGGCCTTTTTGTTTTTTATATTCTGCCGGTTATTTGTCAATTCAGCAAAAATAGTAAACCACATTAAATATAGTCCGGCTTCCACCGTGCCAATCGGATGGTAGTTTTCATAAAACAGTTCAGCTGTCTCATGCGCAGCCTGAACCTGGGCAGGCGCTTCCTGGTCAGTTTTCACAAAAGAAAGATATTCCTTCTCCATAGCTGAAAACTTATCGTTTCGTACAATTGCTTCAGACGTCAAAATTTCATCTCTTCTGCTGGATACTGACGTAAGGAAAAGGCCGAATAGCCGCTCCTCGATATAGTCGCTTTCCAGCTTTTTTAAAATGGATGAATAATGGTCTTCAAAGCCGCTGCTGGTAACCTTTTCATCGTTCCAGGGCTCAAAGCCTTCTTTTTCAGGATTAATCTCGATTGCTTTCTTCCATGCCGATTTCGCCATCTCTTCCCGGCCCGTAAAATAGGCTGAATAAGAAAGCCAGTAATAAAATGGTCCGTCCCCTTCAAAGCCTTTCTTTTGAAGCTTACGAAGCCATGCAAAGGCAGCCTCATACTCGCCGGTCAAAGCAAAAGTGGCACCAAGCTTGAACTGATGTTCAATGGAGAGCGGCTTGATTTTTTTCAGAGCCTCTTTCAACAAGCGCACCTGCCTGACATCCCGCTCGTAAAAAGCAAAGACAAGCTTGTTGCACAGAGCGTGGAGATTGCCCGGATTTTCTTCCAGCACCTTCTCTAAAATATCTGATGCCTTTTGCACTTCTCCAAGGTAAAAATACGCCAGGGCCAAATTGTTATATGCGGACCAGTACTCCGGATACTCATCAATAACAGAGTTCAGGATTTCAACCGCTTTTGGAAAATGGCCGGACTCCAGCAATTCCCGTGCATGTTCCTGCTTCGTAATCAGGTCATCCTGCTCGTAAAGCTCGTCATCCAAATCTTCCGCCTCAAGCGTCAGCAGTTCCAGCAGATCCTCTGTATCTTCTGTAAACTCTCCGTCCCGATCCAAATCCAGATACGTATTTGCATGTGTGTAAGCATCTTTGAAAAGGCCCATATGAGCATAGTTGTTGGCAAGGAAATAATGGCATTCCACCATATCCTCATCAAGCTCCTCCAATATCATATGAAGCAGCTGATTCGACTCCTGATACTCACCCATTTCTGAATGAACAATCGCAAGCTGGCAGATAATCATCGGTTCACCCGGCTCAAGCTGCATCGCCCGCATTAAATATTTCTTTGCTTTATGAAAATCCCTGCGGTGGTACGCCTTAATCCCTTTGGAAAAATAGTACTCACCATTCGGGATAAATGACAGTAACTTCCCCTTTTGGTGTCTAGCTTTAGAGTCTTTACTCATGAAATCCTCCATAAATGTTAGTAACTAAAGTAGTATATCACACGAACAAGCCTGTGGAGAAGGGAAGAAATGACAATACGATTTCCAATCGCAATTTTTTAATGGAAATCTTATCGCGGTTATATTTTAAAGGGTTGTTGCGGTGATTTAATAGGGGAGTTAAATTCGGAGATAAACTGGCAGTTTGGAGGCGGGTGAGAGCGGCAGCCTTTGTTGGTGCCGGTGTGGGGGAGGGAATCGAATAACCTTCTGGATATATGAGGAGGTTTCAGGTGAAGGAGTCCTTATTCGTAATCGGAATCTGTAAGTGGGGTTAGCTGCAGAAAATAAAGATGGTGACAGCCTGGAGTATTGGCGGTTTCCTAATTTCGGCTCCAGTAGTTGGTGAAGAGGCTGCCACCACATGCAATATGGATTTTAGATATAAAAGCGGGAAGTGTTCTCTGTTTCCGGCTGCATTTCTCTTATATTACCTTCTTGCCTTTTGAATTGCTTTCTTTCACTTTCTCCTCCCAAAAATCAGCACCTTTAATGCCAAGTTTAACAGGATCGAAGACTGGTTCAATGCCCGCTTTCTTCTGTTCTTCATAATCTTTAAACACTTTTAAGGCTGTTTTAGTCAGGAATAGAATAGCGACTAAGTTTAGCCAGGCCATACTTCCGAAGCCAAAGTCTCCGAGCGCCCATAATAGGGATGCGTTTTCGACACTTCCTAAGTAGATCATTCCTAAGAACAGAATCATTAAGCCTGCTTTTAGCCATTTTAGATTTCTCTTTCCGCCGAGGTAAACGAGGGTTGTTTCAGAAATATAGTAGTAAGCCATCAGAGTTGTAAAGGCAAAGAAGAATATAGCAATTGCAACGAACATACCGCCAAATCCAGGTATAACGCTCTCAACGGCCGCCTGTGTCCACATTGGTCCAGCTTCAACACCAGGGATGTTGTCAACTATCGGCTGCTTTCCTTCTGGTGTAACGCTGTACATGCCGGTGATTAGAATCATAAGTGCAGTAGCTGTACAAACAATGATGGTATCAATATAGACCGAGAACGCTTGAACAAGACCTTGTTTTGCCGGATGGGATACATCTGCTGCTGCTGAACTATAGGTTCCTTCCCCCACACCAGCAACGTTAGAGAATACTGCTCTCTTAACGCCCCATGCAATCGCTGCACCGATAATACCCCCAAACATTTCATTTGCACCAAATGCACTTGAAATAATCAGCCAAAGCATTGCTGGAATCTCTGCTGCGTTTGCAAATAAAAGAACGAAAGTAATAACCACATACCCTAAAGCCATAAAAGGTACAACTTTTTCCGCAACAGTAGCAATTCGCTTGACGCCGCCAAAAGTAATGATGCCAAGTAATACAACAAGAATGATTCCAGAGATGCTTTTATTAAGGCCAATTGTGTTTTCGAACCCAACAGCAATCGTATTGGCCTGAATACCTGGAACTAAAACTCCGTAACAGAGGGTTACAACAATCGCAACAAACACCCCGAACCATTTCATATTTAAACCTTTTTCAATAAAATAAGGAGTTCCGCCCCGGTATTGATTACCGTCTTTTACTTTATAGACCTGAGCAAGAGTGGATTCAATAAAGGCACTTGCTCCTCCTAATAAAGCCATGATCCACATCCAGAAAACCGCTCCCGGACCGCCAAATGCAATCGCAGTAGCAACCCCTGCGATATTTCCAATACCGACCCGGCCAGCTAAAGCCATTGAAAATGCCTGGAAAGAGGACACACCCGATTCTGGGTTACCCTTTTCAAAAAGAAGTTTAATCATTTCCTTAAAATATCTAAATTGCACAAAACGTGTCATAATGGAAAAGAACAATCCAGCACCAAGCGCGAACGCTACCAGCCCAAGACTCCAAACCATACCCGACGCTTTATTCACTAATTCTTCCATATTATCCCACCTATTCAAACTTTAAGTAGATAGTTCCAATTTTTATTTATAATATTAATAATATTCAGATATATAAATGCGTAAAATGGGACATTGTAACAAAACGCTGTCCCACTCCCATCCAATAGTACACAGGATGGATTGTCCAATTGTTCCTTATAATTGCTCATCATGCTTGATGTTAACAAATACACTTTTCACTTCCGTATAGTTTTGCAAGCCGTATTCTCCACCCATTTCGCGGCCAATTCCTGATTGTTTGTAGCCGCCGAATGGCATAGTTTCCCATTCAAGACCAAAATCATTAATCCAGACTGTACCTGATTGCAGCTTGCTTGCAATATAATGTCCCTTTTTCATACTTTCTGTCCAGATACTTGCAGCTAAGCCATAGTCACTATCGTTCGCCCGCTTAATAACCTCATCAATCGTATCAAAAACGAAAATGGACATGACTGGACCAAAAATTTCTTCACGAGCAATAACCATATGATCTTGTACATCAGCAAAAATGGTTGGCTGTACAAAATATCCTTTTTCAAATCCTTTTTCGCCCCCTGCCACGAGGCGCGCCCCTTCTTTCTTCCCTTGTTCAATATAATTAAGAACAGTTTGGTGCTGTTTTGCTGAAACAAGCGGGCCCATTTCCGTTTCGGGGTTCATTCCATCACCTAACTTCATTGCTTTCGCCCGTTCTGCTAAGGCCTTTACTACATGATCATATATGTTTCTCTGTACAAATACACGGGTACAAGCACTGCAGTTTTGCCCATGATTGTACATCGTTCCGTTATATACCCCTTCAATTGCTTCCTCAAGATTAGCATCTTCTAAGACAATGGCTGGCGATTTTCCGCCAAGCTCCAGCGTAACACCTTTAATTTGATCTGCAGCTTTTTTCATTACTTCTTTCCCTACAGCAGTTGATCCTGTGAATGCTATCTTATCGACATCTTTATGTGCAGTAATTGCTTCTCCCGCAATCCTGCCCGTTCCTGGCACAATATTCACGACACCATCTGGGAACCCAGCTTCTTTAAATAGCTTTCCTGCGTAGAGAAGAGATAATGGTGTTTCAGCTGCCGGTTTAATCACAACCGTACAGCCGACTGCAAGTGCAGATCCGAGCTTCCAGGCAGCCATGGCGAGCGGAAAGTTCCATGGAATAATTTGTCCTACAACCCCAACCGGCTCGTGTACAGTATAGGTTACATAATTCTTTGAAACCTGAGTTGTCTTACCAAATATTTTTGTGGCCCAGCCTGCGTAATATCTAAAATGCTGGATTGTTCCGTCGACATCATCTGCCAAGGCGATCTTGTAGGGCTTTCCGTTATCCAATGATTCCAGTTGTGCAAGTTCCTCTCGATTTTCTTCTAAGAGATCCGCAAATTTATAGATTAGATGAGAGCGTTCAGCGGCATCCATTTTTGTCCATTGGCCTTCATCAAATGCTTTTCTTGCAGCAGCTACCGCAGCGTTAATATCTTCCTCTTGCGCTTCACTTACATCTGCAATGACCTCTTCGTTTGCAGGATTAACGACGGGAAACGTTTTACCACTAATCGCCGGTACATAGTTACCGTTAATGTATAATCCTTTCACACCTTCCAAGAATTCTTTAACTTTTGGTTTCAAATTGTAATTTGTCGCTTGCATGTTCTCACTCCTCCACTACTTTAGTTTTTTACTGTCTCTAAGCTTGCAAGCAGGTCTTTTAGCTTTTGATCCTCCTCAGGTGATAGGCCTAAACGAGGGTAACGCGCAGGTCCTCCAGCCTGGCCAGTTAATTCCATGGCTCTCTTCACAATTTGCACATACTTTCCAGATCCTTCAAGGAACGCGCATAGTGGTAAAATACGATCATTGATAGACCAAGCTTCTTCAAACTCACCGTTTTGAAAATGGGTATACATGTCTGTAACTAGCTTTGGAACGATATTTCCTGCAACAGAAATCCACCCAGTTGCTCCAACTAAGTAAGACTCCATTACAAGCTCTTCAGCACCGCAGAATACTTCAAAGTCTCCTTTTCCTTTTCTTGCAAGATCTCTTACCTTGCCAATTTCACCGCTTGATTCCTTAATATGAGTCACATTTTCACAATCCTTGCCAATCTGAAGCATTAAATCTGCGCTCATATTAACGCCAGAAGTAAATGGGTTGTTATAAAGCATGATTGGAAGATTGACACTACTGGATACTTCTTTGAAATGATGGTAGATTTCATTATCCTTTGGCTTCATGTAATAAGGGTTAATGATTAGAGCACCATCCGCTCCGTGCACTTCGGCTTGCTTTGTATACTCGATTGTTTCCCTTGTTGTTTCAGCAGCAGTTCCCACAATAACAGGGATGCGGCCGCCTGCTTCCTTCATAACAATTTCTACCATCTGGTATTTTTCTTCTCTTGATAGACTGACAAATTCACCAGTACTCCCATTGATGACGATACCTGCCACACCTTGATCCACAAAATAATTAACATTATTCTTTACTCCGCCCCAATCAATTTCCTGCTCCTGTGTCATTGGTGTAATTAATACTGGATAAGCTCCTCTAATTGTCGTCATGTTAATTTTCCTCCTTATTATTTAATAGTTTTTTATTTTAATAAAAACCCTGAGAATAATGGATCTGTCGGGTCTAATACATATGTCTGCATACCCGTAATAAATCCGCGGGCTGAAAAACTAAACTCGTAACTGGTTTCCATTTGTGCTGAAGGCTCGGCTGTTAATTTGCCGTTGAAAATACTTTCATTTTCCATTGGGCTGCCTGCAGATATATCGCCATTTCTTAATAAATAGGTACTGCAGGCAGCTAGAGTGCCAAATCCCGGAGAACGCACAATATAACGATCCGGACGGAAGGTTACCGTTTTGATTTTGCCTTCACTTTTTTGCGAATGATCCAGCAAGATTACTCTGCTGAAAGCATGTTTGCCTTCTAAGGCTACAATCGCCTTTTGCCCCCATTGATTAATGACTGGAAGGTCCTCCATCTCAATCTCAAAAGGCAGCTCTGCTTTATCAAAAATCGCATAAAGGTGATCGGCTTGGACTAGAGATACTTCTGTCGCTAAATCTAAATAAGATACTGGCACATTGGTTTGCACAACCTGGCATGGCCCGCTTTTTAATTTAACTAATGTCACTTCATCATCTTTCATAGTTGCAGCAACACCAATAACACCACTGATTGTTTCAATTCTGTATTCATTTGAGAACTTGGCCTTTAATTGGCTGCACTCCAACAATGCGGTTATGACAGCAACGATTCCGCCATATTGCATCGGAACGGTTCCATTATGGTCGAAAAAAATAACAGCTGCATCGGCTTCGCTTTTAAAAGGCGGGACGACCAAACAGCCCATCAGTCCAGCAAATCCGCGGGGCTCATTTAAAAGAAATTTAATTTCCTCCTCATAGGCAAGCGAAAATTGCTCATTTAGCTCCTGTATACTTTTATAATGAATAAGTGGTCCATCCTTTATAATGCGAAATGCCTCACCTGCTACGTGTACATCAGTTGCTGTGTAAGACTTTTGAATTTTCATTTCACGTCCTCCATTTCATGTTCCATTGGGGGAATAAGTAAAAAGCCTTCTTTAAGCGGGTCTTCCTCATTATAAAAGAACCGGTGCATTCCCATTAGCCATGCTGTACCAGTGATTCTTGTAATAACAGCCTCAATACCCTGAACATCTGCTGTTTCAAGGACTTCTCCACGAAATAAAGAGCCGACAATACTCTCATGTACAAATTCTTCCCTGATACCTATCTCCTTTTTGGAAAAGAGGACAGATAATTTAGCCGAAGTACCTGTACCGCATGGTGAGCGATCAATCCCGCCTGGAGGGACAACAACTGTATTTTTCACATCTGCTTCTTCATGGGTCGGCACAGTGAAAAACTCAATATGGGTCAAACCGCGAATAAATGGATATTGCGGATGAACGACATCCGTTTTTTCGTTAATTGTATTTCTAATTTTGATAGCCTTTTCAATGATTTTTGAGGCATTCTCCGGTGTCAGTTCTAATCCAACAGATTGGGCATCAATGATTCCATAGAAGTTGCCCCCATAAGCAATATCTGCATTAACGGTTCCATTTTCCTCAACATCAACAGAGACACTCTTTAACAGGAAGGCTGGGACATTACAGAAGGAAACCTCTTTTGCTTTGCCGTTCTCTACCTTAATCTCTGCCTTAACAAGGCCGGCCGGTGTATCAATTTTTATCGAAGTAACTGGCTCTTGAACAGGAATTAGCCCCGCTTCAACTAATGCTGTACAAACACCGATTGTGTCATGGCCACACATTGGCAAATATCCGCCAGTTTCGATATATATAACACCGATATCAGCTTCCGAATGACACGGATCTGTCAAAAGTACTCCTGACATTACGTCATGTCCTCTTGGTTCATTCATCAGGAGCTTACGAATCCAGTCATATTCTTTTTGCATATGAAGCATTTTTTCGGACATTGTCGCTCCTTTCAGCTCTGGGAGTCCACTAATCAATGTCCTTGTCGGATTTCCACCCGTGTGTGTATCAATGGTTGTAAAAACTCGATTTGCTTTCATCAGGTCCTCACCCTTTCCTTAAATCGAGAATATCTCAGCGGTTCAATTGGAATGCAAGTATCCTTCTCATTAAGCATTTCCTCTATCACTTTTCCAGTAACAGCGGCAAGACTAATTCCGTCTCCCTCATGACCGGCTGCAATATAATAGTTAGGAATTCCCTCTACTTCTGACACAATTGGCAAATGATCCTCCGTCCAGGGCCGTAAACCAGCATAGGAACGTATGACCATCATGTCAGCCATTTTCGGATAAAATCTAATGGCCCGATTGGCAATGCATTTAATAATTTCATTGTTGATCTTTGTATTCAATCCAACAAATTCACGGCTGCTTCCAATCAGGAAGTTTTGACTTTCAGTTGGTTCAAAGACAAGTGCTACTCCATATTTTTCAGTTATCGGATCCACTTGGCGCTTGCCGCCAAATTTTGATATTAAGTAGCCAAATTCCATCACTTTTCTTGGTCCTACAAAGTCCTGGCGTGATGCGACAATAATGTGGCCTTTTCTTGGTTTAATTGGAATAGACAAGTCCAGCATTTCACCGATATATGGAGCCCATACTCCTGCCGCATTAATGACATAGTTAGCGGTGAAAGTCCCATTGGATGTTTCAACGGTAAATGTACCGTCCGTCATCCTTCTCATTCCAGTTACCTCAGTTTGTTTATGGGCTTTAGCGCCCATCTCCTTTGCCCCCTCAAGAAGGTTAAAGGCAAGAAGATATGGATTGACTGTTGAATCTGTTGCACACTCTAAGCCTCCTAATAAATCATCAGCAAAATACTTGGAATCCTGGCGAATGTCCTGTCTGTCCAGCATCCTGAACGGCAAGCCTGCCTTCCTCTGACGGTCAACCCACTTTTGTGCGGCTTCCATTTCTTCTTCTGTCTCACATACAAGGATGCTTCCAGGAGCCCGATATTCAAAAGGCTGTTTCAATTCTCTGCTTAATTCATCTACTAATTTCTGACTGACAAGTGACATTTGACTATCGAAGCCAGGATCTTTATCAATAGCTAAAATATTTCCGTCACAGCGGGATGACGTGCCACTGACAAATTCACCTTTTTCAATAACTGTTACATTTCTTCCAGATTTAGAAGTATAATAGGCAATTGCACAGCCTATGATTCCCCCGCCTATAACCAAAACGTCACAATGATATCTCACAAAACCAACTTCCCTTCGTCTTGTTACATCATTTTTTTAATGCAAATAACATGCCAACTTTTATAAACTTGCGTAAAAATAACAATCTCCTAATTAATTTTGCAGTTAATCAAAATATACGTTTTTTGTTTTGTTCGCAATTGTCAAAAAATTTGTTAAAATGTTGTATAAAATATTAAACAGTGTATAAAAAAATTTACATATCAGGAGGCTGTCATGTTTGAACTACCTTCAGTCAAAGAAATAATTGAAAATAATTTCATCTGTCTAAACACAGATAATGAAAGCGCTTTAGTTAGTGTTTGTTTAGATGATTCCTTTGCTGCATTAGCTGATGCCTGCAAGCGCTATGCAGCCGTTGCCGTTGTAAATTCAAGCGGTCAAGTACTTGGCTGCATCACAAATGAACAAATCATTGATTTTTTGCATGATTCCTACAATCAATTAAAGGCTTTCTATGAAGCTGTCATCAAAACATCGGACGCTTCTGTCACAGTGATTGATGCTGGTGAACGTGTCCGTACATGGACAGAGGGAGCTGAAAAAATTTTCTCTGTCAAAAAAGATGAGATTGTGGGCAAACCAATAATTGAATTCTTTGAACATCAGAATCTGCAAATCTTAGAATCCTTGTACAAAGGAAAAAGAATCCGGGGAAAGCATCACCAGCCAAGATCTGATCTATTTGTCCTAATAAATTCAAACCCTGTTTTCTTTAATGGACGCATTATCGGGGCAGTTGTATCGGAAACTGATGTGACAAGCCAGGTTGTTCTTAATGAAAAATTATTTAATATGTCGACTGAGGTTCACCGTTTAGAACAGGAGATGGCAAAATACAGGCCTTCTGATCCCTTTAAATACATTAAAGGGAAAAGCGCTGTGATGGAAAAGACAGTGCAAATGGCGAAAAAGGTGTGCTCTGTCCGATCAACTGTATTGATATTAGGAGAAAGCGGAGTCGGCAAGGAGGTTTTTGCCAAATCCATACATGAGGCAACGGAAGGACCTGAAGCACCATTTATTTCAATTAACTGCGGTGCTATTCCAGCTTCATTATTTGAAAGCGAATTATTTGGCTATGAACGCGGTGCCTTTTCCGGTGCAGATCATAGAGGAAAAAAAGGAAAAATTGAGCTTGCTAAAGGAGGCACTCTTTTTCTTGATGAAATTGGCGAAATGCCTATAGAAATGCAGGTCAAGATGCTTCGTGTCCTTCAAGAAAGAAAATATTACAAGGTTGGCGGCGAAAAAGAAATTGAGGCAAATTTCCGGGTAATTGCCGCAACAAATAGGGATTTAAAAGAATTAATAAAAGAAGGCAATTTTCGGGAGGATTTATATTATCGGCTAAATGTCGTCAGTTTAAAAATTCCTCCTTTAAAAGAGCGATGTGAAGATATCGTTGAACTAATTCATTATTTTTTAAATGATTTTTCACTGCGCTATCAGCGGCCAATACATCATTTTTCACAGGAAGTTATGCAAGAGATGCTTCAATATGATTGGCCTGGCAATGTTCGGGAGCTGCGCAATGTCGTTGAACGTCTGGTTGTTTTTGCAACAGATGGAGTCATTCGAAAAGAATATTTGCCATTTCACTCAGCAATGAGCTATTCAGCTACAGCTGATACGGACCTTCAGGAAAACAACATAGAAATGAAATCGGCCATTGTGCCACTACAGGAGGAAATGGATCAGCACGAAAAGAAGGTGCTCGAAAAAGCTTTAGCATTAACCCATGGGAACAAATTAGAATGCTCGAAAAAACTGGGTATCACCCGAGCGACCCTTTACAATCGTCTAAAACGTCTTGGCTTAAGCTGACTTAAAATACAGGATTCAAAGTTGGTACGATTTTTGCATAATATTTTTACATATAACTGAAAAGGAGGATTTCCAAATGAATAACAATGAAGCACTTGTGATATGTCGTTGTGAAGAGGTTACCTATGGGCAGGTTTTCGCAACAGCAAAAGAACATCAATGTACATCCAGGGAACTGAAACTTAGAACAAGGGCTGGAATGGGTTTTTGTGGAGGACGCACATGCAGAGTCATGGTCGATCGGATTATTGAAAGTATCGTACCTAATACAGGAGAAGGTGAAATCCCATTAAAATATCAGCCTCCAATTCGCCCTGTAACTTTTGGAACGGTAGGTGATAATAATGACTAGAATTATAGATCATCCGGTTTTAGGAAAATTAGATGATAGAAAAAAGATTGCATTCACATTTGATGGAAAAGAATATGAAGCACATGAAAATGAAACAATCGCGGCAGCTCTGCTGGCAAACGGGGTGAGAACACTGCGTGTTCATGAGGAAAGTGGAACACCAAGAGGGTTTTATTGCAATATCGGCCACTGTATGGAATGCCGTGTAAATGTTAATGGGCAGGCCAATATAAGAGCTTGTTTAACTGTTGTGAAGGAAAATATGGTTGTTGAAAGAGGAAAACATCATCCTAATATAGTTAAAAGGATGGTGGAGAATCAATGATAGATGTAATCGTAATTGGAGCTGGACCAGCAGGTTTAGCTGGTGCCATAACCTGTGCTGAATATGGCTTAAAAGTAACCGTCATTGATGAATTTGTTAGGCCAGGCGGAAGATTAATCGGCCAATTGCACCAGGAACCGTCTGGAGAATGGTGGAATGGAATAGAAGAATCAACTCGTCTGCACAACGAAGCACAGAAACTATCAGTAGACATCCGTTGCGGCGTTTCTGTATATAACCTTGAAAAAGATAAGGATTGCTGGAATGTTCATACTAATATAGGAACACTGATAGCTCCTTATGTGCTGGTAGCAACTGGTGCAGCTGAGTTCCCAATTCCTGTGCCAGGCTGGACTCTTCCAGGTGTTATGTCCATCGGGGCTGCACAGGTCATGACTAATGTTCATCGTGTCGAGGTTGGCAAAAAAGGCATAATCATTGGTGCTAACATTCTAGCATTTGCAATTTTAAACGAGCTCCAATTAGCCGGAATTAATGTGGAACATATTGTGCTGCCAGAAAAGAGTCCGCTTAGCCAAAATGCCGGAGAACCAGAGGAAGTCTTGAAGTCACTTCTAAATGCGGCCCATCTTGCCCCGTCACCAATCTTGCGTTTCGGCAGTCGCTTTATGAAAAATAAAGGATTCCGCAAATTAGGAATGAAATTTTACCCTAAAAGCGGCGTTAAGGTGAATGGAACACCATTGCAGCTTAGAAAAGCAGCACTTGAAATTCTTGGAAAGGATCAGGTAGAAGGCGTCCTCACTGCAGAAATTGATGCGAATGGGAACGTGATCAAAGGTACGGAAAAAATTTACGAAGCCGATTTCGTGTGTATCGCAGGGGGCTTGTATCCGTTAGCAGAGCTTACAGCAGTTGCCGGCTGCCCATTCCAATACGTTCCAGAACTTGGGGGACATGTTCCGCATCATTCTGAAAAAATGGAAACTCCGCTCGAAGGATTATTTGTTGCCGGGAATATCACTGGAATCGAAAGCGGAAAAATCGCCATGGCCCAAGGAACAACAGCAGGGATTTCGATTGCTAAACACGCCGGAAAAGGCAGCACTGACATTAACAAGAAGCTTGAACAGGCATTGAAAAACGTTCATACTGTCCGTCAAAACGCTGCCATCCAATTCAACCCTGAAATTGCAAACGGCCGGAGGAAAATTTATGAGCTTTGGGACGATCTTTATGGGAAAGAACAGGATTCTTTACAGGAGATAGGATAAAATGATAATGATCCACAAGCAAATTTTCGTAAAAAAACCGCCCTCCCTATTCGGAGGCCGGTTCATTTTTCTTTTCATGCCGTTTATTAAGCACCTTCAAGACTTCGCTAAAAGGCAGTTCCTGCTCCCGCAGCAGCACCATCAAATGGTAAATCAGGTCGGCCGCTTCCCATTTCAGTTCGTCCTTATCACGGTTTTTCGCAGCGATGATGACTTCTGCGGATTCTTCGCCGACCTTCTTCAGGATTTTATCCACGCCTTTATCAAAAAGATACGTCGTGTATGCTCCTTCAGGGCGTGTTTTTTCGCGTTTTTCAATGACCTTTTCAAGTGTAAAAAGGATTTCATAGTCAGATAAGCCGCCTGATTCTTCCCCGTATACTCTTTCCTCAAAACAGCTGATTGTTCCATTGTGACAGGCTGGTCCAGCTGGTTCAACCAGAACCACAATGGCATCCTGGTCACAGTCAAGCTTCATTTCAACAATTTTCTGTGTGTTTCCGCTTGTTGCCCCTTTGTGCCAGAGCTCATTGCGGGAACGGCTGAAAAACCAGGTCTCTCCTGTTTCCGCTGATTTTAAAAGGGATTCCCGATTCATATAAGCTAACGTTAATACTTCTTTTGTTTTCGCATCTTGCACTACTGCAGGGATCAGTCCCTTTTCATCGAACTTTACACTCTCCATATTCATCGGACAACCACCCCTTTTTCCTCAATATAAGACTTCACTTCTGCAACAGACGTTTCTTTATAGTGAAAAATCGATGCAGCCAATGCGGCATCCGCTTTTCCATCGATAAATGCTTCAGCAAAATGATCAGCATTTCCGGCACCGCCTGAAGCAATAACCGGAATCGAAACCGCCTCGCTGACTGCTTTTGTCAGCTTGATATCGAAGCCTTTTTTCTCCCCGTCAGAGTCCATGCTAGTCAGTAAGATTTCTCCAGCCCCGCGCTCCGCCGCTTCACGCGCCCAAGCAATGACCTCAAGATCAGTCGGTGTCCGTCCGCCATGTGTGTACACGCGCCAGGAACCAAGCTTTTCATCGTATTTTGCATCAATCGCAACAACGATGCACTGTGATCCGAAGAAATTTGCCCCTTCTGTAATTAAATCAGGATTGTTTACGGCAGCTGTATTGAGAGAAACCTTATCAGCCCCAGCTCGCAATATTCGTTTCATATCTTCCAGCGCGTTAATCCCGCCGCCCACTGTAAATGGAATGGCCAGCTCAGACGCAACAGCCTTAACAACCTCAACCATTGTTTTCCGTCCTTCATGTGAAGCGGAGATATCGAGGAAGACCAGCTCGTCAGCTCCCTGCCCATCATAAAAGCGGGCAAGCTCAACCGGGTCTCCGGCATCACGCAGCTGCACGAATTGCACCCCTTTTACCACACGGCCGTCTTTTACATCCAGACAGGGAACGATGCGTTTCGTCAGCATGATTCCTTCACCTCTTTCAGAGCTTCCGCTACGGTAAACCGTCCTTCATAAATGGCCTTTCCGACGATGGCGCCAGCAACGCCTTCAGAAGTATGCTCCCTGAGCTTCGCTAAATCAGCCAGACCGCTGACACCGCCAGATGCAATGACATTTTTCCCGGTTTCCCCTGCAAGGAGACGAACCGCTTCAATATTTGGCCCCGATAGCATTCCATCTGTTGCGATATCTGTAAAAATAAATGTTTCCGCACCTGCGTCGGCAAATCGCCTGCCTAAGTCAACTGCCTTCACTTCAGACGTTTCCAGCCAGCCATGTGTAGCCACATAGCCATTTTTCGCATCAAGCCCTACCGCTATTGCTTTGCCGTATTTGCGGATCATTTCAATAGCAAACTCAGGATTGGAGACGGCGATGCTTCCAATGATTACGCGTGTTACGCCATTATCCAGGTAATGCAGGATGTCTTCTTCCGTACGGATTCCCCCGCCGATCTGGACGGAGGCGCCAAGTTCGCGTGCAGCCTGGATGACATACTGATCATTAACACGCTTCCCATCCTTTGCCCCGTCAAGGTCTACCATATGAATCCAGTCTGCTCCTTCATCAGCAAACTTTTTGGCCATATCAAATGGAGAGTCGCCATACACCGTTTCCTTATCGTAATCCCCCTGCAGCAGCCGGACGCATTTGCCGCCTCTCATATCGATTGCCGGATAGATAGTAAAACTCATTTCACAGACATCCTTTCTTCAACCAGCTCGGTAAAATTGCGTAAAAGCGCCATGCCGAGCGAACTGCTTTTTTCAGGGTGGAACTGCATGCCGAACACATTGCCCCTTCCGACAACCGCCGGCACTTCTACATCATACATACTTCTGCTGATAACTACTTCTTTATCATCTGTATCTGCAAAGTAAGAGTGGACGAAATAGACATAATCTTCATCAAGACCTTTTAAAATCGGCGAATCCCGTAAGAATTCAAGACGGTTCCAGCCCATATGCGGAACTTTGTACGTTTCGCCTTCTGCTGTTGCACCGGGAAAACGCCTCACATGGCCAGGGAGAAGCTGCAGGCCTTCCGTCATGCCATTCTCTTCGCTGTCTTCAAATAAAAGCTGCATGCCAAGGCAAATGCCAAGGAGCGGCTTGCCTGTATCAGCAAACTCCTTTACCAGATCTGCCAGACCTGTAGAATTTAAGATGGTCATGGCATCTTTGAAAGAGCCGACACCCGGCAGAATCAAGGCGTCTGCTTTCAGGAGCTCCTCCTTATTTTCAGAAAGGAAATAAGGAACCTCCAACCTTTCAAGCGCTTTACTGACGCTGAACAAATTCCCCATTCCGTAATCGATGATGCCGATCATTTACAACATCCCTTTCGTTGATGGAACTCCCTTAATCCTTGGGTCAATCGTTGTTGCCTCATCAAGCGCACGAGCGAGTGCCTTGAAAATCGCTTCGATAATGTGGTGTGTATTCTGTCCATAGTGAACGATGACATGCAGGTTCATTCTCGCTTCAAGCGCAAGCTTCCAAAGGAATTCATGAACAAGCTCGGTATCAAATGTACCGACTTTTTGGCTCGGGAACTCGGCACGCATCTCCAAGTGAGGGCGGTTGCTGAGGTCAACTGTAACTTGAGCCAATGCTTCGTCCATCGGAACGAAAGCATTTCCATAGCGCTTAATGCCTTTCTTATCGCCTAAAGCGTCCTTCAGCACCTGGCCTAAGCAGATGCCAATGTCCTCTGTTGTGTGGTGATCATCCACGTCTGTATCGCCATTTGCAACGATGTTCAAGTCAAATTGTCCGTGCTTGGCGAACAGGTCAAGCATATGGGTCATAAAAGGCACACCTGTTTCCAGATCGCTTTTGCCTTCGCCGTCTATATTTAAGGATAGCGTGATATTTGTTTCATTGGTTTTACGTGAAATTTCTGCAGTTCTGGCCATGATTATTCCTCCAGCTTATTTTCTTAGTCTTGTCTCAATGGATCTGGCATGGGCTTCAAGACCCTCCAGACGCGCAAAGGCCGCAATTTTTTCGCCATTATCCTTTAATGCTTTTTCACTGTATAAAAGAATGCTTGATTTCTTTTGAAAATCTTCTACATTAAGCGGGCTTGAAAAACGGGCCGTTCCGTTTGTCGGCAGGACGTGGTTCGGGCCGGCAAAATAGTCGCCGACCGGTTCAGGGCTATATCTCCCGAGGAAGATTGCTCCGGCGTGACGGATCCGTCCGAGAAGCTCCATCGGATTCTCCGTTAAAATCTCCAGATGTTCAGGAGCCAGACTATTCACCGTTTCAATAGCTTCATCCATGTTTTCCGCCACATAGACAGCACCATAGTTTTCAATTGATTGAGAAGCAATTTGCTGCCTTGGCAGCTCAGCCAGCTGGCGGTCCACTTCGCTTGAGACCTGTTCCGCAAGTGCGGATGATGGTGTCACAAGGACTGCACTTGCCATCGGGTCGTGTTCTGCCTGTGATAACAGATCTGCCGCCACTTCATCTGCGTGTGCCGTATCATCTGCTAAAATGGCAATCTCACTGGGGCCTGCGATCATATCTATATCGACATCCCCAAAAACTTCACGCTTTGCAAGTGCCACAAAGATATTTCCGGGACCTGTAATTTTATCAACAGGGGCTATCGTTTCCGTTCCATATGCCAGAGCTGCAATTGCCTGGGCACCGCCCGTTTTATAGATTTCTTCTGCCCCTGCGATTTGGGCCGCAGCAAGGACCGCAGGAGGCAGCTTTCCAGTCTTTTTATCAGGAGGAGAGGTGATGACAATCCGTTTCACGCCCGCAACCTTTGCCGGGATCACATTCATAAGAACTGATGATGGATAGGCAGCCGTACCGCCTGGGACATACAGGCCGACTGAATCAAGCGGTGTGATCTTTTGGCCAAGCACTGTGCCGTTTTCTTCTGTTGTCATCCAGGAAGGACGCAGCTGCTTTTCATGAAAAGACCGGATGTTTTCAGCAGCTTCTTTAATGATCTCAAGGATTTTTACATCCACTTTACTCAAAGCTTCTTCTATTTCAGCCTGCGATACCTTGAATTCATCCAGGGAAATGCCATCAAATTTTTCTGTGTATTCTTTTAATGCCTGATCTCCGTTTTGGCGGACTGATTCAATAATATCTTTTACAATCGCCCGCTGTTCTTCTGTTCCGTTATCAACAGAACGTTTAATTGAAATCTGGTCATTTACTTTTAAAATTTTCATAGACCTCTACATCCTTTAAGAACGAATTTCTTCTCCAGCTATTACTTCCGTAAGACGTTCAACGAGTTCACTTATGCGTTCATCCTTCATGCGGTAGCTGACAGGATTGACAATTAATCTTGAAGTGATGCCAACGATGGTTTCGTATTCAACAAGCCCGTTTTCTTTAAGCGTTCGGCCGGTTGATACGATATCTACGATTCGGTCCGCTAGCCCAATCATAGGCGCAAGCTCTATAGATCCATTCAATTTAATGATCTCCACCTGCTCCCCCTGCTCGCGGAAATACGCTGCAGCAATCTGCGGATACTTTGTAGCAATTTTAGGAGCCACATCGTTCAGCCTGGTATTTGGCAGTCCTGCAACCGCGAGATAGCAGGCGCTGATCTTTAAATCAAGAAGCTCGTAAACATCTCGCTCTTCTTCAAGCATTACGTCTTTCCCGGCAATCCCAAGGTCTGCTACACCATGCTCTACATAGGTTGGCACATCCATCGGCTTTGCAAGGATAAAGCGGAAATTCTCTTCCGGTACATCTATAATCAATTTACGTGAATCATCAAATTCCGGCGGTAATTGAAAGCCTGCCTGGCGGAGCAATTCAGCCGCTTCTTCAAAAATGCGCCCCTTTGGCATCGCAATCGTTAAAACTTCACTCATTTTATACTCTCCTTTCCAGCTTTTCCGACTAAAAAGGTAATATCCTCATATTGGCTGGTGCAGGCATCGATGTCCTTGACACCGCTAATATCCTGCAGAACCACTTTCTTTCCGGCTGAACGTTCTTCCTTAGCAAAATCGAATGCCTCTTTGCGGCGTTCCGGACTGTATAAAACGCAGTACACAGGTTCAGCCGCATTGCTGTCTTCCAGAGCCTCAAGCAGGCGGTCCATTCTGATGGCAAAGCCGGTTGCTCCCGTATCTTTTCCGAACTTTTGGAGCAGCAGATCATAGCGGCCGCCATTTCCGATCGGGAAACCAACATTTCCTGCATATACTTCAAAAAGAATGCCCGTGTAGTAGCTCATATGGCTGACGAGCGTTAAATCAAATTTAACAGTGCCTTCCTGGCCGTAGTCCTGCATAATGCCCCAAAGCTGTTCGAGCTCGGCTAATGCTTTTTTTCCTGTGCCGTTTTCCAGAAGGCTATAAGCAATCTCAATGACTTCTTCCCCGCCTCTTAATTTAAGAAAATCGAGAAGCCTTTGTTTATCAATGGATGAAAGAGCCAGGCTCTTCACATGTTCCCTGTACCCGACATAATTTTTCTCATATAAAAACCTTGTCAGGTTTTCCACTCTTTCTTCCGTTCCTAAAATCTGCTGGAAGAAGTCACGGACAAAACCGATGTGGCCGGCAGAAAGCTGGAAATTCTGAAGCCCTGCTTCTTTTAAAGCGGAGATCATCATCGCCATCCCTTCGCCATCCGCACTGATCGTATGGTCGCCAATGCATTCAACACCGATTTGCTCAAACTCAGCTGGCCTGCCCCCCTCCCGCTGCTGGGCGCGGTATACATTGGCAGAATAGGCAAGCCTGATAGGCAGCTCGTCTTTTAAAAGACGGGATGCAGCCACCCTTGCGATCGGCGCTGTCATATCTGGACGCAGCACGAGGGTATGGCCCTGCTGATCAAGCAGCTTGAACAGCTGCTGATCAAGTATTGCTGATGCCGCTCCAACTGTTTCGTAATATTCGAGTGCAGGCGTTTCGATAAACTGATAGCCCCAGCGTTTCATTTCCCCCTGGATGGATGACCGGACTGATGCCTTTCTTTCATATAAATCGGGTAATGTATCTCTCATGCCTAACGGCTTTTCAAACATAAATAATCGGCTCAAAAGTATTCACCTCTATGACTTAAAAATTCCGAATCCTTTAGTTCGCTAATATGGTAGCAAATTGAAGTTATATGTAGTTTAACGTGCAAACTCCTTGCCGTCAACCAAAAGGAGCAGAAAAATAAAAAAGACTCCCTTTATTTAAAAGGCTCTTTTCGTATAAGTTGTTGTTTTTCGCCTATCAATGTTGTCCGTTGATTTCCGCTCCAGGCTGCTCGCTTTCCGCGGGGCGGGCGTTGAGCCTCCTCGACGCTCCGCGTCTGCGGGGTCTCACCTGTCCCGATACTCCCGCAGGAGTCTCGCACCTTCCGCTGCAATCAACTCAGCAAATAATATACAAAAAGCAACAAACCTTGCGAAAACAGCCTTTTAAAAAGGAGCTTTCTTATAGTTTGTACTATTTTGGAAAGGTTATTTAAGTTAAAGACTTTCATCTAAATACATCTAGCATCTTTTGGAATCTATCCAACATCTCACACAATAATAAAAAAACCCCGCCAGCCTAAGCAAGCGGAGTTTTGTCTTTATTTACACCATATATTGGATCATCCGCCCAGCGTGCGGCAAGTTCTTCCTTTGTATAGATGACACGCATCGGATTGCCGCCAACAAAAGCTCCAGGCGGGACATCTTTATGGACAAGCGTTCCAGCTGAAACAATCGCACCATCTCCGATCGTGACGCCGGGAAGAATGGTTGAATTGGCGCCAATCATGACTTCGCTGCCAATTTCAACCCTGCCGAGGCGATATTCCTTAATCAGATATTCATGGGCGAGAATCGTAGTGTTGTATCCTATGACCGTGTTGCGGCCGACACTTATTTTTTCAGGGAACATGACATCCAGCATAACCATGAGTGCGAATGATGTCTGATCCCCAACCTTCATTCTCAGGAAATTACGATAGAGCCAATTTTTCATGCCCAGAAATGGCGTGTAGCGCGCAAGCTGGATCACAATAAAGTTTTTGACCACCTTCAAGAACGGAACCGTTTTATACACATGCCAGAGAGAATTGCCTCCCTCTACCGGAAAACGCTCCGTTTTTCTCATTTGTTTTCTGCCTCAAGAATATCGAGCAGGTCAGCCATATTGTCCAGCATATAATCTGGTTCAAAGTGCGCGAGGAATTCACGGCCTTTCGCTGTCCAGGCAACTCCAGCCGTTTTCGTGCCTGCATTTTTTCCGCCATCGATATCGTGCGAATTATCGCCGACCATAATTGCTTCTTCAGGTTTCGCATCCAGCAGGCTCAATGCCTTCAAGATTGGCTCCGGATCGGGCTTTGGCTTATCCACGTGGTCGAGCGTGACAACCACGTCGAAAAACTGGTCAAGATTCGTCAGCTTTAAGCCCTTTTCAACTACATTGGAAACTTTCGTCGTAACAATGCCCAGTTTATATCCCGATTCTTTTAAAGTCCGAACCGTTTCAAATACGCCAGCAAATTCCTTCACAAGCACGTCGTGGTTTTTAATATTGTACTCCCGGTAAACCGAGATCATCTCCTCCACTTTTTCCGGGTTGATGGACTCGAATGTTTCATGCAGGGTTGGCCCCATGAATGGGAGAACATCTTCCCGCTGATAGCTCTCAGGATAATACTTTCCCAGCGTATGCAAAAACGAGGAAATAATCAATTCGTTTGTGTCGATTAATGTTCCATCTAAGTCAAATAATAGTGTGTTAATGCTCATATGTTGCTTCCTTTCTTTTTGCCAGATCAGCACGCTTCCAGATCGCTGCCACCGCCAATGTCAGGATAATTGCCACTCCCAGGCGGATCAGCAGAAGCGGTAATACCGGAATGCCAAGCGGCACAAAAATCAAAGTATCTTCAACGACTGCGTGGCAGGCAACGAGGAAAATAAATGCGATCGTTACATCTTTTTTGCTGACGCCATCTTCCTCTACTGCCTGAATCATGACGCCCGCCCCATAGGCAAGGCCAATCAGCAATC
The DNA here is from genome assembly GCA_030348385.1 of Cytobacillus sp. NJ13. Lineage (NCBI taxonomy): Bacteria > Bacillati > Bacillota > Bacilli > Caryophanales > Bacillaceae > Cytobacillus > Cytobacillus sp. NJ13. The sequence continues at coordinate 4,102,482 of JAUCFP010000006.1, read as the reverse complement.
CGGCTGCAAGGGTTGTAGATGTATTTTCTTTCATTCCAAGTGCCCTTGTCACAGGCGCCATCCATTTTGAAAAAACAGCAAGCCATTGCTTATCTTTTAAGATCTGAATAATAATCATCAGCGGAATGACGATGATGGCAAGCTGGAGAATACCGAGCAAAGCAGTCTGCAGTGCATCCAGCAGGATTGGCAATGCCCCGGATGCCTGCTCTTCTTTTGCCGGAATAAATCCGTACTTAGCAGTTTCGGATCCGCCATGCCAAACAAGGTTGATGACAATCGCGCTTAAAAGCGCCAGGCCGATGCGTACTGCAAGAACGACCCACAGCTTAACGCCGACCTTCAATGCCACTCCCGTTTCAATCAGCATATTATGTGAAAAAGACAGCATGACGGCAATAATAAATACTTCTTTTACCGTGAGATCGAGCGTTAAAATGGCTCCAATCCCTGCATACAAATTTAAGAAATTACCCAATACAAGCGGTATGGCTGCATCTCCTGACAGCCCAATCAGATTCATAAGGGGCGTGATCAGCTTGATAACCCATGGAAGCACTGGCGTATGCTGAAGCAGTGCCACAATCAGCGTGACCGGGAATATGACTTTCCCGAGTGTCCATGTTGTCTTTAAGCCGGCCATCAGCCCCCGTTTGCAAGATTCAACCAGCATCTTTACTCTCCCCTGTCCGTTATTTCCCCTCGGCTTTATCCAAATAACGAGCTTTGGCAAGACCCTCTGCTCTTCTATAAAAAATCAGTACTAGCGCCACAATAATAAGAACGATAGATATCGTCTGAGCAATCCTTAAATTCTCAGTAAGCATCAGGCTGTCGGTCCGCAGGCCTTCTACGAAGAAACGGCCGATCGAATACCAGATTACATACGAGAGGAAAAGTTCCCCGCGCCTTAAGTTTACTCTTCTTAATAATATAAGGATGATAAATCCAATGATATTCCAAATTGATTCATATAAAAACGTCGGATGATAATAGGCTCCGTTAATATACATCTGGTCAATGATAAATTCAGGCAAATACATATTTTCCAGGAATGCCCGGCTGACTTCCCTGCCATGAGCCTCCTGGTTCATGAAGTTGCCCCAGCGCCCGATTGCCTGCCCCAAAATGATGCTTGGCGCTGCAATATCGGCCAGCTTCCAGAACGATATCTTCCTTTTCTTTGCAAAAACATAAGCTGTGATGACAGAACCAATCAAGGCTCCATGAATGGCAATTCCTCCATTCCATATTTTGATGATTTCACCCGGATTCTGCGAGTAAAAATCCCATTGAAAAATAACGTAATAAATTCTTGCGGAAATAATCGCAATGGGAATGGCCCACAGCATCAAATCGGCAAAGATATCCTTAGGGAGTCCCCTTCTCTCCCCTTCTCTCATCGCGATTATGAGAGCCAGTGCAATGCCAGCACCGATAATCAGGCCGTACCAGTGGACCTGAATCGGTCCAAGGGATATAGCAATCGGATCTAACGGCTGAATATTTTTTTCCATGATCACTTCTCCTTCTCTAGAAAAGCGCAAGGCGCCCGCTTATCGGCTTATGACCTCGAGCCGATGGCACCTGGAGCTAGACTGTTATCTAATATTCTTCTATTTTAAAGCTAGTCAGGTTTATCAGCTTTCAATCAAACGTTTGATTGAAAGTGTTTTGCCCTCTTTAACGATCATCATGGTCTCCGTCCTCAATCACATCCGACAGGCGGTTCGTGAACTGTTCCGCTGCATTCATCCCCATTCTCTTTAAGCGGAAGTTCATGGCAGCTACTTCAATGATGACAGCCAGGTTTCGTCCGGGTCTTACCGGAATGGTCAGCTTTGTAACTTCTGTATCGATGATTTTCATCTTTTCTTCATCAAGGCCAAGACGGTCGTACTGCTTTTTCGGATCCCACAGCTCCAAATTCATGACCACAGAGATTTTCTTATAGCTGCGGACTGCTCCAGCACCAAACAGGGTCATGACATTGATAATGCCGAGGCCGCGGATTTCAAGCAGATGTTCGATCAATTCCGGTGAGTTTCCGACCAGGTAATCTTCATCTTCCTGCCTGATCTCCACGCAGTCATCCGCAACAAGGCGGTGTCCCCGCTTTACAAGCTCAAGCGCCGTCTCGCTCTTACCAACTCCGCTTTTTCCAGTTATCAGTACCCCTACCCCATAAATATCGACAAGGACGCCATGCACTGCCGTGGTTGGAGCAAGCTTGCTTTCCAAAAAGTTGGTCAGCAAACTGGAAAAACGGGTCGTTTTCTGTTTGGAGCGGAGCAGCGGAACCGATTCTCTCTCTGCCGCTTCAATCAGTTCGTCAGGTATATCCAGTCCTCTTGTGACGATTATGCCGGGTGTAATGTCTGTACAGAGCCGTTCAAGCCGGATCTCCCGCTCGGAATTATTTAACTTTTCAACGAAAGACAGCTCGGTTTTTCCGACCAATTGAATACGTTCAGCCGGATAGTAATCAAAATAACCAGCCATCTCCAGCCCTGGACGGGAAATATCACTCGTCGTAATCGGCCGGTTAATGCCTTCCTCTCCGGCAATCAATTCGAGCCCAAATTTTTCTATAATATCTTTTGTGCGCACTTTTACCAAAATAGGTTCCTCCTTTAATGCTGGCACTTCTGGATGATCTCTTTATATGTAACTTATAATTTCTAAAAAATTCACTCTGAAGTTTCACTCTATTTTAGCACTTTTTAACGCAGAACCAAATTTCTGAAAACGATTTTTACAAAATTAACACTAGGCCCATATGCTTAATCCTTCTCGATAGGGACAATTTTCCGGGATGTTCTGCGTATAAATATGATGATATGCCTTTTATAAAAATATTCAGATGGTATAGACAACTATACTAAACCTTGGTAATATGATTATGTAAGCGAATTCATTTACATTTTTTAGCTTTTATTACGTTCATTCATTTTTTTAAAAAAGAGGGGGAAAAACTCATGCGTAAAGAAGAACGCTTGGCGAAAGAGATTACGGAGCAGTTGGGCGGCACCGGCAATATCGCGGAACTGGCCTCCTGCATGACCCGCCTTCGCGTGAAGCCGGTCGATGAAAGCAAAGTCAACCTGAATGGCATTAAGGATATTGATGGCGTTATGGGTGTGGTGGAAGCAGAAACACTCCAAATCATCCTCGGACCTGGGATCGTCACCAAGGTTGCTGACGAAGTTTCCAGGATGACAGGCAAAAATGTTTCATCCGTTGATGATGAGGACGAAGAGATTGACACTTCATTGGAAGGACTGGCAGCCCGGACGAAAGCCGGACTCAATGAGAAAAACGCTACTCCTTTCAAGTTATTTTTAAGAAAAATTGCAAGTATCTTTATCCCGCTGATTCCAGCTATCGTTGCTTCCGGTTTGATTGCAGGGATCAATAATGTAATCATCAAATCAGGCGGAGATCCGGAATCCACGCTCGTTCAAATGCTTGATCTGATTGGCTGGGGTTTATTCGGTTACCTTGGCGTGTTTGTAGGTATTAACACAGCGAAGGAGTTTGGAGGGTCTCCTGCTCTGGGCGGTGCGGCTGGTATTCTATTAATCAACCCAGGCCTTGCCAATATAACTCTCTTCGGTGAAGCGTTGGTGCCAGGCCGTGGCGGCCTGATTGGAGTCATGCTCGCTGCTGCGCTTGTGGCCTTTTTGGAAAAAAGAATCCGCAAAGTCGTCCCGTCAGCAATCGATATTATCGTAACACCGACACTGGCATTATTAATTACAGGCTTTGCGACATTCTTTGTCCTGCAGCCTGTTGGCGGATTCCTTTCTGACATTATCACAAAAGGTCTGCTTGGCGTTCTAGATGTTGGCGGAATCCTGGCTGGCTTAGTACTTGCCGGAACCTTCCTTCCGCTTGTTGTAACTGGGCTGCATCAAGGTTTAACTCCAGTTCATATGGAATTGATCAACTCAATTGGCGACGATCCGCTGCTGCCAATCCTGGCAATGGGTGGTGCCGGCCAGGTAGGTGCGGCATTCGCCATCTACTTCAAAACAAAAAATGCCCGTCTGAAGAAAGTGATTAAAGGCGGACTTCCGGTTGGAATGCTCGGTATTGGTGAACCGCTTATTTTCGGGGTTACCCTGCCGCTGGGGCGTCCTTTCCTGACAGCGTGTCTCGGAGCTGCTGTCGGCGGTGCTTTCCAGGCGTTCTTCAAGATTGCTACAGTAGCCATCGGGGTTTCCGGCATACCGCTTGCCTTCCTCGTTCACACAAATCAAATCGTACTGTATCTGATCGGCCTATTAATCGCCTATGCATTTGGATTCCTGTTCACATGGTTGTTCGGATTCAAAGAGGAAATGGCTAAAAACATATAGAAAAGCGGAAGCGCCTTGTCCACCCCCGACACCTCGAGGGGGTAGGCTGCTTGCGCTAGACAGTTATCTATGTTCAAGATTTTATATTTTCTAATTTAGGAGAAGGAGGAGCATTCCTCCTTCTTTACTTATGAGATCACGTTTTTGAAAAATTCAGACTTATAGGGGTGACCATGATGCTTGGAATATCAGTATATCTTTCAGAAGAGCGCCAGCTTCAAAATGCAAAATGGATTGAACGGGCGGCTTCTCACGGCCTCACATCCATCTTCACTTCCCTCCATATTCCCGAAGATGACCACAGCACATATAAACAATTGCTTCAGAACCTCGGTGCTCTTGCAAAGCAGCATCAAATGGAACTCCTCGCCGACGTTTCCCCTCAATCATTGGACCATCTGGGATTGGACTGGGAATCGACCGATACTCTTCTTGAATGGGGTCTCTCCGGAATCCGGGCAGACTACGGCTTTACTTCTGAGCAGATTGTTGAACTCTCTAAAAAAATGAAACTTGGAATCAATGCGAGTACTATCTCTGCTGAAGAACTGCAGGAGTGGATGGAACTGGGCTTAAACGCCCATAATGTTGAAGCCTGGCATAATTTTTATCCGCGGCCTGAAACGGGTTTGGATAAAGACTTTTTTATAGAGCGAAATCGGTTCCTTAAAAGCATGGGGATAACCACCATGGCGTTTGTGCCTGGTGACGCTGAACTTCGCGGGCCCATTTTTGCAGGGCTTCCTACACTTGAGAAACACCGGGGCTGTTCACCCGCTGCTGCGGCAGCTGAATTGATGAACAGCTGCAATACAGACAAGGTGCTGATCGGTGACCATTCAGTAAAAGACGGGACTCTTGCACAACTGGCGAAAATCGCTGAGGGTGCTGTGCCTCTCCGAATCGAGCTGACTGGCGGACAAATCTATGAGGAGCTTTATAGCAAACCTCATACAAATCGGATGGATCCTGCCCGGGATGTTATAAGGTCAGTGGAATCAAGGTCATATGCTGGACAGGGATCAAATAAATGGGAACCTATGAACCAGCTGGAACGTAAAAAAGGCAGTGTCACAGTTGATAATATCCTATACGGCCGCTACGCAGGCGAGATGCAGATTACTTTAGCAGATCTGCCCCGGGATGAACGCGTGAATGTGATCGCAAGAGTTATGGACGAGGATCTGCCGCTACTTGAACAGATCAAGGCAGGAACTAAATTTCAATTAATAGTGAGGGATTAACAATGAATATTACAAAGCTAAATACCGAGCAGCGGAACCCAAAAACAATGGAAATAGATTTAATGACAACCGAAGAAATTATTACAATCATAAACCAGGAAGATACGATTGTTCCTAATGCCATTGCAAGAGAAATCCCTCACATTGTAAAAGTGGTGGATGAAATTACGGATAGTTTTAAAAAAGGAGGCCGCTTGATTTACGTTGGAGCTGGCACCTCAGGACGCCTTGGCATTATCGATGCTTCAGAATGTCCGCCAACTTATGGTACTGACCCGGAAATGGTTGTCGGCATTATCGCCGGCGGCAAGGAAGCTATGACCGAGGCAGTTGAAGGAGCAGAGGATAACAGTAAACAGGGACGCCAGGATGTCGCTGATATTCAATTATCGGACAAGGATGTGCTTGTCGGCATTGCAGCGAGCGGCCGTACGCCGTATACGATCGGAGCTCTTCAATATGGAAATGAAGTCGGTGCCGTTACTGTAGCTGTAGCCTGCACCAAGGACTCAGAAATGGGGAGAATCGCTAAATATACGATTGCACCTATCACAGGTCCAGAAGTGGTTACAGGCTCTACAAGAATGAAAGCAGGCACTGCACAAAAGCTCGTCCTGAACATGTTAACAACAGCTTCCATGATCAAATTGGGAAAAGTATACGGCAATCTGATGGTGGATGTGCAGATGACAAATGAGAAGCTGTTTAAACGTGCTGAAAATATCGTCAAAATGGCTACAGGTGCATCTGATGAGGAAGCCCAGGCCGCTCTCAAAGAACAAAACCATAATACAAAGGCTGCGATTCTTCAAGTTTTAACAGGATTAAAAGGTGAAGCAGCTGCCAGGCTTCTGGAAAAGCATAATGGCTATTTACGGGAAGCCATTGCGGAATATCATACTAAATAATGATATATATTGTATGAATTTACCTTGAAACTCAAATTAATAGGATAGAAAGCGTCCACCCGCCTTCTATCCTATTTTAGTTGTATAGACCAAAATTCCAGATAGAGTTAAATATTTCAACTGGTATAGACATCTAAACACAAACCTTTTATAATAAAAGTATCATTCAAACGGAGATGAACTGAAAATGAGCCGTCTATTACTGAAAAACGCTAGAATTATTCTGGAAAACAGCATGATCGACCAAGGGTTTATTCTAATAGAAAAAGACCGAATCTTAAAAACTGGAACATTGGAGGAGCTTCCTGCCATAGGCCAGGATACAGAAATCATAGAACTTTCCCCTGAGCATACAATCAGTCCGGGGTTTATTGATGTTCACATTCACGGCGCTGGCGGTGCCGATACAATGGATGCAACATTTGAAGCACTAAACACGATGGCCAGTGTTTTGCCTGAAGAAGGGACGACCAGCTTCCTGGCCACGACCATCACACAGGAAAAGGAAAAAATAGAAGCAGCGCTGGTCAATGCAGCTCACTTTCAAAAAGAACAAAATACTCCTGGCCAGGCTGAAGTAATCGGCATCCACCTGGAGGGCCCGTTTATTAATGAAGTAAGAGGCGGAGCCCAGCCGAGGAATCATATACTCGAGCCTGATATCGAACTTTTTAAGCGCTGGCAGGAAGCAGCAAATGGGACCATCAAGCTGATTACACTTGCACCTGAGAAAGCAAATGGCTATGAATTTATCCGCTACTTAAGTGAAAACGGTGTTGTCCCTTCAATCGGCCATAGCGATGCCATTTATACAGAAATGGAGAAAGCTGTTCAGGCGGGAGCTAAGCAGGTTACTCACCTTTTTAACGGAATGAGAGGCTTGCATCACCGTGAACCTGGAGTAGCCGGCGCTTCGCTTTTATTCAAAGAATTGATAGTTGAAATGATTGCCGATGGAATCCATGTCCGGCCTGAGATGATCAAGCTTGCACTGAACGCCAAGGGGCCGGATGGGATGATTCTGATAACGGATTCCATGAGAGCAAAATGCCTGAAAAATGGCCATTATGATCTTGGCGGACAGGATGTAAAGGTTGAAAATGGCCAGGCACTGCTTGCTGACGGCACACTGGCTGGAAGCATTTTAAAAATGAAAGATTCCATAAAAAATATGATTGATTTTACTGATATTCAGCTGTCTGAAGCTGTCCAGCTTGCGAGCAGCAACCCGGCCAGACAGCTCAAAATGTTTGACCGGAAAGGCAGCATTTCGAAAGGAAAGGATGCCGACCTGGTTGTGCTCGATGAAAACCTTGAGGTTGCCATGACTTTCTGCAGAGGCGTCAAAGCCTTTGAACGTGAGGTGAAAAGACCTTGAAAATCATTCGGACAGCCGATTATAACGATATGAGTCAAAAATCAGCTCAGCTGATGATTGAAAAAATCCGGCAGCAGCCGGATATGACATTAGGGCTTGCAACCGGCAGCACACCAAAAGGAGTTTATGCCGAACTAATTAAAGATCATCAAAAAAATGGCACTTCTTATGAAAAAATCACGACGATTAATTTAGATGAATATATCGGCTTGCCACCTTCCGACCTTAATAGCTACAGGCATTTCATGAATAGTGAACTATTTGATCATCTTGACATCCGGCTTGTAAACACGCACCTTCCCAATGGAGCAGCAGAAGATATGTCACAGGAATGCGAACGGTATGAGCAGCTGATCAAGGATCTTGTCGATATCGATCTGCAGCTGCTGGGAATTGGACGCAACGGACATATCGGCTTCAATGAACCATGCACGTCTTTTCACAGCCGAACACATGTCGTGGACCTGGCGGAAAGTACACGTAAGGCTAACGCAAGATTTTTCAGCTCTATTGAAGACGTTCCGGCCCAGGCGATTACAATGGGAATCGCTTCGATTCTTGATAGCCGGGAAATCATCCTGCTCGCTTCAGGTTCTGCCAAGGCAGAAGCCCTCAAACAACTGGTTTATGGAGAGCCTGATGAACAGTTTCCCGCATCAGCTTTGAAGCTGCATGCGAATGTGACAATCATTGCCGATGAAGAAGCACTCAGTCTTGTCAGTAAGGATCGATGAGCACTACTAATAGTGATAGGAGAATTCCCATGATCGATAAGCAATCACCCATCCCGATATATCACCAATTGGAAGAGTATATTAAACAATTAATTGAAAACGGCATATTAAACCCTGATGAAGCCATCCCTTCAGAGCGCGAGTATTCTGAGCAATACCAGATTAGCCGCATGACAGTCAGACAGGCATTAAACAACCTCGTCAACGATGGCTATCTATACAGGCAAAAAGGACGCGGAACTTTCGTCAACAAGCAAAAGGTCGAACAAAAGCTTCAGGGATTGACCAGCTTTACTGAAGATATGAAAGAGCGCGGCATGGTGCCGAGCAGCCGTCTAATTTCATTTGAAATCATCCCGGCCGAGCCGCAGCTGGCGAGAAAGCTTGATATAAAAGAAAACACACCTGTTTATGAAATTAAACGGGTGCGGATGGCAGATAATCTGCCAATGGCGCTGGAAACCACCTGCCTACCTGCTAATCTCGTTAAAGGGCTTACGGAAGAAATCATCAACAAGTCACTTTACCAGCATATTGAAGAAAAATTGTCCCTGACCATCAGTGAAGCAACACAGCAAATTGAAGCCTCCATCGCTAAGGAAACGGAAGTAAACCACTTGCAGGTCGAACCTGGGTCACCTGTACTGCTTATTGTCCGAACTTCCTTTTTAGAGGACGGCACGCCTTTTGAGCTTGTTAAATCAGCATACCGCGCAGACCGCTATAAATTCGTTCATACGATGCAGCGCGCTGCAAAATAGGAGAAAGCCCATTAGGGTTTTCTCCTATTTTCATTTTACCATGTCCTTTTGGACGGTCTGTCCATATTATATATAATGAGAATATTTTTTTATATGAAAGGAGCGATCAGATGAAAATCATATTGGATGCCGGGCATGGATATAGCACCTCCGGCAAACGAAGCCCTGACGGCATGAGAGAATATGAATTCAACCGTGCTGTCGCAGACCTGTCAAAGGAGATGCTGGAAAAGTATCAAAACACGGAGGTTTTCTTTGCCCATTCCGATGAACGGGACATACCGCTTGCTGAAAGGACCGCGCTGGCAAATAAACATAACGTGGACTGCTATGTGTCCATCCATGCCAATGCTTACGGAACCGGCGGATGGAACAGTGCAGGCGGAATTGAAACATATGTCTACCCTTCCAAACCCCGGGAAGCGTTAGCATTAGCCCAAAAAATACAGCGAAACTTAATCAGCGCGACAGGCTTGCGGGACCGGGGAGTCAAAACAGCTGATTTCCAGGTTCTACGTGAGACAAAAATGACTGCAGTACTTGTAGAATGCGGGTTTATGACCAATAAAGAAGAAGCTTCCCTTCTCCGAACCCCTCTCTATCGAAAACGCTGTGCACAAGCCATTGTAAAAGCAATCGCCGAACAATACGGCTTAAGAAAGAATGATAAAATCAAACAATATAAAGTTCAAGTTGCATTTTCAGAAAAGCAGCTTGCCGAGAAACTTGCCGGGAATCTGCAAAAGGACGGCTTTAATGCCACCATCATTGAATAGCAAAAAGCCAGCATCAACACGGGTGCTGGCTTTTTAACGCATTTACTTTTCCCTCGCCGGTTCAAGGATCGCTTTTTGAATGATCAGATTAACAATTGACATAATCACAGACACAAGAATCGCGGTGCCAAACCCGGCAATTTCAAATGAATCCCCCATAAAGCCATCTGTAATCATTAACGTAACAGCATTGATGACGAACAAAAACAGACCGAGCGTTAAAATAGTGACGGGCAAAGTTAATATAATCAGGATTGGTTTCACAAGAACGTTCAGGATGGAAAGCATGAAGCTGGCACCGATGGCAGCCCCAAATCCCGACAAGTAAAACGAATCCTTAAAAAAGCCGGCGATCGCTACAAATAGGACCGCATTAATCAAAATACCCAGAATCCATCTCATTTCTTACAGCACCTCTTCATTCGGAAGCACGAACACAAGCAAAGCATATATTAGTGTCATTGGGAAAACGCCTGTTGTAAATAATAAAACAATGAAAATCACCCTGAGTATGGCAGGATCTATACCGATCGCTTTTGATAAGCCACCCAATACTCCCGCTAATTTCCGATTACTGCGGGAGCGAACCAATTTATTCATTAAGAAGCCCTCCTATCAGAGAAGCGAATTTTGTCTGCTGCGAATTTACCAGGCTGTTGACCGCTTAATCGTGATCGCACCAGTCTTTGAGTCAGCCCGCAGCTTAAGTCCGCTGCCGCTTTCTTTAACAGACTTAAAGCGCAGCATTTTCTGGATTACTTCGCTCTTTTCTTCTATTACTTCAATACCCTCAATATCAGGGTGGAAACTGCCCAGATTGGTGCGAAGCTCTCCGCTGACAGCAGCGAAATCCGGAACAAACAAGTCGATGCTGCCTGTTGCTGCCTTCGCTTCGATCCATTCGCAGCGTTCATTTTCTGCCCTGCATGTTACATTGCCATTAAAAGATTGGAGTTCGGCTTTTTTGAAGTCTCCTTCAGCCAGAATTGCACCATTTAACGTTTCGGCTTCTACATGATCGATTCGGCTTTTTTGAATGGTAATCTGCCCATTTGCTGTCTCAGCCTCAACATTTTTACTGTTTAAATCACTAACCGTAATCTTTCCATTGGCCGTTTTCGCTTTAAAGTTTTCCACTGTTAAGTTTTGACTTTCAATCGGGCCATTAAACATGCGGATTTTCACATTTTCATATTCAGACCTTGGAATATAGATGACCGCTTCAAGCTTCATCCACTTTTGCTGAGTGGAAAATCTCAGCCTTTGTCCTTCAATGGCAAAAATAACATCCTTCAGGAAATTTCTGCGTGCTTCATCCTGATTATCCACACGATAGACCTTAGCTTTGCATTCAACTCGGACATCATTTTGCTCCCATGGAATCACCTTGACTGTCCCATTGGCAACATCAATGTCCAGATCTTTTAAGTATGCGTCTGCATGCTGAAATATATGAGAGATCTCAACACTTTTCCCAAAATTAAAATCAAGATCCAGATCCTTCACTTTCTTAAATGCTGAATCTACAAAATCAATAATTTTTTCCTTGGCACTTTGATGCTTGGAGCTGTATGGCTCACCCTTTTTAGCTTCTTCAAACTTAACCTCAGCAGATAGCTCCTTAATTAAATCCTCCTGCTTCTGTTCCATCGTCTGATTTGTTTTTTCAAGCTGCTCCAGCAGGGTTAAAGCTTCGTCAACAGTAAGCTTCCCATCCTCGACCATTTTCAGAATACGTTTGCGTTCCTCTTTCATTCTTTGGCCCTCCTCTATTATTTCTATTCTTGTATCAGGACTTTTACCCCTTTAATGATATTCCAGATAAGTACAATTAATAGCAGAATGAGTGTGATGCCGACAGCTGCCAGAAAAAATATCGGGATTTCCTGTTCATTTACTGTGAACTGGGTCACACCAGCAAAAACAATAAATGGAACAGGAACCAGCGGAATCAAATGTGATAAAAATGCGCTCTTGGCATGCCGCTTCACTTCCGTGTCTTCTGATGCAAAAAATACAATGAGCGGAAAAATAAATCCTGCGAACATAATGCTAAAATAGCTTAAGGCAGACAGAACCTTTCTTGTTTCCATTGTTTTCAGCTCCTTTATCGCAGTCTAACGGGCAGTAAAACCCCCACTTCAAGACTCAGAGAAACCAATGGAGGATAAGTGGGGGGCAAACTGCCCGTAAAGGCCCGATTGGTTCAACTAACAATCAGCGGGGGATAAAAAAACCCCACTGATTGAAGTTTCACCTTATCTGTCATACGGAAATGGAGCGCTAAAAGTTTCAGCCTCTTCTTCATTATAGAAAATCAAAGGAGTATTTTCCTCCATATTTCTTAAAATACATCTGCAGGCTGAGGGGTTCCATAGCCTCAAGTCGCATAGCCTTTTCTATAATAAAAACCGCCTTTCTTGAAAAGACGGTTTTATGGTTATATCCTATTTATAGGCAGCTGCCAGGTCTGTGCGCGGAGCTTCCTTCTTTTTCACTTCGTCGATTTTATTGACAAACATTTGGAATACTTTTCGTTTTTCATCCAAATCACGTATGTATTCTTTCAATTCGTTATACTTCTCTTCAAAAGGCTTATGATACATTTCGCGGATATTATCAATAATCTCTTCGTTCACAGTAGACTGGATAACCTGTTTTGTAATTCCATATTTATAGGAATATACTTTGAGTTCTTTTTTAACATCCTCATATTCATTATTAATCTGGTCCAAAACCTCGGAAATATCCTCTTTCCATTCTTCCAGAGACTTCGCTAAATAATCCTCCATAATGACCTCCCCTTCTGTATCCAGACAATAGTTTCCCTTATATAGGAGTATAACGCTGCTTGGTTACATTGGTTTTGCTGGAACATTACATTGTGTTATCAATTAATAGAAGGCGATATTATCTGTTGAAATGTGGTGTTGATTTCCGCTGCAGGCACTCAGCGATCGCGGGCTTCCGGGAGCCTCCTCAGCGTTCCGTCTGTGGGGTCTCCCTGTTACGCTTCTCCCGCAGGACTTTGAATAAGCATCCTCGAATAATCACCGCACGAAGGAAATGCGGCAGCATTTTAGAGGATCGAGCGCCTTCCGCTCCAATCAACCCGGCGAAAACTATTATATCTGCGTATCACAGACTATTAGAAAAACTAAGGCCTGCCCAAGATACTTTATACAATTAAACTAAAATGAGTAATGATCTATAATCTTATCCGCAATCAGCTCATATCCCTTCCCGTTCGGATGAAGGGAATCAGCGAAGTACTGTTTCTTATTTTTCCCCTTGAAGAGTTCATTGGTAGAAATGTAGGTGATATTTTTATTTTCTGCTGCTTTTTTTCTTATGGATTTATTCCAATGGTCAATATATTTTTCAATCTGGTCGCCGTCTGGATAAGGATTGTATAGCCCGAGCAGGATAACAGGTGCATCACGGTTGGCGGTATCCAGTGTTTCCAGGATTCCATTCAGTTTATCCTCATATATGTCTTTAGCTTCAACCAGTTTTTCGTGATGGAGCGGGTACAAATCCCCGCCGTTGCTTTTCAGTAAATCGTTTGTGCCAATATATACAATAAACATATCTGCATTTTTGATATCCTGTGCCACTTTCGGTTTTAGCATTTGCTGGAGGACATCAGAAGATTTATAACCATACACTCCATGATTCGTTATTGTATAATTCTTATTCGGATAGGTCCGATCCAGTTTGCTCTGCAGCCTGCCAATGTAGCCCTCTTCCGTTTCATCTCCATATCCGTAGGTAAGCGAATCGCCAAAAGCTACAATCGCTTGATTGCCTTCAGCCTTTTTTTCTTCTCCAAGAAATGTAATGGATAGATAGATGCCGATCCCAAGCAAAATAAAGCCTGCTAAAAGATAGATTTTATTTTTCATAGTGTATGTTCCTTTCTTGGTTGAGATTAGTGAAGGTTGCTGCAGACGCATGTTCTATACCCCTCATTCCGGAAAATTAATCTCTCTTCCATAAAAAAGAAGCAGTACCAAAACGGCACTGCTTCCTCTTAATTAAGCGTTTGTCACGCCCTCTTTTTCTTCAATTTGCTTTTTCATTCTCAGGCGGTCTCTTTCCAGGATTGGTTTGAGATACTTACCTGTATAAGATTCTGGAACTTCGGCAATTTTTTCCGGTATACCTGCTGCTAAGATGGTACCGCCCTTATCGCCGCCTTCAGGTCCAAGGTCAACGATATAGTCTGCTGCCTTGATGACATCAAGATTATGCTCAATAACCAGTACCGTGTCTCCATTTTCAACAAGACGCTGAAGGACCACGAGCAGTCTTGAGATATCATCAACATGAAGACCTGTTGTCGGCTCATCAAGAATGTACAGGGAGCGGCCGGTTGAACGGCGGTGCAATTCGGAAGCAAGTTTGACACGCTGCGCTTCACCGCCGGACAATGTTGTCGCAGGCTGTCCCAAAGTGATGTAGCCCAGGCCAACATCATATATCGTCTGCAGCTTACGGCGGATTTTAGGGATATTTTCGAAAAACTCCAGTGCATCTTCCACTGTCATATCGAGAATCTCCGAAATATTCTTCCCTTTGTACTTTACTTCAAGCGTTTCCCTGTTATAGCGTTTGCCATGACAGACTTCACATGGTACATACACATCAGGCAGAAAGTGCATTTCAATCTTGATGATCCCGTCTCCGCGGCATGCTTCACATCGTCCGCCTTTTACATTGAAGCTGAAGCGCCCCTTTTTGTAGCCGCGCACTTTCGCTTCATTGGTTGAAGCAAACACATCACGAATATCATCAAACACTCCGGTATATGTTGCCGGGTTGGAACGAGGCGTCCGCCCGATTGGAGATTGGTCGATATCAATGACTTTATCCAGGTGATCGATACCTTTAATTTCTTTATGCTCACCCGGCTTTGCTTTAGCTCTATGGAGCTTTTGGGCAAGCCCTTTATGAAGAATCTCATTGATTAATGTACTTTTTCCTGAACCGGATACACCAGTAACGGAAATAAAAGTGCCGAGAGGAAACTTAACGTTCACATTTTTAAGATTGTTTTCTTTAGCCCCTTTAATTTCGATAAAGCGTCCGTCGTTCTTCCGGCGCTCAATCGGAAGCGGAATGAATTTCTTGCCTGACAAATATTGCCCTGTCAGGGAGTTTGGATCATCCATTACCTGCTGAGGCGTACCCGCTGAAACGATTTGTCCGCCATGAACCCCTGCTCCCGGGCCCACATCAATTAAATAGTCAGCTGCCACCATCGTATCTTCATCGTGTTCTACCACGATCAGGGTGTTGCCGATATCACGCATATTTTTCAGCGTATCAATTAAACGGTCATTATCACGCTGGTGGAGACCAATGGAAGGCTCGTCCAGAATATAGAGTACACCTGTCAGGCGCGAACCGATTTGTGTGGCCAGGCGAATACGCTGTGCTTCACCGCCGGACAAAGTTCCCGCTGCCCGGCTTAATGTCAGGTAATCAAGCCCGACATTAATGAGGAAGCCTAGCCGCTCCTTAATCTCACGGAAAATGAGATTCGCAATCTTCATTTCTTTTTCAGAAAGTGTCAGATTCTCAAAAAAGCTGAATGCTTCCTCAATCGAATATTCTGTTACATGGCCGATATGCTTTCCGGATACAAGCACCGCAAGAGTTTCCGGCTTCAGACGGTAGCCTTTACACGAAGGACATGGATGCTGGGCCATGTATTTTTCCATTTGCTCCCGGATATAATCGGAGCTTGTTTCTTTATAGCGGCGCTCCACATTGCGAATGACACCTTCAAAATGGATATAATTCTCCCTTACCTGGCCAAAATCGTTTTCATATCGGAAATAAATGCTGTCCTTGGCGGATCCGTATAAAACTTTATCAAGCAAGTGTTCAGGAATATCCTTAACCGGCAGGTCCATATCAATTCCATAATGATTGCAGACTGCCTCCAGCAGCTGAGGATAATATTGAGAGCTAGTCGGTTCCCATGGCGCAATGGCATTTTGCTTTAATGAAAGATCCTTATTGGGTATTACCAGATCAATATCTACCTCCAGCTTTGAGCCCAAACCGTCACATTCAGTACAGGCACCAAACGGACTATTAAAAGAAAACATTCTTGGCTCAAGTTCGCCGATTGAAAATCCGCATTGAGGGCAGGCATGGTTCTCGCTGAACAGCAGTTCTTCTTCCCCAATTACATCCACAAGCACCTTGCCATTGCCCAGATTCAACGCGGTTTCCAATGAATCTGCCAGCCTTGGTGCTACGCCTTCTTTTACGACAATCCGGTCGATTACTACTTCTATTGAATGCTTTTTGTTTTTTTCCAGCTCAATCTCATCACCGAGATCCATCATTTCCCCGTCGACACGGACACGGACAAACCCCTGCTTTTTGACATCCTCAAACACTTTTACATGCGTGCCTTTTCGGCCGGATACAAGCGGAGCCATAACCTGGAGTTTTGTTCTTTCAGGGTATACCATAATCCGGTCAACCATTTGTTCAATGGTCTGTGAGGAGATTTCAATATTGTGAATCGGACAGGTGGGACGCCCCACCCGCGCAAATAATAATCGCAGATAATCATAAATTTCTGTCACCGTTCCCACTGTGGAGCGAGGATTTCTGCTTGTCGTCTTTTGGTCAATTGAAATGGCAGGAGACAGCCCTTCGATCGCATCCACATCAGGCTTATCCATCTGACCGAGGAATTGCCGTGCATAAGCAGATAATGATTCCACATAGCGGCGCTGCCCTTCTGCATAAATCGTATCAAATGCCAGAGAGGACTTTCCTGAACCTGAAAGTCCTGTCAGGACGACAAGCTTATCTCTCGGAATGGTGACATCTATATTTTTCAGATTATGGGCTCTGGCACCCTTTACAATCAGTTTATCCATCGCCATTTTTACGTCATCCTTCCGCTTTCAGCTCTAATATTAAATCACGAAGCTCGGCAGCCCTTTCGAAATTCAGGGATTTGGCTGCTTCCTTCATTTCTTTTTCCATATCGCCGATCAGCTTCTCGCGCTCTTTCTTGTTCAGCTTGCCGAGCTTTGCTGATGGCTGGTATTCTTCCTGCTCTTCTGCCGCATGGGTTGCACGGATTGAATCGCGTATATCCTTTTGGATAGTCATTGGCGTGATGCCATGCTTCTCATTGTACTCTTCCTGAATGGAACGGCGGCGCTTTGTTTCACTGATAGCTTTTTCCATACTGTCAGTGATCCGGTCTGCATACATAATGACATGGCCATTCGCATTACGCGCTGCACGTCCAATCGTCTGGATGAGTGAACGTTCTGAACGGAGGAAACCTTCTTTATCAGCATCGAGTATGGTAACGAGAGATACTTCTGGAATATCAAGTCCCTCCCTCAGAAGGTTGATCCCGACCAGCACATCGTACTTGCCAAGACGGAGCTCTCGGATAATTTCAATCCGCTCGAGCGTTTTTACCTCTGAGTGCAGATACTGCACTTTAATTCCGATTTCTTTTAAGTAGTCTGTCAAGTCCTCAGACATTTTCTTTGTTAATGTAGTGACAAGCACACGTTCATTTTTCTGAATGCGATCCTGGATTTCACCGATAAGGTCATCAATTTGCCCTTCGATTGGACGGACATCAATTGTAGGATCAAGCAAGCCGGTTGGGCGGATAATTTGCTCAATCATTTCCGGTGTATGCTCAAGCTCATAAGGACCCGGTGTTGCCGAAACAAAGACAGCCTGTTTCACATGCTGTTCGAACTCGGTAAACGTAAGCGGCCTGTT
Source organism: Cytobacillus sp. NJ13 (assembly GCA_030348385.1). Lineage (NCBI taxonomy): Bacteria > Bacillati > Bacillota > Bacilli > Caryophanales > Bacillaceae > Cytobacillus > Cytobacillus sp. NJ13. Next base: position 4,084,538 of record JAUCFP010000006.1, on the reverse strand, counting down.
ATCCATGGCTGAAGGCAAACGGAAACCATGGTCCACAAGCACGGATTTTCTTGCCTGGTCACCATTGAACATGCCGCGGATTTGCGGCAGAGTTACGTGCGACTCATCAATCACAATTAGAAAGTCTTCCGGAAAGTAATCCAGAAGGGTATACGGTGTTGAACCAGCTGGCCTTAACGTAAGGTGGCGGGAATAGTTTTCAATGCCGGAACAAAATCCCATCTCCCTCATCATCTCAAGGTCATAGCGGGTCCGCTGCTCGAGGCGCTGGGCTTCCAAAAGCTTATCGTTTTCTCTTAATTCAGCAAGGCGCACTTCCAGTTCTTTTTCAATGTTCTGGATGGCGACCCGCATTTTTTCTTCACGCGTTACGAAGTGGGATGCCGGGAAGATTGCAACATGCTCACGTTCACCCATAATTTCTCCGGTGAGGGCATCTACTTCACGGATCCGGTCTATCTCATCCCCGAAAAACTCTACACGGATACAATGCTCATCCCGTGATGCCGGGAAAATCTCTACTACATCCCCGCGTACACGGAAGGTGCCGCGCTGGAAGTCGATATCATTGCGCTCATACTGAATGTCAACGAGCCTGTGAAGAAGCTGGTTCCTCTCAATCTCCATGCCGGTTCTGAGGGATAGCACCATTTCACTGTATTCTTCAGGAGAACCTAAGCCATATATACAAGACACACTGGCAATAATGATGACATCTTTGCGCTCAAATAATGAAGAAGTCGCCGAGTGGCGGAGCTTATCAATTTCATCATTGATGCTTGCATCTTTTTCAATAAAGGTATCTGTAGAAGGCACATACGCCTCCGGCTGATAGTAGTCATAATAGCTGACAAAATACTCAACAGCATTGTTTGGAAAAAAGTCCTTAAATTCACTGTATAACTGCCCAGCAAGTGTCTTATTATGGGCAATGACAAGCGTCGGCTTGTTAACCTCTTGTATAACATTTGAAACCGTGAAGGTTTTTCCCGTTCCTGTTGCACCCAAAAGCGTCTGGTGCTTCTTGCCGGAATTAATTCCCTCCACAATTTTTTTGATTGCCCCAGGCTGATCGCCCTGAGGAGAATATTTTGAGACTAATTCAAATTGATCCTTCACCTATAAGCCTCCCGTTCAAGTTACTTTCATCTATATATTAATCACAAACCAGCATTGAAAGAATTTAAGATCCGGGATGCATGGCTGATTTGTCAGTTTTTTACTCAAAACTCATATCATCATTCTACCACAAAGTGCCTAAAACAAACCAACAATATACGAACGGATATTCGTTTTTTTATTTTTACCGAGAAAATATTGCTTGGGAAATATGCCGAATTTTTGAGGGGGATGTCGAAGCAAGGTTAATCAAACGTTTGATTAACCTCCTGAAATTAAATCAATCGTTTGATTAATATTGATTAAAAGCCGATCTTACGCAGGCATAAATACAGCTGAAATTTCATTAAACAAAAAACCTGTCGATACGTTTGTTCGACAGGTTCCGCAAAAATTATTCCGCACTTGGTTTTGTTTTTGGCTTCAGTTTTTGAGCGTACCAAAACCCGACAGTCAATGAAAGTGCGTCTATAACAATTAAGGCAAAAGAATTTGTGTAGCCTTTATAAACAGAAGCAGCAATCAGTCCCACCGTCAATACAAGCCCAATCACACGATTATAGCTTACCCTAGTAAAAAGCAGTACCAGCAGGCCAGGCAGCAGAAGTGCTGACAAATATTTTAAAGCCAATTAAAACACCTTCTTTTGTTTATTCACAAAAATTCAAGGATTCTACCATTAGAATAGCTTTTCAAAAGAAGATGTACAAGTTTTTTCAGTGTTATTCCTTACGTTCTTTCACATAATAAGAAAAAGAACTGATTATGGAGGAATGCATTATGGCCAGAAGAAAAAGACGTCCACTTGTGCCGGAATCAAGAGCGGCATTAGACCAGCTGAAAAATCAGGTAATGGCAAACCAGGGATACCGTGTTGACAGTGAAAATCCTGATGGCGTGAAATATGAAATTGCTGAGGAGGCCGGTGTGCCTTTAAAGCCGGGCTATAACGGCCGCCTTACATCAAAACAGGCAGGAACAGTGGGCGGGAAGATTGGCGGCAGTATGGTAAAGGAGCTTATTCGGATGGCACAGGAACGGATGAAGGAAAAGTAGGTAATTGTGAACTTTGGGAAATTAATTTAGAAATTGGGGAAACGAGCACTAAATTTGAGGAAAAGATTCTGCACATTGGGGAAACAACACTCCAATTTGAGGAAAAGACTCACTAAAATAAGGAAAAGCTATCCCGCAAAAGGATAGCTTTTGTTCTTATTCAGCAGCTTTTCGCTCTAGAAATTCCTGTTTTATGGATTTAAGCAGATCGGGGTTCGTTACCAGCTGGAAGGCAGTGAGTGCGAGCCCTTTTGCCCCGGTTATCAGTGCTTCGTCTCCTTTTACAGATGCTGCAGCCTCCCGAAACGGAACTGTATGGGCAACAAGATCATCAGCACCAATTTTAATATAAGGATGAATAGTTGGAACCACTTGGCTGATGTTGCCTGCATCCGTCGAGCCGATTCCATCTCTGTCCCCTTCCACGACCGTTTCTCCCAAGCCTTCAATCACTTCTTTAAACACTTGGTCATATGTCTTGTTTAACAGCAGGTTGTCGACTTCATTTTGAAAAGCAATGACATTCAGCTTTGCTCCTGTTGCCAATGCAGCGCCTTCAGCGACAGCTTTAACCTTCCGTGTTACCTCATTTAGACTGGTTCTGGTTGAAGCACGGATGAAAAATCTGGCTTTTGCATATTCAGGGATAATATTTGGTGCATCCCCGCCATGAGTAATAATGCCATGGATTCTCACATCATCCTTTAATTGCTGACGAAGGGCATTAATTCCATTAAAAAGCTGAATAACTGCATCAAGGGCATTGATTCCTTCCTCCGGTGAAGCTGCCGCATGGGCAGGCTTGCCGATAAACTCGAAGTCAAGCGGATCAACTGCCAGTGATGAACTGGTCAGGCGGGTATGGTTTGATGGATGAACCATCAGGGCCGCATCAATACCTTCAAGCAATCCATGCTTCACAAAGCTGCCTTTTGCACTTCCATTCGGCCCGCCTTCTTCTGCCGGGGTTCCAAATACTACTGCTTCTCCTCCGGTCTCATCAATGACCTTGCTCAATGCAATGGCTGCTGCCACACTTGTCGTGCCTATGATATTGTGACCGCATCCATGGCCCAGCCCGGGAAGGGCATCATATTCTGCAAGGAATGCAATGGACGGCCCCGGTTTATCGGATTTTTTCCTGGCAAGGAAAGCTGTTTCATGCCCGGCTACTGCTCGCTCTATTTCAAAACCTTCCTTTTCAAGGATGCCTGAAAGCAAGCCAGAGGCAAAAAACTCCTCATTTCCTATTTCCGGGTTTGCATGGATCTGATGGCTTGTGGAAAGGTAAAGTTCTTTTTTATCATCAACATTCTTCCTGATTGCTTCTTTCAGTTCAGATAGTGCTTTTACAGGTGCCGTCATCATTGTTCCTCCTTTATAAATTAATTACCAGCCAATATCACTTAAAGGAATGAAAGTCGGAATCATGCTTCCGTCATATTCTTTCGTGATGAAATCAGCTACATCATCTTCCTGGTAAAGTTCAGCAATTCTCTTAAGCGTTTTGTTATCCTTGTCTTCTGTTCTGACAGCGATGATATTTACATACGGAGTAGCGGTTTCGCTTTCAATAAAAACTGAATCCTTAGTTGGGTTAAAGCCTGCATCTACGGCAATTCCGTTATTGATTACAGAAGCAGAGACATCCGGAAGAGCACGCGGCGTCTGTGCTGATACCATTTCTACAAATTCAAGGTTCTTCGGATTTTCAACGATTTTATTCAAGTCCAGGTTTCCATCATAGTCCTCAGATAATTTAATCAGGCCGGCTTCCTCCAGTAAGAGAAGCGCTCTTCCGCCATTTGAAGCATCATTTGGAATGGCAATTTTTCCGCCTTCCGGAATGTCTTCTGCAGACTTTACTTTTTCAGAATAAAGGCCCATTGGTGCTAATACAGTTGTCGCAATTGGTGTAAGATCCATATTATGCTCTTTAATAAAAGTGTCAAAATATGCGACTGTCTGGAATGCATTTACATCAAGATCACCTTCTGCAAGGGCAACGTTTGGCTGCACATAGTCAGAGAATGTCACAACCACAATTTCAATGCCTTCCTTTTCAGCCTTTTCTGCAATAAAGTCCCAGATTCGAGTATCTGATCCGCTGACACCTAATTTAATCTTCTTTGTTTCTTCTCCGTCAGTTGTGCTTGAGCATGCTGCAGTGAACACAGCCAATGCTAAAATAATGAATGTTAAGAATAGTTTTTTCATGAAGTATTTCCTCCTAATTTATCTTCTTCTGATTTTTTTGGATAAGATATTTCCGAATGACTGCAGGCCTTGAACCATGACAACTAAGATCGCAACGGTAATCAGCATGACTGTTGTATCGAATCGCTGATAGCCGTATGTAATGGCGAGGTCACCAAGCCCGCCGCCTCCGACTGCCCCGGCCATGGCTGATGCTCCGACCAATCCGATTGTTGCAATTGTAAAGCCTAATACCAGCGAACTGAGTGCTTCCGGAATCAGGAACTTTAAAATAATCTGGCCCGGTGTTGCTCCCATTGCTTCTGCAGCTTCTATGACCCCCGGATCTACCTCAAGCAATGAGTTTTCTATTAATCTTGCAATATAGGGACCGGCATAAAAGACAAGCGGCACTACGGCTGCTGCCGTACCAATCGATGTTCCGACAATGAGCCTGGTAATTGGGATAATGGCTACCATTAAAATGATGAAGGGAACTGATCTGAAAATATTAATAATGCTGTTTATGATGTTAAAAACAACGAGGTTTTCCAGCAGATGCCCTTTCCTTGTCACGACAAGCAATATGCCAAGCGGCAGTCCGATAACAGCTGAAAACAGCAATGAGAATGCCACCATTTGGATCGTTTCGATTAAGGCTTCGATGATTTTCTCCTGATTAACTAGCACGCGATGTCACTTCCTTTATTGAAACTTTTTCCTGGCTGATGTACTGAATAGCACGTCTGATTTCACTGTCCGGACCCTGGAATTCGACAATCAAGTTGCCAAAAGGTGTTCCCTGAAGTTCAGTAATATTTCCAAACAGGACGTTGAAGTCGATATTAAACTTTTTGGCAACCTGCGAGAGCAGCGGCTGCCCGGCAGAGTTTCCAACAAAGTTGATTCTAAATACCTTTTGAAGCCCTTGCTGTTTTTCAATCACTTCTTTAATAGAATCAGGTATTTGATCATTCATGACCGTGCTGACAAAGTTTTTTGCTGTTTGTGTTTTTGGTGATGAAAAGACATTGAAGACTGTTCCTTCTTCAATAATTTTTCCTGCCTCTATTACAGCAACACGATCACAGATCTCTCTGATTACAGACATTTCATGGGTAATGATTAGAATGGTAATGTTGTATTCTTTGTTTATTTTTTTCAGCAGCTGCAGGATAGAGCTGGTTGTCTGCGGATCCAGAGCTGAAGTTGCTTCATCACATAATAGAATGGAAGGCTGGGTCGCCAGCGCCCTCGCAATTCCGATCCGCTGCTTTTGCCCGCCTGACAGCTGATCGGGATAACTGTTCGCCTTGTCTGCAAGCCCCACGAATTCTAATAGTTCATGGACACGCTTTTTTATTTCATCCTTAGGGACCTTAGCCAGTGTGAGAGGCATCGCCACATTGGCAAACACGGTTTTCGAGTTTAAAAGGTTAAAGTGCTGAAAGACCATCCCGATGTTTCTTTTCACTTCACGAATTTCTCTTACAGATAAAGCCGTCAAATCATGTCCGCTGACAATGACCTTTCCTGAAGTCGGCTTCTCCAGCCAATTGACACAGCGGATCAAAGAGCTCTTTCCCGCACCGCTGAAGCCGATCACACCGAAAATCTCACCCTTGTTAATTTTTAAGTCTATTCCATCTAAAGCAGCTACCTGCTGTCCTCCGCTTTCATAGACTTTCTTTAAATTCTGGAACTCTATCATTCAGCATCTCTCCTTTGATGGTGACAGGTACCTATACCACTTGAATGAACTGGCATAGGTACCTGTCACCTTTTATCAAACGTTATATATAATTATTCCTATGTGAAAACTAAGAATTATATCCTGAAATTTACCTCTTCCTTCAGAAGAGGTTTTTTGAAGTCCTCTCCTTATCTTCCAGGCTTTCGCCTGCTGGATTTGGCACAGTGCTGTCTGCCTGCTGCCGAAGCTTCATTGGGCCAGGTCCCTCTGCTTCTCTCGATAAGAATTATTCATATGTTTATGAATAGAATCTTGATGCTTTTTTTTTCGAATAAAACAAAAACCCTCTTCTAAAGAAAGAAGAGGGCAGCATTTATCAATGGTCCTCTCCTTATCTTTCAAGCAATGCTTGCTGGATTTGGCACGGTACACGCTGTCCGCTGCCGAGGTGTCATAGGGCCAGTCCCTCAACCTCTCTTGATAAGAAGATTTTTATTATTCGATTGTTTAATATGTTTATTACTTTACCACCATAAAGAAATGTATGTCAATATATAATTTTCAATTTTTTCATTTGAATTAACCACCTGTTCCCTGTCACGGGCTTAGCTCTGCAATAACCCTAGGTTTTTTGCTTGCGGCTCTACTAAAAAATGATAGTTAAATCCTATGTGTCTAAGCCCATAACTCATGTATAATAATGGAAAAGTGCCATTTTTCAAAAAAGGAGGGACAGCAAATGATTATGACCGAGAATCCTGCAGATTTATTTGCGGATAAAGTCGAAGCGAGGAATCTGCAGCTGGCCATTCAGCATTCCAGCGATGTGATTGCAAGAGTGACAAAAGAAGGCATTGCATTATATGTCTCCCCTTCCTGCTTTCCGATGCTGGGGTATTCGCAGCAGGATTTTTATCGAAGCAGCCTTTATACATACTGCCATCCAAATGACCGGGACCTTTTAAAAGATGCATTGTCCGAACTCGAACAGGTTCCGCATAAACGGGAGACCTTTCGCTTCAGACATAAGGAGGGCCATTATCTGTGGCTTGAAGCCAATTTTTCAGTCATTAATGACGATAAAGAAATGATGTGCATCATCAGGGATATGACACAGAGAATTATCATGGAAGAGGAGATTCTTGAAACACAGGAGAAGTACCGCTTTCTGGTGGAGTACTCCAAGGATACGATAGGAATGGTGACACAAAAAGGGATTTGGACCTACATCAATAATGAAGGAAAAAAGCTTTTTGGATTCACGAGCATCAAAGAGATGATCGGCACCTCCCTCCACGACTACACTCCTCCTTCAGAACATTCCACTCTCGATGATTTTCTGCAAACAAAGCTAAGTGTGAATTTTGAGCTTAATCTGATCCGGACTGACGGGCGAATGAGAAAAGCCGAAGTCCAGCTGATTCCAACCACTTTCAAGAACAGAAAGGTCTACCAAATCATTATTAAAGATGTGACTGGACAAAAAAAGACGGAAGAAAAGCTGCAGAATGCTGAAAAACTTTCGGTTGTCGGTCAGCTTGCCGCAGGCATTGCCCATGAGATCCGCAACCCGCTAACAGCCATAAAAGGCTTTACACAGTTATTATACGAAGAGCATAAAGGCGATTTCGCGGAGGTTATTCTTAATGAACTGGAGCGGATTGAAGGCATCGTCAATGACCTGCTCGTTCTCGCCAAACCTCAAATCACTGAAATGGAAGAAACCTGCCTGACAAACGTTGTAAAAAGTGTGATCACTCTCTTAAACAGCCAGGCTGTTATGGAGAATATCATGATCGAACTAACACAGTCACCCGGCGAGTTTTATGTTAAATGTGAAAAAGATAAAATTAAACAGGTGCTGATTAACATCATTAAGAACTCAATTGAAGCCATGCCGATGGGCGGAAAAATAAATGTGGATATCCGCCGGGATGACCATTGTGTCATCATCAGTGTCGAGGATGAAGGAATTGGCATACCTGAAGAACGCCTCGCCAAACTGGGAGAGCCGTTTTACAGCACAAAAGAAAAAGGCACAGGCCTGGGCATTATGATCTGCAAAAAAATCATTAAAAACCATGGCGGAAACCTTTACATCCACAGCAGGGAAAATGAAGGAACAACGGTCCGGATTACTTTGCCGCTTTCCTGAATGGAAGAAGCCAGATGCCTGAACTGGCTTCTTTAATTTTGAATGATAAACTCCTGGTCCTGCGGGCTATCCCCAATATGTACCCTCTCCTTAAAAAAAATCTCATCCTCTGACATAAGCATCACTGTTGAACTCCTGGTTCCGTAGCCTTCGCTTTTGATAAATAAAGGAGACAGAATCCGCTCCCACTCAAATGATACTCCTGTTTTCGGAAGCATGTCATCAGGGGCAGGGTCTGCATTCTGGAGAAGTGTGAACAAGTCTTCTGTAAAGTTCCCAGAAGCATGATCTATTAGCTTAGATAAGCCCTCCTTCCCCTTTTTCACCTTAGGCCACCCGGTATTCAGCACATGATTGCTGACCCCGTACACTCCTGGTTCAAGCTGCTCTATTCTATCTTCCACGTTCGAATAATAAAAGAGCTCTTCCAAATTGCCCGCAAGCAGATTGTAGCCGGGATAGCTGCTGCGATGTTCAGATGCTATTTTCACAAAATCAGCAGGCGAAGCACTGCCTTTCAAAAAATCCGCCACCAGATCTCCTCTTGACCTCTTGCCATCTGTCACATCATTCGGATTGCGGTAATTTGTCAGAGCTGCAAACTGTCCATTCTTTGTGACACCCATCCACGTCCCCATCTTGCTTAAATCGCGTCCAGCCAGAATAGCAGGATGGTCCTCCCAAAAATGGGCCGGTGCAGTCGGGCGCTCATAAAATTCATCGCGATTAGCGGCAACGATAAGCTTGTATACAGGATGGACTTTGTATGCGAAAAGGATTAAGCACATTTAGATCACTGCTTTCGTTTTATTTATTATTTTAGCTTTTCGGGAGAAAAAAAAATACCCGATTTAATTGTGTGAACTATTAGATAAATTCTAATGCATGTTAGATAAAATAGAGATCATGCCAGATAAATCTTTTAACATGCTAGAAAAACCCAACAAGTTGTAACATATTTGATAAATCATGTAAGATAAATCCAGAAAAAAAAGCCCCTTCTTTAAAAGGAGCTTACTCAAATTAAGTAACCGGTTCTTCTCTCGCTGTCTTCCTCGCCCTTAAAAACCTAACTGTATTCAAAACAATCGTTTTGGTCACAGCATAGGTAGGTATTGCCAGGATCATTCCGAGGATACCGGCAAGATTGCCTGCAACCAGCAATAAGATGATGATGGTGGCCGGATGTGTGTTTAAGGTTTTTCCCAGAATCAGCGGTGACAGCACATTCCCCTCTATCTGCTGGGCAATCACTATGACTACGACAACCAGTAAGGCTTTAGTCGGCGAGTCAAAAAGTGCGACGATTACGGCAGGTGCGCCGCCAAGAAACGGGCCGACATAAGGAATGATATTGGTTATGGCAACAATAAGCGCCATGACTAGCGCATATGGCAAATCGATGATTAAATAGCCAATAAACGAAAGGGTTCCAACAAATAATGCCACTGTAATCTGCCCCTGAATGTAGGAAGAAAGAGTCTCTCCTGTTTCCTTAAGCGTTTTAACACCCTCTTCTCTGTAAGAAGCAGGAAGAAACTTTGAAACAGCAGCAGGGAACTTATCTCCATCCTTAAACATATAAAACAGCAGGAATGGCACCGTTACAATTGTTATCGCAATATTGGTGACCAGGCTGACAATTCCTGCTACCCCCTGCGTCACACGGCTAGGGAGGGTATTGGCATATTCCATAATGCGGGCTTCAATTTCTTCAAGCAATATGTAGTCCTGCGTCAAAAACCATTTAAACTCTTCAGTGTTAGACATTGAAGTAACAAAGTCTTTTGTCGTTTTCGCATATCCCGGCAGGTCGTTGAATAATTCAGTCACCTGTCTGCTGATAAGGGGAGCGATGTTGCCAATAACCAGCATTACCAACCCGATAACAGCTGCATAGATGATTAATATCGCTGCCGTTCTTGGCACCTTGTAGCGCTGGAGCAATCTTACCAACGGACTCAATAAGAAATAGAGAAATCCCGATATAATGATTGGAAAAAATAATGTTGACGCAAAAATACCGACCGGTTCAAACAGAAAGGAAATTTTCGTTGATACATAAATGATTGTTAAGATAAGCAGCAATTGTAAAGTCCAGAACTGCAGTTTTTTCTTTGCCACAATGTCACCTTTTTCTTTGAATGGATTATCTAAAGGATATCATATTCGCGTGTTTACTCCTAAGAAGATGCTACTTCTATTACGAATAGGAATTGAAAAGGTTTCGGAAAAAATTATCCATATTATTAAAAACCACACATCCTCAAATTAGATATATTCACTCATAAACATCTCAGTTTTTGGTTTAATCCTGCTTGATGAAGGGTATAAAGAACTATAATCCCAAACATCCCTCCCCTTAAAAGCCAGGAGTGAACAGACACATGAGTACAATAGACATTTTCAAGAAGGAACTCGTATTACTGACAGGGGAAATGAATCGCTGTAAGAATGTAAAGATAAAAAAACAAATTTTTAATGATATTCTTCTTATCCAGAAAGCAGTGCAGAACTTACTCTAAGCTGCTCATAAATTAGAATCCATCTGCCTTTCCTTCTCACTTGAAGAACAAAAAACCAGCATCCATGGCTGAAATACTGGTTTTAGAAGTTATTTTCAAGCTTACTTTAATGTTTGGTTATTTTCCGGAATGGCCCCTTATAATATCACTTTTGATATATTGTACTGTAATTCTTAATTTCACGGAATTAGATACCTGCTAACTTGGATTAATTAGTTTTTTTAAAACAAACGGAATAAATTTTTAGTAACAACCTTCTTAAACTATAGCACCCTTTACTTTAAGTACAACCTTTTTTTCTTTTTCCGATAATGCAGGACGGACAAAAAGCCAAATCTGATGGGCAGCTAATGGTATCGTACCTGCTAATGCAATCACAGCTGCAAGCATTAAATAAACCCACAAAATATCACTTGGACCTAGAACTGCTAATTTTATTGATAAATCTTGGATTAACCAATGATAAATATTCTTTACATAGATTAAAGCTAAAATTACTAATAACATAAAACTTCCAACGATAATAATCAGACGTTTTCGCAATTCACTTAAGTGGTCCACAAGATTCATCTCTTGTATATCCATTGTATCATCTCTAAAAAAAGAAGATAAAAGCATGGAAGCTACCTACATCTTCTAATATATCTTATTTGTTTAGGCTTCTTTTCTTTTTTGTGTTTCGTATTTGTCTTTCTTTGACTCATCATCTGATACTAACTCACGTGTTGATTTTTTAAACTCTCTTAAAGTAGATCCAAATGCACGACCAATTTCAGGTAGCTTGGATGGACCAAAAATTATTAAGGCAATGACTAGAACAAGAATTAAACCAGGAATCCCTATATTTTGTAACATTTAAATAACCTCCATCGTTTAGATAGCTCTTTTTCTTTGTGGCATAAAATTATATAATTTATAATCTGCCTGTTTACCACAAGCTTGGCATTTTACCTCTTTAAGTACTTTATTATCATTTGAGATAGATTGAATATGTGGAAGAAAAATCATTTTTAAGGCTTTAGAAACATGTTGTTTACAAACTAAGACCACATTAAAAGCTCCTTCCATAGAAAGAATTATAGGTTATCTGGACATGTGATCCCAGATGGTGTCCACCTGCAACAAATTACCTGGAATGTAAAAAAAGATGTAAACCGTATAAAGTGTTAGCTTACATCTTTTTTTGGTAACCTGAAAAACAATTTAACTCATTTTTACTCCATGGCGCTCAAATGCTGCCGCTTCTAGAATAGACATACCTTGTGCTTCGGCAACCTGAGCCACTTTTTCAGAAACTTGCGGTGCAAGATTCGCTGGAGCAGCATAGGACATTTCCCTTGCGCGCGCAGAGTTTCTGCGTTGGAACGGTCCCCAAATGGCAAAGGTTTTGCCTGGGCTTTGAATATTTACAAAAAGTGTATTACCATCTGGTGAGAAGGTTGGGCCAGCCAATTCAGAATCACTTAAACGGTTTGCCGCAAAGGGATAGACCTTGCCTTCTGGGGTAATTCCCATAAGGCGATCTTGTCCAGAACCATCTTCTGCATACCAAAGGTCGCCCCATGGAGTACAGCAGATATTATCCGGATATTCCATTTCTCGTGCATCATTACCCTCATAGAAAAGCTCCATTGTATTAGTGTGAGGAATATAACGATAAACGCGTCCTAGTTTTTTGTCACCGGCAGAGGTGTCATCGAACCAGAAAACTCCTTCTTGGAAGAACGCTCCCTCAAGTCTAGAGAACTTAATGCAATTTTGAGCATCAGCGTCTTCACGGCACAAATGAGGATCTACTTCCTTCCAAACAATTTTAAATGTTTGTCCTGTTTTAAATGTGCTTGCTGATGGGTCAGTTACCGCTTCAATCGCAGCCGCATACAGCTTACCGCCTTTTTGTAACGCCCCCGGCTTTTGGCTTAAGTCATTTGGGATAAAACGGTATAGGTAGCTTGGGCTTGAATCTTCGGTTAAGTATACATATCCTGTTGCAGGGTCAATTGCACAGGCTTCATGTGCAAAACGGCCCATTTCCTTGATTGGAGTTTTGGACATTTCGTTCTCTGGCTGTGTCGGGTCCACTTCAAATACATATCCGTGTGTTGCGGAACGGTTTTCTTCACAAGTCAGCCAAGTGTCCCAAGGTGTCGCTCCACCAGCACAATTTCGAATGGTACCTGAAGAAGTTACGTATTCTTTCATAACTTCGCGATTTGGACCTACAACTAGAGCAGTTGTACCACCTTGAGCAGCCGCATCATAAGGATTGCTTCCAAATGCTGGACCTGCCCCTAACTCATGATTACGAACAAGAATGGTTGTATTATTTGATCCTTCAAAAGCCGCCATTCCATCAAATGCTCCTGGGATTTTTCGCCCATCAGTCATTAGGTCGCCTTCTTTGGATATAATTTTGTAGTGGAAGCCTTCTGGAAGATCTAAAATTCCATTCGGATCTGGAACTAGAGGACCATACCCGCCAAATCCGCTTGTTGGATTATCAGTAGCATCAGCTAAGGCTTTTGAACCGAGTGATAGTACCCCAGTGGATCCAAGAGTAAGGGCAAGTGTACTCATTCCTCCCGCTTTTATGAAATCTCTTCTGTTCATACCGTTTTTAGAATTTTGGCTAGTCATTAACTTCATCTCTCCTAAACTTTGCATTTTAAATCTATCAATAGATTAAATGGAAATTGTTAAGGTAGATTTTAAGTTTTGTAAAAATTCAGTATTAAATTATTTAGGACATTTGCAGAAATGGCTTCTCAGTTATTCAACTCCCCCTTATATACAGTATGATTTTCCACCGTATTCCAATCCTTCTTTCACTAACCTGCCCCGTTTATTAAAAAAGAAAAAGCCACCTGATTTGGCAGCTGATCTTGAATATAAGGACCCTTTAGTTGAGTGTAATCTTTCACATTCTCTGCAAAGGTTTTTAATATAAAGATAAATTTATCCCTTTTTTAAATAGTTTGGTTGTTTAATCCTTTAAGCTCTTCTTCAATTCTTACTGGGTCTATTCGTTCAAACAATGGTTCTACTTTTGACAAATGCTGCGATTTTACAACAAACGCTCTCATTCGTTTCTTTCGCTTTTCTCATTACCTTTACGCAAGGTCAATGTATTATTACTGTTTTTTATCATTTTCATAAAGTACTTCAACTTTGGTAGGTTTGTAACCTGCACCGTCCACCCATGAGACGTAGACTCGATAGTTATCGGTTTGTGCTTTATTAGTCACTGTAGCAATGACACTATTTGTGCCATTACCACCCACCCACCATAGGATCATATCATTTTTTGATAAGCCAGCCCCTTTTGAAATTGCTGTAGTCATTTCTTCCCAATCCTGTGATCCTTCATCAAAAGTCACTCTAGTATGGTTTTCCTGACTGGTAGGGACTGATGGCCAATTTTCAGTAATTACTTTATTAACATTTGACTTGTCGCTATTCTTGACGGTTTCTTCTTCTGAATATTTATCCCCATTTTCTTTTTGTTTATCTGACCCTTCTTTTTCTTTAGCGGAATCAACTGTTTTGTTATCCTCCGATTCCTTAGAGCTTTCTTCCTTTAATTCGTTTGTCCGCGTATCTTTTTGTTTAACCGGCTTTTCTTTTTCTTTAGTGGAATCATCTGGTCTATTTTCACCCGATTCCTTGGAGCCTTTTTCCTCTAACTCATTTGTCTCATTAACTTCTTGTGATGGCTCTTTACCAGGATCATTATTATAGACCTCCAGATGTTTTTTCAGGTTATCAGAAATTTCATGTAGTTTTTTCTTATCGGGCATATAATAGTAAGTACCCTTTATTGTTTTATCTGTTCCTTCAATTTTGTGCTGCTCTATGTTTTCTCGAGCACCCTTATAATTTGATTGAATTTTTAACATCTCATTTAAATTCATGTTTGTTTTTACATTATCTTTAAGAACTTTGACGATTTCGCCAAAGTTCGTGATAGAGGATAAACTTTCCCCTTTTTGCATTAAAGCTTCAATTACTTGGCGTTGGCGTTTTTGCCGGCCGAAATCTCCTCTTGGGTCTTCCTTTCTCATTCGGGCATATAATAAAGCTTCATTCCCATCCAATTTAAGCTGGCCTTTTGGAAAGTGCACATTCCCATAGGTAAAATCTAAATCATTATATACCTCTACCCCTCCGACTGCATCAACAATACCTTCAAAACCCTTCATATTAACTTTGACAAAATAATCAACGGGGACATCTAAGAGGTTTTCAACAGAATTAAGGGTCATCTCTGCCCCTCCTACTTGATAAGAACTGTTGATTTTGTTTAGACCTCCTTTTATGTTTGTATATGTATCACGGGGAATACTGACCATATGCATTGATTCGGAATGAGGATTAATGGTTAATAGAACCATTGTATCGGCTCGGCCGCCTATTTCACCTGGTCGAGAATCAAGTCCCATTAACAGGATGGTTATTGGATCACCATCCTTAAAGTTGATATTTTCCAGACGTCCTTCAAATTTTTCATTCCTGTCGACCTCTTCGTGAATACTTGCTCGAGTTGACGTAACAAACTGAAATGCAAAACTGACGACTCCTAAGATTAATACTGTAAAAGAGGTTAAAACTAATAGCAGAATTTTTTTACCCATTATCCAATCCTCCACAATAAAACCTAATCACCTTTTTTGCTGCAATTAGTTTTTAAAATTAGCCTGTGACTATGCGGCAGGTTTAGAGCCCTCCTGGTGATAATTTCGTCCTGTCCGAGTGACTTTGTTCCATTTTTTGTTGAAGAAATAAGAAATACTTCCATACATGACAAAACAAATCGTTACAAATCGATAAATAAAAATATCAAAAAGGATGGCAGAAAATATTCGGAAACCATCTCTTTTACGAAATGTAAACCCGTAAAATTTTCCTTGGCGGATCGCTACCAGGTCGTACAAAAACCCAACTAAAAAAACCCAAAACATATAGAAAAACATTAAATAGGTATTTTGAGGGTCTTTTATTATGTTTACAATCACTATCCCTGTCATTAAATAAGAAGCAAGGGTACCTACTAGAAACGACTCAAATATATAAAAAAAGGAAACAGGTCTAGTAAATAAAGTTTTTAAAAAGAAGGACCAGAAATGAATGATGCAATCTATATATGCTTTTTGCCATCGTAAACGTTGTTTGGTTAAATCCTTCCATGTTTCAGGTAATTCTGTATAGCCCACTGCATCTGATATAAAACTAATTCTCAAATTTTTATTTTTTGCTATAAGTCTATGAATACGCAGCGTGATATCAATATCTTCTCCTATGGTTTTCCGGTAACCGCCTACATCCAGAAGGGACTGTTTTCTGAAAATACCAAATGCTCCTGATATGACAGCTAAAGCTTTAAAGCGTACAAGAGATAATTTTGAAATATAGAATGCTTTTAGGAAATCCAAAACTTGAACTCGAATTATCATGTTTGTAAAACGCAGGGATAGTCGATTTTTATGTTCATTTATCCTTGTTTGCAAAACATGCACCATCCCGCCAGCAGCAACAACATTCCTATCTTTAAAGGTATCGTTAACAGCAAATAATGCATTATCTTCCAAAATAGTATCAGCATCTAGGGTGACAATAAGATCATGGTTTGAATAATCAATCCCTGCATTTAAAGCATCGGCTTTTCCGCCATTCATCTTATCTATGACATAGAAGTTAGGGTAGAGTTCAGATTGGTACAAGCCCTTAACTTTTTCATAAGATAGCTTACAGTTCTGAGACATGGAACATGCTTTCAATTGCAGCGATTTAGTCAAATAGTTCATTGTATCATCTGTAGAACCATCATTGATATAAATGACCTCCAATTGAGAATAAGGTAATAATCTCATACTCTTAATTGAAGTTTCCAGAATACCTGTTTCGTTGTAACATGGAATTATAATGCTTATTCCTTCTTCTTCTTCATTCCCGAGCATCCTTTTTTTCAGCTTGGGGTAACGATTGGACCTTTCTTCAGGTTCACGGAACCATGGTAAACAATGGTATAAATGTAACACCGAGAACGTAACACTTAAATAGAAAAAAACTGTGATTAATATATTCAAATAAAGACACTCCTTTACTAAATAAAAAACCTAACCGCATTCTTTAGCACTAAAATAAATTGACATAACGAAATTTTTAAAATGGGTGCTTATAAGGAGAATATAGTGGAAAGTATGTAAGGTACAAAAATATAAAAGTTCTTAGGTACCAAACTTTCGCACCTGAAAATGTTTATATTTGACCGTTGTAACACTCGGAGCCGGTGAAGTCACGAAGCCGCACAGATAGATAGATAGATAGATAGATAGATAGATAGATAGTTACTTTTAACATATCGCTTAATGCCAAGGGTGCTCCCCTCTTGTATCAGGTTTATTTTTATTCTCAGTTCATCTTTATCTAAAAGTGTTTAAACAGCAACAAACTCATAATCCTCTGTAGTAAGCCGTCACTGATTGGCGGAAGGCCATAACTGTTTCAAACTTCCTTGCTGCATGGCAGCTATGTTATGGGCAGATTCAGGATAATAGCAATCCTTTTACAAAAAAGAAAACGCCCTCCATATATGGAGGACGAAAAATCATCGTTAATGAAATGATAGCATACCATTCAGACATAACAACACTGTCTTAATCTCTATAAAATAACTTACTTTGTTTAGGGCAAACTATTTACCTTAGGGAATACTTTTCCTTTTTTGTCTTAACTCTAGGCATTTTAAAATATCACTATTTTACCTGTAAAAATAAATAATCCTTTAGAAACTTGTAAAAATTATGCAATATTTTTTTCAATGCAATCAATTAATAACTATAATAATGGACAGATTGCATTTTCCTGTAATACCCAAACGGAAACTGATATGAAAAAATAACATTCTATCAGTTATTAAACAACGAACAATAAGAAAAGAGTGTCTCTATTAGAGAAGAAGGGCTTAGGGCGAAGCTAAGAACTTTTATCCATATATGACAGCTAATATGAAAGAAAAGACCTACCTTTCTACTTTCAACGGCTTCCATTTTGGGGTGTATAGCTATAAAACGCAAAAAACTCATCAGAAATTAGCAAGTTTTTGCTTCTTTTTGAAAAAAGAAACTGACATCAAATGTAATTTTTCATAATCTTTCGGAATGGAACATTGTGATATGGGTAATTTTCCCTTTTCACAATTCCCCGGAATGACTTGAAAAAATCATCAATTTTTCCACTTTTATTCATAAACTTGCGGAAAAAAATATTTTCCCATTTTTAGTACACATTAAATTAAATGTAAAATATTTAAGACCATTTTCTTCTTGTTACACAATCGCGCCCGATTGCGGAATATTAAAAAATGTGAAGGAGATGCAAAAATGGCTCCTCAGTTCTTTTACTAAAGAACCCTTGCCTTATTTAAATCTATTGTTTAATAGTTATGGCGAAAATCAACTTGAACTTGGAAGCAAGCATTTTCAATTACAACAAGTATATCTAAGTTATTTGGAACAAATATTATAACTATTAAAGTCAAAAGGAGGTGGCTACAATGAACGTACAACGAGCACAAGAAATTGCTTCTTCGCCAATTATGGCTAATGTAACCTATAATGGAGAAGGCATTTACATTGAGAACGTGGATGAACAAAATGGAACAGCTACAATCCATTCCCTTGATGAACCAAATAATAAACAAAGTGTTTCTGTAACAAGCTTGAATGAACAGTAATTTATCAAGTAATTCCCCATAATAAACCTCCACCTTCGGGTGGTGGTTTCAGTCTACTCTAATGTGCATCTTTTCCCAGCCTCATCCCCTTAGCCTCTAAATTTTCCTTTTATTTTAAAGAAGTCTCATGTATACTAAAATCAAATTGAATAGAAATAACTAGGGGAGTCCAATAAGTTGGGCTGAGAAAGAAACACGTTGAAGTTTCTTGACTCTTGGGACCTGATCTGGTTCATACCAGCGTGGGGAAGTTAGAATAATTATTGTAGCAATACTACTTCTGCATACATATTAGCCGGGTCCAACCATTTATTGGATACCGGCTTTTTTATGTACTTCATAAGCTTTATAAGCTTTCCACTTGTTGTGTTCTATATCTTGTCCTTTATATTCAAAAAAGGAGAGATTTATTATGTCAATGTCAACAAATTCATCAAATGAACAAAGTATTTCCATCATGTCTAATTTTCCGGGAAGCAAAAAAGTATATGTAACGGGCTCTAGATCTGATATTAAAGTTCCAATGCGTGAAATCGAGTTGAGCCCGACAACTGGTACGTTTGGAGAGGCGGAAAATCCTCCCGTACGTGTGTATGACACTAGTGGACCTTATACAGACCCAGATTGTTCTGTTGATATTACAAAAGGTCTCCCTGCCCTCCGCAGTTCCTGGATTCAAGCACGTGGAGATGTTGAGGAATATGATGGTCGGGATATTAAGCCTGAGGATAATGGTTATAACGATGAAAACGATCCTCGTGCCAATCATAACGTGTTTCCAGGTTTAAAGCGGAAACCGTTACGAGCAAAAAAAGGGGAAAATGTCACACAACTTCATTATGCAAGAAAGGGAATTATCACGCCTGAAATGGAATTTATTGCAATTAGAGAAAATATGAAACCCGAATTCGTGCGTGATGAAGTTGCATCGGGTAGAGCGATTATTCCTTCTAATATCAACCATCCAGAAGCAGAGCCTATGATTATAGGCCGTAACTTTCACGTTAAAATTAATGCAAATATTGGAAACTCCGCTGTTTCATCTTCTATCGAAGAAGAGGTTGAAAAAATGACCTGGGCCACACGTTGGGGTGCTGATAATATTATGGATTTATCAACAGGGAAAAACATTCATACAACACGGGAATGGATTATTCGTAACTCATCGGTTCCTGTAGGCACTGTCCCAATTTATCAAGCACTTGAAAAAGTAAATGGAGTTGCTGAAGATCTTACCTGGGAGGTTTACCGAGATACCTTAATTGAACAAGCAGAGCAAGGTGTTGATTACTTCACAATTCATGCTGGAGTTCTTTTACGATATGTCCCGTTAACAGCAAAACGTTTAACAGGTATTGTATCCCGCGGCGGGTCTATTATGGCACAATGGTGTCTACACCACCATAAAGAAAGCTTTTTATATAGTCACTTTGAAGAAATTTGCGAAATTATGAAATCGTATGATATTGCATTTTCTTTAGGGGATGGTTTACGTCCTGGATCTATTGCAGATGCAAACGATGAAGCACAGTTTGCAGAGTTAGAAACTCTTGGGGAGTTAACAAAAATTGCTTGGGAGCATGATGTACAGGTCATGGTTGAAGGACCAGGACATGTACCAATGCACCTGATTAAAGAAAATATGGATAAACAACTAGAAGTGTGTCAAGAAGCACCATTTTATACACTTGGTCCTCTTACAACAGATATAGCTCCTGGTTATGATCACATTACATCTGCTATTGGAGCTGCAATGATTGGTTGGTATGGTACAGCCATGCTATGTTATGTGACACCAAAAGAACATTTAGGGTTACCGAATAAGGATGATGTTCGTGAAGGGGTTATAACTTATAAAATCGCAGCACATGCTGCTGATTTAGCAAAAGGACATCCTGGAGCACGAATAAGAGATGATGCCTTATCAAAAGCTCGTTTTGAATTCCGTTGGAGGGATCAGTTTAATTTATCTTTAGACCCTGAACGCGCAATAGAATATCATGATGAAGCTTTACCTGCGGAAGGTGCAAAAACGGCACACTTCTGTTCAATGTGTGGACCTAAATTTTGTAGTATGAGAATTTCTCAAGATATTCGTAATTATGCAAAAGAAAATAAACTTGATACGAAGGAAGCTATTGAAATTGGTATGAAGGCAAAGGCTGAAGAGTTTAAGCAATCTGGCGGTAACATATATCAGTAACATTCTTAGGGGGTTATTAGGGTGAAGGTAGATAAAATTGAAGAGGAGATTAATCAATTTAAAACTCACCTTGCTTTTTTGGAGAAACGTTTAAAAGAGATCCAGCAAAATTGTGATCATCATTTTTGTAAAGGAAATCAATATTATGAAAAATGTATCAAATGCAATAAAGTAAATGTTTTATATTATTAGTAATAAAAAGCCTCATAAGAGACAAAACTTAGAGATTCCTCAAGAAACCTTGCCTTAATTATTTAGTTGAGGCAAGGTTGTTTAACATTCTATATAAAAGACATTCTTATTGAATTAAGGGTACTTCGTTCAATAAAATTATTTTTACAAAGGAAACATTTATAATAACCCTTTTTCAATCTGATCCAATACAAAAAGAGAAACATCATCATCCATAAAAATTTAAGCTGATTCAAAAGGTCATTTTTATCTTTTATACAGAATTTTATACATCTCATACATTTCATACATCAACGTTTTCGGCTTCTTCAGAATCCTGTTAGCTACATAAAAAAGTGAGTTTTATGAAACCTCTTAATCAATATAATGGCCCGATAGTTGGAGATATCCATGTATTTTTTTATCATACCTATTTTCTATAGGTAATCTATTAATAAAATGATAAATATTTTCGTCATTTCTTGTTTTACTGAAGGAAAGTAACTTAACCATCACCCCCATATATAAAGATAGAGAAACGACTAAATCGTCTCTCTTAAAATTACTCAGTTAAACTTTATCTTCATATTATTTACCATTCCGAAGGATTATGAAAATTAATTCCAGAAGATTATGAATGTATTCCGGGAGATTTTGAAAATTCACATCAAACCGCTTCACTATCCCATTTCTTCTCTTCCTGCACAAACAGCAGCCCAAGTTCGTGATGATCCCCTTCATAAAGGGCACGCTGGACGAACCGGACTTGGCCGTTCACGTCAAAAACCTCGAGTTTGCAGTGAGCCCCGTTCTTTTGCAGCGCTTCATAGAAGCCTTTTTCATCATGGATCTTCACACCATTGACTTTTGTAACAACCTCTCCCACTTGAAGGGACATTTTATCAGCTGGTGAATCCGGAACTACTCCAAGAACCATGATTCCCTGATTGCGCTTGGAAAAGTAAAACGGTGCCTGGTCCTCTGCCATTCTCTGGCGGAGAGAGATGAATTCACGCCCGATGATAGCAAGTGCAGCTGCACCCACAGCTGCAAGCGGATACCAGTAGCCTGCAGTTGAAATCAGCAAAAGAAGTACGCCAAACACGCTGATTCTTTGTCCAAGCAGTGCTGTTGCCTCTTTGGGAAGCGTGCCTTGGATTCGCTGGTAAAAACCTATCGAAAAAGGGACCAGAATGAGCGAATACGTTTCCCCGCCAATCGGGATCGCTGGCCACCAATCAAATGGCAGCTGCAGTGCCTGACCCGGAATAAGCAGAAACACAGGCACCATCCAGAGTCTTTTTGATTCATGAATGCCGATTGTCTGGCCCCGTTTACTCTTTACAAGCCTGGGAGATGTGCCTTTCCGTCCGTTTCTTATAATCAGGAAGCCTTCTGCTATAACAAGAAGAGCAAGGAGAACAGCGATGGATGGAAAGATGGAAGAGTCAAGATCTGCTGCCGTCTGGGCGAATGATGGCAATGGCCATTTCTGTTCAGCAGCAAACATTGTTGCGAAAAATGCAAAGCCCAGCGTATAGACAGGCGCCATCCATCTCACTTTTGCCGTAAAGCTCCACAGGAACGTAAGAGCAGCAGTAAAAACAATCGTTTCCACTGGTACGGCAAGTCCTGCTCCAACCATCACAACACTCACTATTAGACCTGCCAAGATACCCAGAGGAAGAAGCTGCCTAAGCTCAAAATAAGCATTTTTCACACGAACTGAAAAGTCTTTGCGCTCACGCTTTACACGGGAAACCCCCAAAAATGCAGCCGCAAAAAACAGGTAATAAAATACCGGGTTCAGCAACAGCTTTCCCGTTCCTTTTAAAAACTCAAAAATCCACTCCTCTATCAAACTTGCCACCAGCCTCTATTAATAAATTCTCATGAATTATGTAACAAACTGAAAACTCTATTACTCTATATTCTACCAAAAGCGCCTTCCAAAACCTATCACAATCTGGCTCAAATACAAAAATAGCAGAAGGAAAATCCCTCCTGCTAATGAAAGTTTGCTATCGACAAAATTTTCTATTTTGCAATATATCTCAGAGCCGTTTGCAGTTGAAGGTCATTCTGCTCTTTTTTCATTTCTTCAATGGCGGCTTGTTCGAGCGCTGCTGCTGTTTTCTTGTCTATCCGGCCGGTTGTTTCAAGCTCTTTTTGCTTCTGAAATGCTTTTACAGCTGCTGCAGTGGAATCATTGAAGTAGCCATCTTTCCGTCCTGGAGCATATCCAAGACCTGCCAGAATTTCTTGTGCATTCTTCACCATTTCATTATTCATATCGATTGCCAAAGGCTTCTCCACCTGTAAAGGATGTGTTTGGTAGATGTCTGGCTGTTTGACCTCGAGGGTTGGCTTTATTCCCTTGTTATGAATCCAGTTTCCGTCTGGTGTCAGCCATTTAAACAAAGTAAGCTTGATATTGCTGCCATCTCCAATTGGAACTGGCTGCTGAACAGTGCCTTTTCCAAATGAATTTTCACCGATTATAGAATAACCCTGCGCTTCCTTTAAAGCGCCGGCAAGAATCTCCGATGCAGAGGCACTCCCTTTATCTACAAGAACAGCAATCGGATAGCTTTTAGGCTTTTCAAGTGTGGAGAAATACCTCATTTTTTCTCCATCACGTTTCTCTATCTGCAAATATGGCTTATCACCCGTAACCAATTCTTTCAGGATTTCCTGTACTGATGTCAGGAGACCTCCGGGATTTCCGCGCACATCAATTACAAGCCCTTCGATTCCTTCTTTCTCCATTTCACTCAGCTGTTTTGCAAATTCCTTCGATGTATCTTCGGAAAATGAGGTGATTTCCAAATACCCTACATTTTTTCCTCTTTGCTTCTTGATTTCTGAGTAAACTGTAATCTGCGGGATTTCATCTCTTTTTACTTTTACCTTTAAAGGTTCCTTTAATCCCTGGCGCGCAATTTCAAGTTCTACTTTTGTTCCTTTTTTGCCGCGGATCTTCATGGTAGCTTTATATAAATCAAGACCCTTCACACTTTCCCCATCCACTTTTAAAATTTCATCCTTCGGCTTCAGCCCTGCTTTTTCAGCTGGTGAATCTTTAAATGGTGCAACAATGATTATTTTACCTTCCACCATGCTGACTTCTGCCCCGATTCCTTCAAAAGAAGATTCCAGTGTATCACTGAATTGTTTTGCTGTTTTTTCGTCCATATAAACAGAGTAAGGGTCTCCAAGGGTTGCAAGCATGCCCTGGATTGCTCCCTCCACGAGCTGCTTTTCCTCTACTTTTTCCACATAGCTATTTAAAATTAGCTGATAGGCTGTTTCCATTTTTTCGATTTTCTCTTTTTCAATTTGTGTTCCGTTCTCCTTAAAATCTATTAATTGATTTCCCGTTCCTGTCTGCGGAGTTTCCTTTGCCAGCCACTGCATGCCTGCATATGTACCGCCAGCTCCTGTCAGCAATGATCCCGTCATCAGCACGGCGATCCACTTTCTGCTCATCTTCATCTCCCTTTCTATTTTGCCGGGATTCCTGTTATTTCGGAGTACTGTTTTATCAGCTGCCTAACTCGATTTTAAGTAAATAAAACAACCCGCCAAGGGAAGCGGGTGTCTTCGCATATTTCATCCTATGTGGGGAATGGACGAGTTATGATTTCTTTTGCTTGAGACGATTTAAAAAACAAATTGTTTTATAGGATTAAAGACCCTCTTCAAGGGTAAAAGAAAAGTGGAAGAAGCTGAGCTCCTTCCACTTTCACTATTTTTTATAGAGGCACAATGCCTACTGGATTAATCGCATTTGATTTTGCAGCATTCCAAGAACCTCTGTGAAGTTCAAAGTGCAGATGCTGGCCATAAGATTGTCCAGTATTACCCATGATACCGATTTGCTGTCCTTTAGAAACAGTCTGGCCAGAGCCTACAGAACGGCTTCTCATATGAGCGTATACGGTTGTGTAAGTTTGTCCGCCTACAGAATGGGCAATGAAAATGGCATTTCCGTAGCTGCTTGAATAGTATGAACGGATAACGACACCATCTGCTGCTGCCACGATCGGCACTGTACCGCCTGATGCTATATCAACACCATAGTGCTCGCCTAATGAACGGCCGCCAAAACCTGAAGAAAGTCTTCCTGCAGCTGGTTTTGTCCAGGCACCGCTTGATACTGAAGGTGCAGAAACCTGCGGGCTGCTTGATGATCCGCTATCAGATGATGAGCTGTTGCCTGCTGATGAAGAGCTGCTCTTTTGAGCTGCTTTCTGTTTTGCCAATTCAGCTTGTCTTGCTGCCTCAGCTTGTCTTGCTGCCTCAGCCTGTCTTTCCTGCTCAAGCTTGATCGCTTTTTGAAGCGCCACTTCCTGGGCTGCAAGGATTTCATTTTCTTCAGCTAATTCAAGCTTATGAGCATGCATTTCCTCTTCTTCATGCTTTAGGGATGCAAGTAATTTATCTTTCTCTGCCTTTTGGGCATTTAAGCTCTTTTTCATGCTCTCAAGCTCGGCAAGCATTTTTTCTAAAGATGCAAGCTCTTCTTTTACCTGAGCCTGTTTCTTTTCCAGCTCGTCTTTATCCGCCTGATGTGCTTTTAGAATGTCCTGGTCAGCTTCTACGATCGTAGCAACTGCTCCAACGCGTTCAACAAAGTCTCCAAAGCTTTGCGCACCCATTAAAACATCAATATAGCTCACCATTCCGCCAGTTTCCTGGTAGTTGCGCGCACGGTCCTTTAATAGTTCGTTGCGCTTTTTGATGCGCTCTACTAATACTTTAATTTCGCCTTCAAGTTTTTCTATTTCCTTTTTAGTACCAGAAATTTCGTTGTTCTTTTCTTCAATTTTCGCTAAAGCATCACTGATCGCTTTATCCAGGCGCTCAATCTCACTTTGAACGGACTGCTGCTCGCCCTGGTTTTCGGTAAGCTTCTTATCTGTATCGTTAATCTTTGATTCTACTCCAGAACGCTGTTCATTAATCTTATCTTTTTGGCTGTTTAAGTCATTTAATTTATTTGCCGCAGACGCCTTTTCTAGGGGCAGTCCAACTGTTAGGCTGCCAAAACCTAAAACAGCAGCTAATGATAATGTGATGATGGATTTCTTCAATTTTCCGATTTCTCCTTTCAATGAACACCATATGTACAGGTCAATCGTTCTTTTTTTCATCTATGTCTGAAACATTTAACTCTGCTTAATCGTCTATTATTATGAGGCTTGAAGGCCCCTGGACAGGTTCCCCCCCGCAGGGCCTTCTAAGCTGGTTTTATACTTTCAGGAACTTTCTGACTGACATCAAGCTTCCCCATACACCAATGAGTGCACCCATCAGGATAATAAGTCCGGAAATCTGATAGACAAACGGACTAAATTCCAGCAGCTTGATAAAGTGTCCTTCAAGCTTTGGCGCCAAATAATCATAGGCATAATAGTAGGCTGTTGAAACAAGTGCAATCGGGATAATCGATCCAAGCAATCCAAGCCATAAACCTTCCAGGAAGAATGGCCACCTGATGAAGGCGTTGGTTGCTCCTACCAATCTCATAATCTCGATTTCTTTTCTTCGTGACATGATCGTAATTTTAATTGTATTGGAGATCAGGAACATGGCTGTAAATAATAGGCCGATAATCAAAACAAGGCCAACATTTCGGCCGGCATTGATAAAGTTGAATAGCTTTTCAACCTGCCCCTGCCCATATTTTACTTTTGCAGCATATTCCATTTTTTCAATCTGCTTCGCAGCTTTCATTGTATCTGCCGGGTTTTTCGTCTTTACGATAAATACATCGTTCAGCGGATTATCCTGTTCGAACAGTTTGAAGGCTTCTCCTTCTTCACCAAGGCTATCTATTAAACTATCAAGCTCTTTTTCCTTAGTTGAATATTCGACTGTTTTGACTTCGGGTATTCCTTCGATTTTTTGCTGTAAAACTTCCTGATCCTGCTCATTTGCAGCAACATCGATGTGAACGCGGATTTCCACGTCCTCTTCAATGGTTGTAGCCACCTTGTTGAGATTCATCATAATGACGAAAAATACGCCAACCAAAATGAGTGTTACTGTCACCGCACTTGCCGAAGCAAACGTCATCCATCCGTTTCGTCCGAGGCTCTTAAAGCTTTCACGGAAGTGCCGGCCCAATGTTCTAGCTTTCATAGCCGTAATCACCTCTTTGCTCGTCACGCACTATCCTTCCGCCTTCTATGGCAATTACGCGGTGCTTAATCGTGTTAACAATTTCTTTATTATGAGTTGCCATGACCACAGTCGTTCCTCTCGTGTTGATTTCGTCGAAGATGTTCATGATTTCCCATGAAGTATCCGGGTCAAGGTTTCCTGTAGGCTCGTCCGCTATCACGACTTTAGGAGAATTTACGATTGATCTGGCGATGGAAACACGCTGCTGCTCCCCGCCTGATAATTCGGTCGGAAGCATCCTAGCCTTATGCTTTAAACCTACAAGGTCCAAAGTTTCCATAACTTGTTTTTTAATATTCTTCGGATGCTCTTCAATGACCTCAAGAGCAAAAGCCACATTCTCATAGACAGTCAGTGTCTGAAGGAGCTTAAAGTCCTGGAAAACGACACCGATTTTACGGCGCATAAGCGGCACCTTTGCATTCTTTAATGAGGCCAGATTCACTCCGTCAATGGTTATCGTTCCGCTCGAAGGCTTTTCTTCCCGGTACATCATTTTGATAAAAGTGGATTTACCGGCCCCACTCGGTCCTACTACATAAACAAACTCACCTTGTTTAATATGGACATCAATCCCGCTGGCAGCTGTAACGCCATTGGGGTATCTCTTATATACGTCTTTCATATCGATCATATATATCACCTAGCATCTAGTGTGTATTAAGAATTAAAAAAGCGACGGCCTTTTTCGCTAAAAAACGACATCCTTTCGACATAGAGGATGACAAAATACTTGTAAATACTGCCTATTTAGCCATCTGAAATTCTCACACAACCCATTATAACATCATAAGTTGTCAAAATAACGGAAAAAATTATTACAGTTTCTTTTCAATCCGTTAACTATTGTTACTTTTTTCCTGAGTTTCATTAATATTCTAGGTATAATCTGCGGATTTTTCCTTCTTTTTGCATATTGCATTCACTCGATATTTGTCACTTATTGTCCTAACCAGCACGACAAAAAAATAAAAACGTCCTGATGAACAGAACGTTTTTATTTTGATCCTATTATTTCTTGCCTGCTAGCCAGGATGCTACAGCAGAAGCTTCTTCTCCCTGAAGCAAGCCTTTAGGCATAGCTCCTTTACCGTTAGCAATGGTGTTTTCAATATCTTCCTGCGATAGGCTGGCACCAATTTTATCTAGTGCAGGCCCTACACCGCCTTCAAGGTTTGCACCGTGGCAGCTTGAACATTTCTGTTCATAAAGCTTTTGTGCATCACCAGCGTCAGCAGTATCAGTCGTTGTTTCACCGCCGCCGTTTGTAGCAGTGTCCTTGTCTTCAGCAGCATCGTCTCCGCCGCCGCAGGCTGCAAGAACTAAAGATGTACCCATCAGTAATGCCAGTAGCTTCTTTTTCACCTATAATTCCCCCTCAGGAAAAAATACTAAGTACAGCTATATTATACCAACACTATGCTCGTTTGAAACCCTCGCCCAACACCTCGGAAGCATCCGTAACAATGATAAATGCAGTAGGATCAATGGTTTGAACCAGTTGTTTCAATTTTGTGAACTCCGTCTGGTCCACCACACACATGAGGACTGGACGTTCATGGTCGGTATAACCACCGTATGCTGATAGTTTTGTCACACCGCGGTCAATTTTATTCAAAATTCCTTCACGAACTTCACTTTGTTTTTCAGTAATGATTAAAGCCATCTTTGTCCGGCTGAATCCAAGCTGTATGAGATCGATTGTTTTGCTTGTCACATATAAGGCAATTAAGGCATACAGACCCTGTTCTATGTCAAAAATAATCGCAGCGGATAGTACGATCAATCCATCGATTATCGCTACACAAGTTCCAAGAGACAAACCTGTATACCTGTTAATTATCTGTGCTGCAAGGTCTGTCCCTCCTGTTGATGCTTTACCCCGGAAAACAATACCTAAACCCAGTCCAACGCCAATTCCGCCAAACAGAGAAGCCAGCAGCGGATCTGATGTCCAAGGCTCATAATCTTTTGTAAGAAAAACAACAAACGGGAGAAATATTGTACCAGCCAGAGTTTTCACCCCAAATTGTTTGCCGAGCAAAAGCACACCTGCAATAAAAAGCGGTATATTAAATGCCCACTGTACATATGCCGGCTCCCATCCAGCAACCGCATCCAGAATAGTACTGATCCCGCTTACTCCTCCTGACGCAATTCGGTTTGGAAGCAAAAACATATTAAACGCAATCGCCACAATTCCTGAACCTATTAAAACATATAAGTACTCCAGCAATCTCTCCGCTTTTGCACTATAAGTATATCCTCTTCTATTCTTGCCCATTTCTTCTCCCTCCGGTGTCCCGATCTATGCAGAATTAAGTTCATATTCCATTTTTACCGTCAGTGAGTATAGCATGGTGTCTGAGGCCTGTAAATGCCATTGAACTGCCGTATTAAAGGACTCTGCTCTGCCTTTCCATTATGTTGCGATAAAAGCGTTCAATTTATCATGCGATTTTAATGTGCGAAATGTTTATGAACATTGGTCCAGAAAGCTCTTAAGCAGTATTATCTTCAGCATGAAATTATGCTGCATGTGGTATAATGTCGAAAAGGAGGTGAGAAAAATGGAGAAGATTCTTAATGAAATTTTAAGTACACTGAAAGAACATTCAAAGAGATTTGATTCGATTGATCATGAATTTGCTGATGTTAAAAACAGGCTCGGGAATGTTGAGAACAGAATTGGAAGACTTTCTGAACAAATTGAAAATAATGCTACCGAATTCCGAAGCCATTTTAAGCATATTGAAACGAAGTTAGATCAGCACGAAGAGACTTTCCATGTAATTTCGGATGCTTTGAAGGGTACAAAAATAGATATTGAACACCTTAGTAAAAAAAGCGGAGTCCACGAAACCGAAATTAATCAACTCAAGAAACGTATCCACTCCTAAAGCAAACCCCATTCACCGGCTAGCTCAGTTAAAATTCCATAAATAAAAAATAAGCCTATGCCGGTTATATGAAAGCATAGGCTAATTTGCATATTAATCCTGAGGCAAAATCAATTTTGAACGCAAATATGCATTAATAAACAAATCCAGGTCACCATCCATCACTCCCTGGACGTTACCGACTTCCGTGTTGGTGCGGTGGTCTTTTACCATGGAATACGGATGGAAGACATAGGAGCGGATTTGGCTACCCCAGCCGATGTCTTTTTGCTCGCCGCGGATTTCGGCTAATTCTGCTTCCTGCTCTTCGATTTTCTTTTGATAGAGCTTAGCTTGCAGCATTTTCATGGCACGTTCGCGGTTTTTGATCTGTGAACGCTCTGTCTGGCATGTTACCACGACATTTGTCGGCAAGTGTGTGATACGGACAGCAGAGTCAGTCGTGTTGATATGCTGACCGCCTGCACCGCTTGCACGGTATGTGTCGATTTTCAGATCTTCTGTACGGATGTCGATTTCAATTTCATCATTGAATTCCGGCATCACTTCGCAGGATACGAATGAAGTATGACGGCGGCCCGAAGAGTCGAATGGAGAAATCCTTACTAGACGGTGCACGCCTTTTTCAGCCTTCAAGTAGCCGTAAGCGTTATGACCCTTAATGCTAAGGGTAACACTCTTGATGCCCGCTTCATCTCCAGGCAGGTAATCAAGTGTTTCAACCTTGAAGCCTTTCTTTTCCGCCCAGCGTGTATACATGCGAAGCAGCATGCTGCCCCAGTCCTGTGACTCGGTTCCGCCTGCACCCGGATGCAGTTCAAGAATGGCATTGTTCTTATCATACTCTTCACTTAAGAGAAGCTGCAGTTCGAAATCGTTCAGGCGCTTCACTAAGTCCTTGAGCTCTTCCTCAAGCTCGGCCTGCAATTCTGCGTCGCTCTCTTCTTTTACTAACTCATAAGTTAATTCCAGATTCTCAAACGTTTCGTATAAATCGTGGAATTCAACTACCTGATCTTTTAGTGAGTTTGATTCGCTGATAACAACCTGTGCCGCCTGCTGGTCATCCCAAAATCCAGGCTGCAGCATGACATCATCAAGCTCAGCGATGCGCGCCTCTTTGTTTTCTAAGTCAAAGAGACCCCCTAAAGTCCGCTAAAATCTTAGCTGTTTTTTCAAGTTCATTGCGAATATCTGCTAATTCCATTTCGGTCACCTCAAAAATTATTTATTTCATATTATAGCTTGATTATCCGTAAAAGCATATTTCCTATTAGGTTTTTCACAACCTATCCCAAAGAGAGAAGCCGGCAAAGCTGTTGCCGGCTCAATTGTTTATTTTTCTGCACCACAGCAGTTTTTATATTTCTTGCCGCTGCCGCAGATGCATGGGTCGTTGCGTCCGACATCCATCTGCTTGACGACAGGCTTTTTCTTAACCTTTTCACCGTCTTCTTTCGGGTTGACGGCCTGGCCTTTGGCCACTTCCTGGCGCTCAAGGTTGTTGCGGATTTCGGCTTTCATGATGTACTTGGCAACATCTTCTTCGATGGAAGCGATCATGTTTTCAAACATCGCAAAGCCTTCTCCCTGGTACTCGCGAAGCGGATCTGTCTGGCCATACGCACGCAGGTGGATTCCCTGGCGAAGCTGATCCATCGCGTCGATGTGATCCATCCATTTGGAGTCAACGGCACGAAGCACGATAACTTTCTCAAATTCACGCATCTGCTCAGGGCTAAGCATTTCCTCTTTTTCATTGTAGCGTTCTTTGACCTTGGCAAAAATGGTTTCGGTGATTTCCTCCGTATCCTTGCCGCGGATATCATTTACGGTTAGGTCGCCTTCATTCAGAAGGTTTCCATTTACATAGTCAATGATGCCCTGCAGGTTCCAGTTTTCCTCATCTTCATGACCAGGTGCATATCCTTCTACATTGCGCTGGATGCTGGTCATGATCATCTTTTCAACAATCTCTCTCAAGTTCTCAGACTCCAGAACTTCGTTACGCTGACCGTAAAGAATCTCACGCTGCTGACGGAGAACATCATCATAAGAAAGAAGCTGCTTACGTGCATCAAAGTTATTGCCTTCAACGCGCTTCTGAGCAGATTCAACAGCTCTTGAAACCATTTTACTTTGGATTGGCTGAGTGTCATCCATTCCAAGGCGCTCCATCATCGACTTCATATTGTCAGAACCGAAACGGCGCATCAATTCATCTTCCATGGAAAGATAGAATTGCGTGACACCCGGGTCACCCTGACGTCCGGAACGTCCGCGGAGCTGGTTATCGATACGTCTGCTTTCATGACGCTCTGTACCAACAACGCATAACCCGCCAAGCTCCTTTACGCCTTCTCCAAGCTTGATATCCGTACCGCGTCCTGCCATGTTAGTGGCAATTGTTACAGCACCCTGCTTACCGGCATCCAGGATAATTTCCGCTTCACGGCCATGATTCTTTGCGTTTAGAACGTTATGCGGAACGCCTTTTTTGCTAAGGTATTTAGAGATAATTTCTGATGTTTCGATTGCAACAGTACCGACAAGAACTGGCTGTCCTTTTTTGTGGCGATCAGCGATATCTTCTACAACCGCACGGAATTTCCCATCCATTGTTGCATAAATTAAATCCGGACGGTCATCACGGGCGATCGGACGGTTTGTCGGAATCACAATAACGTTCATATTGTAGATATTGCGGAATTCCTCTTCTTCCGTTTTCGCCGTACCAGTCATACCGGCAAGCTTTTCATACATACGGAAATAGTTCTGGAATGTGATCGTTGCCAGAGTCATGCTTTCGTTCTGGATTTCCAGGCCTTCCTTAGCTTCAATAGCCTGGTGAAGTCCATCACTGTAGCGGCGGCCCTTCATCAGACGGCCGGTAAATTGGTCAACAATGACGATTTCGCCTTCCTGAACAACATAATCGACATCCAGATGCATGCTGGAATGTGCTTTTAATGCCTGTGTAATATGGTGGTTAAGTGCAACATGAGAAATGTCGAAAAGGTTATCGATTCCAAAAGCCTTCTCTGCTTTGGTCATCCCCTCTTCTGTCAGCTGCACACCTTTTGTTTTTTCATCATATGTGAAGTCTTCATCTTTTTTCAGGCGGCTGACAAAGGCATTCGCCTGGATATAAAGCTGAGTGGACTTTTGTGCAGATCCGGAAATGATCAGCGGTGTACGTGCTTCGTCAATGAGGATGGAGTCCACTTCATCAATTACTGCATAATGAAGCGGTCGCTGAACCTTCTGCTCTTTGTAAAGAACCATGTTATCGCGAAGGTAATCGAACCCAAGCTCGTTGTTTGTGCTGTATGTGATATCGGCAGCATATGCTGCCTGCTTTTCTTCTTTGGAAAGCCCATTTAAGTTCAAGCCGACAGTCAGGCCAAGGAATTCGTAAAGCTGGCCCATTTCAGTGGCGTCACGGCTCGCAAGGTATTCGTTGACTGTAACTACGTGGACACCTTTGCCTGTAAGGGCATTTAGATATACTGGCATCGTTGCAGTCAGGGTTTTACCTTCACCGGTTTTCATCTCAGAAATATTTCCGTCATGAAGGGAAATACCCCCCATTAACTGAACCGGATAAGGATATAAGCCAAGAACGCGCTTTGCTGCTTCGCGGACAACCGCAAAAGCTTCAGTCAGCATATCATCGACGGTTTCACCCTTTTGGTAGCGGGCTTTGAATTCTTCCGTTTTCTCGCGCAGCTGCTCGTCCGATAATTTTTCCATATCAGATGCAAGTGCTTCAATTTGTTCTGCCATTTTGGTGAGACGTTTTATTTCACGTTTATTTTGATCAAACACTTTATTTAAAATCCCAAGCATAAAAACGCTCCTTTATGTTGGATATGACAGCACAAGTGCCTTGCTGATAATCAAGGCGCAGGTACTATGCATATCTAAATTCAAAGTCTATTTAAGCATAGGTATTTAAAGATTCGCTTCTTTTCGGCGGAATCCTCCCATGAAAATTCACATTATTTCTTATTAATATTACCACTTTGGGAGGGGGGTGACAACTTATGCCACATGCGAGCTATTCCAGATCTTTAACTTGCTGATAGTCTGGTTTCGGTAAATACACTCTTCTCTTTTTTGAATATTGCTCAGATTTTCGCTTTATCGGTCAGTCCACGCCAGACCACATTCCCTCAAAAAAAAGAGAGCAAAAATGCTCTCAGTTTTATGAATTCGACGATTCTATCAGTTCAATAATAGTTTTCTCAACTGCATCATAAATTTCACCATAATAAGTGGAAACACGGTTCGCATTGATGCCGTATATCTCTCCGAATTCCTTCTGAGTGAGATTTTCCTTTGTTGGCGCTATCGTGCTCACAAGGTATCGAAGACCCGCAACATAGTTGTCAGGCTTTTTGACCTGTTTGCCGGTTTTCGTCAGATACTCCATCCAAAGTGAAATCCCCATGCCGATGAGCCATGGTTCTTCGCCGGCTTCTGTCATGTCGTCCCGGAACATGTCGGCTACCTGCTCTGCACCCTTGGTTGGCCAGTCGAAATTGTCCATAGATGGAACTGCCAATGATTTTGGCGTGTCATTCATGAGGTCAACGAAGTATTCAGCCAGGTATTCTTCTGGATCATCGTATTTTGCATCTTCAAATGAATACTCAATATAGTCTGCAAACTGTGCAGCATTTTCCCCTGGCAGATCGAAAATGGCCGGAAACGCTACATACTCTTCTCCATATGGAAGAAGCATGGCAAAGGCAAAGTTTCCTTCATTAACGTCCATATCACCAAATAGGGAGATATTGTAAACCTTCCCTGTCAGGCAATCTTTAATGACTGCTTTATCCTCAGTTACTTCGGTCAGTATTCCAGCTGCCGCTTTGCTGTCTCCCCACGATTTTAAAATGCTTTTTAAGCGCGGACGAGCAACAGCCGGTAATTTCGCATGAATGAACTCATCCATAATGGAGTCCACATCTTCCAGAGTTCCAAAGAGAATGTACCAAAAGGAGTGTGCAAATTCATAGAACTCTTTTTCCTCTGGTTCTATACCTTCAAGGATATCCAGAAGATCCATGAAATCCTCTTTCATGTCATCTGCAAAATGAGTAAGCGCATAGGCCCTTACTTCCTTTTGAAGCTCAAGAACTTCGTGATTTAAAACATCTTTTATTGAAACAGCATCTTTACTGCCGCAGCACTTTTTATATTTTTTTCCGCTCCCGCACGGGCACGGTTCGTTTCTGCTTACTTTTACTGTTGACATTTTATAAATCTCTCCTACCAAATTCGTTTAACTTTATTATCCTAACATTTATCAGCCGTTTAGGCATTAATCAAGCGGATTTATACATTTGGCAGGTTAAGGAAGCTTATTATTCGAGTATGAATTCTCGCTATTCCATTTCTCTTTCATAACAGAAAGAAAAAAAGGAGAGCTCAATCGCCTCTCCGATTTTCGTTCATTTATGCCAAAATAAATCCCCCATAAACGAGTGCCCCTGCAATAACAAAAGCGGGATGCACTTTAAGTTTTTCCAAAAGGAAAAAACTAAGCAGCCCAATGAAAAGCGTCTGCCAGATCCCAATTCCATCATAAGATGAGAATAGGAAATCATAAGTCATAACGCCAAGCAGAACAGCGATAATCGGCCGAATATAATTGGTCATCCGTTTAACACGGGGGGATTCTTTATATTTCATCAGCAGCCCAAGCAAGGCTAGCATTAAGATCATGGAAGGTGCTACTGTTGCAAATACACCAATTATAGATCCAAGAACCCCTCCCTGCTCATAGCCAATATAACCTGCCATTTTTGTTGCAATCGGACCTGGCAGGGCATTGCCCATTGCCAGCATTTCACTGAATTCATTCGTTGTCATCCACTCATAATTGTCTACCACTTCATGTTCAATCAAGGGAATGGATGAAGGTCCCCCACCGTATCCAAGGATCCCGGGGATGAAAAATGCCAGAAAAATCTGTACATATATCATGCCGGATTCCTCTCCTTTTTAGCTTCATTTTTTTCTGCAGCATCCTTTTTCAGGAGGGCAGTCACCAGTGCAATAAATATAATAATTCCAGGATGAATATTCACAAATTCGATAAGAACCAAGCTGGCCGCTACAAAAAGAAGTGTCCATACCCAGCCGAGTGATGATTTGGTAGATTTTTTGATAAAGTCCCATGTTAAAGTAGCAAGCATAACAGCCACAACGGGAACAACTGCCTTCGTCATGCCATCAACCCATGGCTGATCTTTAAAGTTATTTAATGCTGTTAAAAGTACAATCATAAGAACGATGGTTGGTACCATTGTAGCGATTAGTGCGTTCAGCATTCCCGTAAATCCGCCGACCCGAAAGCCGATATATCCCGCCATTTTTGTATTTATGGGGCCTGGCAGGGCATTTGCCAAAGCTAATATATCCCCAAACTCATCTGAATCCATAAATTTAAAGGTATCCACAACCTCTTTGTGGACCAGCGGAATGGAGGATGGGCCACCGCCAAATCCTAAAAGCCCGGAGCGAAAAAACGCTATGAAGATCTCCTTTTGTTTCATGTGTTCACTTCCTCTTTGCCCGATACTGGTACAAGCCTTTCTTGCATCCCGTTAAAGCAGGTGAAGGAGCGGCTATTTTCTTTCCGTTCCTCAGTACCTTTTATATGGTTATTTTACTCTTATATGCGTCTTGCTTCCTCATTTTTTATTACCAGGCTGCGATTGATCCGTCTGTGCGTGCTTCTGTTCCACCCATAAGCACGCCTGTTTTTGGGTCACGCCAGATAATCTGGCCGCGGCCGAATCCGCCGGTATCAACGGTTACTTCAATTTGATGGCCTTTACGCACCAAAGCCTGTGCAATATGATTAGGGAAGTGCGGTTCCACCTGGACCTTTTTCCCTTCAATCCATTGCCATCTTGGCGCATCAAGGGCTGCCTGCGGATTCAAATGAAAATCCACTGTATTCATGACCACCTGCATATGCCCCTGCGGCTGCATATAGCCTCCCATCACACCGAACGGTCCAACTGCTTCTCCGTCTTTTGTCAGGAATCCAGGGATAATCGTGTGGTATGTTTTCTTGCCGGGCTTCAGTGCATTATGATGCTCCGGATCAAGAGAGAAGTCGTGCCCGCGATTCTGTAGGGCAATTCCTGTTCCAGGGACGACAAGCCCGGACCCAAAGCCCATATAGTTGCTTTGGATAAAGGAAACCATATTGCCTTCACTGTCTGCTGTCGCCAGATAAACAGTACCTCCGCGCGGCGGCTTGTAAGGCTCAGGTGTCAGAGCTTCGCCCGCAATCTCGCTGCGGCGGGATTCGCCGTACTCCTCTGAGAGCAATTCTTCAACTGTCACTCTCATTTCTGCAGGATCCGTAATAAATGCCTTGCCATCAGTAAAAGCTAACTTCATCGCTTCTATTTGTTTGTGATATGTATCAACCGTGTCTTTATCGCGGAATTCAAAGCCTTTAGCGATATTTAAGCCCAAAAGAGCGACAAGTCCCTGCCCGTTCGGCGGGATTTCCCAGACATCATATCCGCGGTAATGAACTTTGATGGGGTCAACCCATTCCGCCTTGTAATCTGCGAGGTCTTCCTTTGATAGGAATGCATTATATTTTTTTGAAAAAGCATCAATTTTTTCAGCAATTTCTCCGCGGTAGAAGCTTTCCCCGTCTGTTTCGCCTATTGCTCTTAAAGTGGAAGCATGCCCTTCAGAGCGCCAGATCTCTCCAATATCAGGTGCCCTGCCATCTGGAGCAAAGGTTTCAAACCAATGCTGGAATTCGTCATCCGTTAGAATCTGCTTAAATTTTTTATAAGCAACCTGCCAGTACTTGCCGAGAATCGGTGTTAACGGATAGCCTTTTTCAGCATAATCGATTGCGGGCTGAAGGACATCTTTTAATGGAAGCTTGCCGAATCGCTTGGAAAGCTCTGCCCACGCGGACGGAGCACCTGGCACTGTCACCGGCATCCAGCCGTGCGTCGGCATTTTTTCGAAGCCTCTTTCCTTTATAGCTTCTATAGAAATGGACTTTGGTGCAGGGCCGCTTGCATTCAATCCATGCAGTTCCCCTTTTGTCCAGACTAGTGCAAATGCGTCGCCGCCGATTCCGTTTGATGTCGGTTCAACCACTGTAAGAGCAGCTGCTGTGGCGATTGCTGCATCTATGGCATTTCCCTCTTTTCTCATCATATCTAATCCAGCCTGTGCCGCAAGCGGCTGGGAAGTAGCCACCATGCCGTTATTCGCCATGACGGTCGTTCGCTGTGAAGTATATGGGTGGTTGTGGAAATCAAAGTTCATGGAGTTCACCTCTGTAGTAAAGTGTTAAAATAGTTAATTCTGATTATAACAAATTATTAAAATATTATGGTAGTATTTATTTCGTAAAACTAAAGGAATGCAAAAATTAATCTTATTGACAATAACTGAAACATACCATATGATTTACCTATAAATTGAATAGTTTCTCCTAAAGGGGAGTAGCTTTTACAGCAGAGTCGTCATTACGGAGCAAATGCTCTCGGCTTTGTTGGCAATCTAAACAATTGTTAGCAAGACCTTTACCAAATTCGGTAAAGGTCTTTATTTATGGGCCTTTACCACCGCGGTAAAGGCCCATTTTGTATACAGGCCCGCACCGCCACACGTTTTACTTTATAAAATGGAGGAATAGGTAGAAGGAAAATTACTTGAAACTTTATCATAAGTAGCACGTAAAGAAGGAAACAGGAAAACTATGGTGTGAGCGAGCAGCTCCCCCCTATATAAACTTAGAGGAGAGATCGTTGTTGATTTTACGAAAATACATGTCAATGCTTGGAATAGGCTCTGCGAAAATTGATCTGCAGCTGCCAAAGCTTCAGTATTCGCCGGGAGAAAATGTGAGCGGAATCTTCCTGATTGAAGGAGGAACGATTGATCAGCAGATTAAGCGGATTGAATGTGACCTGGTCATGGCTTCGCCTGACGAAGAGAAGGAGGAAGTGATCGGGACATCGACCATTCTATCCACCAAAGTCATTGAATCAGAAGAAACCAATAAATTGGACTTTAACTTCCAGCTGCCTGAAGACATTCCCTGCTCTGCACCAGATCGGATTTTTCAATTTAAAACTAGACTGATTTTTAACGAAGGCGTCAAAAGCGCCGACCTGGATAAAATCACGATTATTCGATAACCAATCCTAAGGAGGAAGAAACGAGTGTAACATATCCCCTCTTAACCTATATAAATTATAAAAAGAGGAGATTCATACCTAATTGAACACTTTGCAAAAGTGGCTAATTCTATTTACTTTTTGAAGCATACTTGAAACAAGCTATCTATCAGCTGCTACACTTGAGGTGAAAAACCCGCCGCGTATTCAGGTATCAGCTCCCATTCAGCGAATGAACTAGAAAAAGGTGAAATAAATGAAGTTTCTCAAACGCATCAAATTTGTATTAAAATTTTGGAAGTTCCTGCCCTTTCTGAGGGATTACTTTCTATCACCGGAAGTATCGGCCGGCAAAAAGCTGTTCCCTATTGCGGCCGGACTTCTTTATATCCTACTGCCGCTCGATCTTGTGCCCGACTTCCTGTCGATCTTCGGATTTACAGATGATATTGTAATTACATCATTTGTCCTTCAGCAGATGGTGAAAATGGCTCCGGAGTCGCTAAAGGAAAAATATAAGGTCCTGGAGGAATGATGTTGAAGCCTGTGAAGTGCAGGCTTTTTTATTTTGCCTTTTTTGAGAAAGGTCTGACTTCAGACTTAAAAACCTACTCCATTCTGCCGATAATAGCTAAGGCGAAATACTACAACATGGAGGTTTACTTTGAAAAAACTACTACCTATTCTGCTGATGTTCAGTTTATTTTTTTTGGCGGCCTGCTCTGCCTCTGAACAAAGCACAAATCAAAATAAAGAATATAAAATTGGCATTCTCCTATCTGACACTGGCCTGGGAGATGAGTCTTTCAACGACTCTGCCTTCCGTGGCCTGGAAAAAGCCCGGGATGAGCTGGGCATTCTGTTTGATTACCAAGAAGCTCCAGACGGAAATTTTGAAAAGCCGCTTGAAGAGCTGGTCAAAGAAGATCATGACCTGATTATCGGACTGGGTTTCACAGCACAGGAAGCACTCGAAAAGACGGCAAAGAAATATCCAGAACAGCAATTTTTGCTGATTGATGCTGTATCCGAGCTTGATAATGTGGTCTCACTTACTTTTAAGGAGCATGAAGGCAGCTTTCTAGTCGGAATGCTCGCTGCCATGACAAGCGAAACAGGCAAACTAGCTTTTATCGGAGGCATGGATGTCCCCGTTGTCCACCATTTTGAGAATGGATTTACTCAAGGAGCTAAACACTTTAATCCAAAAATAGAAATATTAACAGAATATGCCGGAACTTTTGGGGATGCAGCTATCGGTGAGAATATCGCCGAGAAGCAAATTGCTGCAGGTGCAGATTTTATCTACCCTGCTGCCGGATTCACCGGTTTTGGCGCACTGAAAAAAGCTGAAGAAAAAGGCGTGCTTGCCGGCGGTGTCGACTCCGACCAATATTTTGTTGCTGAAAAAGCCGTTGCCACATCGATGGTTAAAAACATCGACACTGCTGTTTTTAACCTGGCGAAAGAATTGACGGAAAACGGAAAAATCGAAGCTTCCTCCTATGAATGGGGACTGGCAGAAAACGGTGTCGGCCTTTCTGAAATCCGGGTCGTTTCCTTAACAGAGGAGCAGCAAGCTGCATTAAAAAAAGCAACTGAAGACATAATCAATGGAAAAATCACAGTAACCGCTGAATAAAGGAGCATCCAAGATGACATTACGAAAACGCCTCATTATTGTCACGCTGATCCCGCTCGTGCTATCGATCAGCATGATAGGCTTTATCATATACCAGACGTTAAATATTCAAAGCTCCGCTAAAGATGATGTGGAACTGCTTCTTAAAGTGAAGGACCTGGAGCAAAGCCTGGTGGTGACAAGTCAGTCGCTTGCCAATTATACCTACAATTCAAGTGACGCCAACAAGGACCAGGCACTAACCATGATGACAGAAGTTCAGGAAAACCTAGCTTCCCTCTCTTCGGTTGCCTCAGTTCCCGAGCATAAAAAAATCATTGGCAGCATTGAAGGAAAATATGCAGAGTTATCGGAAGTTTCAACTGAAGCCTTCAACAAGGGAAACAAAGCGGAAATCAAGCGTCAGAGCATAAGAATTTCCGGAATTCTAAACGATATGCACCTACTGAAGAAACGCACAAATGAATGGTATGAAGGCATTCTTAAGGAAACCAACCAGAAAATCGCCTTTATCACGAATTCCTCCCTCATAGGAAGCGTGCTGCTTATTCTGTTATCAGCTATTTTCTCATGGATCGCCGCGAGAAAGATTACAAAACCAATCAATGCGATTGTAGAAAAAGCAGAGAAAATTTCAGAGGGAGACTTAACAGCAGACTTATCACAGCTTTCTTTTAAAGCGAACAGCCGCTACGAAGTGGATAAACTAACGGAAGCTTTCTCAAAAATGGTTGTGAATCTAAAAGGAACCGTGCAATCCATTGAAGAGGTCAGCCAGAATGTAAAAGGATTTGCCGAGGATGTGGCTTCCTATATGACCAACTTAAATGAAAGCAGCAGTCAGGTGGCCGTTTCAACGGACGAATTGGCGAGAGGCAGCCAGGCCATCTCTGAAGACGTTCAGGCAACCGCCGAGTTGATGAGCGTAATGGGTGAGCAATTTTCGGCTGTCCACCATTCCAGCGAGCAAAGCGCCACACAAAGCACACAGGCATTGGAGTCTGTTGATCAAGGCAGAGTGTTTTTAGAAAAACAAATGAAACTTGCTGAAGAAATCGCAAGCTCGTCCAATCATATAAAAAGCTCAGTCAGCGAGTTTGCCCAGTTCACCAAGGAAATTGAAGGGGCAGCTAACACGGTAAAAGATATTGCAGATCAAACAAATCTGCTGGCATTAAATGCAGCCATTGAAGCAGCCCGTGCCGGTGAAGCCGGTAAAGGGTTTGCGGTTGTAGCAGAAGAAGTCCGGAAGCTCGCCGATTCCTCTTCAAAAGCAACCGATCTGATCGCCTCGATGGTCAGCAATATCCAAAATGGAATCAGCAATATTTACACAGCAACTGAACAGGGGCATATCCTTTCAAAAGAGCAATCCCAATCGATGACTGAGACGGAACATGTCTTTGAAACCATTTCCGAGCATGTATCCGGTATTCACAGCCATCTGGAAAAATTGGTTGAAGATATGAAAACCTCCAGTGATATGAGCCAGCAGGTTATTAGCGCAGTGGAAAACATTTCAGCGGTAACCGAAGAAACAGCTGCTGGGACTGAAGAAATCTCGGCATCTACCGAAGAACAACTAAGTGCATTTGAGCAGGTTATGTTTAAGGTGGAGCAGCTGAAAGAGATGACCGGTGTTTTAGAGAGGGAATTGGAGAAGTTTACGGTTTAGGCGGATGACATGTCCGAACAACGAAACCCCCGCTAATGGTCGCGGGGGTTTTCGTTTTATTATTGCGCTTCAATCAGACCATAGCGGCCATCTTTACGCTTGTACACTACATTTGTTAAATTAGATTCTGCATTCGTGAACACGTAGAAGCTGTGACCCAGCATATTCATTTGAAGAATCGCCTCTTCACTGTCCATTGGCTTTAGATCGAAGCTCTTTTGGCGGACAACTTCTAGCTCGTTATCATCCTCTTCCACTTCAGGTACCTCTGTCTCATTTTCCAATGCTGCAAACACAGCTGTCAGATTACCCTTTTCGCGGAATTTGCGGTTCACTTTTGTTTTATGTTTGCGGATTTGGCGCTCCAATTTATCTGTAATCAGATCAATCGCTGCATACATATCATCATGATCTTCCTCTGCGCGAAGAACCAGGTTCGGCATCGGAATCGTTACTTCCACTTTAGAACGGTTATTGTTATACGTTTTTAAATTAACATGTACATTTGCATCAGGAGTTTCAGTAAAATACCTTTCTAACTTAGCAATTTTCTTCTCTACGTACTCTCTAATTGCTGGAGTTACCTCAATGTTTTCACCACGAATGTTGTAATTCATACGTGAACTCCTCCTTCTCATTATACAATGACAGCCTTTTCATTAGCGTTTACTGTGAAAATCACCAGTAATGTCTGAAAAGGAAATGCCTAGTCTTA
The DNA here is from genome assembly GCA_030348385.1 of Cytobacillus sp. NJ13. Taxonomy (NCBI): domain Bacteria; kingdom Bacillati; phylum Bacillota; class Bacilli; order Caryophanales; family Bacillaceae; genus Cytobacillus; species Cytobacillus sp. NJ13. Next base: position 4,041,385 of record JAUCFP010000006.1, on the reverse strand, counting down.
AAAGTATATTAAGACTATGTATTTATATTTCTATTTTACCCCTAAAAACTCCTGCTGAAACTGGTAAAAAGATTGAGAATATTTGTCGAATTGGTGACGTATATAAAAAAACGAGCAGCTCATTTTGCTGCTCATCCTTTTATATCAATATTGCCGCCTAAGTGAGGCTGGGCTGCGTGCTGGAGGGCCTGTATCTGAGACCCGCTCATCATTTTATGAATAAATTCTGCATTTCCCTCCGCTTGATCCATGGCTTTCTTCATGACTGAGATGGACGCCTGCTGCTGGACCTGGCCTTGGGATAAGACCATGGACATTAATGGGATATCCAAAGGAACACCTCCTGGCTATTTAAGCCTGATCCTATTTAGGATTGTATATATGGATTTAATTCCTGCTGAATATTTTTATGCCACTGCGCAAATGCAGGATAGAGCTTTTTTGAAATGATCTCCTGTCTAACAAGAAGATCGTCAAAGTTCTGAATAAGCAGTTCAGCCTGATCGGCTACTGCACTAATATCAGCAATAGCTTTCAGCATGGGCTGATTGCCTTGAACAAGATAGCTAAGCTGTTCATGAGCTGAAGCGACTTGAGGGAATGCCTGAAAAACATCACCAAGAAGCCGATCTCCCTCTGTTTTGCTGAAATCGCTAAAGCTTTTTACGATATAATCAAAAGCCTCATCAATGGTATATAATAGATCACTGTATTCCTTCATAAAAAGGTACTGCTCTTCGGTCAGAGTCAACAACATTAGTCACCTATTTTCTTTTATCATAAAACATGCCGTCCGTTGCCATGGATTGATAGGGATTAGCATATTTTCCGGTTGATTCCTTTTTAACGTTTAAGTCTTTGATGTCTTTTTGAATAAATAGCTTTTCCCTTGTCATCAGCTGGGTGACTTTGGCATTGAGGCTGGTCAGCCTGGCTCCCAGATCCTTTTCGGTGTCTGAAAATGGAGGAGCCATGCCAGCCATTGCCCGCTGGCGTTTTTCAAGAAGAATGTCTACCTCATTCATTTTCGCATCACGGTCAAGCTTTGGATGTTCCAGAGTTTTGATTAGCTCGAGTGTTAAATCATAAAACCTTTGAACCGAACTCACTACACAGTGCCGCCTTGGGAGAATTGCTTCTGACGATTGACCTGGATGACTTCCTTCCATGTGTCGCGGAATTCGGTTACAAGACCCTCTACTTCATCAAGAATAGCTGTCTCATTCTTGACATTCGCCTCCATCAGCCTCCGGTTCATATAATCATATAAAGACATCATGTTTTGAGATACCTCTACATCCATATTCAACGTCACCATCAGCTCTTGAATAATATTTTGCGCCTTTTGGATATTGGTGTTTTTCGCCTCAATGTTTTTGTCCATGATGGCTTTTTTCGCCTGATGGATGAACTTCAGGCAGCCGTTATATAGCATTAGTGTCAGCTCTCCCGGAGATGCTGTATTCACTGAGTTTTGCTGATAAGATTGGTATGGATTGCTTACTGCCATTTGTAACACTCCTTTTTATTACATGCCGCCAAACTGGTTCATGAGGAACATGGACTGCTCATTGGACCGCTGAATCGCTTTTTCCATGGCGGTGAACTGGCGCCAGTAGCGGTCTTCAACCTGCTTTAATTTATCTTCAAAGCTATCAATCCGCTTGCCTACATCATTCAGTTCCCTGCCAATGGTAAACTGCTGATTGGTTGAGAAGCTGTTTCCGGCTTTTGTCTTCAATTTATCCATAGCAGCGTTTACTGTATCATAAAGCCTGTGGGCAATCCCTCTTTGCCCGTCTGTCTGTCCTTCCCCTCTAAAAAGATTCTCAACAGACACAGGATCATCTTCGATTGCCTTTTTCAGGGCGGCTTCATCAATTTCCAGCTTACCGCCTTCTAAATAATTGCTGGTCGTTTTAATGCCGATACTGGCCAGCTGATTAGAAAGCGGAGAAACAAGATCATTCGATACGGGCTGGTAAAAGTTCATTCGCATCCCGGATAAAACAGACTGAAGCGTAGAATCCTTGCGCAAGAGACCGCTTTTCGCTCTTTCTTCCCATTGCTCCTGCTGCTTGTCTGATAGCTGCTCACGCTGTTCATCTGTTAACGGGGTGTAGCTTCTATAACGTTCTTCACCAGTTTTTTTCTGGATTTTATCAATCATTTCATTGTATTTATCCACAAATGCCTTAATATTATCAAAAACCTTTGTGGAATCATTGCTGACATTGATGCTGACCGGCTGATCTTCAAATGTCTGCTTAAGAGTAAAGGTGACGCCGTTCACTTCAAATGTATTTGAGCTCCGATTAGTAGCCAATCCGTTAATCACGAATTCAGCGTTTCTTCCTTCTTCTTTGACCGCAGCTCCTTTAAAGCGCAGAACATCATTTAGAAAGCTTCCGCTTGTCGTGATCTCAGCCCCAATCTTATTAAAATCACCCGTCTCTGTGCGGGTCATCGTCATTTGGCCAGTAGCACTATCAAAGAACATATTGACACCAGCACTTGAAGCATTGACTTTACTGATGACATTATTCAGAGACTCACTGCCTGAAATAAGGAAGGAATCATGACGCTCTCCTTTAGAAGTTGAGGTATCGACTGAAAAAGCAGTGTATTTGTGGTCATACGCAATCTCCAGGGTCATCGTTGTACCAGATCCCTCTGCGGGCTTTTTCATATCAGAATTAAACGTGATTTTTCCTGTTTCATAGTTAAGGGTGCCTACCACTTTATTGGCATCATCGAGTATTTCTCTTTCCCCATTCTCGATATTGCCCATTGAAAAAGTTTTCTCAGTGGTCGTTCCGGACGATGTTTCCTTTATCTTAATGCTTTTCACTTCGTTCAGGGCACCTTGAGCCAATTGAATAGAGGAAGTGCTGCTTGAAATAGCGTGTGAACCTGTGCGTTCAGTAGCTACGTAATCAATCTTAATGACACTTCCCTTTGCAGGTTCCTTACCGAATTGCAGTGTTCCATCTTCTTTTACCAGCACTTCATTCTCTTTTAAGGGACGGTTCGCCGCACTCAGTTCTGCCTCACTCAGCGCATTAAATCCTACTCCATTAACTTTTACACTCCAGGAGCTAATTTCATTAAGGTCCACTTTGGACATATCTCCGAAACTAATAGCAGCTGGATCGGTCACATTAATACTTTTACTTAAAACTGCACCATTTTTCCAAGCACTCGCGACAGTGTTTCCATTTGAATCTGTATGATTACCTTTATACAGAAAACTGCTTTCCTGTGAATAAAAGCTTTTGCTTGGGTCTATTGACTTCCCATCCGCAGAAATGCTGCCGCCGTTCACCCGAGTCTCAGCACTTGCCAGCTGTGTTACTTTTGAAATGGAGTAAGAAGACTGGCTGGCTGCACCGCTCGCAGTGGCAGTTACCATTGCTTCATTTGAAGAAGTTGTCAGACGTGAGCGATAACGTGTAGTTAGCTTCATTTGCGTCAATTCACTTCTAAAATCCAGGAGCAATGAATTCATTGCACGGTAATCGTCACGCTGCCACTCCAATACTTGTTTCTTCTGCTTTAATTTATCAAGAGGCATCCGTTCTGCCTTCATTAGATCCGATACAAGCTGGTCAATATCCATCCCGCTCGCCAGACCTCCGATTCTAACCAATGGAATTCCTCCTTTAAATCTTCTTATCTACCATTAAACCAACAAATTCCGTCATTGCTGCATACATATCCAGCATTTTCTTTGATGGAATTTCCTTTACTACTTCCTGGGTTAGGTCATCGACTAAAGTTACGTAATATTCATTTAACTCTTCGTGAAGAACAAATTTTAATGAGGTGTGAGATGCTTGTAAGAATTCGTTCATGCTATCGACTACCTCTGTTAGCTTATCTTCCTTTATTTGGCCGCTCAGTTTTGGCTGAACAGACATTTCTTTAATTAATTCTTTAGTGTGGAACTCGCTTGAATTTTCATTTGTATGTACTGATCTGGTTGTAAGAGAAATATTTTGTGATGATATACGATCTATCATTATAGTCCCCTACCTATATGAAATAAGTGCTTTAGTTTTTATATCGGAGTATTTTTAGAATTGTTAAGAAGAGAGTTAAAAGAGAAGGAAATTTCAAAAGTTTAGGAAGCTTGACGAATATTAGGGATGGTACCAAAAATTAAAACTTGCTTGAAGTTGTTAATTAAGTTGGGATAAGTGCTGATTTTCATACTGTAGCGCTTTACATATTGCGGGGTCAGGCACCTGGTTTCTAAAAATCATTTAAATATACGGAAAGTAACAGCTTTATAGTTCCCTCTACCAAAGTAAGAGATTTGCCCAAGCAAGTATTAAATCTCCATTTTCCGCTTCAGGGCAAGAGCATTCTTTCAATTTTCTCATTGAATAAGACAAGGAAACTGCCAATCCAATCTTGATATACTTATGAAATTTGCTGATTCAATTGGTTCCTATCCTAATGAATCTGACCAAAAATCGCTAGCATATTTATTGAATTCAATAATTTTATCAACGACTTCTAAATATGTTAATTAGTTTAGTTTTGAAATCAGAATATTCATAATTCTTACTTTCTACAAATTAATTAATATAATACCCTGATTGATTCACTTGTCTCAAATAGATAAAAAAGAGACCCTAGCAAAACTAGAGTCCTTTCCAAATAATCTAAAATTAACGAAGAAGTTGTAGAACTCCTTGTGGTTGTTGGTTGGCTTGAGCCAACATTGCTTGTGCTGCTTGAGCCAGAATTGACTGTTTAGATTGTTCCATTATTGCTTTAGCCATATCCACATCCCGAATACGATTCTGCAGCTGTTAGATTCACCTCATAGTTTCCGACATTTTCAAGTGCATGTTCAAGACGATTTTGCAAGCCACCGAGTTTTGTACGCTCTAAAGTAATTTTCTCAATTGCTTGGTCTATTGTCTCTATAGCAGCTTCTGCACCATTTCTAGTGAGCAGATTTACGGAATTAATACCTAAACTTTCTATTCCAACATCATTAATATCAATTTGGATTGATTGATTTGGGTTTGCTCCAACTTGCAAAGAAAATACCCTTGGTTTTAGGGAATTATCCACTTGATCAGAATTAGTATCTCCAGCCCATACCATTGCTTGGATAGGAGCATAAGTTCCCGACATGCCTGTAATCCAAGAAATACCGTCTGTCGAAGATAAAATCATCTCTTTGGCATTTGATGTCCCACCTGTAATAACAAACTGACTCCCACTCCATGAAATATCAAATAACCAATCTCCGGAGGACGATCCCTGAGTAGTCCAACTTAGTCCATCTGGTGAGGATAAGATACTGCCATCATCGGTAATAGCTACAAATTGATGACCACTCCATGCAACATCAGTGAAATTCCCTGAAATTCCAGTATTTCTAGATACCCAGCTCATTCCGTCAGATGAAGTAAGAAATCTCCCATTGTCCCCCATTACTACATATTGACTTCCGTTCCATTCTACCGCTCTTAACGTATTGGAAACTCCTGTATATCGAGTTGTCCAACTTGTCCCATCATTAGAGGTAAGAACAGTTGAATTTGCCCTACGGCAACATATTGATTACCATCCCACAGCACATTAAGAATATTTTGGGAGGTACCTGATGTTTCGGTTCTCCATAAACTACCATCCGAGGATGTGAGGATGGTACCATTTGAACCTACTGCCATATATTGATCATGTCCATATATTACATTGTGTAAAAGATTTGTCGTCCCCGAAGGATGGTTAACCCATGATCCCCCATCTACTGAAGTTCGGATTAGACCACTATCTCCAACAACTACAAACAGATTGCCTCCCCACGTCAATCCATTTGTATTAATCCCAGCTCCTGTTGTTGCTTCCACAGTCCAGTTAATTCCGTCAGATGAAGTAAATTGGGTTCCTGAACGATCAATACCAAGGAATAGATCAAGGTTTTGTGGTATCACTTGAAACTCTGAGGCATTTATCCCTTTTAACAAAGGTATACCGTTGAAATTCGTGTTTTGAACAATTTGCCCGATTGCTAGTTTTGTTTGTTCTATTTCATCTTGAATTGCCGCTCGGTCCTCATCAGATAAGGTATCATTTGCTGCTTGCACTGCTAACTCTCTCATCCTCTCTAGAGGAGGTGACAGTATATCAGATAGTCCCCCTTCAGCAGTTTGAATAAGGGAGACTCCATCTTTGATATTATGTTGAACTTGATTCAACCCTCGAATTTGTGCACGCATTTTTTCAGAAATAGCAAGCCCTGCCGCATTATCACCAGCACGATTAATTCGAAGACCCGAAGATAATTTCTCCATTGTTTTAGATGAATTTATCGAAGTTCTTTTTAATTGATTAAAAGTAGACAGAGAAACAATATTATGGTTAATAATCATCTAACTTCTCTCCCGCTATCTTACTTCTTCTATTTATAAAATGATGAATTATTTATCTAAACACAAGAAGAAAGATAGTCAACTGATTAGAATAGAGACTCTAGCAAAACTAGAGTCTCCTGAATATAACTTAAAATTAACGAAGAAGTTGTAGAACTCCTTGTGGTTGTTGGTTAGCTTGAGCAAGCATAGCTTGAGCAGCTTGAGAAAGAATAGAATTCTTTGTTTGGTTCATCATTTCTTTCGCCATCGTGCGAACATTTGCTTTCACAAATGACCAGACTATATCTTCACCCTCTATCAATCTAGTAGGGGCCGGGCACTTCGGATTCACAATGCTGATGAACATTGTTTCACCTATGGATTTCATCATCATAGCTTTCGCTTTAGATGGTCTATCCTAGTCGTTGAACCTTCTCCACTCTTTCGAGACAGGAGCTTGGCTGCTGATTGCCCATATCTTTTCTTTTTTCCAACCGTCACGCCTGTCGTTTCCAACTACGTTGTGGTAAGAAAAGCTCTAAGGGTTTTCCAGCAATTCACCCGATAATAATCGCTAGCCGTTACCAGCTAGGACGACTGTGCTTGTCACTGCTTATGCAGCTAAAGCATAATCTACGTCACGGATACGAGATTCCGCAGCAGTTAGGTTTTCTGAAGATGTGTTTAGGTTGTTGATTGTGTGCTCTAAACGGTTTTGGTTTGCACCAAGTTTTGAACGCTCAGCTGAAACTGTATCAATTGCCTTTTGAATAGTTGTCACAGCTGCAGATGCAGATGCATGAGTAGACACATCTAACGCTTGTTCCTTTGTTTCGTTGCTAGTTCCGTCTGTTACAGCAAGTTTGTCGCCAGTACCCGCTGTTGTAAGACCTAAAGCAGATGCTCTCATATCAGCTATATCAAGAGTTAGGCTTTGACTTTCATTAGCACCAATTTGGAATTTCAGACTCTTACTTTCATCAGCTGCAACTGCTGCTTTTGCTACCACCCCAGCTGTCTGTGTTGTGATATTACCGCCTGCAACAGTTGGTTCACTAGCAGATTCTTGACCAGCCTTTTGAGTAAGAATTATTTTACCAGCATCTGCCCCAGTTCCTACAGCAGCAGTAAATTTCGCACCTAATGTTGGATCAGCACCAATGGCTGTTGCTAATGCAGTTAAATCCGCACCCTTTACATTAGTACCATCAATTGTAATACCTGCTGTTACAGGATCAGTAACTCCAACGGAAAATTTACCTTGCACTGCTGCTACTGCAGCAGAACCAGCACCATCTTTTTCCCCGTTAAGTAATTTCTGAGTATTAAATTCGGTAGTGTTCCCAATACGATTAATTTCTGATGTTAAAGAGTTGATCTCTTTTTGGATTTCTCCACGGTCACTTGTTGTATTTGTATCATTTGCTGCCTGGTTTGCAAGTTCACGCATACGTTGTAGAATATCGTGTGTCTCGTTTAATGCTCCTTCAGCAGTTTGAATTAATGAAATTGCATCTTGAGAGTTTTTACCTGCTTGATCTAATCCACGAATTTGCCCACGCATTTTTTCAGATATTGCTAGTCCTGCAGCATCATCTCCAGCACGGTTAATACGAAGACCTGAAGATAGTTTTTCCATTGATTTTGATTGTGCACCATTGGCACTATTCAACTGACGATAAGTATTCAACGCAGCAATATTATGATTAATTCTCATTTTTAATTTCCTCCTTGAGTATGTGTTCCACATCCATGTGGTTATTTTACCAATCAGCAGAAAAGTCGGCCGCCTTCTCGCTGTTCAGCTTTACAATGGTTATATCGACTTATTTTGATAGGTGTTTAACAGTTTAGAAGAATTTTTTATTTTTTTTAAAAAAGCTGCTTAGACCTTCTATTGCACTAGCTTCTGTTTTAGTTGCTGTGTTGTTCTCCTGCTGAATGGATAGGTATATTTCTTTCCTGTGTATGTCGATATTTTTGGGTGCGCTGATGCCTAGCTTTACCTGTTCGCCTTCGATAGAGAGGATTGAGATTTCAATATCGTCACCAACTATGATCGATTCTTTAAGTCTCCTTGTAAGTACAAGCATTATCTCTCCCCCTGTTCTGGAGGTGCCATAATCTTATGCTTGGTATTGTAAGGTGTTTGATTAAATATGACTTGTTTACCAAGTTTTTTTGTTTGGTTAATGACTATCGGTGCCTGCAGGTTTGCGGTTGTTTCCTGGAATGGCTCTCTTACAGTCAAAATCGCAAAGGTTGCCACATCTTTAGCTGATTGAATCCCTAACTTTTCTATTGCCTCTTTCGGCAAATCAAACTCATACTGCGGAAAAAGAGCAAACGGATCTGTAACAATAAAAGCTACCTCAGGAGTTTTTACTGATTGCAGCATAAATAAGTCTGTCCCTTCAAGAGGGAAAATATAAAACTCTTTCTCCTCTAAAAAACCCGGAATTCCAGAAGGAAAAATAATAATATCCTCCTTATTTATCTCCTGATCACCATGAAACTTTGTTTGGATATTCATCTTTTCACCTCATTACTATATTGTTAGATTGATAAAATCAATGCTTAGGCTGTTTTTGTCAAGAATTTCTGTACTGACTTTTCCAGGTGTATAGGTGTGAACCGGTTTTCTGATTTCAACATCGATCTTAGGCTTTTGCGGCTGGGCCTCAATGTTTACTTTTGCTGGCTCGTATTGAATTTTTACACTGTTATGAGACGGTACCCAGCCAATATTAAACTGCTTGGGAGGGCCTTCGCTATTTTCCTTAGCCTGATAGGCGATGGGAGTGCCGCCGTTTTCAATTTTCATGAGTTCTGTTCCCTGTGCAGCTCTTCTCCCCATCCCTTTTAGCCAATCCTGGTAACCGTTTTGTGCAAATTCCGCCACTCTTCTGCCGATGCTTTTCAGGTCGACGTCTTCGCGTGCTTTGGTCTGGTCGATCGTCAGCTTTCCTGGGATTGTTTCGATTTCCAGGATGGCTTTAGGCTGCTGGATGGATTGGACGGCAGGGGGCTGTTCGATTTCCTGCACCGGTTTTTCTATCTTTAATCCCATTTTGATAAAGTTGGATTCCATCCTAATCTGCGGCACGTTCATGTTAGACACCTCTTTTATGAAAAAAAGCTATCTCTTATGGATAGCTTTTCATTGATTATCTTAAAAAGTCGGTTAAGCTCGGCTGGATGATCCTCGCCCCAACGCTTAGTGCTGCACGATGGATGCTTTCCTGGGTTGTAAGCTCGATGATGGCTTTTTCCATATCAATGTCTTCATTATCGGATAGGATTCTTGTTGAGAAGACCTCCTGCTGGGAAAGGCGGTCCTCCATCAGCTCGACACGATTTTGTTTGGCACCTATTAGTGCACGTGCAGACAAGAAATTGTCTATGTTTTTATCAACAGTATCAAGCATATCCCCAACGGCTGGATCATTCGTTTCAAGCGCTGTGATTAGCTTTTGGATACCGCCTTCGTCACTGAGCATGTCTCCAAACAAAGCTTTTCCTTCCGTGTTGACAGGAATTTTGATGCCTGAAAAAACCTCAAGCTCGATGGTTCCGCTTTGAAAACCTGATTCAGATGGCCGTACATTTGTCTGGTTGCCATTGAAAATATACTTTCCGCCAACTTGTGTATCGCCAAGATTCCGCAAATGCTCTTTAAGCTGTTTAACCTCTTCAGCAACCGCTTTACGCTGATCTTCTTCCAGCGTGCCATTGCTTGCTTGAAGAGTCAATTCCCTAATTCGCTGCAGGGCAAGGACACCCTTATCCAGGGCATCATCCGTACTGTCGACCCAGTTTCTCACTTCTCCAATATTGCGGGTAAACTGCTGAATGCGGTTTAAATCCGAACGATAGTTCATCCCCATCATCGCAGCAACTGGATCGTCAGAGGGCTTGGTAAATTTCTTTTGGGTAGAAATTTGATCCTGCAGCTTGTCCAGCCTGCTGTAGCTGTTGCTTAAATTGCGAAGCATGTTATTTGATAGCATTGATTGTGTTACGCGCACTTTATTTCACCCTTTATCTGCCTACAACACCCATGCCGTTGATGATTTTGTCGAGCATTTCATCAACCACAGTTATGTTTCTTGCTGAAGCGTTGTATGCATGTTGGAATTTAATCATATTGGTCATTTCTTCGTCTAATGACACGGCACTCACGGATTGCCTGTTCCGGTCTACTGAATCTGCCAGCACAAGAGAGTTTTTCAGGTCCTTTTTGGCACTCTGAGAGTCTACTCCTAACCGTCCGATAATTCCTGAATAATAAGAATCAAGGCTTCCGTTCAGCTGTGATTTTTCATCATCAGACAATGAAGTATAGTCACTAAAGCTTTTCTTTCTTAAATCAGCCAGCAGCTGAGCATTGTGGTTATCTCCAGAAGCGCCGCCTTTTTCGGCTGCTGCGGCTATTTTAGAAGAGTCATCCAGCAGCTCTTGATTCACTTTAATGGTTTGTGCTGGATTATCCTCATCAAACTGAAAAAAGTCCAGACCTGAGATTGTATCAGCACCCAGGGCATATCCGTTTTTATGAATTTCATTGAATTCCTTGGCAAAAGCAACTGTCATTCTATTCAGCTTCTCCAGCATTTCAGGATAAGCACCATTAGCAGAACCGCCTGCTTCATAACCATAGCTGTTAATTAGACCTGATAGTTCACCGGATAAAGTCTCAAACTGTGTAAATGAAGATGATCCAATCTTTAATCCTGTTACAAGTCCGCTCTCTTCGCTTTTTTCAAGTTCCACCTTATTTGTACCAACAATACCGCTCTCTTTTGTAGCAGATATGAGGTTAATAGGCGGATTATAGGACTTTCCGTCCTTTTGGACAATCTCGATATTATAAAGGCCCGCTGCCATCGGTTTGGCATCTCCATATGTATTCGGGACTACACTGGTCACTTTCACGTTAACCAATTGCGAAAGGCTATCTACCAATAAATCTCTCTCGTCATAAAGGTCATTGGGGAGGTATCCGTGCGGCTCAACAGAGGCAATCTGCTTATTCAGATGATCAATCTGCGCAACGATCGCGTTAATTTCATCCACCTTCACATCAACCTGACTCCCAATATCCTCTTGAACCCGTGATAGGGAATTATGATAATAATTCAGTGTATCCGCAACCATCTGCCCTGTAGCCGCCACAACATCCCGTGCACCGGTATTTTCAGTATGGCTTGATAGATCCTGAAGAGCGTTCCAGAACTTTTCAAGGGTACTATGCAATCCATTCTCAGATGGCTCATTCATGATTTCTTCCATCTTAGTCAGAGACTCGCTCATGGCACCATAATAGCCCATTTTTGTGTTTTCGGTTCTAAACTGCAGGTCTAAAAATGACTCTCTTATTCTCTGGACAGTTCCCGCTTCAACACCTGTTCCCATTTGTCCGGGTATCTGCGGACGATTCATCCCAACGCCTGGATAAGGCTCGGTTTGCGCGAAATTAATCCGCTGCCTGGTGTATCCTGGCGTATTCGCATTTGAAATATTATGCCCGGTTGTATATAAAGCACTTTGCTGGGTGAACATGCCGCGGCGGGCCGTTTCGAGTCCCATGAAAGTTGAACGCATGTTTGTTCCTCCGTTCTGCTACACTTTCGAGTTGAAAATTCCTGGATTCATCTTTTCAGATTTCTTTTTGGCAGGCGGGCCGTAGTTCATCGTTTCAGGCTGCGGCCTTAATAGATTCATAGTTACATTTACAAACTGAAGAGATTGATGAACAAGCTGCTGGTTTAGGAAATTCTGCTCCTTCAGTTCATATACCAGCTCAGCAAGCTCCTTCGTAATGGCCTCGAGCCTAAGGCGATCAGGCTGCGTGAGGATATTTAAACAATCTGATACTGTAGGGCTTTCCAGCATAGGCGCGATTGAATTTGCTGCCTTTTCCCGCTCGTTTTCCAATCGGCCAATAGCCGCAATATGAGCCTGCTCATCCTTCAGCATCTGATTCAGGCCATCTATGTCGCCGGTCTTAATAATGTCTGTCTTTTTAACTGCGAGTTCATATAGGCTTTTATGAAGCTTTATCAGTTTTTCCATCACTGCAGTAAGTGCCTCGGCTGACATGCCAATCCCTCCTCATTATTTTTTCGTATAAAAATTAGCGATGCTTTTCGCCACTTCTTTTGGATTAATTTTATAAGTACCGTTCTCTACCTGAATTTTAAGCTCTTCTACTTTTGCTTTGCGATTTTCACTGAGCTGTGATACCTGCTGCATTTCCTTGGCAGTGGAGCTGATTTCAATTTTATCTGATGCCGTTCTGGCTGGTTTTCCTGCATTTTCAAGCTTATTCATTTGGCGTTTGTATGGGTTCACGCCTGAAGGACCAAAGTTATTGATTTTCATGTGTACCCCTCACTTTCTTTCCGGTCGATTTAACCTAATTCTATTATCGGCTATTGTGACGGTTTGTTTAAATGTTAATTAAAGTTTGGCAAAAAATACATCGATAAGCTTATAGAAAAAGCTATGTGAATGGGACACATAGCTTAAAAACGCCTATTGATTTTTTCATTAACGGCAAAATATGTACCGTGTTTTTCTCTTTGGACTGCTTCTTTTCTTCGTTCTTCCTCAGCGGTAAACTGCTGAAGATCTTTCCTCAGATCACCCGCACAGCTGCCGCATAGCTTGCCTTCCCGGATGCTTGTCCCGCATTTCTCGCAAGGATACCCCAAATTAGGAAATTGCGCCAGCTTTAAACGGCCGGTCTTAATAAACTTTATGATGAGATCTTCCTCGACTCCGGTCGCCTCGACAACCTCCATCATTTTCGCTGTCCTGTTTTCCCTCTTTCGGATAAACTGATAAACCGTCTCATAGGCCTTCTCTTCTTCTTTCCAGCAGTCCTGGCAAACGTCACGGAATTGATTTTTCACATAAATCGCATCACATTTCGGGCAGTTTGATAACTCAGCCATATGATTCTTCCTCTCTCAATTTATATGACATTATTATAGCTCTAAGGATAGGATACTTATAGAAAAATTTATTCGAAATACAGCTGGCTGCTGGCTGCTTCTATAAATCGGGATTTAGGAACAGAAGGGTTTAGTTCAAGCTGGATTTGCAGTTGATCAAGAGTCTTTGCCAATCCTGCCCTTTGTCCTTCTTCTAAAATAAACTGAAAGCCATAATTAGTCAGAGTATCGGAAATTCCATCTTTTCGGACGATCGTTCCTTTAAAAGCAAGGTTCTCTCCTAACAGCATTGTTTCAATTAATAGAATGATATCCTTCCTCACAGGAAGTTTGATTTTGGAAACAAACTTTACTCCGCCTGCACTAATGTCTTCTATCAATATTTTGGTGCTGCCCATTTTGACAGACTTGTGATTAAGTTCGAGGATCGTCATATCTGCTTCCAGCGGATAGGGAAACTCAACTCGAGCATACTTGCGCAAACCTTTAAACACGTTTTCTTCTTTAATGTTTTGCGGTTTTAGAGTGCCAATTAGCAATTTCTGTTCAAATACTGAATTTGGAACCGGTTTGCTGAAAAGATATCCCTGTATTTGGTCGCATCCATTTTTTCTTAAGGAATAGAACTGTTCAAAGGTCTCCACGCCTTCTGCTACAACCTTCATATTCAGCCCATGTGCAAGCTGAACTAAATTGGCTGTAATGATTGCATCTTCCGCGTTTTTATCCATTGCCTGAATAAACGTTTTATCAATTTTCAAGACATCAAATTTATATTTTTTCAATTGTGTGATAGAGGAATAGCCGGTCCCAAAGTCATCCAGTGCAATTTTCACTCCCATCGAACCCAGTTCTTTTAGAACAGAGATTACGTTCTCGGAATAGTTGATTAGGGAAGATTCCGTCAATTCTATTTCTATAAGTGCCGCATCAAGGTGATTCTCTTCCAATGCTTCTTCTATTGTAGAAACAAGACTATTTTTCAAAAAACTTAGCGGAGAGATATTGACAGATATCGGAACAATATTCAAGCCTTTTTCTTTCCAGGAATAAAGTTGCCTTGATACCTTCCTTATCACATATTCGCCTATATCGATAATTAAGCCGGATTCCTCAGCAACGGGTATGAACTCCAACGGGGATACCCTGCCCCATTCTGGATGATTCCACCTCAATAGAGCCTCTGCGCTTAAGATTTTGCCGGTCTTCGTATCGACTCTTGGCTGGTATTCCAGGAAAAATTCATCATTCTGCAGCGCTTTCCGCATATCCTGTTCAAGTGTGAATAGCTTATACGACTCAATATCCATGGAAGGATGATAAACCTGGAATCGGTTCTTTCCTTTCTGTTTAGCATGGTAAAGGGAAGTTTCGGTATTTCTGATCAATTCATCAGCTGTTTTCCCATTATTCGGATAAACACTAATACCTATGGACGGGGAGATTTTAAGCTCAAAGCTATCGATATGAAAGGTTTCAGAAAAAATTTCATTAATAGAATCCGCTAAAAAAGAAGGATTCTCTACCTTCTGAAGATGTTCCATAATCATCGCAAATTGGTCACCCGAAATCCTTGCTGAAAAATGGGCTGAATTCAATCTCTCCTTAATTCTTTTCGAAACAAGCCTGAGGAGTTCATCACCAGCTGAATGCCCGAATGTATCATTAATCTGTTTTAAACGCTGCAAATCAAAAAACAAAACGGCAAAGTGCTGTTGGGGAGTGTCTTCTACCAAACTCTGAAGCTTTTGATCAAAGTATCGGCGATTTGGGAGATCTGTCAAATGATCATAAAATGCCATATGCCTCATTTTCTTTTCAAGCCATTTTTGCTCTGTTATATCCGTTACAAATCCATCAACCCGGATAAGCTCGCCTCTTTCATTCAGATACGGGATACTGTGGTCATGAACCCATCTAACCTCACCGGATTTATGAATAATTCGATATTGATAGCGGATGCTATTCCCATTCAAAATTTTTGCCCGCTCTGTTTCAACCCTCTCCATATCATCGGGATGGATCACATTGTTCCACAAATCGAAATCGGCAATAAACTCCTCGGCAGTATAACCAAAAATCCCTTCCACGCCCCTGGAAAAATGAAGAACTTTTCTTTCTGCCAAATCTGCGGAATAGATTCCTACATCAAGATTTTCATATATCTGCCCAATTTTCCGCTCATTTTCATAAAGCTGTTCTTCCATGCGCCGCTTTTCAGTTATATCCTGAATTGTTGCGATGATTTTAGCTGATCCATTTTCATCTGCAAAATAATCTGCCCGATGATGAATATACCGTTCTTCCCCATCCTGCCTGGTTATCCGGCATACCAGATCAACACTGTCCTTTTCCTTCAGAAGCTTTTTAAACTGCCCTTCAAAAGCCGGGCGGTCGTCTGGATGAAGATAACTCAAATACATTCTGTAATCTGGAAAAAAGCCTTTTTGAGGTTTTAGGCCAAAAATCCGAAACAGCTGATCTGACCAAAACCCTTTATCGTTTTCCACATCGTACTCCAGGCTTCCAATATTGGCGATCATCTGAGCCTGGTTGAGGTTATTCTTAATCTTAGTCAATTCCAATTGCTGACTGCTAGAATCAGCAATATCTTTAGTGGTTTTTTCACCATCCTGTGTATTAAATTCGTTCACTTCAAGACATCCTTTCCAATAAAAAAGGCAAACGAAAAAAGTTTTTTATATGAAGCCCGGCTGCCATGACAGAATCCTGCTTTAGGCACGCAGCTTTGCGTCTTTTACTTTCGTAAAATTTACCCTGGTTTAGGATATTTTAACATAGTATTATTTTCCTAATAACTGCCCACGTCAAAAACACCGAATTGAAATTTATTCCATTCATTAACCTCTCGCCAATGTAATCGAAGATATTGATTCGGCTCCTCCTGCCTTCAATACTTTCGCTGCATGGTATAGAGTAGATCCTGTTGTATAGATATCGTCTATTAAGAGAATTATTTTATCTTCTATATCTACATTGAGCGGCTGGAAGACTTGATGAAGATGAATTCGCTCTTGTCGAGATTTCTTGGATTGCTTTTCGGAATGAATTCGGCGAAGCAGTTCTGTGACTGTAAAGCCAGCTTCACGGATGAGTGCCGATGACTGATTAAATCCTCTTTCATAAAGTCTTTCAGAACTTAGAGGAATAGGGACAAGGAAGTCGAAGTCCCTATTCTTCAGCCTCTCTCTTAAAAAGGGAGAGAAAGCTCTCGACAAAACATAGTCACCCCGAAATTTATAGCGGGCTATTGTTTCTTTAAGAAAGTCATTGTATATGAAAAGAGAGTCATTTTTCTTTAGAAGCCCCGACCATTCTGGATCCTGGTTCCACCTTACACAGTCATTGCAGAGATTGCCTGTTTGATAGCGAACATCTAATTGTTCAAACGGGCGGCTGCACTTTTCACATGTCTCACCTGAGATAAATGTGAGTTTATCGGCACAGCCCTGACATAAATGATTTTCTTTTGGCTTCGACCAGAGAGTCGACCAGCTAACAGCAGTATGGATTTCTTCACGGCATATTAAACAGGTAATTGTCGATCAGTCCTTTCTTCTTGGCTTCAGTGTTCATTTTGAGGATTTGTTTTTGCGCTTTGACCATGCTTTCGGTTTTGCCGTAGTGAAAAAAGGTGATTTCTCCTTTCGGGTATTCAGAGCTTCTTCCTACACGGCCGGCGATCTGGACAAGAGCACTTTCTGTAAAAATGCGGTCTTCTGCTCCTAATACTGCTACATCAATATTAGGGAAGGTAACTCCTCTTTCCAGGATGGTCGTTGTTAAAAGCAGGGGGATCTCTTTATTTCGCATCATTTGGACTTTGTCTTTTCGATCCGGGTCTTCTGCGTGGACAGATTGGACTTTAGGACAGGTTTTACGAAGGATGGTGAGGACTTTTTCCATTTTATCGATTTTCGGAAGGAAGAGCAGGCACTGCTTCTGGTTATCGAGTCTCTTCTTGATCCATTGGGTAACTGCAGACGGGAGTTTGTCCTTTTTAAGAGATTTCTCCCAGTTGCCGCACCATTTGAAAGCCGGTACAGGCAATGGATGACGATGATACCTTGCCGGGATAGTGACAAAATCTCTTTTCCCGCTCCGACATTCATTCTGCCATTTTTGGCTGGGGGTAGCGGTTAAATAGATCATAGAGGATAATTCTTTGCGGGATTGTCGGACAGCATACTGAAGGCATTCGTCTGCTGTATATGGAAAGGCATCTACTTCATCAAGAATGACTGTGTCAAAAGCATTGTAAAATCGAAGCAGCTGATGGGTGGTAGCGATGGTTAAGGGCGCTTGGAGATGGCGGTCTTCACTGCCGCCGTAAAGGACAGCCACCTGAATACCGGGGAAGACTGCTTTAAGACGCGGACCAAGCTCTAGTACAACATCTGTTCGAGGAGTGGCAATGCACACTCTTTTTCCCGAGGCTAGGGCAGCATTGATTCCTTCAAACAGAACTTCCGTTTTTCCTGCACCGCAGACAGCCCAGACGAGGAATTCCTTATTTTCGATTACAGCCTGCTTTACCCGGTCGGAGGCAATCTGCTGGCCGGGTGATAGGGTGCCTGACCATTCCAAGGGATTCTCGGTTAAATCCCAAACGGGCTCAGGACCGCACCAGCCAATCAGGGGCGTGCACTCACTGATTCTCCCCATCATGATGCATTTCCGGCAGTAAGCACATTCTTTCTCACCGCATCGGGCACAGGGAAAACTTGCGAACAGTGAACGATCTTTATTGCCGCACCTGGCACAAGCAGCCTTGCTTTTGGTCTTAATGATCCCTTTCCGGTAAGTAATATAGCCATTTTCATAGTGCTGATGGATTTCTTCAATTGAATGCGGAAGGTTTTCGAATAAAAGCTGTTTTCCGCAGAGGATTTGCTGGAGTTCTTTGTTATATGAATAGTTTTCGTTGAGTGTCGGCTCTGGAATGGTGTCAATGGAGGATATCGGGAGGCTTTCTGGAGGAAAATCATTTATATATGGGGTCATTTTTCTATTAAATCTCAAAGGAATCACCTCAATGCTAATTTCTTTGCAAGTTTTGCGGTTTTATTTGCAAATTCACGAATTTATTTGCAGATTTGGACAAGTTATTTGCAAAATCAAACCTTCTTTTTGCAAGATTCCTGAATCTATTTGCAAAATCCCTACATCTACATCACTCCTTTCAAAAAATCAGCGCCATTCCAAGAATGGCGCGCTCGAACAAAACTTACTTCTTCACCCAGCCAAACCCCATCGCCCCTTCACCCAAATGGGTTCCAATGACCGGACCAAAGTAGCTGATCATAAACTCAACATTTGGATACTCCGCTTCAAGCTCAGCTTTCCACTCGCGCGCTTCTTCTTCACGATTGGCATGGATAATAACCGCCTGATAAGGCTCCCCGCTTTTTACATCTTCCCAGAAAAGATCAACCATCCGCTTCATCGCTTTTTTGCGCGTGCGAATCTTTTCAAACGGAACAATTTTCTTATCCTCAAAATGAAGCAGCGGCTTCACCTGCAGCAGGCTGCCGATCAATGCCTGCGCACTGGATAAACGCCCTCCACGCTGAAGATGCGATAAATCATCCACCATGAAATAAGCCCGAATGCTCTTCTTCATTTCCTCCAGGCGCTCAACGATTTCCTGTGGACCCTTGCCGGCAGCAGCAAGCTCTGCAGCTTCCATCACATAAAATCCCTGCACCATACAGCTGATTTCCGAGTCAAACGGGAAAACCTGAATATCCTCCACCATGCTCCCAGCAGTAACTGCTCCCTGGAACGTCCCGCTGATGCCGCTCGACAAATGAATCGAAATCACTGCATCATATCCTTTCGATAGTTTCTCAAACAGCTCGGCAAACTCCCCCACCGGCGGCTGTGAAGTAGTCGGCAGATCTTTACGCTTCACTTCTTCATAAAAGTCTGCAGCTGTAATTTCTACTTCTTCCTGGTAAGTCTCACTGCCAAAAATAACACTCAGAGGTATCATATGTATATTTAACTTTTCTCTTATATCCTTAGGAATGTATGCTGTACTATCCGTTACAACAGCCGTTTTCATAAATAGAGTTACCGTCCTTATCTTTTTTCTCTACTGTATTTTCATGTTTCATTTTATATGATAGCGAGGAAAATTGCATTAAGTTATAGAGCAAGGGAGTAAATAAACCTATGCCCCATTATACCTACTTTTAAGACCTGGTATTTTTTTACCTTCAAAACTTTCCCAACCATATGATAAAATGCTTTTTGTGTCTTTATTATGTAAAGGAGCTGTAATACATTGATTAAAAGCACTTCTTCCACAAATAGACTCATATCAAATAGATACAGCTTAGATACTCTTCATCAGATGCTTAATAATGAATTAAGTAAATATAAGCACATCAAGGTTCCTAATATCAACCATTCTGTCAGCGGGACAGAACTTGCTACATGGCTGATAGACAGTGCATCCCCTAAAGAAATCGAAGAGCTTGTTTACATGGTGAATCAAGCTAAAAAGAGATCTTCCAATACAAAAGCTATTTTTCAAACAGCTGCAGCCGCGCTTGTAAAATAACACGCAAAATGATTACTTTTGCGTGTTATTAGTTTGGTTAATATTTCAATAAAAGTGTATAAATACCTTTTATTCACAAGGTTTTTCCGTTATCATTAATTAGAAGATGGATTTTCTCTTAAGAAAATAAAAAAGATAGGGTAAAGCATATGAAAAAAATCTTCGCATAATTGAGGAAGTTTTCCACCTTGTTTTCAAAAAGATACATTGATGGTCCATTTATTTTTGAAGTTTTAAAGAGTTTATGGAGAAAAAAAAGAAAAAGCCCCTATTAAAAAGGACTTTTTCTCTCAATAAAATTATCGCACCTCAACCCAGCCATTTTTAATCGCTACAACGACTGCTTGAGTACGGTCATTCACATTCATTTTTTGCAGGATATTGCTCACGTGGTTCTTTACTGTTTTTTCACTTATGTATAAAGCTTCCCCAATTCCGCGGTTGCTTTTGCCATCAGCAAGGAGCTGAAGCACTTCGCATTCACGGCGTGTCAGCAAGTGAAGAGGACGGCGGATTTCCACCTGGGAATAAGATGTGGTTCCAGTACCTTCTGCTGCAAGTCTGCGGTATTCATTTACCAGGTTGTGTGTCACCTTCGGATGTAAGTAAGATCCACCATCAGCAACAACCTTTACAGCTTCGACTAATGCATCTGCATCCATTTCTTTTAAAAGGTATCCGCTTGCCCCTGTCTTAAGTGCGTGCGTTACATAATTCTCATCATCATGGATGGAAAGAATGATCACCTTGGATTCAGGATATTTATTAATCAGCTGGCGGGTCGCTTCCACACCGTTTGTATTCGGCATATTGATGTCCATGATGATTACATCTGGATCATTCTCTTCCACAATAGCCATGGCTTCACTGCCATCATCGCCTTCTGCCACTACATTAAAGCTCTTTTCGAAATCTAAAATGCGTTTTACCCCTTCTCTGAATAATTGATGGTCATCAATTATGACGATCTTTGTATTCAAATGCTTCGCCTCCCAAATCTCCAGTTAGTTTTCTATCTCTATTCTTAAGGTGTTTCTTAATTCAATGGCACTTGGATAATGACAATAGTTCCTTTGCCTATTTTAGAATCTATGGACATCTGGCCATCCAAAAGTTCAAGCCTTTCACCCATTCCCATAATTCCAAAAGAGCCCGGACGCTTCTCACGAAGATTGAAGCCTTTCCCATCGTCTTTGATGACTACTGCTACCCTAGTGCTGTTTATTTCTATTTTCACATGGATTTCTTTAGCTTCCGCATGCTTGAGAGCATTTGTCACAGACTCCTGAATCAAACGGAACAATGCGACTTCATATTGTGGCGGCAATCGCCTTTCTTCGCCAACATTCGCGAAATATATCTTGGTACTCCTGTGATACTCTTCGATGGTTGTTAAGTATTTTTTGAGGGTAGGTATTAAACCCAAATCATCAAGAGCCATTGGACGCAAGTCATAAATAATCCTTCGAACTTCATATAAAGCATTGCGGACCATTTTTTTCAGGTCTTTTATTTCAGTAATGGCTTCATCAGCACCGCGCTCTTTGTATACCCGTTCAATTAAATCGGATCTCATCATGACATTCGCCATCATCTGGGCCGGTCCGTCATGGATCTCGCGGGACACTCTTTTCCGCTCTTCTTCCTGTGCTTCGATGATCTTCAGACCGAAATCCTGTTTGAGCTTCGCGTCTTCAATGATTTCTCCCATTTGTTTTAAGTCACTTGTCAGATAGTTCATCACGACCGTGATTTGAGAAATAAGGACTTCAGCTCTATCAATAGTATCGTTAACACCTATAAGCCTTCTTTCAATATCATCACGGCGATCCCTCAGCTGTTTTTCAAGCTGGCGATTCATGGATAAATCCATTTGAAGCTGATGGGCCTTCTCATATGCTTCACGCACTTCTGACTCTGAATAATCCTTAAAGTGCATGCTTACTTCAGAAAGGCGCTTTCTTGCAAACCGGGTTTGCACCTCCAGCTTATCCCCTTCTTCAATTACCTTAAGAACCATTTGTTTAACTTCCATAAGTTCATCCGTTAAAGTCTTATGGTCTTTACGGCATTGCTCACCTATACGGAAAATTTCATCTTTACTGGTGCCTACTGTTTGAACCATTTTTTCAAGAATAAGATCCAGAGTCTTGGAATCGAATTTCTTAATACTCATTTACACTCCTCCAAGGGCGTAACCCTTCCGCTATGTACCTTATATTTTAGCGCTAAATGAGCTAAGATACTATCTTTCCACCCTGAAAATTATACCAAGTTACCTAAAATTCGGTAAAAAGGCTTAGACTTGTGATTTCACCCTATGTCTTATATCCTATATGAAAGCAGGGTAAACATGACTACCAAGCAAAATAATATGTATATTTATACCACTTAAAGATTAAAATCGGCACATTTTTTATTATATAGCAGCATAAACATCAGAATTGTTCTCATTATAACATGGGAAAAAATGTTCTATATTAAAGTTTTATTACATTCTGTTGAAAATTATGTGTTTCAAACTTTGTCGATTTATAATGAAATAGGTCAATTTTTAATTTTGAATTAAGAGAAACAGGAAGGAGCGGTTTACATGCTGCCCCATTACTACACAGTAAAGGGATATGGAGAAAATGAAATAATAATAGATAAATCCCGATTTATTGCACATGTATCCCGAGCAAAATCAGAAGAGGAAGCACAGGAATTCATCCTATCTATAAAGAAAAGACATTATAATGCAACACATAATTGTTCTGCCTATTTAATCGGGGAAAATGATCAAATCCAAAAGGCGAATGATGACGGAGAGCCGAGCGGTACGGCTGGCGTTCCAATATTGGAGGTCTTGAAGAAAAAAAAGCTAAAGGATTCCGTTGTAGTCGTAACCCGATACTTTGGCGGTATAAAGTTAGGCGCAGGCGGCCTAATTCGCGCCTATGGGAAAGCAACTTCGGAAGGATTGCAGACAACCGGGATTGTCGAAAGAGAACTTGTGACTATCATGCATACCAAAATTGACTATACCTGGCTTGGAAAAATAGAGAACGAACTCCGGTCCTCCCTATATCCAATTAAGGAAATCCACTACCTTGAATCAGTTGAGATAGAAACTTATGTTAAGGACGAACACATTGACTCTTTCACCAGTTGGATGACGGAATTAACGAATGGCCAAAGCCAAACGTTCGCTGGAAATAAACTATACTTGGAAACACAGATTTAGTCGTTTACTATATCGTGAAAATTCGATAAAATTAACTATTGCTAACGATAAATTTTTAAATAAAGTAGGGATAATATATGTCTGGTACTAGAATTGTCAGGCGGAAGAAGAAAAAGCTCAGAATTTGGCGGGTACTCCTGCTGTTCACACTTATTATGGTTATTGGCGGCGGAACATACTTCGCCTACAACCTTTATTCTCATGCTAAAGGTGCGTCCAGTAAAATTTTCCAGGAATTGGATAGAAGTAAAATTCCGAATCACAGAACAGAGGAAGTCGAAATTACCAAGGATCCGTTCACGGTTCTTGTTGTTGGAATAGAAGACCAAGAAGGCGGAGAACGTTCAGATGTAATGATGCTGGCAACAGTCAATCCAAAAACAGAAGAAGTTTTCCTGCTGAGCATTCCTCGTGACACAAGAACATATATAAAAGAACTCGGCTATAAGACAAAACTAAATCATTCCTATGGCGCCGGCGGTATTGAGACAACCATTGCAACGATCAATGATATGATTGATATTCCAATTGATTATTATATAACCACTAACTTTGAAGGTTTTGAGGATATTGTCGATACATTTGACGGTGTATCCGTAGATGTACCATTTACCTTCGACGCCCAGCTGACTGGCAGCTTAAAATGGAAGACCTATTATGAAGGTAAAATGAACCTAAATGGGAATGAAGCCCTTGCTTATGTGAGAATGAGAAAAGCGGATCCACGCGGTGACCATGGAAGAAACGAGCGGCAGCAGCAAGTCATAAAAGCGATCATTGATAAAGGCACTTCTTTCTCTTCCATTACAAAAATTGATGATGTAATGGATGACTTAGGAAAGAATGTAAAAACGAATATCCCGCCATCCAAATTTGCAAGTTTTGTAAAATTATATTCTAAAATCAAAGACACCAAAATCCAGAACCTTACTCTAAATGGTACGGATGAATATATAGACGGTGTATATTATTATATTCCTGATGAAGATTCTCTATTAGAAATTAATAGTACCCTTGAAACAGCACTTTCCACTTCAAAAGGCACATCAATATCCGACTCTGAGTTTGGGAACGACTCTAATTCAGAATATGATTCAAACCCTGAATCCGGATATGATTCCAATGAACCGGAAACAGAATATGATTCTGAGGAAAACTCTGAGTATCAATCTGAAAGTGAAACAGATACTGACTATAATTCTGACTCAAATTATTGATAATATTTATTTCTTCGGAAGCTTTCCAAATGGAAAGCTTCCTTTTTGTTATATATTTCCTGTGTTTCTATCAAAAACATAGATTGGAACATTTGACATTTTTTGATAGAATATGACATAGGTCGAAAAAACTATTAAAATGGAGGGTTATCGTGAAGAAAATTATTGCTTCTTCTGTTTTGGCTACTGCAGCGCTGCTTCCCAACTTTACATACGCAGAAGAAACAACATATCCTGCCAGTATGACAACGGATTCCGCTGTAGAAATCAGAAAAGGAACAACGCCTGATGATCAGGTTGTTACTACCTTGCCTGATGGAGAAAGTGTAGTAGTAGTTGATGAATTTACAAATTCATCAGGTGAACTTTGGTACAAGGTTGAAAGTGATGGCATTTCAGGTTGGGGACTCTCTACAGGATTCCAAGAGGCAAACTCTTCTCTTGTTGGCCAAGATGCAGTTTCTACTGGTTCGAATGTTAATGTCAGAAGAGGAGCATCAACCTCTTATGAAGTAATTGGCAAGCTAACACTTGGTCAGAAAGTAAAAGTGATTGATCAGCATAATAACAGCCAAGGTGAGTTATGGTATAGGATATCTTTTAATGGACAGCTAGGCTGGGTACTAGCAGATTTCATTAAGGCTGACCCAGGATCAACGGAACCACCTCCCTCTGAACCTGCGATTATCCAAAAAACAGTGCAGGTTGACAGCACTGCAGTACGCAGAGGCGCTTCTTCTGATTATCAAGTGGTTGTCACTCTAAGCAAAAATAAGGAAGTTTCGATTATTGCTGAATATAAGAATTCCAAAGGTGAACTTTGGTACCGGGTAGACCTAGGCGATGTCATCGGCTGGGTAATTAGCTCTGCTTTTGTAAAACCAGCTTATACAGTCACCACTAAGACAGTGCAAGTTGAAAAGGCTGACGTCCGCAGGGGCGCTTCCTCTGATTATGAATCAGTGGCAACTTTGAGCAAAAATCAAGGAGTGAAAGTCATCGGGGAACATAAAAACTCCAAAGGTGAGCTCTGGTACCGCGTGGACCTTGGCAACAGTATCATCGGCTGGGTGATCAGCTCCGCTTTTGAAGCACCACCTTATACTGTGACGACTAAAGTAGTACAAATCGATAAGACTGCCGTACGCAGAGGCGCTTCTTCTGATTATGAATCAGTGGCAACATTGAGCAAAAATCAATCGGTGAAAGTCATCGGGGAACATAAAAACTCCAAGGGCGAGCTCTGGTATCGCGTAGACCTTGGCAGCAATATCATCGGCTGGGTGATCAGCTCCGCTTTTGAAGCACCCCCTTATACTGTGACGACTAAAGTAGTCCAAGTTGATAAGACTGCAGTCAACAGAGGAGCTTCTTCTGATTACGAGTCAGTAGCTACATTAAGCAAAAATCAATCGGTGAAAGTCATCGGGGAACATAAAAACTCTAAAGGCGAGCTTTGGTATCGGGTGGACCTTGGCAGCAATATCATCGGCTGGGTAATCAGTTCCGCTTTTGAAACACCACAATATTCAATCACGACTAAAGTGGTACAAGTTGAAAGTGCTGCTGTACGCAGAGGTGCATCTTCTAATTATGAAGCTGTAGCAACCTTAAGCAGAAATCAAGAGATTAAAATTATTGACGAATTTACAAATTCAAGCGGTGAGCTCTGGTATAGAGCAGACCTTGGTGATGTCATCGGCTGGGTAAACAGCACTGCTTTTGAAAAGCCTGAACCAGGCCCTATTTCGTTAAGTGGAACTTATTATGTTGGCAATCGAAATACAAATCTATATTCCGGAGCTACATATGATTATAGAGTGGTAGAAAAGCTAAACTTTACAAGAAAAGTGACCGTTTTAAGCGGTTTTATAAACGACTCTTTGCAAACATGGGCTAGAGTAAGCACCTCCACTGGAAATATTGGATGGGTTCCTTTGAAAGACTTAGTCAAATCAACATCAGAACTAGAATATGTATATGCATTGAGTAACGCAGCATTAAGAAGAGGTGCATCAACCTCATACGGTATAGCAGCTGCACTAAAAGCAGATGAACCTTTGCTGGTTCTCAGCAAATTGAATGGATGGTTAAACGTTGAAACTGCTGCAGGGATACGCGGATGGATTCTAGAGTCCCAAACTTCCGAGGTTTCGCTGAAACGGCTAGCTTCCCCTTCTACTTACACAGAGGGCAATGCAAGCTATCTGGTATGGAAAAAACCAACAAATTTTGACTTTACATATTCAAAATTATCGGATTATCGCTTAAAGCTGACGCAAGGCATAACAGATGCAGAATTGCCTAATTTTAAAGTAAAGGGAATCAAAACAGTTGAAACTGTACAATCAACATCCACCGAAAAGTCGGTCATTTTAACTTTTGAACCTGGCTATACCTTCACTATTCGAAATTACAGCGATAAAGTTACCATTAAAGTCATCCCTACAGGTTTATTAGGAAAGCAAATCGTCGTCGATGCCGGTCATGGCGGAAAAGATACAGGTGCTATTGGCCCAACTGGTCTATTGGAGAAAGATGTAAATTTAGCGACTGCTTTATTATTAAAATCGGAGCTTGAAAGAAACGGTGCATCTGTTTTATTAACACGAAGCAGAGACATTTTCCTCGAGCTTGCCGAAAGAACAGCTATTGCTAATTCCAGCACCTATGATGCCTTTATCAGTATTCATGCCGATTCTTTCTCAAGCACATCCAGAGGATCAACAACGTTTTTTAACTCAACGGTAAACTTTAATGGCCCAATTAGCGAGGAATTAGCCGATTCTGTTCAAAAGTATATGGTATCGTCACTCGGCACCTATAATAGAGGTGTTAAGGAACAAGAATTCTATGTTAATAGAATGAATCACCTTCCAAGCATCCTTGTGGAACTTGCTTTTATTTCTAATCCTAACGAAGAAAGTCTGCTTCGTACTACAGCTTTCCGCCAAAAGGCCGCTGAGGGAATCAGGAAAGGTTTCCAGGATTATTATAGTAGTTTCTAAGCTTTTTAAAATTATTTAAGGCTTTGGGTAACACTTACCCAAAGCACATTTTTTTAAACACAATTAGGGGGGAAATTTCGTAAAATGAATCGTATTAAAAAATTGGTCGCTGCTGGAATTGTAACTGCTGGTATTGGAACAGGTGCTGTTTTGTTTACTCCATCCGGATCTGATGCTGCTTCAAATGTCGTATTAGCAAGCGTGGAATGGGTCAATACAAAGTTAAACCCCATTAATACAAAACTCTCTTCTTTAGAAACAAAGATTAGCAGTTTAGAAGCAAAGGTCGCGTCACAGCAGAAAGAGATTGAGGCACTGAAAGCCGATAGCGGGACAACGCCTCCGACAACACCACCTCCTAGCGGCTTGCCATCTGCGGTCTACACAACCAAGGATAATGTATCAATCCATTCAGGAGCTTTAAGCACCTATAAAGTCGTAGCAACTGTTTCAAAAAGCACTGCTTTAACAGTAGTAGATTCCCATAACTCCAGTTCAGGCCTTTGGTACAGAGTGCAACTATCTCCGACCTTATTGGGCTGGGTTTATTCCGGTGATGTTTCAACAACTAAGCCAGATACTTTAAAAACTGTTGTAACCACTGCAGATGTCAACATGCGCAGAGGAGCTACAACAGATTATGCTGTAGTAGAATTACTTCCAAAAGGCACTGTTCTGAAATTAGTTCAAACCTATAAGAACTCAAAGGGAGAAACCTGGTATAATGTTGAAACCTCATCAGGCAGCAGAGGCTGGATTATTAGCACCTTTGGTGAGGTGAGATAAGTTGAAGAAATTCATCTCAATCATTTTATTTATGGCTTTACTATTTTCAGGGGGTCAATATCCCAGTGCAGCTGAGGTTAAAACATACCCCAACAGTGTAAATGTATCTGTACACATAAACAACAGTCTGACTTTAACCCTTAATGGAAGCTATCAGCTTACAAATAGGCAAACTGGCAGCAAGTCCATCATCCCGCCAGGAACAACTATTACGTCATCAAGCAATGGAACAGCCGTAACAGTCTCCTATACTGGATTCAGTCAATCCTCGACTTCCGGATTTGATGTCCAGGAGCTGGCCGGAACTGCAACATTAGCAGTGTTCACAAGCCAGACAGATATGAGACGAGGGGCCGATGCCTCCTATTCAAAAGTATATACGTTCCAAACAGGAGACAGCGCGAACTACCTTGGTTCATTCACAAACAAAACAACGGGTGAGCTGTGGTATAACGTAACTATTGGGGCGTACACAGGCTGGGTGCCAGCCAAAAATGCAAAGTTAACAGAAGGGGACAAGCTATCCCTCGCAAAGGTCAGCAATGGCCTTACTTATAGAGGCAGCTTCTATTTGAAGAAAAACGGTTCTCAGGTTGAAGTAATTAACATTCTTGATATGGATGATTATCTTAAGGGAGTTGTCCCAAATGAAATGCCAGCTTCATGGCATAAGGAAGCCCTAAAAGCCCAGGCTATTGCAGCACGAAGCTATGCAGCAAATATGATGATCCTCACTAGCACAGCAGCGAGCCAGGTATACAGAGGGTATACCTCTGAAGATGCCCGAGCAAATACTGCCATAAAAGAAACAGAAGGCTTGTTAGTAAAATACAACGGGAAGCCGATCCAAACATTTTTCTTTTCAACCAGCGGAGGCAGAACCGCAAATGTTGGAGATGTTTGGAATTCCAATCAGAGTTCCTTCCCTTACCTGGTTTCAGTCGAAGATAAATACGAAACATCCCCTTACAGCAATTGGAGTGAGGAATACTCCGCTGCTGCAATATTAAAATCATTCGGTTTTGATAGTACAGCAAAACTGCTGGATATTAGCCTTGAAGTAAAAGGGGCGAATGGAGAAGTGGGTGCTGTTACAGTTAAAACCACTAAAGGAGATAAAACGGTAAGCGGAAATGAGTCAGTCATCAGAAGGCTATTCCCTGTCTCAAGCTCTGCACATTATAATCTCCTTTACTCCAACTGGTTTACAATGGAGGTAACGAGATCTCAGCCTGCCCTTTCTGTCCAAACGAATAGCGGAACTTTCCCTATCGCAGATATGAAAGGACAAACTGTACAAACACCGAGCGGGCAAGTGACGCTAACAGAATCACAGGTATCCGTACAAACTCCGTCTGGGATCATTACTAGTGAAAGCGGGACAGGAGAAGTACTATCTGTAACCCTTAACGGAAAAGGCTGGGGCCACCGTATTGGCATGAGTCAATATGGAGCAAAGGCCTATGCTGAAAACGGCTGGACAGCTAGTCAGATCATTACGCATTACTTCAAAGGAACGATCGTTTCTAAATAAAAATATAAAAGGAGAGAAGACATGAAGGCTAACCCATGCTTCTCTCCTTTTTATTTTCACCTTCTAAATGGTGAATCAAATCTTCAACAATGCTCTTCCAGGAGTATTGATCGATGGCTAATTTTCGGCCGTTTTGACACATTTTTTGATAATCCTCACCAGTTATCGCCGCTAATTCTTTAACTGCCGCTGCAATTCCTTCAGGATTTTCCGGAGGTGCGATTCTGCCGCAATTATATTCATTCAAAATCTCGGCACTCTCTCCTACTCCGCAATACAATACCGGCGTTCCTGTTGAGATGGCCGGGAAAATCTTTGACGGCCGCGCCCCTTTAAACAAATCAATATTTCTTAGAGATACGACGCTAAAATCAGATACAGAAAAAATCTTTGGCATTTCGTCCAATGGAACCGATCCGTAAAAAGTGACGTTTGTCAGCTGCAATTCATCTTTTAATGCGAGCAGCTTATCCTTCTCCTGTCCATCTCCTACAAATAAAAAGTGGACATCCGGATGAGAATCCTTAACCAGGGCAGCTGCCTGCAAAACGGAATCAAGACCCTGGGCATATCCAAAATTGCCGGCATAAGTAAAAACCTTCTTGCCTTCCAGCCCAGCTTTTTTTATGATGGCCTGGTCTTTATCTAATGGCTTAAAGTAATCAGTATTTACGCCGTTTGGCAAAAGGAAAACATCCTCGCTTGATTTCCCCTTTTTGACATAATAACTGCATATCCCTTCTGTTGCACCTGCAATTTTCCAGGCATTCCGGTATAGGAAATCTTCCAGCCTTTCAGCCATTCTGATAAATGTTTTATTTTTAACCAATCCCAGCTCAACAGCAGATTCCGGCCAAATATCCGCAACGTTAAAGACAAATTTGGCCCTCTTTAATTTAGCGCCAACCCAGCCCGTTATTCCAAGAAATAATGGAGGCGAATTGCAAATGATTACATCTGTTGGCTTGGCCTTTGCCAGCGAATAAAAAGCACTAAACGTAAAAGAAAAATAGGATGCAAGCCTCTTCCAAAAGCTTCCTTTTGGTGAAGGATAAATCCAAGAACGATGGACAGGAATTCCATCCCAATTTTCAAATTGATAAAACCTGCCTTTGTATTCATCCGGAATAATGCCGTGCGGATGATGAGGAAAAGCTGTTAATACTTCCACCTGATGTCCTCTATTAATGAGTTCCTTGCTCACTTCATACACTCGTATTTGAGGAGCACCTGTTTCAGGGGGAAAATGCTGACATAAATAGATTACTCTCATTTTCCCAACTCCAATATGTCTTAATTTATGGTATATTTTTTATCGTTTGTCCGGAATTAGCTATAGAAGCCCTATAAAGCTTTATCATCCGGCCGGCATTTTCCTGCCAATCGTAATGATCACGGACATGCATGACTCCGTTTTGTCCCAAAATATCACAGAGACCTTCATCGTTCAGCAATTCCGCCACAGCCTTTGCAAGCATGTCAGGGTTTCCTTTAGAGACAATCAGCCCTGTTTCCCGATTCTTTACAACTTCTTTTAATCCATCTGCATCCGATACAACAACTGGGACTCCACAAGCCATAGCCTCTACTGCTGTTACCCCAAAGCTTTCTTCAAGGGAAGGCATTACAACAACAGCCATTTCACGAAGATAGTTCGGCACCAGATGGTTGGGTACCCGGCCTATAAAGTGGACAGCAT
Source organism: Cytobacillus sp. NJ13 (assembly GCA_030348385.1). NCBI lineage: Bacteria > Bacillati > Bacillota > Bacilli > Caryophanales > Bacillaceae > Cytobacillus > Cytobacillus sp. NJ13. The sequence goes on along the minus strand of JAUCFP010000006.1, from coordinate 4,009,990 downwards.
CTGCTATTCCCAGTGATCGGCAGAGCTCTTGATACTCTTCCCGCATAGGTCCGTCGCCAACGATCATAAGCTCCAGATTCTGAAAAGAGGAACGTAAAATGACGAATGCCTGAAATAAATCACGGAAACCGTAGACATCATCCAGCCCTTTGGCAATCCCGATTTTCAAGCTTGTCCCCTCTTCTTTCTTCTTAGGACAAAAAAGGGAAAGGTCAACGCCAAACGGAGTTACTTCTATTTCCTTATCTGTATACTTGTTTGTTTCCTTAGCCATGATATGGCTTGTAGAGCAGATCACATCCGCTTTCCCTAATGTGTATTCCACGATCCTGCGATTAACAGTGTTCTTTAATGGGAATTGGTAAATATCTGTACCCCACACGGAAACATAAAATGGATGAAATTGAGTTAAAGCGCCTACTAATCCATAGCTTGAAACAAAGTGGGCATGAAGGATATCAGGCTTTAATTCCTTTAATAGCTTGCGTAAATGAGAAACAGCAAATAAGTAGGAAAGCTTGCCCGGCAAGAGCTTAGGCAGAACAACGGTATGAACCTCTTTGGCGTTTTCCTCAGAGTAATGGTCCTTAAAGGTCACAACCGTAACCTCAATTCCCTGTTGCTTATAAAAAAGCGCCCATTTATGAGTATGTGATGATTTACTCGGCGAAAGCAGTACTACTTTCATGACTGTTCCCCTGTCAGCGAAGCTTTAACTTTTTCCACTCTTGCTACCCAGGAATGATTTCTTAGGAATGTAGCTTCAATATTTGCCTGATATTGCTCAAGAGACTCTGCCATTTCTTTTATTGCTTCAGCCATGGAAGAAGAATTATCTTCACAGATAACACCATACCTATTGCTTTCAAGAAAACGCTTTTGTGCATCACATGCGGTTGCAATAATCGGCAAACCATTGGATAAATACTCAACAAGCTTTACAGGCATTGAAAAGTTCTGATACTCTGTACATTTTCGCGGGATAAAAGCAAAATCCATCTCCTCATATAGTAAATCAAGCTCACTTCCGCTAATATGCTGTACGTCAATATCCAGCTCTTTAATTTTCTCTTTATTCGCTTTATCTGCAGCCTCGTATTCCCCTTGTCTGCACACAATCGTCAGCTTACAGATCTCTGACTCCTTATTTGCTTCCATTAAAGCATCGAGCATTAAAGATAAACCATAATCTTCCCCATTTATGGCACCAACATAAATGGCCCTGAAAGGCCCATCATGCTTTTCCCTGGCAGATATAGGCCGCTCTTTTCCGCCCGGAGGCAAGTCAGCCATTTTTCGGTCAATGTCTACATATTGTCCCATCTCCAGGCTGGGGAGAAAAATTACATCGCAATATTTTTCATAAAATTTCTCTTCAATCCGGTAAATGGACTGCATGATTTTCTTTTTTGCTCCTGTTAACGGATAGATATGATCAAATTTCCAATACACATCCCGATAAAAAACCCCTACTGGCACATTTTGCTGCTTGAGGTAACGCAGGATTTTCCGATCTATAAATGGCCTTTTGGGTTTGTGCCCGGGATCTGTAAGCCAAAGGGGAATGGTCTGATTCTCCATATAGCAGAACCATAGGTTATCCAGCTTCCCCGACGACAGGAGCTGCTGAAACTGCTGATCCCGCTGATCGGATGTTCCGGATATCACGATGATATTAACCCCATTTTCAGTTCCCCAAGTATGAAAAGCCTTTTTCATTTCAAGCGGGCGAAGCTTGGATCCGCTATTGGCATTCTCCGATAATGGGAAAGGGTAATAAACTAAAACTGATTTCATGCTAATACTCCTTTATTCATGCATTAACTAACATGCTTGCCCACTTAACTGCACAAGGTAAACTTTGGAAACGGATAGCCCCACTGGTAAAAGACTAAACAGTTTACGCCTTTAACCCCTGCTCAAGTACTTCAACAATTTTGCTGGCAGCTTCACCGTTTCCGAATAATTGCTTGTATTCAGGCTTTACCTCTTTATTAATGGCTTCAGTCATTTTTGTCTGATCGGTCCCTACAAGGATATTGGCCTCTCCTTCAAGGGTTTCCACCCATTCTGTTTGCTCTCTAACCGTAACACATGGGACTTCCATGAAATAGGCTTCCTTCTGCACACCGCCAGAATCTGTTACAATCTTTCGTGCATTTGCCTCAAGCGTTAACATATCAAGATACCCTACTGGATCAATGATTTTCAGATTAGGGATTTCCTCCACATTTAGACCGTAATCAGCGAGCTTATGTTTTGTACGCGGGTGAATCGGCCAAACCTTGGTCTCTTCCGTGCTTGAAAATGCCTGAAGAATGCCTTTCATTTTTTCCGGATCATCCGTATTTTCAGCACGGTGAATCGTGATGAGCAGATATTCTCCCTTGTTTAGCTGTGCTTCTTCAAGAATACGCGATTTCTCCTTTGCAAGCTCACGATTATACAACACGGCGTCATACATGACGTCCCCAATATTGATGACGTTTCTTGTAATGTTTTCATTCTTTAGATTTTCAACCGCTGTATCCGTCGGGCAGAAAAGGTACTCTGAAATATGGTCAGTCAAGATTCGGTTCACTTCTTCAGGCATAAGCTTATTAAAGCTTCTTAATCCTGCTTCAATATGAATAACAGGGATATGAAGCTTTGCAGCAACCAATGAGCCTGCAAGAGTTGAATTTGTATCTCCGTAAACCAGTACATAATCCGGTTTTTCTTTTAGAACAATTTCTTCAATTTTGGCCATCATTTCGCCAGTCTGTTTCCCATGGTTTCCGGACCCTACTGCCAAATGGTAGTCGGGCTTTGGAATATTTAATTCCTCAAAGAAAATGTCCGACATATTGGCATCATAGTGCTGTCCTGTATGTACAATAATTTCCTGATGGTTTTGCCTTAAAGCACGTGAGACTGGAGCAGCCTTTATAAATTGAGGGCGTGCGCCTAGAACTGTTACGATTTTCATAAACCGAAACCTCCATGTTTTCTAAGTTCGGGAATTGATAATGACAATTATAAAAGCGTAAAGGAGCGATACCGCCCCTATACGTTTAAAAATTTATTAGCTGCTATAATAATTCTCTTTCATCAACCATTCTAAGGAACTTCGCAGGAATTCCTTTAACTACTGTTTTCTCTTCGGTATCTTTTGTTACTAAAGCCCCGGCAGCTACAAAAGTTTCTTCTGCGACTGTTATACCCGGGAGAATGATGGAAGCACCGCCAACCCTTGCGCCGCGTTTAACGGTTGCTCCTTTGATCTTATCGAATCTTTCTTCTGTTCTTCCCATAAAGTTATCATTAGTAGTCGTAACACACGGAGCAATAAATACCTGCTCTTCGAGAGTCGTATAAGCCGTAATATAGGAATTGGATTGAATCTTTGTCCGGCTGCCAATCTTCACATAGTTTTCAACTGTGACACCGCGCCCCACAATGACATAATCCCCAATCTCCACGTTTTCCCTTACGCTGGCAAGGTCAGCTATAAGCGTGTTTGAACCAATTGCTGCTCCACGGTAGATCACACAATTAGCACCGATCGTGACATCTTCCCCAACCTCAAGCGCCGGAATGGAGTCAGAAAGCTTAACCGTACTCGTTTTTGCCGGTTTTGGCGGTTTTCCTACAACAGCACCGTCAGCAATCGTTGTATTGTCACCAATAACCGTATCCTCATGGATCGTAACTCGATTCCCGATGACTACGTTCTGGCCAATCTTTGCGCCTTTTTCAATGACACTAAAATATCCTACTTTTGCTGAAGAATCTACTGCTGCGGAAGGATCGATAAAGTTCATTTTGAGCTCTCCCTTATATAACAATTATAGTTTGTTGTATTTATTAGGTTTTGCAACGTCTTTCATTGCGTTTCTTGTATCAAAAATGGACTTGCTTTCTCGTGCGATCATTTCATAATCGAAATCGGAGTGGTCTGTCGTCAAAAGAACCAAGTCAGATTCATTTAATAGTTCCTTCGTTAATTCAACCGTTTCAACTCGTGTATTACATGACTTGAATGATTTAACATAAGGATCTACAACTTTATAATCAGCACCCTGAGCATCTAATAGTTCAATAATTTTAAGGACAGGAGATTCACGCACATCTTCAATATCCTTTTTATAAGCAACACCCAATAGTGTAACTTTAGCTCCTCTTAGTGCCTTTCCATCTTCATTTAGAAGGTGCATAGCACGGTTAACAACAAACTCAGGCATTGAGTTGTTAATTTCTCCGGCTAATTCGATAAGTCTAGTATGGTAGTTATATTCTCTGGCCTTCCATGTTAAGTAGAATGGATCGATTGGAATACAGTGGCCGCCAAGACCAGGACCCGGATAGAATGCCATGAAGCCATATGGCTTTGTTTTAGCTGCATCAATTACTTCCCATACATCAATTCCCATTCTGTCACACAGAATAGCCATTTCGTTGGCTAGGGCAATATTAATATGGCGGAATGTATTTTCGAAAATTTTCTCCATTTCCGCAATAGCCGGGCTTGATACTTCGAAAACATCTCCTTCAAGTACATTGCGGTATAATGCAGCTGCTACTTCCGTACAGTTGGCTGTAATACCGCCAACAACTTTAGGCGTGTTCTTCGTTTTGAATTGCTTGTTGCCTGGGTCAACACGTTCAGGAGAGTAGGCAACAAAAACAGTTTCGCCTGTTTTAAGGCCTTTTTCCTCCAGGGCAGGTTTAACGATTTCTTCTGTTGTGCCAGGGTATGTTGTTGATTCAAGAACAACAAGCATGCCTTCATGAGCATATTTGGCAATTTCCTTAGCAGAAGATTCTACATATGAAGTGTCCGGCTGCTGATAAACGTCAAGAGGTGTTGGGACACAAATCGCTACAGCATCAACTTCCTGGATGCGCTGATAATCAGTTGTGGCTTCCAGCTTTCCGCCTTTAACCATATCCTTAAGGTCTTCATCCACAACATCGCCAATATAGTTAATACCCATGTTTACTTCTTCTACTCTTGCTGCCTGCACATCAAAGCCAATAACTTTAAAGCCTGCTTTTGCTTTTTCAACTGCAAGAGGCAGTCCGACATAACCTAACCCTACAACCCCGATTACAGCTTCTTTATTATTAATTTTTTCTAATAGTGTTTTATGGTGGCTCATTTTCTTCTACTCCTTTATTGGATAAAGACTTTTTTTCCAGTTTCTGCGGATTCCAAAATGGATAAAATCAGTTTAACGGGAGCGATCCCGTCTTCACCTGTAACAATAGGATCACGATCTTCTTTAACAGCATAAACCATGTCTTCAATAATGCACTGATGACCTGGCGTGCCAAATGGATCTTTACTCACTTCTTCCTTAACGGAGGCTGCTTCTTCCTCTGAGACGCCTTCGATATCCCACGTTTCAATATAATTTGCTGTACGGCCGCTGATTTTCACCGAAGCCGTTTCACCGAAGACGGAGATAGATTCTTCAAGGTTTTTAGGGTAGATCGTCGTTGCTGCTTCAATAACACCTAAAGCCCCACTCTTGAATTGCACGACTGCAGCTGCAACATCCTCTGTTTCAATTTTGCGGAGGCGGGTAGCAGCCATAGCCTGTACTGATTCAACAGGGCCCATCAGCCAAAGCATCAAATCCAGATCATGTATAGCCTGATTCATCAATACTCCGCCATCAAATTCTTTCGTGCCGCGCCAGTCAGCTTGATCATAGTATGCTTGGCCGCGATTCCATCTAACAGTTGCATTGGCATGGCTTAATTTGCCGAAAGAGCCTTTTTCAAGCTCCGCCTTAAGCTTCTGAACACCAGGCCGGAATCGGTTTGGATGGACAACCGCAAGCTTCACATTATTTTCTTTTGCCACTTTAATCATTTCTACTGAATCCTCAAGCTTTAAAGACATTGGCTTTTCAACGATGATATGCCGCTTATGATCAGCAACCACTTTCGTAAGCCTTGCATGCAGCCCGGATGGTACGCATATATTGACTACATGGATGTCTTTGTTTTCAGTAAGCATTTCATTTAAATCAGTATATTTTTTCACACCCGGCAAATCAAGTTCGAGCCTTTCAGGGTTTGTATCACATATTGCAAAGAGGCTAGCCCCCTCAACTTTTTGAATGGATTCAATATGCTTATTCGCAATATGCCCCATGCCTACAATAGCAAAATTTATCATGCTTCTATCTCCTTCCAAAAGCCTTTTGAAGTTCAAAAATCCTGCAGATGATACTGAATTTTAATCAAGTAAAGAAAACGCCCCCTTATTAATCGGCGACGTCTCCTAAAAAATTATTTTCCGTAGAATTCGGCTATTTTCGCCACAACATATTCTTGCTGCTCTAATTTTAGTTCAGGGAACATTGGCAATGATAATGCTTCTTTAGCCGCCTTCTCCGTAACAGGGAAGTCCCCTTCTTTATATCCAAGCTCCTTGAATACAGGCTGAACATGAAGAGGAAGCGGGTAGTAAATCATTGTAGCTACTCCCTGTTCTTTCAGATATTCCTGAAGTTCATCACGCTTTTCCACTCTAATTGTATACTGATGGAAAACGTGATAGTTCCCTTCTTTCTCCACTGGTGTAGCAACTTTGTCGCCTAGAGCCTCTTTAAGAAGCTTAGTGTAATTTTCCGCCTTTTCGCGTCTAAGCTCACTCCAATGATCCAAATGCGGGAATTTAACATTTAAAACGGCAGCTTGAAGTTCATCCAAACGGCTGTTATAGCCAAGAACATGATGATAATATTTAGGCTTGCTTCCATGCACACGGATAACACGGCTCTGTTCAGCAACCTCATCATCATTTGTTACAACCATTCCACCGTCTCCATAGGCACCCAGATTTTTAGTTGGGAAGAAGCTATAAGTAGCAGCAGTTCCAAGTTCACCAACTGTCTTTCCATTATGTTTCGCGCCTATCGCTTGAGCAGCATCTTCAACAACGGCAAGATTATGTTTCTTCGCGATTTCAGCAATTTTCTCCATATCAGCCATTTGCCCGTATAAATGCACAGGAATAATTGCTTTTGTTTTTTCTGTGATAGCTTCTTCAATCTTGTTCGGATCAATGTTAAATGTAACAGGGTCAATATCTACGTAAACCGGTGTAGCACCTGCTCTTGCAATGGCTCCACCTGTTGCAAAGAATGTGAAAGGAGTTGTGATCACCTCATCGCCTTCACTCACACCTAAAGCCTGCAGTGCAATATGTATAGCATCGCTTCCGTTGCCGCAGCCAATTCCATGGGCAACATTACTGTATTTAGCAACATCTTGTTCCAGCTTCTTTACATTATCTCCTAATATAAAACGTGATGAACTCATTACGCCATCAAGCACTTCCAAAACTTCACTTCTTAAGGATTGGTATTGTTCACTAAGGTCAAGCATAGGAACTTTCATTTTTTTTACCTCCGAAAATGTAAAATATCAACATGTTTAAAAACATGTTTAGTTTATCACAAATCATAGTATTTATATGATTTATTTGTGTCTAAAAACGTATAACAAGCAAACACTCTGGCATAAATAGGCTTTAAATCTATTTTTATCAAAAATGTGAAAAAAATGCATAAACGCCTTATTTCTTGCCAATACTTTTATTTAACAACGTTTCTTAAAAAAACCGTTTGTCACTTTGCAGCTAACAAACGGTTTATGAACTATTTGATTTTACTTATTTCCTGTTCTCCCTAATGAGCGGGTTCCTGTAATCTTTTTATACAAATTGATGATAGGCCTGTACCGATCAGAAACCAACCCAATAAGCTCAGCAATAATTTCCGTTACCACAAGCAGGCCAAATATAATAAAGATTGTGCCCCATAAAGTTGATTCAGACACTAATACAGCACTGATGCTAAACAAAATACCAAAGGCATAAATGGCCAAAACGGTATTCCGATGTGACAATCCCAATGCTAAGAGCCTGTGATGCAAATGCGATTTATCGGGAGCAGAAATCGGCCTGTTATTCACCAGCCTGCGCAAGATGGCAAAGGTTGTATCAAAAACCGGCACACCCAAAATGATTATTGGAACCAAGAAGCTGAATAAGGTTACACTTTTATATAGCCCTAACAGGGATAAAATCGAAATTGAATATCCCAGGAATAGTGCACCTGTATCCCCCATGAATATTTTGGCGGGATAAAAGTTGTAATATAAAAACCCTAGTATGCTTCCCAGCAGTATGGCGGAGAAGGTAAAAATCAGCATAGCACCGGAAAGGCCCGCCATAATGGCAATGGTTGCTATTCCGATAGCAGAGATTCCTGCCGATAATCCATCCAGACCATCTATCAGATTGATCGCATTTGTGATGGCTACGATCCAGAAAATAGTAACAGGGTAGCTCCACCATCCCAATTCAAAATCACCAATATAGGGAATGGTTAAAAGATCTACTGTCAGACCGCTTGCCACTATTAATGAAGCAACAAGGATTTGTCCAGCAAATTTGATTTTCGCTGATAATTCGTATTTATCGTCAAGTATGCCGATAATTACGATTAAGACAGCACCGACACTTATCGCAGTAACTTTTTGATTATAAACACCGCCTGCAAAGTAGCCGGCAATAACCCCAATAAAAATAGCTAGACCACCTAAACGAGGCATGAGCTTTTGGTGAACTTTTCTATGATTCGGCTTATCTACAGCACCGATTTTAAGTGCGAATTTTTGTACAAAAGGCGTGGCAATCAGAACAGTAACTAAGGATACTAAAAAAGCTATACCAGCTTGAATATACATGTGTCATCACCTTTATTGGAGGTTTGTTTTAGTTTAACTCACTATCCCTAATCGTATCACATTTCTTTAAAACCGCAATCTTTTTTTATTGCCATGAATAAAAGATACTTTCCAGTAAAATATAGATTTAAGAGTACACTTCCCCACTTGAAACTTCTTAAAACTCCTCACACTATGTCTGACGAACATTATCGAAAAAAGTTTCATCTAAGATATTTTTTTCGGTGAGTAAGTAACTCTTGTCCAATTTTAGTGAATTAATTGGCATAAGTCTATTTCAGAAAGATTAAAAAACGATAAAAACATCCATTTTATATTACAATTCAGTTACTTATATCTGAAAACTCCCTTTTTATATCTTATATCCAATGATATCCATTCTTTTCTTCAATATTAAAATGTTAAATTTCTGTAAAAATTCCTTTAAATTACTATGTTTATTTGTTAATATTTGTTATACGAATTCTTCTAACAAACTAGTAATTTAAGGATGTGAAATATGAAGCAGTATATAAAAAGACCTTATTGGTATTTACCTATATTATTGATCGGGCTGGTCACAGCATTCTGGTTTTTTAAAACCCTCTATTTTATAGAGGAGCTTGATCTAAGTCCTCATAAAAAATTGATTCTTCTTTCTTCAGCAGGGTTTGGGCTGGTCATTGCCTCCATGTTTTTCGCAAGGAGGTCTTTAATAGGAAGCTTGGCGGCTTTTTTGGTCTACTCCCTCATGTCTTTTCTTTTATACGCAGATGTAGTCTACGAAAGATACTATGATGCTATTCTTCATATTGAATTAGCCGGACAGGCAAACCAGCTGGGAGAAATTGCTGATTCAGTTGTCTCATTAATGTACAAGTCTGATCTGCTTTATTGGGCTGACCTTCCTTTACTGGCGATCTCCTTTTATTTCATATTCAAAAAGAATGTTTCTGACAATAACCGCATTAAGCAAGCTGCTGCTGCCGCGGGACTTGGAATGGCTGCCATATTGATTGCTGCGTTTCTTCCTTTACAGCCTGCCCACACAGATCAGTACAAGGTTTCCTTAACAGGCATCATTCCTGCACATATTTATGATATTGCCCAAAGCTACCGTGAAAAGGCTTTGGCTGAGGAATATGCCAAGCAGCAAAAAGAACAGCTGGCCATATTAAAGCAAAAATTCGAAGATAAATTTGAAACGCCAGCAGAGTCCGCAATCTTTGGAAAATATAAAGGGAAAAACCTGATTATGGTTCAGGCAGAATCTCTTAATACCTTCCCTATCGGGATAAACATTAAAGGTCAAGACATTACACCCAATATTGATCAATTAATAGCATCAAGCAGCTACTACCCGAATACTTATCTGCAGATCGGGCGTGGAAACACCTCAGATGCCGAGTTTGTTGCCAATAATTCAATGTATCCGATTGCCGCCAAAGGGATCTATCAAACTTACCCTGATAACCACTTTCTCTCTCTGCCTGTGGCCCTAAATAAAATGGGGTACACAACGAGTGCCACTCATGGAAACAGCCCGGATTTCTGGAATCGGCAGGAAGCATACCGACAGCAGGGATATGATCAGTTTTATCATATTAATCATCCCAAAATTGATCGAAAAGATATTATTGGGATGGGTATCTCGGATGAGAGTATTTTTAATCAAATGAAAGACCTTTACAAAGAGATGGAAAAGCCTTTTTATAACTTTATCGTTACGCTATCTGTCCATAGACCTTTTGAATTGCCGATTGAAAAACAATTCCTTGATCTGCCTCCTGAATTCAAAGATACACCAACAGGAAATTACCTTCAAAGTGTCCATTATTTTGATCAGGCCTTAGGCAGCTTTATAGAGGAACTTAAGAAGGACAATTTATGGGATGATACCATATTCGTTATGTATGGTGATCACTATGGATTGGTTCCAAAGAATGAAGCTGAAATAAAGAAACTTCTCGGAATCACGTTTGATGAAAAAGAACGTTTCAGGGTGCCGCTGATCATCCATCACCCTGGACAGGTAAAGGGGCAAGTGAATACCATTACGACAAGCCAAATGGACATTTACCCGACCATTTCTACTCTTTTAGGGATTCAAGGGCCTCTCATTCAATTTGGTGAATCACTCGACTTAAAAGAAGAAGGGTTTGCAGGATTTGCCTATGAAACAACCAGATTCACCTATTTTACCGATGATTACGATTACACGGCCTCACATGATGGGCAATTTGAATCGGGAACCTGCGTAGACAATCGAACAGGCAAAAAAGCAGATATTGAGGCTTGCAGAGGTGTCTATAATAAATTAAGGAATGACGTTCAAGATTCGAAGTTTTTATTGGAAAACAATATGGTTAGAAAAGTATTTGAAATGAAATAAGGCGGGCCTCTATGCCCGCCTTTTACTATTATGCTTACTCCTTGCAGGATTGTGCACTTTACTCCTTGCTCAGCTGATTCCTATCTATAGGAATCTTTAATTCCCAGCCTTTGACCCATTCAGGTATATAATTCGTTGTACGGAAATATAAATCATCATTATATGGAGTTTTGAATTTTATTAATTGATTTTTGCGCTTTTTATTGTCTAGATCCCCTTCGCTATCAATTCTGCTTGCGGGGGTCATTGCCTTGCCCTTTTGTAAGGAAAGATCGTACTTTCTCTCTTCAGCAAAGTCACCCTCTACATCGAAATACACCCAGACTTCATTTGGCTTTTTTTCGACTTTCTTCACAACAAGACCTCCGCCTTCCCCTTGGGGCAAATAAAGAGGCAGTTTCTCAGAAATGGTTGCTGTATATTCCTTTATTTGATCCGGCTCGAAAAATCTATAATACGATTTGAGGGTAATGGATTCCGGTATGTCTTCAACTGGAGTGTAGATCCTCTTCCCTTTCCCTGTTCCAAATCCAGATTTATATCTAAAAGTATCACTTGTGCCCCCTATTTGCTTTAGCTCATTTCCGTCTTCATCCAGCAGCTTGTAATCGATTACTTTCCCGTTATTGATTAACTCTGTTTTTTGTTTGCGTTCTATCTCCAAGAGAACACCGCTTGGAGCAAATGCGATTTTATTTACTTTTAATTCACCTAATTCGGTAGTCTTTGATGCATTTGGATTTATCGTATATATTTCACCAATCCTCTTGATAGGGAAGGAAAACTCCCATTCACCCTTGATGAATTGCGACTCCATATTATCAGGACTGGAGGCGATCAATTCTTGAATATTAAAATCTAGGGTGAATTGGTTTGGCAGGTTCTTTTCGATCTCTAAATTTTGCACTTTAATAATCTTATTCCCCTGTTTTTTCTCCCCCCCGCCTGATAATCCATATTCTCTTACTTTCTCACCATCAACACTTATATTAAATAGAAAAATATCAAGAAGGTTTTCTTTCAATTTATCATCCTCAGGCTCAAGTGAATATGAAATAGAAATTCGTGCTCCATCATATAGCACTTCATGAATGGTAATTCTGACCCCTTCACTTACAACTGATTGATTAATAACCTGCACTTTGTTTTCTTTAACCGCTTCCTTTTGCCCTTCATCCCCATATTTGGATAGGAAGGTTTCAAGAAACGGCAATGCTGTAACCACCTCCTGCTTTAATGGAGTTTGCAGCAGGACAGCTAATGTTATAATGGCAAGTGCAACAGGTGCAAGGACATATGCAGCAGCCGTTTGAACTATATTTCCTTTCCTTTTAGGCGGTTCCTTATTTTCTTGTATTTTTCTAAAAACAGCTTTACGGTCATCTGCGGTAAATTTCAATTTCTCTTTTTCTTCTTCAGTCAGCATTTTATGTAAATGGTTAAAAGGGCTATTCATTTGAAAATACCTCCTTTTCCAATAAAGGTGCCAGCTGCTTCTTGGCCCGGCGAAGCCTTGTATGTACTGTTGCTTCTGGAAGATTTAGTATAGTGGAGATTTCCTTTATGGTTAAATCCTGATAATATCTCATCAAAATGACTTCCCTGTACTTTAACCTTAATGTAAAAACTGCTTTTTTAATTACCTTAGAAGCTTCCTGCTCCAAATAGTTTTCATCAATAGGAGATTCCTTTTTGTTTGTTACAGGGTTCGTACCTAAGAGGACTACTCGTTTAAACAAGGAGCTTTTCAAATGGTCCTTGCATTTATTAATCGTAATCTGATAAAGCCAAGTTTTTATGGAACTATCACCTCTAAATGATGTCAAGTGCTGAAAGGCAGCTACAAACACGTTCTGTACAATGTCTTTTGCTTCCTCAGCGTTTTTTACGTAAGAATAGGCAAGAAAGGTTAGTTCGTTTCCATGCTCAATCATAAGTTCTTCTATTATTTGTTCTATGTTATGATTGGGATTGCCATTTTCTATTTTTTCGGCATTCATCTTCATCCCCCTTTCAATAGTTAGACGAGCATGCAAGGAATATTTGTTCAAGTTATAAGAAAAATGATCTAATACGTAATCACTTAATGTTTATCCATTGCCTCTCATAGATTTACACTTACTTCATAAAAAGTAAATTCAAACCATTATATCAATATGCCGCAGGTGGAATTATTTTAGATATCTATGGTAAGATAAAAATGTTTTTATTTTGATAATTTTAAGGAGAATTACTAATGGAGAAGATAAAATATCCTGTTTACGACTATATCAAGTTCATTTGGAAAAAGAAGCTTCTGCTGATTGGCTTTACTATTTTGTGCATGGTGATTGGTGCCGGGCTTAGTTATACAAAGCAGACTGTGTATACTTCGACTGCGCTGGTTTTTACTGGGAACGGAAATAATGAAAAATTGTCCAAACCTATCTTAATCACTGAAGAATATAAAGAAGAAGTTCCACAAAACCTTCGTGGTTCTCTAAATGTTAAAATTGCTGAACCGCTACAAATTACACTAAGCTTAAGTGGACCTGATAAAGAAGATGTTGAATCCAATACAAAAAAATTGGGAGAACAATATTCAGATGATCTGATAGATCGCTTTAATAAACAGTACAAAGTTCAGGAAAAATACAAAAATGCCCTTGAGGAAAAAGTGAATAAAACAGAAGAGGCCATTTCACAATATACTCAACTAATTGATGAAAATGCAGATGAAGAAAAGCGTGTCAATTATATTGAGGTATTAATAAATAAAGAGGAAGTTGCAGAAAAGTATAGAGCGGACCTTGGTGAGGCTGAATATGATCTAGCTTTAGCAGAGAGCCCAGAGCTAATAGAAGTATCAACAGTTCAGTCATCAAATAATCTTTTAAAAAATATCCTATTGGCAGGTGCCTTTGGCTTCCAACTAATGCTGGTCCTTCTAGTGCTTTGGAAATATATCATTAACGCTCGCCGCGCATTATCGGAGCGAAAATAGTTTTATAATATTGAAACCCTTAAAATCCTTGATGCCACTGGTGTTTTAAGGGTTTTGCCGGTTAAAAACAGAAGGTGTTTATATGAGCAATTCATTTGTTAAAAATACGATCATGACATTAAGCAGGCAAATCTCAGGGATTTTACTTGGCCTTTTGGCCTCCATAATTATTGCAAGATCATTGGGGCCAGAGGGGAATGGCTTGTACCAGCTGATTGTCCTGCTTCCTACTACCCTTATGACCCTGCTTAATTTGGGTGTAGGTACCTCCAGTGTGTATTACGTTGGACAGAAGAAATATGACATAAAGGATATTATCAAGACGAATACTGCTTCAGGAGCTGTTTTAAGTCTTGCAGCTGTCATTATTGGCCTTATAGGAGTTATGTTTTTTTCGGACAAGTTCTTTGAAGGGGTGCCGCCAAATTACCTTTACTTCATTCTGCTGATCATGCCGCTGCTAATGCTTAATGATTTTTATCTGGTTATTTTTCAGGGAGTCCAGGATTTTAAATCCTTTAATTCACTGGCTCTATTAAGGCAGCTGGCCGCATTGATTACTCTGGTTTTATTTATTTTTGTGCTCAAGATCGGTCTTGTCGGAACAGTCATTGCTTTTATTGCAGGGGTTGTAACGCAATTTATAGTAACGCTAATCCTGCTGAATAAAAATCTAAAAACCAATTTGTTATCAGGGAGCTTTTCCAAGGCTTATTTTAAGGAATCCTTCTCATTCGGCTTTAAAGCCCATTTCAGCAATGTATTGTCATTCATAAATTACAGAGCTGATATCTACCTTATTTCAATGTTCCTTAACCCAGCGGCGGTTGGCTTATACGGAGTGGCTGTCAGTATCGCAGAAAGGTTATGGATTGTTTCTCAATCCATTTCTTCTGTTTTATACCCAGCCATCTCTTCTTCAAGTGATGTTGATAGTAAAAATAAACTAACAAGCGTTATAAGCAGAAACGTTCTATTCTTTTCTATAATAGCCGGTATCGTTTTTTACTTTGCCAGCGATCTCATTTTCAGATTGCTATTTGGAGAGGCATATGCAGACAGTTCCGATATTTTAAAAATGCTGCTGCCTGGAATTATCTTATTCTCTGTTGATCGAATACTTTCCAATGATCTGGCAGGGAGAGGGAAGCCAGAGCTAAATATGTACACTTCTATTTTCACAGTAGCTTCTAATATTATTTTAAATATCCTGCTCATTCCCAAAGTTGGAATAGCTGGGGCAGCTATAAGTACCTCAGTCACTTATAGTTTAAGTACACTGGTTAAAATGTTTTTATTCAAAAGGGAAACTGGCGTATCTTATTCAAAGATGCTTCTACTGCAAAAAGAGGATCTTATCCTTTTCAAACGACTAATCAATAAGGCGGTTAAAAGATCATGAAAGTCTTAATCATCCCTTCATGGTACCCTATTAAAGAAAATCCGATTTTAGGCATATTCTTCAAGGAGCAGGCAAAAGCTATCCAAAAAAGCGGATGTGACGTTACTGTTATCTATCCTGAAATAAAGACCATGCGTTCCTATAATGCCAATTGGAAAAAAGGGATCAAAGTCGAGGATGAGGATGGTATAAAAACATACCGCTACAGAGGGTATAACCCCTTCCCTGCCAGAATCCCTTATGCTACAGGATATATCTATTATTTAAGATTAAAAACACTGTTCAGCCAAATGGCTAAAGCAGAAGGGAAGCCAGATATTATCCATGCCCACTCATGTCTTTGGGGGGGCTGGGCAGCAGCAAAAATAGCGGCGGAAGAAAAGATTCCTCTTGTTGTTACCGAGCATTCGAGCAAACTAGTTAGAGGCCTGCTTAAGCCATATGAAGAAAAAGAAATCATTAAAACGCTGAAGCAAACAGACAGAATTATTTCAGTTGGACCAAGTTTAAAAAGATCACTGGCGCTTTATACAGACAAAGAAATTATTGAAATCCCCAACATAGTAGATTTCAAAAGCTTTCAGAATGCAGAGCTTGTTGAGACAGGCAAAACGAATAAGTTTAGATTCTTCTCGCTGGCTTTATTAACGCCCAATAAGGGGATGGACTTACTGATCAGAAGTTTTGCCGGCGGCTTCAAAGATCAGGAAGCGGAGCTATTTATCGGTGGAGACGGCGCCCAAAAAGAAGAATTAATGAACCTGGCCAAAACCTTGGGTGTTGATAAGCAAGTTATATTTCTGGGTGCAATAAACCGGGATGAAGTAATACAGCAGATGAATGCGTGTGACGCTTTTGTACTTGCCAGTAAATTTGAAACCTTCGGGGTTGTGCTAATTGAGGCCCTGGCCTGCGGAAAGCCGGTGATTTCAACAGACTCGGGAGGACCCCGTTCGATTGTTAATGAAAAGAACGGAATTATTGTTCCTGTTGATAACGAAGAAAAGCTCCGCCAAGCGATGGAAAAGGTCTGCCATAACTACTCAGATTATGACTCAAAAGAAATACGCGAAGATTGTTCGGCAAGATTCAGTGAAGAAGTGATTACGAAACAAATTTTAAGAATATATCAAACTCTAGTTTAGAGGTACTCAACATGAATTGGAAAGCCACAGCTTATATAGTTGTATTTGCTCTGATTTTTATAGACTCGTTTTTCTTTAATGTTCCCATTGGCCCCTTACGAATAACACTATTAAGGCTGGTTATCGGAGTGCTATTCATTATTATGCTTGATCAGATTTTTCTTAAGAGAAATCCTTTGATTACTGATCATATTAAATTCCCGCTGGCATTTCTGGGAATTTGGTTTTACTATGGCGCCCTTTCGCTAGTATGGACAAGCAATAAAGGGACAGCAGTGAAGGAGCTTTATTACTTTGCCGTCTTCTTATTGTTAATTATTGTTTTGATCTTTTTACTGCAGCACCTTAAGAGCAGCTTGATAACGAAAACATTTTGGATTAGCGGCTTTGTATTGGTACTGATCTCTGTGTTGGAGTTTAAATTTAATATCCATTTGCCTACCTCCCGTTTCGTTATTGAAGCAGAAAGATTTACGGATGCCACAGCGAGTCGGGCTACAGGCTTCTTTTACAATGAAAATGACTTTGCTTTATACTTAGTCATGATCGTTCCATTCTATTTAGCGGGACTGCTAAAAAAGCCGATATTATTCAAATTAATAAATGCCGGTATGATTATTGCCATCTTGTTAATTACGTATTTAAATGATGCCCGATTAAGTGTAATGGCGATTGTTCTGCAAGTACTTCTATTTGCATTACTATCATTTAAAAACCTGATTAAACATGGCACCCGTCTATTTCTGCTATTCAGCCCACTCCTATTCCTAGCAGCAGCTGGCATCTTTTATTATCTTGCAAATGCTTCATTATTTGAAGGGATCAAAGCTGGACAGGGATCAGGTTTCATAAGGATGAATTTATACTTAAATGGTCTCTATTCATCCTTTCAATCCTTTATGTTAGGAGTCGGTCCAGGAAACTTCCAGCATAATATTAATCCTATGTTTAATACACTGGGCTTCACTAATCCCCATAACTGGTGGCTTGAGGTCCTCACAAACTATGGGCTTATTATATTCACAGGTTATTGCGTATTCTTTGGCTATATCTTAATCCAGTTATATTTGATTTACTGGTCTGATAAAAGGACAAATAAACTGGCTTTGACCCTTTTCTTAAGCTTCATTGGATTTGCGATATCTTGCCTGGGGCCAAGCAGCTTATTTTACTTCTGGCCGATGTGGCTGCTGTATGGGGTGACCCTTGGATATATTGTTCAAAAAAGAGAATATTTAAGAAGGGAACGCAATCCTGACCATTCTTTAGAAAGTGAAAAAGGCTGACTCATTTGAGTCAGCCTTCTTTTTTCAATTACTTAAATAGATTTTTTAACTTAGTAAATACAGTCTCGCTAACAGCACCTTTTCCACCAAGTACCGTAACCTTTTCCACGGATTCTTCAGCAAGGAAAGCTTCTGTCTCTGCCGGCAAGTTAGCATCAGTTAACAAAATGCCTGTATCATTCTTAGCAGCTAAAGCGGCACCCGCAAGAGCATCGGCAAATTGCTTTCCAGTTGCTACATAGTACTCGTAAGCACCGTTATCAAAATGCTTGGCAACATTTAAAGAAGTTTCATAACGAGTCTTCCCGCCAATACGGTAAGGGTTAGGCAATTCACTTGCTACTGAGAAAGAAACAACTCCAGTTCCGCCAATTACCAGTGACTTGGTAGCACCTAAATCTCTGATAGCAGTGCTTGTTACAGATGGAAGGCTATACATTTCAGTTAATAGAATCGGCATTCCATTTGAAGCCGCATAGGCAGCAGCAGATAGAGCATCTGGGAAGTCCTTGCCTCTAACTACAACAACTTCTTCTGCTCCATTAGGAGCTACCTCATATGCAATGGCTGCAGCTGTTGCAAAACGGTCTTTGCCGGATAAACGATCAACATTTAATCCAGAGTCTTCCAGGTCTTGAGCAATTGCTTCACTTACAGCACCTTTTCCTCCGAGAATAATTACATTTTTGGCACCTAAACGCTCAATTTCAGCCTTTGTTGCATCCGAAAGACTGTTCGGTTTTGTTAATAGCAATGGAGCATCATTCTTCTTAGCTAACGGGATACCCGCAAGAGCATCGGCATAGTTATCACCGCGTGCCAATACGACAGTATCAGCTTCAGTCCAGCCTTTTTTGCTGATTTCAACAGCTGTCACATAACGGTCAGCACCAGAAATACGGTTTACACGTTCGGCATCTTCGTTACGGTAGATGCTTACTTCTTGTTCAGTTTCGTTTCCTGCACCATCTACAAGAGTTAATGTGAAGGAGTTGTCCCCTTCTTTTACAGGAACAGTAACTTCCGCAGTTGCAGTATCAGGCTCAGCCAATTCTTCCATCTGCTGAACGAATACCTTTTCCCCATCTAATAATAATGTAAAGGCATTGAAGTTATCTTCAATATCAACATTAAATGTAACTTCTTCAACTTCTTTATCAACAAATCTAGGAGCATCCGTGTTTAATACAGGGCTGGTTGTATCAATCATGATTTTGCGGGCAAATGAAAACTCTTTTCCGGAAACGTCTGTTGCTACGATTTGGACATCATATTTTCCGTCCTGTTCAAACGTAACAGTTGCTGTAAATTCATATTCCCCTTTATCGTTTTGCTTGAAAGAAACATCCTTGCCATTTACAGTTAAAGACTTAAGGGCGATATCCTCATGTACCAGTCCAGAGAATGTAATGGAACGAGTATTGTATTGTCCAAATGGAACAAGCTCATCAGTAGAGACATCAATGATTGGGAGACCAGAATCCCCTACAGCTACTTCATCGAAGGACACATTATAAACCTTATCGACAGCAGCTACTTCAACAACAGCTTTATCAGGAATGGAATCAAGAACAACACTTGTTTTATCTGCAGCTGCATCAGCTACTTTCACTCCATTTACAAACACAGCATAAGCCGCAATACCAACACCTGCATCAGAAGCTTCCCAGCTTACAGTTTTGGTTTCAGCATCATATTCAGCCTCAAGCTTAGGAGCTGTTTTATCTACGTATACAGGCACTTTCTTCGTTTGCCATTCAGCACCCTCGTAATGAACTTTTCCTTTTAGCTCATAGTAATATAAGCCATCTTCCGCCGCTTCTCCTTTAATTTTTCCATCCCAGGCGCGTTCAGGATTGAAGTCATAAGGATTGGTATCACCTGAATCAAACCAATTCTTTCTGACATTTGATTCAAGATTTACTCTTGCTACCTGCTTGCCATCTTTATCAAGGATATTCGTCTGCAATTCCTTGGCATTACGAAGCATAGCTGGAAGAGCGTTGATATCGTCAAGGTTGCCATCGCCATTCGGTGAGAATGCGTATACATCCTTGCCATCTACTTTTAACATATCTGCGAAATAATCACCATTTTCAACCAGCATATCTGTCTCTGTAGGGAACGCATCATAGAATCTGTTTTCCCCTAGAGTCTTAAAGCCATCGAAGATTTCAGGGCGGTCCCACTCACCATAGAATCCCAGGTAAGGTACAGTTAGTGTTGGGTTTGCACTATCTTTCTTGGCATCTTCTAAATGCACAAAACCTTCTACAAAGATATCTTCTTTAAGGTTAAGGGAAATTGGCTTTCCATCCTTATCCAACCCTGGAAGTTTTGCTTTAGAGATATCAACTGTGACTGTGAACTCTACAGTTTCACCTGGAGCCACTGTCACTGTCTCAGGACCATCAACTTCAACACCAGTAAGATCCCCGGCAATTAGAGCATTGCGGTCTTCTTCGCCTTCAACCTGCTGAATTGTATCAGCTAGTACACGTGTTTTTACGTTATAAGTAACTTCTTCTGATTCAGAAATATTGGTAACCGCTAAAGGCAGGTCAAATTTAGTTTCTTTAAAGTCAAAAAGTTCTACTTTCGCTTCCCCTGTTGACTGCTCAGTTAAAATAGCTGGTGAAGAAACAGCGCTAAATGTTTGCATCATGCCAGCACCCTGACGGCGAGGTGAGAAAGGCTGTCCATGAACATCATCAATTGTTTTCGCTGTATTAACTAATAGCACCTTCGCCAATCTTGTACGCTGTTCAAAATCCAGATCAGAGAATCTGTCATCCTCTTGCAGATATTGCTGAACCAATGCAGATCCGCCGGCAACATGAGGAGCTGCCATGGAAGTTCCGCTCATAACTGTGTACTTATCGTCATTTACAGTAGAGTAGATATTTCCGCCAGGAGCTGTGATTTCAGGCTTCAACCTTAAATCAGGCGTTACACCCCATGAAGTGAAGTCAGTCATTCGGCCCATTACCGGATCTTCTTTTTTGCTGGTTTGGGCAACAGAAGCAGTTGCATCACCATTCGCAATCGCTTTTTCAAGTTCTTCTCCATCACCAGCTGAAAGCATCATAAACGGCACATCCCAGCCGCCCTGGTTCTCATAGAATGTTCCGCCGCCTGAATCATATACAATGATCCCAGCTGCACCTGCTTCTGCAGCATTTACTGTTTTGTCAAAGAATGATAGAGTTCCGCGCTTAACAACGACAATCTTGCCTTCTACATCGACACCTTCGTAATCAGAAGGGTTTCCGCAAACTTTACAAGCCTTTCCGCTTTCTTCCGTCACACCATTTGCCTGAGATAAGCTTACAAGCTCTAAACCAGAAGCAGCCAGACTGGACCAATCATCCACTCCATATCCAGTAAATGTCTTTCCGCCTACTGTTGCTTGATGCTGGTATAAATATGCTACGTTACCTGAAGCAGCAACCTGCAGTGTATCCGGATTTAATCCTGGAGATCCAACAACCCCAATATCCGGGTTCTTAGCATATGGCGCATCCCAGCCGCTTCCTAGATGTGCAGAGTTACCCGCAGAAACAGCTGCTACAATTCCGTTTTCTACAGCTCTTGTAATCGCAACATCTTCGGCTCCATTTTCCTCATAAAAGGCAGCAGTTGAACCTAAGCTCATATTTAATACATCTGCACCGAGTTTAATAGAATCATCAATGGCCGCTAAATAAACATCAGACCATGTTGACGGGAAATTCGGATCGTTACTGAATACTTTCATGCCAAGAACCTGTGCTTCAGGAGCGACACCCTTGATGCCTCCAGTTTTTTCATCCCCATTTGCTGCGACTGTACCGGCAACGTGCATACCATGCATGGAGGCAGCAGGTCCAAGGTCTAAAATAGTGTCATTGCTGTCATAGTAGTTATAGCCATAAGGTACTTTATCTGAATAATATTTACCTTTTAGGCCATCTTCTTTAACAAGGGCATCTACTTCGCTCTTTTCCAGATCAGCATTGGCTTTATCAATATTCTGGAAATCTTTATGGGAAGGATCGACACCTGTGTCAATTACGGAAACAATCATTCCTTCCCCTTTATATCCGGCATCTCCCCAAGTGGCAGCTGACTGGATAAAACTGTGGCTTGTCTTCATGTTAGGCTCTACTTCTGGACGGTTGTAAGCATTGGCTAAGTAAACTGCTTTAACACCAGATAAACCTTCAATTTTAGCGACTTCCCCGTATTTTACTTCACCGCTGAATCCATTAAAAGCGGTAGAGAAGTTTTTAAGATATTCAAATTTTACACCCTTTGATTTAATCGCACTTTTCACCGAACTTTGCTGTTTTATCACTTTTGAAGCCAGTGATTTTTTTGTCGATTCTGATAATTCTTTGTAAAGTTTGCCTTCTTCAGTTGCAGTCTCTAAAGGTGTTTTTCCGTCAAGTTCAACAATTACGCGAACTTTATCAGAAGCTTTTAATTCAGATTTAAGAGTCTTATCTTTAAGTTCTGTTTTCTTTAATGTCTCTGCTTTTAATTCTTTAATTTGGCTAATTTTTTGGTCGTAGAAGTCATTTGAACTTTTGGTAGTTGCAGAAGCTGTGTAGCTGAAGCTTGATAAAACTAATGCAGAAGTAAGGGCATATGAAGCTATTTTACCGGCCTTTTTCCTATTTTGTTTTTTCACCTTTTTTCTTCCCCCATTATCCTTTAGATTATAAGAATGCTATGTACAATTGACCCTAGTACAATATTCCTAAGACAAGACCTGCCTCCTTTTACAAAATTGGTATTAATAGTTATATTTTACAAATTGCTAGATTGTTAGTCAATCAATATTTAGATAGTTCTAAATATTAAACCTATTACTTTCGATACAAAAAAAGGAGACACTAATGACAAGGTCTCCTTTTCTCCTATTTTTTATAGTCATTAAGCCTTCACATACCACTTTTTCAAGTGGAGAATAATAGCCACAGCAGACCAGGCTAAAAGCATCACGCCGGCATAGGCAAGCTGCGGATATTGGGTGATCAGGTCCATTTTACTTAATAGCCAGGCCGAAAAAGACACCTCTTCCCCTCCAGCATCAATCATTATGCGGGCCAGGAATGAATAAACGATAAACTTGCCAAAATAAATGAGGAAGCTATTTCGGCCAAACGCTTCTATATACCATGAAAATATAGTTTTTTTCGTATTTCTTAGCTGATCAAATATCAGATGGATAAAGGCGAATACAGTAATTACGCTTCCAGCTGTCAGCATCGCAAATGAAGGAGTCCAGATTTTTTTATTAAAAGGCAAGAAGTTTGAAGCTGCATAAGAAAGAAGCAATACAACTGCTCCAAAAAGAATTAATTCTTTCCAGGCTCCCTTATCACGCTTTTCCAACAAAATTTTTCCCGCTATTATGCCCAGGAGCACATTCGATAGAGCCCCTATTACCGTCATAAAACCTTCTGGGTCATACCCCATTTTTCCCTGATGATACAAATGTTCAGCGCCGAATACGGCAACATCAATGATGCCTGACGGATTGCAGTCCGGCTGCAAAAGTCCGTCCGTACAGCTTTGGCTAAATGAGAATAAAATATATCCATGAATAAGCAGGATGAAAGCAACAACAGGGATAAGCAATCGCCATGATTTTACGAGAGTGGAGATAATAACTGCAAGCAGCCCAAGAACTCCATATAATTGAAGTACCCCTGTAATGCGTATAGTAGATAAATCAACTTTCCAATCGACAATCATATTAAAGATTAATCCATAGATTATTAACCGTATAGTTCTCTTAATGAGCTTGCTCCAGTTAACGCCGCGATGATAGGCAAAAGCCATCCCTACTCCAAAAACGGTTATAAATCCAGGCAATATATAGTCCATGATTGTAATATCGTACCATCTGGCATGGCGGAGATACTCGTATCCTCCTGCCGGAATATGAAATAAAAACACAGACAGCAATACAATCAGTCCCCTTGTTATATCAAGGGAGCGAAATCTTCTTTTTTTCGGTGTTTCCTTTAATGCACGTTCCATAAACAATGTCCTTTCTAGCAAATGTCATTACTGTTATATGATATAATACTTCATGGAAAAAAACGCAGAAAAGAGGACTTTTCTTGAAACGATTGATAAGTATATTTTTAATCATAGCATTATTTATTGGCGGATATTTCTTGTTTAAAAAAGAAACAGTTATTTTTTATTCTCCCCATGCAGATGACGAAGTATTAAGCATGGGAGGGTCGATTATAAAGGCAGTGGAAGAAGATAAAAATGTCATTGTCATATTGCTGTCCAAAGGACTGGCCAGCAGTGCCTATCATAAGGTGAACACAAAGCTTCAGGAAGAGGGATATGATAACATTTCTCCGGAGGAATTTGGCGAGGCCAGGATTAAGGAGTTTAAAAAATCCGTAGAGGCAATGGGGGTGAAACCTGAAAACATCCATATTTACGATTTGCCGGATGCTGAATTTACGCCTGATATGGTAAAAGAAATCATGATTGATATGGAAAAGGACTACCCTGGTGCGACCCATCATGTGATGACTTATCATGACCCACATCCGGACCACGCTTCAACTGGTAAGGCTTTAAAGGCCCTGCAAAAAGAAGGGACAATTAAAAAGGCAGGTTATTACCATATCCCCATTCAGCAATTCGAAAATTTATCCTATACAGGCAAAGATGAAATAAGTGAGGAACATGCGGAGAAGTACAAAACCGCTTTGGATGCTTATAGCGAGTGGTCCCCTGAGGAAGGCAAATTTCAGATCGGGCAAATCTCAGTAACAGACTATTTTGAAAATGCAAATACATACCTGGAAAGCAGATGGCATCAGTAAAAGGAGAAATTTGTCATATATTTGTGGATTTTGGTTTTAAAAGAATGGTAGGATTTTATAGAGAGACTATTGAAAGGCGGAGGAGAATGGTTAAAAAAGCTGTACCTTTTTTACTTGTATTTAGCCTGTTTTTTGGATCTTTCAGCCCTGCGACAAGCATGGCTGAAGAAACTTATGAAATTCCTACATACTATGAGACTAACAAGCTGCTAACAGAAGCGGCTCTGGCAAAGAATATCCCGCCAGAAATCGCTAAAACACTCGCCTATCAGGAAAGCGGATGGAACCAATTTAAGGACGGAAAACCATATGTAGCGCCTGATGGCGGAATCGGCATTATGCAGGTAACAAATGATGACAGATTTAATGAAGAACTATTAAAGACTGACATCGAATACAATATTAATGCCGGTTTGCAAAAGCTTGATGAGAAATTTCGCGGTGTTGATGGCAAACTGCCAACCTTAAATAATAATGACCGTGACATTCTCGAAAGCTGGTATTTTGCTATTCTAGCTTATAACGGCAGAGTTGAGGAAAATAGCCCATTAAAATTAACAACAGATGGAAGCAGAAATGAAGATGCTTATCAGGAAAAGTTCTTTAGGTTAATGAACGATTCCTTTTATATTGGAATGGATATTCAGCCGATTCCATTTGACTTTAAGCCTGAGGATTTCGAATATAGCGGTGAACCAGATCACCTTTTAATCTTCAAAAAGGATCGTTATGAAATTCCTGAGCATCTGCTGCATAAGACAGAGCATAAATTTACACAAAATGATATCTTGCTTTCCGCGGATAGCGCGAACTTCCGGGAGGCTCCCTCCAGTTTATCAAAATCGCTGAAGGATCTTCCATCAGGCGAAAGAGAAGCTGTGAGAGTACTGGATAAATCATTTGCTTATGATCAATCAAACAAATATGGATTAGCTGATGACAAGATGCGGTTCCGGCAATACGTCTGGTATAAAGTAGAGATGCAGGATGGCAGAACGGCTTATACTGCCTCAAGTGACCTCAAGCATCTTGGCAAAAGATTATACGGAAAAACCCGTTATGATACAGCGGTTTCCATATCTCAGGAAGGTTGGAAGGATGGTGCAGACACAGTTGTGCTTGCCTATGGAGAAGATTTTCCTGATGCACTAGCCGGGACTCCGCTAGCCTATCAGCTGGATGCACCAATGCTATTAACTAAGGTTAATAGCTTACCAGATTCAACAAAAGCCGAGATTAGAAGATTGAAGCCCAAAAAAGCCTATATCCTTGGCGGTACCGGTGCTGTAAGCAGAAATGTAGAAACTGAACTTAAACAACTAGGAATTTTGGAAATTAGCCGTCTCGGCGGCAAAACCAGATTTGAAACGGCAAATGAAATTGCTATGCATATGCCTAATAAGGGAGATAAGGCCGTCCTTGCATATGGACGCAACTTCCCAGACGCACTTGCGATTGCTCCTTATGCAGCCAGGAACGGATATCCTATTCTTTTAACTGAGACGAATAAAATTCCTGCCGCGACAGCGACTATCCTGAAGGGCTTTAGCAAAACGCTTGTTGCTGGCGGCTTTGGTGTTATCAGTGATAATGCGATCGCTAACCTAAACACTGTCCGTTTCAGAGGAACAGATCGTTTTGGAACAAACGCCGATATTATAAGGAATTTAGAAATGGGCAGTGAACAAGCCTTTGTAGCCACCGGCTATAATTTTGCAGATGCTTTAACAGGAGCAGTTCTGGCAGCTAAAAAGAACTCACACCTTCTGTTAACACCGCCAGCTTCCATTAAAGATCCTATTAAAACGACAATTCTGGAGAAAAAGTACGATCACTTCCAATTCCTTGGCGGTAAGTCAGTGGTTGGTATTGAGAATGAACTTGGAAAAATGATAGAAAGATAGAGATAGCTTTGTGCATCTCTGAGACCAGACAACCCCCACTTCTGTAAAAGTGGGGGTTGTCATATTTAATAGTTATCATATCTCGAAAAAGAGAACAATATTATAGTGAATGGGTTGCAGATAAACACATATATCAACCGTATCTTCCGCAGTTATCAAACCTTCTTACACCTCATACCCAATCAACCATTCTAAGCGCTTAATTTGAATTGAGCCAGGCATTGCACTCAGCAGAAGGTTTCTGAATTGGATTGCAGCAGGGTTCTCAAGCTGCATAAATCTGCCCATAACTCTAGATCCCCGTACAATTTGTGTGGTTCGAGGAATTCTCATTTTTTCATAATCCCTAAAAGCTTGTTGAATGTTTTCTGGATGTTTCTCAATGCAGCGTGATAATACTATAGCATCTTCTAAAGCCTGGGCTCCCCCTTGCCCCAAATTCGGCAGCATCGGATGAGCCGCGTCCCCAAGTAAAATAGCCCTTCCTTGACTCCATGATTTAATCGGTTTTCTATCAAAAATTTCATGAGCGAGAATATTTGTTTCCTTAGTGGACTCAATGACATCTTCTATAGGTCCCCACCATCCCTTAAAATGCTCCAAAGCAGCTTTTTTCCTGTTTTGTGTAATCTTCAATGTTCCCTCTGGGGTATTGATAGCTGCAAACCAAAAAATTCGACCTTTACCCAAATGAGAGAATCCGAACCTTTTACCGGGTCCCCAAGCCTCAAAACCACCTCCCAGTTCAATGGGAAAGCGCACATCATCAAAATGAGATATGCCGCGAATAGCAGTAAACCCAGAATAACGAATAGGTGTTGAGCCAACTAACAATCTCCTTACTTGGGAATGAACTCCGTCGGCACCGATTAAAAGACCACCTTCGACAACCTCCTCTTTCTCAAATATCGCCCTGATTTTCAATGTATCCTGTTCTCTGCTAATAAGCTTTTTCCCTAAAATGACAGTACCCGGCTTTAAATTTTGATATAAAATGCTTTGTAAATCTGCCCGATGAATTAAATAACTGTATGTCCCATATTGTTTTGCCTGTTCATGAACCGGTAAATCAACCAGCAGTTTTCCATCCCAAGTCCGTATTTCTGCTTTTTTAACGGGAGCCCCTATTTTGCGAACCTGTTCACCTATACCCAGCTTATCCAATGCCTTCATAGCATTTGCAGCCAAAACAATTCCTGCACCCAATTCCTTTAGTTCCGCAGTTTTCTCGTATACAGAAACGTCCAAGCCTAACTGCTGCAATGCATTTGCTGCTGAAAGTCCACCTAACCCGCCACCAATCACGATTGTTTTTGGGGGAGCGGTTGATATTCCCATATTGATCACCCTTTTATGCAATACTTTCTAGTATTATTCTCACTAACTTCCCCTGCACATTTTACAACCATGCCCAATAATATTTATGCAAGCAAATGAAATATCCCCTCTTGCAAATAATAAAATTAATTCATGTAACTCTCAACTAAATCATAGCTTCTCTCTTTCGTTGTCCCTGTTTGAGAGGCTATATATTCCAGCGATTCCATTGTTCCTCCTTCATATTTCTTTGCTGCTTCTTTTGCTGTGTCATCTCTATAGGCGATCCACTTTCTTTGTTCCACTCTTAGCTTTTCCATTTCAGTTGTAGAAAGTTGCTTTTCCAGTACTTGATAAATTTCATTTAAAATTTGATCCCATTTTGCTAAAATTACTTCTTCGGATTTGGTCATTCCTAATGTCGTATCATCATCTTTTTGACGTATTTCAGTTGCTGCTTTTTCAATGTCATTGAGTTTTTCCATGTATATTTCCTTAATTCCTATATTCTTATCTATGTCATTACTTACATTTTTATCTTCTGCTTTACTTTTTGATTCTTGCTGGCTATCTTTTTGTTCTTGGCTTTCCATTTCTACAGTACTGCTATTTTTTTTTACATCATTACTTTTATCTTCTTGATTATTTGTTAAACTTTCTGAACTTTTCTCTACTGTTATATCATCGGTTTCAGTACCGCTTTCATTTTTTTCAGAAACTGTTTCACTGTTACATCCGACTAAAAATATAAGAAGAGTTAATATTGCAAACAATTTTTTCATGAAATGACTTCCTTTCTAGATACATTACATATAGGACTTTTCATATTACTAAATTACCAAGACACCACAATCCATCCATCTTTTTGATAAATGGTATAACCTTGTCTTTGTTCAAATTCAACTGTAACTTTTGCACTTGTTTCTGAAACAAAATCAATATTCTCTGAAATGCCTTTATAGATAAAACCATCTCCATTGAATACATCTTTAAGAAGTGCAGAAGAATTTAATGGTGTGGAAGAGAATCCCGTGCTCTTATGAAAAATAGGTTCACCATTTTTTACAATGGCAAAAAGATCAGTATTAGGTACTGCATAAAGTTTTGAATCATATTTGTTTGCAACGTTAATTAAATGTTGAAATTTTGCAACGTCCATAAAGTTCACATACTGATATCCGCCAATTTTAATTGAGTCTTCTAATACATCTTCCTCCTCGACAATAGGTTCAGTATCGGTTTCAATAACCTTTTCATTTTCTTTTTCTTCATTTGTTTCTTTTATTTCCTTATTTAAAACTTCTTTTTCCTCATGTTTTTTAGTTATTTCCTTTTGAATTTCTTTAGGGTTTTCAGCTTTTTCCGATTCTAGATTTTTTTCATCCATTGAGCCTATTTCAAGCTGCATGGATTCATTTGATAAATCAGGTTCCTGATTAGCAGCTACGTTCTCTGGTGCCCCTTCATAATAAAATGCACCAGCAATTAATAAAAATAATGCCATAAAAATAATAGAATACAATTTACTTTTCATTTAAACATCTCTCCCTTTTAATCATTCAATATTTAGACGATCACAAAAAGAAAATGTTTCAAAAATTACCAAAAATATTTCATTTTTATTACAAAAATATTTCATTCACGTGTCAATTGCCATAATATTCACAGCCGATAGTGGTTTAGGATAAATGAAACAATTAGAAATCCCCTTTTACTAATCTCTATTTTTTATATAAAAGGTTTTCTACAAGATGAGAGATGGCTTTAGAGCCACCTCTATTTTTTGCAACTAACTGCCCCTCCCTTTCGTCTATTATTAAAGGAGGAATCAAACTATGACTTTATTCATATAGTTTTTTCCCCCAGAATAAAATTTCAGTATCAAATTTAATAGAATTCTGATATTCTATTATCTATGATGTAACTTTTTGTAAATTTATGTGGAGGGAACAACAATGAGGTCAGAGAATAAAAAGAAAAAACGAACCTGGCTCCGTGTGACCGGAATTTTGATTTTGTTAATATTAATCGGCACAGGAGTATATGGTTATACCGTATATAAATCATTAACAAGTGCAGTAGAAACAATGCATGAACCGATAGAAAGAGAGAAGTCCGAAAAGCGGACAGAGCAAATTACGCTGGAGAAGAAGGAACCTTTCTCTGTATTGATGCTTGGTGTCGATGAGCGCGAGGGAGACCGCGGCCGCTCGGATTCCATGATTGTTCTAAGCGTTAACCCAAACCAAAACTCAGTTAAAATGCTTAGTATTCCGCGTGATACAAGGACAGAAATTATTGGAAAAGGTTTTGACGATAAGATTAACCATGCCTATGCATTCGGCGGCGTTGAGATGTCCATGAATACTGTAGAGAACTTCCTTGACATCCCTATTGATTACTATATGCAAATCAACATGGAAGGCTTTAAGGATATTGTTGATGCCGTTGGCGGAGTAACAGTGAATAATGATTTAGATTTCACTTATGAAGGTGTTCATTTTACAAAAGGACAGTTAACTTTAAATGGAGAAAAGGCATTAAAGTTCTCCAGAATGAGATATGACGACCCGAGAGGTGACTTTGGCCGCCAGCTTAGGCAGCGTGAGGTAATCCAAGGGGTGCTTAAAGAAGGTGCAAGCTTATCCTCTTTAACAAACTATGATGAAATATTCACAGCTCTCGGCAATAATATTAAAACCAATATGAAATTCAATGAAATGGTGGATATCCAGAAAAACTATCGGGCAGCAGCAAAATCTGTTGAACAAATGTCTATCAAAGGTTCTGGAACAAAAATTGATAAAGTCTATTACCTAATGGTCCCGGATGAGGAAAAACAGCGCGTTCAGAATGAATTAAAAACTCATTTAGAGCTTAATTAAAGAGAATCCTCTTTCACTTAAAGTGAAAGAGGATTTTTATAAATAGTATTTAAAAATTCGATAACCATAAGATATTATTTCATTTCCATTATTATATATTTATTATTTGGAGTCGGTTAAAGTGACTAAAAGAAAATATAATAAAGAACGCTACGATTTAGGGATTAAGATCCTTTATATTCTAAACTTTGGAGTAATCATATTCTTAGGGTTGGCCATCTTGCTCACAGTATATTATCCGGAGTTTCTAAATATATTTAAATAAAACCATCTCATTTTAGAGATGGTTTTATTTTATTTCGTATTTTACAGTTTATTATTTCTATTATAAATAAAGTTCCCCATAAAATTATCCTAAAGAAATTATACTTTCCTTTTTGACTTTCCACGCTACTTCCTCCTAAAATGATTCAGAGAAAGTATACCATAAATTAGGAATATAATATATTGTTGCCAAACCTCTTATATTAAATTATTGATTCAGCTTCCTATTAATTCAATAAATTGACAAGATCATTTAATAAAGAATGGTCAATTCCTCCGCCAATTTGATGAACTGCATTCGCACGTTTCCCTGCCATAGCATTTAATTGGGAAGGATCCAGCTGATTAGAAACTAATAATACCGGTACATTATATTTAGCAGCCAATGGCCCTGCTGCTAAAGCATCCACTAATTTAGCTGTATGAGAGTGAGCAACCATAATAGTAGGCAGTTCTGACTGCAGATAGAATGCTTCAATGACCTTTGCATTTGTTTCCTGGCGGTTAATACCGCTCAAACGGTTATTTAATACATTTTTGCTAGTAATTTTGTTTACCTCATCCATAATAACTGGGGATATTACACCTTTACCACCAATGAAATACGAAGTATTAAGTCCTTCACCCTTTAACCATGAATAAGTTTTTGCTGGCACTGCATTTTTCTCTGTTAAGATAATCGGCTGTTTTGCTTGACCAGACTGAGCAGCAATCGACAAGGCATCAGGTTCACCATGCCCATAAGCCATATAAACCGTATGGACATCGATTAATTTATCAAGCTCCTGTGCGATCAGTAATGAAGTATCATACCGGGTTTTGCCGCCAATTCGGGTAACCGTGTGTCCTTTTGAGAGTAAATTGCTCTTAATTTGATCAGAAATAACACCCGACCCGCCAATTAATACAATATTCTTCGCTTTTAACCGCTCAATTTCAGCTAGAGTTTCCTCCGGCAAAGAATTTTTGGTTGTTAATAGGATAGGAGCATCCTTGGCTGAAGCTAATGGTGTTGCCGTTAGCCCATCTGCAATCGCCCATCCATTTACTAAAAATACTGTCTCAGATTTATCCCAGCCAGCCTGTGATATTTCCACTGCAGTTGTATAGCGTGTCTTTCCGACTAGCTTCTGAATTTGAGGTTTTTCATCAGTAATTGTGACTTTTGCAACAGCACTTGCATTACCCGCTTTGTCTATAGCGATGACTTCAATTGTACTTCCTGCTGGTTGTTTTTCTATAACAATAGTAAACTGTCCATTTAGTTCAGTGATTGAATGCCCTAACTCTATTCCGGAACCCATGGCAATTACAGTTGACCCTTGTTCAGCTAACCCTGTAATGGCATTTTCTAGATCTGTTAATCCTTTGACAACCGGAGCTGCTGGAGGAGTTTCATCTACTACAGTTACTTTTACAGCTGAACTTTCATTTCCAGCAGTATCTGTCGCAGTTACCCCCATTATAGTACCTGCTTTTTGTTTAGGAATGTTAATCGTAAACTTTCCCTCTGAGGTTGCTTTACCTTTCCATCTCTCGCTTCCAATTTGTACTGTCACCTCTGCCATACTTTCCGCCAGTCCAGTAACAGCAGTTGATTGATCGGTTACTTTATTTACGGTTGGTTCAGAAGGAGCTGTTTCATCTGCTACAGTAACTTCCAAAGTCTCACTCACATTTCCAGCACGATCTTTTACAGTTACTTCAATTAAGGTTCCAGCCTTTTGCTTTGGTATATTTATTGAAAACTTGCCTTCTTCATCCACGATTCCTCTCCAGCTATTGGTTTTAACCTTAACTATTACTTCAGATTCCTTTTCAGCTGCTCCGGTTATTTGTTCGGATTGATCTGTTATTTTATCAACTGCCGGCTTCCCGGGAGGGGTCACATCCTGCACAGCCAACTCAATCGCTTCACCTTTATTTCCATTTCTATCAGTTGCCAATATCTTTAATTTAGTCCCTGCCTGCTGAACTGGGATTTCTATAATTATTGCGCCATTAGAATCCGCCTCTCTGCTTCCTATAACTTGATTATTAAACATAACCTCAAAGAAAGTTCCAGCTTCCGCTTTACCAGTAACTTTATTAGAAATATCGGTTATTTCATTGATAGAGTAAAAATTGTATTCTTCCATGTAAACTGGTGATAGGTTTCCTGCCTTATCTTTTGCTCCAAATTTTAAGTTTGCATTTTGAGCGATAACTAACGGCCCTGAATAGATCATACCTTCAGCAAATGGGTCTCCGCCATCTACTGAATAATAGATGGATCCCTCTTCAGACATTTGTAATTCGACTTCTTTCCCTTTTACATATAAGCCGCCTTTAACATCAGCTTCAGCTGTTGGAGATATTGTATCGATAACCTTAACTGGATACTCTTCAAGTATTCTATTGCCAAATATATCAGTAAACTCAAATGTAATATGATCTTTTTCTCCAATATTTATTGAGGCCACTTTAAATGACCCATCACTGTTTATCTCAACCTTATTCCCTTCTAGAGATAAGGCCATAATAGGTAATGTAGTCCCTTCAATATTTGTTATAACCCCATTCACAGCAATGATTTGATCGTTTTCGATGGATAATGGTACATTCTTGATCGGCTGATTCGAGGAATTCATGCCGCTAATATGGTTATTTCCGCCTAACATCAACACTGTTCCATTTTTAAAATCTGAAGTTCCCCATAAGAACGAAGTGGCATAAATATTTCCATTTACATTTAAATCCCCATAGTTTTTCAATCCACCTAATACATAAATGTCCCCATTTACGGTAATAGGACCATCGATTGTTAATATAGCCTCAGGTCCAATATATACATCACCTTCAAACGTATGGCTCGTCCAGTATTCATTCTGTGTTAAAACGTATGATCCGTTTATAATTGAATCATTTTCATTTAAATCAAAATTACAATGACTGAAATCCTGCTGGTTCCATGAAGTTAGGGTCTTTTCATTTTTTGAATTATAAATAGCATTATAATTTCCTGTATG
This sequence comes from Cytobacillus sp. NJ13, assembly GCA_030348385.1. NCBI lineage: Bacteria > Bacillati > Bacillota > Bacilli > Caryophanales > Bacillaceae > Cytobacillus > Cytobacillus sp. NJ13. The sequence goes on along the minus strand of JAUCFP010000006.1, from coordinate 3,975,835 downwards.
ATCTGTTATAACTATTCGCTGTACAATCCATGTTCCCAATTCATCATCATGGGCCATATATAATTTACCCTTATATTTTTCGTCCGTATCTTTAGTTAATCTCACATATTTGGTTTTGAAAGTTACTGGACTACTATAATAGACGACTACGGATTCTATGCCACTGCCGCCCTCTTCATCTGCCGCTTCTACAGTAAGTTCTACACCCTGTCCAGCTGTTACGGATGGTTTTTCCACACTTATGGATATTAGTTCAGGTTTTACTGTATCCACCACTGTCCCGCTTAATTCAAAATTGCAGTGGCTGAAGTCCTGCTGATTCCAGGATGTTAGAGTTTGCTTATTTTTTGAATTATAGATTGCATTATAATTTCCTGTATGATCCGTTATGACTACTCGCTGTATAATCCATGTTCCCGATTCATCATTTTCTGTCATGGCTAACTGGCCTATGTACTTTCCATCAGCATTTTGAGATAGTCTTATACTTTTGGTTTTGGAGGTTACCGGACTGCTGTAATAAACGTCTACTGACTTTATTCCGCTGCCTCCCTCCTCATCTGCTGCATCTACAGTTACTTCAACACTTTGTCCTGCCGTTACCGATGTTTTATTGATACTAATTGATTTCAATTCCGGCTTTACTGTATCAACTACTGTCCCGCTTAATTCAAAATTGCAATAACTAAAGTCCTGCTGATTCCAGGAAGTGAGGGTTCCTTTGTTTTTGGAATTATAAATAGCATTATAGTTACCCGTGTTATCCGTTATGACTACTCGCTGTATAATCCATGTTCCCGATTCATCATTTTCTGTCATGGCTAACTGGCCTATGTATTTTCCATCAGCATTTTGAGCTAGTCTTATACTTTTGGTTTTGGAGGTTACCGGACTGCTGTAATAAACATCTGCTGACTTTATTCCGCTGCCGCCCTCTTCATCTGCTGCCTCCACGGTAATGCCTACACTTTGCCCTGCGGTTACTGCCGTTTTATCCACACTTATGGATTTTAATACTGGTTTTGTAGTGTCTACTTGAGCAAGACCAGTTATAGTAAACAAATTGTTATTCATTACTAAAACTAGTATTACGCATAAGAACAATTTAAATTGTTTCCTCAAAATTACTGACTCCTTTCAAAATAATAATTTCCCTTACTAAAAAATAAGAGATGTACCGCTTTGCCAAGCGTCATCCCTCTATAATTTTTGTAATATATTAATTATATTTGAAAAGAAAACGCAACACAACTTCCATAATATTACATGACCCGATTGTTCAAAGCAAAATTTTTTTCAATCAAACGTTTGATTGAAGTCTGGAAAACGCAGTTGTGTCGGCTTTTTTTATAGAGGAAGAAAATGATGATAAGAAAAAAGAGGGACTAATAGATTGCTGGACAATCATTAATCCCCTCTTTATATGTTTTTAATTCATTAAATCCACTACTTGTTTTAACACAGGTTCTCCAATGCCTCCACCAATCTGGTGCACATCATTCGCATGTTTTCCTTTAATAGCATTGACTTGTAGAGGATCAAGCTTATTGGATACCAATAAGACAGGTACATTGTATTTAGCTGCCAATGGCCCTGCTGCCAAAGCGTCTACTAATTTGGAAGTACTTGCATGAGCTACCATAATCGTTGGCATTTCTTCTTGTTTGTAGAAGGTTTGAATGACTTTAGCATTGGTCTCCTGGCGATTAACACCGCTTAACCGATTATTTACTACACTTTTTGCAGTGATGCTGTTCATCTCAGTTAAGATGGCCGGGTAGATCACACCTTTACCCCCAATAAAGTAGGAAGTTTGAAGACCTTCACCCTTTAGCCATTGATACGTATTGGCTGGTACAGCTTTTTTCTCTGTTAAGATAATTGGCTGCTTGGTTTGACCGGATTCAGCTGCGATTGACAAGGCATCAGGCTCACCGTGGCCATAAGCCATATAAACCGTATGGACATCGACCAGTTTATCCAACTCCTGTGCGATCTTAAGTGACGTTTCATATCTCGTTTTTCCGCCAATTCGTGATACCGAGTATCCTTGAGAGGAAAGACTATTCTTTACTCCATCCGAAATGACACCTGATCCCCCAATTAACACAATATTTTTTGCTTTAAGCCGCTCGATTTCTCCCATCGTCTCTTCAGGCAAACTATTGGTTGCCGCTAAAAGGATCGGAGCATTCTTAGCAGAAGCCAATGGTGTAGCCGTTAATCCGTCAGCGATTGCCCAGCCATTTACCAGGAAGACTGTATCTGATGCAGACCATCCCTTTTTTGAAATTTCAACTGCAGTGGTATAGCGGGTTTTTCCGACTAGTTTGCTTAGCTGGGTATTTCCTTTGATGACTTTCACCTTTGTTGGACTGCTTGCATTTCCGGCTGTATCAAGTGCAATGATGACAAGCTCTGTTCCTACATTTTGATGAGCAGAGATTTCAACAGCAAAGAAGCCATTCTCTCCTGCAGCTCCCTTTCCAATCTCAGAGGCACCTATTCTGACAGAGATGGACGAACCAGGTTCTGCTGTTCCATATATTTTCAAGTTTCGATCAGATACCGTATTTACTGCTGGGGCAGCTGGAGGAGTACCATCAGCAACGATGACCCTCGCAGCAATACTCACATTCCCGGCTGTATCTTTTGCTGTTACTTCAACGATTGTACCTGCTTTTTGTTTTGGTATCGTGATTGAAAATTGACCTTCTGGATTGGACGTCCCTTTCCAGCTTGCCGTTCCACTTTTAACAGTTACTTCTGAGCCTTTTTCAGCAGTTCCTGTTACAGCAGTTGATTGGTCTGTTACCTTATTTACTGCAGGAGCTGCCGGCGGAGTTATATCTGCTACTGTTACTGTAGCGGCAGCACTTACATTGCCGGCATCATCTTTGGCAGTAACTTCAATTTGAGTTCCAGCTTGCTGTTTGGGAATGGAAACAGCGAATTGACCTGCTGTATTTGTTTTTCCTGTCCAGCTATCCGGTCCGATTTTGACTGTTACTTCTGAACCCTTTTCAGCTGTTCCGGTTACTGTTAAGTCCTGATCTGTTACTTTGTTTACTTGTGGAGCACCAGGTGCTGTGACATCTTCCACCGTCACTATAGCAGGTTCACTTACATTTCCAGACTGGTCCATAGCATAAACATTAATACTTGTTCCTGCTGTCTGCGGTGAAATAGATAGCTGAAAATCTCCTGCTTGGTTTGCTGTGTCTCTTCCAATTTCACTTCCTTCGGCGATAGCATAGACTGCAGCATTAGCTTCAGCTTTACCTGTGATAATCGAATCCGCGTCTCCAACCTGATTCACGACAGGACTGGACGGCGCTGTGATATCCGGTTCTCCCGAATTCATGTTTAGAATGGTATAAGTAATATCTGCCCCTTTTTCAGCAGGTTCTTCAAACCCTTCCTCCGAATTAAATGCTGTTACAACCGAACCGCCCCCACGGAGATTAACTGAATTGCCATTAAAGATCTTTTCATTTAACGAATCGAAGAATGGATCACCCTTAAATCCGCGTAAACCGTTGCGCTCTTTTAATAGAAGGGCAATTCTAAAATTGGTCATTAGCTTTCCGAATGTCATATTCGGATCAATATATTTCTTTGCAGCGTTTTCAACTGCTACATAGTCATTATTGGGGTCCTGAAGAATTTCTTTAAAAATGTTATCGCCTATCCCGGCTTGAATTTTAATATATTGTCCAAACAGATAAGACAAGGAATAGTTGGACAATGTATCCCCATAGCGATCCCAATAAAGCAATGAATGGCCATTTTGAATAGCTGCCGATACGTTGTAGTAATTCACTCTGTCTTCAAGACCGTAGCCTGTATAAATTTGTTCTGCTGCCATGGATAGCGACTCATTCAGCCAGGTGTCCATACTTCCACCACCCTCAATCAGGGCATTGCGATTAAAATTCACCATATGCTGAAACTCATGTGCCAGCGTTTCATATGAACTGGTAACATCTTTAACAGATCCCATTCCCATTGCCGGATAGGTATCAATATAAAAAATTTCTGACATATTTGAACCAGAGACATTATACAAATCCCCCGCCCAGAAATAACCTGCTACATACCCCCCGCTTCCAGAAAATCCATCCTGAATGTCATAGGTTAATATATTTATTTTCCCATCAGAATTAACATCTGACTCCGGTCCAAAATGATTAGTAACGGAGGAATGAATTTTACTATCAAACTCAATACCTAATTTTTCAGCATCTGAATCTGTGATTTCATTATTGTGAACCCACACATTTGCCTTTGTCCCGCTGTATGCCAGCCTGGCATTAATCTGCTCGTTAGCATTGGTGGTCAAATTGGATACCCAAAAATTCTTATAATCACCAACACTGTAAAGGCTGTTTATGGACTTTGTGCTTTTCTCTAACAGCCTCCCTTTATTGGCTGCACTGTCAAAAGGTTTATCGAAATCGACTTTATAAGCACTCGGTTTTAAACTGCTGTCTTTTGTATATTTCATGCCTTTCACATCAAATGTTCCAGAAGACTGTGCTGTCTCTGCATCAACGGATTCATTGCTTATGACCGCATATTGATCAGGCGGTAAAGATGGATTCACAGAAGCAAATGGGTTTTCAACCTTAAACAGCGTTACATCTGAGTAGTAAGTATCAGAACTGCTTTGAGACGTACCTATTCTCATATAAAGATAACGCTGATCTGCAAAATAACTTTTTTGCAAATCTACACCAAGGGTAGCTTGAGTAAACCATGCAACTGGGAAGTCACTCCCCCCAACGTAAGATAAGGAATTATTGGCTTCCTTATAGAACTCAATGGTGAGCAGCCCGTCTTTGGGAGAAGATTGATTCGAACTATATAGTAAACTGAGTTCCATGTACTCTGAGTTATCGGGCGAAGTTGCTAGATTATTAAAATATGTATAATGATTCACCCCATAACTGTCTAATAGAACATCAATCAGTTCCCCATTATTCTTAAGCGGGTAATTAGATGGATCCTGATAATTCGCTTCTCCTTCGAGTGATAATCTAGGCTTGGAATTAACTGAAAAATCTGCTGATATGGTTTCCCCAGCCTGCTTACTCTTCTCATCCACTCCTTGGGCCGACGCTGCTGCCGGGACGAGTAATAACTGAAAAACTAGAATAATAGATAATAGTTTCTTCAAGACTTTCCTGCTCCTTTAAAATGAGATATTTTACCTAATGATATTTTACTAGACCGAACAGAAAGTTACACTAAAATTTGGAAGATACCTTTAACTTTTTGTGTACAAAGAGAGAAGATCCTCACAAAAATATACAAAACTGGCTCAGCTCCAGCTAAGCCAGTTTTGTATAAAAAATTATAATGGTTTCCTTAGACTTCTTATTGATAAGCAGATGAGTATAATTCCCAAGATGGTCATCAAAAAGGGAAGTAGATAAGCAAAATAGAAAACAGGATAGCCCTTCCAGTCATCTGTATAATACCCTGCTCCTCCAAAGTACATCGGCGGAATCAGCTTTGTCTGTAGTTTGTTTTTATTTTTGTATGTAAATGGTTCTTTCGTTAATGTACCATCTTCCTTGATTGTAATAGCCATATACTTGAGCTCTTCGATTGGAGGAAAACCTTCCATTCTATTGCCAATCATTTTTTCTTTTGCCCCATTCATCTGGAGGACAATGACGAGGGATTCCTGATCTGTTTTTTTATCCAATACTCTCCAATAAGAAATATAATGAGTATATTGATTTAAACCTTCCTGTCCGACTTCCACAGGGTAACCTTTTAGGACTTCCTGTGTTAAGCTATCGACGGTTACATAAATATCTGCCGGGGTAACCAAATTGCCCCGTGGATCCTCGTATGACTCGTTTTCTTCCAGTATTCTGTAAATGTCGATCTTTGAACCCCCAAACTCATACTCGGTTGGAGCCCCTTTATACATCTCGTTTAGCTCTGTGATTCTATATTTTTTTTCCATTTCAAAATCATAAAACTTTTCCATGACCATCTCACTGGTAACCGGAATAGATACCACAAATAAAAAGATTCCCAATAATAATGTAATAGCCAGTGTTACTTTTCTAAAGTTCTTCATGTTCTTTCCTTCCGTGGAATAAGATACCTTTAGTTCTTATTTTACCAATTTTATCTAATAAAATATATAAAAATTCCCAGATGAGAGGGAGAATTGATATGACTTTCTTCAGTGAAAGGGTTATTCAAGACCGGCCATCTAATAGATTTTAAAAGTTCCCAGTCCGAGGGGTTTGGCAGTGAAAATTATAAGATTCTACACTCCTATAGATAAGGTCATATTAAACACGGATGAAGAAAAAGTGGCCGCTAATATCGAGTTCAGAGGTAAAAATAATGGAGGAGAATTCGACAGTAAAAAAAGGGATGCATCAAGAATTGGTTTTATAGCGGAAACGGAACCACTGAAAGTAAAAACGGTAAAAATAATAACTCTGGCAAAGTTACCGATAAAGAGAATAACACAATTGCAGAACCACAAGAAATTACCTTTGAATTTAAATAAAAGGTTTAAGAATGAAATATATAAATGATACTTGATGAATATATGTTCCCATCTTTCATGATGCTTTTACTAATTCCTGATTAAGATAAACATAAATGGTGTCCTTCTTCTCATCCTTATCCATTCTAATTTTGCAATAGCCCATTTAGACTCAACCAACGAAGAGTCTAAATGGGCTATTATGGAAGAGATTAGTTTTTTCTAACCTGCCTATTTATATCAATTACAATGAGTTTGACAACTCTTTTATTTTAATCAAACGTTTGATTAAATGTTATTTGAATTTTAATAGCAAGCTTGCTATATCAAAATATAAAGATTTTAGTTTATTATTTTACCAGCTAACCGCAATTATCCATCCTCTTCTTGATCAATTTTGTACGCGTCGTACCGTGTAAATTCCACACTTACTTTTGCACTGTTTTTTTTACAAAGTCTATATTTTCCTGTATCCCCTCCAATACAAAACCGTCCCCTGAAAATATTTCCTTGAGCATTTCAGTATAGCCAATCGGTGCGGAGGCAAAGCTTGTGCTGCTGCTATATATAATTTCTCCACCTTTAAAATAGCAAAAAGATCGGTATTTTGTACTGAATAAAGTTTGTGTTTAGTGCAAAATAAAAGTGGTTCTTACGCTTTCTTGGTGAAATAAACCATACCTTTGTTCTTTTTCTGCTAACTTTTTTTTAAAATAGCATTACAGATGATATAGAACCCTTTTTTCTAATAATGCCAATCCGGCTCTTCCATATGTCATCCTTTTTATGGTTTTCAACCGATTAGTTTGCCCCTCAAGCAATCCATTGCTAAAAGGCAGAGTTAGAGCGTTTTTTACAGCCTGTATGTCACTCCGCTGACGGAAAGCGTAGTAATAAAAAGGGTGTTTCCGGCTGCTTAACTGGTCTTTGAGCCATTGAAGAAAACCTTCTACATCACGCGCTTCAACCACAGCCCGATATTTCTGGATTGTTTGATATACACCCTCTAGAGTGGAATAGTCTTTTAGTGTACGCTGTAGTAACTCTGTTTCTTCTTTTTTTAATTTTTGGGGTGGCTTCCACAACCAGGCACACAAGCTCCTCCTTGAGTTGGATAAAACCCTTTTCTCTTGGGGTGTTATGTTGTCTATCTTTCCGAATGTTTTGTACAAATGTACGAACGCCTGAATAAGTACCTTTATAGCCTTCTATTTGAATAGCAGAATAGATCTGTTTTACAGTGTTTTCCTCCTTTTTCGAGTTTTCTCATTCGCTCGTTAAAAGGGTCTGTTAAACGTGATCACTGTCTTTGAAAATCAGGAGGGCTTTTCATGTTTGTATACTTTTAAATCGTACGCCAATCCAAATCATATTCTCTTGCCAGCTTGGATACATTTTTACCTAGTTTGAATGCTCTTGTATTTCCTGAATAATCCCCCACTTTCGTTTTTGCCGGTCACTTGTTTGCCTTTCTGCGCGAGTTAAAGGGATTTCTTCGTCTATATCTGAAGAATCTATCCACGTAATCTTAGCCGGCAGAATTGGGGATGCCCAAGTGTCAAGTTGCTTTTTTGCATTTCTAATAAAATGAAACCGATCATAGATTTGCTTGATAGATGGATCAGCTTCGGTAATCCCTTGGCGAAAGGCGGTGAAGCCGTCCCGGCTGACCATTTGAACAAACGGATTCATTTCTAGCCATGCTGTAACGGTTTCCGGCCTACGATCGGGCAGGAGTGCCAGAGGCTTATGAGTTTGAAGGTCGCAGATCATCGTACCGTAAGTATGCCCTTTCTTGAAAGCAAAATCATCCAAACCGAGGAAAGGGTAACACCTCCGGATTCATTTCTGTCCGATGAACAATGGCTAATAAGGCATCATGGCTTACCGGAATGTGTGCAGCGTGTGCTACCTTTTCAGCTGCTAGGCAGCTAGTGAAAAACACTATTTTTCTTAGCAGATTTTCTGCACGGAAGGTACGCCGGCCATTGGCAGGGATTCCTTCATAACGTTCAGTGAATATCCTGGCAGAATATTCTGACTTGTCGCAAAACAATTTTCTTGAAAGAAGCTGTAGCTCGACCGGTTGACCGCTGACAGGGAGTTCCTGTATGATCCGTGATCCGTGCATATCGGCTATGAATTCTTGAGGTGATTTTTTTGCACTTTGGACACGAAACAGAGGGCCGTTTGCTTTGAACGGTGAGGAGTAAGGAGCCAGGTTCAGATGAAGAAAAAACATGAATTAGTTCCAGATGAGGATCATGCGATAACCATAAGAACATCATAAGTTTCCACCTCCTGAATATTATACTTACCTAATATCCAGAATCCCTTTTCACCAAACAACCGTAAGAACCACTTTTATTTTGCACTAAACAAAAAAAGTAAAACTTGGGTTATTTGATGCTCGGTTTAGTAAGTAAACTTGGCTTACTGTTTACCCAAAAATCTAGTTATGACTTAAAGGTACCCCATCTAGTGAATCGATTCTGAACTAATTTAACTTTCTGAAGTAAAATTAAACACCACTTAAAAATTCACATTGAAAAACAGTTAATTTATATGTAATGCTTATTGATCTTGAATGGGGAAAAATTGTGAAAGAAGAAATGTTATGTAGATACAGGAAGGATTAAATAAAAGGATTATGCCGAAGCTTGCATAATCCTATTAGTATTTCCTGCTTTAGTAAATCAACGCCCTATGGCGTAAGTCCAACACAAATAAACCCGCCTAGCCATCTATTTAACCAGGCGAGTATTAATATTTCTAAGTTTATCGATCATAGATTAAATCTCAACATTTTGCTCATCTATGCCCATCATTGCATCAAATTTTCTAATCCTATCTTTATCAGGATCGCTGTATCAGCTAATTTTCCAATGCAGCTTATCGGGCATTGTATTTTCTTCGATAATTTTTCTAAAGTAGGGGTGATCTACCGGCGATAATGAATGCCCAATCACAACAATCTCTTGTATCTCCTTAAGCGAATCAAAGAATGCCGAGTTTTCAGTTACTTTGCGATAATTATTGAATCGCTGATCACCTTTATTTCTTTCGTACCAGTCAGCAAAATCCTTATTTGGATTGCGACCATGACCTATGATTAACTTCTTTTTCTGATCTCTCCTAACACCGTGAATGTATAGGATGTTATCGTTAGGTACTCCATAAAGCGTTTCAAGAAACTCAGTATAATTAAAATTTAGATATAAAGCATCACGATTAAATAGCTTATCGAGGGCTTCTTTCTTGGATATAATGTTTTAATCCATTGTTTAAACCTAGGCAAATTATTGAGCAGGTCAGGAATAACTTGTTTCCCCATTTCAATAGTTGCAAAATAATCGGCATAAGAGAAGTTGTCATCATCTTCATCAAATTTATCCCATATAAGTATCCAGCATTGTATCCACTGATTCCATGATCATTTCGCGAGAAAGAAAGGACAGATTATTTCAAAACCGCCCCAGAAATCCTCGCATTCGAAATAAGTACCCATTTCGAAGCTTAGGGCTTTATCCCGTTTCTTGAGATATTCCTTGAACATAGAATAGCCGGATTTAACGCCATGTAACAAGTCAAACCGTTCCCAATTATATATAAGGTTATAGGCTGATGAGCCATATGTTACTCTTTTCTCCTCTGATCAACCTATTAATCTTTCGACAAAGTATATGTTGGGCCTGATACGAAACCTAACAGTGCAACGGGTACTTCTCATATCCGCCCAATCCCTTATTATTTGGCTTAGGACTGTCCCTTTTTGATACCTATTCTCTAATTAATCAAATTCAACCTAACATGCCGTTACAAAGTCTCCATTCTCAAGATTGTTGTTAGGCTCTGCTAGTTCTATGAATCATCTCACAACCATTTTCTCAAAACCAATCTATAGCATTAAATTTTGGATCCTTCAGCTGCCTAAAATAAAGCGACTGGATGTGGGTGTATTAAGCTAAGAATCAAACATTTCTGTTAAGAGAGTCGATGAAAAACTGCATTTCAACTCACAATGGCGCCTGAGGCAAATTTTTTTGCATCTTTTCTATTATAATTAAGTAAGCTCATAATAAAAAGTATATACCAACCGAAAAAAGTGTTACAACATAAAAGAAACTCTTGAAACTTATCTAGATTTTTTGAGCTTGTTTGTCACAAACTCTGTTAGCTTAAAAATAATTAATTTAATCTCTTTTAAATTTATAATAATAATAATAGATAACAAACTAAGTTGCAGTAAGTATTCAAAATCCAAATTAATATACAATACACCAATTTGAATAAATATAATTATTAGAGTAAGCAAGAGATTTTTTACATTTAACTTTATATTTACAAACTTTTTAGTATCTTTAATCCTTAATATCCAGATTACAGCAAAACTAAGCATTGTTCCAAAAGCTGCACCATAAATTCCAATTGATGGAATTAATATTATGTTGAAAACTATATTTAAAATTGCACCAGTAGCCGAGGTTTTTATAACACCAGTAGTTCTTTTAGCTGCTATATAATTCGTACCTAAGAAACCGGAAAAACTTGAAAATACAGCACCCAATAATAAAAAAGGTACGTATTTCCATGCTTGAAAATAACTCCCCGCTATAATAATCTCTATTATTATTTTCAAATGAACTATTAGTACCGAGGTCGAAATTAACATAGTTACAGAGAACACACTAAATACATTTGTAAAGAATCTAGACTTGTCTTTTGATCCAGCTTCTTCAATAGCAGACATTTGCCAGGCCTGAAAAAAAATAGAGTGGACAATATTTAAAATACTTGGTATTTTATTTGCTACTGCATATATACCATTTGCACTTAATCCCAAAAAATAAGTAATAATAAATCTATCTGATAAACCCATTATCCACCACATTAGTGCATTGGGCATTAGAGGAATGCTGTATATTAACATTTCCTTCATTAATTTAATATTTACTTTTTTTACATATATATCTCTATATATTCCTCCGCCAATACTTACAAATATGCTACTAAAGATATGAGCAATGATAATAGAAACTAAGTACCCAACAATCCCCATTTTAAATATTACAAGGAAGATAAGATTACAAATTAATAGAATGCATGCATTAATAATTCCACTAATTGCGAATAATCTAATCCTTCCTTTTGCCCTAATATATTCCGCTAGTACATTGTAAATAGACTGCATCATTAACAATAAATAAAAGTAAATGATAAATCCATCGAGTGGTAATAAAGCACTAAATATTGGATAGCACATTAATAATAAAATAAAGCCAATAAATATTACTACTAAAGAATTTATTAATACTGCGTGTTTATCATAATTCTTATCCATCACGAATCTTAATACAGATTGAGAAATACTCATAGTAAAGATTGGCAGTAACAAATTTATTGTAGTAGTTAATAAATCCACCAGACCAAATTCACTAGTTGTTAAATAATATGTGTAAAGTGGAACTAGAAAAAAGATAATCAATTTTGTACCTAGGTTTCCTATTGCAAAAACGAGTGAATTGCTAACTAACTTTTTGTAATTATTCAATTTTATTCATCAACCTTACTAGGAAAAATCAATCTAAGATTTATTTAAGTTTCCTATTAAAATCCTTAGTCTATAATAAGTTTTCCAAAGAAAATTAACAAAGGGATTCATTTGAACGCACGACATAGCTTCATATGAAAACCATAAAAAATAGTATCAAACATATCCATAACGTTTATTAAATTATTTTACAATGGGGGCATATTAAAAAGGTGCTAATCTTTCCAACTTCGTAACGAAAGATTTTTATTAGGTTCGTTGGAATACCCCTTTGGATGATTTTTATGCCAGTTCCATGCATCAGTAATAATTCTTTCTAGCGAGTCAAACATTGGATTCCAACCTAACACATTTTTAGCCTTCTCAGATGAGGCAATTAGAACAGCTGGGTCTCCCATTCTTCTTCCCTTTACTTCTGCAGGAATTGGATGGTTAGTCACTTTCCTTGCCATATTTATCACTTCTATAACCGAGTGACCATTACCATTACCAAGATTAAATATATTACTTGAATTATCATTTCTTAAATACTCTAAAGCCTGATAATGAGCAGAAGCTAGGTCCATAACATGAATATAATCTCTAATGCATGTCCCATCTTTTGTAGGGTAATCATCACCAAAAATATAGATTTTTTCTCTTAATCCAAGCGGAACTTGTAAAATTAAAGGGATAAGATGCGTCTCAGGATTATGATCTTCTCCAATTTCTCCATTTTTATGGGCACCTGCAGCGTTAAAGTATCTTAAAGAAACATACTTAGTCCCATATCCCTTTTCAAACCATTTCATCATTTTTTCCATGGCAAGCTTGGTTTCCCCATAAGGATTTGCTGGATTGGTTTCATCTTCCTCTAGAATAGGAATATTCTTAGGTTCCCCGTAAGTAGCGGCGGTTGATGAGAATACAATCTTAACAACATTATTTTTCTTCATAATATCCAGAAGGCAAAGCATACCATAAACATTATTATGATAATAATCATGAGGCTTCTCCATACTTTCTCCAACTAAGGAATTAGCTGCAAAATGTATAACGGCCTCTATATTATGCTTTTTGAAGACTTGGTCTAAAGCCATTTTATCCCTTAAATCAATTTGATAGAAATAATCAACATTAATTGATTTGCTATGACCACCCTGTAGGTTATCAACCACAATTACATCTTCATTTTTATCCAAAAAGTATTTCACCGTATGGGAGCCAATGTACCCCATACCACCAGTTATTAGTATTGACATATTTCTTTCACCTCTACTAAAAAACAAAATTATTACCCCAAAAAGCCGAACGAATTTACACCATATTTTCATTAGCCATACTGTTATTAGTTTTTACGTTAATAAAACATCATATAGGTTAAATAAACTGCTCCATCCATCGACTTATATTTTCATAGTTCAGATTAACTGACGTAGTAAATTCAGAGTTTATTGTTTGGGATAATTTATCAATTTCTTTTCTTTCTATATAATTTAAGTTGTAACTTTTATTCATTTCTCTTGCCCGGTGATAGACTGTAATAATTATTGAACGCTTTTTATGCTTCATACCATAATACCCCCATGTAAACGGGTACCAATGTAATCTACATCAGTATTGAAAATTCTTAAAAATCTTCAGTAGTCAGGGGGATTACTTCTATCCCTGAAACATTTCCAAATGTATTAAAATATGAAAAGTCTTCAGAGTCCTGAGGCAAAAATAGACCTTTTCGTAATTATTCTTTAAATTACTTATTAATTTCTGATCGCTAATTATGGCCCTTGAATAATCTGTAAGTGTGAATACTACAGAATTAGATTTTTTTGTTGGTATTTCATTATATAACTCAGAGGCAAGTGACCATAGAGTTGGACACCCAGTATTTATTGCTTTAAGTTAAATAATCCCTTTTGTTTTGTCATCACGTTCACTATGAATATACTCATTAGATAATACCGACGTGTACAATTTTTGGGTATACCAGTGTTAATTTTGTTACTATTTACTCCACAACCTACACCAAGCAGTACGCCGCCTCTAACAGACAAATAATTAAATGGGTTTATACTCCAATTTAATCAAGGACGTAACATGTTTGTGTAAAGCAAATTACTTCCAAATACAAATTTATAATCTACATTTTTCATAAACTGTACTTTCGGGTTTACATTAGTTGTTTTATAACAGTGAAACGCAGGTCTGTGTAGGAATTGATAATACAAAACTATCATTTACTATTTCATGTAGCTCTTTTCTTGGAGATTGCATTATAATTTCATCGCCCTTATGCAAAGATGCTGATGCCCATGCCGTATCATGTTTTACCTATATTTGCCAAAAAAATTCATACGGAAATATTCTATTCCATTCTGGACGAAATAATAAAATAACAGTGATATATATAAAACTAAAGACACAAACGAGATATACTATAATTGTATATAGTTTTTTTTCTCGAATTTTACTTAATATGTTAGGCAGATAAATAATTGAAAAGACAAAGAAATATTCACTTAACCTCTCAATTAAATTAAACTTTAATGAAATAAATGTTATACATGCTGAAAACAATATTAAATACTGCATAGCATAATTATCACTTATTATTTTTTTATGCTTAACGCTACCTAATTTTATCTCAGCGCTATATTTCTCGGGTTTTGTATTATAGTTTAAAATTAATCCCATAATAAATATAATGAATATTATTAAAAGGTTTAGTATACTCGCTAATCTAATTTCACCTTCAAAATAGGCAGAATTTAAATAGACATGATACTTTGGTGAAATTGTAAACACTAAATTTATTATAAAACCAAAGCTAAATTGTATTAATATACTAACACATATGAAAATAAAAATTATTTTATAATTAAATCTAATATATGGTATAAGCAATAATAAAAATCCAATTAATGCAGTAGCATGGAATTGTGAAGCTAATAATATGAGAATAATAGCAACAAATATTTTTTTCTTTCTCATATATTCATAAGCAAGTAATATTATTAATAAAGCGATATATTGCCTTAGGATATTAAGTGAAGATCCATAAAAACCCAGTGTATAGAATAAAAACACACTTAAAAATACATTATTAGATTTTTTATATATAAAAAAGGCAAAGCCAATTAATAATATTATACTCGTAAAAATTAGAAAAAATTGTGGATGAGGGTTTATAGTCGATATTAACTTGTTCAAATAAACATATCCTGTTTCATACCCGCTTGTAAATTGTGAAAAGTCATTTTTGTTTGCTATTCTTTCAAATAATGATATATAACTAAATGTATCATTTCCAATATTCTCTGAGCGAAAGGCGGACAAGATAAAAAACATTATAAAGGAAATTGAAATGAATAACTTATCTTTATTTCTTGATCTTCCATTAAAGTAAATTAGTACACCTAAGAGTATTAGTATAATTATTATGTTATAGTGTAACCACATGTTCATTTATCCAATCATTTGCAATATTGTAATATAACGTTAGTTTCTTAGCTTCAGAGTTTTTAAGGTACCCCACCTTTTCTACTATCCTCAATGTCCTTTTTCTATTTGTATTCTTCATAAAAGTGTTTAATATTTTATATCCATAATTCATTTATTTCTTTTAATGTATAAACCTACAAGTATTGGAAACTTCAGTTTCATTAGTAATTGTGTCAGGAAAATACACAAAGTAGGTCGGAACCTGGCACCTCAACCTACTAAAGGGAAATGTTTATTTAAAGACGGCAACATCCTTTAAAAAAGCTCTATTATTCATTAAATATTCACTATAATATTTTAGAACTATCTTGGCAGTGACCTGGTAATATAATAAAGAATAATCGGTAATTAGAAATTTAGAGTTTTAGCCCTGGTTGGTGAAACATCTAACAAAAAAATAATTGCTGCAATTTGAAAAATTGGAGTGCAAATGTGTCATCATCAACTGCACGAAACTTAAACAGGAAAGCAAACAAGCCAAAGCATAATAGGATAAGTACCAAATGTATTTGTTTTCCTATTCGACTTTTTAAAAAATTATAAGGTACAATACTTAATCTACCGTTATCACACTGCTAAATTAATTGTTTCAAATAAGTAATTCACATAACTACTAATAACGAAGTAGTTAAATTACCTAGAACTAACTAATAATAACTTAATTAGTTCATAATCGAGCATATTAATTACTATCAAAAGGTTAATACACTTTACTTAAACTGGTTTAACCAAGAATTTATTTTTTTTCTATCTACTGTTACTTCTGTTGGAAACTCTGAATTAATTAACTTTTCAAGCTCCTCAATATTATCTCTTTCAAGCGCTTTGAGATTGAAGTCTTTATTCATTTCTCTAGCTCTATGATCAACAATTATTATTATTGATCTTCGTTTATGCTTCATTGCAAAAATTCCACCATGTAATCTAGTTCCAACATAATCCGTATCACTATTTAAAGCATTTGAAAAAGCTTCCACTGACGGAGATATAACTTGAATAGAATCTATCCCACTCATGCTCTGAAAGTAATTATAATCCTCTGATCCTTGTGGCCAAAATCTTACTGTTTTGTATTTTTTAATTAATATTTCTATCATTTTTTGATCTCTACTTTTGTCACGTCTATAATCTGTCAGAGTAAAAATAACACTTTCGGATTTTTTTGTTGGAATTTGTTTACACAAATCACTAGTTAAATTCCACAATGTTGGGCATCCCGTATTAATGGCCTTAAATCCCATTTTTTCGAGCATTAATTTAGTGCTGTTATCTCTTACACTATGAACATACTCTGATGAAAGAACTGATTTATACAATTTCTTAGTATAAAAATTTACTCCCTTTGAATTAATGCCACTCCCCACTCCAACTAATACACAGTCTTTTATAGGTATTGAGTCTAAAAAGTTTATATTCCATAACGGCCAGGGTCTCACCATGTTAGAGTATAATAAATTTGAGCCACAAACAAACTTCAAATCAGCCTGTTGTAGCCATTTTACATTTTGATTAATCCTTGACGTTTGATGATAATGAAAAATTGGAGTATGTGTTGGGAAGTTTGTGACAAAAGAATTTGACAAAATTTCCTCTAAGCCTTCGCGTGCACCTTTCATAATAATATCATCGCCTCTATTAAATGATGCAACGGATGTATCAAAGATTATTACTTTTTTCATAATTAGCTTCCTTTCGTGACTATATAATTTAACAAACAAATATTTATATCATTTCTAAATACATTCTTTCTAACTTAAATGCTTCTTTATAAATATCAAACCCTCTCTCCATTATATTTTTATATGAAGCGTTTCTATCTATTTTATAATTAAGAGATAATATTTTATTAGACCACTTTTCTAAAGAATCCTCTAAGCGAATGTAGATATAATTATTCAAACCAACCTCTTTTGTTATGGTTTCAGAGAGTACAATGGGAAGACCAGATACTTGCGCCTCTACACCAACAAATGGTAACCCCTCGAATAATGAAGGCAGTAAAAAAATATCTACAGCACTAAGTATATCCGGTACATCATTTCTTTTTCCCAAAACAAATACACTTTTTTCTATATTTAATTGCTTAATTTTTTCTTCTACCGCTTCCCTTAAAGGACCTTCACCAACAAGTATAAGTTTTGCATTAGACTCTTTTTTTAAAATAGCATTAAAAATATCAATTAAAAACAAGTGATTCTTCTGTTCATTAAATCTTCCAACATGACCAATAAGCAATTCATTTTCTACACCTAATGCTTTTCGAATTTTATCTCTCTTTATCTTATCGAACTTAAATTTAGAACAATCCACTGCATTATTTATTATGTTGACTTTACCTTCATTAAGAGTATTATCTCCGTACAAGAAACCCCCTGCTGCATCGGAACAAGCATAATAGTGATTTGCATTTTTTTTCATTTGACTTATCAATAATCTATTTCTAATTGCATTTAGTTTTTTATCAGAATACATAGTAGCGTGACTATGTGAAATGCGGTGTTTTATACCATGTCTTTTAGCTATTTTGAGAGCGAAATGCCAAATAGAAATGGCATGATAATGGATCACTTTATACTCATTTTTATGTTCATTGAAAAACATATTTATTTCTCTTTGCAAAAAAAAGGGATTTTTAGATGCCGCACGACTTACATTATACACACGTCCACCAAGCTTTATTATTTCCTCTTCATAACTATCTTCGTTGGTATCAAATACTAGAAAATCAAATTGTATTTTGTCTTTATCAATGGCTCTATAATAATTCATAATAAAACTCATGATGCCACTTTTTTTTGAAAGTGTATTAGGTAAATGTAATATTCTTAATTTTTCTTTCATAGTCTAATTACCCACTTTCATTTTAATAATTTATCGATCATATTTATAATTTCTGGATAAGTCTTTTTTCTATCAAATTTTAACTCTGCTAACTTTCTCGCGTTTTTTCCCATTTGGTCTCTTGTTTCTTTACTATACCCGAATATTTTTTGAATAGATTTCGCTAAGCTTTCTGGGTTCTCCGGTTCATAGTTTTCTCCAAAATTATAGTCTCTCAGCAAATCTAAAAACTCCTGATTTTGACTACCATTAAGAATAGGTTTTCCGGATGATAAATAATCTCCTACTTTATTAGTGATACTTTGTGGAGCCTTTCTCTTAATCGCATTGATAACGGCATCTGATTTTTCCAAATAATTTCCCATAGTCCCATGATCAACCCAACCTGTAAAAAGAGCATTGCTTCCGATCTTATTTGCATATTCTTTAAAGTCTTTTTCAAGTGGCCCGCTACCCAATATTATTGGTCTTACGTTTATCCCTCTTTTAAATGCAATATTTGCACCCTCGATAAAAGTATAAATATCATAACTATGCCCCAAAGACCCAATATAAGCAATCCATAATTCACCATTTGACTTTTCGATATTACACAATCTGGAAGAATTAATATCATTATCAAACCTTTCTAAATCAGTACCTATATATACATAATCATTAAGTTTGCTTTTAGTATTTTTTCTTTTAGCGATATCTAGATAGGTTTTTGATACAGCCATGATACCATTTGCCATAGCGTATACTTTATTTGCATTTATTTGCATTGGTAGGAATAAAATATTACTAAATACAGGAACATCCAATACTAAATCGTACATAACCTCTGGCCAAACGTCCTGTACATCGATAACATAAGGTATATTCTTTTTACTAGCATATTTTCCAGCAACAAGAGCACTATCTAAACCTGGAACACAGCAATAAACCAAGTCATATTCATCTTTTCTATTCCTCAAAAATTTCCTTAGACTATTTTTGAAGGTCCACATACTATAAATTCGCTTAAAACTAATATTTTTGTAATAACCTACTTCATCTAAAATTTCTATCTTATATGGGGCTTGTTTAAATTCATCCGTCTCTTCTTTTCTAAAGGTGCGATCTAATTCTCTAAATCTACTAGTTACAACAGTTACATCATGTCCCTTTTCCGCAAGCATCTCACTAATTAATTTGAACCTGCCTCTATTGTTCCCATTTTCTCCTGGCAATTGTGTGAATTGCGCTACAATTAAAATTTTCTTCATAATCACATCATCACTTTTTATTTTATTATTTTCATTTATAAATTCCATAGATGATAAACCTGATGGCACCCAATTTGTTTACAACCAACTTTTTGATAAAAGTTAATTGCTCCCATATTTCGCATTTGGGTTCCAACCTTAATTTCGTTATAACCATGTTGATGCGTAGCATATTCTACTGCTTTAAACAAGCTAGTTCCAATACCACCTTTAGTTACTAACGGCGACACGGCAATCAACTCGATTACATTCACATTATCAGAAAAAGAGTAAAGAACAAATCCATTTATACCTTCATTTTCATCTCTGGATAATGCAAAAAATTTATCCGGCTTATCAAAGGCATTGAAAAGCCACTGGCGATAAACTTGATCTCCTTTACGTTTAGCTAATTCCGGATCCTCAGTAAACTTTGAGAACTTAAAATCAGCTATTTCAATAATTTGGTTATCTCTTCCTAATGATTGATGCATTGTAACATTTGCCGGAATCTCTTGTGGGCCCCCTAATTTCTTCACAAATTGAATATTTACATCCGTCAAAAAGGCGGAAGTATTCTTCCCAATCAACTGCGAATTAATAGGTTCAGAGTTTTTATTAATGATTGAAACAAACTGATAATCTTTAAATCTTGTTTTTAATTCTTCCCATTCATCCAATGTAAGAGGACAATGCAGAGTAGCTTTTGCACTAGTGACACCAAAAAAGTCTGTATCCCATTTTAATTCATTAAAAGTCACAGCATTTTCGAGACTTTCCATAAAGAATTCACCCCTTACATTCCTACACCTGTATTTTTATTTGAACTTGTACTCTTTTCGGTTACAAATACATCTTCACGCTTTAAAACAGATACAGCAGTCTTAATAAATATCTTAATATCAAGCCACCAAGAAAGGTGGTCGATATAGTAAATGTCATTTTTGATTCTTTCTTTCCATGGGACAGTGTTTCTAAAGTATGCTTGATTATATCCTGTAACACCTGGTCTTATCTCAAGCTTCCTTTCTTCGTTACCTTCATATAATTCATGGTGCTCTGGTAAGTCAGGTCTAGGACCAATAATACTCATATCCCCCTTGATAATGTTTAACAGTTGAGGTGTTTCATCAAGGCTTGTTTTCCGAATAAACTTTCCGATCTTTGTTAATCTAGGATCATCTTCCGCATTAAATGTTGACCCATCTTCATTTCTAAGATCAGGAGCATTCACCCTCATAGAACGAAACTTATACATTTTAAATACTTTTCCGTCCTTACCAAGCCGGGGTGCATTATAAAAAATTGACCCTTTATCTTGAAAGTATATAATTGGTCCTATTATTACTAGAATAATAATCCAAAATGGTAGGGCTACTAAAGTTAGGATTAAATCGAATATCCTTTTAAAAAAATTCTTATACATCTTGTAACCCACCTTAAACTTCATTTAATACTTTTTTTAGATTCTCAACAACATATTCCACATCCCCATCACTCAATAAAGTATGAAGTGGAAGTGTAATTTCATTAACATACTGCTTATAAGCATTTGGATAATCCTTAATATCAAATCCTAAATTCTTATAAGCCGTAAACATAGGCAATGGCTTATAGTGAACGTTACATGCAACACCTGCTTCAGCCATTTTAATGATAATTTCATTTCTCTTCTCTTTATTAATTTCAGGTATTCTCAATAAGTACAGGTGACCTGAAGAAGAAGACTCTTCGCAGTAATGCTGCAAGCTTTTAATACCTAAAGGTAAAAGCGCTCTATCATACATTTCAATAATCTCTCTACGTCTTTCCAACAATCCTTCATATCTATCTAATTGTATTAAACCAATACTAGCCATAATATCTGTCATATTACATTTATAGGCAGGATAAACAATATCATATTCCCATGCACCTTTTTGAGCTTTTGCAAGTGCATCTTTTGATTGACCATGAAGACTATACAGCATGAACTGCTTATAAAGCCAATCATCGTCTAAACCTTGACCATTGCGCCATACGACAGCTCCACCTTCAGCAGTTGTAAAATTCTTTACAGCATGGAAAGAGAAGCAAGTAAAATCTGCAACTTGCCCACATTTCATCCCTTTTCTCCCTGCTCCAAAAGCATGTGCAGCATCCGTCATAACAACTACTCTATTAATTAACCACTGCAGTTCATTGTTTGGTCTGAATAGGGCTTTCTTATTTCCTACTATTTCAAAGATAGTATCGTAGTCACACATCTTCCCTGCTATATCTACTGGAATTATCACTTTAGTCTTCTCTGTTATTGCATCTGCTAGTTTAGAGTAATCCATTTCAAAAGAGTCTGGTGCAGTATCAACTAATACTATTTTAGCCCCAACATGCTCTATAACTGATGCAGATGCAGTATATGTGTATGCTGAAGTGATAACTTCATCACCAGGTCCGACACCTAAAATACGAAGTGTAAGTTCCATAGCAGCAGTTGCAGAATTTAGACAAACACACTTGTTTGTACCGACGAATTCAGCTATTCTTTTTTCTAGCTCTTTAGTTCTTGGTCCAGTTGTAATCCAACCTGACTTCATTGCTTTTATTACTTCTTCAATCTCCGCATCAGTAATATCTGGTGGAGAAAAGGGTATATTTCTTAATTCGGTATCAATCATTTTAATTAGCCTCGCTTTATTCAAATTTTTATCAAAGTTTATTATTTAGTTTGCTAGGACTTAATTGGAATCAATAAATCTCTCTGTCCAACCAACTACTAGCCTACTAAATATCAATTTACTTCTCATAGCTACCTCGCATTTTATATTCAATATACGAAATAGATAAAAATCAATATGCTGTATGTCAAATTGTTAAAAATAACATTTTCAATACTATATATTGTGATTTATTTTGCTATTTTGATAGTCACCTCGTAATATCTATTCAATCTCCGCGCAAATACGAAACAGGTATTCACCATAACATCACTCTAAACCGAGTTTCTTCATAATATAAAACATTCAATCAATCTATAATTCTCACTAAAAATGCCTCAAACCCTTATCCTGCAAGGTTTCTGGCACTTAATCTAACTACTATTACTTTGTTCCCTCCAACCATTCAATAAAAATTAGCCCAACCCCACGCTCCTGGTCACCCAGCTGAAATTGATCATATTTCCTCACAAACAACCCGCCTAGAATTTTCAATAATTCTTCCAATTGATAAGACAGCAATAGTCGCAAGAATACCTAAAAAAGCAGCAACCACCAGTAGCTCTATTAAAGTAACCCTTTCGAAGTAATCAATATCCCTCCTGAAAAATATAGTAAGACCAAAACGAATGCATGTTTATACCCCTAAATCACTCTCTAACTATCTTCTTCACCCAACCGAACAAAGAGCTCGAAGAACATTCCAAAGTTTATAGATAGAATCCAATAAAATCATACTCAGGACATCCAACCCAACCCCACCTCACGCCACACTCCCGACAACCCATCGTGTCTAAGGTATTCCACCCACAGCATAACCGAGTGCCTTCTTTGATAAAGGCAAGAAGACATCACCTCTATGCAAAAATATAAAAACTCTAGATACACCGATGAAAAAGGCATATCTAGAATTTCGCATAATCATCTTGAATTTATTTCTGCTTAACTCTCAATGATTTTTAACTCACTAAGCCTTTCATCCATAAAACGTACCAATTCGTCCCTTAAAGTCTCATCTTTCAAAGCCATCTCAATCGTCGTCTTTATAAACCCAAACTTCTCTCCAACATCATAACGAACACCTTCAAAGTCATAAGCAAACACACGCTGGATCTGGTTTAGCTTCTGAATTGCATCCGTCAACTGCACTTCCCCTCCAGCACCTAACTCTTGCTGTTCAAGAAACATGAATATTTCCGGAGTCAAAATATAACGCCCCATGATTGCGAGGTTGGAAGGAGCAGTACCCTGCTTTGGCTTCTCAACAAAGTGATTCACCTGGTACCTCCGTCCACTTTGATCGGAAGGATCAATAATCCCATATCTATGAGTCTCCTCAGGTGATACAGTCTGTACCCCAATAACAGAGGAGAGCGTCCTATCATACTCATCCATCAGTTGCCGCAAACAAGGAGTATCACTCTGAACAATATCATCCCCAAGCAACACTGCAAACGGCTCGTCCCCAATAAACTTCCTTGCACACCACACCGCATGCCCAAGTCCCTTAGGCTCTTTTTGCCTGATATAATGAATATCAACTTTAGAAGGCTCTTTTACCTTTTCTAGTAAATCAAACTTTTGCTTTTGAATTAGGTTTTCTTCAAGCTCAAATGAGTAATCAAAATGATCCTCAATTGCTCGCTTCCCTTTACCCGTAACAATAATAATATCCTCAATCCCTGATGCCACAGCCTCTTCCACAATGTATTGAATAGTCGGCTTATCAACAATCGGCAGCATTTCCTTTGGCATCGCCTTTGTGGCCGGCAGGAATCTTGTTCCTAACCCGGCAGCAGGAATAATCGCTTTACGTACTTTTTTCACTTTAATTTCCTCCTCTATTTAGCCAATGAAAGTATTTTATTCTCTTTCCTATTAGCCAAATTCAACACAAACTCACTAACCTCATTGGTAGACATACTACCAAACCGCTCGATCAAATATTGTACTTCTTCTTCCTGCTCCAACACAGCCTTCCCAATAAAGATCTTTGGAAACACCGCTTCCTTATGAACTTCATTTTCTCCAAGCAGTTCCTCATACATTTTTTCTCCCGGACGTATTCCTGAGTAATTAATACCAACTTCATCTACATTATATCCAGACAACTGGATCAAATTTTTGGCAAGGTCTACAATCTTAACCGGCTCACCCATATCTAGAACAAAAATTTCTCCACCGCGTGCCAACGCACCCGCTTGCATAACTAGTCGTGATGCCTCTGGAATCGTCATAAAATAACGAGTCATATCCGGATGTGTAACAGTGACTGGTCCACCAGCCTGAATCTGCTTTTTAAAAAGAGGAATCACACTCCCTCGGCTTCCAAGAACATTCCCAAACCTTACTGCAACAAACTTCGTAGTACTATGCTTGTCCAACTCCTGAATAACCATCTCCGCAATACGCTTTGTTGAGCCCATCACATTTGTTGGGTTTACTGCTTTATCAGAAGAAACAAGAACGAAAGTTCCAACTCCAAATGTGTCTGATGCCTCCGCTACATTCTTTGTCCCCAGCACATTATTTTTCACGGCCTCTTTCGGGTTATATTCCATTAAGGGCACATGTTTATGAGCAGCTGCATGGTATACAACATCCGGCTTATGAGTTTCCAATACATCAAAGATCCGGTGCCTGTCCTGTATATCTGCGATAACCGGCACAATTTTAATATCTTCTTTATACTTATTCTTTAATTCCATATCAATCTGGTAAATAGAGTTCTCACCATGCCCCAACAGCAAAAGTTTTTTCGGTTGGAACTTGCATACCTGACGGCAGATTTCCGATCCAATCGATCCTCCTGCTCCCGTAACCAGAATTGTTTTCCCTGTAAGTTTTTTCGAGATGCTCTCAATATCCAACTCAACAGGCTCACGTCCTAAAAGATCCTCTACCTGCACATCACGGAACTGATTAACCGAAACGTTGCCGAGCATAACATCCTCGATTTTAGGCATAATCACTGTCTTGGCTTTTGTTCCAGAACATTCTTCAAAAATGCGTTTCATATCTTCCTTATTTAAAGAAGGGATGGCAATGACGATTCTATCTATATTTAATGTCTCAACTGTCTTTGCGATACTTTTAGATTCTCCCGCTACGGGTAGACCAAGTATATGTAATTTATACTTTTTCGGGTCATCATCGACAAACGCAACCGGTATAATTTCAGTGTCTCTGTTTTTCAGAAGCTGTCTCGCAAGCATTGTTCCTGCCGCACCTGCTCCTACAATTAAAGCACGTTTGTGGCTTGTATTCGATTTAATATACCGATCCCGGTAAACTCGCCAGGAAAAACGGGAACCACCGATTAACAAAATATGCATCATCCATGCAAGCATTAAAGCCCTAAAATATATATCTCCAACTAAAAGCTGCTGCATAATCCCTGTTGTCATAATCGACAAGCTAACTGCCTTGGCAATCGCCACGAGCTCTCCAACACTTGCATACTCCCATGCTTTATTATACAGCTTGTAGACAGATGCAAAAAAATGATGGCTTAGTAGCAGTGCAACCGAGCAAACCAGCAACGTTTCAGACTTTAGTATCTGAAGCGTTGGGTGAAGAGTAAGTACACTTACATAAATGGCCGACAAAACAATTAATGAATCCAATAAAACCAAAAATGTCAATCGCTTTTTATATGTCAATCCCAATTCCTCCAATACTTGGATTTAAATAAAAGCATAATCTAAAAAAAACGTCCAAACATGAATAAATATCTAATGGTAAAGCAGGAATATTCCTGTTCTAGCATTAGATATCTAGTATTTTTTTTAAAGTACCCTTTTAATTTTAATAATGAAAGCGAATACTTTAGTGTTTTATTAATTTAACTTGAATTTCGGGCATCTAACCCGACCTCACACCATGCTATCGACGACTATTGCGTCTAAGGTATAACCTCTACCCACAGCACGGCCGAGTGTCTCCAATGGTATCGGATTAGGAGACATTACCGGTCATTAATTTGACATTGCTTATTTCTTAGTTTAAATAATTAAAAGATTCCAAAAAATTTCTTGCGTTTGATTTTCTCAGGTATTTCTTTATAAATATTTTGATTTTGAACTAGAAGCTCCGCATTCTCCGTAAACATGTAAACCATGTCTACTCCATACTGAGTTTCTATTTCATCCAAAGCTTCTGACATTTTAAATGTCCTGTTCTTTATGTTATGTGCATCAGAAGCAATAAAGTGAGTTAAGTTCGCTTCTATTAATTGATGTGAGAATTTCTTTATGTTTTTCCCAAAATAGCCACATAAGCTGGATGCTGTTACTTGAGTCAGTGCCCCTTTTTCCACGAATTGATATAGGAGGTCTGACTGCTCCAGTAATTGTTTGTTTCGTTCCGGGTGTACAATAACCGGAATTAAACCTTGCAGCTGAATATCAAATAGAAGTCTTTCAGCATATCTTGGTACGTGGTTGGATGGAAATTCAATAAATAGATATTGAGATTCACATAATGGAAGAATCGTTCCCTTTTCCAAATCTTCTAAAAGCTCACCATAAATTCTTACTTCTTGTCCTGAAAGTATTGTTAAAGGGATTGCTTCCTCTTTAAGTCTTATGTTTAATTCGTTTACTTTCGAAAGAATCTCTAGTTTTTCGTTCTGATAAGAAGAGTTATGGTGAGGGGTAGCGATGATAGAGGTAATGCCCTCTTTGACTGCTTCCTTTGCCATTTCCAGGCTTTCTTCCATGGTTTGTGCCCCGTCATCCACACCAGGCAAAATATGACAATGGATATCTATCATACCTCTATCCCTCCCGTTTTTTTGTCAGTTTTTTAGTTCTTTTGTAATGGTAACATGTTGCTTTAATACCGTAAAGAGTAAAAAAAGTCGAAATTTGTCAGTTAGCTCCGTAATAATAATAATGCTGATTTTCTTTCATTTTCTTATTATTTAAAACGACACCTAACAGTTTTCCTTGAGCACCCGTTAACAACTCTTTCGTTTTGATTAACTGATCTTTTTCTGCTTTTCCGCTGCCTGCAACAATAATTGTTCCCTGGCATTTGTTTGATAGTATTTGTGCATCAGTTACTGCCAAAACAGGCGGTGTATCGAATAGGATAATATCAAATTCTTCCAAAGCAGCCTTCATAAAATAATCCATCGCTCTTGATCCCAACAATTCTGATGGGTTAGGCGGAATTGGACCGCTTGGAAGTATGAATAAATTCTTCACATCAATCGCTTTAACAGATTCCATAAGCGGAAGCTGGCTTGTTAGTACACTGGTTAATCCTGATGTATTCAATACATTAAAGGTATAGTGAACTGTTGGCTTTCTTAAATCCGCATCAACCAGCAGTACCTTTTTACCTTGCTGTGCAAATACAACTGCCAGGTTTGCCGTTGTTGTTGATTTTCCTTCACCAGGACCTGAAGAAGTCACCATAATAGTTCTAATTTCTTCATCTATAGAAGAAAATTGTATATTTGTTCTGATTGTGCGGTATTGCTCAGACACAGGTGATTTTGGATCGTTCTTTGTGATGAGCTTACGCTTATGCTCCATCGCCATCTTTTTCACTGCTTTTTTAAGAGCCAATCGTCTCACCCCTTAATCTTGAGCTTCTTTCTGAACGGCTTGGGCTTTCATTTGTTTCTTCAATCGTTGCAATGACCCCAAGAACCGGAAGACCTACTGCTTTTTCGATATCCTGCTCATCTTTGATAGTGTTATCTAAGTATTCTAATAGAAAGGCAATTCCGACACCTGCCATCAAACCTACAACCATTGCGATTGCAATATTAAGAAGCGGCTGAGGCTTAACAGGTGAAGGGTTTTCCCCTAATTCAGCTTTAGCAAGGATCGTTACATTGTTTACGTTCATAATATTTACAATTTCTTTTTGGAAAACTTCTGCTGTTTTATTGGCAATATCCGCGGCCATTTGTGGGTCTTCATCCTGCACTGAGATTGTAACAACCTGTGAATTTTGCTCACTTTGAACGGTTATTTTTTCATTCAATGCACCTGTAGTGATATCAAGGTCTAATTCCTTTTTGACTAATTCAAGAATGGCTGCACTTTTAATAATGACGTTATATGTGTTAATTAACTGCAGGTTGGTTTGGACTTCACCGGCAGTATATACTCCTTGTTCATCTTTCGACTGGTTAACAAGAATCTGTGTTGAAGATTGATATATCGGTGTTAATAAGAAATAACTGACTATCCCGCTGATCATGACTGCGACAATGGTTATGGCTATAATAAGAGAAAATCTCTTTTTCAATGTCTGGAATAGTTCTTTAAGACTAATTGTTTCCTCCATGATATCCTCCTAGTAAAATGTTTAAAACAAAAGGTATTATATCATAAAATATTGCTAAATTTGTGTTTTTTTGTCATAATTTTAATTAAAATGTAATAAATCCGTAATCCTCTTCCTATTTAACTATAAAATGTAAGATTTTGATAGATATTATTCTTATTTGGTAATTATTACATACTTTATTTTTTGGAGGCTATTATGAAGCATTTATTGATTATTATCCTTGCGATAAGCTGTGGATTGGTTCTTTTTTTAGGTAATACCCATTGGAATGAAAGAACCGGGCTTTCCAAACAGGAGCCCGTACAGGAAAGTAAAGATTCAGACCCTGATACAAAGACATCTAAAGCTGAAGCTCCGTCGAGTACTTCAAAGATCACTTTAGAAGAGTTCGAAATTCTATCCAAAAAGTGGCCTGAGTCTGCCAAAAAGCAATTTGGGTTATCCCTGCAAGAAGAAGAGCCTTTCAAAATTGTCCTTGCTGGTTCTGAAGCACTTGGCAATGGAACCAATGGCTGGGCCCAATTAACAAAGACAGAGCTTGAGAAAGCATATGGTACTGATTCATTAGAAGTAGTCATCCAAACTTTTAATGGAACCTCTATAGATTTCTCTGCTGAAAATAAAGCCAAGGAATTGGCAGCTCTAAAGCCTGATCTTATTCTATTAGAGCCCTTAACTCTAAATGATAACGGCGAGGTCCGTATTGAGGATTCTCATACCCATATATCTAATTGGATCGAAACAGTAAAAAACGAAAATCCGGAAGCCGTATTTATCATTCAGCCTCCACATCCCATCTATCAGGCAAGTTATTATCCCGTTCAGGTGGAAGAGTTAAAGAAATATGCAGAAACGAACGATATTCCTTATCTTGATCACTGGACAGCATGGCCAGATCCGCAAGGTGAAGAAATCCTTGATTACTTATCCGAAGAAGGGGATGTGCCTAACGAACAGGGACACCTACTTTGGAGCAAATTTGTAAACGAATATTTTATCAGTAAGTAAATTTAAACCACCATTGTAATCTTCAATGGTGGTTTATCATTTTAAGGAAAACAGGAAGCAGGCGTTGATGAATTCGGCAGCAGTTTAATCGGATCAACCGCATTTGACTTCGATCCATTCCATAATCCCAAATGTGTTTCAAAATGAAGATGCTGGCCGGTTACCTGGCCGGTACTGCCCATCCAGCCAATCTGCTGGCCGGTTTTGACAATCTGGCCCTTCTTGACTGATATGCTTCTTAGGTGGGCATATAACGTCTCCTGTGTGTCTCCTCTATGTCTGATCATGATTGTATTTCCGTATCCATTCATTGTGCCGGCATAGCTCACGGTACCATCGTAGGCTGCCTTGACAGGCACATCTCCTTTTTTGGCAATATCAATTCCATAATGGAAGCTTCCCCATCGGGATCCGAAACCTGATGTTAGAGTCCCATCTGCGGGCCAATTAAAAGGAGGGCAGGAATTCCCGGCTAAAAGACCATAGCCCGTTAACACCTTATCCGTTACAGCACCTGTTCCTCCTAGAACGTATACCTTTGGGTCGATTTGATTTACATAATCATAGACCGGGTCCTGGACACTCGTTGGATGGACGAGTACAATGTTTGTATTTAACTTCTTTGCTAATCCCGAGGAAGCAACCGCATCTGGATATTCAGGGTATGTTTGATTGGTGGACGTACCTCTGACAAAGATGACGTTGTCAGTATTATTATTTAAGTTTGCTGCCTCTACGCTTGTGCTGTAGCGGTTTTCGCCTGACACTCTTTGTACCTTAATGCCCTTTGCAGCAAGTGATTTTTTTAAATTCTCGCTGACTACTCCTGTTCCGCCAAAAATAATTACCTCTTTGACCGCAGGAGGAAGGGCTTTTGGCAGCGAATCCCTTTTCGCTAGATAGATAGGGATTTTATTAATAGCTGAATAGCTGGACGCAGGCAATGCATCGACAATGGTATCTCCGTTTACAAGAATGGCTTTAGTTGATGATGCCCCTGTTATGGAATTGATGGCAGCAGCCGTATCATAGCGGGTGCTTCCTTTAACCCTTTGTGTGGCAATTCCTTTGTTTCTGATTGCATTTTCCACCCCTGCGCTAATCGCACCTGTTCCGCCCAGTATGTATACTTTTGCTGCTTTCAAGCGTGACAGTTCATTTAAAGTAGCCGCGTCTATTCTATTGGGGTAGGCTAATAGAATTGGAGCATCCTTTACTCCAACCAGGCTTGCGGCCGCCAGGGCATCAGCCGGATTATCAGCCCTTGCCAGGATAACGGCTCTTTCCTGAGAAACCAGTCCCTTTGGCCAGCCCCTTTGTGATATTTTAATAGCTGTATGTATCCGGTTATCTCCCGAAATTCTTTCAAGGTTTGAATTTGCCTTTGCCTCTGGCATATCTATATTCCATAAAATTGCAAACACCGACAACAACAGGATTAAACATTGACTGATCCTTTTCATTCTTTCCCCCTATATGACATTTATCTGTATTTTTAGACTTATTCATCATAGCATTTCTTCTTATATCTAAAAATAGTAAATTATTGAAAAAGGGAAACAAAGGATCCAATCCATTAATTTTTGCTGTCGGATTTCTCCTTTATGATGGTTTTTAGTTTCTTCTCCATTTTCGTATTTTCCATTTTCAGTTTTGTATTTTCAATTCTTAGATCACTCACTTCTTTTTGCAGTTTGGCTAGTTCCTTTTCATTCATTTCAGCCTCATCCCGGCTGCTGCATCCGCTTGCAATTAGGATCAATAATATGAATGATAGTTTCATAACTTTTTTCATGATAAGTTATTTCCTTTCTATTATATTGACATAACAAAATCCCCCCAAATAAGGAGGGATCCTGCTTACTTTTATACAAGCTTCTTTCTTCTGCTGCGCCATAGCATGAGCATGGACCCTGCTAATAACAGAGTCAACCCCAGCGCCAGCATGTTATACATATTCGTCGCTGTGTTTGGAAGCTTCTTGCCTGATTTAGTGTTTTTTACAGTCTGTTTGGCTGGTTTGTTATCTTTCACGTTCTGATTTTTTGTCGGTGAGCCTGTTTTACCTTTATCTTTTTCCGGTGTTCCGCCTTTGCCGGGATCTTTACCAGGAACAGTGCCTCCATCCTCTTCCTCAGCTTCTTCCGTGCTAATCAGCAGCGAATCAAACGCAACAACTTCTCCATCCAGAATAGCCTCAATGCTAATTTCGTATTCAGTACCTTCTATTAAGCCGGTGAATTCATAGAATGATTCTTCAGGATCCAGAGTTGCCGCTAATTCTCCATCCAGATACAGGGAATACTCATCAATCCCTGAGCCTGCATATTCCCAATAAGCCTCAATCGTGTTTTCAGTTGCTGTAACATCCACGAACTTTATAGCACTGTCACTGTCTGTCTGAACGTCAGTGGAAGTATAAGAAACAACTGATTCTTCTGTATTGACCGCTTCAAGGGCTAATGTATAGGATGTTCTCGGCATTAATTCTTCAAAGGTATAACTGTTTGTTTCGACATCAACAAACTCCAGGAACTCGCCATCCAAATAGACATTATAGCCGCTCAGTTCTTCATTCCCTGTATATTCCCATGAGGCTTCAATTGCGCTATCTGATGTACTGACATCCGTGAAATTCAAATCTTCGCTCAAGGTCCACACAAAAGCAAAGCCGTAATCTATAATTTCTTCTCCAGACAATGCTTCTACCATGATTTCATATTCTTTTCCGGACTCCAATCCTTCAAACGTATAGAAAGGTTCAGAAGGATCTGTACTTCCTATTTGCTCGCCATTCAGATACAGCTTATACTCCTCAATCCCCTCTTCCCCTTCATATGTCCAGGAGACATCAATGGTATTGCTTGTTGAAGCTATGGAGTCAATATAAAGCATTCCTTCAGTAATGCTTTCGTATTCGACAAAAACCCCCTTTGCCAGCAGCTGTTCAATGATTTTCATTGCTTCGGAGCCTTCCGATAGATCGAGTCCCTCATTGTTGAATAAAGTTACATATTCTAATCTTTCAAGCTCAAGAAGTACACGAATATCACTAATCTGATTATCGTTTGCCATAAGCATGGATAAGTTTTTCAAATTCTTCAGTGGTGAGATATCGTTGAGATTGTTTCCAGCAACTGCAAGGCCCTCTAATTGGGTTAAATCTGCAGCCCACTTAAGGTTTTGCATATCTGTATAAGAAGCATCCAAATAAAGCAGCTTCATTTTAGACAGTGCTGAAAAGTCGGAAACCGGATTGCTTTCAATGGTCAGCATCATCAGGTTTGAAAGTCCTTCAAGCCCCTTAAGAGAGGTTATGTTATTGCTGCTAAGCTCCAATATTTCGAGGCTTTTCAGCCCGGATAAATCCGGAATACTTTCAATGCCGTTATTTGAGAGTGTCAAATACATTAAGCCGGATAGGTTATTTAAGCTGGAAAAATCTTTAATTCCTGTATTGGAAAGAAACAGTGCATGCAGATTAGATAATCCTGTTAACGGTTTAAGGTCTGTAATCGGATTTCCATCTAAATCCAGACTCATTAAGTGTGTTAGGCCGCCTAATGGGGATAAGTCTTTGATGTTATTATCCCAAAGAGACAGTTCCTCCAGATTGACCGCTTTCTCCAGGCCGGATAGGTCCTTAATTCCAGCGGATGATAAGTCTATCGAAATCAGCGAGAGCATGTCACTTTCCTGGATATCACGATCCAGCCCAAGCCGCTCCTTCAATGCCTTTTCCAGCTTCTTATCCGTGAAATGAATAACCTCTCCACTTGGCAGCTGTGCTGTTTTTACAGTCAACGCTGCCTTTCCGATTAATTTCCCTTCCTGATAAGCTTTTACTTTAAAGCTATACTCTGTCTCCGGCTTCAGGCCAGTCAAAATTTCTGAGTTTGTTTCGCCTGATATTTCTTTTTCCACACCGTCCACAGAAAGCACATATTGATCAGGATAGGAGTAATCATCCTCTTCCTCTGTCCAATAGTCCCAGGAGATTCCGATTTTCGATTCATTCACAAAATCAGTATAGATTTCCATATTCACATTCTCGTCAAAATCGTAATTCACTTCCACACCTTTTGAACGCAGATACTCAAGTGCCTCTATTGATGGAGCATGGTCCTCAATCTGAAGGTTTCCATAAAGATAAACCGTTTGAAGACTTGGAAGTTCTTTTAAGAAAGTAAAGTCTTCAAATCCTGTGTAAGATACATCCAGGTTGGCTAACTTCATCAGATTCTTAATAATGGAAGAATCTGAAACAGGGTTATCGCCAATATCCAGGATGACAAGCTTTGTTAGATTCTTAAGAGGAGTTAAATCCTCTACTCTGTTATCAAAAATAACCAGATGGTCCAAATTCACGGCATGCTCCAAACCATCAAGTGTTTCAATTTCCATTCCCGGAGCAAAGAGAGCCGTTAATCTTTCCATGTCACTCGTGTAAAGTTCTCGATCAAGGCCAAGCTCTTCCTTGATGGCTGCTTCAAGATTAGAGTCCGGTATTTTCACCTTTTCTCCCAGCGGAGAAGGCAGCGTTTTAAAGGAATATTCATTTTCTGCCACAACACTTCCGGCACTTAAAGCGCTTACTTTAATATTGTAGGAGGTTGATGGCTTCAGCCCCGTTAATTGGTGTTCATATACATCACCATCTACTGTGGCAATGATTTCCCCGTTAACAGTTAAAGTGTATTTGTCTACTTTTCCTGACCCGTACATCCCCCATGAAACTTGGGCAGAGGATTCGGTAATCCGATAGACATTTAAAAGAAACGATTTACTGTCATCCAAAACCTCAATCTGAGTACCTCTAAGGGATAAATCCCTTAGAACTTCTGATAGACCTAGGTCCATCTTCAGATTCCCTATTTGAACTCTTTCCAGAAGCGGAAGCATTAGCAGACTATCAATATTCTCCAAAGGCAATGAATTTAGTTTTAATTCAGTGAGGTTTGTTAAGTTCTCAAGGACGCTTATAACTGATATAGATACATCTTCAATTATTAAATGCTGCAGATTAACTGCAAGCTCTAATCCTTTTAAACTATCAACATCTCCAAATCGGTCATTTACATTCAGAAAAGTTAACTTTTCCAGATCTTCTTTTAAAAGGGCGCCTTCTGGTTTAGGAAGCTGCTCGCGGATGATTTTCTCAAGATTAGGGTTATCCAGGATAACCTCTTCAGCATTAATAGCAGCTGGTTCTTCGGCTGGAACGGAACCCTGTTCAGACGCCGGCTGCTCCTGGCTGCCTTCTGAAGGCTTGGCAGCTTCAGCTCTTTCTTCTGTTGCCTGTTCCGCAGGCTCTTTACTTTCTTCTTGTGAGGATTGGTTGTCCTCTATGTATACCGATACTGTTTTTGCAGCACTTGTTAACTCCACATCACCCTGTTGGCACTTAATAGAGTAAACATATACCTGCTCTTCTGCTGCAGCCTGGTCCATATACTCATATGTTTTAATGACATTTTCCCCCAGGGTTTCATTGGATATCAAAGTTGGCTCGACATCCAGGATTTCATCGTTTTTAATAATCTTATAGGTTTCCGGGCTTTGATCCTGGACAGATAATATTGTTTTCCAGGTTAACGATACCTTTCCATCCTCCACCACAGGGTCCGCCAAATCAATCATGGCAGCTGCAGTTGTCAGTCCATGTGTCTGTGAAATTGGACTAAAAAGGGAGAAAATAATCCCCATAACCACTGCAATGTTAAACCAGCTTTTTCTTTTCTTCATTCGCTTGCTCCTTCTTGGAAATTAATAGTTAATATTTACTAGAATTTGCTAGAATTATACAATTAAGATAATTATAATGGTAACTAAATAAAAGTAAATCTTTATTTTTAGCCGTTTTTCGACAATAAGGGGGAAGGCATGAAAACGCTTATTTATTTGCTTCTATTGCTTGGAGCAGCCATTACGGTTTATTCATTGTTTGAGATAAGAGATTCCAAAATTCAGGTTGAGGAAAGAAAAGAGGCAGCGGTTAAAATGCTGAATGAAGATACAGAAAAGAAGCTAATATTTGAACAAAACGAAACGATCGGACTTCTTTCGGTTCCTAAAATTAATAAGGATATCCCCATCATCGAAGGTACAGATAATGATCAGCTTGAGGCTGGGGTAGGGCATTATACCGGGACGGCATTTCCTGGCCAAAAAGACCAAATTGTGCTTTCAGGTCACAGGGACACGGTCTTTCGGAAATTTGACCAGCTTAAGGTCGGGGACATCTTTACAGTGAAATTGTCGTATGGGGACTTTTCTTATGAAATATATGATACGAAGATCCTTGATGCGGACGATCTTAGTATTATTAAAAGCACGTCTCCCGAAGAGGTACTGACTGTCACTACCTGCTACCCTTTTAACTTTATCGGGGACGCTCCAGAGCGGTTTATCTTTTATGCCCGGCCAATAAATTAGAAACGGAAATTTTATTACTAACATATATAAGAAAGGCTGAAACTGGATTTGCTAAGTGCTAATAATATAATTCCAAGCCTCACTGTAATCTTTGTCTTATTCATCATATATGTTTCTATTATTCCTGGAATAATAAAATTGATACTCGCCATATTTTCAATATCTTTTCTAATCCCAGCAGCCAGAGAGATCATGTTTGAAAACAAACTCAGAAAAATTAGAGTAGCTTTGTACACTTCACTTGTTTTTTCATTTGGACTTAGTGTTGAACCCATTTTTGAAACATTCTCACTTGAGTTTACAATGTTCTTTGACTTTCTATTTATTTTTTTCATGTGCTCACTAGGCATTTTTTGTTATGGAATACCCGCCTCCATTATTGCAGAACTTATTTCTGGAAGTTTCAGTGTATACCGAGCATGGATATCTGCTTTCATTCATATTGGCTTGGGATTTTTCACCTGCTTTATTGAACCTTTCTTTTGCATTTTTGCTGTAATATGTTCAATCATCTTCTTTTTAATAGATGAAGTGACAAGGAGAAAATGGAGGGAAACATAATGGAGTATCATCCATTACCATTTACATGACAAAATGAAGAGCTGAGGCTGCGGAAGAGAAATAATCAGCTGCTTGTAATGTTCATTTAAGGGGATTAGGAGTGACAGATATACTGCTAAACTTATTCATTATTTTTGGTTCTATAACCTTAATAGAGGTATTGAAACACACTTTAAGAATCAAAAATACTAAAACTGTAAACTTTTTATCCTATTTATTAATGGGAGTTTTATCATTCGCGGCAGGAAAGGCTTTATTACCTGATTCCTCTGCCTTTTCTTCCTCATTGGCTATTGCATTTTTTATAGTTGCTTTAATATCTCTGTTTTTAAAGGACAGCAGTTCCGAAAATCAAGATTTTCAGTGAACAGGTGTAAGAGTCTAATTCAAATAAACAAGACATTTATATAAAAATACTTCTACGCAAAAAGAGACAGGAGCTTCCCTGTCTCTTTTCAAAGTTATTGTTGAATGAGTGACCAAATTTCATCTTCAACATCAAGGCTCACTGCACCTTTGCCGCCAATAATGGTGTACCACAGGACTTGTTCATCAACAAAGTGTTCTTTTGCAGCTGGGTGAAGTGTATTTGGTGTTGTTAACACTATAGGCTCAACATAATATCCTGCCAATACAGAGCCCGTTAGTGCGTCTGCAAAATTACTTCCTGTTGTCACAAATGCAGAGTCAATTCCAGCTGAGTAGAAATATTTTGATACATTCACTGATGTCTCATAGCGGTTTTTTCCGCTGACTCGAACAGGGCTAGGTAACTGTTTACGAACATTTTCTGAAACGGCACCTGTTCCGCCTATAACAAATGTATTGTTATATTTTTTTACTTGAGCTGCAGTTGCAGACGGAAGTGTATTAGACTGAGATAATAAGATTGGCATGCCAGTAATAGCAGCATATGGCCCAATCGATAATGCATCCGGATAATTTTGTCCGGAAACCACAATAGCTGACTCTTGTATAGGTAATTTATTTGCAATTTTAACTGCCGTATCATATCTTGTGCTTCCAGAAATGCGTTCAACCGTTAATCCAAGCGTATTCTTGAGATAGGTCTCAATCCCCTGGGATACGACGCCGGTACCTCCAATAATCGTTACTTTCGATACACCCAGTTCACGAATGGCCTGAATAACCGATTCTGGCAGCGAATTATTTTTAGTCAGTAAAATAGGGGCATCTAAATAGTGGCCAAGTGGCGCAGCTGCTAATGCATCCGGAAAGTCTGTACCAGTTGCCAGTAATATTTCATTAGCACCAGTATACTGCCACCCTTCGTATGCCACATTTACAGCTGTTTCATAGCGATCTTTACCGGAAATCCTGTATACTTCCGGTTCGAATAGCATGGTGGTGAACGTATATTTTTCGCCTCTAGTAATTTCATAGTTGTCGGTTAACTGTAAATAATATGTGCCGGGTTCTAGAATAGCCTCAGCATAAAAACCGCCTTCTTCATCAAAGGAGCTTCTCACTTCCGTTATATCCTCCCTGGTTCCATCAGCATTTTCCTTATAGATGACAACACTAATTTGACCAGTCATACTTGTGAAAGCTTCTAACACTTCCCCAGCAAGGAGAAACCCGCCTTTTTTAGGGATGGTAATCTTGTACATGTCCCAATCTTCCGGACTCATCGTACCCGTAACGTTATCTTCCAAAGCGATTGAATTTGCTTCGGTAAAATAATCATTGGGTTCTTGCTCCGTAATATCTGGATACTCATCTTCAACTTGAAGCTTGGATTTCATCTCTTCAAAACCATTGTTTGCTGATGCTGGAATTGAGAAGAGAGTAGAGGATAGCAGAACGAGAGCAGCTAAAAACACAATACCTTTTTTCACAAGTTTGCCTCCATTTTGCTGAAACTGCTATATAACTTATTCTTTAAAAACACTAGTTTCAGCAGTTCATTTAAAATTTTCAAAACAGATTCTTCTCACAAAGTTTTGAAGTGTCGTCAGCAAACGAAAAAGAAGCATACCTGCACGTTTGTACCGGTATGCTTTTTCGTTACACATGCTGGAAGAACATTTAATAAAAACTGGAGTTCCTTACTTCTGCAACAAAGTATTTACCGCTTGGTCAGTCACAACTTTATTACCGCCCAGTACATAATAAAGCTCGGCATAATCAGAATATGCCTGGACCGTATCAATTGTTGTTTGGTGCGGTTTAGTTGGGTGGGTTAAGATTACTGGATTCCAGGTAGCGGCAGCAAAGGCTGATCCAGCCAGTGCATCCGGATAATTTTCACCTGTTGCAATCACTGGTAAATCCATATCAATCGCATCTTCAAAATACTGAATGACTTTGCTGTTTGTTGCATAACGGTTTACCCCGCTGATACGTTCCGGCATTGGAAATGCACTAGCCACTTGTGCACTAATGACTCCCGTACCGCCTATAACAAAAGACTCCACCGGCTGTTCTGAATTAACAAACTGACTTACTGAAGACGGAACCGAATTTTTTTTGGTTAAGAGAATTGGCATTTCTAATTGTGCCGCTATTGGAGCAATTGATAGTGCATCCGGAAAACCTTCCCCGGTCGCGACCACAACACTTTCTGGGTTCCCTAGCTGTTTGGCAACTTTTACAGATGTTTCATAGCGATCTGCACCACTTAGTCTAGTTATTGATGAGATCCCTAAGCTGTTAAGCTCTTTCTCTATATTTTCAGAAATAACGGACTTCCCTCCAATTAAATATACCGTTGTAACCTTAAGGCGCTTTAATTCATTCTTTACACTATCCGGCAATGAGCTGGCTGGTGTTAAAAGGAGTGGTGCACCATATTTATAAGCAAGAGGTGTCGCACTTAATGCATCTGGAAAATCTTTTCCTGTAGCCAACACAGCAACTGCGGACGTGTCCCAGCCTTCAGCAGAGATATTTACTGCCGTTTCGTAACGGTCTTTGCCTGAGATGCGATGGGTTGGTGCATCTTCTGCCTTCGCTTGTCCAAAAGGTAATGCCAGTGTTAATAACGCAGATAGAATGATAGCCTTTTTCATGATTTCCTCCTAATGGTTCAATATCAAGAGTTATTATAGAGCGGAATAATGTAAATTGATAGATAGATTTCTAGTGATGACAGAATATATTTTTCGACAAAATTCTTCCTTGACAATTAAAATATACCAACTTGAATCAAGATGACACTTTAGCGTTAAATCACCTCACAAAATGCAATAAAGACAGACTCAACTATTGAGCCTGCCTTTACTTTAATTACTTATTAACTTTTATAATACGCCCTTCTGTAACAGGGTTCACTTCGCCTTGGTCTTTAATGTAGGTAACTAATGCCTCTAAATCTACTACATCGACTACGCGGTTTTTGCCTTCTTTCAGAACGTGCAATTCATCTCCACCATCAGCCATGAAGTTGTTAACCGTTACTGAATATGTTTCAGTATCTGCGATTGGAGTTCCATCCGCTTTTGTAACAGATACGATGCGCTTGCCAGCTTCTTTCGATGTATCATAAGAGAATTTCAAACCGGAAACCTTAAGAATTCTTTGCTTAGAACCCCATTGCTGTTCTAATAAAGTTTTAATTTGTGCACCAGTCAGATCCATTGTTACAAGGTCGTTACCGAATGGCTGTACAGTGAATGCTTCCTTCCAAGTGATTTCCCCTGCATCAATTTCTGCACGGATACCGCCTGGGTTCATGAATGCAAAGTCAGATCCTGTTGCAGCAATCATAGAGTCAGCAATCAGGTTACCCATCGGAGACTCGCCGTCAGCATTTTCATCTCTGCTGATACCGGTTGTTGTTGTACCAATTTTTTCGTTTAAGATCGGAGCAACGTCTTCAATGTATACATCAAGCATCGCTTTAATTTCTGTATCTGGCTCAATGCCATCGCGATAAGTCGTTACGATTTCAGCTTCCTTCTTAATGATGTCCTTTGTTACAGGGTCAATCGTAAGATCTACATCAGAGAATGCAGTTCCATAGGAGAAGGATTGTACAAGCAGCTTGCCGTCAACAACAGTGTTTGCATACTGATGGTTATGGCCGCCGAACATGACATCAACTTCATCGTCTACAGCTTTTGCGATATCTACAAGCTCTTCCGTTGGGTTAGATCCATCATTATCAGATTTAATTGGGTTGTGAGATACCACGACGATAGATTCTACGCCTTGGTCTTTCAATTCTTTAGCATACTTGTTGATGGCTTCGACTTCGTCGGTAAACTTCACGCCAGCAACACCGCTTGGAGTTACAATAGTAGGCGTATCAGAGTAAGCCACACCAATAAACCCTATCTTAACTCCATTTACTTCATTAATGACATACGGATCTAGAATTGGCTCACCAGTCTTTTCATCAACAACGTTAGAAACTACGTAAGGAAAGCTTGCCCCTTCGAATTCACCGTACTCATCAACTGTCTTGGGATGGCTTCCGCCGTTGATCAGGCGAAGCATCTCATCAACGCCCTCGTCAAATTCATGGTTTCCGAGTGTTCCTAGATCAAAGCCAATTTCATTTAATAGCTTAATCGTTGGCTCATCCTGCAGCAATGCAGATACTGGTGAGCTTGCTCCTGCCACATCCCCTGCATGAAGCATGAATGTGTTAGGATTTGCTGCTTCACGCTCTTTTAAGTAGGCTGCTAAATATTCAATTCCGCCGGCACCTTCAGCACCAAGCTTTGCATTAAAGGTATCAAGCTGTCCGTGAAGGTCATTGATTCCCAATAATTGAACTTCAAACGGTTTTGACATGTTAACTGCATACTTGTGGAAGCCGTTTGTTCCTTCACCAACATATTCAATATTCTCAGTACTTGCTGCTATTTCTTTTGCTGCTGGGGACGATTCGAATGTAACATTCACATCACCATAGATAGGAGAAAGCTTCCAGTTCTGGTCAGCAGATGGATTGATTGTCTTGTTCTTGATAATGTAATTCATGACAACCTGGCGATTTTCGTCAGCAGATTGATAAATGATACGATTGCCATCAGGATTTACAACTGACATAGCTGCGCGGTAGTTATTTGTTGCAATGACAAATTCCTGGTCTTCATTGACAGGCTTGCCATTGAATTCCAAATTCTTGATACGGCTGACGCCTTCGTTCACAACTTTTCCAGCTGAATCATATTTAGCCGGCTGAGTTACATCAATTTCATATGTTACTCCATCTAAAGTATCAAAGTTGTAAGCTGCGAAATCACTGTTAATCAGATTTTGTTCTTCTGTTTTTGAAGGGTCAATCTTATTAAAGTTTCCAGCGGTCCACTCCAAATACTCCTTGACTTCTGCACCGTTTAATTTAACTGCTTGTACAGTATTAGGGTATTTGTAAAGGTCAGCCACGTTTTTAATGGTGATTGTACCTTTAGGGATATTTGTATATTCGCTTGCACCGTTTCTGCCTGCTTTAAATGGAGCAGCAGATGATAGCACAGGAAGGTTCTCATATTCTGTTCCTTTAAGCACATTTTCTACAAACTCTTTTTGTGCATTGCTTACAATTTGTACAGATGGGTCATCCTGTACACGTGCAAAATAGCTGTGGATAGGTGCAGTTGTTTCGCCAACAGGGCTGTTAATGTATTTAACCGTTTCTTCATGCGAAGATTTTAATACATTTACAAGCGCCTGATCGTTAGCCACGTCTTTAGAAGTAACACGAACCTCTGATTGGGAATCCTTTACAGTCCATTTTCCATCCACTTTTGCTAAAGTCAGGTCAATGACACCAAGATTGCTTCCATCAACATTCGCTTGTACAGCCGCAACTCCGTTAATGGTTCCTTTAGCTGCATCTACTCCATCCACTTTAAAAGACGCATCATTGCTTGGGAATGATTTATGGGTATGGCCCATTAAGATCGCATCAATACCCTCTACTTCGCTTAGTGCAAATGCCGTATTTTCTTTGTTTGTTTTATCTCCGTCAAACCCGCTGTGAGATAATGCAACAACCACCTCAGCACCATCTTTTTTCATTTCAGGTATCCACTTCTTGGCAGAAGCTACAACATCCTCCGTCACCACTTTGCCTTGAAGGTTGGCCTTGTCCCACTGCATGATTTGAGGGGCAACAAAGCCAATGACTCCCACTTTAACTGTCTGCTCTTTACCGCTTTCATCCTTTACTTTCTTTTCGATGATTTGGTATGGTTTGATGTAGTTTACATCATTAGTTGGGTCATTATCATGATCATCTTTATAAACATTGGCATTTACATAAGGGAATTCAGCACCTTTTAAGCTTCCTTCCAAGAAATCAAGTCCATAGTTGAATTCATGATTTCCTAAAGTTGCACCATCATAATCCAATTGATTCATTGCTTCATAGATTGGATGCGTTTCGTTTTCGATTAAACCTTCAGAAACAACACCTTTTCCACCAAGAAGAACGACAGATTTCCCGTCTACAAGTGCATCAGTCCCCGCCGGCAATGAGCCTTGCTTAACCAGCAGCAATGGAGCATCTTCTTTAGCAGCCAATACAGAGCCTGTTAAAGCATCCGCAAACCCATAGCCGTTTGAAACAAATACTTTGCTCTTGATTTCGTCAAGCTCAGTCGCTACTTTTACAGCTGTTTGGAAACGGTCTTTGCCAGAATAGCGTGTTGGATTCTTTACAGCCTTTTCAACAGCTGTACTAATTACGCCGGTACCACCTACAAGAATCGTATTTTCCTTGTTTGCAAGCGCATCAGCCGTTGCTTTTGGAAGAGAGTTCTTGCCTGTTAGCAGGATTGGAATGCCATTTTTAGCTGCATATGGGGCAATGGAAAGGGCATCCGGATAGTCACCGCCGTAAGCCAGTATTGCCGTATCTGCACTTCCGCCTAATTCACCTGCGATCTCAGCAGCTGTTTCGAAGCGATCAGCGCCTGAAATCCTTTTAACCCAAACTTTCAAATCTTTAGAAATTTCTTGCTGTATTGATGTAGAGACAGCTCCTGTACCGCCCACAATCAGGACTTTCTTAGCTCCTAATCGCTTAATTTCATTTTTTGTATCAGCATTTAGTTCTTTCGTCTTTGTTAATAGTATCGGGGCATCATATTTATACGCCAAAGGTGTAGCAGCAAGCGCATCTGCAAAGTCATCTGCTCTGGCAATTACCACAACGTCGGATGAGTCCCAGCCCTTTTTCGAAACTTCCACAGCCGTTTTAAAACGGTCTTTGCCTGATAAACGGTCCGCAAACGTCAGCGGATCTTCTTTCGCTATGTAATCTGTGTAAGGATTTCCCTGTAAGAGGTCGCCATTATCGAACAGCAAGTTATTTTCATTCTCAGCCCGTTCTTCTTTTATCAAAGTCGACACTTTTACAAGACCCTTATCGACAGGTGTATCTGAATAATAGTCATGGTTCATAATGCTTCCATGGACATCAGTCGTTTCCATGATCTTAAGTTTTACATATGCCTCATTGGATAAGACATTTTTCGGTAAAGATTCCGCTGATGCGCCGGATCCTAATGGAGAAAGCATACCTACAGCAAGTGTAGAGACTAGCAATCCGCTAAACTTCTTTTTAATACCCTTTTTCACCTTTTTTCCACCTCTCGTCTAATGTCTGACATGTCGATTATATACTAAAAATAGTAAAATACTATCATTTTTTGTTAAAAAAGTATTAAAATTCCGGCGAATTTTGTAACTTTATTGTAAACGCTACCAACATGGTTAAATCAATATATAACAAAAAAGACTGTTTCAAGCACTTGGTGTACTGGAAACAGTCTTTCGTTTTATTTCTTAACAGAGAATGAGTACTCCTGGAAGGAAGAATTATAATAGTTATCTATCTTTATATAATATCTTCCGGCCGGTAAAGATACCGTTTCTGTTACTTCTTCTGCTGTAACATTATCATAAGGTGTATACATATACTGCAGCGTTCTGCCTGATCCATCCACGATTTCATAATACCAGCTGCTGTCTTCTTTCGTTTTTGCTGTTAAAGAAATCGTCCCTGATTTATCCAATTGGAAAGAGTAGAAGTCATCGTCATTTCCGCCTTGTATGGAGCCTGATATTTGTGCACCAATGCTGATTGGATTGGCGGATTGAACACTATTATTGAACTCTTTCTCATAATTGCTTACTTCGCTGAAGTTAACTTTAAATTCATAATCAGCATCTTTACTATCTGAGTAATTTTCAACGACAAGGTAATAATCCCCGGCCGGCAA
This sequence comes from Cytobacillus sp. NJ13, assembly GCA_030348385.1. Taxonomy (NCBI): domain Bacteria; kingdom Bacillati; phylum Bacillota; class Bacilli; order Caryophanales; family Bacillaceae; genus Cytobacillus; species Cytobacillus sp. NJ13. The sequence goes on along the minus strand of JAUCFP010000006.1, from coordinate 3,931,007 downwards.
ACCGATTGGAACATTAGAGTAGCCACTTGCATAATCATCGTATTTTGTGGTGAAGTATGCATATTGCTCACCATTACGGTTCATAACCTGCACTTCCCAGCTTTTACCCGGGGTATTTTTCACGTTTACATTAATTTTGCCTGCAGAATCTAAAGTGAATTTATAAAAATCTACTGTTTCGGATTTACTTAATAAGCCTTTATAGCTTTTATTTAGTTCTAGAATATTTGCAGTTTCGATGGTGTTATTGAATTCCTTTTCAAAGTAATTGCCCTGAATATACTGTACTTTAAACTTGTACTCTTCGTCCTGTGCATCACTATAATTATCAATCAGGAAGTAATAGGTTCCGGCTGGCAAACCAGTCCGATAGCTGGTAGCTCCATTTGCATACGTTCCATACTCAGTAGAGAAGTATGTAAATGTTTCACCTTTCTCATTCAGTAATGTGCCTTCCCACGCGACTCCAGGCTTCTGGTCCATTTTCAATTCCACTTGCCCTGGTGCTGCCAAAGTGAATTTGTAATAATCTAGGTCCCCGCTGTCTTGTAAAGCCCCTTTGTAGTCTGCATTCACATTTATTTGATTTGCTGCTGCAATAGTGTTGTTCATCTCTTTTTCATAATTGTTGCTCTTTGTATATTTAACTGTAAATGAATATGGAACTTTATATCCATCTGAATAATCTTCAATTTTAATATAGTACGTACCCTTTGGCAGTCCTACTGAATTATTCGTTACCCCGGAAGCACCAGAGTTATAATTAGTGGAAAACTCCTCAAGAGAATCTCCATTTGCAGTCATTAAAGTAGCATACCAGCCTGAACCACTGGTTTGCTTAAGCTGCAAACTAATATTTCCAGGTTCAGTAATGGTAAATTGATAATAATCTTCATCCCCGTAATCTGCCAGCTTGGCACTATAAGTTTTGTTTACATCAATTTTTGCTGACTTCTCAAAGGTATTATTCGCCTGTAAACCATTCATTTGAGTTAATACATTATTAGAAACAGCTCCATTGCCGCCTAATGCAGTCAAACTTGAGTAAACATTCGAGTTTAGATGGCTCTTTATAGCGTCTGGAAGCTTTGTTGTCTGAACCAAAAGCATAGCTCCATTATTCTTTGCTGCTAAAACAGATCCTGTTAATGCATCCGCAAAGCTGGTACCAGTGGCAACATACGCTGCTGGAGCCTTGGACTGGAATTGGTTAATAATTGCAACTGCTGTCTGATAGCGGTCTTTCCCTGAAACGCGTTTCGCATTGGGCGCTTGAGTCAGCAGGCTATCAGCTAAGATTCCCTTTCCTCCAACAAAGATTGTTTCAGACTTCCCTTTAAGTTTTTCCTTTGTTATCTCCGGCAATGATTTCGTTTCACTTAACAGAATTGGGTATCCCATTCTGGCTGCATATGGTGCAATGGATAGAGCATCGGGGAAATTTCTTCCATATGCAATAATGGCCTTATTGCTGGTTCCAAGCTTGTCCGCAATTAATGCGGCTGTTATGTATCTGTCTTTTCCGCCTATACGTTCAATGGAAAGTCCCAAAGAGCGCAATTCCGCTTCGACATTTTCCGTAATAATTCCTTTGCCACCCAGGATTACTGCTTTTTTTGCCTTTAGACTTGAAATCTGTTTTCTGGTTACTTCCCCAAGAGTATTTTTTTTAGTCAGCAGGATTGGTGCATTTAATTTGTAAGCTAACGGACCACCGGCTAAAGCGTCAGGAAAATTATCCCCAATTGCCAGCACAACCGTATCTGCTGTTGTCCAGCCTTTTTTGGAAATGTTAACTGCTGTCTCATAACGGTCCTTTCCGGATAATCTGGTACTTTCTGCGTGGGTTACTTCCTGAGTAAAGAAAAAGAACACTGCCAGACTCAGGAAAACAATTAAAGATTTTTTCATTTCTTCCTCCTATTGTAAAATTTTCCTATTCATTATATTACTATCAAGGACTATTAGTCTAGGTTTAAATAACTGTTTTTTATCTTATATTTTTAAACTAAGATTAAAATTAAAGAGAGCCCCCTTAAGAGACTCTCTAGTATTAATATTCAACTTTTGTTTGAAAGAGGAAACTCTCATTATTACAGCTTGAAGTTTTAAGGAATAGACAGAATAGTATTTTCTTCAAGTCTTTCCTCCTTTAGATATCAAACCAAAAGGGACAGGAAGATTTCAAGAAAATACTATTTTTATTTTCACCCAGGATCAATTTAGTTATTTTTCTGTAAGAACACGATCGCAGACTTCAAATAAATTTTCCAGGCATTCATTCCTGACTCTTTCATGGCAAATGAATTCATACCTGATTTCATACTCCAGCTGGGCAGCAATTATTGACAGTTTATTTTCGTCTCCATCTTTTGAAAGGTAATTTGAAACCTTTTGCTCAAAATACTCTTCTGTTCCATAGAATCCTTCCATTTTGAACTCCTCCTTTATTTATCCCCCTACATAATCAATTTCCCCAAAACTTAATTAACAAACCAATATGATATACCTATCCTGCTCCTTTGATAACCCATCTTATCCAATTTCAGGATGCATTATTAACGGTACGCTAAGTTTATATTAAAGTTATTTTACAATAAGGATTCGGAAGCATCTTTCATATACTATATAGAAGGTATTTAATCCTTCTCAAGGATGTGAAATTAATGAGTAATACTCGCGGACATATTTCTGAAATTCATATATTGAGGGCAATAGGCTGCCTATTTGTCGTTGCAGTTCATGTTTCTGGTTCTTTCTATTATGAGCACGGTGAAACATATAACGAGTTTACATTATTTATCAATCAAATCAGCCGCTTCGGAACACCAATGTTTGCACTTATTAGCGGTTTTCTCCTATTTTATCAGGCAAGATTTAAGGGCTTTGATCTTTATAGATTTGCTACTAGCCGATTTACAAAGATTGGCTTGCCATTTCTCTTTTGGAGTGTTTTCTATTTACTGTTTACGTATTTAGTACTTGGCGTAAACCCATTAGAATCCGGAGAAAAGCAATTCCTGGTGAACTTCATATTTGGCAATGCATATTATCATTTATATTTTATGTCCATTGTCTTTCAGTTTTACTTGCTATTTCCGCTGCTGCAGGCAGTTAAGTCAAAAATGATTTGGCCAGTGCTGCTGATCGGAGCAGTATGTATAAACTATTACTTTGTAAAGTCATTCAATCCTGGAGAATTCGAAGGAATCCTTGGAAGTATCCTAAGTCAGCGGGCATTTTTGCCAAGCTGGATTTTCTATTTTATTTTTGGCGGGTTCCTCGCTTATTTCTGGGAACCATTACGTGCATTTTCAAAGAAATATAAAGTTTTATTGGGGATTGCGGTTCTAATTGTCACAGCTGCCGCTGTATGGGAATACAAAACAATGGGATCCACACCGTCTAATAGAGTGACGAATATGGTCAACATTCCAATCATTACTCTTTTTGTGATTGGGATCGGAGAACAAATCCAAAAAATCAGGTGGCTGAACAGCATTATTACCAAGATTGGAACATTATCTATGGCCATCTACCTGGTACATCCTTTTGTTCTATACAGCTTTATCCAAGTTGCACCGGATTTTGTCTGGAAAACAGCATTCTTTCCTTTTGTTTATGCCTTAATTTTATTAGGTTCAATTGCAATGGTAAAAGCGATACAATTAATACCGCTTAATCAATATATATTAACAGTGCCGGGCACTAAGAAGCAGAAGAGAAATACCAGTGTTAAAACATCCGCTCTGCGGGTGAAATCAAATTTCCAATAATAGTGAAAACCCGAGTTTCTCTTCTATAGAGCTCGGGTTTTTTGTGATTATTCTCCATTATTATTTACATTCACTTTTAATTCTAAGCCCTCAACCTTTTTAATATTCCTCTTCCATGTACTGACAACCAGCTCTTCTAATGGCTGGGAAGTCTTAAATTTCGCTATATAGCCATCCGGAGTGATTTGATATCTGTCATATCGCATTAATTCCGTATCTGTTCCTTTTTCCTTTAATTCTAAAACTCGCCTTCTGTTTTCCGTAACACCTTCTGCTTGATAATGTATCCATAACTCCCCTTTCTTTTGTTCAATTTCAGTAATAGCAATACCGCCATATGAATCTTGTTCAAGATATAGAGGCAAATTCTGATTTAGCGGGGTATCAAAAAATTCCAAATCTCCGTTTGATTCTATATACGGAATAATGGTGATTGACTTTGGCAGCTTAGTGACGGGTTCAAAATATTCATTGAACTCGTCAACAAACTTCCCTTCTCTTTCACCGCCTCCCGTAGCACCCGAAGTCATATGAGCTATAGGCTGACCCTTATCATCCAATACTTCAAAGAGGTAAGATGTACTGCCGTTTCCTTTTTTATAACTTTCAAGCGGCTGGCTCATGCTGATTTCTAAATTGGTAGAGCTCGCGGCGAAAGACATCTTATCAAGAGTTATACTAAGTTCACCGTTCGTTGCCGTTTTGTTTGGCTTTGCAAAGTAAGTATTTTCACCTATTTTATTTACAGGTAATTGGAATACCCATGGACCTTCATATTTTCCAACATTGTTTACTATAATCTCAAGCTGAAATTGATCAGGCAATTCTTCATATAGATGAAGTTCATGCAGTATTTTCCCGTCCTCACTTGCAATGGATTCAACCATCGAGTAATCTGCGAAAAGCTCACCATCTACGTTCATTTTAAAGTCAGGTATATTAGGATTACTCCTGTCTTCCGGGATATCTTTTTTATCCATCGAGTAAATAAAAGACAAACGGGTTCCATCATACATCATTTCATGAAGAGTAATAGCAATACCATTCTTTTCAACAGTTTGTTCAATGCTGGTAAACATACCTTCTCTTTTCACTTTTTGAATCCCTATATCTCCGAATGGGATTACTTCTAATTCATTCGGTGTCTCTGATATTTCTGTTTCCTTGGATGCATCCTGTTTAATATTGCTAATCAGCTGGGTCGAGCTTAAAATAAGTACAATGGCAACTATAGGAGTGAAAACCAGCATAAAGACAGGAACAAGCCTAAAATTTCTATTAGAAACAGTTTTTTGGTTACGTATCTTATGCATAACTTCTTGTATTTCCTTGTCTGTAAAGATTAAATCCTCCCCATACTTTTTTATAAAAGCTTTTTTTAAGGAACGTCTTTTAGTCATACAGAAATTCCCCTTTCAGCATAGGCATTAGCTTGTTCTTCCCTCGGCGGATCCGTGTTTTTACAGTTTCATTAGACATAGATAATATTTCAGCAATTTCTCTTACTTCCAGCTCTTGAATATATCTAAGAATAAGGACCTCCCGATACTTTTTGCCTAAATTCATTATTTGAGCTACAACCTGTTCTTCATCCCACTTTTGCAGCGTAATCGATTCTGGTGAATGCACTGTTATTTCTTCTTTTACTTGGCCAATTAGAAAAACTTTTTTTATGTAATAAGACCTTAGATAATCTTTACATTGGTTTATCGTAATTCTGTAAAGCCATGTTCTAATCGATGATCGCCCTTCAAACTCATCCAAATGCGTAAAACATTTTATAAAAACATTTTGGACAATGTCTTTAGACGCTTCTATATCTTTAACATAGGAGAAAGCGAGAGTGGATAGTTCTGTCCCATAGGCATTCATAATTTCAGTAACCAATACTTCTAAGCTTTCGCTTCCTTTTTCTTGAAAATTATTCAAATTAATCCTCCTTTCTTATAATTAGACGTTTGAGTAGTTATAGGAGGTTCAATTATATAAAACCCAATCATTGACTTTTGAAATTAATGCTTAAGCAAAGTCAACTCTTTTCAAATTGAAAAAATTTGAATACCTAGCCGTTATTTCTTAATTCATACTAACTATTAATATCAATATATATTTTAAAACAAAAAAAAGCGGTAAGCACCGCTTTTAATAAATGAGTGTATATTAATGTTCTGACGGAATTCCTAAGCTGTGTTCTGATGGAATACCAGCTAACTCTATTGGCTTGCCAATACTGTGTTCTGATGGAATGCCAGCTAACTCTGCAGGTTTGCCAATACTATGCTCTGATGGAATGCCAGCCTCCAGGTTCCCCGTGAAAGATGCTCCAGCGCCAATTAATCCTAAAGCCAACGCCCCAGCTAAGATTAACTTTTTCATGACATTAACTCCTCTCATTCATAATTTATTGAATTATTTATATATTAACATTTATTGAGCAATTTTTCCATTTCGGTTTCAATAATTTGGATGAATTTATCATTTCTTTGCAGCTGCAAGATATAAATGGCTTTCTGAAGGAACTCTATACCCTTTTCTTTATTGCCAAGTTTTATATAATTTTCTCCACTTTGATAGTGCAAATTAGCAAACAAATATTGTATTTCTTCATGTATACAAATCTCAATTCCCTTTTGGCAATATACCAGGGATTCCTGGAATTCCCCGATCTCTGTTAAGGCTTGGGATAAACCAAACAAAATCCTGACTTTCCCTCTGCTCTCAAGGATATGCGGAAGTTTTTCCAAATCATTAAGCCCTTTTTTGAACATGGAAATAGCTTCGGTATAATGGTTCATATCTTTATATAAAATAGCGATGCTTGTTAATATTTCGACTTCTCTTTCCGATAAGTTTACCCTTTTTTCATTTGTAAGGTCTAAGGCGCCGTGCAGCAGCTGGATCGCTTTATCAAAATCATTCTCAAGATAAAACACACAGATTCCCTGATGCCAGACTAAAAATTGCTTCAGCATGACAGGCTGGAAAATCGGATTCTCCAATTCCTTTTGGACAATTTCGTAAATCGCCTTATAATTCCAATTCCGCTTGTGCTTATTAATAATCTGCATAACAGCTGTAGAATAATTTATGGTAGACTTCGAAGCAATATTAAAGAAGTACGTAAGATCAATATTCATTTTATTTGCTAATTGATTCAGCGTTTCAAGACTTGGATACGCTTTCTCTCTTTCAAATGAAATAAGTTCTTCCTCAGAACATACACCCTCTGCCAGCTCCTTAACACTTAACCCTTTATACTGACGAAAAGATTGTAAGCTGTCGCCAATTAAATACTCACTTAAATTCATCAGCTTTCCCTCACTTAGTAAAATTAATAGTATTATCCTACCACAAAAATTATAGTATCATTGAAGATTCAGGAGTGTACAGGAACTGCATCAGTCTATATGCGGTACGTTTGAAGTTCTAAGATTGAAGAGTCTACTGTAAACGAAAATTAACGGGGAAAAACATCTTCGCAGTTAAATTAAATTTAACCCCACTATATATTATTCGATAGTACCAGCAAATATCCTTTCATTTATTAGAAATTTTATAAATCTCTTTTGCTTTGAATGCAGGCAACTTTATTAATTACTTCAATCCGGGGGTGTTTCAAAGCAAAATAAAAACCCTTCTATATAGAGGGTTAATGTTACATTCATATTTTATATACTATTTGGTTTCGTTAATTTCCAACTATTTTTCTCAAGTCATTTTCAATCTCTGATAGAAGCTGGTTAACGCTCATTTCTTTTTCCCCAACACCCTTTTCATATGCTTTGGTAAGCATGTCCAAAAAAAGCTGATTTAATGTATCGAGACCTTCTTTACCCAGCAATTTTTTAACTCCTCCTATTTTCCTATCATCCTTAGACAATATTCTATTTTATTTTCTATCATTTGACAATACTTTTCCAGTTATCAATCAAAAAAGAACCGCTTCCGATAGGGAAGCGGCTGAAACTGGAGATTTAAAAGTAAACATCAGTTGCAGTTAGGTTTCTTTCCTAAATGCATTTCACATTATTCATTAAAACATTAATATCCAATTCATGTATCATTGATTATTACTCATTATTAATGGTTTTCAGTTCTAAATCTCTTGTTAATGCAGATTTTTAATAGTAAATATAACTATAAGAATATTTTTCAGGGGGTAATCGTTTGGATTTTTCTGTAATCGGAAAAAAAATCAAAGAGTTAAGAAAATCAGCAGGATTTTCCCAAAAAGACCTGGCAAAAGATATATGTACTCAAGCGCAAATCAGCAAAATTGAAAATGGGGATGTCCTTCCTTTGGCTTCCACTTTATATTTCATTTCACAGAGGCTGGGGGTTGATATCAATTACTTCTTTGAACACGGAACAACCCCAAGGCTTGATTATGTTCAGGAAGTTAAACACCAGCTGAAAATGGCCAGGCGCAAGCTTGATTATCCCCTTATAAAAGAGATTGTGGAGATTGAAGAAAAAAATCCGCTTTTTTCAGCAAATATGAAGAATTATCAAACACTGCTCTGGCATAAAGCCATATATGAATACCATGTCAATCATCAGGCAGAAAAAGCACTATCACTAGTCGATAAAGCGATTTCTTTAACATTTGAGAAAGTATGGACAGAGCGCGAAATTGAAATTTTGATGAGCAAAGGGATATTTCTGTATGAAGAAGGCAAGTATTGGGATTCTCTTGAAATCTACCTGCCCGCAAGGATACAGTTAGATAAAATCATTTACTTAAACGATGAAACTATTCGGAGCAGGCTCCTTTATAATATGGCAAAAGCCTATACTAGACTAGAAAACTATGAACGGTCTATAGAACACTGCAAGGTGGCCATCCAAACCTGCATTGAGAAAGACCTTTTGTTTTTATTAGGCGAGCTTCACTACCATATAGGATATAATTATGAACTCAGAAAACAGTTTGTTTTGGCGAAAAAGTATATGGAACAAGCTCTTGATATTTTCCGTCTTCAAAGAGATGAAAGGTATAATGACTTTATAAGTGGAAAAGTGGCAATTTTCGACAAAAACATCCAATAGTCACCACGACATAAGTCGACAGTCCTTTATTATTGTAAAATAATAGTTACTTTTTTGTATAATCATGTAAAAATATGATCTTTTTGGACGATATATGTGATAAAATGGTACCAAAAATACGTCCAAGGAGTGATTTGGAAAAGTGAAAAAACAGATGGTTTCAATTGCTGCTGCAGCAATGCTTTCTTCTGCCTTTGCCTCTCAGGCTTCCGCTGATACATACATAGTTAAAAAAGGGGATACCCTATATCATTTGGCTATTAAATACCAAACTACTGTAACAGATATTAAAAAAGCCAATAAGTTAAATTCCGATTTTCTATCAATCAATCAACAACTTCAAATACCAGGTGCAGCAGAAAAACCTGAATCCAATCAGCCATCAGGCGGCTCTGCAGCGCAAGCACCAAGTAATACTGCCAAAACTTATACAGTTAAAAGCGGGGATACTCTTTCTAAAATTGCATTAAATCATAATATTAGTTTAAAAGACTTAATGAGCTGGAATGGACTTAGCACACATTTAATTTACCCTGGACAAGTCTTTAAGGTTTCAAAATCTGCCGGAAACACTTCGGGAGATACTCAAGGGCAGACAGGCTCCACCCCATCACCGTCAGCACCTTCAAATGGCGGCAGTTCAGAGGTATATGTTGTTAAAAAAGGGGATACTCTAGGCGGCATTGCTGCTAAGTATAAGACTACTGTTCAACAGATTAAAACATGGAATAAACTGAGTTCTGATTTAATCCTGATTGGTCAAAAGCTAAATTTAAGTGCAAGCCAGGATTCAGGTGAATCTGTCTCTAATGGGAAGCCCAACAATAATGAGCCCACAGACAATGGGACAGCGTCATCGGTTCTTGCTGAAGCACAAAAACATATTGGTGTTCCATATCAATGGGGTGGCCAAACTCCTTCAGGCTTTGACTGCAGCGGGTTTATCTATTATGTCTTAAAGCAGACAGGCTCCAAAATGGGACGCTACTCCTCAGAAGGGTACTTTAGCCGTTCTTTTTATGTGAACACACCACAGCCTGGCGATTTAGTATTTTTTGAGAATACATATAAAAAAGGCATTTCTCACTTAGGTTTCTATGTAGGAAATAATAAATTTATCCACGCCGGCTCCTCAGGCGTTGAAGTTTCCAGTCTGGATAATTCATATTGGAAGAGCCATTTTGATGGATTTAAACGATTTTACTAGGACACCTTTTACAGGTGTCTTTTTTCATATTTTGGAAGGAAAATACATATATTTTGAAGAATGATATAGGTAGCGGGGTCTAAAGGAGGAGATCAAATGAACATCGTAGGCATCATTACATTTTTGTCCTTATCTTTATTATTAATGAGTCTTCTTTTAATTTACTCCAAGCTCCAGCATCAGACGCCGGGCAAGCTTGCTGCGATTATTGTTTTTTTCCTTTTGAATGCAGTACCCCTAGTGTATATAGTGTATACCGAGCTAAGCAGGGACTACGCAAGCAACTCCATTACACTTGGCTCAGCCTTTATGATTGTATGGCTGATAACTGCCGTGATCCTGTTTTTCGGCATCCTGTTAAGGGTCCGATCCGGTAAAGAAGGTCCTTTTTATTAGCCATAAAGAAACCAGCAGCTCAGGAGCTGCTGGTTTTACTATCTTGAAAGGAATCCTCTAGCTGTATACTTAAGCATTTCTTTCTTCCTCAATTCTTTTAAATCTTTCTTTTTCAATTTGTTCGGTTCGATTGAAGTGATAAAAGGAAAACCTGATTTTAAAAATGGCGATCTTTCCAGAAGAACAACCTCTCCATTCGCAATCCCTTCTTTCACTTCCTGGGTCTGATTAATCTTGATGCCTGTCTTGATTTTTTTTCTTTCCACCCGGCCATTTGACTGAATTACATATGTATATTTGCCTTTTTTGGTGTTCTTAACCGCCTGGTATGGTAATGTCAGCGTATCTATCACTTCATTCGTCACAATTTGAACAGCTACATGCTCTCCATGTAAGCTTTCAAGCTCGTTTGATTCATCTATTGCTATAGAAAATTCATAACGGCTCTCTGTTTCTGCGTGTGGTTCTGAAGTAGGATGGTTTAGTATCTTTTCAATTGTTCCATTAATCTTTTTGTTGCTGCCTGCCGGTGTGATGAATACCTTCATCCCTTCCGCAGCTTTTTTTACTTCCTGCTCTGAAAGAGTCCCTTCGACCTTCTGCTCATTGGAAATGACAGTTACCACAGGATTAGTGAGATCCTGCTTAATGCTTTTTACTGTCCCATCAATTTCGCTTTCTACTGTAAGATTTAAAAGACTTTCATCCGCAGATTCGATCAGGTCCTCGTACTTTTCGATTTCACTATCAATTCTGCTAATCTGCAGCTCTTTTTCATAAATATCCCGTTCAAGTGTTTGTATCATATATACATTCGGATTAGGCTGGTCCTCTTCAACGGGTGCACTGGAAAGGGTTCTTTGCATGCTTTCCAGATCGCTTATATGGCTTTCAAGATTTTCTTGTTCGTTTTCCAGCTTATCCTTTTCAATTTGGAATTCTTCCTTTGTGAGTGTAATGTCATCCGGAGAATACTCAAATAACCCTGTCCCCTGCTGAACTTCATCACCTTTTTCGACGAGAAATCCTTTGAATGTGCCAGTTGAATTTTCATAGTAAAAATGCTGTTCTTCTTTTGGGGCCAATACACCTCTTGCCGGCATGGTTTCAAGAAGATCCTGTTTTTTTACAGATGTCCATTCATCAACATGGTAAGTCCTGTTTATTTTATCATTTTTAAGAAATAGCAGGGTGATGTTACAAGCCAAAAAGAGAACCACAGCACATGCTAACAATCTTGCCTTCCAAGTCATTAAAGAATCCCCTCACTTATATAAGCTTTTCCAGGTGGATGGATGAGAGTAAAGCTGAAACAATCACAAAAAACAGATGCGTTCCGAGTAACACCAAAATAAGAAAGCGGGGGCTTCTTTCGGAAACGACTTTTAAGTATTTATATTGCAGGACAAGTGTCCAGATTTTAAATAATGTTATTGCAGAAAGCGTATAGATTATTAACTCAGGGAATGCTGAGGCTTGAGCAATAATGCCAAATGAGAATATAGAGGAATTGGTATTTATCCCCAAAAACAAAAAGATTGGAATATTGATTATCTTTTCAGTTAGAAGAATCAGCAAAACCATTAATTGAATGCTTATCAGTTTTTTGTACTCGACCTCGACGAGGGTCCAAAAGAACAGAGAAGGCACAAAAATGACCAAAATGGCATAGACGATCCCCCAGATAACTTGCCCTGCTCCAAAGAAAAGCTTATACAATTCATACTCGCTTCTCGGAAGGTCTAAAAAGCTTCTCGATGCTTGCTCACTTCCAATGCCAAAGAAGGCACTAACCCCAAAAACAAACGCACTTAAAAGGATTAATAACAACACCTGTTTCCATAAACCAGACAGACTTTCCTCTTTCCTCAACTGATGCGAAATTGTATATGGCTCCTTCAATCCTCTCAGAAGCGGTACCCGATAGCCCATAAAGAATCCTCCAACACTGTAATCTACTATTCTTTTATCTTACCTCAAAATCAAAATTTTGGGAAATAGGTAGAAATGTGCAGAACTGAGGCCTGGTTATCCTAAACTATTGTCGAAAGGGCTTAGAGAGACGTATTTTCTTTATTTTTCTCCTTTTTTCATAATAATCGTGTCAGAATTTGCAAAAACTTTTGTTGTTTCAAGCTACTAAAAAGGCGGTATAGATAAGTAAGAATTTTACAACTATGTCCTTGTCACGAGAGTATTAAAAATCGAGGAGGGCTTACTAATGAAAATAAAAGCTGGAAACTGGAGAATGCTGAGTGAGCAGGAGAAGCTGTTTATTTTGGAGGCTGTTAGCTTTTTTCAGTCGAGAACGAAGAAGCGGCAATAATGCCAAATGATGGTCTATATGTACTTCCATTTATCAGTTCAACATAGAAGGCACCTTGCCTAGTTACATAAGGTGACGGTGCCTTAATAATTCTTAAAATATCATTTTTTGAAAGCTAGGGGATTTTAGAAAACTCTCTTAAAAAAGTGTCTGCACCTTATAGATGCAAACACTTGATTAGTTACGGCATTAAAACCGCCCTTTATGCTCCTCAAATACTTTCTTCACTTTCTCCACTACCACTTTCGACCCTCCACTTTTTTCAACGCCCTCTATCATCATCGCGATAAGCAGCTTCGGAGACTGCGGATTGTATGCAACAAACAGCCCATTTTCCTGGCCCTTTTCATTTGCACTTTTCTTCAGCTCGGCTGTTCCTGTTTTCCCAGCCAGCGTATAATCTTTCATGTAAGCAGCACGGCCGGTTCCGCTTGGGTCCTGGATTACTTTAGCCATTGCGGCTGCCACTGTGTTCGCTGTTTCTTCGCTCATGACAGCTTCTTTCAGCACCTGGCCCTTTTCTTCTTCTTCCAGGAGAACAGGCTTGATCATGGAACCCTTATTGATGAAAGGTGTATAAGACGCTGCAAGATGGACAATGCTCATTTCCACCTGACCCTGGCCGTAGCCAGAATCAGCCAGAAGAATTTCAGTATCCAGACCGCCAATTTTGGATTGCTCCAGCGGGAATGCGTATGGAATTTCCTCTTCAAACGCGAACTTCTTAAGTCCAGCTGAAAACTTTTCATTTCCCAGTTCAAGGGCCTGCTGGGCAAAATAGATATTATCCGAATACATCATGGCTTTTTCAAAGTTGACCGGTCCCCCGGGGTCTTTAACACGAGTGACTTTATAGCCGCCCCATGAACTGTCCTTCTGCCATTGAAGGCCCTTAACATTAATCGTTTCATCAAGCGTTAATGTTCCTTCTGTCAGTCCGACTGCGCCTGTCAGCGGCTTCATCACTGAACCTGGCGCATAGGTTTGCTTAAATCGTGTCAGAAGCGGCATGTCCTTATTGCCTTCCATTGCCTTCCACTCATCCGCGGTAAACCCGAGTGAAGCCTGGTTCGGATCAAAGCTCGGGCTGCTGACGAGCGCCAGCGTATTTCCGGTAACCGGATCGATCGCTGCTGCGGTTCCCGGCTTTCCACCCAGCTCTGTGTAAAGAGACTTCTGCAGGTTCATATCAATGGTAAGCTGAACATTTTCACCGTTCTCTACCGGTTTTTCAGAGAGGACCACTTCAGAACCGTCTTTCTTCTTGATTCCAATTTTAATTCCATTTGAACCTTTCAAACGTTCCTCAAGGACCTGTTCAAGTCCTCTTTTTCCGATTATATCAGTGCTTGAATAGCCTTCACGCTCTTTCATTTCATCTGCTGTAATCTGTCCAACATAGCCAATTAGGTGAGCAGCCGACTCACCCATCGGGTAGACTCTGCCTTTGACATCCTGCTTCAGGACACCTTTTAGTGCGAACACTTTATCTAATGTTGTCCTATCATCTGGGGAAACCTTCTTAATTGGCACGAAGTAACCTGGCTGTACCCAGCTTGCATTCAAGCTTTTATTAATCTGCTCTTCTGACATTCCCAATGCTGAAGACAAACCTTTGATCGTCTGCTCCTTCTGATCACCCATCTGTTCAGGAACAACACCAATTTCATAAAGGGTGCCATTTAAGGCAAGCGGGTCACCTGTGCGGTCTACAATATCTCCGCGCTGTGCAGGAACAGTTGAATAACTGATTTTATCCTCTGGCCCCAGCTCCGGAAAAATATAAGTCGTATCCCAGGCAACAAACCAATTGTCTTCCTCTTCCTTTTCCTCCTTCACAAGCTTGGCATCATAGGTAAACTCAATCTTGCCGGCTGCACTATCCATGCTTGCTGAAAAAGGAAAGCTCGCATTTTCTTCTTTTTTGTATTCTTTTTCCATATCCGGCTTGTATGTTACCTTCAGATTATCTATCTCTAAATCCTTGTAAACCTTTTCATAACGGGCTGCAAAATCCTTTTTGCTGATCGACTGCTTCGCATCCTTCGACAGGAATTCATACATCTTCTCAAACTCCTGCTTATTCCAATGCTCCACATACTGTGAAAAGCGATCCTGCGGCTTAATTTCCTTATTGCACCCGCTCAAAGCGGCCAAAATCAGGACAGCAAAAACAAAATATAGAACCTTTCTCATAAATCACCCTCCCAATCCTATATTACCATTTAATTGAAGAATTTACCTAGTGACAGGCACCACCCGAATTTTGCCGAATGTGAACTTTGCAAATTTGCATTGTACACTTTAGAATTATAAATCGCCTATCAAAATAAAAATGGATGCAAACGATATAGGTTCGCATCCTTCTAACAATTTAATTTAACCGAATTTTTTCTAAACTTAAAGCCATCGGCAATACTTTTTTATAAATTTGACGAATATCTTCTTTATCTGCTTTCCGGGGATTATTAGGAATCGTGCCTAAATCATTCATGGCATCTATAGTTAAGCGATCCACCATTTCATCCGTAAAATCTAGCTTTAGATAACTAAAATTATCTGGAATATCCAGAGCTTTATTAAACTCTTTAAGCAATGGAGCTAGTTTCCCTGCAGCATTTCTATCATTTTCGAATGTCAGCGACGGTTCAAAAACCCTTGCAATATTGGCATACTTTTCATAGTTAGCTATTAAGTTATGTTCTATAATGTGCGGCAGCAATATGGCATTCGCAAGTCCATGAGGCACCTGATATAAAGCCGACATCGGATGCGAGCAAGAATGGACTAGTGCTACGCCCGCCATTCCAAAGGATATACCTGCCATTGTGCTGGCCAGGTGTATTTGTGCCCTGGCTTCAAGGTTATCCGGGTGCGCATAGCTTGCCGGCAAATTTTCCTTAATCATTTTGATTGCTTTAAAGGCTAATCCATCTGTTATTGGGTTTGATTTAAGTGATGTATAAGACTCAATGGCATGTACTAAAGCATCCACTCCAGTAGCTGAAACGACATGCCGCGGAAGTGAAGTGGTTAAACTTGGATCGATAAAGGCCGCCTTTGGTGCAAGCATTGGGGAAGCGATTACATATTTTCTGCCCGCCTCATGATCGGTAATCACCGAGACGGGAGTCACCTCCGAACCGGTTCCAGCCGTCGTAGGAATAGCAATGAGTAAAGGAATATCTTCATGGAGGGGCTTTTGACCGCGACGATAATCCAGGATGTGTCCTTCATGGGCAACAATCGCACTTACCGCTTTTCCGAAGTCCATGGGGCTTCCTCCCCCTATGGCAAGGATCATTTCGCAGGATTCCTGTTTATACATCTGTGCACCCTTCATAACAGTCTGTGCATGGGGATTCGGCTCAACATCAGCAAACACGACTGTATCAATGCCGTTCTTATTTAATAATGAGGTAACCGCATCTATTATTCCTGTATTAAGAAGTCCTGGGTCAGTGGCAACAAAGACCTTTGCTTTTTGAAGGCTTCTTATTGTTGCTGGAAGCTTATGTTTAACACTATTCATGCCATAGATAATTTCTGTTGGCATGGAAAATTTAAAATGTTGCTGACTCAAATACATCTTATTCTCCTCTCTTTCTCCAAATCCAGTTTAGTCCGAAAAAGAAAAGCTGCTTCATTACATAATCTCATTGGTGAGTTTACCCAAACCGGTAATTTCAAGTTCCACTACGTCCCCCGGCTGAAGCCAACTGTGAATATCCGTTCCTAATTCCAGGATACAGCCCGTACTAACTGTACCTGACCCAATGATATCTCCAGGATATAGGGTCGCATCCGAGGATGCCCGCTCAATCATTTGTTCAAATGAATGATGAATATGTTTGAAGTTTCCCTTAGATAGCTGCTTTCCATTAACTTTAGCTGTCATTTCCAGGTTTAATCTGTCTCCATCTCGGAATTCTTCCAGTTCATCCTTTGTCACAATATACGGTCCAATCGATGTAGCAAAGTCCTTGCCTTTGGCTGGTCCTAATCCCGCCTTCATTTCCTTCATTTGCAGATCCCGTGCAGACCAGTCATTCAAAATGGTGTACCCTGCTATATAATCTTCAGCTTGTTCAGCACTTATATTTCTGCCTTCTCTGCCTATGATACAAGCAATTTCCAATTCATAATCCAGTTCACTGCATTGGGCTGGGCGCTTGATTTTCTGATTCGGCCCTGTAATGGCATGGTGATTCGTAAAGTAAAACACCGGAATCTCATACCACTCTGGCACAACATTTTGCTTATTTTTGGCTGCTATAGTCGCGACATGACCTTCAAATGCCATAAAATCCCGCACACTTCTAGGGTTCGGCAAAGGCGCTAAAAGTTCAATTTCGTTTAGCTTGTACGTGCCCAATTGATCATGGCCAGCAATTTGGCTGGCGAGATTATAGTTTTCTTCAAACTGTTCCAGAAAACCAAGTATTGAGCCAGGCAGTTTACCCCCGCTTGCCTTTTCCATATCAAAAACTTGTTCTTTCTCTATCCACCCTGCTTTAATAGTCCCGTCCTTGTCTTTAAAGGTTATTAGTTTCAAGATAATCATCCTTTCATTTAATAATATGATTCATATAATATTGGGAGGCATTTAGCTGATGAAGGAGCTTTCTATTAAACTGTTTCTTAATTTCCTCTGCTTCATCTTTTCGATATTTAAAAAAACCTTCGCCGGATTTTAACCCCAGCTTTCCTTCAGATGTTTTCTCTCTTAGCAGAGGGCTGGAGAATTGCCTATTTTCCATATCTTTCAGCAGGTTATCACCTACCGTGCACCATATATCCAATCCGCCCATATCAGCAATCATTAATTGCCCTGTTGTGGCGTATCGGAATGCAGGGCCAAACATTAACGCTTTTTCAATATCCTCGGGAGATGCAGCTTGCTGCTCCATCAGGGAGAATACCTCTCTTGCCACACTCTGCTGAATTCGATTTGCCACCAGACCAGGAATATTTTTTAGTACTTCTATACATTGTTTGCCAATGAGCATATGCAAGCTTTTCACATCTTCATACACATCTTGATGGTTGTTTCCAAAATTCGAAATTTCCACAAGCGGCATGATATGCGCAGGGTTATACCAATGAGTTATCAGGATTCTTTTTTTTCTCATTTCGCTTACCTTTGCCATCATGCTCTCCAAATCCAAACTTGAAGTATTACTTGCTAAAATAGTCTTTGGAGGACAATAATCATCTAATTTCTTAAAAAGATCTTGTTTTAATTCCAGATTCTCAGGGACGGCTTCCACCACAAATTCTCTATCTGCTACTGTTTCTTTTAAGCTGGTATAGAAATGGATACTTTTGAGCGTATTGATTTTATTTTGGATATCTATATTTCCTACTTCCTGTAATAAGTCCAGCTGCCTAAGAATCTCATCTTTAGCCTTTTCAACACTTTTCCAATCTGGGTCATATACATTTACATTAAGGCCATATAGGGCAAAATTAAGGGCAATACTATGTCCCATTGTTCCAGCCCCAATAACTGCTATTTTTTGAATCATCGGCAAGTCTCCTTTGCTCAGCTATAATAACCGACTTCAATCCGCACCTTTTTGCCGGCGTATGTTCAATAGGAAAAACAGCGCTATCCGAAATAGCGCTGCCTTCTCTATTGTTCCACAGTGAATGTTATACCGAAGATTGTGCTATTGCCATTTCAGTTAAAATTTCACTAACACGCGCACCAACTTCTGAAGTGGAAGCGGATCCGCCGAGATCTAGAGTAAGAACCCTTTTCTCTTCCAGTGTTTTTTCGATGCAGCTGAGCAGATTCTCTCCTATATCGTTAAAGCCGAGAAAATCAAAAAGCTGGCTGGCTGACCAAATTGCAGCCAGCGGGTTGGCTATCCCTTTCCCTGCGATATCCGGTGCTGAACCATGAATTGGCTCAAACATTGACGGGAATATTCTTTCAGGATTAATATTGGCTCCGGCCGCCAGCCCCATGCCGCCTCCTAGCGCTGCACCCAAATCTGTTAAAATATCTCCAAATAAATTGGAGGTTACAACAACCTCGAACCTTGCAGGATCTTTAATCATGTACATAGCTGCTGCATCAACAAGATAGGAATAGGTCTGAACTTGGGGGTATTCCTTGCTCACCTGTTCAAACACTTGATCCCAAAATACCATGGAATAATTAAGTGCATTTCCTTTACTTATGCTGGTCAGTGTTTTCCCTGCTTTGGACGCTGTTTCAAAAGCATACCGGATGATGCGCTCCGTACCTTTCCGGGAAAAGACCCCTGTCTGTAAAACGACTTCTTCGGGATTGCCTTTAAAAAGCCAATCCCCGGCCCCTGCATACTCACCTTCACTATTCTCACGAATGAATAGCATATCGATGTTTTCTTTATTTCCGCCAGTAAGCGGACAGGGTGCACCATTTAATAGTGTAATAGGACGAATATTTACATACTGGTCAAATTCCTTCCTGATTTTCAGGAGCAGATCCCAAAGAGAGATATGATCTGGCACCCCCGGATAGCCGACGGCTCCCAAGTAGATTGCATCAAAAGACTTTAACTGTTCAATCCCGTCTTCATCCATCATCTTTCCATTCTTTAAATAAAATTCACAGCCCCAAGGAAAATACGTAAATTCGAACTGCAAACGACCATCCAGCTCTGCTGCCTTTTTCATAATCTTGACGCCTTCATCAATTACTTCCGGTCCAATGCCGTCACCTGGAATAACGGCTATCTTAAATGTGTCCAATCTTATCAGCTCTTTCTCTTTTTATATGAACCTATTTATCATTCTTCTAGATTTACAACGACCGTCACAGTTTCCACGAGCTCTTGTATCGCATAAGCCGGACCTTCCTTGCCATTTCCGCTTTCTTTCACGCCTCCATAAGGCATTTGATCAGTCCTGAAGCAGCAAGTATCATTAATAACAACACCGCCTACTTCAAGCATGTAAGGAATTTTATAAGATAAACTCAGATCGGAAGTATATATTCCAGCCTGCAGACCATACTTCGAGTCATTCACAAGCTCAATTGCTTCTTCAATTGTTTCGTAATCTGCGACGGTAACGACAGGAGCGAACACCTCTTCATCGGAAACTTTCATCCCTTTTCTCACATTTGTAACTACGGTTGGGTAAAAAATACTGCCTTCTCGTTTTCCCCCGGTTAAAATGACTGCTCCATCCTCTTCAGCTTCCTTTACCCATTGCTCAATGCGTTCAGCTTCCTTCACATTGATCATAGGGCCGACATTCGTATTCGGATCCAAAGGATCCCCCACCTTAAGATAGGAAACTTCCTGCAAAAACTTTTCAAGGAACTTCTCTTTAACAGATTTCTGAACAAAAATCCTCTGAACTGAAATGCATATTTGCCCGGCATGTGCAAATGACATTTTTGCAAGCTTGGCAGCAGCCTTATTAATATCCGAATCACTATGAACGATAGTGGCAGAGTTGGAGCCCAGCTCTAAGGTTGCTTTTCTTAACCCGATTGTCTTTTGAATATGTTTGCCTACTCCAGGTGAACCTGTAAATGTATAATGCGCAATCCTTTCATCATTCAGGAGCTGTTCACCGACTGTGCCCCCGCTTCCTACTACACATTGCAGGTATCCTCTCGGAACTCCTGCTTTCTCGAGCAGTTCACATAGTTTTATAGCAATTGTCGCTGTATCAGATGCCGGCTTAAGAATAACTGGATTACCCGCTGCCAAGGCCGGAGCAACTTTATGTGCAACAAGATTTAGCGGGAAGTTGAACGGGGTAATTGCTGCAACAACTCCCACAGGCTTTTTTATTGTATAAAGGAATCTTCCCTGCACGTTATAATTTGGGATAATTTCCCCTACGAGCTTTTTTGTTTCATCAGCAGCAATTTGGAATGTCGATGCTGAACGATTCACTTCTGCTCTTGCATCAGTGATAGGCTTCCCGCCTTCCTTGGCAATAATTTGAGCAAATTCTTCGGCATGACTTAGCAGCAGCTCTGCTGCACGCATTAAAACCTTATAGCGGTAATCCGGGGTAAATGCGGTGTTTTTATGTGCGTATACAGCAGCTGCAATCGCTTGATCCACCAGCTTTTCATCAGCTATGCCAATCTCTGAAAAGAGCTCCCCGGTATATTTGTTATATACTTTGTGTGTATTTTCCGAGTGAATCCATTGTCCATCAATGAATAGCTTTTCATTTAAAATACTTGTCTGCATATTTTCCCTCTCCCATCCTATGGTTAAATTAAAGAATTTTTCTTCGTCAATGCCTCTTTGACTCTTTTGACAATATGGCCGGATGAAATTTCGTACTTCTCCAGCAGATCATCATTTTTAGCTGACTCTGAATTTAGATCTTTCACACCTACACGAAGCATAGGAACTGGTTTCTCTTCTACTAAAACCTCTGCCACTGCACTTCCAAGACCGCCATAAATGCTATGCTCCTCTGCTGTAACAATAACTCCTGTATTTTCTGCAGCTTTAACAATTGCTTCTTTATCAAGCGGCTTAATGGTCGGCAGATGAATCACTGCCGCAGAGATTCCATCAGCTTCTAATTGTTCTGCCGCAGCTAAAGACCTGCTGGTTTGTGTTCCTGTAGATATGATGGTAATATCCGTTCCTTCTTTTAAATGCACCGCTTTACCGAATTCAAAGTGGTAATCTTCATTAAAAATGATTGGATACGGGTCACGGGCAAGTCGCATATATAACGGCCCTTCGTATTTATGTGCAAACTCCATCATTTTTTCCACTTCTATACTGTCTGCAGGTGCGAGAACAACCATATTGGCAAGCGATCTGAAAATTGCGATATCTTCAAGCGATTGATGCGTTTTTCCCGTTACCCCTGTCAGCAAACCGCTATAGGCTCCAATCATTTTCACATCTAATTTTGGCTGAGCAATTTGCACTTGAATTTGATCAATGGCACGTTTAGACAGAAATGCAGCAAAGGTAGCAGCCCAGGGCTGCAAGCCAGTTGCAGCCAGTCCAGCAGCTACACTCATCATATTTTGTTCAGCGATGCCCATTTGCAGAAATCTAGAAGGATTCCCTTTTGCAACAGCATCTATTTTGGTTGAGTTAGCCAGATCTCCATCAATCGCATAAACCTTATCGGACTCCAGAGATAATTTAAGCAGTGTTTCTCCAAAAACGTCCCTCATTGAAACTTGATCTTTAGAAAGTAAGCTTTTCATTTTTGAACCCCCATTTCCAGTTCTTTTGATGCGCTGCTTAACTCTTCATCTGTCGGAATTCTTGAATGCCATAAATAATCTCCTTCCATAAACGAAACACCCTTGCCTTTCACCGTGTTGGCGATAATCATAACAGGCTGGCCTGTTACCTCTCTGGCTAGGCGAAAAGCTTCACTAATTTCCTGGTGGTTATGGCCATCTATCTCAATGACATGCCAGCCGAATGCTTCCCAGCGCTTTTTGGGCTCATTGATTGGGGTTTCTCTCGATTCTCCATCACCTTGCCAGCCAAACTGCTGAAGCTTATTAAAGTCGAGAATAACGACCAGATTATCCAATTTATATTTAGAGGCAATATCTGCAGCTTCCCAAACCTGGCCTTCCTGTGATTCACCATCACCAATCATGCAGTATGTGCGGAATTCTTTATTCTGAAGTTTTGCACCCAGGGCCATTCCGACGGCTGCAGAAATCCCCTGGCCAAGCGAGCCTGTTGACATGTCCAGACCTGGAAGGGTATTCATATCCGGATGAGCCTGCAAGCGTGAATTTAATGAATCAAAGGTTTGCAATTCCTCTGTCGGAAAATATCCTCTAAGTGCTAAAACTGTATAGAGCCCAATCGCAGAATGCCCCTTTGATAGTACAAATCGATCTCTCTGTTCATCTGTAGGGTTATCTGGATTTACATTCATTTCATTAAAATACAAATTTACAAGGACATCTGAAGCAGACATTGGCCCTCCTATATGCCCTGCTCCTGCATGATGCACTGTCTGAATAATTAATTGTCTTGCTTTAGATGACTTCTCAATTAAATACCTTAATTTTTCTTCGTTTAATGGGGTACTCATTTATATCCTCCTTCAGGTTTTGTTCTATCAATTTAGTTAAGCGCTTTACCAAATGGTGAAAAATGAACAAGATAAGATGACTTATCTTGCTATTAAAACCTAACGTCCGAGCTTTATGTCAGGACTATTAAGCGGACTCCTTACAGCCTATTTTCTATTTCAAAAGTGAAGGAAGCCAGGTAGATAGCGGCGGGAAAAATGAAATTACCAGCACATCAATGATTAATATAATAATTAATGGTATTACCGCTTTTGCGATTCTCACAATTGAGAGTTTTGTAAGCTGGGACACAACAAACAGATCAATTCCAACAGGCGGCGTTACTAATCCAATTGCTAAATTACAAACCATGATCACACCAAAGTGAACAGGATCTATCCCCAAATTAACTGCAGTTCCCAATAATAGAGGGACAAAAATAAGGATTGCAGCTCCTCCTTCTAAGAACATGCCTGCTATAAACAAAATGATGTTAACAATAATAAGGAAAATATATTTATTTGTAACAACACCTGATATTGAGCTGTATATCATTCCTGGAACACCATTCATCTCGATAAAAAACCCAAAAAGGCCTGCTGTTCCAATTACAATCATGATGATCGAGCTGCTGATTGCTGATTTTTTCAAAGTATCGGCCAGCTGCAGCAAAGTAATGTCCCGATAAATTAGGAATCCTACTATAAAGGAATAAACAACTGCAACCACTGATGCTTCCGTTGGAGTAAATACTCCTGAATAAATTCCGCCCAGGACGATAATAGGCATTAAGAGTGCAAGGAAAGATTTTTTAAACGCCACAATTACATCGGGAAAACTTTTTTTCTCTTCGCCAACATATCCATGGCGGTTAGCAATTATATAGGCACTGATCAGAAGCGAAAAAGTGATTAATAAACCCGGCAGTATTCCTGCAATAAAAAGATCTCCTATAGAAACTTCTGCCGCAACTCCGTATAAAATCATGGCAATACTTGGCGGAATGATAATTCCCAGGGCTCCTGCTACTGCCTGGTTAGCAGCTGCATATTCAATTTTGTAGCCTTTTGCGACCATAGCCGGGATGAGAATAGAACCAATGGCTGCTGTTGTTGCGGCACCTGATCCTGAAATAGCTGCAAAAAACATGGATGTAACAATTGCCACCATGGCTAATCCGCCAGTAAAATGGCCAACCAGTGAGCTTGCAAAATTAACCAGTCTCTTGGACATGCTTCCAGCACCCATCAAATTCCCAGCAAGAATAAAAAAAGGAATGGCCATTAACGGGAACGAGTTCATAGAGACAAATATTCTCTGCGGAACAATCTCCAATGGCAGGGTATCATGCATCCAAACCCCTAATACGGTAGATAGTCCCAATGAAAAAGCAATCGGTACACTCAGAAAGATAAATATGAATAGAGAAATAAAAAAAACAGGCAGCATCGTTTCACTCCTTTCTTTCTATGAACTGTTCCAAAATACACGTTATAGAGTTCAATAGAAGCAGTACGCCTCCCAGGGGTAAAGAAAGGTAGATAAAGAACATAGATATCCCTGTTCCAGGAGCAATCTGATTGCCAAAGCTTTGTGCTACCTTCCATCCAAACGCGATGATTACTATATAAAAAACAATTGAAATGAGATGGACTAAGACTGTTAGCCATTTCTTGGCTCTTCCCCGCATGACTTCCGGCACAATTTCAACCGAAATTAATTGGTTTTCCCGAAGGGCAAGGGAGGAACCAATCATGATCATTAGTATCATTAAGAATCGAGATAGCTCCTCTGACCAGGCTAAAGAAGAGCCCACTACATAACGCGCGACAACTTGCCAAAAGATAATGATGGTCATAAACGCCATAATAAAAGCCAATGCATATCCAAAAAACTTGTTCATTCTATCTATGGTTCGAATATAGATTCCGGTTATGCTCTTCATCTAATCAACTCCTTAAATGAAGAGGGCAACAAATAATTCAATTCATCATTGCCCTCTCAGCAGCCTAATAATCCAGATTTTTTACTTTTTCAATGATCTCTTCCCCGATTTTTGGTGCCCACTTTTCATAGACTGCATCGGTTTTCGCTTTAAAGGATTCTTTATCCGGCTCTGTCAGTTCCAATCCCTGATCTTTAAGGAATTTGGCTGCTTCGTTTATTTTATCTTCATTTGCCTGTCTTCCAATTGGCTCTGCATGTTCAGCAGCTTTTAAAACTGCATCCTGCTGATCCGGAGTAAGACTTTCAAAAGTCACTTTGCTTATAGAAATTGGGCCAGGTGCATATCTGTCTTCCAAAAGCGCAACATGACTTTGCACCTCAAAAATCTTGGATGTTTGGATGGTTGCCAATGAGTTGGAATGACCATCAATAACTCCTTGCTGTAATCCAGTAAACACTTCCGTCCATGCCATTGGTGTTGCATCTGCACCATAAGCCTTCCATGCATCAATTTGCAGCTCATTTTCCTGAACACGCACCTTCAGCCCTTTTACATCTTCCACACTGTTAATGGCTTTATTTGAAGATGTTGCCACAAAACCATTTTCCACCCAGCCAAGAACCTTAACATTTGTCTGCTCTTCAAATTTTTGACCCAGCTCATCTCCAATTTCCCCATCTAATACTGCATGTGCATGCTCTCGATTATCAAATAGAAATGGAAGATCGAACATATTAAATTCCGGAACCCAATTTCCCATGGGACCTGCAGATTGAATAGCCATATCAAGAGAACCCATTCCCATTAATTCAAATACTTCTCTTTCTCCGCCAAGTGAATTATTATAATGAATTTTTACTGTCATTTGATCATCCGTTAAATTTTCCAGCTCCTCTTTAAAGGCTTTTGCTGCTACATCAAATTTTGCTCCCTCAGGCTCAGGAATACTTAATTCCAGTACAGTTTGCTTTCCTTCTGCTGCATCTGCACTAGCAGTTTTCTTTTCTGATGATCCCCCTCCGCACCCTGCTAAAGCCAAAGATAAGATCGTTGCCAGTGAAGCCGCTTTCAATGCTTTTTTCATTTTAAATCCCCCTTTTTATTTTTAGAGCCTTTTGAAGATAAACTCCTCAAAAATAACTCCAAATTCTAAAATCCTATTTTTCTATTAATCTTGTAAATGATTGGGATATACCATGACTTTTAAACTGCCGCTTCGATTTATATGAGCTTGGTTCATTGCTTCCTGGATATCTTCCAGCGGATATCTATCTGTGATGATGGGTTCTATCTTGCTGCCGATTGTATCTAGCAGGCTGATGGCTAAAGGGTAGGTATTCGTATAACGATAGACAGAAAAAAGATCTATTTCTTTTTGAAGCATTAATGTGATGTTGAGAGGCACTTCTTCAATTGCCGGAAATCCGATAACAACAACGGAGCCGCCTCTTTTCACGGATTCAATTGATGATTGCAATACTTTAGCGTTTCCAGAGGTTTCTATTATCATATCAACGCCTAAGCCTGAGGTTATCTCTTCAATGGCAGCATTCAGATCTTCATTTGCTGCGTTAACTATCTTTGTAGCGCCAAATTTTCTGGCTGTTTCCAGTCTTAATGGCTCGATATCACTGACAATGATCTCCTTTGCACCAAATGCTTTTGCCGCTATCACGGTCATCAAACCAACAGGTCCCATGCCTGTAATGGCTACGGTGGAACCCGGAGTTAAGCCTCCGCGTTTTACGGCATGGATCGATACAGATAATGGCTCTGCAAGAGTTGCATTTTCGTAAGATAAAGAATCGGGAATTGGAAATAGAAAATCCTCCCGGTGTCTTAAATATTGAACGAAAGCTCCTTTTACCGGCGGTGTAGATAAAAATTGCACGTCGGGACATAGGTTATACCTTCCCTCTTTACACCATTCACAGTTCATGCAAGCAACACCCGGTTCCACAGCTACACGATCTCCAACCTTAAATTTTGTTACTTTTTCACCTATAGACACAACGATTCCTGCACACTCGTGTCCCTGTACATGCGGATACTGAACATATCTTTTGCCAATGCGCCCATGAGCAAAATAATGAATATCTGAACCGCATACCCCAACGGCCATTACCTTGACCAGTACTTCTTTACCAGTAACATTAGGGACTCTTTCTTCTTCAACCCTAACTTCCAAAGGTCTTTGCAAATAGGCAGACTTCATTGTCTCCGGAATAAGAACACTTTCTTTCTTACTAGCTGCCAATTTTGTCTTTGACATCTGGCTTCCTCCTTTCGGAATATATAAGTTGCATTTAAATGAAGTTTATGAGGAATGGCTTAAAAGCACCTTTCCGCATTGCTTTTGTTCACATAGATCAAACGCTTCCTTCCATTGTGTCAGCGGAAGCTTATGGGTAATGATTGGCTGAAGGTTTACTTTCTTTTGTTCTAATATCTGCATGACTCGATTCCACGTTTTCATGGAATGTGCAAGAGAACCAAATAGCTGTATTTGTTTGTACAAAATGATATCAAAATCCATTGTGATTTCTTTGCCTGCTATGCCAACTTGAATATGCTTGCCCCGTTTTTTTAAAGCTTGAAGGCAGCTATTGATTGATGGGGCAGCACCTGCACATTCTACCGTTACATCCGCACCCATACCATTCGTTTCACTCATCACAATGGTTTGCAAGTTATCAACTGTTACATCAACGACAACATCTGCTCCGAGTTTTTTGGCGATTTCCAGCCTCATTTTATCTGCAGATGTTCCTGCCACAATGACTTTACAGCCTTTTACAGCCAGCAAGGACAAACAGATGAGACCAATAGGACCTGGCCCGGATAATAAAACGGTATCGCCAACTTGAATATTTGTCAGCTCTTCAATGGCCTGAACCGCACAAGCGAGAGGTTCGGATAAGGCAGCCTCTTCAAGGCTGACACTTTCAGGAATCTTATAAACCATATCTTCACGAACCACAGCATATTGTGTAAAACTGCCATTTACTCCATGCCCCATTCCCCTGCGTTCTGAACAAAACATGTAATATCCTGTTTCGCAGTAATGACACGTGCCGCATGTAATGGCAGTTGACCCAAGCACTGCTACCCGATCTCCCGCTTTCACCTTTGAAATATTTTCTCCTGTATCAGCTACCATCCCGGAGAACTCATGGCCTATAATGACAGGCGGATAACTTTTAAATGTCTCATGGTAAATATGTAAATCCGTGCCGCAAATTCCTGTATACTTCACTTCGATTTTCACTTCATTTGGACCCACAGCAGGTTCATCAATGTCTAAAAGGTCAATATTCCCAACCCCAGGCTCTGTTTTTAGAAGTGCTTTCATTGCATTATCCTCCTTCAGTACAGTAAGCGCTTACCTTTTTCTATAAAAATAAAATCAAGTGGAAAAGCTTCCATTTATTCATTAGTTAGAAGCCATTTGTTAAAGCGCTTACTTTTTTGTAATAAGTTTTACAAAATGGAAGGCCTTTTAAAATTCAATACTTGTTTTAAAGGCCTTTTAAATCCCTCTGGAAATCTGGACCAATTGCTTTTAATTCCCCCTCCCTAAACATAAGAGGGTTTTCACACATTTAGTTAAGCGCTTTATCAAATCGGTGTTGATATTATTTTATTCATAATATTATAAAAAATCAATAACTTTTATAAATTTTCTAATTCTTCTTTCAAATCTTTATTCCTATTTTTTGCTGTGGAATTTCGGGTCACCAGAGAAGGCAGTAATGTCAAACGCATTTTTTCTTTTTTTTCTCCTTTAATCATCGAAATGATCAAATCCAGCACTTCTCTTCCCATATGCTGAATTGGCTGGGCAACCGTAGTTAATGGAGGCTCTACAATTGTAGCAATAAGAGTATTATCGAAACCCACAACTGAAATATCCTCGGGCACACCCATCCCCTCTTCTTTAACAGCCTGGATTGCTCCGATTGCCAATAAATCGTTGCATGCAAAAATAGCTGTTGGCGGGTTCTTGCCTTTAAGATATTTAGTTGTCATGATTTTTCCAGGTTCAACATGACTAATCCCATTGATATATTCAAATTCCCGGGTAAACTCTAAGCTGCTCTCTTCTAATGCCTGCTTGAATCCCCGCAGCCTCTCCCTGTTGCTCCAGACATCCCTGGCAATAACACCTATGTTTTGATGGCCAAGTTCTATTAAATGGGAAGCAGCCAAGTAACCGCCCATGAAATCATCTAATGCAACGGTATTTATTGAGAACATTGGAAGATCACGTGCTACTATCGCTACAGGAACATCTTCTTTTACCAATTCTTCCACTTTATTTAAATCTTCAAATCCAGATGCTAAAATGAAGCCATCCACACTTTTTCTTTTTAAAAGAGCAAGATATTTGTTTTCCTTTTCTGTTTGGTAATCAGTACTGCAAATAACAAGGTTGTAGCCAAATTCGTGTGCACGATCCTCTATGCTGCGTGCAAGTTCTGAGAAAAATGGATTAGCAAGATCCGGAATCAGGAGGCCGATTGTCTTTGTCTGCTTTCCCATTAATGCAGAAGCCATCATATTGGGCTGATAATCTAGCTGTTTCATGACCTCCAGTACTTTTCTTTTTGTTTTTTCTCCAATTCTTCCGGTATTATTAATTACTTTAGAAACGGTAGCAATTGAGACATTCGCTTCTTTTGCAACATCATATATGGTTACTTTCATATTCTCTCTCCTTGTTCAATCTTAGCTGATATCATCTGTGTCTCAGATAATAGTTTTTAGCCCACTTATAATAATCAAAATACAGTTTAGTTAAGCGCTTTCTTTGTCTTTTATTATTATTAATCAATTTTCCAAATATATCAATAGGTTATGGAATTATTTTTGAATTTTCGCAAAATAATGCATCTTGCCAAATGATTTCGACCGGCAAATTAAAAAAGGATTCCACCCGAAAGTGAAATCCCTTTTGATAAAGCATATTAAGAAAACAGTTTAATCAAAAAGCTCAATAAAATCCCCACTACCCCAAAGTCCGAGTCTCCAAAAGTAGTTCCTTCAAATCCAAGTGACCCCAGAACCGGCAGCAATAAGGCCGGAAGGAATGAGATTAATAGACCATTGGCAAATGCTCCGATCATCGCTCCGCGTCTGCCGCCAGTCGCATTTCCAAACACCCCTGCCGCCGCACCTGTGAAGAAGTGCGGAATCAGGCCTGGCACAATTATTTTCAGGCCGAATAATGGAAGAAGGAACATTGAAAGCAAACCAGCTACGAAGCTGAATAGGAATCCAATAATAACTGCATTTGGAGCAAACGGGAACACTGCCGGACAATCAAGGGCAGGCTTCGCATCTTTTACCACTTTATCAGCGATTCCTTTAAAAGCTGGCACGATTTCCGCAATCAGCATCCGCACACCGGCAAGGACGACATATACACCAGCTGCAAACGTAATGGCCTGCATGAGCGAGAATACAAGGAAGTTAACTCCGCCGCTCAACTCAGATTCTACATAGCCTTTTCCGGCGATCGGCGCCACAACCAGGAAGAGAATCGTCATTGTCAGAGACATTGCAACAGATGTATCGCGCAGGAATCCAAGTGATTTTGGAACTTTGATATCTTCAGTTGATTTAGATTTATCGCCAACACGCTTTCCAATAAAGCCGGAAACAAAGTAGCCGAAAGATCCAAAGTGGCCGACAGCGATGCTGTCATTGCCAGTGATTTCGCGTACATACGGCTGGACAAGCGCAGGCATGAATACCATTAATAATCCTAGAATAATAGACCCGATAATGATCAGCGGAAGCCCTGTCACTCCCCCAGTTGCAAATACAGCTGAGATCAGGCAAGCCATGAATAAAGTATGATGGCCGGTAAGGAAAATATATTTAAACGGTGTAAAACGGGCAATTAAAATGTTCATGACCATCCCGAAAAGCATGATCATCGCTGTTTCTTTCCCAAATGTCTGCTGCGCAATCGCTACGATGGCTTCGTTGTTCGGAATAACACCCTGAATATGAAATGCCTTTTCAAACATTTTTCCGAAAATATCAAGTGAGCCTATTAAGATGCTTGCTCCTCCATTAAGGATGAGAAAGCCCATGATCGTTTTAAGCGTGCCAGATATGACATCGGCAATTCCTTTCTTCTGCAGAAGCAAGCCAAACAAGGCGAATAAACCAACCAGGATGGCAGGCGTGCCCAATATATCATTCATGATGAAATCAAACATGTTTACCCCTCCTTTTTAAATCCTCTGTATCTATCTTTCAATCTAACTGGTTTTCAGGTTATACTGTATTTGTTCTTTTTATTTTTCAGCGGGCGAGTCTATCGCCTGCTCTTTTTTTCTCTCTATTATGATAAATGTGATTCCAAAGCAGCTTTTAGCTCGTTCTGATCAAGGATGTTTGTCAGACCAATGATGGTTCTTGTTCCGTCATCCAAAGTGGAAATCAGGTCTTTAGATCCCAGGTAGATATCCGCTTTTTCGGATTTAGCCGTTGTTAAATCTGTATGTGAGACATCTGCTTCCACTCCCAGCTGGCTTAACACTGTTTTCACATTCATTTCTACGATAAAGCTGCTTCCAAGTCCGTTTCCGCATACAACTAGAATTTTTTTCATTTTTATTTCCTCCTTAGTCTTGTGAATATTGATTAATAATTTCTAATACGTCAGCTTGAGTATCAGCATTCTGCAGCTTTTCAAGGTTATCGCTGTCAGACAGCATTTTGGACAGCTGGGATAATGCTTTTAAATGGGTTTCATTATCGATGGCTGCCAGCACAAAGAATAATCTTACCTGATGCTCCGGCTTTTCCGAAAAAGCACAGCTTTCCTTTAATTGCAGAAAGCTCATTCCCAGCTTGTTCACGCCAGCTTCAGGGCGGGCATGAGGAAGGGCAATTCCAGGTGCGATGACGATATATGGCCCCATTTCATTCACGTTTTCAATCATGGCATCAATGTAATTTTGGCTGATGGATTGATCCGCCAATAGCGGCTGTGACGCCATTTGCAGTGCTTCCTGCCAGCTTGCAGCCGAATCTGCAAATTGAATTTTATCGGCGGTGAGAACTTCATTTAACATTGGCTTTTGGTCCACCTCACTTTTTGCTTCTTTATTTGATTGATAGTAGACTTTCAATTCCTGGATCAGCATGCTTTCGTCTTTTATATCTGCATGCTTCCGGATAATGTCCATCAATGCGTCTATGTTTTCTGATTTAGGCTTTTTTTCTGATGCCTGAACCTGCTTAAGCAGAGATTCCTTCTCTGACGGGTTTAGAATCGGATTTACAATAAACACCGGTACCTTTTTCCGGGATACTGGCGTGGTCGAAATGACAAAATCCAAATCAGCCAGGGACGCTTTCTCATATTCACGGACGGTGTATACATTTGCCACATCTACAAACGGCATGAGATCTTCAATTTGTTTCTGAAGGATTCTGGACGTACCGATTCCGCTGGCACACACCACAGCTGCTTTTTTGCGGGCTTCCACCCTGACGCCTTCTTTATCAATCCAGCCGCCAAAGTGCATCGCAATATAGGCCACTTCATCATCAGATACTTTTTTGCCAAGTACGTACTCAAAATGATGAACCACTTTTTTGGTTAGAATAAACAGATCCTGATAAGAATCCTGTACAGATTTGGATAATGGATTCTCCAGTTCAATCCCATATTTGATTCGGAAATAAGCCGGTTTTAAATGAATCAATAAATTCCGCTCAAGTTCCTTCCGGTTTTGAAAAAATACGCAGGCATACTTTTGAAAATCATCGACCATTCTTACTGCCATTGATTTGAGGATATCAAGGTCCTGGTTTTCCAGCTCATGTGTATCATAGTCGCTTATTTTCGCCCCTAACAGGTAAGTTGCAAGATAGCAGGCTTCATCGTCAGGAACCTCAAGATGGAAACCGCTTTCAATTTTCCGGCAAATAAACCGAGCAGCGCTGTACTCTTTTGTTTCTTTAATGACCTGCTTTTCAACAGAATCCATCTTGATGTATTTTCCCTGGTTAAATCTTTTGATTAGCATAAATAAATGGGCGCTTAGCGTCTCCATCACTTCATCTGTGTAATGAACGCCGGAATAGGATTCACTTTCATCCAAAATCTCATAGATCGTTTCTAGATCAGCACGCTGAAACATTTCAGGTGACAGTCCAGGCATGTCCTGGATGGTTAACTGAACTTCGGATAATAGATCATTCCAGCCGCGATTGGTTAAAACCTGTGTTAGGCAGTAAATCAGCATTTTCCGCTTATCCTGCTCTTCGCCGGCAATATAGTAGCCCGAAGGTTTATGAAAATTCAACTGAACCTGGAACTGGTTAAGCTGCTTTTTTAATTCCTTGATATCTGCCAGAAGCGTACTCCTGCTGACACCCAGCTTATCCATCAGATCCTGCAGATAAATGGTTTTCTCGCGGGTCAGGATGAGGATGGCAGTCCAGGCCATTCTTTCTTTTCGTGAAAACTCATAACTGGCAGCTTTATCAAACGAATGCAGCCGCTGTTTAATCTGCTTCTTTTCTTCTTCATCGAGAAAAAATCCAGCAGCACGGACATACTTCAGCTCATCTAAACCCTGGTCTTTCAGCCAGCTATTAATTTTTTCAACATCATAATAAACGGTCCGCTTGGAAACCTGTAATTCCTCCATAAGCTCCTGCGGAGAAACATGTGTAGGCGCATGGACCATTTTCGTCAAAATCGTCATGCAGCGCTGGTCAAGAATCATCGGGAGCGCTCCCTCCTTTACCTGATTCTAAAATAGTAAGTTTGCAAAAGTCAGACTCTAAATTCATCGAATTGTCTGCTTACTACGTATTATACTCCTGTATTACACAAATTGAAGTCCGAATTCTGTAAGGGGGTTTTTGCAAGAGTCGGACTCATATTAGTAGAGAAATAAAAAAAGCGAACTCGCAATTGGCGAATTTCGCTTTTTAAATACAACAATAGTCAGAACCTAAAGTTAATCAAATTCTCCCGCTTCTCCTTAAGGCCTCTCACAGTCCCTTCATAGCTGAGCAGATCCCCTGTGAGGATTTCATTCCGATCCTTGATCATTCTCGAGACCTCATCCGGATTCGGTCCTCCCTGAAGGCTGCGGATCTGTACAAAGTATTCAGGAGAAATGATTTTCTTCCACTCTTCCTCTGTCAGGGAAACGGGAACATATCCCCGAATGACTTCATTCACGTCCGCCACTTTCCAGTCGCACAATTCTTTCTGATCTTTCACGGTTTGCTTCGAAATATAGCTGGCAATGGAGTGAGCCTTCCGGAAAGGAATGCTGTAGTCTCTCGCCAGGGTGTCAGCCAGTTCGGTGATCGTGATGCACGATTTCTTTGCCATTTCTTTTGCATGGTCTTTATTGACTTTTAATGTGGCAATCACGGCGTACATCAGTTTTAATACCCGATTGGCATTCGTAAAAGCGCGGTACAGATGTGGCTGCAGATCATCTTCTGTATCGACGATATCGCCAAATGGCGTGTTATGAACCATGTTCATGGCTGCATACGCTTCACCGTAAGCACTGCTCGCAATGGATCTGGAATGCTCAATGGAAACCGGGTTCCGTTTTTGCGGCATAATGCTGCTCACCTGTACGTAAGGATCCGCTACCTGGAAGGTGCCGAACTCTCTTGTTACATGCTGAAGGAAATCCTGAATCCACCGGCCAGTATTCACCATGCAGGTCATCAGGGCGGATGAGGTCTCCAGCAGGTAATCTGCTCCTGCAATCGAGTCGTATGAGTTTTCAATAATTCCTTCAAACCCCAATAAGTCGCGGGTGCGGTCCCGGCAAATCGGAAAGCCGGTCGTCGTAAGGGCCGCTGCGCCGAGCGAGGATTTGTTAACCGTTTTATAGGCAGCCCACAGCCGCTTAATATCCCTCTGGAGGACATCATAAACAGCCAGGAGATAATGCCCCAAAGTGGTCGGCTGGGCAGGCTGTGTATGGGTATACCCGGTCATATAAGTCTCTTTATGCTCTTCCGCCTGCTCCAGCAACGCCTCACTAAGCTGATAGGCACTACCCAGAAGCTGCAGCAGATGTTCTCTTAGGACCAGCCTGTACATCGCAATCCCCATATCATTCCGGCTTCGGGCAATATGGATTTTCCCGGCCAGCTCATCGCCGATCTCTTCTCCTATTTTCGCTTCCATCATAAAGAAGAGATCTTCAAATTGAGGCTGATAGAATATGGAACCGGTGTCTGACATGGCCACTTTATTAATGCCATCGAGCATGGTTTTTGCTTCCGCTTCAGGAATGATCTCCTGCTCTGCCAGCATGATCACATGTGCCCGATGAATATCGAACATGACATGGAACAGATAGTCCCGCTGGTCATTAAAAACGGGCATCAGCAGTTCTTCTGCATATGTTTTGCCAGGAAAGGCATGGCCTTCATTTTTAATAAACTCTTCTAATTTGCTCATTTTTTCAACTCCGTTTTAAGACAATGATTTTTCAGCCTTTACTCCAAAAAACTTGTTTGATATGAACAGAACCAGTGCAATTAAAGTAATCTGGATCATTCCGTAAGCTGCCGCCTGGCCCATATTGAACATTCTCAGCTGATTCATAATCTCGATGGAAATAGGGCGGTTCGAAAGGGTATACAGCAATACAGAAGTCGGAAATTCACCGACCGACTCCACAAAAGCCAGTAATGTTCCTGATAAAACCCCTGGCATAATAATCGGAAGGATTACTTTTCTGAACGTATAGAACCACTTTGCGCCAAGGCTTCTTGAGGCCTCTTCTATTGAATCATCCAATTGCTCCAATACAGCATTGGTGGACCTGACGACTAATGGAATATGGCGGATAAAATAGGCCAGAGGCAAAATCCAGAATGTGCCGACGAGAATATTGCCAAACGAGAAGATGTTTGGCTCATTAAAAGCAAAAATCAAATTCATCCCGATAACGGTAGCCGGCAATGCCCATGGAATCATAACTAAAATATCCACAAAGCTTTTTCCGACAAATTTCCGTTTAACGAGCACATAGGATGCCAATACCCCAAAGACCAGATTCCCTGCTGTAGCAATAACCGACAGGAGCAAGCTATTTTTCAATGGCTTGAATATGTTCGGATCCTGGAACAATAAACGATAATTTTCAAAATTAAATACCGATGGATAGGTCTGCCACGTCCATGTTCCGTCCGGTACGAGCGATAGAAGGAGAATCGTGAAATGCGGAAGCAGCAGAATGATGACTCCCACAATCCCTGTAAAGACCAGTATCCACTTCAAAACAGGATTATTCACTTCACTGCGATGGGCGCCAATTCCTTTAGATGCCATCCGGTAATCCTTGCGGTTTTGGTACCAGCGCATAAACAGCAGGAAGCTGATCGATACAACCGATAAAATAACCGATTGCGTGGCGGCTACTTCCATATCGCCGTTAATTTTCGAAAAATAAATCTGCAGGCTCAGCACCCTGAATCCGCCTGCCAGAAGAAACGGCGCACTGAAGGAAGCCATCGAAATCATAAACACCAATAAGGATGCTGCGACAATAGCCGGTGTCAATAATGGAAAGGTTACTTTCCAGAACACTTTAATACGGTTGGCCCCCAGGTTGTATGCAGCTTCTTCAAGGGATGGATCAATTTTATTAATGGCTGATGAAACAGTCATATAGAAATACACATACATAGTATATGCATGGACAATCAAAATGCCTGAGATACCGCCTATTTTGAACGGGACTTCATCCAGTCCGAACAAGTCTTTAATGGCATTCGGTATCAATCCGGTTTCCCCATACAGGAACATGAACGCCATTACCCCTACCAGTGACGGGAGGACAATCGGCATGATGGCAGCCGATGCAAAGAAGCCTCGACCCGGAAAATCATACCGGTTGAAAATGAATGCCAGCGGAATGCCGATCAGCGCACTGACCAGGACACTCAATACCGAAATATATACAGAATTCCACAGGGCTTCCAGATTGGTCTTGGATTCCTGGGTAAAAAAATCACTGTAATTCCCGAAGGTCATGCTTCCGTCTTTTTGAAGACTCTCTATTATGGTCCGTAAAGAGGGATAAAGAACATAAGCTATGAGAATCAGCAGGACCGGAATAAGGAGGAGCAGGGTCAGCCTTGTATCCCGATTTTTAATCATGATGCATCACCAGTCACCACAGGAATGATCCGCATCTGCTCTTCAGGCAGTTCCACCCAAATCTCTGCACCCGCCTGCAGGTTTCTGGATAATCCGCTATTCAGGGCATTCACCTGAAGCTTAAGGCCAGCAGCCCTGACCACAACATTGATGAGGGAGCCGAAGAAATGGACTTCTTCCACCATTCCTTTGAAGATATTTTTCCCTTCCGTCTCTTTTTCCAGTATTTTAATAGATTCAGGACGAATGGATAATGCCAGGTTCCCCTTGTTTTCCTGATTATAATTAAATGGGGCATTTCGGACGGAAAGCTCACAGGCACTTTCACCGTTCTGCACTTGTACAAGAATGTTTTCATCTTCTATCCTGCTGATTTTCACAGGCAGCAGGTTGATTTCTCCGATAAACCCCGCTACGAAATCATTGGCTGGTTCATTATAGATTTCCGAGGGTGTTCCCACCTGGTGGCAGACCCCAAAGTTAAATACCGCAATCCGATCGCTCATGGATAGAGCTTCTGCCTGGTCATGGGTAACATAGATGGTCGTGATATTATAATCTTTCTGCAATCTCAGTATTTCGCTTCTCATTTCATCGCGCAGCTTGGCATCCAGGTTGCTGAGTGGTTCATCCAGAAGCAAAATCTCCGGTTCAATCACCAATGCCCTTGCCAGCGCGACACGCTGCTGCTGACCTCCGCTTAACTGACTCACCTGACGATCGGCGTATTGCTCAAGCCTCACCTTTTGCAATACATCCTTGACTTTTATATTGAGCTCCTTGGAGCCAAGTTTTCTAACCCTTAATCCAAAAGCGACATTCTCAAACACCGTCATGTGAGGAAAAAGGGCATAGTTTTGGAAAACCATGCCCGTATTTCTCTTTTCAGGAGGTACACGCGTCATATCCTTATCGCCAAAACGGACAACGCCTTTAGTAGGATAATAGAATCCAGCAATCATCCGCAGTGTGGTCGTCTTGCCGCACCCGCTTGGTCCAAGGAAGGTGAAGAATTCCCCATCCTTTATATCCAGATTTAAATGATCGACTGCAATAACCTTTCCAAAGGCTTTTTGGACATTATCTATGTTTATGGACGCCATACCTATTACACTTCCTATTCTTTAATTTCTTTTTCTCCGCTCTTAATGTTTTCATCCCAATACTTCATCCAGCTGTCGCTGTTTTCCTGGAATACCTTCCAGTCGATATCCATGCTCTTAATCTCTGTTTCTGTAATCCATTCAGGCAGTCCTTCCACATCATCCCTTGTTGGAATGCGGTAAAATTCATCTGCAAGGATTTTGGCAGCTTCAGGCGTGTTGACAAACTCATAGAATGCTTCTGCTGCCTTTGGATGCGGAGCATCATTCACAACAGCAATGCCTTCTGTCAGGACTGGTGTTCCGCTTTCCGGAATGATGAATTCAAATGGATAATTTTTATTTTCTTTTAACATGACAACATCAGGCATTGCCCAGACAGATAGCTTTCCTTCCCCTTTGGCCACCTTGTTGTACATCATTTCAGGATTTGCTGCGTATTCTTTCGTGTTGGCATCCAATTTTTCAAGCCATTCGTAGCCGGCAGCTGTATCGCTGGAATCCTTAAAGTCGCGATAAATCATGGCTGAAAAAATCGTTCTCATCGTTCCGGATGCCAGCGGATAGCGGATGATGATTTCATCCTTCCACTTCGGATCCAGAAGCTCATCCCAGTCTTTAGGCGCTTCATCTTCTGATAATTCTTTGCTGTTATACATAATGACTTCCGGTGTTTGGCTTGTTCCGGACCAGTGCCACTCAGGATCATGGAAGCCTTCTGCCAGACTTCCGGAATAGGAAGGCTCATATGGCTTTAACAGTCCTTCATCCTTTGCCTGATCGAAGTTTACAGATGGCGCTCCCCACCAGACATCAGCCTGGGGATTGTTTTTCTCGGAGCGGATCCGGTCCAGAATTTCCTGTGATCCCATATCAAGCCATTCCACATCAATCTGATATTTTTCCTCGAATTGCTGTTCAAACTTTGATAGAATATCCTTTCCATGCGGTGAATAGATAACTACCTTTTCTTCCAGCTTATTCTCTTTCTCTCCCTGCTCTTTCTCAGAGCTTGAGCTGGATCCCTGTTCTGAACTGCACGCTGAAAGCATTAATGCAGCCGAAATAGATAAAGTGGTTAATATCAATGCCCTTTTCTTATTTTTCATTGAAAAAAATCCCCCTCATTAAGAAAATTTGATAATACTTTCATGCTCCCGCAAAAAGAGTGAAACAGCACCCAGGACTCCCGCATTATCACCTAATCGTGAAGTCTTCAATTCTACTGAACTTGGAAGATAGTGATTCACGATCCTGTCCAATTTAGGCAAAATGTAATCAGATGATTTTAGAACACCACCTCCTAAAATAATGACTTCAGGATTCAATAAGCTCGCGGCATTAATGATTCCATAAGCCAGATGTTCAATGGCTTCGTCAATGACCTTAATGGCTAATGTGTCGCCTTTTTTCGCAAGCGCAAAGGCCATTTCCCCCGGCAATTCTCCCTTTATTGCCTGAGAGCAGGCAGGGTGGTCCGGATCCTGCTGAATGACTTCCGTCAGTTTTTTTCCGATTGATTTTCCGCCGGCGACGCTTTCCAAATAACCGTAGCGGTGAAAGATTGGCTTAAAGTCTTTTTTCAAATCTGTTTTATCCGTTACCATATAGCCCATCTCGCCAGCAGCATTTGAATACCCCCGGTACAGCTGATTATTGATAATAATTCCGCTTCCAACACCAGTTCCGACCGCCATAAACAGAACATTCTGTTTATTTTTTGCGTTTCCCAGCCATTGCTCCCCAAGTGCTGCAACATTCACATCATTGTCCACATGAATCGGGAAAGAAAAGTATTTCTTCGCTTCCGCTATGAACGGGTATCGAATCCAATTCAAACTTGGTGCTTCTAAGACGACCCCATTGGATGTCTGTGTGATTCCAGGAACCCCCGCTCCCATTCCAAACACCTGATCCAGGGGAATATGGCAATCATCAAGCATGGAATGAACTTCTTTGGCGATTTGTTTTAAAAGTCCAGATTCTAAAAATTGACCCGTTGAAAAACTGCTGGAATGGACAATATTTCCTCCGAGATCGCTAATGACTGTTTTTACTTTCGTGCCGCCGATATCTGTTCCGATTACATAAGCCGCTTTTTCATTGAAATAAAGATGTATCGGCCTCCTTCCGCCTTGTGAAGACGATTCGCCTATCCCCTTTTCATACACCCACTTTTCCCCTATCAATTCATCTACCAGCAAAGAAACAGTCGGCTTGCTTATGGAAATCTTCGCAGCAATCTCGGCCCTTGAAGTCGGTGAATTTTCCTGAATCCATTGAAGTACTCTCTTTTTATTGATTGATTTCATTTGCATAGGTGTCCCATTAAAATTCATCACATCACGGCCTTAATTGATTTGGTTAGTAAATATTACTAATTAACTTCAATATAACCTACCTGGTAACCGTTTACAACCCATTATTTTTAATTTTATGATAATTGAGACCATTTCTATGACTAAAGGATGATTTTAATAAAATTAATTTTTCGAATATTGAAATATTAGTAATTTTCCCCTATTATGAAATTTATTAGGCGGGTAGTTGACTGAAGTTAGTTAGGCTATTTAACTAACCTGCTTTAGACCTATGATGAAAGGAGTGTAAGAAGAGCGCTGTCAAACCATTTTGAAAGGGGTTACACAAATTGAAAAAAATCTTTGTTTATTTTTTGTCCTTAGCGTTAATTCTCTCCCTGCTGCCTCTCAGCGGAAGTGCCCAGTCAGAAGAGCATGACCCCGACCTATGGAGTGCAGTGAAGCCGCTGGACACAACGGTCAGCTTTTTGAATACAGGAGCACATCCTGACGATGAGCGCAGTGACTTTCTTGCTTACTTATCAAGAGGACTTGGTGTTAAAACCTCAAGCCTGATCGCCAACCGCGGCGAGGGCGGCCAGAATGAAATCGGGCAGGAGCTTGGGAACGGCCTTGGAATTATCCGCTCCCGCGAAATGATTGAAGCAGCGAAAATCACCGGAGTTAAAGCCTACCATTTAAGTGAAACAACCTCTGATACCATCTATGATTTCGGCTTTTCCAAGACAAAGGATGAAACCCTGAGCCACTGGGGCAAGGACCTTACTTATGAAAGATTAATCCGTTTTATTCGTACTTACCAGCCAGATATTGTGATGCCATCCTTCAGAGACTCGGATACCCAGCACGGACACCACCGCACAATGACCATTCTCAGCCAGGAAGCCTTCAAAGATGCCGCAGATCCTAACGTTTTTCCTGAACAATTAAAGGAAGGATTATCCGTCTGGCAGACTAAAAAGTTTTATTTGCCTGCTGAAAGTAAAGATACAGCAGATACATCGATTGAAATAGGCATGTATGATCCTATCTACGGCATGTCCTATCCGCAAATCGGCGAGCAATCGCGCTATATGCACAAAAGCCAGGGAATGGGCAATGACATCCCTGTCGCTCCAAGACAGACACATCTGGAGTTAGTGGATATCGCAGTAGAAACAAACGGCAGCAAGGAGCTTTTTGCCGGTATCCCATATGATTTTAACGAATGGGCAAAAACACTCCCTAAGAAAGAAAAAGCATTGCAGGTGCACTTTACAAAATTCCAAAAAAGCCTGGATGGAATTATCTCCAGCTATCCTAGCCAGAGCCAGGTATTCAGCAAGACGCAGCAAGCATTAAAAGAAGCAGACCGTTTAGTAAAGAAGACGGAGAAATCCAAGCTTGACTCCCAGCTGAAGTCTGATCTTCTTCATAAACTTGAAGTGAAAAAAGAACAGCTGCTGAATGTGAGCCTGGTATCCTCCGGCCTTGAGATTAATGCGCAGGCGGTGTCCAATATTCTGACAAAAGGACAGGAAACGGCTGTTACTGTCACGTTAACGAATAATGGCAGCCAGAAGCTGAAGAAAGCTGATGTTGAACTGATCACTCCTAATGGCTGGAAGGTTTCTAATAAGTCCAAGACAGCTGACCTTGCACCCGGTAAAACGGCTGAAGTTACTTTTAAGGTTCAAGTTCCAGCTGATGCAGCGTATTATCACGCATACGAAACCCCTGCCATACAGGCAAAAGTCAGCTATGAATCTGCCGGTGCAAAAACAGTGACTGTCTCTGAGCTGGATGGCACCATTGCCGTTCTGCCAGACGTGGGCCTTACCCTTTCTCCTGAAGATCTGGTTATAAATACCGCTGACGTTCAGGAAGAAGTGCCTGTCAATGTAAAAGTGAAAAATTACCGTGAAGGAGCTGCACAAGCTTCCGTATCCTTAAATGTTCCCGAAGGATGGTCAGTCAGTCCGGAAAATGCTGCAGTTAACTTCGGATCTTCATTGGAGGAAAAAGAGGTTACCTTTACACTCAGCCCGCCTGCGGATATTCAGGAAGGTGACTTTAAACTATCCGCCAAGGCATCCGTAAATGGAAAGACCTTTGATTCAACAGTTCAAGAAATTCAATATGACCATATCGGAACATTTTATTACCTGTATCCAGCCCAGGTAAATGGAGTCGCCTTTGAATTGCTGGCACCAGAAGGCTTAAAGGTCGGCTACATCGAAAGCGGCTTTGACAAAGTGGCAGATTACTTGTCCAATGCAGGACTCGATGTGACGAAGCTTACTGAGACCGATCTTGCTTCAGGGGACTTAAGCCAATACGATACAATCGTTGTCGGTATCCGTGCCTACCTGTCACGTGAAGACTTAACAGCAAATAATGAACGTTTAAAAGAATACGTCGCAAATGGCGGGCATATGGTGGTCCAATACCATAAGCCGGACGATGGCTGGGTTACGGAAGACACTGCGCCATACCCGCTGACTATTGGAAACCCATCCATCAGGTGGAGGGTAACCGATGAAAATGCACCTGTTACCGTTCTGCAGCCTGAATCGCCGCTCTTCAACTATCCAAATAACATTACTGAGGACGACTGGGCCAACTGGATTCAGGAAAGAGGATTATACTATCCAATGCAATGGGATGACCGCTTTGAAACCTTCGTGCGCATGGGTGATCCAAACGAGGAGCCATTTGATGGCGGCATTCTCATGGCCGATTACGGAGAAGGTACCTACCTTTATACTAACCTGGTATTCTATCGCCAGATTCAAGGCCAGGTTCCGGGGGGCTACCGCATTTTCACGAACTTGATCAGCTACGGCCATAATGAATAACTTATTAGGGGCAGCTGCGTATGCAGCTGTTCTTTTTGATCGGGACATGGGCGGGACATGGGGACAGGTTAACTGTCCCCAAAGTACATTTGGGACATGGAACCTGTTCCCTCGTCCCTTCCATGAATGTGGACTTTGCAAATTGAGTGGGGAGGCTGCAAAAAGCAAGGGTGGTTTTGCAAATAGCAACCTACTTTCTGCAAATAGAAATAGGAATTTGCATATAGCAGCCTACTTTCTGCAAATAGAAATGGGAATTTGCATATAGCAGCCTACTTTCTGCTAATAAAATATTAAGGAAACAGCCATTGTCTAACACTCGCATATAGAGTTGGAGAATCTGCAAATAGTCTCCCATGTAAAAGAGGTATATAGACATTTATATCGAAAATAACTAAGTAAACATAGAAAGGAGAGCTATACTTGATTAGTAAAAGTCTGAAAGTCCCCGAATTGAATCTCCAGCTTGAAGCTTTGTTAAGAAGAATCCCCGAACATCATCCCGCACGTGAGAAAGTAATCTCAGAATATAAAAAGAGAAGCGCGGGATTTAAGGGAGAAGAAAGATTATTTTATTACTTAAGCTTTCTTGAACCTAAAAAGTATTGGATTTTTCATGATTTGAGATTATCAAACGGATCGCATTTTTTTCAAATCGATGCATTGCTGCTCACTGCAAATTTTGCACTCATATTGGAAGTTAAAAATTGGACAGGAACCTTGATTTTCAGCCCTCATTTCCAGCAGGTCATCCGCATCCAAAATGATAAAGAGGAAGGATTTCCAGACCCCCTTTCACAAGCGCGGCATCAGACGAATCAGTTTAGAAACTGGCTTGTACTTAATGGATTTCCTAATATTCCACTGGAATTTTTAGTTGTAATCAGCCATCCTTCTACCATTATTAAGGCAGAGACAGACCCGCTGCAAATATCTAAGAGAGTCTTACACTCTCATCACCTTTTATCCAAAATGAATGGCATTGAAAATAAGTTCCCTCAAGAAAAAACTGACTCTAAGGAGATACGGAAGCTATGCCGGACTTTGTTAAAAAAACATAACCCTGCACAATCCGAGATTCTCGGGCACTTCAAT
This sequence comes from Cytobacillus sp. NJ13, assembly GCA_030348385.1. Classification (NCBI taxonomy): domain Bacteria; kingdom Bacillati; phylum Bacillota; class Bacilli; order Caryophanales; family Bacillaceae; genus Cytobacillus; species Cytobacillus sp. NJ13. The sequence continues at coordinate 3,886,738 of JAUCFP010000006.1, read as the reverse complement.
GTTTCAGCTGAAGAAATTCTCACTGGTGTCAGCTGTCCTAAATGCACTTCCCTTCCGATGATTTTCCATTGGGGGAAATGGCACTGCCCAATGTGTTTGTTTTCCTCTTCGTTAGCACATGAAGCTGCAGTCCAAGACTACTTCCGGCTTATTAAGCCGTCAATTACCAACTCGCAATTCCGCTCATTCACCCATATACCATCCCCCTATGCGGCTTCAAGATTGCTCTCCAGGATGAACCTTTCATTTAAAAGAAATAAAAGACACCGAATTTACGAAAAATCCCCTGAACAGTGATTAATCTCACAAATTTTTCCAATAATTTAATTTATAATCAGGTTGAATTGAGGTGCTAATATGGAAAAGAACTGGTCTATTTCACTGGAGCATAGTGATTACACTAGTGATTTGGAGCTTCTGATCAACGATGCGATGGCGGCAGTCAGCCAGACAGCTAAAGGATATTATGTCAATATAGTCACACCAGCTGTGTTAGGAAATCCCGATAACTATCTAACTGAAGCACTGCTCTTATACTTCGGAAATAAAGCGGACCCTCAATTTATCGATCAATGCGGATGCGGGGGGTATGTTTTGAGGGTATGGAAAAACAAGTGAGGGACCTGACGATTTTGTGTGATTATAAGCACAGGCATGTCATTTTGAATTATTATTATGAAGAGGAGCTTATTGATCGGGATGGAATCAGCTTTAATGAGATTTACGTTCACCAGGGGACAATTTACTTTATCAAAAACAGAAAACGGATCGTAACCATCTATTCGAAGAAATATCGTAATATATTGATAGGCGAGGATTTTCAAAATTACTATATTATGCGGAGAGATAAGAATCGTCTTGATATCTATTTTCCTTAAACGGAGCTGCGAAAGCGCTGGATACGCTTTTGCAGCTTTTTTTATTTGGGATTAATATATCTATTTGCAGGAAGCCTGAATCTATTTGCGAGTTCCCAGTTCTTTTTGCAAAATCTAAGATTCTATTTGCAATTTGATAATCCTAGACTGATCCCCGATCTATTGCTGCTCGTCTATTTGCAGGTAGCAGCCTGGTATTTGTACTTTTCCAGTTCTATTTGCAGAATTCATCCTGCTATTTGCAGCATACACCGTTTTATTTGCAGAATCCCCGGTTCTATTTGCAAATCAACTAAGCGAGCCGTTTCCCGTTCTTATGCAGTTCAACTATTTGCAGAATCCAGCTAACTATTTGTAAACTACCTATTCTATTTGCAGAATTTCCAGCCCTATTTGCAGGGTTAAGCATCTATTTGTATGTTTCCGTGCTCTTTTGCAGGGTTCACATTCTGAACCCGCGTCCACATAAAAACAGACCCGCCAAACCTAGCGGGCCTCTCACATTTAACTCACTTTAAACTTCTTAATAGAATCCAGCAGCTCCTCCGCCATTCCCGAAAGCGAAGCTGCAGATGCCGCAATTTCTTCCATGGACGCCAGCTGCTCTTCTGTAGCAGCGGATACATCCTGGCTTTCGGCTGTGGTGACAGCGGCAATTTCTTCGATTGCGCTTACGAGTTCTACCACCTGGTCGGCCCCTTCGGCCATTTCCTTGATGGATGAGGAAACTTCCGCAATCTGGCCAGAAACGGTGTCGGCAAATTGCTGGATGTGGCTGAAGGCATCTCCTGCATTGTTAACCAGGTCAATTCCTTTTTCCACTTCAGCTGTTCCTTTTTCCATGGAAGAGATGGCCTTGCTTGTGTCCGTTTGGATCGTTGAGATCAGTTCGCGGATGCTTTCCGTCGATTTGGATGATTGTTCTGCCAGCTTGCGGACTTCATCGGCTACAACGGCGAAGCCTCTTCCGTGCTCGCCTGCTCTTGCTGCTTCAATGGCTGCATTAAGCGCGAGCAAATTCGTCTGAGCGGCAATTTCGGAAATAACATTGACAATCTGGCCAATTTCCTCCGAACGCTTCCCTAATGTATGAACAATGGAACCTAATTCAGAAACTGTTAAATTAATATTTTTCATCTGATTCGTGGAAAGATCGATTGCTTCATTTCCTTTTACTACCACTTCATTTGTCTCATTAGCGGTTTGGGCCACAACGTTTGTATTCAGCATGATTCTCTGAATGCGGCCGGACATTTCTTTTACAACAGAGGTGCTTTCTTTCACTTTTTCCGTCTGCTGCTCAGTAGCTGTTGCTACTTCCTGGATGGAGTTGGCCACCTGCTCTGTTGCCATGTTATTCTGTTCGGAGCTTGCCGTCAGCTGCTCCGAAGATGAAGCAAGGTGAACCGCTTTTTCACCTACCTGGTTGATTAATTGCTGAAGCGAGGCGACCATCTTATTGAAGCTGATGCCCAGTTTGCTGATTTCATCGTTATTTTTCACATCAAACTTCTGGGTCAGATCTCCCTCGCTGACTTTATCTGTTGCTGCAATCAGCTGATTGAGCGGGCGTGTAATCGAACGAACAATAAAATATGAAATAAGTGCACCTATAAGTACAAAAATGGCTATGAATATAATCGTAGACATTAAGATAGGCTGTACGGCTGATGTTACTTCTTCCAGATTCATTGTGCCAAGCACCTTCATGCCTGTAAGCCCATTGGTGGTAAAGTGCATTTCTTTCTTTTCGCCATCAAGAGTGTATTCTACCTGCCCTTTTTCCTTTTCCAGGACTTCCGGCAGCCAGCTTCCCTCTGCCTGTGTGCCCGGTTTCTCCTGCGGGTGCACTAAAAAGCTTCCCTCCGCACTTAAGATAGCGGGATATCCTTCTTTCCCAATCTTAATGTTATTGGATAGCTCGCTTAGAGCAGACAGACTTAAGTCAATCCCGATAACTCCAGAGCTGTCGCCAAGCTTTTGGGCTACTGTGATTAGGATATTTCCGCTTACAGCATCAACATAAGGCTCTGTGATGAAGGCTTTTCCCTTTGCCTCCATAGCTCCCTGATACCAGGGGCGTGTAGTGGCATCAAAATCAGCTGGCAAATCTGCACGAGGATAGATGACTAAATCGCCATTTTCAGAGCCTGCATAAATGGCGACTGCCTCCGGATTCAGCTCTTTATATTGACTAAAGGCTTTATTCGTCTCCTCTAATTCTTCTGCAGCATAAAAATCCTTCTTTATCCGCTTTGAAAAATAATTCGTATCTTCCATTTTTGTTTTAATAAAGTCCATGATAAATTGGTCAAGGATTTTTACATTGTCATCCGCACTCATTTCAATCTGGCTTGTTATTTCATCTTGCGCCTTCTGATAGGAAATGTATCCAATTGAAACGGAAGGGATTAATAGAATAATAATAAATGAGAGCAATAATTTTTTTCTAATCGTAAATGAAAACAGCGACCCTTTTTCTTTCTCTTTTTTCTTTTTCATAATTGACCCCTCTTGAAAACTTAGTAATTTACCGCCTTAACCTGCGAGATGGCACCTTCCAGCTTCTCGTCAACGATCCTTGCATCGTCAATATGCCTCTGGATTAGTTCTTTTACTTGATCAAAAACATACTTCGTTTCTGAAATCTCATCGGCCACCTCCTGGGAATACCCCTTCTGAATATTTATCATTTCAATCACTTCACTGACTTCTGATTCCACCGTATGGATGATGTTGGTGATTGAGTCAATTTTGCTGGTAGTTTGCCCGCTGAGGGACATGCCATCTTTAATTAATTCAGTGCTTGCGACTGTTGAGTTCAGTGTTGCTTCAATATCGTCCTGAATATTTTTTGTCAGGGAACTGATATTAGCCGTGCTCGTCGCTGTACTTTCGGCCAGCTTCCGGACCTCATCCGCTACCACTGCAAATCCTTTTCCCTGCTCGCCTGCGCGCGCCGCTTCAATGGATGCATTTAGTGCCAGGAGATTTGTTTGTTCCGCGATATCTTTAATGACCTGAACAATCATCTCAATTTCTTTTGACCTTTTGCTCAGCGCCTCCATCTTCTGTGAATTCACTTCTAATTGCTCTCCCAGCTGCTTAATCAGCTGTTCAGACTTGCTGACTGATCCGCGGCCTTCCTCCGAGCTTTTCACCATCTCTTTTGCAGATTGGATCAGGTTTTCCCCTTTATCCGATAAAGTGAGGCTGTTTGTAAAAGTGGCTTCACTATGTCTTTTTACGTTTTCAAAACCGTCTTTAATTTTCAGAACCAGGTCTCCCAGCATGTAATGCTGCCCATTGACAATCTCATGCTGGCTCACCGTATTCGTCAAATCTTCATTAAAAGAATGGATCAGTGTCTGATAATATTTTTCCCTGCGCTGAAACTCTTCTTCTGCAGCCTGAATTTTTGATTCCAGTTCCCGCTTTTCTTCCTCCAGCTGCTTCAACTTTCCTATTCCGAACATCATTGATCTCCCCATCTCATATATACTCCTTTATTATATCGACAGAAAACGTGAAATTTTGTGACCTTTTGCACTCTTTTTTCATTACTAATAGTTCTTTTTATTTATACTTTAGATTATCTGCATAAAACTACGGCAAAAATAACTTTTAACAACTGGAGCTGCGTGCCTATGCCAGTTTTAGTTAACCATTAAGACACAAAAAAAGGAACATGTTAAAAACACGTTCCTTTCCAGATATCAGTATTTACCTTTAACTATTCTGCAAGCTTTTGGTCCCTTAATAGAGCCGTTAAATTTTTTATTGCGTCTTCCTGATCTTCACCTTCTGCTGTAATTGTTATCACTGCACCTTTGGGAATTCCAAGTGACATCACACCCATAATCGATTTCAAATTAACAGCTTTTTCTTTATAGCCCAACTTTATCTCAGAATCATGCTTACTTGCTGCCTGTACCAGGACCGTTGCCGGCCTTGCATGAATTCCGGTTTCATCGATAACCGTAAAAGTTTTTTCTATCATTTTCCGTATTTCACCCTTTTAGAATATTTTATTATTTATTTAGGTAAGCACCTTTTGAGGATTGTTTAATTTGTTTTTTGCTTTGACAGCTGCTTCAAAAAAGGCTTCGGACAAAGATGGATGGGGATGAATCATTTTCGCAGCTTCGTCAATGGTTCCTTCGAGGTACATAAAAGCAGAGGCCTCAGCAATTAATTCTGTAACGTGTGAGCCAGCCATAACTGCTCCGATAATTTCTCCGTATTTTGCTTCGTATATAATTTTTGTAAATCCCTCTGGCTCACCGGCACTTAAGGCTTTACCCACTCCTGAAAAATCAAACCTTTCAACTCTTACATCCAGCCCTTGCTTTCGTGCTTCGTCCTCTGTTAATCCTACAGATGCAATTTCAGGAAGTGTATAGATACATCGCGGCATCACTTTAAAGTCAACTTTTTCGTTTCCTCCTGCAGCATTGGCAGCAGCCGTCACCCCTTCAGCACTTGCAGCATGAGCTAATTGCCAGCCGCCAATAATGTCACCGACAGCATAGACATTCGGTAAGCTTGTTTCCAATCGATCATTAACCTTTATAAATGGCCCATTCTGTTCAATGTTTACTTCTTTAGATGCTGAAAGATTTGGACGGCGGCCAGTGCATACCAGTAGAGCCGCTGCTTCAAATGAAACTGTATTTCCTTTTGAATCACTGCATTTTACCTGTTTTAAACCGCCGGCCTCATTTACATCCTGGACATTGACGCAAGTATGAATTTTGACGCCTTTCTTTTTTAATGATTTCGTCAGGAATTTAGAAGCCTCACTATCTTCAGAAGGCACAATCTGGCTGCCTGCTTCTATAATTGTTACATCTGATTTTAGAGATGCGAAAATTGTTGCAAATTCAACTCCAATTACTCCGCCGCCAATAATAATCACCGATTCGGGTATCTCTTCCAAATCAAAAATCGTGTCACTCGTTTCGTATTGAACTGCTTCCAGCCCTGGAATTCTTGGAATAGCTGGAGATGACCCTGTAGCAAGAATCACCTTTTCGGACATAAGCACTTTTTCTCCGGAACCCATTGTTACTTTTATATTTCCATCTTTTTGGATTGATCCAAACCCATTATAAACATCTATTTTCCCTTGTTTGAGCAGATAGGAAATTCCGTTGCGCAAACGATTAATGACTTCATCTTTTCTTTGTTTCATTTTACTGATAGATAAAGTTAACGAACCTGACTCGATTCCCCAATCCCTGGCTTTTTCAATCTGTTCAATTATTTCCGAGTGTTTTAGATAGGTCTTAGAGGGGATACATCCTCTATTTAAACAGGTTCCTCCAAGAGAATCAGCTTCAATGACCGCTGTCTTCTTACCCAGTTCCGCAGCATGGAGGGCAGCAACGTAACCTCCAGGCCCTCCTCCTATTACAATCACATCATATGTTTTATCCACATCCTCCACCTCCCTACACCAATAACTCGAATGGATTTTCAAGAATATACTTTAATTCTGTGAGGAAAGCTGCCGCCGGGGCACCATCCATTGCACGATGATCGAAGGAAAGACTCAATGTCATCATTGGACGTACGGCCAAACTGCCCTCAACTGCTACAGGCTTATCCAAAATTCGCCCAACTCCCAGGATGGCACTCTCTGGCTGATTAATGATCGGTGTAAATGCATCAATTGAATACATACCCAAGTTGCTGATTGTAAAGGTTGAGCCCTTCAGCTGATTCGGATGCAATTTATTTTCACGGGCAAGTTTGCCTGCCTCTTTGGCATCTTCAGTAATTTGTGCCAGCCCTTTTTCATTAATATCCTTGATAACAGGAACCATAAGTCCATCTTCAACAGCCACTGCAAGGCCAATGTGAACTTGTTCATGCTGGATGATTTCCTCTCCCTCAATGGAAACATTGACTCCCAGGTGTCTTGAAAGTGCCGTTCCCGCTGCTTTAATTAAAATATCTGTAAAAGACAAACGCAGCCCAGTCTGTTTTTCAATGACAGGCAATAACGAGGTCCTGAGTTCCTTGACTTTTGACATATCTGCATCAGTAGTCAGTGTCACATGCGGAGCTGTATTTACACTTTCAGACATTCTTTTAGCTATAATCTTTCTCATTCCAGACATCTGTCTGCGATTCGGCTCTACAGCTGCTGTACTGGAGGTTCTCTTAATTACGGCTGTGGAAACGTCACTTTTTATAATCTTGCCATTCACACCGCTGCCTTGAAGGTTATTTAAAGGAACTTGTTCCGAAGCAGCCATTTTACGTGCAAGCGGTGTTGCCTTTGGTAAAGAGTATGCTGTATGAGCCAATACGTCCCTTTTTTGGATCCGTCCCTTTGGACCGCTTCCCTGGATAAATACTAACTCTACATCGTTCATCCGTGCTTGCTTACGTGCTGCAGGTGTTGCCCGTATCTTTTCATGATTATTAGCTGCTGCAGCTTCTAAAGATACTTCCTCTTTTTCCGGAACAAAATCTTCAGCAGGACCTTGGCTACCCGCTTCTGTATCTCCTGAAATTCCTGGAGAAGTCTGAGGTACTTCTTCGTCTTTTTCTCCAATGTACCCAATTATCTGGTTAACAGGGACCTGATCATCTTCATGAAAATATTTTTTCAGCAAAACCCCCTGATCGTATGCCTCTACTTCAATATTAATTTTATCGGTCATGATTTCAAAAAGCGGTTCGCCAATCTCTATAGAGTCCCCTTCTTCTTTAAACCATTGAAGGAGAGTCCCGACTTCCATGGTACTGCTGAGTTTAGGCATAAATATTTCTTTAGCCACCGTATCCCCCTCCTTCTTATTTGTACTTTACTGTTTCTTTTACAGCATCGATGATGTCTGGCACCTGAGGTATTGCAGCTTTTTCCAGTTTAGGATTGTACGGTATAGGAACCTCCTTGCCCCCAAGGCGTTTTATTGGGGAATCCAGATAGTCAAAGGCCTCACTCTCGGCTATTACACTGACTATCTCCCCGCCAATTCCTCCGCGCTGAACTGCTTCGTGCACAACTATTAATCTGCCGGTCTTTTTCACTGAATTAATAATGGTTTCTTTATCCAGCGGCACGATGGTTCTTGGATCAATAACTTCTGCACTGATGCCCTCTTTTTCGAGTTCAGCTGCTGCTTCAAGCGCCTTATGGACCATAATGGCAGTAGCAACGATGGTGACATCGGTGCCTTCATGCTTAATATCTGCCTTGCCCAGTTCAATTGAATATGATTCTTCCGGAACGTGAGAAGATGTTTTATAAAGGAGTTTATGTTCATAAAAAATAACAGGGTTATCATCATCAATCGCGGCTTTTAACAATCCTTTTACATCGTAGGCTGTGGAAGGCTGAACTACTTTTAATCCGGGAATATGGGCCATCCAAGCTTCAAGACTTTGTGAATGCTGGGCAGCCGCTCCTGTTCCGGAGCCTGCAGGGGTTCTTAAAACCATTGGCACCTTTCCCTTGCCGCCAAACATATAACGGGTTTTTGCAGCTTGATTAACCATTTGATCCATGGCAATGGTAATAAAATCGGAGAACTGAAGTTCTAAAATAGGGCGCATTCCTGTTAAAGCAGAACCAACTGCTGCACCTGCTATAGCTGCCTCAGATATTGGCGTATTGCGAACACGCTCCGGTCCGAACTCTTCTATCATCCCGCGGGTAACTCCAAAAGCTCCTCCATAAACACCAATATCTTCGCCAAGGATAAATACATCTTCGTTTTGCCGCATCTCCTGGCTCATTGCCTCACGAACCGCTTCCAAATAAGTAATCTCTCTAACTGCCACTTTATTCATCCCCCTCTTTAGGCATATACATCTTCAAGTAAGCTATCCATTGATGGTTCTGGACTATTTTCTGCAAACTTTACTGCCTCTTCTATGGCCTGGTATGCTTCATCCTGCAGCTGCTTTGCCTCTTCTTCAGTAAAGACTTCTGCATTGATCAGTGTTTCTTTAAAGCGCTTAATGCCATCCTTTGCTCTCCACTCCTGCTCTTCTTCACGGGTGCGGTATTTTTTGGCATCACTCTTGGAATGTCCCTTCCAGCGGTACGTTTTCATCTCAATTAAAGTAGGTCCTGAACCAGCGCGTGCATTTTCCACCGCTTCATTTACTGTATTGATAATTTCAATCATGTCATTCCCGTCAACGACTTTTCCTGGTATGCCATATGCCCCAGCGCGATCTGCTATATTTTCAATTCTGGTCATCTCTTTTACCGGTCCTGACATACCATACTGGTTATTCTCGCATATAAACACAACGGGAAGATCCCAGATAGCCGCAAGATTAACAGATTCATGGAAACTTCCTTCATTTGAAGCTCCATCTCCAAAGAAACAAAGCACAACATAATTTTCCTTTTTCATTTTTGAAGTTAAAGCTGCTCCAACAGCCAGAGGCAGGCCGCCTCCAACGATGCCGTTTGCCCCAAGGTTGCCTTTTTCCAGATCCGCAATATGCATTGAGCCGCCCTTTCCTTTACAATAGCCTGTTTCACGGCCAAAGAGCTCCGCCATCATTTTATTGACGTCCCCTTCTTTGGAAATACAGTGCCCATGTCCCCGATGTGTACTTACAATTTTGTCCTTTCTACCGATAACAGCAATTGAACCTGCAGCAGAGGCTTCCTGACCAACACATAAATGTGTGGTTCCATGAATCATCCCTTTAGCAAAGAACTGATCCACTTTTTCATCAAAGTATCGAATCATCCACATTTCTTTATACAAATCTTTTAACTTTTCTTCCGTAATCATTTTAGGCAGCTCTAAGTTTTTCACTTTCATTTTTCATCCTCCTTTTACATTTGTTCATATATGTTACATTTGTAAAAATCATATAATCTAAACAACAATTAGTCAAGTGTGAATAAAAAAGGGAGAAAGGGAAAATGTTAAATCTTTTCCTCCTTCACCCTTTAAATAAGTTCATTAACTATTGAGATTAATTGAAAGTAATTACCGTTCCATCCTGAATAGCAGGAAATTTATGAGGTGAAGCGAACACTGCCCCTGGCAGTACATCCTCTAATGGCTCCTGAAAATAAATTGAAATATGCCCCAGTTCTTTAAAGTTTTTATTGGCTTGAGATCCGAGCGCTGTGATTGTAAAGGATTCATTATCAAACGAAATAGTTCCGCCGGCTTTTAATGGCTCATCTGTTACACTTTCAATCTCATGAATTACTGCCAATTCCCTTAGTTCTTTTGGTGCCTGAGGGCCGAATAAAATTACAATCCTGTCTTCTTTGAAGGTTGGCACTAGCACTCCAATTTCTTTTACAACTGTTTTTGTCACCTTATTAACCTCCATTAACCTTACTTTTGTTTATTTTTATAGTGTGTAACAGGGCTTTTCTCTGGATTTAATGTAAAAAGCTGATCCTGGAGAGATCTTAGTTTCCAGACAGTTGTTTCCTTGTCTAACTCAACATCTTCCTGAGTTAAGAATTGACCCGTTTTAATGTCTTTTTTCGCAACGACTTTTCCGCTGATAAGTCCAATAGGAATATGGCCATTGGTTTTCATATCAGAATGTGTCTCCAGAACTCCTCGAACAGAGTATCCGCCAATTCCATCAACGGACTCTCCAGCTTTGATATCCCGTTTTGCTACGGCCACTGTTTCGGATACAGGCGCTCCAAGCGGATGAATAGAAGAGTCATGCTGAAGAACAGCCTTTGCGATTGTGACCGGTGTTTCTAAACTTGCAAGATGATATGGACGGTACAGTGTGTAATGCGGCCCGTTTCCTACTTTTAAATAGCGTAATTCTTCATCAACTGGCTCCAGCTCACTTTTTACAATGACGAATACACCTGGTGCAAGACCATCTACATATTCAACAACTCCAAAGTTATTTAATACACCGCCATTTTCTTTAAGATTCAGCTTATCAGCTACATCTTCAAGTGTTGCAGAAACCCCATGCATTCCAGTCAGATCAGGAATTAATCCAGTGGCATTACTAAGCAAATTCATTTCTGCCATCGTTTTTGTTCCATCCTGGAATGCTGCGAGCATATGAGCACTCATATGTTTTCTTTGAGCCTCTTCTTTGCAAACGTCTGGATTGGAAAGAGGGTTTAATTTGTTATTTTTTCCTTTTCCAGCAACTAATACTTCTAGGCCCATTGTTTTTGCAAATTCATAAAGTTCAAGGGTCGCAGCTGGTTCATCACCTGCTGAACCAGTGTAAATCAGTCCTGCATTATTAAAGAGCTGATACATAACCGATCCTATAGTTATATCCACTTCAACATTTAGAAGAACGAGGTGTTTTTTAGACCTTAATGCTTCCAGGGAGATATTTGCACCAACTTCAGGAACCCCGGTCGCATCAACAATTACTTCCACATCTCTTGATTGAATGACTTCACGGTAGTCGCTTGTTACTAAAACCGGATTTCTTTTTTTAGATTGGGAGTTATAGCAGTCTGCTGCCTTGCGTGCAGCCTCAGTATTTACGTCACATACTCCTGTTACGATCATTCCAGGAATCCTTGAGATTTGTGCAATCATACCGAATCCCATTTGCCCTGCACCTATAACCCCCACTCGGATAGGAGCGTTTTCTCGTTCACGTGTCAATAGTTGCTGATAAATAGACATTTTCTAGACCTCCAGTTTTTTGTATTATAGCGCTTACATTTTCACCGTGCAGACAAATCATATCATTTGTTACCATCAGTAACATTTAAATAAAATAATTAACATTTGTGAATTTAATTATCATTTGTTCCTACAATGCAAGTTTAAGCCTCGATACAACGGATGTCAAGTAAGAACTTTCGAAAAATTTATTAAATTAATAATTCTATATAAAAGATGAGCTACGCTGAATGAACAGCATAGCTCTCAATTATGTAAGAAGCCCTTTTGCCGTAGCTTCATCTGTTATTAGAACGTCAATCAATTTACCTTCGAGTGAAGCCTTAATAGCTCCAACCTTTTCCAGCCCAGAAGCTACTCCTATCACGAGCGGTATTTGACTTAATTTTTCAAGTTCCAGGGATATTACTCTATCATTCCACGGGTTTTGCACAGGTTTACCGAATTTGTTAATAAAGTTATAGCAAATATCTCCCACTATTTCTGAATTACATGTAATAGACTCATGATCTGGTCCCAGATAGGATTTCACCATAGTTGAATGCTCAGGCTTTCCTCCTATCCCTACCACAGCGATATCAGATTGGGCCGCTAAATCAAATGTGCTTTTTATTGACGGCTGTCTCATCAGAATTTCCTTAGCTTCCTTTGTATCCACCATTACAGGAATGTGCAGCAGTTTATAGTTAGCCTGAAGTATTGAGCCCACTTTGGCCACAATGGAGTTAGAATGAATATCCACATTCTCGTTTCCAACCCCCCCTACTAAAGGCACTACCGTTAATTCAGGGTATACTTGTGGCGAATGAAGCACTTTAGCTACTTCATTTAATGTAGTTCCTGATGAAAAACTAATAATCTGTCCGTCCCGGATGACTCTCTGCAGAAAATCACTTACTGCTTCACCTAACTGCCTTTTTGACGATTCTTGCCCGACACTTTCAATACAAACTACTTCACGGATATTGTATAAAAGCTCAACTCTTCTTTCTAACTGACTAAACTGCTGCAGGCCTTCCTCATGAATGGTTATTTCAACAATCCCCAAATCTCTTGCTTTGGTTAAATATTTTGAAATCAGGGATCTGCTGACACCGATTTTCTGTGCAATTTCTGATTGAGTAGCGCCTTCGTTATAATACATTTGTGCTACCTTTACTAAAATTCTCCGATTATCCAGCGTAATCATATTTCCTCCTCTATTGGAAATTCCTATTCTGATTAGATTTTACTTAAAAACACTTCAAATTAGAATAAACAAGAGAAAACTATGCATCAAAGGCACAATTACTTGGCTCATTTTTGCATAGTTTCTGAGTCCTTTTAAAAATTTTAATACATACCGAAGCTCGCAAAGTAGGCAATTACAACTGATAATACCCCTGTTATCAATCTGCTGTAAAGTACCGCAGGAACCCCGTATCTTACCGTTTCCGGCTTAGCTTCTCCAAGTGACAGACCAACAGGAATGAAGTCGCAGCCTACTTGCCCATTAATGGCGAATAGTGCTGGCAGAGCATAGGCCGGCGGAATGTTCCCCATTGCAATCTGACTCCCAATTAGAACACCCACTACCTGTGCAATAACTGCTCCGGGTCCCAGGACAGGAGATAAAAATGGGATTGTACATACAATAACAATCACTAACAGTCCCCAGATTGAGCTGGCTAATGGGGATAGAGAGTTCGCAATCACATCGCCAATTCCTGTATAGTTTATGATACCAATAAGCATACTTACAAAAGCCATAAAAGGGATGATGTTCTTTATTAGCATATCAACCGTATCACGGCCAGCCTGATAGAATGTCCCAGTGACATTCCCAATCCCTTTAGAAAACTTAAGAAGAAAGTTATCTCCATTGTTTGCGTTCTCTTTCTTCAGCTGGTCATAATCTTCTTTAAATTTTTCTTTATCTTTCGTATTAAATTTAGGCTCATCTGCAGCTTCCTGCGCCCCGGCAACTTCATCGTAGTCTTCTGCTAATGTAATATCTTTTACAGTTACACCAGAAACAAAGATATCTTCCGTAATATATTTTGAAAGCGGGCCCGATGGAGAAGATGGCAATACATCAACTGTAGGAATCCGCTTCATAGGATAAACGCCAATACGAGCAGTTCCACCGCAGTCAATGACCACACACATCATTTCTTCTTCAGGATATGACCCATTAAAACCATCAACAGCCTGAGTGCCAGTCAGTTCGGCAATTCTTTTTGCAACAGGGTGGATGCCGCCGCCAGTAATAGAAACAACTTTATTCTTCTTTCCCTTAGGCTGAATATGAAGACCGATGCCCCATCCGCCTGATCCTTTTGCAACAAATACTGTACGCTCACTCATTTGGATCCCCCCTTATTGTACTCCTGCTTCTTTTTTAGCTAAGTAATTCGTAATTAACTCTGTTACTATGCCGCGTATCAAAATGATAACAATCCCTACTAAAAAGTAACGCACAGCCAAATCCGCTACTGGAAGACCCAGCTCCTTTATTCCATTTGCAATTCCCAGATAAACAAAAAGCTCACCAGCGTTAGCATAAGGAAATAAACCAGTTACAGGATGAACAAATGATACGGCTGAATCATAGAATGCAGGCTTTTGCTTTTCAGGCAGGAACCGGCCAAAAGTGTATGCCATCGGATTGGTTAATAATAATACGGATAAAACCGGCATTAATGTATATCGCAGCAATCGGTATTTTGCCGCAAATTGAATGATTCGAGTTACTCTATCTTCACCTACGAATTTCATGATTGCATAGGTAAAGGTCAATAGTACAACCAGGGTTGGGACTATTCCAGTAAATAATCCCATAAATGTTTCTCCACCAGCATTAAACATTCCAATGAAATGTTCTCCAAACCATTTTACCCATTCCATAATTCTTTCCCCCTTTAATGTTCACTCGAAATTTTACTTTTTGAAATAGATAACAGGGCTGATTCCCCAGCTTTCGCCAATGCCTTCCAATAGGACGGTATGCCCCTATCCTTTTTATTTATTGATTTCTCCTTTACCGTTTTCAAGATTTCTCCTACATGACTGCCTTTATATGAATCTAATGGTTTAAACTTCGTAAAAATCGTCATTCCTTTTAACATGCAGCACTCATGGATCATGTAATCCCGGTCTACTACCATAATGACGATCGCACCTGGACCGAATTTTGATCTTTCCATACCGGAAAATACAAAATAACCGTCTGCCCCTTTATAATTACTGATGATTTTGTCGAGACTCTTCTTATAATATTTAATCTGAACAAGCGAAAGGGCATGTTGAATAATTAGAATTGCACATAAAATCACAACGAGTTTCACAGAATTCCTCCTTACTAAAAATTTGCAATAATTTTAACTTTAATAGTAACCGCTTACATTTTAAAGACAAATAAACCGTCGGAACAAATGTTCAATCCCTAGACAATGATACCGGTTGTTTCACAAATGACACACATCGTTGCATTTGTTATGTAATAAGAATAATTTAAATGGTCAGTACTGTCAATGAATTTTTATACTTATCTGAAATTTTAAGGAACCATCTAATCAGTGCTTGATCAATAAATTAGCTGCCTAAACATCCTATAACAATAAAACAGGCTGATACAGAGCTGCATTAAGACAGCCTGTTATCAGCCTTTGCCGGAAAGAATGAAATATTATTCTCCCTTTATTTTTTTATAGGATTCTTTTGTTTCACTCAAATACTTCATTAGACGGTATGGTTTGCTTAGTACTCTTTTTGGCAAGTCCTCTGCTAATTTGTTGGGATTGTTTTTTAATTCCTGGGATAATCTAAATGGTTTTGAAGTAATTCTTTTATAAACTTCCTTATATAATTCTCTTTTGAAGTCCATATTCATTTCATTCGTACGTTTACAATTGTCACATTGAATCTTATTGATTTTCCCATTTAAATATCTAACATGATGCAGGGTTTCATCTAAACATTTTGAACAAAATAGGTAGGTATCAGTTTCTGAAATTTTCATCTATACTCTTCTCCTTATTAAGGATTCTAAAATTCCTGAATACCATTTATCTTTAATATATGAATAATTTTCATATTAAAATCAATAATCTAATTATATTATATACAGAAAACTTCAGGTCAGACACTGTTCTGTTCAGAACTTTTCTCTGCGCTTTCATATTTATTTATTACAGCGCTTGCCGTCTTTTCATCAATTATCAATACATTAATAAATTGGCCATGCAATGCTCCCAGAACACTTTCTGCTTTTTGCTGCCCCTCCACAAGAGCAATAACTGTGTCTATATTCTTTAATTCCTCCAGTGATATTCCAATAACCCTTTTATTTATAGTATCATCCACCTGTATGCCCTGGCTGTTGTAAAATCTGAAGCCAATATCGCCTACTACCCCCAGCCTCTGCAGCTGTGACAAGTCCTCCTCTTTTAAATATCCTATCTTCATTAAAGTAGATTCTTTGTGTGGATTTCCAATCCCAATAATTGCCATGTCTACGTTTCGGCCGCTCTGTAATACAAGTTCAATATCCGGCATGGCCATGAGCCTTTCTCTAAGTTCTTCTGTTGCCACAATGGCCGGTGCATATAAATAAGTGCATTGCCCTTTAATTTTCTTCGCCAGTTCATTTGCTAAATGATTAGCATGTATTTCGACTTCCTTAACACCCATTCCTCCTTCTAAAGGAACTACTTGAATATCATTTCTGCGTTCATAGGGATATTCCTGAATTAGGCTGGAGAGTGTGGTGCCCCAGGATATCCCTATACTCTGCACATTTTTAATATTCCGGGATATATACGTGGCTCCAGCCTGACCAATTGCCTGCTTGGCCATCTCTCCCGGCAAATCATTATTGGGTACAACAATAGCACTTTCAAGATTGAAATATTGTTCCAATTTATGTTCCAGTTCCACTGTCATAACACTCTCATCTTTAATGTAGATATTTACAATACCTTCATCTTTTGCTTTTTGAAGCAGCTTTGAAATGACAGGCCTCGAAACTTTTAATTTTTTTGCAACATCCGCCTGTGTCAGACCTTCTTTATAATATAGGTTTGCAACCTTCACCAATTGCCTCTTTTCATGCCAATCCACAAATCATTACCCCTTTAACGCCAAGTATTAAATCATTTTTTGATAGTTTAGGCTATTTTATCATAATCCCTTTTTTAAATAAAAAGGATCGGAAACATCATTTGCCTCTCTTGGTGTAAAAAATAGTCATTGACTATTTGTTTCCAGTCAGGTAAGTTATACAAAAGTTCCACTGCTGAACAATTGTTCAGTGCAGTCTTGAACAAAAGTTTTCGTTTTATAGGATAAAAGTTGTTATGAAAACGATTACAATTAACAAAAGATTTAAAATATAATAAGTCCCAAGGAGGTTATAGAGATGTTCCTTGATGATCGAAGTGTTAATTTACTAAATGTATTAATCCGGACACCTCAAATAAAAAGTAAGGAACTAGAAGAAAAATTAAACCTTAGCAGACGACAAATAGCCTATTCTATCGAGAAGATCAATCAGTGGCTGGGTCTGAAAAATTTATTGCCTATCACCAAAAGCCGCAATGGGAATTTTATTATCGATAAAAAGGTTTTTGACTATTTTTCCATCCATCATTCACATTCTGGACTCCTTGAGGAGTATATTCCTACGGAGAAAGAACGGGCATTATTAATTATTTTATATTTACTTGGCAAAAAGGAAGAAGTATCACTATTCCATATAATTGATCTTTTAAATGTCAGTAAAAATACAGCCATCAAAGATATTAAAGAAGCCTCGGAGTTCCTTGGGAACTATTCTCTGACTATTCATTATTCGAGAACTGAAGGCTATGAGATTAGCGGAGAGGAATTCCAAATCCGTAAATTGTTAATCGTGGTTGTTAAATCTGTATTAAATCTCTTTAATGGGCATAGGTACTTTGAAAAATTTCTGCAATTAGACATTCGCCATATGCGAGAAAAAATAAGATCCATAGAAGAGCTGTTAGAGATCCACTTAACGGATGAAAGCTATGAGAGGTTACCTTATGTCATAGAATTAATTTTTATCAGGATAAATCAAGGGCATTTACTGAGTGAAGACTTTCATGTTGGTATAGAGGAATTAGCTGATACTAAAGAATATATAGCATCCGAAAAGCTATTAAAGGATGAAATGGATATTCCAGTCAGTGAGAGAATATGGCTCACACTTCAGTTATTAACTTCAAATGTTCACTCAGCAGAGATCCTTACAGACCAGCACATACAAGATCTTAAGGCTGCAATAAATGAGGTACTCCTTTTGTTTGAAAAAAAGTCTTGTATTTTCATTGCAGATAAGGATGAGATTCTTGATAAGCTTCTGCTCCATATGAGGCCAGCATATTACCGCATCAAATATCACCTTACTCTTATAGATCATTATTCTTTTGAAATGATCGAGGAATATATGGAATTGCATGAAATGGTTGCCTCTTCAATTGCTCCTCTGGAGGATTTAATCCTAGAACAGTTTCCTCCTGGTGAAATTGCCTTTATTACCATGTTTCTAGCCGGACAGCTTATTAAACAGGGAGAAGAACTCAAAAAAAGGAAGAAAGCCCTGGTAGTTTGCACAAATGGGCTGACCGTTTCCAAAATCATGAGACAAACATTGCGGGAGGTTTTTCCGGAGTTCCACTTTGTTGAGAGTCTATCATTAAGACAATTTCAAGTTTACCAGCTTGAATACGATATTGTGTTTAGCACCATGCCTGTTCAATCAACAAAGCCAGCTTTTTTAATTAATCCTCTTATGACTTTAACCGAAAAAGAAACACTGCGAAATCAAGTAATCAATACCATTGATGAGGCAAGTTATACAACCGTAAATATCAGCAAATTAATGGACACAATTAAAGAGAATGCTATCGTAACAGATGAAATGGCCCTATTAACCTCGTTGTCCAATTTGTTTCAACATAAACAAAGCATAGAGGCTGCAGGAAATAGAAACATTGCCTATGGCTTGAGACAGTTCTTGCCCAGTGAGTTTATCCAAATAAAAGATCGGGCAGAAACCTGGCAGGATGCTATAGTCATTGCATGTGACCCCTTGATAAAAAATAACATTATCAGGCAATCATATGTAAAATCCTTAATTGAAGAAAATGATCATCCGCAGATTTATAGCTTTTTAGGAAACAACATGGCTATCCCTCATGCAGCTCCTGAAAAAGGAGTATCCGCAGATGCCTTCGCCATGCTGATTTTAAAAAATCCAGTTACCTTTGCGAATGGGCACAAGGTATCCATTGTTACACCACTCGCCATTTATAACCAGAACAAGCATCTAAAAGCATTATCCCAATTAGCTGAGCTAACTGAGGATACGGTTAAGATGGAAAGGTTATTAGAAGCGAAAGACGCTGCTGATGCCTGGTTTGCTATAAATGGAAGTTGAATGGGCAGGAGGAAGTAAAATGTTTTTTGATAAGAAAATTACTTTATTTGACTTAGAAGCATGCGACCGTCAGGATGCATTGCGGCAAATGGTAAATTCCCTGCGGTCTGCAAACTTAGTGGCTGCTTCTTTTGAACAAGGAATTATAGAACGTGAGGAGTCCTTTCCAACTGGTTTAGCGGTCGAACCATTCGGGGTGGCAATTCCTCATACAGATGCTGATAAAGTCATAAGTCCGCAAATTGCTTTTGCGTCTCTTAAGAATCCAGTGAAGTTCCTTGTCATGGGTAATAGCGAACAAAAAGAGATAGATGTCTCTCTGATCTTTATGCTGGCTTTAAAGAATCCAGCGGATCAGCTGACAATGCTGCAGCACCTGATGGAGATTATCCAAGACCACACTTTATTATCTAAATTTTCTAACTGCAAAACCCAAAATGAATTTGGAGATTTATTAAAGAAAATTGGCCTGGAATAATCATTTTAAATAATAGAAGAAAAAGGGGGATTTAAAATGTCGGTTCTACAATGGTTTGTTGATCTTGGTGCCAGTGTAATGCTTCCAATTCTTTTGTTTATCTTTGGGATTGTTTTAGGAACAAAGCCTTCAAAAGCTTTTAAAGCTGGTCTAACGGTTGGTATTGGCTTTATTGGGTTAAATCTTGTAATTGGGCTGTTAACAAGCAGCTTAGGACCTGCGGCAAAAGCCATGGTGGATAATTTTGGTTTCCAGCTTGACACAATTGATGTAGGATGGCCTGCTGCCGCTGCTATTTCTTATGGGACCGCTTTAGGAAGTTTGGCAATCCCTTTGGGAATTGGCCTCAATGTGGTCTTGCTGATTACCGGCCTGACAAAAACATTGGACGTTGATATCTGGGATTACTGGCACTGTGCTTTCACAGGCTCTCTTGTATATGCTTTGACGGGAAATTTCGCTCTTGGATTATATACAATTGCCATTCATTTAGTTGTGATCTTCTTCTTAGGGGATTTGATTGCAAAAGATATTGAAAAGTTCTATGGTTTCCCAAAAATCACTTTCCCGCACGGAGCATCGGCACCATCTTACCTTGTCGCAAAGCCATTAAACTGGGTGTTTGACCGAATTCCCGGCTTTAATAAATTAGAAGCTAATCCTGAAACCATTCAAAAAAGATTAGGGATCTTTGGTGATTCGACTGTAATGGGTGTGTTAATCGGTATCGTGATTGGATTCTTGGCAGGGTATAGTGTTAAAGAGGTTATGCAGCTTGCGGTACAAACCGGTGCAGTAATGATGTTAATGCCCCGCATGGTTTCACTGCTTATGGAGGGTCTTGCACCGATCTCTGAAGCAGCAAGCGACTTTGTCAGAAAGCGCATGCCGGGACGTGACCTTTATATCGGTATGGATAGTGCATTATCGGTAGGTCATCCCGCCGTTTTATCTGCATCATTAATTATTGTGCCAATAACACTGTTTTTAGCGGTAATTCTGCCTGGAAATACAGTCTTGCCGTTTGGTGATTTAGCAACCATTCCATTCTTAGTTTGTTTAATGACGCCAGTATTCAGAGGAAATATTATCAGAACTGTTGTCGCTGGAACACTTTATATGGCAGTAGGTCTGCTTATCGCCTCTTGGGCTGCTCCTTTAATCACCGATGCCGCCATAGCGGCGAATTTTGATATGGCTGGGAATTCCAGTATTTCAGCACTCGTTGATGGAGCTGTATGGACGACTTTTATCTTTGTTGGCCTAGCTAAGGTGCTCAGCTGGACAGGAATTACGCTTATTGGTTTAGTCGCCTTTGGAGGTTTAATTTATCTAAATAAAATCAAGCCCAAACGTGAGGCTAAACTTAATAATGATACAGGAGTCAGTTTATAAAAATATCCCTCATTGAAGAAGGTGATCAATATGTACCAGGTTTGGAAACAATTAGTCTGTGATGCCAATAAGGCATTAAAAGACTTGCAACTTGTCAAATGGACCAGCGGAAATGTCAGTTATCGAGACAAAGAGAGTAATAAAGTAATTATTAAGCCGAGTGGGGTTCACTTTGATGTTCTAAAGCCAGAGGATATGGTTGTGCTTGATCTGGATGGGAATGTTGTGGAAGGGAGACTAAAGCCATCAGTAGATACTGCCAGTCACTTGTTTGTTTATCGGAACCGTGATGATATTCATAGCATTGTCCATACGCATTCACCGTTTGCAACCAGCTTTGCCATTCGTGGTTTAGGGATACCATCGTATACTACAACAGCTGCCAATATGTTCAAAGAATGTGTCCCCTGTTCTGATTTTGCAGCGATTGGCGAAGATGAAATCGGCAAACAAATTATTGACCACATTGGTGATTTGCCTGCTGTGCTGCTTCGCAATCATGGAGTCTTTACGGTAGGAAAAGAAATTGAAGACGCATTAAAGGCAGCTGTACTGCTGGAAGAAACGGCAGAATATGCACATTATGCCACATTGCATGAGCCTGATCTCGCGCCACTAAGCAGAGATATTGTTCTTCAATGTAATGATTTCTATAAAACATCGTATGGCCAAAACGAAAAAACCAACAATACTATCTAAAAGGGTGAGGAAAAATGAAAAAATTATTGATTATGTGTGGAACAGGAATTGCTACTTCAACAATTGTAACTGGTAAAGTAAAGTCCTGGCTGGAAGAAAACAACCTGCAAACGAAAGTAAAGTTATATCAATCTAAGATCAGTGAGGAACTCGGCCGGATTGATGAGTATGATATCATCGTTTCCACTACACTTGTTCCGGATAACATTAAAAGCAAAGTCATTGATGGTGTCCCATTATTGACAGGCATTGGGAAAGAAGCCATGTTTGACAAAATTAAAGAGCAAATTCTGGCTTGACATAAATGAAAGCAGCCTGCGAATAGCAGGCTGTTTCTTTTTAATAGAAAACTATGTATCTAACTAAAGAGGCACTTGCATTGCAGGTGCCTCTTCTCTCTTATTTTTACCAGCGTGCCGTCAGCATCTTTCTCCTCGTATAGAATTCCACTCCATCTGTTCCGTTTGCGTGAAGGTCTCCGTAGAACGAATTTTTCCATCCGGAGAATGGGAAGAAGGCCATTGGCGCCGGTACACCGATGTTAACGCCGAGCATGCCGACCTCGATGTTTTCTCTGAAGTAGCGGACGCTGCTTCCGCTGTCAGTGAATAGGCATGCGCCATTTCCGAAGTCTGATTTGTTCGTAAGCTCGATCGCTTCTTCAAGATTTTTTACACGCACAACAGAAAGTACCGGTGCGAAGATTTCTTCTTTCCAGATTTTCATTGATGGGTCAACATGATCAAAAATCGTTGGTCCGATGAAGTATCCATTTTCGTAGAAGGCTTCATCTTTGCGGCCATCACGGACAAGGGTTGCTCCTTCTTTTTCGCCAATTTCAATATAGCCGCTTGTGCGCTCCTTGTTTTCCTGGCGGATGACTGGTCCAAGGAATACATCTTCATCCATTCCGTTCCCAATTGTCAGCTGGCCCGCCTGCTCATTCAATTTCGCTACCAGCTCGTCGGCAACGGAATCCACAGCTACTACTACAGAGCAGGCCATGCATCTTTCGCCTGCTGATCCGTATGCAGCAGCAATAATTTCTTTAACCGCGCCATCAAGGTCTGCATCAGGCATCACGATCGAGTGGTTCTTAGCACCGGCTAGTGCCTGAACACGTTTGCCGTTTGCAGTCGCAGATTTGTAGATATACTCAGCAACAGGCTGGGAGCCAACGAATGAAATCGCCGGAACATCTTTATGATCGATTAAGCTGTTTACCACGTCATGAGCACCATGAACAATATTGAATACACCAGCCGGAAGGCCGGCTTCGGTGAATAGTTCAGCCAGGCGATTTGCCAGGATTGGCGTTCTTTCAGATGGCTTTAACACAAATGTGTTACCGCACGCAATCGCAAGCGGGAACATCCAGCAGGGAACCATCATCGGGAAGTTGAAAGGCGTGATGCCGCCGATGACGCCAACCGGGTAGCGGTACATGCCCGATTCTATATTCGTCGCAATGTCAGGAAGCTGCTTACCCATCATAAGAGATGGCGCTCCTGCAGCAAATTCCACACACTCAATTCCGCGCTGAACCTCACCGTATGCTTCTTTATAGTTCTTGCCGTTTTCCTGTGTAATCAGCTTTGCCAGCTCATCCCAGTTTTCTACTAAAAGCTGCTGATATTTAAACAGAGTTCTGGCTCTCTTTGGAACAGGAGTTTTGCTCCAGGTTTTAAACGCTTCTTTCGCAGCCTGAACAGCTTTATCGACATCTTCTCGTGTGGAAATCGGTGTGCGCGCAAGCTCCTCGCCCGTTGCAGGGTTTGGCACCACTTCGAATTTATCTGTGTTTGCATCTACCCATTCTCCGTTGATAAAGTTCTTTAATACCTTTGTTGTTGTCGCTGTCATAAGTAAAAACTCCTTTCAAAATTAGAAATCTATCAGTCACCCAAACTTTTAAAAAATCGAATATAAGATCACTGCCAGGAATAATACAGCCGTTGGCATCGCTGCACTCAAGATGAAAATTGGCCAATAGGCGCGTTTATGGGTTTCCCCGCATATCGCCCGGATCGTCGTAACGACATAGCCATTATGCGGAAGTGAATCCAGGCCGCCCGAAGCCAGTGCTGAAATCCTGTGCATCGCGCCAGGATCCAGGCCTTGGGCCATATACATAGGCGCCAGAATCGGAAGGGCAATCCCCAAACCGCCTGAAGCCGAACCTGTAATCCCGCAAATCAGTGTAACGGCTATCGCCAGTCCCATTAAGGGAGGTCCCGGAATATTGACCAGAGCATCGACGAATGTATCAAAGGCAGCAACCTGGGCGGCAACACTTCCGAAGCCCACAACCGCACACGTATTAGCCGCGGCGACTAAAGCATCCTGGGCACCTTTTGCCAAAGCCTCCCAAAATCCAACCAGATATTTAATCATCAGTACACATGCCAAAATGATTCCGCTCGTCAGGGAAATTAAAGCGGCAGCCGTCGACGAAGTAAAGTTGGCTGCTGTGTTTAAAATGGCAATAACGGAAGCCAGCGGCAATATCGCCATCAAAACATGCGGGAAGTCCTTCCCTGGAGGAGCAGCATCAGGCCTTTGCATGGACAGCTCCGCTTCCAGAGCAGCCGCCGACTCATTTGCAGCATTGGACGGCTGATTCGGCAAAGAAAATACCTCTCCATTTTGAACCGCCTTTTTCACCATTCGGCTTAGTAAAATACCGCCTGTTATCATTATGATTAATGCCATTAACACTCCAATGATTCCACCCGCAGTCGGCTTTGTTCCGAAAAACTCAGTTGGAATCAAGTTTTGGATTTCCGGCGATCCCGGTGCTGTCATCGTAAACGAAATCGAACCGAACACCAAAGCGGCCGGGATAAAACGATGCGGCAGATTGGCCACTTTAAATAGTGAAACCGCAATTGGGTACACTGCGAAGCCTACGACAAACAAGCTGACGCCGCCATAGGTCATAATCGCTGCTGCGGCCACGACAGCAAATACAGCTCTGGATGGGCCCAGTGTATCCTTAACCCAATTCGCAATACTGTCAGCCGCCTTGGTTACCTGCATAATTTTCCCGAAAACTGCCCCAAGCAGGAAGATTAGGAACCAGGAGTAAAAATAATTTGTAAAGCCTGTCATATAATGCTCTGTCAGGGCAGTCTCAAGGTTAAGTCCTCCTGTAAGAGCAACCACAACTGCGCTGATGATGGCGGCAATAATTATATTTACGCCTTTCATTGTTAAATACATTAATAGAATCAGTGAAGCGATTAACCCCAGAATTCCAATCATCTGAATGTCCCCCCTGTTATACTTTCTCTGTTTCAGAGGAAAACTGATATTCATAGCAAACATGGTATAACTCTTCCAGCTCGCTCTGAGTCGGGACTCTTGGATTGTTGCCAGGGCTGCCGCTGTCTATCGCATCTGTTGCCATTTTTCCTACCGCAGCCTTAAAAGCTTCTTCGTCAATTCCCCATCCTCTTAAATTAGGAATATTTAATTTCAAACACAAATTCTTAACAGATTGAACAGCGATTTCAGCTGCTTTTTCTCTGGTAAGGCTTTCATTTTCAGGCTGAAAAATTCTTCCGATATCTGCCAGGCGATCCACACATGCTTCCTGGCTGAATTCCAATACGGCCGGCAAAAGCATGGCATTCGAGATTCCATGCGGCACATGGAATAAAGCTCCAATCGGACGGCTCATTCCGTGCACTAGACATACGGATGCATTAGAAAACGCCATACCCGCCTGGAGAGATCCAAGGCTCATTGCCTCACGGGCATCGATATTTTGCCCCTCGTTGTAAGCGGTTAAAATATTTTCCACAATTAATCTCATAGCCGATATAGCCATCGTATCGGTCATCGGATGTGCTTTTTTGGACAGATAGGCTTCAATGGCATGGCTTAATGCATCCACCCCTGTTGCAGATGTAACATTCTTCGGTGAAGATATCGTGAGCAAAGGATCTACAATCGCCACACTCGGCATGAAGGCAGGCTGCTTGATCATCATTTTTACATCATTGGATGAGTTCGTGATGACTGTTACATCTGTTGCCTCAGAGCCTGTCCCAGCTGTTGTCGGAATGGCAATGTGAGGTACAGGCGCATTCTGGGCCAGTTTCTTTCCCCCCATATAATCGCCGATATAGCCGCCATTCGCTGCGAGAACGGCGATGGCTTTCGCCGTATCAATACAGCTGCCGCCCCCTACTGAGATGACGAGGTCACATTGTTCTTCCTGAAAAAGCGCCAATGCTTCTGCCACATACTCATCAGTTGGTTCAGATGCTACCCCAAGGTATACCTCGCTTTTTACTCCGGCTTCCTGAAGAAAGGTTCTGCATTCGCTTACATAACCAAGCTGATCCATTATTTTGTCACTGATTATTAATGCTTTTTTCCCTCTAAGCGCCGCTTCAGCCCCAACTTTTTCGGAAGATCCCCTTCCATAAAAGATCGCTTCCGGCACCCGGAAAACTGCTGGTTTCTCCATTGAACATTCCACCCCTTTTGTTCTGTTACTTCTATACTTGCAAGGAGCGTGCCAACTATGAAACCCGGTAAAAATCAGTGTCTCATGTCCGCAAAAGCGTAGCCACTACACTACAGCTGTAGATTTTTTGTAGCGAAATCACTACACTGCATTCATGTTATTCCATGTTTTTTAAGCTTTTGGTAGAGGGTTGTCCGATGAATCCCAAGTAAATCAGCTGCCTTCGATTTATTCCCGCCCGCCTTTCTTAAGGCATCAAGAATCAATTCCGCTTCTCTTTGGTTTCCCAGAAACCTGGCTTCTTCTATAGATCCGGCAGCTAATGAGGGTTCTTTCCCTTCTTTCATAAAAGGTTCAGTCCTTTTTAACATCTCCGGCAAATGATGATTGTCAATGACCTTCCCATCCACCAGCGTTACCAGCTGCTCCACCGTATTGACCATCTCGCGAATATTCCCCCTCCATGGATGCTGTACAAATGCATTCACCGCTTCAGAAGTGAATATTTTTCCGGGTACCTGATACCTCTCACAAATCTCTTTCAGATAATGGACCAGCAGGATGGGGATATCCTTTTTCCGTTCGCGCAGCGGCGGGATGTGAAGCTGGATAATGTTCAGCCGGTAGTATAGATCCTCCCGGAATTCCCCGTTTTCGATCATTTGCATAAGGTCACGGTTCGTCGCAGCGATCACTCTGACATTGATCTGATACTTCTTCACACTGCCGACTCGTTCGGCTTCTTTTTCCTGCAGAACCCGCAGCAGCTTGGTCTGCATGACAAGAGGCATCTCCCCGATTTCATCGAGAAAAATAGTACCGTTGTCTGCAAGCTCAAATTTCCCAGGCTTGCCGCCTTTTTTCGCACCAGTAAATGCTCCTTCTTCATAGCCAAACAGCTCGGATTCGAATAAATGCTCCGGAATCGCCCCGCAGTTAACGCTAATGAAAGGGCCAGTCGAAAAAGGGCTGAGGTGGTGGATGCTCTTTGCGAACATCTCTTTTCCCGTCCCGCTTTCACCCGTAATCAGAACAGTAGCCGCTGTCCTTGCCGCCTTCCGTGCCAGCCGCTTTACATCCGTGATCCCCTCACTTGTCCCAATGATCTGATCAAGCGTAATCCGGCTATCGCTTTCCTTTTTCTTCGTGAAAAGATCCGGCTTAGCATTTTGATTTTCCTGCAGCTTTTCATAGATTTTATATACTTCGGTTACTCCCTCAAAAATCAGCATTCCAATGGCCCCGGCAATCCTGCCTTCCTTCCAGAGCGGAATCCGGTGCACTACCATGTCATGTCCCTGGATGTTCTGAAGAACTCCGCGTTCGGCAATTCCGGTCTTTACCGTCTCATGAAGATGGGTGTTATCAATTACCTCTGTCACATGCCTGCCAATCGCATCCTCCCGTTTAATCCCGGTAAAACGGCTGTACGCTTCATTGAATTCCTGCAGGATGCCGTTTTCATCAACAACCGCTATCCCCTCATAGGCACTTTCCAAAATGGCGCCCAGGGCACCATTAGCATTATGCTGCTGTCTCAGCTTATGCATGTATTTGGAGAGCCCGTCAAGGATATCCCGGGTTGTTAGGATGCCAAGCAATGTGCCATCTTCACCTATGACAGGAAGCTGATCATATGGAAGCGACAAAATATCAAGGATGGAATCGTCTGGCCGGACAACAGCCAGATTTGATTTGGGAATACTGCCAATTAAGTCGTCGCCTGAGTTGCCCTGGGCAAAATAGTTAAGCAGCTTTCTTGATGTAATCATACCGACTAACCCATTCGTCTCATCCAGTACAGGCAGGCTTTCCAGGTGAAGATTCACCATCTTTTTTGAAGCTTCTGCCAATGTTTGCCCGGGCTGAATACAAAAAGGGCTGGGTGTCATCCAGTTTTTTACGTGAAATTGTTCGTCATTCTGTAAAGACATAGATTCAGGCATTTCAAAGCCTCCGTCAGTCGTAATTTTCTAAATTATAACACTATTTCATTGCAGTAAGTTGGATTGCCACTTGAGAATGTAATATGCGAGATTTATCAGTCATTCGGGTATTTAGATTGGGCTTAAATTTTGATTCTATCAGCCAAAATGAATATTTAACGTCATTCAGATACTTATCTCTCAACTAGAATCATAGGCGATCATCCAATGGGGAGAACTTAAGCAGGGTGAAAACGAAAAAGTTTATTCTAATCAGGAGGTACAGACAGATCCTACTACCTATGACTTCTATATCATTTTTGAATATTTTAAATATTTTATATTTTTATACCCGAAATTTAATTGTATAATTTACCAGAATACTAGATTTAGGGAGGCGAAAGAGTTGAGGCAATTAAAGAAATCTTTTGTTTTGCTAGTAACTTTATTTATGATAACCGTTTCTTCTGCTGCATACGCAGAAAAGCCAGGTCTTGAAGACTTCCCAGAACCTGAAGATAGGGAATCATGGGTTCTGCCCGAGGATATGACTTGGGAAGATTACCGTCCCATTCCCGGCATCAATTGGAACAGCACCGATATTGAGCCGGAAAGAGTGCTGAAGGGAGCACTTGTCATTGTCGACTTTCCGGACCGGGAATTTATTTTAAGCCAGCCAGAGGGATCTGAAATAGCAGGGAACCCAATTGGTACCGGCAGCATTCCCCGTGATGAAATCGGCCAATTTTGGGTGGACTTTCTGAATAAGCCGCAGCCTCTGAATAACTATCGGACGATTAATGAATATTGGAGAGAAAATTCATACGGAAAATGGGCAGTGGAGCTGGATTCCTTTGGCACCTACCGTATGGATTTCAATGAATTTCAGTATGGTTTAAATGAATTCGGACAGCAGGGAAATATGCCGGGTGAATACGCTGGAAAAAATTTAAGAGCAGAAGCCACTGCTAAAGCACAAGCTGACATCGATGCTTCCGGCAAAGAGTACGACTTTACCTTTATCCTCCATGCCGGCTATGACGAATCAGGTGTCTGGCAGGAATTTGGAGAAATGATGTTCCAGACGGCAGAGGATGTATCAAAAGAATTCGGCCCTCCATTCGAAGGGTTCCCTAATTCCGCTAATACACGCTATGTACCATGGACTTCCTGGCTTGCAGCAAAAAGCATCTGGTCCAGCGCAAGCCGTGGTGTCTCAATCCAAGGTGAAAATGATGGAATGGGCACGTTCGCTCATGAGTTTGGACATATTATGAACCTCGGAGATAATTACAATAACCCTTACGGAAAGCCTGTTTCCCGCTCCTATTCCGGACCATGGGAATTAATGAGCCGCGGGAGCTTCAATGGGCCTGCGGGACCGCATACAAGATGGATGGTACTTCCTACCCTGGGTGGATCTGCACCATCACACCATATGCTCCGCAACAAAATCAAACAAGGGTTTTTATCTGAAGACCAGTACCTGAACATCAGCCGCGAAGACTTGGCTGAATCTGGACCTGTGTTTGCTGATATCCTGGCACGGGCCGTTCCGGCTGGAGAAGAATTTGGCCGCAGCGGGCTTCACGGCATAAACATCAGCATGGAGGACTTAACGCCAAAGAACTCTCTGGAAGATGATTGGCGTGCAGATATGCAGCGCGGGGAAAAGTGGTACAACAACTATACGGTAGAAGTTGTAGATCGTGTAGGGTTCGACTCCTTTACTCCTGATTCCGGTGTCCTTCTTGCCAAAACAAAAAATACAGAAGCAGCACCAAACATTTGGGTCATCGACTCTCATTCAGAAGATATTAACCAGGTCGATTTTAAGCGTCCAGATGGCACAGAAGCCATGTACTCAAAAGGGGATTACCGGCAGCTTTCCGATTCCCTTTTCAAAGCAGGTACAGCAGAGGGCGTTGTGAGCGAATATAAGGACGAGCACAACCGGCTTCATTTCTATATTTTAAAAAAGAAACTGGATGACGAAGGTGCACTCTCTTACCGGGTAGCTGTCAGAAATATGGATGGTTCCAGTTCCTTCACCCGAGGAGTTGCAGCCCAGAAAGGCAAGACCGAGTTTGCCGCTCCCGGCAAGGTCGCAGCCTATTACTTCAAGGTAACCAATACAGGTGAATCTGCAGATCTCTTCCGCCTTAATGCTAAAACAGATGCTGGATGGGAGCTAATGCTTGAGAATAACGTGATTGAGGTACAAGCTGGGGAAACGGTGGAAGTTCCGGTCTACGTAAAAATTCCAAATACCAAGCCGGTACCGACCAACCTTACATTTACCACTGCATCTGAAACAGATTCGGCCAAATCAGCAACTGCCATTCGAAGAATTGGGCCTGGGGCTGGAAAATAAAGATGAAGGGAGACCCGGATATTATGGTGTCTCCCTTTTATTACGCGCTTACTGAACCCCTATCAGCACAGCCGCAACTAATGCTAGTGCACCAATCATCAGCCACCCTATGATAAGCTTCCAAATAAATTTTACCCATCGCTCATATGGCATATCCACAACAGCTAAGTAACTCATCGGTGCTGCAGCAAAGACTATGGCAGTTCCAAATATTTCTTTTTAAAAAAGACAGAGAGCCTAAACCCCTCTGTCTTTCTGCTAAAGCCATTTAGAAAATCGAGAATAAAATGACCGCTAATATAACACCCAGTATTGGCACAATGACTGTTAATGCACCAAATGCCGGATAGGCATCCTTATGGGATTCACCGCAGATTGCACGGATGGTTGTCACAACGTAACCGCCATGCGGCAAGGAATCAATCGATCCGGATGATATCGCCACAACACGATGAAGTTCACTTGCATTGACACCCATATCCAGATAGTGCGGGGCAAGCAGCGGCAGTGCGATGGATTGACCACCTGAAGCAGATCCAGTCAGACCTGCAATGACAGCAACAGCCAGAGCCCCGCCGATTAAAGGGCTTCCCGGAATGCTGGTCATAGCATCTACCGCGCTGGCGAAGGCAGGTGTTGCTTTAGCCACTCCGCCAAAGCCGACAACTGCGGATGTATTGGCAATGGCAATCAAGGCGCCGATCGTTCCTTCCGATACCGCCCCCCATACATTTGTAAAATACTTGCGGTTAAGAAAATAGGTGGCAAAACAGCCGCTCAATAAGGCAATGATTAAGGCTGATTGTGCCAATGAATCATGGAAAATAAACGAAATCACAAGGACGACCAAGAGCGGCACCATACTTAACATGGGGCTTGGCAAGTTTTCACGGATCAAAGCAGAATCCGTTTCTCTTGCCTCAAATTTTTCTCCATTGCGGATCGCCTTGTTAATCATTTTCTTCAGCCACCAGTATCCAAATGCCATCATAAAGACAGCAACAATGAAGCTGACTTCCCAGGCAGCGTACGGGGAAGTTCCCAGAAATTCAATCGGAATCCAGTTTTGGATTTCCGGTGAACCTGCCGACGTCATGGTAAATGTAGTCGAACCGAAGGCGAGAGCTGCCGGTATGAACCTTCTTGGCAGATTGGCTTCCTTAAATAGGCTCAATGCCATTGGATAGACGGAGAAGGCAACAACAAACAGACTTACACCGCCATAGGTTAAGACCGCACAGGCAATGACAACAGCTAACGCTGCCCGTTTCATGCCAATCTTTCCGATAATCCATTTGGAAACACTGTCTGCAGCTCCGCTGTCCTCCATTAGTTTTCCAAAAATGGCACCGAATAAGAACATCAAATACCAGGATGTAATAAACCCGGCAAATCCGTTCATATAGTTGGTTAGAAAATTGACCTCACCCTCCCCAGCGAGCTGAGGAAAAATCGGCAATCCGCTGAATATTGCAACAATAAATGCTGCAAGAGGGGCAGCAAGCAGCAGGTTCATCCCTCTCATCGTCAAATAGATGAGAAGCCCAATCCCCCCAAACAATCCAATCATACTTAGCATAAGATCCTCCTATCCCGAAAACCCCTGCCTTCTCTCCATCACCTTCTGTCCGCTACTGAACCTCTTTCCACCAAATGCCCTTCTATTCTTTGGATTTCGGGGGCGTCCGTGTCCCCATTAATGTGCTCCAAAATAAGGTTAATCGAATAATCGACCATTTCATCAACCGGCTGATGCCAGGTGGTTAATTCATAGGATGACCAATCTGACATAGCCACATTGTCAAAGCCTATGACAGAAATATCCTCAGGGATTCTGAAACCCTGTTTTTTCAGATAATCCATTGCGCCAAAAGCGGATATATCATTTGCACAGAAGATGGCATCTATCTTTTTATCCTGTTCCAGCAGCTTTTCTGCTGCTGCAAATCCTCCTTCATACGAATAAAGGCCGTTTTCGGTTAAAAAGGAAGAGATGCCGTGTTCAGCCAAAGCTTCCTGGAACCCATTCTTCCGATCAACTGTTGTTGATGTATTCATCGGTCCGGAGATAAAGGCGGGATTTTCATGTCCTTTTTCTATCAAGTAGTGCCCTATCCTTTTGCCGGCAGCAAAGTTATCGCACACAACAGCACTGCTTAAGGAATCGTTCACATATCGGTTAAACAGGACGACCGAGATGCCATTGCGGGTAAACTTCTGTACAGTTGAAGAGGTCAAAAGCGCATCTGTGATGATGGCTCCCTCCACGCTGTACTCAATTAAATGGCTCACTTCATCCTCTTGGATTTCGTTATTCTGGGAGTTGATAAACATTACCTTGTACCCTTTTTCAGCCAGCCTGCTGTAAAACTTATCGAGAATTTCGGGATAAAAAGGGTTCTGGATATTCCGCATGACAATGCCAATGATGCGGGACTGATTTGTGATTAGACCCCGTGCTATTGCATTCGGCTGATATCCCAGCTGTTCAGCAGCCTCCAGAATAAGCTTTTTCTTTTTTGAAGAGATACTTGAATTTTCACTAAAAGCCCTGGACACGCTCGATTGCGAAACGCCTGCCAGCCGAGCGACATCCATGGCTGTCACTTTTTTATTTTTCAACGCATGTTCCTCCTGCCTGAATCTAGACAGAGAAATTATAACAGATTTTGCTTACTTCACGAGGCTGCTGTAGCGCTTCACACGAAGGTCAGCTTGTGCCTGGTGTCCTTTAAAGCCTTCAAGGTCACATAGACGGGATGCATATTCACCGATTTTTGCACTTGCTTCAGGGGTTGTTCTCTGGTATGTGCACGTTTTCAGGAACTTGCCAACCCATAGTCCGCCAGTGTAGCGAGCTGCCTTTTTGGTTGGAAGCGTATGGTTTGTGCCAATGACTTTATCCCCGTAAGCAACGTTCGTTTCCGGCCCAAGGAAAAGCGCACCATAGTTTGTCATGTTTTCAAGGAAGTAGTTTGGATCCTCAGTTAAAACCTCCACGTGCTCATAAGCCAATTTATCCGCTTCCACTACGGCTTCTTCCAGGCTGTCTACAAGA
This sequence comes from Cytobacillus sp. NJ13, assembly GCA_030348385.1. Classification (NCBI taxonomy): domain Bacteria; kingdom Bacillati; phylum Bacillota; class Bacilli; order Caryophanales; family Bacillaceae; genus Cytobacillus; species Cytobacillus sp. NJ13. The sequence continues at coordinate 3,853,388 of JAUCFP010000006.1, read as the reverse complement.
ATGATAGAACCGTAATCTTTCCATGCCGCGCCTGCAACATCTGCTGTCGGAAGAGTCTCAAGCTGGCGTTCAATTTCTGCCACTGTTTCGTTCGCCAGTTTCTCTGAAGTTGTAATGAGGCATGCCGGAGAGTTAGGTCCATGCTCAGCCTGGCCTAAAAGGTCTGTTGCGACCATCTCTGCATCAGCTGTTTCGTCCGCAATGACAAGAACCTCAGTTGGGCCGGCAAACAGGTCGATTCCGACTCTTCCGTATAATTGGCGCTTCGCTTCCGCCACAAACGCATTTCCTGGTCCAACGAGCATATCAACCGGCTCGATGGTTTCTGTTCCGATTGCCATTGCACCCATAGCCTGGATTCCGCCAAGAAGGTAAATCTCGTCAGCGCCTGCAAGATGCATTGCGGCTACGGTTGCGGAAGGAATTTCCCCTTTAATCGGAGGTGTGCATGCAATCACACGCTTAACGCCTGCCACTTTCGCCGTCAAAACACTCATGTGGGAGGAAGCAACCATCGGGTAGCGTCCGCCGGGAATATAGCATCCTACGCTGTTTACCGGAATGTTTTTATGGCCAAGGAAAACGCCAGGCAATGTTTCCACTTCAATATCCTGTAATGCTGCTTTCTGATGCTCTGCGAAATTGCGGATTTGCTCCTGAGCAAATTTGATGTCATTAATCGTTTGTTCAGGTACAGATGCCACAATCTCCTGAATTTGCTCATCACTTAATCTGAATTGTTCCGGTGACCACTTATCAAACTGCTCAGAAAGCTTCCGGACCTCCGCATCTCCGTTTTCTTCGATATTTTTAAGAACTGCACTTACCGCTTCCCTTACTTTTACATCTGCTTCCTGTACCTCTTGATCATTTTTGCCCTGTTTTAAGAAAGTTGCCATTTAATATCACTCCATGTTTTTATTTTTGAATACGTATGCAAAATTCGGTAAAAATTAAATGGCTGTCCATCCGCCATCTACTTTTATCGTATCGCCTGTAATAAACTTTGATAGATTGGAAGAAAGGAATAGGGTGGCAGCGGAAACATCCTCGGCATCCGCAAGCTTTCCAAGCGGAATCCTGCTGTAGACTTCCTTTTCAAATTCCTTGTCTTCGAACATTTTTGAAGTCAGCTCCGTTTCAATAAAGGTCGGAGCGACTGCGTTCACATTAATCCCATGGGAGGCCCACTCCACCGCAAGCGCTTTCGTCAGCTGCACCATGCCGCCCTTGCTGGCACAATATGCCGCCCGTTTGAAATAGCCGACAAAGGCCATTTGGGAAGCAATATTGACAATCTTGCCGGATTGATTCGGGATCATATATTCGGCTGCTTTCTGGCTGCAGAAGAAGGCTGCCTTCAAATTGGTGTCAAGCGTCAGGTCCCAATCCTCTTCTGTCACTTCCATAGCAGGCTTGGCCCGGTTAATTCCCGCGTTATTGATCAGTACATCAAAAGAGCCCATATAATCAACGGCCGCTTCTGTCATTCTATGAATCTCTGAAACTTTATTTAAATCAGCGGAAACATAAAAACTGTTAGGATTCATTTTTCTCAGTTCTTCGGTTGTTTGCTGCAGAGCCTCTTCATTTCTCCCCACGATCACAACCTTCGCTCCGTTCTCTGCAAAGGAAAGGGCGATATCCCTTCCGATCCCTTTGCTTCCGCCCGTCACGATCACCGATTTATTCTCCAGGTCAGGAAAGTTCTTCATGCCATTCCTCCATCAGCTTTATTGGATTGCTAAATCCTTCTTTAAAAAGCGAATCAGCTCAGCTTCCCTCTTCTGGTTGTACTGTTTGGAAAAAGCTTCATCCCACTTGTAGTAGCCTTCACCCGATTTATCGCCGAGCTTCTGTTCCTCTACAAGCTTCTTTAAAATCGGCAGGGAGCCCTCAGCACTGGATAAATGCTGGAACAGATAGTCAGAGATGGCCGAGAAGACATCCAGTCCGCCCATATCGGCTGTCATCAATGGGCCTGAAACCGGCAGCCTGCGCCCAATGCCGTAAGTAACTGCATCATCAATATCTTCTTTGCTCGCGATGCCTTCCTCCAGAAGATACTGGGCTTCGCGGAAGAGGGCATATTGAAGGCGATTTCCGACAAAACCGGGAATCTCTTTTTTCACTTCAATCGGCTTTTTCTTCATTTGCCTTAAAAGCTGAAACGACCTTTCTACTGCCTCATCGCCAGTTCTCTCACCCCGTACGACCTCTACGAGAGGAATCAGATGAGCCGGATTCCAGAAGTGTGTCACCACTGTCCGTTCCGGATATGCTGTCTCAGAAGCAATCTCCGTTGGACTGAGGCCGGAAGTATTGCTGGCCAGAATGACATCGGGAGCACAAAGAGCGTCAAGACGCTTAAATAAGTCAATCTTTAATTGAATGTTTTCCGGTACAGCTTCAATTACAAAAGTAGCATCCGTGACCGCTTCTTCAACAGATACGGTCATTTTAATATTTTCCTGAATTTGGGCAGCCTCCGAATCGGATAAAATACCGTTATCGAGCATAACCTCAAGCTTTTTCAGCATATTGGTCCAGCCCTGTTCCAGGTCGGCTTCACTGATGCCCTGCATCTTTACATTTAATCCGGCCCAGGCCGCATTAAGCGCAATAGAATGGCCCATCGTGCCGCACCCAAGTACAGCTATTCTCTCCAATTGCTCACCAACTTTCTGAAATTTCTACTTTTTGAATACGTATTCAAATATACTATGTAAGCGCTATAATTTCAAGTTAAAATACTAAATTATGAAATTATTTAGTATTTTCCTCATCCGAGAATGCAGTGTTTGCGAGGGTTTTCCCTGGTTCAATCAAATGTTTGATTGATTTTACTTTGCCAAAGCAAAAAAACCCGGCAGTAATGTTCACTGCCAGGCCGCTAATGCCGGTTTTTTCTTCTGAAAGAACCTGCCTTAAACGATTAAGTATCTAAAAACGTCTTTCCCTTCAGCTGATCCAATGTCACAGCAAAGTCGTGCAGCAGTTTGTAGGAGTTCTCCATATCATCCAGGTCGACTACTTCAATAGGTGTATGAGTATAGCGGGACGGGATCGAGATAACACCTGTTGTGACGCCTTTATTTGTCATATGTATGGCTCCAGCATCTGTTCCGATTCCCATGAAGACTTCATACTGATATGGAATATTCCCTTCTGCGGCCACTTTTTCGAGGTGCTGAGTGACAAGCGGATGGGCAATCAGTGATTTATCAGCGATTTTGATGCACGGGCCGCTGCCAAGGATTCTCGTGCCTGTCATCAGGACATCAAATGTGTCGCTGGCTGGCGTTGTATCAAGGGCCAGCGCAAAGTCAGGATCTACGGCAGCAGATACAACGGAAGCACCTCTCAAGCCAACTTCCTCTTGAACAGTAAAAGACCCGTAGATGTCGCCATGCTGTGCCCCATTTCCTCCGATGTTTTGAAGTAAGCGGATCAATAATGCACAGCCTGCCCGGTCGTCCAAAGCTTTGCCAATAACGCGGTTATTTCCTATTTTTTTGAACTCTGTGCCATAGCTGATGGGCTGTCCAACTTTGATTCCCATTTCCATAGCTTCTTCTGCTGTACGGGCTCCGATATCAATATAAAGATCACGGTGGCTGGATATGCGCTTTGGATCATCCCATTTCACATAGTGGGCTGAAATGGTTCCAATCACTCCGTCCACAGTGCCTTTTTCAGAACGGACCTTAACTGGCAATGATAAAAGAATACGGTCATCGAATCCGCCTAATTTTTCAAATCGAATTAACCCATTGTCTTCAATCTTTTTTACAATAAACCCAATTTCATCGGTGTGAGCTGCAATGACTAAAGAAGGAAAATCCGGATTATTCCCTTTCTTTTTCACAATCAGGTTCCCTACTGAATCAACGTGATATTCATCTACATAATCCTTCACTTCATTTAAGATAAATCTTTGAACATCCTGTTCAAAACCGCTGGGCCCCACAATATCACACAGGCCTTTTAATAATTCATACAAAATGTAACCCTCCTTTAAAATAAAAAGAATCCCCCCGCATCTGCAGGGGCATCCGGAAATGAAATTGTCCTTAATTCGTCAGGTAAACCTTAGTAAAATCATCATCTTCCATTGGGTGTGCAGTGAATCCCTGGACATAGCCCGCCATTGCAATTGGCGGTGTTGTATGAGCAAGAGTCACCCACGGGGCATCCTTGTGGAAAATTTCCTGAGCCTGCTCGTAAAGCTTTGCACGTTCGTCCTGATCAAATGTTACACGAGCATCCTGCAATAGCTTCGTAAATTCTTCGTTTTCATAGAACGCACGGTTGCTGGCAGGTTTATCAGTATTGGTTGCACTCAGGTTCGGAAATAGGAAGTTATCCGGATCGGCCATAACGCCTGTCCAGCCATATAATCCCATTGGATGTTCCCCGTTTCCTGACTTTTGAAGATACGTCGCCCATTCATAGGTAACGATTTCCGCTTCAATGCCGATTTTCTTCAGGTCAGCCTGAATGGCTTCCGCCACTTTCATCGGCTGCGGCATATATGGTCTCGGGTTGCTCATTGCCCAAATCTGGGTTTTGAATCCATCTGGATAACCTGCTTCTGCCAATAGCTTTTTCGCTTCTTCCACATTGAACTTGTAGTCTTCAATGCTGTCATTATAGCCCCAAAGCACTGATGGGAATGGATTTTTCGCTACCTCTGCATAGCCATTATAGAAAGCATCTACAATGGCTTGTTTATCAATAGCCATATTTACTGCCTGACGTACTTTTACATCATCGAAAGGTGCCATTTGTGTATTGAGAACCATGTAGCCAATGTTAAAGCTTGGGCGCTTTACAAGACTAAGCTGTGAATCGGCTTCAATGGTTGTCGCATCGTCAGGGTTTAAGCCATCGATGATATCCACTTCACCAGCTTGAAGTGCAGTCAGGCGTGAAGAGTTGTCAGGGATAACTCTGAATATCAGCTCATCAAGATATGGCCCATCTCCTGCATACTTTTCATTTTTTTTCAGTACAATTTTGTCATTATGCTTCCAGCTTTCAAATACGAAAGGACCTGTTCCTACTGGATTTTCATAGAACTTGTCGCCATGCTTTTCAATCGCTGCCGGACTGGCAATTCCAAACATAGGAATAGCTAAGTAGCTGATAAACGGAGCTGTCTTTTCAGTTAATTTAAACTCAACTGTTGATTCATCCACTGCTTTTACATACTCGATTTTATGGTTTGGATCGCCTTTAAAGCCCCCATATAAGAACGGATAGTATGGAAAATCCCCTTTATGGTAGGGGTTTTCGGGATCCATCCATCGGTCGAAGTTAAACACGACTGCATCTGCATTAAAATCCGTTCCATCCTGGAACTTAATGCCCTTTTTAAGGGTAATGGTCCAGGTCAGTCCATCATCAGATACTTTGTGAGATTCCGCTAAGCCTGGCTGGACTTCAAGATTTTCATCATAAACAAACAAGGTTTCAAAGATATTGCTTGTAACACGAATAGATTCTCCATCCGTAACATTGATTGGGTCCAGCCCAATAGCGTCAGCACCCCGAGCATAAATTAATGAACCTCCCTCTTTTGGTTCACTGCTGTTGCCTGATGCTTCTTCACTGCTGCCGGAACATGCTGAAAGCAGCAATGAAAGAATCAGTAAAATGCTTAAAACTAATGAAGACTTGCCTTTCATCGGTATTTTCCCCCTTGTGTTTTTTATGTAAGCGGAGATGCAAGAGTGCAGTCCGCTATTTCCCTTAGTAAAAAAATTACTGACTAGATTTTATTTTTAGATTTTTCATATTTTTTAATAAAAATTAGTATATCTTAGATTAGCGAAATATTCTACTATATTTTTAGAGTCGAAATTTTTATTATTGGCATTTATTCTATTCAGGTTCTTCAACATATATTTTGTAAACGTTTACATAACTTTTCGATTTTTTATAATAGTTTTATTTATCGTTTATTAGTTAAATAAAACTATCATTTGGAAACTAATAAATATATGGTTAGTGTCCTTGCAGCATAAAAAAAGACTGCCTCAGTCAGCCTGAGCCAGTCTTTTATCTATCATTTATGAAAGTTCACATTCTCTTTTGCCTCACCAAACATCACAGATGTCTGGCTGGGTTTCGTTTCAGCAATTACTTTTCCATTTCTTATGGAATACCTGACAGCCGCCTGACGCCTGATCGCTTCATACTCATTTTCCGCATCAAGAATGATCAGGTTGGCCGGTTTCCCAGCTTCAATTCCGTATTTCTCTTCAATATTTAATGTCTTAGCACTATTATTTGTAATCAGGTCAAAAGAGTTAACAATTTGCTCATAGCCCATCAGCTGTGACACATGGATGCCCATGTGGAGCACCTGCAGCATATTGCCGGTGCCAAGCGGATACCATGGATCAAAGATGTCGTCATGGCCGAAGCTTACATTTAGCCCTGCTTCGAGCAATTCTTTTACTCTTGTAATCCCTCTGCGCTTCGGGTACGTATCAAAGCGCCCCTGCAGATGGATATTTACGAGCGGGTTGGCGACAAAATTAATGTTTGATAGCTTTAGCAGTCTGAACAGCTTGTAGGTATAAGCATCATTATACGAGCCCATTGCCGTTGTATGGCTGGCTGTTACCCGGCTGCCCAATCCGCGTTCATAGGCTTCCGCAGCCACAACTTCCACAAAGCGCGACTGTTCATCATCGATTTCATCGCAATGGATATCAACAAGGCGGTCATATTTTTCTGCAAGATCAAAGGCCGTTTTCATTGAAGCAACGCCATACTCCCTTGTGAACTCGAAATGAGGAATGCCTCCTACCACATCAGCCCCCATTTTCAGCGCTTCCTCCATGAGCTCGGCGCCGCTTGGATAAGAATTGATTCCCTCCTGCGGGAAGGCTACAAGCTGGATGTCCACATAGTCAGCCATTTCTTCTTTTACTTCTAAAAGTGCTTTTAATGCAGTCAGACTTGGATCTGTTACATCCACATGGGTGCGGACATGCTGGATTCCCTGCGCAATCTGCCATTTTAGTGCCGTTTTGGCCCTTGTTTTTACATCTTCATGTGTCAGGGTTTCTTTTCTTTGTGCCCATCTTTGGATGCCTTCAAATAATGTTCCGCTCTGATTCCATTCCGGCTCTCCGGCTGTTAGGGTAGTATCCAGGTGAATATGAGGCTCGATAAATGGTGCCGAAACCAGGGATCCTGCAGCATCAAGAATTTTCTGGCCCGCTTCCGCTTCCCCTTGTGATAAGCTATGAATCTTTCCGTCTTTTATCGCTATATTCCAAAAGCCTTCCCGACCTCTTAGTTTTGCATTTTTAATAATCACTTCCTAATTCCCCTTCCCTGACTGTTTCCTTACTTTGTAAAGCAGCAGCCAATTTTGATACCAGGACAAATGTTACGGCTGATCCTAACAGCGAGTTGATTGGCGGGATTCCCGGCACAAAATTTGCCGCAGCCACGCCGGCTGCCCAGGCTAGGATTGCGATCCAGTTAACAGCCTTAAAATTCATATCTGCAAACTTCTTATACTCTCCGCGATTCACGATAAAGTAATCTGCTAAGATGATAGCCCCGATGGATGGCAGTGTCGATCCCAGAATCGTCAGGAATCCGACAAAGTTGTTGTACAGCCACATGGCCGCAATCGTTCCGATAATCCCGTTGAAGATGACAACCTTTCCTTTTCGGATCTTTAAAATGCTCGCAAACCCTAAGCCTGATGCATATAAAGCGTTATCGTTTGTTGTCCAGATATTTAAACCAAGAACCAGAATTGCCGGGAAAATCAGCTTTTGGATGAACATGACTTCTGAAATATCCGATTGCCCTGTTGCGATTGCACCGATTGCACCAAAGAGGAACATGATAGAGTTTCCGATGAAGAAGGCGATGACTGTTGATACTACTGCAGAACGCTTTGTATTTGAGAATCGCGTGAAGTCCGGAGTCAGCGTACCTGCACTGATAAACGAGCCTACGCAAATCGTTAAAGCCGCTGCCAGACTAATGGCCTCTGTTGGCTGATATTGCATAAGCCCTTCCAGGCCGCCTGCTGTTTCTGTCGCTTTAAAAACGGAGAAGCTTCCCAGAATAGTGATTAAAGGTACAGCTATGAAACTCAAGATGGCCAGAGCCTTCATGCCGAAGAAGGCTGTGCCTGTCATCAGCAGACCTGCTGCTGCAATCAGGAGATACGCATCAATTCCTGTTACTTTCTGAACCGGCAGCGCAAACATCGCTACCCCAACGCCAAACCACCCAACCTGAGTCGCAGCCAGCAAGAAGGAAGAGAGGTAAGATCCTTTTTCACCGAATGCATAGCGGGTAAGCAGGTGTGTTGATAAGCCAGTTTTTGCGGCGATATAAGCAAGGGCTCCTGTATAAGCCCCTAAAATCAAGTTGCCTGCCAGAACGATTCCTATAAATTGAATGAACGTTAATCCTGTTCCAAGCGTTCCGCCTGACCACATGCTGGCTGAGAAGAAGGTTAGGCCGAGCATCACCACAAGCATTTTCCAGAAACCATTGCGATGCCCTTGAGGTACCGCTTCTAACGAAAAATCCAAATCTACTTTTTTCATACCAATTCCTCCAATCGAGTTTTGAAACTGGTACCGAAGGATCTTCGATAGTAAGTGCATGGAAAAAGAAAAAGGCTTCTCGCCGTTTTCCGACAAGAAGCCTTTTTCCTGCATGAAGAACCCCAGGGCAGGCTGCACCTCACCCCTTGGTATCATACTTCCGCTGTCCTTGTCAGCCTCACGGGACTGAATTAAAGGTACCAGTATTTAATTGGTTATTATTATTTCAGAAATATAGGGACCTGTCAACCCTGTGATTCAGGGTTTTTCGTCTTCAGAGGGCTCTTATCGACAATTTCACAGCTAATTTCCCAGGAAAAGATTTATTTCTACACTGGCAAATGGCAGGTTTCGACCGCTGGAAATAAACAGAGCAGCTCCCCATGAGGAAGCAGCTCCGACTCTTTATATCGTCTGTTCAATAGCAATCTTCGGTCGCCTTTTTCCGTACCCTGTAGCCCGTTCAAAGGCCCGCCCGATTCTTAGGACCTCAAAGTCAGCTCTGTGCGGTCCGACAATTTGCAGGCCAATCGGGATGCCTTCTGCAGTAAATCCGCTCGGGATGGAGACAGATGGGTTACCTGCTGCGGAAATGTAATAGCAGGACCTCATCCAGTCAATATAATTCTCCATTTTTACGCCATCGATTTCTGTTGGATATTCAATATTCACATCAAATGCTGTAACCTGGCTCACTGGGAGCATCAGCGAATCATATTGCTTAAAAAATTCACTCATACGGTTATATAAAAGCGCCCGGAGCCGCTCGGCACGTCCTAAATCCGGACCGCTCAGGCTTCTGCCCTTTTCAATGTTCCAGATGACACTCGGTTTAATCATTTCACTGTATCGCTCAAAGATTTCAGAATAAGATAGCTCGAACTCCCATGCTCGAAGCACTTGGAAAACTTCATCTGCTTCCGTTAAATCCGGGCATGCTTCTTCCACTATGCACCCAAGATCCTCAAAGACTTTTACCTGTTCTTCAAGGTTGCTTCTCACCTCCGGCTCGACTGGAAGAAGACCTCCAAAATCAGCAGAATACGCGATGCGCAAACCCTTAATATCAAGCTGAACCGGCTCCAGGAACCTGGATCCTGGCTCTTCAATGGAAAGCGGGGACTGGCCATCAGGTCCGGCAATCACAGACAGCATAAAAAAGGCGTCATCTACATTCCGTGTTATTGGCCCCTGCACAGCCAGAGGCGAATAGAGCGCTGTTCTTGAAAGTGGGATACGCCCAGGGGAAGTTCTCAGCCCAACCACATTGTTAAAGCTGGCAGGGTTCCGCAGCGATCCGCCCATATCGCTTCCATCCGCAAAAGGGATCATTCCGCTTGCCACTGCAGCAGCTGCTCCCCCGCTGCTTCCGCCCGCTGATTTGCTTAGATCATATGGGTTTCTGGTAGCGCCAAACAGCTTATTGAAGGTATGAGACCCTGCAGCAAATTCAGGAACGTTTGTTTTTCCAATCACTATCGCGCCTGCCTTCCTCAGTCTTTCAACAATCAGATCATCCGCACTTGGATAATTGTCCCGGTAGATTAGGGATCCGCTTGTTGCCGGAAAGCCAACAGCATTGTGAGTATCCTTAATCGCGATGGGCAGTCCATGGAAAGGGCCGGCCGGCTTTCCTGCATCCAGCATTTTATCCGCCTTGTCTGCTTCCTTTAGCGCCAATTCCTCATTAAGAGACACGATTGCATTTACCTTTGGATTTACTCGCTGAATTTGTGACAGGTGTGCTTCCATCACTTCCCGGACGGATAATTCCCGGTCCTGTATCGCCTTGGCAAGATTGCGTGCAGAATCAAAACAAATATCTTTTCCCATTTCATACCGCTCCTCACTTTTATATTTTGACTCAAAAAAATCCCCTTCAATTTTTCATCTAAGCTGAAGGGGAATAAAGTCTGCTAAAGATGCTATGAAGACTTACTCGGATGCGCCGCCTTTTGATTTTTCAATAAATAAAACGACCGCAATTGTAATGGCTACACAAAGAACGATTTTGATCAAGCTGAAAATCGGCGCAAACAGCACAGCCATACCGATTACGAAAGCAACCAATCCATACAGAGGCTTTTTAAGGGCAAATTGCCCTAGAACCCCTCCGTAAATTGCAGGCAGAATAAATTGAAGGGCATTTTGGATGGATTGCGGGATGATAGTCAGGATAAACGAACCGCTTAACACAACCGCGATGATAATGACAATGTTTGTTAAGGAAGCGACAGCAATTCCCAGCGTGCCTGCAACCTCTGCTTTTTTTGTACCGGGCTCTGCTCCAATTGACTCCTGAGCGGCAGCTGAACACGGAAGGCACATATTGGCGATATTACCGGTCAAAAACGCAATATAGGTTCCGGATTTTCCAAGCACCGGATAATAAGTAATGGGCTCAAGAAACCACATGATCCCGATAAAGGCTGCATATCCGACCAATCCCCCTGCAATGGCTCCCCAGCCTGGATGGTAGCCCAGTATGAATGAAAAATAGATCGGCGGCACAAATGACATTACAATCAGCATCCAAAGAGTGGTTTGCCCCCAAAAATCTGACTTGCCATGGAATCCCTGCATGCTCATGGTTGTTTGTCTTACTTCAATTTTTGCTTCCGTCACTCCAGCTTTCGTCGGTACTGACATAATACATCCCCTTTCTTAAATAAGTGTTGTCAGATAGCTGATAGTCAATGCGATGACAAGTGAAATGCCCAGCGCCCATTCCTGCAGCCAGCGGATTTCCCGTTTTTTGGCAAATGTAAGAATAACCATCATCGATACGCCTGCAGCTATGGCAGCAACCGTCTCACTATAACCCTTCACCATTTGCTGACTGGCAAGGTAAGCAAATGCTCCGAGCATTGCAGCTGTCGACACAATGGTCATCATTTTGGCATTTTTGCTGACAATTTTCTTTTCCACTTTCCCCAGTGATTTTGTCGCAAGAGCAGTAAAAAACAGCCAGCCTGTCCCCCCAAGGCACATGGTCCAAACAACAGTCGTAAATGCCTTCAAACCAAAATCAGGGGAATTCAGCTCTACACCATATGCATTAGCCCCAATACCAGCTGCGGTCAATTCAGTTGCAGCTGAGCCTATGATTCCTATCCTCATCAATGTGAACGGACCGCCAAGGACGGCAATAAGGGAGATAATGACCACTGCAATTCCGAAAGAAGGTCCTAAACTGCTGATAAAGCCTGTTCTCAAAGCCCTTTTTGTTTCATCCTTTGTCATACCAATGTTTGGGGCTGTCTGGGAAGCGATCCGGATGAAAATCAGAGCCTGAAAAATAACGATAGCTACAACTATGCTGGCAAAAATCCATACCGGAGTGCTATTGGCAAACCTTAAAACCTCATCCATATCTATGACCTCCTATTTTTTTAATTAGACTGAACTTTAGCAGGCTTGCGTTCAGCAGCGCCTTCATCAGACAGATAATCGAACACTGCGGAAATAAACACTTTCCCAATATCAATCATGGAACGTTCATCCACATCAAAGCGCGGATGGTGATGCGGAAATTCCTCAATTCCTTCTGAATTTCCCCCAACAAAGAAGAAGGTTCCGGGAACCTTTTGCAGATAATATGCAAAATCCTCCATTCCCATTTGCGCCGGCATGTGAATGACATTTTCTTCACCTACAATCTTTCCGGCCAGCCTTTCAATCCTTTTTGTTTCATCGGGATGATTTTTTACAGCCGGATAGCCTCTGACATATTCATACTTTGCGGTTGCCCCTACAGCTTTACAGGTTGAGTGGGCAATTTCCCCTATCAAGCTTTCAATCATGCTGCGGACATCTTCATCAAACGTACGGACTGTTCCGGTAATTCTGGCTTTGTCTGGAATGACATTAAATCCGGTACCGCTGTTAAAAGCAGCTACAGACACGACTGCTGTTTTCACAGGATCCACCTTCCTTGCCACAACCTGCTGAAGATTTGATATGAGCTGGCTTCCTGCTGCAATTGGATCAACGGTCAAATGCGGCGTCGCAGCATGTCCTCCCTTTCCAAATATATTAATCTCAAAGGTATCTCCTGCTGCCATGGCATCGCCTTCTCTTACGCCGATCGTGCCTGTCCGATTCGTGGACCAGACATGGGCGCCATAGATGACGTCTGCGCCATCAAGACATCCATCTTCAATCATTGACTTCGCCCCGCCTGGAATCACTTCTTCAGCAAATTGATGAATAAACAGGACATTTCCTTCCAGCTGATCCTTCACTTCGGATAATGTTTTGGCCACGCCCAGGAGGGCCGCGGTATGAACATCATGTCCGCAAGCATGCATAACCCCCGGAATTCGGGATTTGTATTCCACTTCATTTTCTTCCTGAATCGGAAGAGCATCAAAATCCGCACGCAATGCAACCGTCTTCCCAGGCTTACCGCCCTTCAATAATCCTGTTACCCCTCTGCCGCCAACGTTCCTTTTCACTTCCAATCCCAAATTTTCAAGAAAGCATGCCACTTTCTCAGGAGTATTCACCTCATGATGGGAAAGCTCCGGATACATGTGAAGATCCCTTCTAAAACTCACCATCTCCGGATAAATCTCCTGTAATCTTTCAAATAGCTTTTCTGTCATTTTCTTCATCTCCTTTAAAATATTTAATATTACAAATTATCTGTAAAATGAAAAATGTAAAAAGAGAGAAAAGCAGGTATTCTAGATCTTCTGCTTTTCCGTTTTTTGGCATGCCAGCTTTCTCACGACATTCAGCAATAAATCACAGCCTGCCTTAATGTCTTTTTCACTTGTATACTCCTCAGGGCAATGGCTTTTTCCTCCCTTGCTCGGGATAAAAATCATACCTATATCAGTCAGTCCACTTAACATTGCTGTATCATGTACGGCACCGCTATTAACCTTTAGATAATCAAATCCCTGCTCGATTGCCGTTTTCTCAATCTTTTCAATAAGCTTGGATGAAAGCTTAACGGTTTTGGATTCGCCAACCAACCCGATCGTGCTTTTTAACGAGTGCTCATCAGACACCTCTTTTATCTTTTGAGCAAGCTTGCCGGAAACAATCTCAACTCCCCTGGCTTCAACATCTCTGATGTCTACATAGAATTCGACTTTTTGAGGAATCACGTTTGGAATATTTGGCCTGCACTCTAATTTCCCGACTGTCGCTACTGTTGTTGGCAATGCATCATATTTAGCTGTTTTTCGAACTTGGGAGATGATTTCAGCTGCACCAGCCATTGGATCTGATCGTAAATCCATTGGAGTGGTCCCTGCATGATTCGAATCTCCCTCAATTGTCACCTTATACGTTCTCATACCGGCAATAGCCTGGACGATTCCAATTGATTTTTGCTGGCTTTCGAGTATCTGCCCCTGTTCGATATGCAGCTCAATCATGGCGTCTATTTCCCCTCTTTGGAGAATATCTCTTTCTGCTTGATCAATTTCAAGTCCAAAATCTTTAGCTGTTTCGTAAACAGATTTTCCCTCTGAATTCTTGATTGTCTTTAATTCTTCCAAATTATATTTTCCGGCAAACACTTTACTGCCAAGCATGGTTATACCAAAATTGGAGCCCTCTTCTTCTGCGAAGCTTACCAATTCAATTGGCTGCTGCAATTCTGCCTTCTCTTCTTTTAATACTCTTATAATTTCCAGTGCAGCTAATACACCTGTTAACCCGTCATATTTCCCTCCATTTTTCACAGTATCGTGATGGGAACCAATCATAATGGAAGGCCTATTCAGTTCTTTTCCGTATGTAGCCCTAATATTTCCGATGGCATCAACCTTTATGTCCATCTCCAGCTCCTCCATGCGGGCAAAAAGATATTCTCTGACTCTTCGATCCTCTTTACTGTACGAGAATCTCGTACAGCCTTTGCCCGGCGTACTGGTAAAGCCTGCTATGTTTTCAAAATCGTTCATCAGCCGGCTGAGATTGATCTCCAACCAAACTCCCCCTTTCTATTAAAATATTTTTTACCCTGGCATTGCTCATGATGTCAATGGTATAATTTTTAGAAAATTAAAAATGGTTATTTATATTATATTGCAAGAATCGTGCCAACTTTACACCATTGATTATCTCTGTATTTATAGGTTCTGTCTTATTATTTTCGATGGAAAAAGTCATCAAAGGCTGATGAATTTAGTCATCAACCAGAAAGAAGCGGGGGTTTTTATGAAGAGCAATCAGCTGGAAACATATAAGCAAGCCTTTGAAGATTTAAATTTTATACTGGACATCACCCATAGCGCAATCACCATCACAAATGGAGAAGGGGTATTTACGAGACTCAGCAAATCCTGTGAAAGAATTTTTGGAGTGCCGGAATCTGAACTCATTGGAAAAAACGCCTTTTCACTTGAAAAACAAGGGTTTTTCAGCACATCGGTTACCTGTGAAGTGATCCGCAAGCAAAGAAGGGTCACGATCATACAGAAAACAGCTGCCAATAAAACAGTCCTGGTAACCGGCACTCCCTTCTTTAATAAGGACAAAAAAATCGAAAAGATTATCAATATATCTAAAGACATCACAGAAACCAATAAGCTGGCATCGGACCTAAAAAGGCTTCAGGCAGAACATGAGTGGCTGAAACAGGAATTAATGAAGCGTACCCGGATGGAGCGCGGCAAGGTTGCCTCTGAGAGCCCGGGCATGAAAAGTATCATTGAGCTTGTTCATCATATCGCCAATATGGACGCAACCGTTTTGTTATTGGGAGAAACCGGTGTCGGCAAGGGGTATATGGCTAATATGATTCACTCTGTCAGCAATCGCAAGGACCGGCCCTTTATTTCCATCAATTGCGGGGCCATACCTAAAAACCTGCTCGAATCAGAGCTTTTCGGTTATGAAAAGGGGGCGTTCACAGGTGCACTAAAGGATGGAAAAAAAGGGCTGTTTGAATCTGCCGGCAGCGGCACCATTTTCCTGGATGAAATCGGGGACATGCCTGTGAGCCTGCAGGTGAAGCTTCTGCATGTTCTGGATGACCGTACTGTAAGAAGAATCGGGGGATCGGCATCCTTTAAAGTAGACTGCAGAATCATTGCAGCCACCAATAAGGATATTAAAGAGCTGGTGAGGACCGGCCAATTCCGCGAGGACCTCTTTTACAGGCTGAACGTTGTGCCCATTACGATCCCTTCGTTAAGAGAGCGTAAGGAAGACCTGCTTTTCCTCGCCAATATGTTCATTGACAGCATGAATAATAAATATAAGATGAAGAAGACCTTTTCCGAAGAAGCCATCAGGGCGCTATATGATTACAACTACCCCGGGAATATAAGAGAACTGCAAAATATGATTGAAAGACTGGTCATTAACACACTGGGGGATACGATCGAAGCCGAAAAAATCCGGGAAATGACCGAAGCCTCAAGTCCCATCACCCAAAGCGAAGAAATCACCCCCCTGAAAGAAGCCGTGGAGCAATTAGAAAGGAACATGCTATTAACCGCTTTCCAAAAGTATAAAACCACCAGAAGAGTGGCCGAAGCCTTAAAGATTGACCAATCGACGGTTGTAAAAAAGGCCAAGAAACTGAAAGTGCATGAACGATAGAGTCTCGGGCACTAATTGTCTTTGGATGCACACAAAAGGCCGGCTAACTGGAAACCGGCCCTTTTGACATTTCCTTATTCCATTTCCGGATTGCAAAGGGAATCCATCAAATGTATGGATAACTCCTCACTCTTTAATCCAAGTCCAAGCTTCCTCAAGCTGATGGCCTTCAAAGTATTCAACTTTAATGCCAGGCAGGTAGTTTGTAAGCTTGGATACAGTTCCTATCCAGTCTTTATCACTGACAACAGCAAATTTATTAAACTGTTTCCACCTTTTTATATCAAATTCCATTCCTTCCGTGGCACCTTGGAAAGTGGTCCCGTCTACATCAGTCATAATGGCCAGAATATTGAACTTCTGGTCATCTTTAAAATTTTCTCTGACGTATTGATCCAGTTTTTCTGCATCTTCCTTGGTTGCATTCCCATTGAAAGCGAGAGCAATTGTAGAGGGAGAGCGAGATTCAATAAATTGAAGCATTCGATATACCTCCATTGATCTTTTTTTTAATAAATTCCCTCTTGTTGTTTATATAAAACCAGAAAAAAGAACCAGCAAAGGTCTCCCCCTGCTGATTCTTTTATTTCTTGCTGTAAAACCGATCCCGAACTCTTTTCAAGCGAGCATGATAGTTTAGGATATCAAGTCTTGCTTTCTCTGCTTCCGGTGCAATCGGCCTCAGCTTTTCTATTTCCCAATATTCTATAATGACATCCAGAACCTGGTCAAAATATTCAAGCGGGCCATAATTGGCCTCTTTTGCGATGATAGCCATCCGATCTTCAAAGTCCGGCATGACAGCACCTGGCATTTTAAAGTTCATGATGACGTTCCCAAGGTAGTAGCAATAATTAGGTTCTAATTGCAGATGATATTTAATAACGTCCCTGTAAAAAGTATAATGCAGGGTCTCATCTTTAGCCAAACGCCTCAGCAGGCTGGATAAATCCTTATCATGAGGCCCTGCCACCTTCGCCACATTATAGTAAAACACCATGGTGGCCAGCTCCTGCATGGATGTATAAACCATCGTTTCAAATGGCGTATGAAAATCAGGATTCCAGCCATTTTCCACTGTTTGCTTATGAAGCTGGTGAAGCCTGCCCGGATGGACATTACGCGTAATTAATAGATAGGTTTCAAGAAGATTGGAGTGCTGATCCTCTTCCGCTGTCCAGGTATGCACAAATTCCTTAATGACGCTTAATGAACCTTTAAATGTCTGGTCCAAATAAGAGGTGAACCATGGAAGATTCACTTCTGTTAATAGCGCTGTCTCCACAGCCGTAATGACGGACTCCGGAAGTGTCACCTGGCTCTCATCCCAGGGAACACGGCGGAAATCCTGCGCTTTATCCCATGGGAGAAATTCGTGATAACCCCAGTCTATTTTTTCAGCACGTTTTTTATGCTCTTCATACAATTCCCTTACCTTAGGCTCCAGTCGAAAATCGAGATGATTTGTTAACAAGTTTAGACCTCCATTACAAATGGTTTGCTATTCCAGTATTTAGAACTAACTATTATGACCTAGTAATAAGTTAACTATATCACATAAGCCCTCTAACTAACTAATTAAAAGTCGAATTTTCAGGAAATTAGGACTTTAAACACTCTTTTTTGAATATTTCTCCAAATTTTAGACATCAGTCTACCAGCTGTTGATAGTATTAGTTCCTGCATAGGAGGCCCAGACCGATTCCCAGATTAGATCATACATACATAATCAATATTTTAATGAATTCAGGAGATTTTATTATCTGCTGTAAATGGAAAAAACCGCCGATATAGTTATCAGCGGTTCAAATTTAAAGTTTAAATCTCCCAACCAGCCCATTAAGCTCCTCTGCCATTTGCGAAAGTTCCTCAGAACTCCTTGATACTTCCTCCATACTGCTGCTTGTCTGCTGGGAGGAAGCAGATGTTTGTTCAATCCCGGCAGCTGCTTCTTCTGAAACAGACGCAATTTCCTCAATAGCAGCCCCCATTTGCTGGCTTTTTCCGGCCATGGTTTCCATTTTTTCTGTGATTGCTTGAATGCTGCCCGCCATTTCATGTATTGCAGTGCTGATTGCTGTAAAGGTTTCGCTGGTTGTTTTTAATTGGCTTGTGCCTTTCTCAACTTCCTGATAACCGCCCTGCAATGAATGTGCGACATTGGCAGATTCAGTCTGTATGCTTGAAACAATGCCAGTTATATCTTCTACTGATACAGTAACCTCTTCCGCAAGCTTTCTTACTTCATCTGCGACAACAGCAAACCCGCGTCCCTGTTCGCCCGCACGTGCCGCTTCAATTGCTGCGTTCAGCGCCAATAAATTGGTTTGGTCCGCTATATCCTTAATGACAGATACCAGTTTCGAAATTTTCTGTGATTGGGCATCCAGGCTTTTCATTTTCTCCACACCATCTTGGACAATCCGGTCAATAATACCCATTTGCTGAATCGAAGCTGACATTAGCTGACTGCCTTTTTCGGTCATACCTATGACCTTCCTGGAGGATTCAAACACAGCTTCTCCACTTGAACTGGCTTCCTGTATATTATCTGAGAATGTCTCCATAAAGGATGAGAGATTAGAAGCATGTGTCGCCTGTGCTTCGGAGCCGGATGCGAGCTCCTGCATGGTAGAGGCAACCTGCTGGGAGCCTGCTTTCACTTCCTCCGCTGACTGAGACAGTTCTTCGCTCTGGCTGCTCACCGTCTGAGATACTTCGTAAACCTGCTGAATCGTCATTCGCAGATTATGGCTCATGGTATTTACAGCCTCCGACAGACGCCCAACTTCATCTTTTCCTTTGTATTTGATTTCAGGAACGTCAAGTTCTCCATTTGCGATGCGATTTGTTATAATCACCACTTCATTCAGACTGCGCGAGACCATTCGGCTGATTAAGAATGTTATCAATGCTCCGAGTATAACAGCGGCCAGCATAGAAATGATAAGAGTATTAAAAGTGCGGAATTGGCTTTCTTTTGTGGCTTTTACCGCCTGTGCCCGCTCCTCATTCACAATACCCTGAAGTTCGTCTAATAATAGGACTGTAGCAAGCTGGATTTCACTGGCTTCTCCGGCAAATTGCTCACTTGCTTCAATATCTCCTTTGTCCATTGCAGGAACAAGTTTTCTAAAAAAAATTTCATTTAACTTTTGATCTTGAGCCACGATTTTATCAAAAATAACCAGCTTCTCTTCCGTATCCATATTTTCTCTTATTTGAGCTTCCAGTTCATTAAATTGTTCTCTTCGATCCTGGAATTCGTCCATAAATTTCGTTTCTGGCTTATATAAGTATTCAAAAACCCTGATGGCTTTCGCCCTGGTAAATGACCCCATTTCTGTAATTTGAACAGCACGGTCTCCACGCTTCTCCAATGCACTTACATTATCGCCAATATCCCTAACCAAGCCTAAAACGATTGCTGCTGCAATACCGAACAGGATAAAAACAATCAGAAGTGCGCCTCCATACTTCCATCCGATCTTAATGTCCCTAAGTTTTTTCATGATGCTGCCTCTCCTTGTAATCTTGATTTCAATACAAATATTGAAAGATATGTACAGACTGTTTATCGGCAATCTGGAGATTCTTTCTAGGTGTTTTCTCCTATCGGTTAAAAATTAAAATAGACCAAAAAACCCAGCTGAGTGATACACAAAATCACCCCCTGTCCTTTTCGTTCCCATTAAGCACATATTCATAAAAAGCAATAAAGTGTTATAACTTTTTAGTATTTTATTCATTACCACCCCCCTGTCTTTTTTCCTATTTTTGCCTAAAAAGTGTAATTTTCCACGTTTAAACTGTAAAAATATAACTCCATCCGCTAAAATAAGGGATATACTCTGTATGGCACATTCCTTTAGGGAGGACATTTAAATAATGCACAACAAAACAAAAGTTTTACTCTGCAGTGTTGGAATTTCATTAATACTTGGAGGATGTTCTGGTATGAATAGCACGAATAACAATAAGGAAAGTGAAAAAGTAAAAGAAACACAGGCTGCCCCTTCTGGAGAAACAATGGTAAGTGTACAGGATTATATAGGGGAAGGCTATGCACTTCCATACGGAAATGCGACAAACAAAATTGCTGAAGAAAACCTTGAACAGATAGAGGAAGCTGCAATCAAGTTTTTTCAGGAGAAATATAAGACCGATGTAACAGTGCATAATGTGGTTGGTGCTAAGGATGGGGCAACCGTGTTTATAGAGTCTGCTGGAGAACCTCATTTTTATACCTACGCTGTCGTACCAATTGATGAAACATCAGAAAAAGTGGATATTGGTAATATTCAGGCTGATGAATATCAGGTTCAAAACGCCATCCAAGGCGGGTTATATCATATGATTTTTAAAGAAGAGTTTGGTCAGCTTGACCATTACCTCAATTCACTTGCTGAAAAGGGGCAAATCACCGGGAAAACTGAAGAAGCCCTGCAAAATGTGGGCGGACATGGCTTTATGACACCTTATTACTTTATTTCAACAGCTTCTGAGGATGCAGCCATTAAGCCTGTGTATGACCTATATTTACAAAATCCTGAGGAAAGCATTAATAACTTAAAAGATGCCTACGATGAGAGCTTATTCGATAAAGAAAACTTTCAGATTAATATCCAGTTATTCATGAAGGATAAGCAAGCAGAACCTAGTAAAGAGGTATTTAATCAAGTTACAAAAGATCTTGAAGAAATGAATAACATTCCTAAAGGGACATATAGCTTTTATTTAAACGATAACTTTATTCATGCAGAAACTTCTGAAGGTGCTAAAGACAATTCCCTGAAGCGGGCTTTTCCTGATTATATTATAAAAGAGTAAAAGCAGGTGAATACATGACTACAATTAAGGGTTCACCCAATATAAATAAAGAAGTATCAATCAATAATGACAAAGATTTAGTTGAACTGGCAGGGTACCATGCTTACACCTACCCTTTAGTGGAATCTAGAATCGAAGTAAATGACAATGCTTATAAAGTTATTAATACACATTACCAAGACCCGACCGGATTAGATGCGATGACGGTGGTAAATGTTGAAACAAAAGAAATATCCATCATTTATGTCGGTACAGATGCACACGGAAAATATGGAAACCAGGATATACTTACTGATGCTCAGCTTTTAAGTGACCTGACACCTGCGCAGCTAGCTGCTGCAAGAAACTACTATACCGAAATGAACAATGAATTTAAACAGGTTGGCGGCGTCCAATCGATTGCAGGAAATTCTCTGGGGGGCGGCTTAGTAGGTGCAGTGGCCATTGAAAATCCGGAGGTTAAGGCAGTTACACTTAACCCCGCACTCCTCCCTGAGGGAATGATGGATCCTGATAAAACGTATGACAACATCACAAATTACTTCAGCAGCTACGATGTGCTGACTCAGACTTTGATTGCATTGGATCTGCATGGCAGGATTCCAGGCAAGCAGTATGAAATCTTCAATGGGATTCCAGAATTCTCAAAGCTTGCTACAAACCATACAGGCTATCTGAGGAATGAAGACGGCACTCAGTTCTATGTTATCGGAGAGGTCGGCAAGCCGGGCTATGGAAAGATCTATGTGGATGCTGATGCCCATATCGTATCAAGCATCTGGACAGGAGTACCGCTATATGGCGGGCACTCAGACCGCATTGAGATCAACAAGGAGAACCTGGACCTTCTTGCTTCCTCCCTGCAAAATCATGTTACGGAAAGATTGAATCTTGCTCACGAGTATCTGGGCAACTCGGTTGCCATTGTAGAGGATGAAGGAAATCGGTTTTACGAGCGGCTTAACCGGCTGCAAAATACGTTCGAGGATTTGTTTGAAAACATAATCAGTGAGCCGCTGTTTCTTGGCATCACAGCTATAAGAAACCGATTGACAGCGGAAATTGACCATTTAATTTCATTATTAAATATTGCGGAAAGCCACAGCAAATCATTGAATTATATACTAAACTCTCCTCCGGCAGAACTTCTAGAACATATTTTCCGGACGAACGTCAGCGTTGAAAGCCTGTTTGCGGAGCTTCGCAATCATCTGTACGAATTGAGGTCTGATATTCAGAACATCTCAAGGAGCATTATTAACATTGTTTCAGACAAAATCCCTGAACTATTTAGAGGCGGCAAGGATGCCTGGTATGATGCAATAGTCGGTGAATTAAATGCCCATTATGGTATTGTCAACGGTAACAGAGGTAAGCTTCTCTCTCATATCAGCGAATTCCAAAAGCAAGTACAGGATGTTGCAGCCAACTTTCAAATGCGGGATCAATCTCTTGGGCAATCCATTGAAAGCAAATCTACTCATTCTGATTCGATATCGGTACAGGGAACTAATACTTACAAACTGGAAGATTCCCCTTATATGGAATTGAGGATGAAAATTAAGGAATTCCAGATGGATACTGCCTACACTGCATTTACTGCATCGACTCAGGCACTGCTCTTCCCTCTTCTGGAAAAAGGACAGCTTTTAACTTTTGCCATTGAAAGTACACTGGAAATCCTTTCAAACAGCATAAAAGGGGCAGCCAATTTTGCTTTAAGCTATACCATCCCTGGAAAGCTTATCAGCTTATTTTCAGATTTTGATGATAAAATTAGAAACAGCATCGCAAACGCGCTGGAGCCATTGGATGAATTGGCAGCTACCATTGAAGGTGTACGTAAGGGGCTAGGGCGTTTAATTGTGGAATATCCAACTCTATTAAATAATTTCAGGCCTTATGTGGAAACCGCCATTTTTGACAACAGCGGATACTTTAACGTCCACCTCTACAACCTCGCATCCATCGCTATTTTAAGAGAGATGGAAATGCTATTTGATGATGTGGTTTATCAATTAGGAAACCATAAAGCTGAAGCGATTGAGGCATTGTGCGAGGTATCCAAAAAGGTGAAGAGTAATATGGGGATTCTGTATGAACAAGTAGATCGCGGGACGATTAATTAACATGGACATTGGGATAGGTACCTTGTCCCATAGTAAAAAAGAACAAAGCCGAGCTAAGCCGCCAGCTCGGTTTTGTTCTTTCTTCATATTAAACCTTCTGTCACCTCTCAATATATCCCTCCAACAGCTCTTTAAAAAGCTGATTCAATTCCTTATTTTTCTGCCCCTTCAGCCATTCCACCTGGTTAATGGGCAGGGTTAGTTTAAGTGTGATTTTTTCATTTGGCATTTCTACTTTTCGAATATCTTCTAAAGTAATGCTCGCCTCAATATCCGGAAAGTCCAGATGGTCCTCACTTATTCTTAAAACACCTTCGTACGACTCCTCAGGATCAAGTTCGCAAAATAAGCTTAACCTTGGCAGCTTGCCCGGCACAGATTTTAGAAACATAAATGAACTTAGAATTCGCCCATCTTCCAATTCAATTTCTATTATCAGGCTTTCCCGGTCTTGATATTTTCTTAGAGTAACCTCGCTCACAATCAGATCCACCTCCAGCGTACTTCCTGCAGACGATTCAAAAATATAGATGGCACTGTTAAACACATAGATTCCTTCCCCATCGAGGTTTATTGATTTTATACCAGCCATACCTGCTCCTCCAAAGTTTATTACCATTAATATACTAAATTCATCATATCAAAAGAGCAGCAAAAGGGCGAAATCAATCCTCAAAAGAAGAACTGCACACCATTCCGGTGTGCAGTTCAATCTGCCATTTCTGATTTCCTATTTATTTTCGATAACTAATCTTTTTAATGTTTTCTGCCCCTCTTAACTCCACTAAATCACTTTCTTCAATAATGACTTCTTTCACTTCTGCTCCGCTAAAGTCTACAATAATTGGCTCTTTCTTTGGTGTTACACGGACACTCACGTTCTTAAGGCCTTTGCCCTGCAATACAGCAGAGTTTTTGAGCCAAATGCCATTTTTAATCTCTGCAGATTCTTCCACATTAATAAAAGAAATCTTGTTCACTACTAATTTCTTCTTTTTATCATCTATAAGATTATATTTCTTTTCGAAATCCAGTTCTGTTACTGGAGGCAGACTGTCAACATCGATAATACGCCCTTCCACCTTTGGTGTGATTGTACCCAGGCTGGTTAGATGCTCCGCGAAGTTTTCCCAGTCAGAAAGTCCAAGATCCGTTACTCTGCCCTCCTGATATGCTTTTGCGAAGACTGTATATCCATCTCCGCCCTTGGCTGTGAAAGCATTAGTAGCGATTGTGTATGTTTGATTATCTTGAATTTCTGTGTAAGTGCCCTGATCATTTTTATAAGCGATCGAAACAATTCGCTCCCCGGCAGGCTTTGTGGAATCAAATTCTACTTTTGCACCGGACACATGCAGGAAACCGCCGTTTTCTGCAGGATACTGACCCACACTGATTTCAAAAGCCTCTTTTAGTTCAGCTCCCGTTATCTCCATAGTTGCTAATGTGTTTCCAAATGGGAGAACAGTAATCACTTCTCCAACAGTGATTGGTCCTGCGTCAATCCCTGCACGAATGCCGCCTCCATTTTGGAGAGCCATGATTACATTGCTGTTATACTGCTTGGCTTTTGCAAGCATGCCGTCTGTAATCAGGTTGCCTAGCGCTGTTTCGTTTTTCCGTACACTTGGTTCTGTGCTGTCTCCGCTTGTCCGCGGATTCTCGAGAGCAGTCACAGTTTCTGCTCCAATTTCGGTGTTCTTTAATTCCTCTATTTGTGAGGAGTATTTTTCAAGCAGCACTGCAGCTTCAGGATCCACTGCTTTATCCGATATTTTAACAAGCTCTCCGGCTTGCCCAACTACAGTTCCTGCCTCGTCAAATTGTACATCCAGTGTTCCAAGATAATTATTGTACTGGCCGGCTTGAACAATGACAGTAGGGTCCTTTGCTGCTCCTGTTTCATCAGCTGCCACAACCACTGGCTCATTTAATTGCGTATGGCTGTGTCCTCCAACAATCACATCAATCCCATCTACCTGAGCGGCCAAGGTTAAATCATTATCCACATTCGGATTATCATCATAGCCAATATGAGTTACAGCCACTATTTTATTGATTCCCATGCCCTCGAAAGCTTTTACTGCTTTTTCTGCTTCTTCGATATAGTCCTCGAATGTAACATTACCCGGACTGGAAATACTGGCTGTTTCAGCTGTAGTCAAGCCAAAGAATCCTACCTTTTCTCCATTAACCTCTTTGATGATGCCATTATATATTTTTCCATTGGCAGGTTCGCTTGATATAACATCACTGAACAGTCCCTGCAGGTTGGCATCCCCAGAAAAATCTACATTTGAACTAATGAATGGGAATTGTGCACCTTTTACAAAGTCAGCCAGTGCTTTGTGCCCTTCCGCACTTGAACCCAAATCGAACTCATGATTTCCGAAAGTCATAATATCATAGCCCATCAGATTCATAAATTCCAGGTCAGCTTGTCCAAGAAATTTATTAAAATATAATGTTCCGGAAAAAACATCTCCTGCATCAACAAGCAGGGCGTCCGGATTTGCTTCTCTTACTTCCTTTACAGCCGTCACCTTTTTAGCGGCGCTGTCCATATTGGCGTGTGAGTCATTGGTATGCATCAAGGAAAGTGTGAACTCTGCAGCTGATGTCTCATTTGCTGAAACCAGGCCTGCCGGAACGGCTGCAGAGATGGTTAATGCTGCTGATAAGGCTACTGTAGATAATACTTTAATAGGTAATTTCATTATTGTTGCTCCTTTCCATTTTTACACGAATTGAGGGATTGAAAGCCGGAGTATATTCACTCCGGCTGCCACTGTTATGCTGCTTCCTCTCTCTCATAAGGAGACTCTATTTCCTCCCCATCGGAATCTTTGAAAATAATATGGGAAGTATCCGCTTTTTTCCCAAGTGTCCAATTCTGGACATTTTCTGCACCACGGATTTCTACGACTTTGCTGCTTTCAATCATGACTTCTTTAATTTCTGATCCTGTTAGATCAATAACTGCCCCTTTGTTGGCAGAGCTAATGACCACTTTCGTATTTTTCAGGCCTTCGCCTTCAACTGCTGCTGACTTCTTCAGCCATAGACCTTGCGAGAGACTGGATGTTCCATCCATTACAACCAAGGCATTATGTGGTCCAACAACGAATTTCTTCGCATGGTAGTTTGCTAGATTGAAAACATGATCATATTTAGGCTCTTCCGGTTTAGCTGCCGTCTTTAAGCTTGTCTGAATCATGACTGGGTCATGGTCACTTGCACGGCCGTGCTCTTCCATGAAGCCTGAGTTAATATGAAGAATATTGACTTCTGTTTTCTTGGCAAGGTTGTTGGATACTAAAATATGATCCAGGACCTGTGCATTTCCCTGGTAGTTATACGTATAGCGATCTGCTGCCGGCACCTTTTCAATCATGTTGGTTAATTCATCGCCCTTTAGTGCCTTTAAAGGATTGGAGAATTCAAAATCGTTAAAGTCGCCAAGCAGGACGATATTGGCATCAGGTTCTTCTGCTTTAACACCCTTTACAAAACCATTAATCACATTCGCAATTTTCATGCGCTGAATTTCACTGTTTAAGACAGGAGGCTGAACTTTACCGAATAATGGAAGATCCCCGCCTTTTGAGTTAAAATGATTGGCTACAACGATAACGCTTTCGCCCTGGAATTCAAACTGGGCTGCCAATGCTTTGCGGCTATCTTCAAATGCTTCATTTGTTGGTTCTATGCGTCCTGGGTTTAGCGTCAATTTGCCGTTTTCAAAATCAACAGCATCCATTGCTGATCCCTTTTCGCCTTCCGATAATGTTACCCGTTCAGCGTTATATAGGAAGCCAACACGGATATTGCCTCCTGGCTGTCCGCCATCTTGTTTATCTTCTGGTGCGATATCTGTGTAGGTGTAGGTTGGGCCGCCTAATTCTTTTATTTTTTCAATTAACAATGCTGCACTTTGATCCGCTTCTGTTGTGCCGCTATCTGTTGGCCCGTCATTATCCTGAACTTCTGTCAGGCCAATGATATCCGGTTGTTTCATATTCTCAACAATGGCTTCTGCTAATCTCGTAACCTTTTCCGCATTCGTTTTTGTTGAGAAATTTTCAACATTATAAGACGCGATGGTTAATTGATCATCTTCAGGGAGAAGACTTGTTTCTTCTCTTGCCGCAGGACCTTCTACAAATTCCGGCAATGAATCTGCGTCACTTAATACTTTATAGTTGCTGAAACCGTAGCTGACAACCCCTTGGACGCTGCCTTTAAAGCTGTCTCCCATTTTGGCAACAAAATCTTCATTATTAATATCAATGGTAATTCTCTCAGGATTAAAATCATCTTCTGAAATGCGAAGTCCTCCGGCCGTTGTGTTCGTATCCACATCTCCCGGAACAACTACAAGCTCTCCATATTTTTGCGGGGCAACTACTTTAGGATTGTCCACCTGAACAAGCATACCCTCCAGGCTTTCATAAAAGTCGATGCCATCCTGCTCTGGATCAAACTCACCAAAGCTATCATTGTCGATCACTTCAGTTGGCAGGTTCTCTTTATTCAGAATGACTGGAGCCGGAAACTCCTGACCTGACGCTATTTTATTGATTGCTGAAGCATTAATTTCGGTGACAGGCAAATCTGTCTCCAGTTTTTCAGCATAGCCGTCAAGCACCCATTCTTTAATTTGCCCTGTTACTTCAACCACATCGCCCGCTTGGGCACCGTGATTTTTCTTGTAAACAAGAATTCCTTCAGAAGTATTAGGATCCTGGTCAGGCTGCAGATCCTGCATATAGAAATTGTTTGCATCTGCCACTTTTATGACGATACCTTCCACATCCGCAGCATATTCGTTGGCATATTCGGAATAATGCCCTGCACCTTGAATATCATGAATGCGAAGTCCGCCTAATGCAGGCGTATAAGTAAATTCAGCTACTCTGCTGTCTGTTAAGCCTTCTTTGACAGCAAAGGCTTTAACGGTTGTTCTTTCATTAATGACAATCGGATCAGTATATGTATCACTTTGAGTAGTCGGCACTGATCCATCCACCGTGTAATGAATTACGGCTCCTTCCGTTTCTGTCGATAAAGCAACACCTGTTCCCTGCTTAACTGGACCTGATTCAGGGGAAGCTGTTACTGCTGAAACTTGTGTTGGGTCTGTTTCTTCCACCCAAGAATATGCTGAAGAATTCTTTAGACCGGGAACTGTAAAATAAGCTTCCAGTGAACCGGTAATTTGAACTTTCCTTCCAAGGTTACCAGGGTTGTCCACCAGGTTTAATCCTGATCTCACATACCCGCTCGGAAGCTGTACCGGCAGTATTTTACCGGGATCCGTTTCAGTGGGTGAGTCTGCGATGGCAATATTGGTTGCAATTGTAAACGGACTGCTATGGCTATAGCTTGAAGTACTCTTTGTAACTCCAACAATATAACCTTCGACTGTGGCAACTCCGTTATTATCCGCAATCGCTTCTGCCACAGACTTCACTTCTTCTGCACTTGCCGTGGCAAAAGGACTAAAAAGACTAAGTAACAAAGCAAAAACACTAATAAAGCTAAGCAACTTTATGTTCTGCTTTCCAATCATGTAATCCACTCCTATTTCCTTATTTTAAACGTTTACATGACACTACCATTCTAGTAAATCACTCTTCTTTTTGGCATACAATCTGATATTTGTAAAAATTGAATAAATAAGTAAAAATAAGAAAATACTCCCACTGCACAAATAGGCTTAAAAACCTACGATAAGCATATAAGTTATTATTTTCCAAATAAAAAGAGAATCCCCGCCAGGAAGATTCTCTTAATTTCTATTATTTATAAACTTTAATAGTAACCGTTTTGCTGCCCCATTGGAGGGCTTTCTGCTTGTTTGGAATGAAGACGTCAATTTTATTGCCTCTTACTGCAGATCCTTTGTCCCCTGCAATCGCCTCTCCATATCCAGGCACATATACTTTTGATCCCAGTGGAATAACCTTCGGATCCACTGAAATAACCTTGGCGTTCGGGTTCTTTTTCAGGTTGATTCCTGTATAAGTAATGCCGCTGCAGCCTTTGCAGCTGGCAGTGTAGGCAGTCGCTTTCACTTTAATTTCTTTATAAGCTTTCGTTGATGCAGCCTTTACAGCTGTCTTTTTAGGTACAGCAGCTTTTGCTGACGCTCCGGTAACCTTTAACACTTGCTTAGGTTTAATTTTATCTGAAGTTAATTTATTCCATGATTTAATCTGCTGTACAGTAGCGTTATGTTTTTTAGAGATGGCCCAAAGCGTATCTCCCTTTTTCACTGTATACGTATTTCCTGCGGCTGAAGTGACATTGGAAAATCCAAACGATAGAAAAACAGCTGTGATTAGATAGATTACTAATTTCTTCATGATATCTCCTTTATGTCCCTTGATAGGAACATATTAACACCGGAAGATAACAGAGAGATTTCAGTAAAACTCTTTTTTTGTTACAAATTAAAGAGGTTTTAATATATTTGTAATATAAATTACCAGTTTTTAATTACTGGCATTTTAGCAAATAATTAAAGGCACCTTTTCAGGCATGTGCCAGAAAGGTGCCCCATTCTTAATAGGCGAAATTGTGACTGCCGATTTGTTTAATGACCGTTCTAGTAAATATCCATTGATCTGTAGCTGTATAAGGATTGTAATAATAGACTGCACCGCCGGTAGGGTCCCATCCATCAAAGGCATCTCTTACTGCCTGATAAGCTGCAGCATCTGGCTGCAGCCAGTACTGTCCGTCATTTACAGCGGTAATGGCATTCTTCTGGAAAATCACATTGGAGAGAGTATCCGGAAATTCATTTGACTCCATACGATTGAGAATGACAGCTGCAACTGCCACTTGGCCTTCATAGCTTTCCCCGCGCGCTTCCCCATAAACTACATGGGCCAGCATGTCCACATTCCTAAGCATTTCTGCCGTGTTAACTCCAACAATGCCATCAGCTGCTAAACCAAAGTCATATTGAAAGTTTCTTACTGCACTCTCTGTTACCGTTCCATAATACCCTGTATTGTCTGTATTAAAATAACCAAGCTTTTGTAATGCTGATTGAATATATGTAACTTCCGGACCTGCAGAGCCATTCTTTAAAACTGCTGCATCTGCTTTCGGCTGGCTGATGCTCAGCACAAATACCATTGCGGCAGTTGCCGCAATCCACTTTATGTAATTCATTTGAACACTCCTCTTTATGTATTATGTTAGAGCCAGGCTGCCCTCCTTTTAATAAGGTAATAAGTTCACCTTTGCTTGTTTCCCTATATAATCCGTTAGAAAACTCGGTCAAATGGTTTATTTTCACAGACGGGACAAAGGGGACATTTCAAGGTCACTTCTTGAATATTTCTTTCGAATATCATTCACTTTTAGTAACCAAATAAAAGCCGCTCTCTATAGAGAACGGCTCCCATTTTATAATTTAAACTTTTCAACCGACTGTTCCAGCTGTCTTGAAAGCATACTCAGCTGAACGGTCAGCTCTGAAATCTTTTCTACCGCATCCTCCTGCTGGTCTGTTGAGGCTGCGACCTCGCGGGAAATTTGTGCTGTGTCTTTAGATAGACCCGCAAATTCATCAATGGATGCAGAAATCTCTTCTGATCCGGCAGAGAGCTCTTCTGTTACAGCAGAAACCTCCTGAATTTCCCCAGTAACTCCTTCAACAGCATGCAGAATTTGATTGAATTTCTCTCCGGCACTATTGACCAGAACAGTTCCCTCTTCAACTTTACCTGAGCTCGCATGCATATTTCCGACTGCCTGTTCAATGGACGATCTAAAGTGATTTAGCTTTTCGGCAATTTGTGCAGCAGATGCTTTTGAGCCTTCTGCCAGCTTTTTAACCTCCTGAGATACAACCGCGAAGCCTTTGCCATGTTCGCCTGCTCTTGCTGCCTCAATGGCTGCATTTAATGCAAGCAGATTAGTTTGCTCCGCTATCCCTGAAATCAGGTTTACGATATCTTCAATTTCAATAGCCTGCGTACCCAGCTCTTCTATAAATAGGGATGAATCATTTACAATCTTTTTAATCTCATTGATCTGCCGGATGATGGAGTGGATTTCATCAAATCCTTCTTTTACCTGCTGTGTAACTGTATTGGATTGTTCGCTCACATCTGTCGAAGCTTCCGCAATACGCTGTATGCCTATGGCCATTTCTTCTATCGCTTTTGCAGATTCCTCACTTCTGATCAGCTGTGTATCAGTAGCCCCTGCCACTTCCTGAATCCCTCTTGCAATCAGGCTGCTGGCCTGGCTGATTTCTTCCATCTTGTTTTTTATTTTACCCGAGGAGACCAGGAGTGCTTCTGAAGATGCTTTTATATCTTCAACCATCACTTTTGTATGATGCGTCATTTTTTTGAATGACTCTGTAACAAAACCAATTTCGTCATTCCCTTTTACCTTAATAGAATTAGCCTTCTCTTCAGCTCCCCGAAGATCTCCATCAGCCATTAATTGGGCTGCTGAACTGATATTCTGCAGCGGGTGCAGTCTTTTTTTGACGAACCAGGCCAGAATGGCAACAACAGCAAGGATTAACAGTATATTTATCACCAGGTTCATAGGGAGCTCTTTTTGCAGTACTTGGTCTGCAATGCTATTAACATTCTCTGCATTGATGTCGACACCCAATATCCCGATTACTTTTCCATCGGCTTTAATTGGTACAAACGCTGAAAGATAGTCTCCATATTCCGGATCATGAACGATCGGTGAACTCGATGCTTTTCCATCCAGAACAGGAGAAATATCTTCATATGTTGCAGCAGTTGTCGGTGTTTTAATGTCTGCAGCAATATCGGAGTCATTTGGCAGGCCATCCACCATTATATAGAGTTCTTTCTTCTCGGAATCAGCCATTAAAGTATAAACGTAAAACGCACCCGTTTTCTCCCGAAAATCATTCAGCTGTTCCCGAAGATCCCAATAGGCCTCAGACTGATCGGGATTCTTCAAAAAATCCTCATATTTATCTGTTTCCATTTTTGAAGCTATATTGTCTGCAATGCTTAAACTAAAATTTCCAATAGAAGACTCTACTGAATTTTTCGTACTTAAGTAGAGCATAGCAATATTGCCGAGTAAAACAATTGCCATTCCAAGCGCCATAACCATTGCAATTCTAGTGCTGAGTTTTTTCATATATTTCACTCCATTAGTAAATATTTCATAAATGGATTATAACTTTTAACCTAGTAAAAAAGAACTAGTAAAATCAGGAAATACGCGAAAAATACTGAAACCATTTCGGCTCCAGCATCTCTCTCAATCTATAATCATCTCCAAAAAACTCTCGCCTTCCTCAGTCGCAGGCAGTCCAAAAAACTCGCTAAATGTCGCCCCAACGTCAGCCATCGAATTGCGCTTGCCTATGTTAACCCGTTTTACCCGCTTCCCGGCAGCAAGTATTGGAACGTATTCCCTCGTATGGTTGGAATGGCCGATGGTCGGGTCGTTGCCATGGTCAGCCATAATAATTATCAGGTCCTCCATTTCCATCTTGGGCAGGAATTCTGCGAGCCACTGGTCGGTTGTATTCAGCAGTCTGGCATACCATTCGGCATCCTCAGCATGTCCTGCCAGGTCTGTCTCCTGTACATTAACCAGAAACGCCGCATCTTCTTCTTCTTCCAAATATGACTTCTCTAAAACTCGTAAAACTTTTTCGGTATCCACAATGGGATCTGCAGGTCCTTCACCATGCAAAACATCTGCCGTTTTGCCAATCCGATGTACTTTAAGGCCATGTCTGGCAGCTATCATCGGAAATTGTCCGTCTATGTTTACACCGTAGCCCATGTGATAGACTTCATAGCCTTTGCCGTACACCTTGGCCTTCGGTGCATCCACTCCCCACTGGCCAGGTTTTTTTTCATGGACAACTGAGAGAATATGTTCAATGGTTGTATAGGGTCCTCCAAAAGCAATGACCCGGCTGGTGTCTACATTCTGGCGGACAATCTTCCCGACTTCCTTTAACTCCTGGAAAGGCATTTTATTAAAATCTGCGGTTAAATTGATGATGTTTCCCAGTGAGGACTCAAGATTATCCCCGATGACGCAGGCACCGTTTACTAATAGCACCGGCCGGTCTATCCATGGGTATTCAACCTGATAGCCTGCTTCCGTCAATGTCTGGGACAGATCTGGATGAATATCCTTCATTAGCCTTTTATTTGAGCGCTTCGGGCAGCTTCCGGCAATTTCCTGATGTCCGAGGTACGTATCTGCCCCGTGATGGGCCAGTGCCGAGCAGCCGTAAGCATTGGCAGGGGCTGCCTTGCCATCGGCAAGCGCACCTAGCCCAAGTCTGTATAGCGTTGGGATTTTTAAAAAACCAACCGATTCCCGGATATGTTTATAGGTATTGGCCCTGCAGTCAGAAGGGCTGAACTCTCCGCAGTCCTCCATTGCCCCTATGCCAAAGCTGTCAATCACCAGCAGAATCGCTTTTGCCATCCTTACCACTTCCTCTCAAAGTGAACCAGTTCCGGCTTTCCACTTTGAATTCCTTTTACCAGGGCAATATGGGCCCTTGTGACGAACACCTGGGTACGGAAAGAGAAAACAGCTGTATCTCCTTCAGAAACCTGAAAGCCCTCCGGTTTCTCAATCGCACCATAGTAATCAATCGCTTCAGGAGCCGGTTCGAGTGCTTTTACATACTGGTTCAGTACTTCTTTTTCATCGCTTCCGACCAGGCACCCGTTTAAATGGGAGCGTCCGTAATAGCCGCCGCCAATGACGTAATAATGCTCCTGATCCTGGTGGGACACTTCCGTTACATATACAATGGCCGGTTTCTCGGGGAGATCCCGGTAACCATGCAGCGGGGTTGTTCCGGTGAGGGCATGTCCCGGCTCCCCATGTGTCACGCCCTGTTCTGCCAGGAACGGAATGGTTTCACAGCTGGTCGCACTTGGACCGTTTACCTGTTTGACTGTTATGCCCTTTTTCTCCATAACCTCTTTTGCCCTTAAAAGGGTTTGAAAGTTAGGAGTCGGCTCCATGCTTCTCCGGTCCTTTGATAGCTGAAAGTTCGGAAAGGTTGTGACACCTGCTATGTTAACCCCAGGAAGCCCGGCCAGTTCGGAAAGCTCTTCATCCAGCTTTTCCAATTGAAAACCGCCCTGCTGACCGGGATAAATCATATCGCCTTCTGCATACACCCTGAGAAGTACATCCTGCACCTTTCCTGATTGAACAGCCGCCTCAGAAAGCTGTCTGGCACGTTCAAGGGAAAATAGGGTAATGACTTCCGGATTCCACGACAGCACTTCTGGCCACTGATTTTTCCCCGGCTGAACCAGGTGGCCGACATTTCCTATTTTAACGCCGCCTTCTGCCAATGTTTTGGCTTCGTCGAATTCAACAGCCACCGCCTTTTCGATGCCGTGCTCTGCAATAAGCTGACCTATAAAAGGAAGCCTCCCAAGCTGCTTGCTCATGAAATAAAGCGTAAAGTCATGATTTTTCGCCGTTTTTGCCAGTGCTTCTACATTTTCTCCGAGTATATCGAGGTCAATCACGTACGTATTCGGGGGTATTTGCCCGCTTTGATGCAAGGTGACACCTGATTGAATCAGCTTAGGATTTCTGCGCTTTGTTACATCTAGAAACATTGGAGTTCCCTCCTTTATTTACGGGTATCAACGATGCTGCACTTCTTTTGCAAGAGGTATCACTTTTTCCAGAATGCCGATGATCGTGCCCGCTCCTGATTTCATCGGATTGATGCGCAGTCCATATTCCTTCAGCTCGGGCTGTGCTTCCAAAAAGCTGCCTGAAACGCGGTAAATCATCGGGATGATTTCATATTTTGATTCCGCCCCAACCGGATGAGTGGCCGCCCCATGCTCGTCACTGATGCTGATCACACTTTGGGCAATCGGATCTTCAAGCTCTACAATGACGTTTTTGGATTGGGCATTCGTCATGTATGCGGCGCGAATCCCGGTCACCGCTCCTTCATTCAGACGGCGGCAGAGCTCTTCCACCTGCTCGTTTTGAATAGCCAGCGATACAGGTGCGAAGGCCATCATTCTTAAAAGCTCCATGGCTTCATAGCCCTGAACCTGGCCGCCGCCCGAGTAGTTATAGTGATGCACCCGTTCGATGGCGTCTTTTTTGCCGGCAATGACCGCAATTCCTTCCGGTCCGAGAAGCTTGAATCCGGAAAAGGTTGAGTAATCCGCTCCTAATTCCACGCCAATTCCCTTTGTCTTTAATGCGCAATAATTGTCATCTACGACGATTGGAAGATCCGGGCGCTCTTCCTTCACGGCTTTGATGACTTCGGCCAATTGATAATGATCTGCCGGCTGCTGACGGGCATGCTGAATGTAGAAAACTTTAGGATTTTGATTACTTCTGATGGCCGTTTTGACTTCCTCAAGGTGGTTATAATCTGCCTGGACTGTTTTAATGCCCAATATTCTTAACGTTTCCTTTGTCGTCGTGTAAACAGGGGCCGTGTGAATGAACATTTCATCCCCGGGAGACAGAAGCATGCTTAGAATATTGCGGATCGCACCTGTTCCGGCTCCCCTGACAAGTGCACAGTCTTCTGTTTCAAAGAAATCCGCCAGAACTCTTTCCACAAGATACGTCTGTTCCGGACGCTTATATGTTGGAGAAACACCAAGGTCTCCCATCGAAAGAAATTGCCTGCCTTTGAAATAGCGACTCATTCTGTCTACCAATTTGAATTGTTTTTCCTGTGCTTCCTGTATCGATAAGCTTGGCAAAACTGAATTTGCGAACTTTAATTCAGCTCGGTTGTATGTGGACACTATGATCACTCCCTTATTGAAAAAGCTCTGGATGGATTAACGGTCAAAAATTGATGAAGAATGCTTTCCGGAACTCCTGATTCTTTCAATCTTGGAATAAAGGTCTCAAGCACAAGTCCGTATCCCGGTCCTCCGTGCTTCTTCCAATGCGATTTGCGGGTTAAGTCTGCCGAAAGGATAATTTGCTTTTCATAGCCGCGGCTGATGAAATCCAGCAGAAAAGCGGCTCTCTCTTCATCGGGACGATAATTATTTTTTCCGATCGTATCAAACGCGATATAGGCTCCTGTTTCCAAAACAGAGAGAACTTCATCTTTATTGGGGTTGAGGTCTTGATGGCCAATGATGATCTGATCAGCCGGAAGACCATGTTCAGTCAGCAGCTGCACCTGTTCAAAGCCAAGTGTTCCGAGTGTTGTATGAGTGGTTACCGGAAGGCCGGTTTCGGCACCTGCCATAGCGGCACCAATTAAGAGCTCACGTTCAATCGGCTTCATTTCATTTTTGCTTGTGCCCACTTCCCCGATGACACCGGGGAGAATGCCAGTTTCGGCAATCCCTTCCTTGGCTTCTTTGATAAAATGCTGCGCAAACTGCTCCGCTTTCCAGCCGTCTGCAAAATCCGGAATATAAGGATCTTTATAGAAGCCTGTGCACGTAATAATATGAACCCCGGTTGCCTCGCTTAACCTTTTTAAAGCCAGAGCATCCCGGCCCATACCGTCATTCGTCACTTCGACCATTGCCCTTCCGCCGAGACGGTAAAAGTCCTCCAGTTCCTCACGCATGCCCTGTTCATCATCCAGAATCGTATCCGGATCTTTTTTTACTCGCGAAAGATCAATGGAGAGATGCTCGTGTGACGAGCAAATCCCCAATTCTTCCGGAGCAATTTTTCCAAGTACGGTTTGTATCATGGCTGTCCACTCCGTTCTCTTAATTTGGTTTCTTTACTGAGGAATGTTCATGATTCCAAGTGCAACCAGGATATTGGCAATGATTCCGACTGCAATGGCACCAACAGGGCCTACCGCAATTCGGACAATTGGGCGTCCTGCCGCTTCATTCAGCAAATAGAATCCGGCAATGAAGAAGAAGCCGAACCCTGGTGCAATCGCATTGGCAGCGTTCGCTCCGCCGATTAATAGGGCTACTTCCAGAAGCTTAGTCATCGCACTGCGGATGTTTTCACCGGAATTACGCACTCCGGGATATTTATCAAGGAATCTCGCAATCGAGCTTAATAGCATAACTTCAATGAAAATAATAATGACACCGCCGATTAAGGCCACCCAAACATTCGGGGAGAAAAATCCGATGACGAAAATAAGTGTGAATCCGACCGGGCTGTATACACCTGTTGCGATCGCTGTACTGGCGACCAGCGGAATAAAGCCGAGTGCACGGGCTGCCGCTGCAATTCCAGCATCTGTTGCTTTGCCTTCTGCTAATAGATTTAGAGAAATCGGATCTCCTGCCATGATCCATAGATTCGTAGCAGCTGCAATGAGACCGCCTATGATCATAAAGAACACAACATTTTTTCTGATTTTAGCCACTTTATCACTGAATACAGCGGCAAGGTCGATGGATGAGCCTTCTTCGGCTTTTTCCTTCATGGCAAATACAAGAAGGAAGATCATCCCTGTAATAAGGGCCATTCCTTCCTGGTTCAGTGTTACTGTCGTGCCTGAAATCGTCAGTACTCCGCTTTCGTTCAGCCAGACAGCGAGCTGACGGATTAATGCGGATACGATAAACGTAATGACCCCTTTTTTAACACTGAACTGCATGGCAACCGCTAGCGCCGGGAATGCCATAAATGTAACGACGACCGGTGTTCCAACCGCTCCCATAGCTTCTAGGAAATTAAGCGGCAGATAATCGAACAGCTTCACAAAGCCTTCGAGCCCGATTAATAGCCCTGCTCCATAAGCACCGCCAATCACTGCCGCGAGCGGTGTACCCCATTTATTTTTCGGCGTCAGCAATCCGATAATGTCTGTTCCCAGCAGGATACTGTGAACGAGGATGATACTGGCCGAGAGTGTAAAAGGTATTCCAAATCCGATTACCAGCCCGAAGCTCATAGCAAAGGCAGTGAAGGCAAGGT
Organism: Cytobacillus sp. NJ13; assembly: GCA_030348385.1. Taxonomy (NCBI): domain Bacteria; kingdom Bacillati; phylum Bacillota; class Bacilli; order Caryophanales; family Bacillaceae; genus Cytobacillus; species Cytobacillus sp. NJ13. The sequence goes on along the minus strand of JAUCFP010000006.1, from coordinate 3,815,347 downwards.
CCCTTCTCGTCATCCTTCCTTCCACATGTTCGGAGACAATCGGACGAAGCCCATCATTGAAAACGGCAATATTCATATTGGCCAAAACAGCAGCAACAGCACCAATCAGGATAATTAATGTCATTTCCATTTCTTTTTCCCCCTCAGTTAAAATGGATTAGCTTTTATTCTTTAAAGCTTTGATAATCATAGGCACTGCGGCCTCTTTATGGTCAGCTGTAAATCCAAACGCTTTCTTCCCTTCGCTGACAGCGGTTACAATTTTATCCTCAACAGGCTTTTTTCCTGGCATGGAGACGGTCTCGCAATTTGGCTTGCCGAGAAGTGCAATCGCCATGGCTAAAGCTCCGCCGCCTCCTGTATGGCAGGCACCGACATAATAATCTGCCTGTCCTGTCTTAACAGCCATCGCTGCTTCCAGATCTGACTTGACCATCGTCGTTATGCTGCTGTCAATCTCTTTTATTAAGCTCTCAATCTCTTTTTTATCCACCTGACCGCCAACTACAATTTTCATCTTAATTTCCTCCTTTGTTGATTTGCAGTACATTAGTGTAATGTATGAGCAGAAAATCGATTTCCTCTTGGGGGAGCTGATTCTTCCATTGCTGCTGTACAAAATCGATTTCCTTCATTGCTATGGATGCTTCCGGTGACTGTTTAACTTCATCCAGCAAGGCAGGATGGGGAGCCTCGACCTGTTCACCCTTTTCAATTCTCGCCAGAGCTGTCGGCAAATGGGTGAAAAGCATTTCAGCTCCATCTATGGCATCTTTTTTAAAGTGTGACTGTAAATGCATAAATGCTAACGTGCTTATATCAGCTGCTTTGGTACTGACAACAGATGAAGCTAAAAGGATGTCCATTCTTTCTTTCAATTGATTTAAATCCATATTTAAAATCCCTCCAGAATACAGTATTTAGTATATTAATGCTGCTAAGAAACTAGAACTTCAGTTTCTTAATAGTGAGGATACTTTTTTTCTTCCTCCACTAACCTTTGGATCTCTTCCACTTTATTAAACTGGAGGAGCTGGATTTGTTCCCTGATATTGATTCTTTCACTTTCTATGACAATGGCTGCTTTGGTTGCTTTTATGGCCAGTTCCTTTGCTTTCTTTGATTTAAAGTCAGAGGAGGCAAACGTTTTTAGTGCCCTCGCTTCATCGGCATTCCAGACCGCTGCATCAATACTGCCGTTTTTCAGCATATTGAAAAGCTGCATATAGTCCACCTTTATCAGTTCAACCTTATGCTTTTCACATTCAAGGAGAGTAATATTTGCCTGGTCGGCGGATGAATAGTCAATTCCAATTTTCATGTCATCTGTAATCCCGTTGTTTTTGCTATCTGAAAAAAAGACTTTATGAGAGGTTACATAGGTCTCCGGCCCAAGTGTGTGGAGAATTTCCAAACCCTCAAACTCCTGTACTGCTTCTTCTGCCGCCAGCTGGGACATGATCGCAAAATCGTAGCGCCGGGTTTTTAATGATTCGATCCGCCTTCTGGCTCCTCTCATATAAGCAAGGCCAGACTTCTTGTTGATTTCCTCAAACCCTTCAACAATGCCAGTCGCCAATCCCTCATACTTGCGGGAATAAGGCAGCGGCATTACGCCCATCACTGGTCCGATGCCGGCAATCTCATACAGCAGGTTGATGTCCCTCTTCTTCAGAAAGGTCCCAAGATGCCCTCTGGATTCAAGAGATATGGCATGCAAATCTTCCAGCACTCTTAATGCCCCCTGCACAGTTCCCCGGCCCAAGGATAGCTTTTCCGTAAAATCACTTACCCGGGGGATTCTCTCTCCCTCTGTAAACTGAATGAGCTCCTTTGCAATAAACTTGGCAGCCAGCCCATTCTTTGAATATAAACTTTCCCAAATACGGCTCATATTGTAATACCTCTTTACCTTTGATCAATATACGAAAAACTGTATATTATAAGTTTAGCTGTTATGGTTTGTTAATTCAAGAGTTTTCTAACTTTTTCGCAATTTGGTATTGCTAACTTCCTTTATTCTTCTTAGATAGGGGTTTTCGCCTGTAAATGAGTCTGTTGATTTCCACCGCGGACACATGTTTCCCCGAGCGGACATTGAAAAGCATCCATCTATATTTTTCTATTAGTGTCCTGAGCAAAGTTCGGATTACATTGCTCAGATTTCTGCTTCTTTTGTCTGAAGGAGCTTTAAGTTCAGACTCCATCTCTCGGATTTCTGCTTCTTCTGTCCGAAGGGGCATCAAGTTCGGACTCCCTCTCTCGGATTTCTGCTTCTCCTGTCCGAAGGAGCTTCAGGTTCGGACTCATTCTCTCAGATTTTTGCTTCTCCTGTCCGAAGGAGCTTTAAGTTCATACTCCCTCTCTCGGATTCCTGCTTCTTCTGTCCGAAGGGACTTCAAGTTCGGACTCAAGCTCTCAGATTTCTGCTTCTCCTGTCCGAAGGAGCTTCAGGTTCGGACTCCCTCTCTCGGATTTCTGCTTCTCCTGTCCGAAGGAGCTTCAAGTTCGGACTCAAGCTCTCGGATTTCTGCTTCTCCTGTCCGAAGGAGCTTCAGGTTCGGACTCCCTCTCTCGGATTTCTGCTTCCCCTGTCCGAAGGAGCATCAGATTCGGACTCCCTCTCTCGGATTTCTGCTTCCCCTGTCCGAAGGAGCATCAGATTCGGACTCCCTCTCTCGGATTTCCGCTTCTCTTGTCCATAGGAACTTCAAGTTCGGACTCGACCGCTCAGGTTTATCCTATTCCTGTCCAAATCCGAACCCGTCCATTCAGTTAGCTCCTCTAATTGGGGATGGGTACTCAGCAGCAATCCCAATTATAAAGAACATCTGTAAAATTCCTCTTCCGCAAATCCTCTTCCTTTATAAAGAAGTTGGCAACACCGCTGTCCCCAAACATCAACTCAATATCATCGTCCGTATCTGCCTGGAATAGCAAAATCGCATAATCACCTGTTGGGTCACCTTTTTCTCTAGGATCCTGCTGGGTGAAGTAGGGATAGCCGCCAATTTTATGGCCCTCTGCACCTAATTCCTCGAAGTAAAGCTCATGTAAATCCTCATAGTCTGGATGATCGATGGATTCGAATAAGTCAATATTGACCAAGTCCTCAAATCGAAAATCATCAGCAGGTACAGGAGCAATCTTAAGGCTGAAAATCATCTTTGCTTCCTGCACTCTCGGATCATATTCATCACCTAAATCAGGCATATACGAAAAGTCATTTACCAGGCCTAACTCATCTTTCAGGATATTGGGATGATAAATAATCCGGTAATTCTTTTGAGCAGTAGGATTATCAAAATCAAGTCCGTACATATCATCTACCGGCGAGAGATAGAATTGAAGAATGCCGCTCTCAGGCATCGGCTCAATGTGAGGAACTTCTTCGAAATTGATTTGCGCAAATAGATTCATATAATTTCCCTGCTCATCTTTTGGATGATCGCTCGATTTTGGAAGGTAGGGCTTTCCTCCGAATTTGCTTTCAAAAAGTGTGGTCTCCCCTCTTTCTGCCTGTATGCTGACAAACGGTTTCGCTGTTTTTTCTAATTCGCTCCGATATTTTTCAAATTCCTTAGGCAGCTTTAAAGTTTGATTTCCCATGCTTTTTCCCTCCCGCTTCTCTATATTGGTAAATTAATTCAAAAATTCAGCTATGTATTCCTCTAACTCCGTTGTTATTTCTTGTGAAGATTCATCCAGAAGCTCCCCGAACAACTTGCTTCCAGGGATTTTTTTCGAAACCGGCATTCCAAGAAAAAAGTATTCGCACTCCCAAATATTTATGATTTTCAAATTTATGAGATCCCCGCTTTTTTCAGAAATCCCCAGTGAAATGGAGGATCTGTATCCAGGCTGGAAAACATCGCTGTTCTCCTGATTAAATTCAGCCTCCAGTTTCAGTCCTTTCTTTGAAAAAACCGCTTTATTCTCTCTTAGAAGCTTTTCAATTTGTTCTTTTAGTTCCTTTTCAATACTATGAATCTGCGCCTTTAACTCTGAAGTAAATTTCTTATAGAGATATTTCAAAAAATCACCTTCTCTCATCAAAAACAAACAGAATATATGTAAATTCGCCAGCTTCATCCATTCTTCCTATCTGCAAAAAAAGAGCTGCTATAAAAGCAGCCCGCATTTTCCTATAAAATTCTCTTAAAATCTTTCGCCTGCTCATCCAGCTTTCTTGCAGCTTCCCCGATATCTTTAAATGCAGATACAGCCTGTTCATTAAGAACCTGGTTTTCAGTTATGCCTGACTGTGATTGCAGAGTTGCGTCACTAATTTTGTTGATTTCATCTGATATTCCTTCGATGTGAGCATTGACTTCCTGGATGGAGTCCTGCACCCGGTTTGCGAGCTTTCGCACCTCTCCGGCAACGACGTTGAAGCCTCTGCCATGTTCGCCGGCGCGCGCTGCTTCAATAGCTGCATTTAATGCCAGGAGGTTGGTTTGCGCCGCTATTTCCCGGATCGTTTTTACGATGCTGCCGATTGATTGTGCCTGTGATTTGAGAGAATGGAGGATTTCCAGGTTCCCTTTGGACTCATGAACAAGCTTACCTATTGCCTGAGCGGCCTCTTCACTTCTTTCAATTCCTGCTTTCGCCTTTTCACTAAGGTCTTCTGACATTTCCTGAAGCTGAACTGCCACCTGTACTGTATTCGTTTCCCGTTCTGTAATATCCGTAGCAACCTTTACAACACCTTCTACCTTGCCATCATTCCCATATACCGGTGTGTATGTTGCTTCGAGCCAGATAAGGTCTCCTTGCTTGGTCACACGCTGGATTTTTTCCTGAAAACTTTTACCATTGCGCAGATTTCTCCAAAGCTCCTGATATTCCCTGCTGGCGGCAAATTCAGGGGTGCAAAATTGCTTATGCATCATATTTGGCATTTCTTCTGCCCGATATTTGACAGTGCGGGCAAAATTCTCATTTGCCCACAGCACTTTCCCGTTCCCATCAAATTCAATCATGGCCAGAGAATTTTCAATTGCAGCCAAAACAGCTTCTTTTTCAAGAACCTGTGTGCTTTTAAAATGATTAGGCTGATAAGTTGTAAGCATGCTCTTCCTCTTTTCAAAAAAGTTTGTCAGAACATATCCCTACAAAAGGACTGCTCCCTTGTAAGTGCTGGCCGGTTGCGCTACTAGCTCGAATTCATTAAAGCGCCCAATTTCCCTTGAATTCTCATTGCTTCCAACTTGTTCCGTCTATAAGACTATGGTACTAGTATCAGTCGGGCATCACAAATTTCAATACTCTGATCTCCTTTATACTGAAAATTCAAATAATTAATCATTAAGACCCATGATTCCCATAATTAGTAAAAGTAGAATAGAACTGTAAGAAATTATGCAGAAGGGATGGATTTATCTGAAAAATAAGCTAATTGCGTTATCACTGGCATCTGCTTTAAGCTTTTCACTTTTTCCGGAAAGAAGTTTTGCCGAGCAACCTGCTGCGGAAAACCAGGCTATAATACCTGGTGCGCACACAGTAACGGAGCAATACTTTGACGGTGTGGACAACAACTGGCTGACCACCAAGAATCCCCGCCAATATCAGCAGGCAACCCTTTACGGCAACATCGGTCTTGCCCCTTATCTTTGGGGAAATGCTGCGGAAGGAACCGGATGGCATCAAATGTACAAGCCTTCTTCTGTAACAGGAACTCAGGTAAATGGTATTTTTGAAGATGCCCAGTTTGTCATAAGGGTTCCGGATCACTGGAATGGCCGGCTTGTTGTTTCGGGAATCCCGGCTACAAGAAATGAAACGTCAACCGACCTGCTTTTCAGCGATTATGTCCTGGAAAAAGGATATGCTTTTGCAGCGATTGATAAAGGCACCCAGGGTGAGGCTAATTCAGCTGATCCATTTGCAAAAGTAAAGAATGCCTTAGCCGCTGAGGATGATAGCGTAGCAGAATGGCACCAGCGGTTCCGTCAGGTTACGAAAGCCGCACAGCAGTACTTAGTCAGCCATTATTCTGATGGGCTGATCGATCCGGCAGATTCTACTGACCCGGCGAGCGATTTAGTATCGGCAGTGCATAAAATTCCTACATATGCGATGGGAATTTCCAATGGCGGATACGTCGTGCGCTACGCCCTTGAACATGACCATCCGGAGAAAACTGGCGAACCGCGTCTTTTTGATGGAGGAGTTGATTGGGAAGGCGTGTTATGGACGGAGAAAAAGCCTAATTTAATCAGTTCCCTGACCACCGTTGTGAATCATGCAGAGGAAGCTTTGTATGGAAGCGGCAAAAAACAGCAGAAAGCGATTAAAGAGCTTTACAAAGCAGGATTGCCAAAAGGATCGGAAAAACTGTGGGCCTATCATGATCAGGTATACTGGTTTGTTTCGCTGAATATCTATCGGGACCATTTCGATCCGGAAGCTCCAGGCCGTACGCAATGGAGCAATTACCTGAACTTTGTTAATGGCGTGAGAGACCGAACCTATGATTCTATCTTTGAAGATTATAAGTATGTGACCCGGCCAAAAGAAGTGAAAGAAAACATTAAGGAAGTGGCCAATACTGGAGATATAGATGTGCCGCTCATCTCTTTCACTGGTTCCCTTGATTCGCTGATATTCCCGGAAATTCATGCAAAGGGATATCAAAAGCTGGTCAAGAAAGCCGGGAAGCAGGATCTGCACCGAATGTATACCATCGAGAACGGCAACCATGTTGACAGCCTTGTCTGGAACAGCTCCACCGATCCGGATAAAGAACTTCAGCCTTTGCTGCCTTACGCTCACCAGTCATTTGACTTGCTTGTCGACTGGGTGGAAAACGGAAATGCTGCTCCTGAAAGCAAAACGGTCAATGCTCCGGAGAACCCGGTTAAGGTTATTGATCTGAAAACGGGGCAGGAACGGGATCCTCGTTAGGCTGCAGCACGAGTGTTGGTCTGCAGTATTAAAAGTGGCTATCCGCACATAAAAATTTCTATCCGCACGTAAACTGCGGCTATAAGCACAGAAAAAATTTTATCCGCAAGTAAATTGAGTCTATCCGCACATAAACTGATATTAGTGAGAAGTGAAAGCATCTCAGTGCAGTTTTTATGGAAAAAAGATGCCCCAATCGTTATTGATTGGGGCTTTAAGGCTTTCTATTAATTGTTTTTAGTAAATGGGCGATTCATTCTCGCTAAATCTGCCTTGTGTTCGGACTCCGATAAGTAAATTACTGCTCGACCTGTCCAAAGCTGACACGAGTTCGGACTCCAACTGGATTATTCCTACTCGCACTTTCCGATGCTGCCACGTTTCGGACTCCAACTGACTAATTTCTGCTCGGCTTGTCCGAAGGTGACGCGGGTTCGGTCTCCAATTAAAAAATTCCCGCTCAGCCTGTCCGAATCTCCTTTATCATATCAGCGATGAACCTTCCTGCTGCCCGCCATCAGCCACACCACAACCGGAAGCAGTCCAAAGGAAACCGCTGTAATCCCAGTCCAGCCTCCTGTCTGCCATACCAGGCCGGCAAGCGTCCCTCCGGTTGCGACTCCAAGGTAATAGCTTACGAGATAGATGCTCGAGGCACCAGCTTTGTGATGGGCAGCGCGCTCATTTACAATGGCCGCCATCAGTGAATGCGCCACAAAGAACCCCAGACAGGTCAGGCATAGACCCATTACAATTACTGATAAAGAGTGCACATTGGTAAGCAAGGTCCCTGCTATTAAAATGGCGGTTCCAACCGAAACCAGTGTGGTTTGCCTAAAATGAACAGATAGTCTTCCGCCCAGAATGGAGCCAACTATACCGAAGCTGTATGCCAGGTAGGTAAAAGAAATATTTTTTACAGAAAGATTAAAAGGATCCTGTTCGAGATAAAAAGGCAGGTACGTCCATACTCCTGTAAACGAGAATTGGAGGAGGATCCCCATCGCGAACGCAGGGTAAAGCTTCGTATTTTTCAGATGTGAGCCCATGCCTGACAAGTCTTTTTGAACAGATATTTTACTGGGCTTAAAATAATGAGATTTTGGCAGAGTCATAAAATAAATGATGAATAACAGAACGGAGAATCCAAATAGGAAGTAAACAGAAGTCTGCCAGCTGGCCATATCAGCAATGTACCCGGCGAAGATGCGGCCTGCCATTCCGCCAATGGCATTGGCTGCAATATACATGGTGATGCCAAGACTGACGCTTCTAGGATCCAGTTCCTCCCCTAAATACGCGATGGCTGCTGCTGGCAGGCCCGCCATACAAATGCCCTGCAGGAAGCGCAGCACCAGAAATGTTTCAAAATTAGGCGCAATGGGCAATAGCACAAGCGGAATAATGGTGCAAACAAGCGTGATATTCATTATTGAAACCCGCCCGATTCGATCAGATAGAAATCCGAAGAATAATAATCCAAAAATCATAGATACTACAGCAGCAGACAGCGATAAACCGGCTGCTGCAGATGTAATGTCAAATGATTTCACCAGCAGCGGCATAATCGGCTGCACAAAATATAAATTAGCGAATACTAAAATGGATGCACTAGTCAACGCAATCATTATTTTTTTGAAGCCGGCATCATGCAATGAATATTTATCTGATTCCAGTTGTCTAGCATTTACAGCAGTCATTTTCCCACCCAGTTTCCTTAAAGCATTAAATCCATTATACCATTTTATTTATAAAAATAGAAAATTCAGACTATATTTTCCGCATGATTTCCATTAAGAACTTCCCTAAACTATTTTTGAAACAGTGCGCACCTTCAATCCAAATGCTCTAAATGTTATAATATAGGAATGTACATTGGGACATGGGGACAGGTTGGCTGTCCTCTGCGGAACGCTGGGACAAGGAACCTGTCCCTCTGTCCCACCAACAAGGGGGTTGAAAGATGATTCCGGAGCGGTTTTTGGAGCCTTTGGAGTTTGCAGCGAATGAGTTGAAGGGTCTGCTGCGGGCTGAGAATGAGGAAGATGCGCGCCTGGTGCAGAAGGGGCTGATGCTTTTTCGGCAGGGGCTTGTGTATCAGCTTCGCTTTGAAGATGATAAGGTTTTGGCGACGGTTCAGGATGTGACTCCCGCAAAGGTTGAACTTAATCTTGAGTTCATTCATTTGAGCGAGTGTTCCTGCCCTGCTGAAGGTTTTTGCCGTCATCAGACTGCGGTCTTTCTGCAGCTTCTCTCCAAAGCCAGAAGTGTGTCCATGTGGATTGAGGAGTGGAGGAAGCCGATAAAGGAAAAGCAGACAGCCAAGAGTTGGGGGCTTCAAAGAGCAAAGGATCTTTTGAAATCCTCCGGTCAGCTGAAGACGGGTTATGACGGCTGGGTTGCCGGATTCGAAGAAAGCTTTACCGAGCTGCTGGAAAAACAGGGAGAGCCTCGTCCCTATGTCCTTCCTGAGCTTTTCCATGTTTATCTGCGCCGCATGAAAGCGGGAGCACCGGTTGAACAGGAATGGAGGCTGCTGTATTTGCTTATCGGCTATGTCTTTTCTTTTATAAAGCTGATGGCGCTGAGCAAGAAATACGGCCACGGCGAAGAATTGATTGACCGTTATTACCGCCATCTCTATCAGTCCCTGATGGAAGATTCTGTTGAGATTATGAACAAACTGTCGGTGCACTCCCTTCCCTTCGCTTTCGATCAATATATTGAAAAGCTGAAAGAAGATTCCGCCGGGCTGATCACCGGTTCTTTTGGTTTGGATTATGAACGGGCCCATTTATACAGGCTGTTATGGACACATTTTTTCAAAAAGAAAGAATGGCGTGAAGCGGAGATCCAGAAGCTGGAATCCTCCATGAAAGAGGAATCGCCCAGCCTTCCGTCTGTGGCAGGTTATGTGCATCTTCATATCCTTGAACGCAATGATGAACAGGCACTCAGTGTTTTAAGTGTGCCAAATGACTTAATGACTCCTTATATGCTTTACTGGATCGATTATTTTTCAGCCAATAAGGACTGGAATCGGATGGGTCCTTATGCAGAAGCATTTATCCATAAATTACGGGATTACCTGAAACAATCTGATGACTATTATGCCTGCACGGATTTTACCCGGATGGCCATCAAGGCGATTTCTCCTTTTTGTCTGGAAAGCAGCAAAATGGATTTGTACGAGAAAGCTCTGATGGAAACGCTCCCATACAGCTACAACGATTATGAATACCTGCTTTTTGAAAAAGGCGAATTCACAAAGTGGGCAGATCTGCAGGCGTTTATTGGCTTTGATATTGATTCTCTAGGCAAGGACCGGATCAGGGAAATCAGCAAAAAGGAGCCCTCCATCCTCCTGCCTCTTTATCATCAATCCATCACTGCCCATATCAATATGAAAAACAGGGATCATTACCGCGAGGCTGTCCGGAAAATGAAAAAGCTTCGCACGCTGTACAACAAGCTGAAACGCCAGGAAGACTGGCAGCTTTTTCTTGAATTGCTTCTTGAAAAAACGAAACGTCTCCGCGCCTTTCAGGAAGAATGCAAAAGGGGTAAGCTAATCGATGCTTAAAACGAGATTTCTCCATGTGAAAGTGAAACCAATAAACAATAACCGCTACCTGATTTTTGCCGTCAATGAAGAAGGACGCCTCCTGTCCCCAAAAGAATGGAAGCCGCTTCTTTTTAACCATCACAGAGAAAGTTTTTTTGGAACCATGCTTGATGCTGTTGATGCGGACGGAATTAAAGGGATCTCAGTAAGCGGCTGGCAGCTCGTTACCCTGTTTGCGGCTGAGCAGTTCAACCGTTTGGTTGATTGGAGCTGGGATGAAACTGCTGAAATTCTGCTGGCTTCCTCTCATGCTCTTTACGATTCGATCGTGGAAAAAGAATGGATGCCGGATTTTGCCGCCTGGGAACAGGATCAATTCCGCTGGGCACTGCCTGAAAGTGTGATTACCGAATTCGGCACAAACTTTTGGGACCAAACTGTAGAAGGTTCTCCTGTCAGGGAGTTTATCGGTGATTTATTTCACCGCTCCCTTGATGGCTATATGAATCAGAATCAGGAAGCGAAAACACAGTTCGGTGAAAAGCTTGAAGCATTGCGGAGTGAGCACCTCTCGCCAAGGGATCTTGCAGCTTATTTTGACGAAGAAAGCTGGCAGGAATGGATCGGGGTCAAATCAAATGAAGCCCCTTTTTCGATTGGACTTAAGCTGGAAGAGCCCGGGGATATTGACTCCAGCTGGGATCTGGCGATTTTCCTCCGCGGAAAAAATAATTCTGATGTCTTTGTCGACTACAAGGACTATTCGAACTATCCCCACGACTGGCATGATTATGAAGATTCTATCGGCAAAGAGATCCAGCGCTGGCTTGAGCTATTCCCCTGGCTTGAAGGCAAGACTGGCATGATCTCCGCTTCACTGACTGAAGATGAAGCCTGGACATTTCTGACTGAAGCGAGCGAAACCCTGCTGGCACTTGGTGTTGAAATACTTCTTCCTTCGTGGTGGCAGGCTATGAAGAACGCGAGCCTGAAGGTCAAAGCAAAAGTGAAAGGAACCGGAAGCCACCGCCCTTCGTTTGTCGGGCTGCAGTCCATGCTTGATTATGATTGGCGCTTCAGCATGAATGGCGTCGATTTAACGGAGGAAGAATTCCGGGGCATGGTTGAGGAAAAAAGACGGCTTGTCTATATTCGCGGCCGCTGGATCAAGCTGGATCCCCATTTTGTCCGCCATATTCAGGATTTAATGAAAAAGGCGGAAAAAGAAGGATTGCATGTCCGTGACTTGATAGAACAGGAGCTTATGGCTGAGGAGAGCACGCAGGAAGACGAGCTTGATAATCCTAAAGCATTTGCCCGCATCCAGATTGAGCTTAATCGCCAGTGGAAACAGATGGTGAAGCAGCTCCGCGATATCAAAAGCCTTCCGCTTGAAGAGGTCCCTGCAAGCTTCAAGGGTGATCTCCGACCTTATCAGAAGCTTGGCATGAGCTGGCTGCTGTTTCTGCGCCGGTATGGTTTTGGCGCCGTTCTGGCAGATGATATGGGGCTTGGAAAAACGATTCAGCTGATCTCTTATCTTTTAAAGGTGAAGAAAGAGGAGGACAGCGGCCCATCGCTTATCGTCTGCCCCACATCTGTTCTCGGCAACTGGCAGAAGGAAATCGAGCGCTTCGCACCTGGCATGAGCGTTTATCTCCATTACGGTTCAAACCGTCTGAAGGGCGAAAGCTTTTCTGAAAAAGTAATGGAGTCTGATATTGTGCTGACCTCATATGGACTAACCCATATGGATCTGGAGGATTTTGAAGCAATCGAGTGGAGCTCCATTTCGATTGATGAAGCCCAAAATATTAAAAATGCCCAGACAAAGCAATCACGTGCTGTCCGAAAGTTAAAGGGCAAGCACCATATTGCCCTCACCGGCACGCCCATGGAAAACCGGCTGACTGAGCTCTGGTCCATTTTTGACTTTACGAACCACGGCTATCTCGGCAGTCTGGGGCAGTTTCAGAAGCGCTATGTACTGCCGATTGAGAAGGATGACGACAAAAATAAAGTTAAGCAGCTGCAGGCATATATCCGGCCATTCCTGCTCCGCCGCACGAAAAAGGATGAGGATGTGGCCCTGAACCTGCCTGATAAGCTCGAGCAGAAGGAGTATTGTCCGCTGACTGCTGAGCAGGCCTCACTATACGAGCAGCTCGTCCAGGATACATTCGCACAGATCGAAAAGCTGTCCGGGTTTGAGCGCAAAGGCCTGATCCTGCAGTTATTAAGCCGCTTAAAGCAGCTGTGCAACCATCCGGCCCTTTATTTAAAAGAGGAGAAGCCTAAGCATGTCCTTGAACGTTCTGTAAAGCTTGAAAAATTAAGCGAGCTTGTCGGTGCTGTACATGAGCAGGGAGAAAGCTGTCTGATATTCACCCAATATATCGAAATGGGGAACATGATCGCCCGCTTACTGAAAAAACAATTCGGATTCGATGTGCCGTTTTTAAACGGCAGCGTGCCAAAGCAGGAACGGGATCATATGATCAGCCGTTTTCAAAATCACGAATTCCCGGTATTTCTGCTGTCGCTTAAAGCCGGCGGAACCGGTTTGAATCTGACGGCAGCAAACCATGTCATTCATTATGACCGCTGGTGGAATCCGGCCGTCGAAAACCAGGCAACCGACCGCGCATACCGGATTGGTCAAAAACGCTTTGTTCATGTCCATAAAATGATTGCCACTGGGACGCTCGAAGAGAAGATTGATGCCATGCTCGAAAAAAAGCAGTCCCTTAATGATCAAATTATTACGAGTGAGAATTGGATTACCGAGCTTTCAACAGATGAGCTGAGAGATCTGGTTCACCTGACATAAATTTTGTTCAGTCTTCAAGTCCTTTATATGCATAAAGGCTTGAAGGCTGTTTTTTTATTTTCGCATATTCATGCTTGTTGGGCTTTTGCGTCAGAAAAGTTACTTTGCTGCCTTCCTTTATAATAAAACAGGATAGCAGCTGGTATGTAGGATTCTTGTCCCCGGCGTTTATTGCCACCTGGCCGAATAAAAAGTTGAATTTGTAGTGAAGAAACCTTTCCATATCGTTGAATGTGAGTGAAGTATGGCTTCTAAGAGGAATTCTTTGATAGGATTTATTATTCTGGAGCAGGATGAGCTGAAGCGCATCAAAGAAGCTTGGCTGATGATTGGTGTTTAAACTTTTATTTGCTGTTTGAAAATACAGGTACCCTGTTTCATCTCGTTTTTCCACTAAATTGCACCTCCCTTTTATTATTTTCAAAAAGTATATTCGACACATTCTGTGAAAATCCTCCCTGGTCCTTAATACCCATATACAATATTTATTTTCTGCAAAGAGCTTTATCACCATTTTCAGTTAAAAATAACCCGGTACAGGAGTACCGGGTTTAAAATTTAGGGGAAGTGCTGGGGATATGATTGATTCTCTATAGGGAAGGAAAATATGTGGACAGCTGGTTGGGGATGCCGTCAATTCATTATGGTAAATCCTCCAGGTTTCTCCTGGGGACGGTTTTGCATAGCGGTTTCACGGATAAAGGATTCAAGCTGGAGAACTCGCTTATTCAGGTCATCGACTCTTTGGTTTGATTTTCCTTGCATCTTTATGAGGCTTTCGAGCATATATTCCAATGCCTTTTCTCTTTCAGACACTTCTTTCAAAATGGCAGTTCCTCCTTGGTCACGGTCACCGGGATTTCCTCTGTCTTCTTCCGGTCAAGAAAGCGGACCGATTCCGCTACCACCTCTGTTACATAAATGCGTTTCTTTTCCTGATTATCATAATGCCTCGTCTGAATTCGCCCGGTTATCCCGATCAGCGTTCCTTTCCGGCAATATTGCGATGTATTTTCCGCTGATTTTTTCCATAAAGTGCACTGCACAAAGTCCGCATCGATTTCACCCTTCTGATTGCGGTATTGGCGGTTTACTGCCAGCGTCACATTGGTCACCGGAATTCCTTCCTGTGTCCGTTTCAGCTCAGGATCCCTTGTCAGTCTGCCAACCAGGGTCACTTGATTAATCATAGGTTTTCATCTCCTCTCTTTGATAGCTTTATCATATCCGGAACTTCTCTACTGTGTAAAAAAACCAAAATGTGACTTTTACAATGCTTTTTCGGCAAAAACACCCTAAAAATTCATTTTTCAGCCTCTTTTCAGCAATAAACGATCCCTAAAATCTAATTTTCAACATATGAAAAAAGAAAATTCGACACACTGTCAAATTCGCTTTCAGTTTGGCCTGTGTTATAATTTTTTATAGACAGCTTATTTTAGAGATGGAGGTAAGCCATGAAAACATTTAAACTTGTTTCTCTGCAATTGGTGGAAGAAAATGGCCTGATTGATATTGAACTGGATGATGGGTTGATTATCAATAAAGAAGACGAGAAGAGCACCTGGCTCCTGGAGGCATTTATTGATAAATCCTATCTTGAGTACTTCAAAAAGCGCGCTGATGACAAGGACGAGCTGACCATCCAAGTTGTTATTACGAAAAAAGAAAACGATCCAGCCGCATTCCAAACTAAAATTACCTCTATCAGTGAACTGGAAAACCATATCAGCATCCTTTTTGAGGGATCACTCAAAAGAACGAAAAATGATTATGCCGAATTGCTGCTTCAGGACCTCTTGGAAAAAGGCTTCACTGGAGACAGCCTGCTCGATGAATTCAAGGGTAAAATGCAAAGCAAACCTCGCCTTGCAGCTGCAAAAAAGGAAAATAAAGAAACTCCCGCTCAATCATGATCGGGAGTTTCTACTTAAATGGCCAGGTCTATACCTGTCCTCGCTTTATTACTGATCTTTATTATCTTTATCCTGCATATCTTTGTTATCTTCGATCATATCTTCGCCCGGCTCGTTGTTGTCTTCCATCATGTCGCCGTCATTATCTGTGTTGATGTCATTGTCATCTGTGTTTTCATTCAGATCATTAGTCATGTCGCCGTTGTCACCGTTCATATCGCCATCATTCACATCGCCATTATCCTCTGTGATTGTATCGTCTTCCGGCGGAGGCTCCTGGTTGTCTGTGGCACACCCTGCTAGAAGCATGGCAGAAAGAACGGATCCTCCGATAAGTGTTAATAGCTTTTTATTCATCGTAAAAGCTCCTTTCATAAGGTTGTATTGTTGACCTGCTGCATTGGTCTTCCTTTATATTTCCCAAAAACCGAAACAACTTGCATATTTTTTTACAGAAAAAATCCCGCACGCTCCGTACGGGATTTCCTTTATCATTACCTTTCAATTGCAAACATAATTTCAGCTTCCATTGCCACTTCACCCTCTACAGTCGCAACGGCTTTTCCTTTTCCGATTCCTCTGCGGACGGAGAGCAGTTCGACTTCCATAATGAGGGTATCGCCCGGCCGCACCTGACGTTTCCAGCGGCATTTCTCCACACCGGCAAAAAAGGCAAGTTTTCCTTTATATTCATCCAGTGACAGAAGGGCAACAGCACCTGTCTGCGCACAGGCTTCAAGCGTCAGGCATCCTGGAAATACATTGTAATTTGGGAAATGCCCATTAAACACTTCCTCGTTGGCACTTACATTCTTTTTGCCGACGGCTCTTTTTCCAGGCTCAAGCTCTTCAATTGAATCCACAAACAGAAATGGATATCGGTGAGGGATTATTTCTTTAATTTCTTCTACATTCAATTTCATATGTATCGCTCCCCTGCAGTATTTAGTACCAGATACTAATAATAGCTTATATTTATTTTACTAAAAAATTGCCCGGACGCAAAGCGGAAACAAAAAAGAAGGACTCATCGCCCTCCTCTTCATTTCCTATTCTTTTTTAACCAAATCCACAATATGCATCCAGGTGGACCTTGTGAAAATATCTTTTACTTCCCCGCCGCCGATGACTCCATATCCGACCGCGGCTCCGGCCGTAACGCTCAGGAAAATTAAAAGCACGACAATAATAATCCGAAGCCAGATCGGAATAAGGCGAATGCGGACCCGCCCTTTGCGCGGTGACTCTTCTTTGCTGGGTTCTTTTTTCAGTTGTTCACGCGTCTTGACTGCTTCTTGATTACTTTTGTTTACTGACATTTTATTTCCCCTTTAACCTAACGTATTCCGTTGATCAGCCCCATCATTTGATCAGCCATGGAGACAGATCTTGTCTGAAACTGATATGCACGCTGCAGGTTGATCAAATCTGTCATTTCCTTGGACATATCCACATTGGATTGTTCAAGGGAACCCTGGGCCATTCCTATCTGGCCGCGGAGCGCACCGTTCAGCTCTGTAAAGATCCCCTCTCCGTCAACTCCATCAGGAAGGCCAAGAAGATTATCCCCTTTTTGCTCCAGGAATTGAGGCTTGTTTATCAGAACCACTCCAAGATTGAATTCCTGGATGGCACCATTGGCTGCTTCTGCCAAAAAGCTCCCTGTTTCGGTCACTTTAAATTTGTTAGCTTGTCCATTAATTATAATCGAATTATTATTTTCATCAAGAACAGGAAGTCCGTCACCTGTCACAAGCATGGTCTCACTATCTGAAACCGGTGTTAAATAAAAGGCGCCCGCTCTGGTAAAACGGACAGCTGCTCCGTCTTCAGTCTGCTCCAGCACCCGGAAATACTGCCCTTCCTTTGTAAAGGCAAGATCAAGCGGCCGTTCGGTTGCCTTTAAAGCACCCTGCTTCATGACAATTTGAGACTGCGCGAGCTTTGCCCCTACTCCCTGCCTGATGCCTGCAGGTGATAGTCTTGCTGTCTCCGCATTCGGATTCCTCTGATTATTGAACTGCTGAAAAAGCAAATCGGTAAAATTGGCTTCTCTTCTTTTATAGCCGGCTGTATCAATGTTGGCCACATTATGGCTGACAATATCCATCTGCTTCTGCAGCTGGGCCAGAGTATTCGTTGCCGTAATCATGGTTCGATTCATTCTTTTTCCCCCTTAGCGGGTCTGCCGCTGGATATTACCCGATCCGTCCGATTTCATTTGCGGCTTTCTCCATACTGCGGTCATAAGCCTGCAGGACCTTTTGGTTTGCTTCAAAAGAGCGATAGGCTGTCATCATATCCGTCATGGTCCGGGAAGCATCTACATTGGAACGCTCCAAATAGCCCTGCTGCAGCTTGAATTGGACATTCTGTGCATTATAGGCATTCTCAAGGACGCTCTCTTCTGTCGCTGCAAACAGTCCGTCGCCTTCTTTTCGAAGGCTTTCAGGATTTTGGGCATACATAATGCCTAGTCTCGCAGTTTCACCTGCTTCTCCTGTAATCACACCATCTTCACTCACTGTAAAGCGGTCACTGGAGAGCTGAATCCGTTCACCCGCATCATCCAGAATATATAATCCGCTCGCTGTCGTTACGTAGCCCCCGCCGTCAATGGTAAAATTCCCATTCCTCGTATAGCGCGGCTCGCCATCAATACCTGCTGCAGTATAAAAGACAGACCCTCTTAAGCCAGTATCCGGATTAACAGGCAGATTAAGATCAAGCAGCGCCAGGTCCGTATTCATCCCTGTTTCCTTCATATCTCCCTGCATGAAAGATGGAAGTGTCTCCTGCATATAAACCCCTGTAGTCAGCCTGCCGACTTCCCCATTGAAAGGAAGGTTTAGTCCATTTTCAGTCGGCACGGTCTGCTTGCCCATGCGCTGCAGAAGCATCTCCGGAAAAGCCCTCAAGCTCGTCTGATCTGCTTTAAAGCCGGGCGTATTGGCATTGGCCATATTATTTGTCAGCACTTCTGTCCTCCGCTGCTGTGCCAGCATCCCGGAAGCAGCCGTGTAGAAACCTCTAAACATCTTTATTCACCTCTAAATTGCAATTCCGAACACCTATTTACCTCTATTATAAAAAACTTTCCGACAATAAACATTAAAAATTTGAAGAATTGAGTTAGATTTTGAAAAAAGCTGTACCTTTTTTTAATCGGCTGGAATGGAAGAAAGTTTACAAAAGAAATTCACTTATTGATTTCGGTCAGGTTGACTTGCATATCGGCCAGATTGCATTCCTTTCGGTCACTTTTTTCAAATATCGGCCGGATTAGAATTTTATCGGTTAATTTCTAAATATATCGGTCACTTCCCGCCAAAACAGCGTTTGAGCTGTTCCAAAAAGAAAGACCCGCCAAATGACGGGTTCTTCACGATTATAAAAGCTTCTTCTTAGGAAGCTTATCAATATTATCAAGCATAATGCCTGTTC
Organism: Cytobacillus sp. NJ13; assembly: GCA_030348385.1. Lineage (NCBI taxonomy): Bacteria > Bacillati > Bacillota > Bacilli > Caryophanales > Bacillaceae > Cytobacillus > Cytobacillus sp. NJ13. The sequence continues at coordinate 3,796,680 of JAUCFP010000006.1, read as the reverse complement.
CAACGGCTACGCAATCCATCGGGTTTTCGGCAATTAAGACAGGGACTTTCAGCTCTTCTGCCAAAAGCTGGTCGATTCCGTGAAGAAGGGCCCCGCCGCCTGTTAAAATAACCCCGCGGTCAATGATGTCTGCAGACAGTTCAGGCGGTGTGCGTTCCAGCACGCTTTTAGCAGCCTGTACGATGACTTCAACGGATTCAGCCAGAGCACCCTGAACTTCATCGGAACGAACTGTAATGGTTCTTGGAAGACCTGACACCATGTCACGGCCGCGGATTTCCATTTCCTCATTTTTGCCGCCAGGGAATACGGTTCCAATGGTTACTTTAATATTTTCGGCCGTTCTTTCGCCGATTAGAAGCTTGTACTCTTTTTTGATATATTGAAGAATTTCATTGTCAAATTTATCACCGGCCATCTTTATGGATGAAGACGTAACAATGTCTCCCATGGATAAAACCGCCACGTCTGTTGTACCGCCGCCGATATCGACAACCATGTTTCCGCTCGGCTGGAAGATATCCATGCCTGCTCCGATTGCCGCCACTTTTGGTTCTTCTTCAAGATATACTTTTTTGCCGCCGCTTTTTTCAGCAGCTTCCCTAATCGCCTTCTGTTCAACACCTGTAACATTTGTGGGGCAGCAGATTAAAATGCGCGGCTTTGATAAGAAGCCTTTAACATTCAGTTTGTTGATAAAGTGCTTCAGCATCGCTTCTGTCACATCAAAGTCAGCAATAACCCCGTCTTTTAGCGGGCGGATTGCCACAATGTTCCCTGGCGTACGTCCGACCATGCGGCGCGCCTCTTCACCTACGGCCAGTACTTTGTTTGTATTTTTATCAATTGCCACTACAGATGGTTCATTCAGCACAATTCCGCGACCTTTAACGTGGATTAGCACGTTGGCAGTTCCTAAATCAATCCCAATATCCCTAGCAAACATTTCTTTTTTTCCTCCTTGCAAAATGGCCAGCTTCTGTCCGCACCTTTGAAGGCTCTCTCTATTTAGGCATTCTTAAAGCGAACTTCGCTTATTAATTTTTTTGTTAGATGTTCAGTCATTATTCGCAACAGCAGTTTAAGCCACGCAAAAAAATCAGTTCTTTTTAAAAAGAAATGATTTTGCCCGGCGTTTTCTTTAGGAGTCCTAGTCTTTACGAACCAAGTTCTATCCTAATTTTATATTTTAACACATTCCTTGTGAAAGCAGTAACATTTTGACAGATTTTGTGAGACTTTTTGAGGGTTTTTGTCGAAATGGGGAAATAGATGCAGGCGACTTAGGAAGGGGCTTAAATCCATAGAGCAAAGCCTTGGTTCAGGCCATGGAAACAGCTTATGATCTTTTAGCCCCTGGAGCCGCATGAAGGTTCATCATGTACAGCAAAAGAAAAATTGCCATGTCATAGCTAAAAACGGCAGTCTTTATCCTTTGACGCCTTTATCAGCGCCTTTTGATTCTTTTCATTTAACTGGCTCTTCTTCCATTTCCTCTTTTTTGTATTTCATTTTAGTTGCTTCACCGCCGCGCAGATGGCGGATCGATTTATGATAATCCAGGATTTCCTTTACTTCGTTTGCCAGTTCAGGATTGATTTCAGGTAATCTTTCCGTCAAGTCTTTATGGACTGTACTTTTGGATACGCCAAACTCCTTCGCGATTACGCGAACCGTTTTTTTCGTCTCCACGATATACTTTCCAATCTTGATAGTTCTCTCTTTGATGTAATCGTGCACACCACTCGCCCTCCCCGATTTGGATGTGAGAAGTGTGAAATGAGACTCGCTTTCTGTCTGGTCTTTAACTGTATTCCGCATGGATTCCTGATTAAATGAACTTAATCGTGCATGCGCCTGAAAGGCTTGCTTTCAGCTTGCGATAATTAAACATGTCCTCAACATATTCATTAGTTTTAGTAAAACGATCCCTCACCTCATACATTCTCTTTGTAAGGTTTGTAACAGTTTATTAGCTTGGTTGAAGTAATATGCACGAAAAACTCAATAGGGACAAGGTTTTGTGTAAATTTTTTGAAAATAGGACATCTGGAGGCCAAAAATTAGAAATGTTTTCAATAAATTCTTTGGGGTATTTGAAAATCAAGCAGTCTAAAGGCCAGTGAAAACTTGCCTAATTTTAATTGTTCCATTGCTAAGACTCGGGACTTTTCCCGCAGATTCGACAAAATCCTTCATTGCCGGGTAATTCATCTTTAAGTCAACAAACAATTTCTTTAGCAGCAGATAATTGCATATTTATAGGAATTACAGAGCGTATTGAACTATATACATTTTCCGAAACAAGGGTAAAGAGCCAGGAACTCCTCCCTATTGTGAAGCAGATATTTATACCGTACTATTTTTTTCGGAAAACAATTCATTTAATTGGTTATAAAACCACAATATTCCAACAGATAGGATGAACATAGTATGCAAACACGCAAGGAAAGGATTCTAAATGATAAAAGAAAAAAGATAAAAGCAAGAGGAATGGCGGCAGCCAGCACTGTTTTTGCTGCAGTAATCGCATCAGCCGGTTTCAGCGCTTCAGCAAAAGAAGCACAGGCATTGACGGGCTCCTACAAAGTGAAGCAGGGAGATACTTTATATAAAATCTCCAGGAAACATGATATGACTGTTAAAGAATTGAAAGCGGTTAACCGCCTTAAGTCTGACACGATCCATCCAGGCCAATCACTGGAGGTCCGGACTGAGCGCCATACAGAAGAACCCTTTAATAATGAGACAGCTGTTTATACCGTTGTGCCAGGAGATACACTATGGGGAATCGCAAATCGCTACCGCATGAATGTCAATGAATTGAAAACATTGAACAAGTTAAAAAGTGATATGGTACTCATTAATCAGAAATTGACCATTAAAGGTGATATTTCCAGAATAAAAGCAGTCATCACCGGTGCGGCAGACAATTTTACGGTAGAATTTAAAAACGGGAATGATTATTTCACATTGAAGGTACCTTATGGAACAGCACAGACCTTTCAAAAAATGTCTGGAAAAGAAGTCCTGGTGATATATAAGGACGGAGCACTGATTGATATACAGTAAAGGTATGGAAAGCCGCATTCTGCCGGCTTTCCATTGGTTTAACCACATCGCCCACCCGCTCATCAACATGCCAACCATAGGCTTCTGAAGCTCAAAAATGCAGAGATCTCATTTGGCTGTGAGTTGCTTTAATCAATTCCCCCCAAGTTCTATGGCCCCTCTGCTGAAATTGAAAAAGCAATTCAACAAATAGGTAAGCCGCAGTTAAAGCATCCCCTTCTGCACTATGGCGATCATATATACGGGTGCCGAATGCCATGGCATATCTCTCAAGGTCGCGCATATCATAGGACGGTGCGATAAAGCCAATCAAATCCAGCGTGTCGATGGTAAGGAAATTTTTTAAAGAAAGCTTTTCCCGCTTAAATTCACTTTTGATAGCAAGTGCATCAAAGCCTACATAATGGCCAACCAGGCATACAGCTTCCCTTGATTCGACATAGTCAAAAAAGCTCTGAATAGCTTCCAATGCCTGCGGAGCGTCTTTTACCAGCTCATCGGAAATAGAGGTTAATTCTTTTATTTCCCGAGAAATTTGTCGTTTTGGGTTAACATATGTCTGAAAAAGGTCCTTTTCCTGCACTTGAAATCCTTTTACCAGGACGGCACCTATCTCAATGATCCGGTCGGCCGCAGATACTCGAAATCCTGTTGTTTCAGTATCAAATACAACAAAACTCAGATCTTCAAGCGGAGTGGATAACGGAATGTTCTCATATGTTAAGGAACATGTCACATTTTTTCTGAGAAAAAACATACCAGCCTCCTTTCATATCTATAGAGAGAATCCAGCGATTGCCTGGCTCTGCAGCACCCTTAATGTCTTTAAGCTTAGAATTAATTCTTCTTTTTCACGGGTAGACATTCTTGTAAATGAGACAACGGAAGAGAGAGCGGCACCTGATTTTTCCTGCTGCCAGCGCTGGGTGACATACAATGTCATAATAGTGCTTACAGACCCTCTCAAATCGTGCGCAAGCTCCTTTGAGAATACCTGTTTCTCCTGCAGAAAATCTATTTTTTCCAGTGGTGTGCCTGATAGTTTCCCATGTACAAGTGACAGTATCTGCAGACTATGGTGATAGGGAAATAGAATATCTTTTTTCATATCAATGTTCTTTCGATGCAGCTTGAATAGGGATCGGATCGGCTGATCCAGGGTAGGTATGGCATGTTCCTTCTCCAGCTGTGCCAGCCGGAATAAAAAAATTCTGAACCGTTTAATCTGTTCAGCGGCCAGCGCTTCAAATTTTGCATGCAGTTCTTCACTCCCCGCAATTAGCCGATAGGAAAAGAAGTTTTGCGCTAATAATAAATGGTCATTTGTTGAATGGAGCATCCATGTTCGCAGCCTCTCTTCCCAAACTGTCAGTGAGCCGCGCCATTTCTGTTCACTGCACATCATGAACCCTTTGCAGCGTGCATAGCCAGCTGCTTCCATATTAGAGGTGATTCTTTTTCCCAGCTCTTCAAAAAATGCCGAGGCATCTTCTGAATGACTCTCATAAACCAGGAAATGGTCCTGATCTGTGAGTATGAACTGTTCTCCACGTCCGCTTGAGCCCATTTGATAGAAAGCAAATTCGCATGGCTGCTGCAAACCTTTTTCTTTCAGTTCAGAAATAGATAGAGCTATAATTCTGCCTGCCAGGCGATCGTATAACTTTGTAATGATTTCAAGCATTTTAAATATGGGAGCACGGTCCCTTATTAAAGAATCAATAATGTCATAGATGCCGGTTTTGATTTGTGGAAGACTGTCCCGGTCGGCTTTTTCAATTTTTTGAACTGTCTTCATCACATTCTCGTTTTTCCTTCTCAGCAAATCTGATAGTGTCACTATCCCCGCCACCTTGGAATCTTCCATGACAGGCAGGTGTTTGACCCCCTTTAACAGAATCAGAGAGAGGGCGTCATAATAATACGCAAACCTTGATATCGTGACTGGGTTTACTGTCATTATGGTTCTTGCTTGAGCAGATAAATCAGCACCTTTAGCAGCTACCCGTTCCACTATGTCTCTTTCCGTAATAATCCCCTTTAAGCAATCATTCTCTGCAACGAGGACCGAACTGATTTTTCTATTATGCATTAATTTTGCGGCCTCCTGAACGGTTGCGGCTGGACTGACTGCGGCTGCCTCACTGCTCATGACATCCTGAACTCTGATCATGAATACATCACTTTCTCCATAATCTGTCGCTCGCTTTACCTGTTCTGCAAGAGAAGCGTAGACATCTTTCAATCTGATGGCTACCTGCGCCAGCAAGTAATCATGAACAGCAGGGTCATCCCATCTTTTTCTCAACACCTCAAACGGAATGAACATCGCCCTTACCTCGCTGGCGGCTTTGACTTCGACCATTGACTCTGTATCGATCTGTTTAGAAACTCCCAGGAAATCGGCGAGGCTTGAAAAAACAATCAATTCCCCTGCCTGGACTACTTCAAGTACTTCTTCCCTCCCATTGTGTTCATTCTTCACTAAAACCTCTGAAAGACCTTCTAATATGAGCAGAAGGCCTTCACGCGGTTTATCTTTTTTCAGGATAATGTCATTTTTTCCATAGCGGCGGACTTCACACAAAGAAAGAAGTGAAAGGGCTGTATCAGATTCCACCCCATGAAAAAAGGGGTGAAGCCGCACAGCCTCCAAATGGTATAGGTTATACAGGTTTTGATCCATCATCGTTCATCCATACTTCACCATCTTTATAGACCATTTGCTCCGGATAGCGAAGATCCATAACTTCCTCCTGAATTTTTTGCGAAGGGGCAGCTGTCATAAGAGAAACAATGATATTAGCTGCAAATGCAGCAGCGGCACCAAACACACCAGCTCCTGTATCAATAATACCCAGGATTGTATAGCCGCCATATTTAGCTGCAAAGATGTACGCCAAAGTTACACCTAATCCCACCAGCAAGCCGGCAATAACCCCCTGTGAGTTTGAACGCTTCCACCAGACACCCAGAACAAGTGCCGGGAAGAATGTTCCTGTCGCAAGCGCAAATGCCCAGGCAACAATTTGCGTAATCGCTCCTGGAGGGTTAAGTGCGATAAGGCCTGCCAAAAGAGTGGCGATTACAATGGACCATCGAGCAACAGAAAGACGTGTCTTTTCAGTTGAATTCGGTCTTAACACCCGGTAAAAAATATCGTGGGCAAAAGCAGAAGATATCGCAATCATCAAACCGCCGGCTGTTGATAATGCAGCAGCCATTGCCCCTGCTGCCACTAATCCAATAACAAACATCCCCAAGTTGGCAATCTCTGGTGTGGCCATTACGACAATATCATTTGAGATGATCAGTTCGTTCCATTGAAGCACGCCATCGCCATTGCCATCCGCTACCTGAAGCTTTCCTGTATCTACCCATGTCTTCGTCCAGGCAGGCAGCTCAGCAATTTTGCTGCCGGCAACCTGTGTCATAAGGATAAAACGGGAAAATGCAGCGTATGCAGGAGCAGATAAGTAAAGCAAACCAATAAATAATAACGCCCATGCTCCTGACCAGCGGGCAGCCTTCATTGTTGACACCGTATAGAAACGGACAATTACGTGCGGAAGGCCTGCTGTACCGGCCATCAGCGTAAACATAAGCGCAAGGAACTGCCACTTTGTTCCATTTGTGAATGGCGCAAAATATTCAGAGATTCCCAATTCGCGGTCGAGCTCACCCATTTTTCCAACAAGTTCACCGTATGAAATCCATGGCATCGGGTTACCTGTTAATTGCAGTGACATGAAAATAACCGGTATTAAGTAAGCGATAATCAGAATGATATATTGAGCAACCTGCGTCCATGTAATCCCCTTCATACCTCCGAATGCGGCATAAAAGGCAATAAGCACCACTCCAATCATTGTGCCGATTTTTGCATCAATTTCGAACAGGCGGCCGATAACCACTCCTGAACCGGACAGCTGTCCGATCGAATAGGTGAAGCTGATGATGATTGTACAAAGGGCTGCAATCACACGGGCTGTGTGGCTGTCAAACCGGTCACCAATGAATTCAGGAACCGTGTAGCGGCCGTATTTCCGCAGCTGTGGTGCCAATAGGAATGTTAAGAGCAGGTAACCGCCCGTCCAGCCCATAATATAGGCAAGACCGTCATAGCCCAGGAGCATGATCGTTCCCGCCATCCCGATAAAGGAAGCGGCACTCATCCAGTCGGCGCCTATCGCCATTCCATTAAAGACTGGCGGCACCCCGCGGCCAGCAACATAAAACTCCGATGTCTCTTTTGCCTTATTATAAATGGCTATGCCAATATACAAAGCAAATGTAGCTAAAATAATGGATAATGAGACCAAAAATTGCGTATCCAAAGACATCCCCCTTATTTACGGACAAATTTTTAATGACGCCCCTTTTATCTCTGTTTATAGCGGCGGCTTGAACAGCCGCTCATTTTTCGTTAATTAATGATCAAGAACTTTCCCTGAACTGATTTGTTCATTTTTGTTTTCATCAATTCCATATTTCCGGTCAATGGCATCCCCCATTTTGGCATTAACAAACAGCAGAATGATAAAGGTTAGTACAGCTCCCTGTGCGCCCATAAAGTAATGGAATGGAAATCCGTTAATCGTAATATCGCTTAATGGTTCTGCAAAAAAGACCACGCCAAAAGAGGCAAGAAATCCAATAGCAAAATAAATGATCATATTCCGAGTCTTTTCGCGGAAATAACTGTCCGCTACTTTTTTATCAATTTTTTTCAAAACTCCACCCCCGGTAAAAATGATAAATTCACCACTCTTAATTCTGATTAACAGACTTTAGTGCCAGGAATCACTCCTTTATTGGTTATCTGCAGCTGAATCGCTGCTATTTCACCGGATCCGTTATCTGGACCCGGACAAAACCATTACCTTAAACTGAAAATAAATTTGACTGTATCCATGAAAGGTGCGGGAACAAGAATGATTTGAACGAGGAAGTAAGCAAAGATTGATAGAAATGGAACTGCCAGGAAGATCGGCCTTTTTTTTCTTAAAGCAAGAAAAAGGCAAATCCCTGTAATGATCATCATAGACACTAACGTAAGCAATTTGGTTCCCCCTTTTAGAAAGCGCTATCATTTTTCTAATGCTTTCCGCTTTAAGATTTATAATAGGCATCCTGGTTGTTTTCTGACTTAATTTAATTTTAAGAAAATTCATACTTCATTATGTACAAAAATCATTTCCAGGTCAAGTACATGCTGGAAATATATTTTATTTTTTTCAAAGAGACCCTTTGCTCCGTTGATACTTAAGGGTTTTATTCAATAAGCATGGTTGGCAGAAACTTTAGGGCATTAGAGGAAAACACTATAGTAATAATAAAAACCGGGCAAAAAAAAGAGCCTGTCCGGCTCCTTAATCCAATTCTCTGATGATAAGAGTAATGGCGTCCAGCAAATCCGCATCAGACCAGCTTGCCATGCTCTTTTTGCCTGCTGCTGCCAGTGCGTGGGAAGCAGGAATATGGACAAAACCCGCCGGTACTTCAGTGTTTGTGGATTTCAGCAGATGGAGCACGGAATACATAACATTATTGCATAGATAAGTTCCCGCTGTATTTGAGATGAATGCAGGATATCCCGCTTCTTTAAGTCTATTAACCATCCGGCGGATCGGAAGGGTTGAAAAATAGCCATCGGGACCATTTTCCTCTATCAGTTTGTCTTCAGGGGCGACTCCGCTATTGTCCGGCTCCCCATCCTGGCAATTGATTGCAATTCTTTCGGGTGTGATTGCTGTGCGGCCAGCAGCCAGCCCGAGAGAAATCACCGCATCCGGTTTTTTCTCCATTACTTCCTCTTTTATTTTCTTAGGTGCGAGATTAAAATCCACCGGCAAAAGATGTCCCATAATTTCATAGTTTCCAACTCCTTTGCCATCCAATGCACTCACAATCTTTTCTGTCGGATTAATCGGAAAATCAAGAAAAGGTTCAAATCCGGTTAATAGCAGTTTCTTCATATTTTCTCCCCCTGTATAACTCTTCGTTTTTCGAAGTATTATACAGGATAATGGCAGAATTGTCGAAAAAATATTGTTTCGACATAAATCGGGTGGTACCTGTCAAAAGAAAAGCGGAAGCGCCTTGACCACCCCCGACAGCTCGAGGGGGTAGGCTGCTTGCGCTAGACAGTTATCAAACTTCAGGATTCATACATTCTGTCAAAAAAAGAGCCCGCCATTTCGGCAGACTCCCTATCATTATGCGTCAGTTGATTCAGTTGCAGTGTCTTCTTCAACTTGGTCGTCAGTTTGACCTTCGTCTTCAGAAGTTCCAGCAGCTGGGTCTTCTTCTGTATCAGCAGACTCGTCTTCTTCCGTATTTCCGGCATTTTCATCTGCAGATTCTTCAGCAGAACCTTCGTCTTCCGTTTTGCCGGACTCTTCAGCTGGCTTGTCCTCAGAAGGAGCAGCTTCGTCGTTTTCTTCAGTTGCACCGCTGTTTTCTTCTGCATTTGCTTTGTCAGTTGTGTCTAACTCCTGTAAAGAGCTAAGCGGCTTATTGAAGTAATCAAGTGGATTGACCGGGATTCCGTCTTTGCGGATTTCAAAGTGTACATGTACGCCTGCTTCTTCATTAAACAAGCTTTCGCCTGCCTTAGCAAGGGCATCACCTTGTTCTACCTGGTCGCCAACCTCAACATTCATCTCTGTAACAGATTGATATTGTGTTACAATTCCTTTGTCATGCTCTACTACAATGACATTGCCCAACAGTGAATCTTCTTCTACCTTGGTTACTTTTCCGCTTAATGCAGCAAGGACATTAAAAGTTTCTCCATCCTTTGTAGTAATATCAATACCTGTGTTCGGATGGTATGTGTTATTGTAAAATACTAGAGCAGCTTCCTGTTCTTCAGCCTTGCCGTCATAGTCATAGAATTGTTTTTGAATGACAGCTGAGTCTGGATCTTTGACAGGCATTACGAAGTTTTCCATTGCACGGTTAACTTCCAATGCTGGCTCGTCGTACTTTTTGCCGGTAATATCAGTGGCTTCGTAATCGTAGCTGTCAGTGTCTGTAGCGTTGTCGCTTGTTTGATACCAAAGAACACCGGTTAAAATGATTGCTGCACTTGCAATGTAGATAGCTGGGAATGCCCACTGCTTCTTCATAAAGCGTTTAAAGCTGGAATCTTGAGAAGATCGTTTCTTTTCTTCCTCTCTCATTTATCATCACCTCAGCAATCAGTCTGAACAGATTGAGAGGATTATATACATATCTCAAAAAAAATTTTTTGGGCTTATTTTTCGACAAAGGCTTTCGGATTATTCATGATTGGGAAAAAATTTTAAAAGGAGTTACTGAAAGATGTTTAAGTGGATCATACGGATGCTGCCTTTCCTTTATATAGCGCTTATTTGGGTCCTGTCCAGCATGCCGGCAGATGCAGTGGTGGAGCTGCCGGATTTGGCGGTGGACCGTTTTATAAAAGAATCTATGCATCTGATTGAGTTTGGTATTTTATATGTTCTTCTGGTTTTGGCTGCTTTAACTGCATTTAAAATGACACCGGGAGTGAATATTTTATTGGCCGTATTGGCGTGCTTTTACGGGATTCTCGATGAAATTCATCAATCATTTGTTCCTTATCGGTCTGCCACTTTGATTGACGCTGTCAAGGATATTACCGGTGTGCTGGTGTGCTGGTATTTGATCAGCCGGGCTCTTTTTTATGGGAAGTTTAAAAAGCTTGGAAATTTATTGCTTTTAATAAGGCGTTTTTGAATTCTGTCGTTGATTTCCGCTGCGGACACTTGATTTCCGCGGGGAGGAACGGGAGCCTTCTCGGCTTCGACTGTGGGGTCTCCCGCTCCCTCTCCTCCCGCAGGACATTGGATATGCTTCCCCGAATGAGCACTGCACGAAGGAAATGCGTCAGTATTTTCGAGGATCAAGTGCCCTCCGCTACAATCAACTTAGCGGTTAATCTTAGATAACTGCCCAAAAACACAAACTTAGAACATTTTTATAAACCATAAACAAAGAGCTGATTCAATGAACCAGCTCTTTTCGCTTATTTCTTTGCCGTGACTTTCGTCAGCAGCTGATCAGAAGCGGCAATTTCTACCCCTTTATAATAATGGGCAACGATTTCTTTGTAGTTTTTTCCTTCAGCTGCCATGCCGTTTGCGCCGTATTGGCTCATGCCGACTCCATGGCCGTAGCCCTGGGTATTGATGATGATATTGTCTCCTTTGCGTTCCCAGGTAAAGTCTGTTGATTTTAGACCCAGTTTCTCTCGAATGTCTTTACCGCTGACGACTTTCCCGTTTATATCCACTTTTGAGACCCGCTGGCCGGCCGTACGCTCGGTGACGTTTCCGATCGTGCTATCATTTGGAAGCTTCACACCCAATTTCCTTTCAAAATCCTGAATGGTGAATACCTCTCTGCCGTTAAACTTCGGAGACTGCAGGTCCCATTTGCTTTCTACACTTTTTAAGTAAGGAACGGAATTTGGCCAGATGGCTTCGGAGTTTTCAGTAAAGCCATTGCTTGTTGAAAAGAAGGAAGCTGTAATCGGTGAACCATCGAAAGTGAGAATCTGTCCTCTCGTTTCGGTAACGGCTTCTCTTACCTTTTCGATTTTCCACTTATAATCTTGTTTCCATTGCTGCCTCAGTTCCTCATCATTTTTATAAACCTGGTGGGTTACTGTATCGTAAACTAATGCCCCCTCAGGAAGTTCAACGCTATCTTTATTCATTAACTGCTTCACAATAAATGTCCTTGCTGCCAATGCCTGAGCCTTCAAAGCCTCTTCTTCAAACTCTGCCGGCATTTCCGATGCTACTACTCCGACGATATACTCTTCTAGCGGAACCGTCTCCAGCTTCTTCTGTGCAAGACGGTAGACCCCCACCTCTATGGCTGGCCCTTGAGGAATTTCTGCCGCTGTCTCTTTCTTGGTCTCGGTCTTAAGCTCCTCGCCAAGCTTCCCGCTGACTTTCCCTTCTGTAAAGGGAATCACAAGCAGGGCGGGAACAATGAGCGTGACGGCAAACAGCAGTGCGGCTAGTACGATGAAAGGTTTGAATTTTGTCATGTTTTAAGCCTCCATAGCAAATAAATAATTCGAACTCAATTCATGTTTATGGCTATGGACAAGCTAATATGACAATAGATTAATTTTTATAAAAGGTGAGTTCTTTGTATTCCTAAGACGAGAGCTAGCTGCAGTAATTTAATTACCATGAGGAGAATTCTGCTGGAAAATTAGAAGATTTTTGGTTTTCTATCGGAAAGCTATCGTTTTTTTAATATTTCATGCCATAAGCTTCTATTTCTAGCTATTTTTTCAGCAATGTTCTCTTTCATTATTGTTTATTTGCGTATAGAACAGATTTATATGCGGATAATATTTTTTATGTGCGGATATGGCTAATTTACTTGCTGATAAATTTATTTATATGCGGATATCCTTTAAAGTTGAACGAGTGCTCAATCGAAAAAGAAACTCAAAAGCAAAAACCGCAGAATCGATTTGTCAGTCCTCTGACAGCTCGATTCTGCGGTTTCGGTTTGAAATGCGCGCAAGGCGACTATTTTGACGACGCGCAATGGCCGCCTTGATTGGCATTACTTATGCGTTCATGTCAGAAACAAGGCTGTTATTAACAGGTGTTTCTTCCACTTCTGTCACACGTTCGATATCTGCACCCAGAGCAGCAAGCTTGTCGTGGAAATTCACGTATCCGCGGTCAAGATGCTTCAGTTCTGTTACACGTGTTACGCCATCTGCCACCAATCCAGTCAGGATTAAGGCAGCGGCTGCACGAAGATCTGTTGCAGCGACTTCTGCACCCTGCAGATTGCTTGGTCCGTTCATAATGACAGAACGGCCTTCAATTTTAATATCAGCGTTCATGCGGCGGAATTCCTCCACATGCATGAAACGGTTTTCGAATACAGTTTCCGTAATCACACTTGTACCCTGAGCGTGGAGCAATAGGGCCATCATCTGTGATTGCATATCTGTCGGGAATCCAGGATGAGGCATTGTTTTAATATCAGCGGCCTTCAGTTTGTCTGGACCCAGTACACGGATTCCTTCAGCTTCTTCAATGAAGGTAACACCCATTTCTTCCATCTTGGCGATTAAGGAAGCGGAATGCTCAGGAACAGCGCCCTTAACAAGGACGTCTCCGCCTGTAATGGCAGCTGCCACCATGAATGTACCAGCTTCAATGCGGTCAGGAATGATGTTGTGCTCTGCACCAAACAGTACGTCCACACCTTCAATGCGGATCGTGCCAGTTCCTGCTCCTTTAACCTTGGCACCCATTTTATTGAGGAAGTTAGCCAAGTCCACAATTTCCGGTTCCTTTGCTACGTTTTCCAAAATCGTTGTGCCTTTGGCTAATGTTGCAGCCATCATAATGTTTTCCGTAGCACCAACGCTAGGGAAATCGAGATATATTTTTGCTCCATGCAAGCGGCCTTCTGGTGCTTCCGCTTCAATAAAGCCATTACCAACCTTTACTTTCGCACCCATCGCTTCAAAGCCTTTTAAATGCTGATCGATTGGGCGGGAACCGATTGCGCAGCCCCCTGGCAATGCCACACGGGCACGGCCATTTCTTGCTAATAAAGATCCCATGACTAAAACTGAAGCACGCATTTTGCGTACATATTCAAAAGGTGCTTCTACCTTCAACTCTCGAGATGCATTTACTGTTACTGTATTATTTTCAAACTCCACTTCGGCGTTTAAATAGCGTAATACTTCATTAATAGTATATACATCGGAGAGTGTTGGGACATCACGAATTACGCTTTTGCCATCACTTGCTAACAGTGTTGCGGCGATAACCGGTAAGACAGCGTTTTTTGCTCCTTCTACTTTGACAGTACCGCTTAACCTATTTCCGCCGCGGACGATGATTTTATCCAAAGTGTATTCCCCTCCGCGTCCAATTTCTCTATATTAATATTCAATCGTTATGATGGGTGTGCCAATAACTATGTTTGTCTTGGCGCCCATTCCATTTGTCCGTAATCCAAGCTGCATGTTCATTTCATTGCCATTTGTCTCAATGGATCCACCAAAAAGCGGTGAATTTGCCGATGCTGAAATAAATTGGTCTTCTTTTAGTGCTTCTATTTCTGTTGCATTAAAAGCTTCAAGCAATTGAGTAGCAGTATCAGGCAAAGACTTATTAATCTTATCATTGAATTCACCCTGGATACAAGAGAAAATTGTGGCATTTCCTCGAAAAATGTCAGAAATCTTGCTATTCAGTTCTGCAGCCAGTTCGCTTTGTTCTTTCTTCCACCCCTGACCTTTGGCCTCATAAATCACATACGTCTGAACTTGACCTTTTGTGGGGGTCGATAAAACCTTTACTGCTTCTGACTGAGTATCTGTTTTCTTAATAATAGCTTCTGCTTCCCAAGACTTTTCTGATCTTTGAAAGCTCCATTCCCATTCAGGATATTTCGCCTGCAATTCATCGGTGAATGCTTTCACTTCCTGAAGGGTTTGAAGGTTTTCCATTTTTTCTCTCGCATGCAAAGTCCAATCTTTGATTAAAATATTCTCGCCCTGTAAAACCGAGGCCATCGTTAACAGGTCAAGCTCCCCTTTGGCTACAGTCGTCTTATTCCCAATGTTTATCATCATGAAACCAATAATGGCAATAATGGATAATGCTATGGCTAAATTTTTCATTTGTAAACTCCTCCCCTTAGTACCATTGTTACCAAGGATAGAGTGAGCATACTTGGGAATTGTCGTCACTTTTTGACAAACTGAAAAGGCAGCAAATCACTGTTAATTATGATGCTATTCCTGCCTTTTTTGCATACTTTGAAAACCATTTCACAAACTAGTATGTATGCAGGAAAACAAGCAACAAAAAGATTTTACTCAATAATTGTCAAATTGAAAACATGTATGAAGACCTATATTTATAAAAAATATGGCCATCAAATGCATCATCTAAAGAAAGGTGATGTTCTGCAATATAAGCGGAAGCTGCTGGGACCATAAAAGATAGTCGAGAAAGAAGTTGCTAACGGCTGATCCAATTACAATGGAAAGCAGAACATACAATACACGTGCCTGAAAAACATGATTCGCCCGTAAAAGGGTCTCAAACCGCAATGCCTGAAGCGCCCACCAGGCCAGCGCAATAAACACCAGATGAGACATAATGCTGATAAGTGCCTGCTGCCCAAATCCTGATATCATCTTCTTCCCTCCCTTAAAAGTTTGCCACGTCGCTTACCTGTTTTGTGCGCTACAATACCATTTGACGTTTATACTATCAGGTAAGTTTCATAACTGGATATTTTTTGAAAATTAAGTTTCTTTCTTTTTCGCAGTTTGTAAGTCCATTATATCGAATTGTCGAAAAAACACGAAGTGTAAACAGGGGCAAACAAAAAGAAGGGGAAAATTTCCCCTCCTATTTTTGTCCCCTTTTTGGTACAGCTTTTTAAAATCCACATTTTAAAAAGCGATTTTACTTTATTGAAAGAAATCAGTAAACTGGTTGAAATTGCCCTGCAGGAAGTCAAACGCGATATTCGGTGCCACTCCAAACAGGATGGTTGCTGCTAGGCTGATGCCGATAACAGCTGTTAATGCAGCTGGGATCTTAACCTTTCCTGTATCAGCTGCCGGCCTGAAGAACATCTGCACCATTACGCCGAAGTAATAGAAGTATGAAACGACTGTTGTCGCAATCATAATCGATACCAATACATAATGGCCTTCATTCGGCACTAAGGCACCCATAAAGATATTCAGTTTGCCAATAAACCCGGCTGTTCCCGGAATTCCGGCAAGTGACAGCAGGAAGATGGCCATAGCAATGGCCAGAAACGGCGCGCGTCGGTATAATCCCGCAAATTGGCTGATATCTTCAGAGCCCGATTTATGTGTCACATGCTGGATGATTGCAAACGCACCCAAGTTCATGAATAGGTAGGCTCCCAGGTAGAACCAGAGTGTATCAAACATGAACAGTGACATGCTCGCAATGACGACTAGCAGATAACCAGCCTGAGCGATACTGGAATAGGCAAACAAACGCTTGATATTCCGCTGCCTTAACGCAATCAGGTTCCCAATAATCATCGTGGCTCCGGCCAGGAAGGCAATGTAATCCTGGAGAGCAAGAATCATTGGCAGCCCCTGTGCATCACCGGATGGTGCATTCGCAAAGATTGAGAACAGGATGCGAATAATGATTATGAACCCGGCTGTTTTGGAAACTACACTTAAAAAAGCTGTTACAGGTGTAGGTGCGCCCTGGTACACATCAGGCGCCCACATATGAAACGGTGCTGCTGCCAATTTAAAGGATAGCCCAACCACAATCATAAAGAACGCAAGGCCAAGCAGGTAAATATGCTGCTCGTTATAGACAGATGTCAAAAATCCGGCCATTTCCTTTAAGTTCGTAGTTCCAGTTAAACCGTATACATAACTCATTCCAAACAAAGTGATCGCTGTGGCGATACTGCCATTTATCACATATTTCATGGCAGATTCATTTGAATGCAGATTTCTTTTTCTCATGCCTGCCAGAATATAGGACGAGATGGATAGAAGCTCAAGTCCCACAAACAGGGTAATTAAGTCTCCGCTTGAAGACATGATCATCGCTCCAAGCAATGCGGCCATGAAGAGATAGAAAAATTCCCCCCTGAATTCTTCCAATCCTTCATTTGGCTCATAGCCAATGGCAATCAGCAGTACCATTGCCGATCCGATCAAAAGCAGCAGCTTAAAAGCTTTTGCAAAGGAATCAAGCCTGAACGTATCAAGCAAAATGGATTCCGGTCCATGTCCGATAAGGCCCAGTAAGGAAACAAGCGCTGCCAGAATTCCAGCAAAACCGACCCAGCCGAGAATTTTCCGGCTTTGTGTTTTCGGCATAAATAAATCCATTAGTGAAAGAGCGGTCGCAACACCAAGGATGATGAACTCCGGTGTCATAATGCCCCATTCATAAGATAATAATGTTTCGAGATCCATCCTTCATCACCCTCCTATCCCTAGCATGATCGTTTCAAGTGTAGATGTCAGCGGTTCACTCAGTACACTTGGATAAACACCAATCAGGACAATTAAGCCGACTAAGACCAGGACAGGCACAAACTCAAACTTTTTCATATCCGTTACGCCGGCAAAGTCTCTATGCGCTTTGCCGTATGTGATGCCCAGTACCGCGCGAAGCAGGTAAACAGCTGTCATAATGATTCCGATAGTACCGACTGCAGCAAGAACCGGCATTTCTTTAAACAGGCCAAGGAAGGCCATAAATTCACTTACAAACCCTGACATGCCAGGCAGGCCAAGTGAGGCCATAGCCCCTGCAAGCAGGAAGCCTGCTGTAATCGGCATCCCTTTTGCCAGACCGCCGAGATTTTGAATATTGGAGGTTTGAACGCGTTCATAAAAAACACCGACAAGGAAGAATAAAAGTGCTGCGATTAAGCCGTGAGAAACAACCTGGAAAATCGCCCCCTGGATTCCTGCCTCATTTAATGCGCCTAACCCGATTAAAACGATTCCCATGTGGGAAATAGAGGAGTAGGCAAGCACCATTTTAAAATCGGTCTGAACAAACGCCAGAAAGGCTCCGTACAGTAAATTCACGACTCCGAGGACCGCCAGCCATACAGCAAGGCTTTGGAATTGCTCAGGAAATATTCCCATGCCGAAGCGGATTAAACCGAATGCCCCTATTTTCAAAAGCACCCCGGCGTGCAGCATGACGATTGATGGCGGAGCTTGTACGTGCACCCTTACCATCCAGCTATGCAGCGGGAATATAGGAAGCTTCACACCAAATGCAATTAAAAGCGCAATCAGCATGCCCATTTTCATATTTTCAGAGATTGGCGCAACCAGCTGCGGATTATCCGCGTTCATCGCGGCCATCAAAGCATCGATATTAGCTGTGCCAGTACGGGCAAACAGCACCATAATAACAATCAGCAGAACAGCAGATCCGAGTCCGTTATAGATCAGGAAGCTGTATGCTGCATTTTCCTTTTCAAAGTAACCCCATTTCCCGATCAGGAAGAAGGTCGGAATCAAAGTGATTTCAAAGAAAATAAAGAAAAGAATCATGTTTTCAGCCGCAAATACACCAAGCATGCCGACTTCAAGCAGCAGGAAAAGCATGAAGTAGCCCTTCCATTCTTTTTTAATATGAATAGAAGCAATAGCTGCCAGTGTGGATAGCACAGCTGTGAGCACCACCATGATTAATGAAAATCCATCCAGCCCCAGTTCATAATCAATGGAAAAAAGGTTGCCCAGCTGGCCGGAATCTCCAAACTGAATCCAGCTGACTTTTTCATTCAGCTGTTCCAGGCTTGCACCTGCCCGGTATTGAAAATAGGCTATCAGCGCCAATACCAGTGCCGGAATGGTAGCCAGGAAACCAACAGTCTTGATCAATGATTCCTGTGTTTTCGGCAGGAATGATAATACTAAAATACCAAGCAGCGGGGAGAAAACTAAAATGGATAGAAAATAAGCTAAATTCATTTTAAGTACCCCCCTGTAAACGCATAGATGACTACTAAAATAGCAAGCCCGACAAACGCCACTGTTCCGTAAGTCTGAATCTGGCCATTTTGAAATTTAGAACCAAGTCTTCCGAGGGCAGACGTGATTCCAGTTACGCTCTTTACAAGTCCTTCAACCAGGAACACTTCCAGGAAGCGCAGGAATGAGCTAATGAATTTCGCTCCATTCACCACTGTCAGAGAATAGAATTCATCTATATAGTATTTATTGTACAAAACGCTGTATGAAAGTGGCATCCTGCTTGTAAGCCAGTCACGGGAAAGCGAGCGTTTGCCGTACATTAGCCAGGCAAGGAAAATTCCAAGCAGGGATACAGCAGTGGCGACAATCATTATCCATGCAGGCCCCTCAATATGGCCATGGCCCAGAGCATGGTTATCTTCCACGAGCCAATCACCAAGAAACGTACCAAACCATGGCGTATTCACATACCCAGCCACTACAGCCAGCACCCCTAGGACCACCATCGGCACCGTCATAACACTAGGCGACTCGTGAACATTTTTCATATCGGTTCTTGCTTCACCAGCGAAAACCATAAAGAACAGACGGAACATATAAAATGCCGTAAAGAACGCAGCAATCACCGCTAGCCAGAACAGCACTGTATTTCCATGTGCCCAGGCAGCAATTAAAATCTCATCTTTACTGAAGAATCCTGAAAATAATGGAACCCCGCTGATCGCCAGTGTCCCAATCAGGAATAGAGGGCCAGTCACGCGCAGCTTTTTCCATAATCCGCCCATATGTTCAATATTCTGTGTATGAACCGCGTGGATGACACTTCCGGCTGCAAGAAACAGCAAGGCCTTGAAAAAGGCATGTGTCATTAAATGGAATACACCGGCTACATATCCGGCAGAACCCAGCGCCAGCATCATATAGCCAAGCTGGCTGACGGTTGAATAAGCGAGCACCCGCTTAATATCCTTTTGGACCAGGCCGATGCTTGCCGCAAAAATGGCTGTGAACGCCCCAATTACAGCAACTGTCATCAATGCTGTTTCACTTGCTGCAAACAGCGGGAACAGCGCTGCCACTAAATACACACCAGCCGCTACCATTGTCGCTGCATGGATTAATGCGGAGACCGGCGTCGGTCCTTCCATTGCGTCTGGAAGCCAGGTATGCAGCGGGAACTGGCCCGATTTACCGACAGCCCCTACAAAAATAAGAATGGCTGTTAACGTAATCATTGTGCCCGAAATGGCACCAGCTTCAACAGCTGCAAAAATTTCATCATACTCAAAGCTGCCAGCCTGCCAGAATAATAGAATCATTCCGATCAAAAGGCCGACGTCTCCAATACGGGTCATGATAAATGCTTTTTTAGCCGCTGCCTTTGCTTCCTCTTTGTAAAAATAGAAACCGATCAGCAAGAAGGAACCAAGTCCGACAAGCTCCCAGAAGAAGTACGTCTGAAGCAGATTAGGCGAGATGACAAGGCCCAGCATCGCAAATGTAAATAAACCTAAATAGGCATAGAAAACAGGGAAACGGTCATCACCCTGCATATAGCCTTTCGAATACGTATGTACCAGAAAACTGACAAGTGATACAATCACCAGCATCAGTGCATTTAACTGATTAACTTCAAAACCCGCTGTTAACTGTACATCCCCTATAGTCAGCCAAACGCCTTCTGCTTTATAAGTTGGTGCCGAAAACCGGTCAAATAGCACCAATATTGAATAGACAAGCGATGCCAGGGTAAACAGAATTCCTATATATGCACTCGCTTCTTTTAGCCGTTTGCCGAATAAAATAAGGAACAAAAACGATAAAAGCGGGAAAAGCGGTATGATCCATGCATTCTCCATCATTATCACAATCCCCTTTTTTGAACACACCTCATAGCACAGCGTGTCAGATTGGGACCTTATGAACCAGGTCCATAAAGGCATTGCCAGGTATGGCCGCCTATTCTTTTCTCTAGTATGAGCCAGTCCGGCTGCATTTTTAAAAGTGTCTTTAGTGCTTCATGGCATCCATTTCATCAATGTTAACGCTCTTTTTGTTTCGGTAAAGTGAAATCAGGATTGCTATACCTACTGCCACTTCTGCTGCGGCAACCGCAATGACAAATAGCGTAAAAATCTGTCCCGTAATGGACGGTGTGATGCCAAATTTGCTGAATGCCACAAGATTAATATTTACTGCATTCAGCATCAGTTCGATTGAGATCAGGACAATCACAGTATTGCGCTTAGTCAAGGCACCATACAGACCAATGCAGAAGAGGATTAGTGCCAATGCCAGATAAGCTTGAACGGGAACTGTACTCATTCCTTTTCTGCCTCCTTTTCATCGTCTTTTTTGGCCAGAACAATGGAACCAATCAAAGCGACCAATAATAGGACAGATGTTACTTCAAACGGAATAATGAATTTTGAGTAAAGCTCAATTCCGATTTGCTCTGTATTATTGACATGAAGGTCATTCGGCGCTGACGGCAAATCGAGATTATAAATCCCGATGTAGACTGCGAAAGCAAAACCAAGCACACCCAGGAATAATAACAGCTTACGCCAGCGTCCGGTTTTGGGCTCGCTTGTATCGTTATGGCGTGTCAGCATGATTCCAAACAGCATGATGATGGTAATCGCTCCAGAGTAAATCAAGATCTGGACCGCAGCCAGGAATTCAGCTGAAAGCAGCACGTAAATTCCGGCGATGCTTACAAATGTAAATACAAGAGCGACAACCATATGCACGACTTTGGTAAGGTTCAATAAAAGCACGCCGCCGATGACCGCAACTAAAGCTAGAGACATAAACGCTAAAAACTCACCTGAAAACGTCATGCTTTATTCACCTTCCGTATATTTTCATCATTTTCATCAAGCCATTCAAGATTTTTAAACAGCTCATCACGGCTAAATTCCGCCAGTTCAAAATTATTGGTCATGATAATTGCTTCGGTTGGGCAGACCTCTGTACACAAGTCGCAAAGGATGCAAATTTCGAAGTTGATATCATAGGTATCAATGATTTTCCCCTTCTTGGCAGGGTCCGGATGTTTTTTGCCTGTCAGCTGGATGCAATCCGTTGGACAAATATTTGCACACTGATTGCACACGATGCATTTTTCCGGATAGAACTTTTGAATTCCCCTGAACCGGTCCGGTAGCGGAAGCGGTTCATTCGGATAGTCATAGGTCACCTTTTTGCGTGTCAGGTTTTTTAGGGTATACGATAATCCTTTCGCTAAACCAAGCATGTTTTTTCACCCCTTGTTTAGTAATGCGGAAGGCGCCCGCTTATTAAGGAACGCAGACTAAAACCGCCACGTCCTGTGGCAACGTCTGCATGATCCGCATCCTCTCAAAAGCTGTCGCTTTCGGTCGTGCGATGTTTATGCTGACGAAGGCCTTCCTTGTCCTGCGGGACTCAAGCATAAGACGAGCCGGCTAAAAGGTTGTTTTTTAACCTTTTGGACGGATTGGCTTATGACCTCGAGCCGATAAGCGCCTGGAGCTAGACAGTTCTCGAAGTTTTATCGGCCGGTCCTCAATTAAAATATATTCAGCCATTCTTTCAGCAAAGCTGTTAAGAAAATATTCGCAAGCGCAACCGGCAGCAGAACCTTCCAGCCAAATTCCATGAGCTGGTCTGCACGAAGGCGCGGGAATGTCACACGGAACCAAACCAAGATAAAGATTACAGCCGTAAACTTAAGCGCAAACCAAACGGCACCCGGAATGAATTCCAGGAACGGAAGCGGCAGCCATCCGCCAAGGAATAAGACGGTTGTCAATGAAGCCATTGCAAAGAAATATACATATTCCGCAAGCATGAAGAACGCCCAGCGGAAGCCGGAATATTCAACATGAAAACCTGCGACAAGCTCTGATTCTGCTTCAGGCAAGTCAAACGGAACACGGTTCAGCTCCGCTGTCGAAGCAATCAGGAATACAATGAAAGCAATTGGCTGCCAAATGATGAACCAGCCATTTTTTTGCGCTTCTACGATCTCATTGAGGTTTAAGCTGCCTGTTAAAAGGATAATGCCTAATACAGACATAACGAGCGGAATCTCATAAGAAATCATCTGGGCCGCGGCACGCATTCCGCCAAGCAGAGCATATTTATTATTGGAAGCCCATGCTCCTGTGACAATACCGACAGTTGTCAGCCCGGAAATGGCAATGTAATACAGCAGCCCAACTCCAATATCAGCAAACTGAAGTTTATCTGTAAAAGGAATCGTCGCCAGCACCATAAATGCCGGTGCAAACGCAATGACCGGTGCGAGTATGAACAATGGCCTGTCTGCTAGCTTAGGAATGGTGTCTTCTTTTAATAAAAGCTTTAATACGTCAGCAACGGTCTGCAGCAGCCCCCAGCGTCCGCCGACCTGATTCGGGCCATGGCGCAGCTGCATAAATCCCATGACTTTACGTTCTGCCAGAATGGCGTAAGTAACAAATCCCAAAACGACTAATAGCAAAACGGTGGCAAGCAAGAAGAAAATACCGAAATTCAGCAAACCTGCTTCGGAATAGAGAAGTTCTTCTACCATTAACCGTCCACCTCCCCAAGGACAATATCAATTGCCCCTAAAATAGCAATCAAGTTCGCAATGTTTTCGCCTTCAAGCAATTTAGGGAGAATTTGAAGATTATAGAATGATGGTCTCCGGAATTTTAACCGGTATGGTTCCTTCTTTCCATCACTCGCGATATAGCAGCCGATTTCTCCCCGCGGAGACTCGATTCTAACAAACGCTTCTCCTTTAGGTGCTTTAATGATTTTTGGCACTTTTGCCAGAATATCGCCTTCTGAAGGGAATTGTTCAACAGCCTGTTCAAGGATCTTTAATGATTCTTCAATTTCCTGCATGCGCACATGATACCTGGCCCAAGCATCCCCTCCGTCCTGAACGGCAACATCGAAATCGAAGCGGTCATAGATGGAGTATGGCTCATCTTTGCGGAGGTCCCATTTCACACCTGTGCAGCGGAGATTTGCACCGCTCAGCGAGTAGTTTAAAGCATCCTCTTTCGTATACTTTCCTACCCCTTTGACACGGTTCATGAAAATTTCATTTCCTGTTACAAGCTGATGATAGCCTTTCAGCTGTTCGCGCATATAGGGAATAAACTCTCTTACTTTATCAATCCAGCCTTCAGGAGCATCCCATTTTACACCGCCGACACGCATATAGTTAAACGTTAAGCGGCCCCCGGATATTTCATTCAGCATATTGATAATCATTTCACGTTCTCTGAATGCATAAAGGAATGGACTTGTCGCTCCAATATCCAGCAAATAGGTACCCCACCATACGAGATGGCTGGCAATTCGGCCAAGTTCCATGGTAATTACCCGCAGATATTCGGCCCGTTCCGGAATTTTAAGGTCCATCATCGTTTCAACGGCATGGACAAGGATATAATTATTCGTCATAGCGGCAAGATAGTCCATTCGGTCTGTATAAGGAATAATTTGTGTATACTGCAGGTTTTCAGCCAATTTCTCCGTTCCGCGGTGCAAATAGCCGATGACCGGTTTCGCCTCTTTGATGATCTCACCGTCAATTTTCAGAACAAGGCGGAAAACACCGTGCGTACTTGGATGCTGAGGTCCAACATTCAATAGCATTTCTTCGGTTCGCAGCATTGGTTACACCTCCACATCGTACGGTTCATAGTCTTTGCGCAGCGGATGCCCGATCCAGTCTTCCCCAAGCATTATTCGATATAAGTTAGGGTGTCCCTTGAACTGGATGCCCAGCAAATCATACGTTTCACATTCCGGCCAATCCGCTCCTGCCCATAACGGCTGCAGAGAATCGATTTCGGGCTTATCGCGGTCAACTTTAACCTTAAGTGCAACAGATTGACGCTTTTTGTATGAGTATAAGTGAGCATACACTTCCATATGGGTCTCAAAATCAGTGCCATGAAGCTCTGATAGGTAATCAAAGCCAAGTTGTTCATTATATTTCAGGAATTCTGCCAATTTAAAATATGATTCAGCCTTGGCAACCAAAGTCGGCACATCCTTGGAAAGATCATTAATATAGTACTCTTCAAGAACGTCAGCACCAAGGTTTTCTTCAATTACCTTCACATATTTATCAAGATAAGGCTGATTAACTGATGGAGCTTTTTCTGCAGCTGGTTCGGTGTCAGCCTTGCTTCCGGCTGCTTTAGCCTTTGCGGCGGCTGCAGCTGCGGCCTTTGCTTTCGCTGCCGCGATTGCCTTGGCCTTTTCATCATCAGCTGATCCGCCAGCTTTTCCTGCAGCAGCTAATTTTGCTTTTGCGGCAGCGGCTGCTTTAGCCTTTGCGGCTGCAATCGCTTTTGCTTTTTCGTCATCCCCGCCAGCTTGTTTTGCTTGAGCAGCGGCTTTCGCCTTCGCGGCTGCTGCGGCCTTTGCTTTTGCGGCGGCGGCTGCTTTTTGCTTGGCAATGTCTATATCTTCCACAGGTGATTCTTCCTTTGCTTCACCCTGTTCTTTCGCTTTCATCTTTGCTAGAGCAGCGGCCTTCGCTTTCGCAGCTGCGGCGGCTTTTTGCTTTGCCAGATCCATTTCTTCTGCAGGTGATTCTTCCTTCGCTTCACCCTGCTCTTTCGCTTTCATCTTTGCTAGAGCAGCGGCCTTCGCTTTCGCAGCTGCGGCGGCTTTTTGCTTTGCCAGATCCATTTCTTCTGCAGGTGATTCTTCCTTTGCTTCACCCTGCTCTTTCGCTTTCATCTTTGCTAGGGCAGCGGCCTTTGCCTTCGCGGCTGCGGCGGCTTTTTGCTTTGCCAGATCCATTTCTTCTGCAGGTGATTCTTCCTTTGCTTCACCCTGCTCTTTCGCTTTCATCTTTGCTAGGGCAGCGGCCTTTGCCTTCGCGGCTGCGGCGGCTTTTTGCTTTGCCAGATCCATGTCTTCTGCAGGTGATTCTTCCTTCGCTTCACCCTGCTCTTTCGCTTTCATCTTTGCTAGAGCAGCGGCCTTCGCTTTAGCTGCTGCTTCTTTTTTCAGCTGTTCAAGATCTTTTTCTCCGCTCATAGGTTAGATCACCTTCTTCCCGGTCTTAGCCTCATAACGGATTTTTTCTTTTAGCTTATTTATTCCATAAATCAATGCTGCCGGGTTCGGCGGGCATCCTGGTATGTATACATCAACAGGGACAATCTGGTCGACCCCTTTTACAACTGAGTAAGATTTAACATATGGCCCGCCCGCAGTTGCACAGGAGCCCATTGCAATCACCCATTTTGGTTCAGGCATCTGATCATACAGACGGCGGACAATTGGCGCCATTTTCTTTGTCACTGTACCTGATACAATCATGACATCAGACTGACGGGGAGATGTACGGAAAAAAGATCCGAAACGATCCAAATCATAGTGTGATGAACCTACACCCATCATTTCAATGGCACAACAAGCAAGCCCGAAGGTCATTGGCCACAATGAATTACTTCGCGCCCACGCTTTAATCTGTTCCAAAGTTGCCATAAACACATTACGCTGCAGTTCTTCCATTTCTTCTGGTGTAATATTATCCAACTTTAAATCCATTTCAGCACCTTCTTTTTCCATGCATAAACAAGTCCAATTACTAGCATAAATACAAAAATCAGCATCTCAATCAATGCAAAAATCCCAAGTTTCTCATAGGCCACAGCCCACGGATACAAAAATACCGTCTCTACATCAAAAATGACAAACATCAGGGCAAAAATATAATAGCGGACATTGAACTGCACCCTCGAATCATGGAATGGCTCAATCCCGCTCTCATATGTGGTATACTTCGTATCATATGGCTTATAAGGCCGCAAAAGCTTGCCCAAAAACAAAGCCACCACAGGCAGTAAAACTCCCAGGCACAAAAACACAAAAACTATCAAATAGTTATTCTGATATAAATTCCAAAGCTCCATGCCCATCCCCTCCAATGCTGAAAATTTTCACAACATTTAAACATGTAACCGTAACCATTATACACCCTACTCCCCCATGTGTCGACACAACCTCAGACTATTATTGGAAATTCTCACTATGCGCCAAATCGGAGCGCCGAGAGAGAATTTCCATACGCAGTTTTAAGCCTGTGACTCACCTTCCTTAGATTATATGAGCTTGCCTCCAGTCAATATCCATTAAATTCTTCTTTATATTCATCTACCATTAAAAATTAAACTTACTGCTTTGTCAGTGAGATATCTAACACCTTAGGAGATTTTTCATTAACAGCTCACTTATATATCTTTTTATCTCTAAAGAAAATGCAGCTCCTTATCCTGTAACTTCTTATATATATGCTGTTTTTTAAAATAAAACCTTGTTCTTCAAGTTTTCGGTCAGTTTTCACCGTTTATCGGTCAGAATTGTATTTTATCGGCTAGTTCTGCTCTTTTATCAGTCACTTTTCCAATTTATCGGTCAGTTCCCGTTCTACCAATATTACTGTATTTGCATATTGGAATATAAAACATATACAAAAGTTTCTATTTAAACCATCTTAAGGATTAAATATATCAAATATGACCATTTCTAATGCTTTTTGTTCATCTATTATGAACATTATTATGTTTTGCCATTACTTCGTTAATTTCCTGAAATGTGCGTAATTGAATTATAACTCCCCTGTTCTTTTTCTCAGAATTTTCTGTGCTAGCATAGAAATTGTCAACCAAGCTATTAGGAGGTTTAATATGAAAAAGTATTTTTATTATCTGCTCGCAGCTATAACCATCTGGAGTACTGCAGGTGTGAGCGCATATGCAGAAGAAGTAACGGTAAACAAAGGGGATACCCTGTGGTCCATAGCACAAAAACATGAAGTGTCCGTTCAGGATATTAAAAACTGGAATGGTCTAACTGGTGATTTGATTCATCCGAATGATAAACTCGATGTTTCACCTGAAGAAATATACATAGTAAAATCCGGTGATACGCTATGGAATATTGCCAAAACATACGGTATTAATGTACATAACCTTAAAAAATGGAATCAGCTGAACTCAGACCTTATTAAACCTGGTTTAGAGCTTATCATCTATAAAAATGGCTCAGCGAAGGAAACAAAACCTAAAACAGTAGTAAAAGCTGCTAACACAGAACAGCCTGCAGCTGAAGCGGGCAAAAGCCTTACTGTCACTGCAACTGCCTATACAGCCAGCTGCGAAGGATGCATCGGCATTACAAAAACAGGAGTAAATCTTATCGATAACCCGGATGCAAAAGTAATTGCGGTGGATCCGGACGTAATTCCTTTGGGTTCTAAAGTATTTGTAGAAGGATACGGCTATGCTACTGCCGAGGATATTGGCGGAGGAATTAAAGGAAATGAAATTGATGTGTTTATTCCTGCCGCACCAGATGCCATGCAATGGGGAAGAAAAGAGGTAAAAGTTACGATTCTGAATTAAATACTATTAACGAAGAGGTCTCTCACACAGGGACCTCTTAATTGCGCTATTCATTATAATGGCTACTTTTTAACCAAGTATGTTTCAGACACCCGGCAAAATGCTTTTAAAAGATTTTGCATACAATTAATCCGGATCGCTTCGTCAAATAGAAAGACCTTGAATATTTCCGCTTCAAGCATGATGAATATTTTCATGGTTGCATCATCTTTACTGCTTATATGATTATTTGTAAAATAGCTGATTAACTCTCTTTCATAATATTCTATCGTTCCAAATAATACAGTCGACAAGGATATCACCCCCTGGTATTCTCAAACCTTGTCTTTTATAAAAAAAAAAATATATAATTTTGATTGTCGATAGTTCTTTGCACATGTTGTTAATATATGACTCTATTCTGCGGTTTTCAACAAAATCTGACACTTTTAACAGAATAGTTAAATTAGATAAAAAGGCCATTCGTTTTTAATATAAATGAAACATGGCTGTTTCCTTTGAAATTATATTTTGTGATAAAGTTATCCCAAGAGCTTAAATTAGGAGAAATACATATGACTAAAAACAACTGCCCAGTTATTCAAAAATTCGATGAGCTCGTTAAAAAAAGCAATGAGCTTAAAAAAGAACTCGACGTCACTCCCTTTGAAGATAAACAAAAATTCATGAGCCTTCTCAAAAAGCTCATAACCGTGCATAAGAATTTGGATCAGTTAACCCTATATGACCAGACAAAATATTGAAATACTACCAGGACAGGCCTACGCCTGTCCTTTCTTCATGTATCAATCAAGGATTGCAGCTATCAACCACTCACCCACCAACATATCAACCATCCATAAATAACTCCTAAAAAATTACCCGTTACCTAAAAACAGGCTGCCCTTCTTCATGAAGGCAGCCTGTTTTTATTATTAGCGTCTTCTGCGGTTTCTCAGGAATGCCGGCGTGTCAAGTGACTCTTCTTGCCGGTCGGCCTGCACCCGATAATCATCCTGAACCTGTTCCCGATGTTCTCTAACCGGACGTCGGTTGGTTGGTTCTTCTGCATACTGATATGTATGAACATATTCTTGTTCGACAGGAGGCTTAGAACTTGGTTTAACCCTTGGTTCTTCTTGGTTATTGAAGCCAGTCGCTATTACTGTTACGATCATTTCCTCTTTCAGAGAATTATTAATGACCGAGCCAAAAATCATATTCACTTCTTCATCCGAAGCAGAAGCTACGATATCTGCAGCTTCTTGGACTTCATATAAGCTGATATTTGCTCCGCCTGTAATATTCATTATAACGCCGCGGGCTCCATTAATGGACGTTTCTAATAATGGACTTGATATTGCTTTTCGCGCTGCTTCAGCCGCGCGGTCCTCTCCAGTGGCAATTCCAATCCCCATCAACGCTGTTCCTTTATGGGACATAACTGTTTTAACATCGGCAAAATCGAGGTTGATTAAACCAGGAACGGCAATCAAGTCAGAAATACCTTGAACACCCTGGCGGAGGACATTATCCGCTTCCATAAACGCTTCAAGCATAGGTGTTTTCTTATCAATAATCTCTAATAAGCGATCATTCGGAATAATAATTAGCGTATCGACTGCTTTTTTCATGGCCTCAATGCCTGCATCTGCATTGGCTGCACGCTTGCGGCCCTCAAACTTGAAGGGGCGGGTTACCACACCAATTGTCAGCGCGCCCACCTCACGGGCAATGCGTGCAATGGCAGGAGCAGCACCAGTTCCAGTCCCGCCGCCCATTCCGGCAGTAACGAATACCATATCAGCACCCTTCAATACTTCACGAAGCTGGCTTTCACTTTCTTCCGCCGCCTTCCTGCCTACATCAGGATTAGCCCCTGCTCCCAGGCCCCTTGTTAAGGTAGCACCGATTTGCATGGTTACTTCTGCCTTTGATTGATTTAGAGCTTGTCCGTCTGTATTAACAGCAATAAACTCTACACCCTCAACTCCATGTTCAATCATCCTGTTTACAGCGTTGTTTCCCCCGCCGCCGACTCCGATGACTTTGATCGTAGCATATTGGTCTATATTTGTATCAAACTCCAGCATTGCGGCTCCTCCTTTAATTCAAATAGACTTGCATAATTGCTTTAAAAAAGAGAGTAACCCTTTAAAGGTTTACTCTCTTCTATTGTAAAGGCCTATATGAAAGAATTCGAGTGATTTATCTATTTTTTGGGGCAATTTTCTTAAAATTCAGGTGGTAAATATTACTATAAAGAAACACCCCCAGCTACGCCAGGGGTGTTGATGTTTTATTAGAACTTTCTTTCCGAAACTTCGATACGATTGATTGCACGCTGCAGTGCAAGTTCTGCACGGCGGAAATCAATGTTTTCACGCTTCTGCTCATTCAGGCGCTGTTCAGCACGCTGCTTCGCACGAACGGCACGCTCTACATCAATTTCATCTGCTTGCTCAGCAGATTGCGCTAAAATCGTTACCTGCTCCGGACGAACTTCCAGGAATCCGCCGCTTACTGCGACGAAATCAGTTTTTCCGCCGTTTTTTAAACGAACGGCTCCAATTTGTAACGGTGCAACCATTGGAATGTGTCCAGGTAAAATTCCAAGCTCACCGCTTTGAGCTTTTGTGCTTACCATTTCCACATCTGATTCATACACCGGGCCATCGGGAGTAACAACACTGACTTTAATCGTCTTCATTTTTTACCCTCCTGGTCCAGAATTAGACCTCTACGCCCATTTTCTTAGCACTCTCGATAACTTCTTCGATTCGGCCGACAAGTCGGAATGCATCTTCTGGCAGGTGGTCATACTTGCCTTCAAGAATATCTTTGAAGCCTTTAACTGTTTCTTTAACCGGTACGTATGAACCTGGCTGGCCAGTAAACTGCTCAGCAACGTGGAAGTTTTGTGATAAGAAGAACTGGATACGGCGCGCACGTGCTACGATTAGCTTGTCTTCATCAGAAAGCTCATCCATACCAAGGATCGCGATGATATCCTGAAGTTCTCTGTAACGCTGTAATGTCTGCTGTACCTGGCGTGCAACTGAGTAGTGCTCTTCGCCAACAATTTCCGGTGATAATGCACGGGAAGTAGAAGCGAGCGGATCCACCGCTGGGTAGATACCCATCTCAGAAAGCTTACGCTCAAGGTTAGTTGTTGCATCTAAGTGGGCGAAAGTTGTAGCTGGAGCCGGATCTGTATAGTCATCGGCTGGTACGTAAATCGCCTGGATGGAAGTAACAGAACCTACGTTAGTAGATGTGATACGTTCCTGTAATTTACCCATTTCAGTAGCAAGTGTCGGCTGGTAACCAACGGCAGATGGCATACGGCCTAATAGGGCTGATACCTCTGAACCTGCCTGTGTGAAACGGAAGATGTTATCCATGAAGAAAAGAACGTCCTGTCCCTGGTCATCACGGAAAAATTCTGCCATTGTCAAACCAGTCAGGGCTACACGCATACGCGCTCCTGGCGGCTCGTTCATCTGACCGAATACCATCGCTGTTTTCTTGATAACGCCTGAATCTGTCATTTCATGATAAAGGTCATTACCTTCACGAGTACGCTCACCTACACCGGCGAATACGGAAATACCGCCATGCTCCTGAGCGATGTTATTGATTAGCTCCTGGATTAATACGGTTTTACCTACACCGGCACCACCGAAAAGACCGATTTTACCACCTTTAATGTAAGGGGCAAGAAGGTCTACTACCTTAATTCCAGTTTCAAGAATTTCTACTTCAGTAGAAAGCTGCTCAAACTTAGGAGCCTCTCTGTGGATAGAATCACGACGGGCATCTGCAGGGATTGCAGCATCTAAGTCGATTGATTCACCAAGTACGTTGAATACACGCCCAAGTGTTACATCACCTACTGGTACAGAGATTGAAGCACCAGTGTCAACAACTTCACTTCCGCGCTGTAAGCCGTCAGTAGAAGACATTGCAATGGTACGGACTGTATCATCACCTAAATGAAGGGCAACTTCAAGGGTTAAGTTGATGTCAACTTCAGATTCGTTACGCGCAGGATTTGTAACAGTCAATGCATTATAGATCTCAGGAAGCTGACCGCTTTCGAACTTTACGTCAACAACCGGACCCATAACTTGAAGAACGCGTCCTTTGTTCATCTTTTTCCCTCCGTTCGTTTTACATGATGGAGAGCAGGCAGCAACCCACCTGCTAGCTCCGCTTTTCGTTTGTCTAGCTTCAGCGCCTAGCCCCTCGAGGTCATAAGCCAATCCCTTTCGGAAGAAAAAAACACCTTCCTGCAGGGCTTGTCTTATGCTTGTCGGGGCTGACCGAGGCGCTTCCGCTTTTCGTTTTATTCTAACGCGGCTGCTCCGCCGACGATTTCGGTAATTTCCTGCGTGATGGCTGCCTGACGTGCACGGTTGTAGCTTAAGCTTAATGAGTTGATAAGGTCTTTAGCGTTATCCGTTGCATTCTGCATCGCTGTCATCCTTGCAGCATGCTCACTTGCCTTACTGTCTAAAAGCGCTCCGTAGATTAAGCTTTCAGCGTATTGAGGCAGCAATACTTTTAAAATTTCTTCAGCGGAAGGTTCAAACTCATAAGATGTAAGCTTTTTCGAGCTGGAGATATCCGTAAGCGGAAGAAGCTTCTTCTCTGTTACATCCTGTTGAATCGCGCTGACATAATGGCTGTAGTACATATATAATTCATCAAATGTCTCATCAGCGAACATGCCAACTGTTTTGCTGGCAATATCTTTGATTTCAGCAAATGCCGGCTGGTCTGCAACGGCAACGATATCCAGAATGACGTTCATATTGCGCTTTTTGAAAAAGTCTCGGCCAACACGTCCGATCGCAATGATTGCATACTCATCCGGTGATTTATGGCGCTTTTGAATCGTCTGGTAGACATTTCGCAAAACGTTACTGTTATAAGCTCCCGCAAGTCCGCGGTCAGACGTGATTACCAGGTAACCAGTTTTCTTGACAGGGCGGCTGGTCAGCATTGGATGTGATACATCTTTGCTTCCCAAAGCGATGGATGCCGTAACTTCCTGGATTTTCTCCATGTAAGGCACGAATGACTTTGCATTCATTTCTGCCTTATTCATTTTCGCAGCCGATACCATCTGCATTGCTTTTGTAATTTGACTCGTTTTCTTGGTAGAAGTAATACGATTTTTTATATCGCGTAATGATGCCACAGGTTCTCACCACCCTTTTTCAAGATTAGGCCAGCTGTAGCGCCTAGCCCCTGGAGTCATAAGCCAATCCCTTCCTGAAGGAAAGTACACCTTCCTGCAGGGCTCGTCTTATGCTTGCCGGGGCTGACCAAGGCGCTTCCGCTTTTTATTGTTTGTCAGAACCGAATTGAGTTGCATAGATGGGGAGCACTTCCCCATCCAGGCAATCTCCATTATTCGGATACTGCGAAAGTTTTCTTAAAGTCGTTAATCGCAGATGCCATATCGTCATCAGAAGGAAGTTCTTTAGTAGTCACGATATGGTCTAACAAATCTTTGCGGTTATGGTCTAACCATGAAAGGAATTCAGATTCGAAACGACGAATATCCTGTACAGGAATGTCATCTAAGAAACCGCGAGTTAGAGCGTAAAGGATTGCAACCTGCTTCTCAACTTTTAGCGGCTTGTTAAGATCCTGCTTTAGAACCTCTACTGTACGGGCACCACGGTTAAGTTTAGCCTGTGTTGCTTTATCAAGGTCAGAACCGAACTGGGCAAATGATTCTAATTCACGGTATGATGCAAGGTCAAGACGCAGTGTACCTGCAACCTTTTTCATTGCTTTGATCTGTGCAGATCCACCTACACGTGATACAGAAAGACCTGCGTTAATCGCCGGACGTACACCGGAGAAGAATAGGTCTGACTGAAGGAAAATTTGTCCATCAGTGATTGAGATAACGTTTGTTGGAATATAAGCAGAAACGTCGCCTGCCTGTGTTTCGATAAATGGAAGCGCAGTGATTGAACCTGCACCTTTCGCATCGCTTAGCTTCGCAGCGCGCTCAAGCAAGCGGCTGTGCAAGTAGAATACGTCCCCTGGATATGCTTCACGGCCTGGAGGACGGCGCAATAGCAATGAAAGCTCACGGTAAGCAGAAGCTTGCTTTGTTAAGTCATCATACACAACAAGAACGTGCTTGCCGTTGTACATGAACTCTTCTGCCATTGTTACACCCGCATATGGAGCAAGGTATAGCATTGGAGCAGGCTGTGATGCAGATGCTGTTACAACGATTGTGTAGTCTAAAGCACCTTGCTTACGCAGTGTTTCTACCGCGTTACGAACTGTAGATTCTTTTTGTCCGATTGCAACATAGATACATACCATGTCCTGATCTTTTTGGTTCAGGATGGTATCGATTGCAACAGATGTTTTACCTGTTTGACGGTCACCGATAATTAACTCACGCTGTCCGCGCCCGATTGGCACAAGAGCGTCAATCGCTTTGATGCCTGTCTGAAGCGGCTCATGTACGGATTTACGATCCATAACACCTGGTGCCTGGCCTTCAATTGGACGTGATTTTGTTGTGTTAATTGGTCCCATGCCATCTACTGGCTGTCCAAGAGAGTTTACTACGCGGCCGATAAGCTCTTCACCAACCGGTACCTCCATGATGCGGCCCGTGCGGCGTACTTCATCGCCTTCACGGATTTCTGTAAATGGTCCTAAAATGATAATACCGACGTTGTTTTCTTCAAGGTTTTGTGCCATACCCATAACGCCGTTTGAAAATTCAACAAGTTCTCCAGCCATGACATTGTCGAGGCCATGAGCACGAGCGATACCGTCACCAACAGAGATAACCGTACCTACATCACTCACTTGAATTTCCGACTGATAGTTTTCGATTTGCTTTTTTATCAGCGCACTGATTTCTTCAGCATTGATGCTCATGAGTTTCACCCCTATCTACGAATCTTAGCCTAATAATTGACGTTCAAGACGCTCTAGCTTCCCGCGCAAGCTGCCGTCGAAAATCCGGTTTCCGATTCGAAGCTTGATGCCGCCGAGCAAGTTAGTATCAACTATATTGTCAATACGAAGTGATTTTTTTCCAACCTTAGCTGCAAATGACACAGATAATGCTTCCTTCTCTGCTTCAGTCAGCGGACGAACAGTGTATACTTTCGCATCCGCAATCCCTTTTTTGTCATTCGCAAGACTTATAAAATGATCAGCCACATCAGCGATATGATCTTCGCGGTGGCGTTCAATTAATATCATTAGCGTATTTAGTACAAACGTGTTCACAGATGCAAATGCGTCTTTTATAATCTCTTTTTTCTTCTCAATTGAAAGCTTTGGAGATTTGAATACAGACTTTAAATCTAAGTTATTAGTTACTACTTCTTTCACTGCACGAAGCTCTTCTTCCATTTGGTCAAGAAGCTGGTGTTCATTCGCAAGCTGGAAAAGAGCCAACGCGTAGCGCTTTGCTACTGTGGAGCCCGTCATCGCTTTTCTCCTGCCTCTTGAATGTATTCATTGATCAGCTTTTCTTGATCAGCTGCGCTTAATTCCTTCTCAATAACCTTGGAAGCAATTAGGACAGATAATGAAGCGACCTGCTCGCGGATAGCGGCAACCGCCTGTTCTTTCTGCTGCCCGATTTCAAGCTTAGCAGATTCCTTAATGCGTTCAGACTCCGTGCGGGCAGCCGCAATGATCTCCTCACGCTGCACATCGCCTTGTTTCTTCGCATTTTCGATAAGGCCCTGTGCTTCTGTACGTGCTTCTTTTAAAAGATTTCTTTGCTCTTCTAAAAGTTTTTTTGCTTCTGTACGGCTTTCTTCTGCCGCTTGGATTTCACTGGCAATGTGCTCTTCACGCTGCTGCATAATGCCCATTAAAGGACCCCACGCGAATTTTTTCAGCAATGCCAACAAGATGATGAACATGATCAGCTGGTACAAGATGTCCCCGCCGTTAAAACCGCCGCCTGCAGCGCCTAATACTAGACTGTTTGTTAACACCCTCGATTCACTCCCTTCAAGAGTTGTTCCACTTATGAAACGGAGTCATATGCATGATTCCGAATTAGTTTTACGGTAAAAAAACATAAAGGAATGGCGAAGGTTCATGGAATGATCTTCGCCATTTAGAACGATTGGTACAGTATTAATTAACCGCCGATAACCATGAACGCGATAACAACGCCAATGATCGGAACAGCCTCTACTAACGCAACCCCGATGAACATTGTAGTTTGAAGCATACCGCGAGCTTCTGGCTGGCGAGCCATACCTTCAACTGTTTTTGATACGATAAGACCGTTACCGATACCGGCACCTAGTGCTGCTAAACCGATTGCAATTGCTGCTGCTAAAAGACCCATTATTGAGTTCCTCCTTAAATTGTATGAAAATTTATTTGTTTAAAATGTTTTGTCCATGAAATGAACAGGTATATATTAATGGTCATGACTCACTTTGTGTGCCATATAAACCATTGTTAACATACAGAAAATGAATGCCTGGATAGATCCGACAAAGATTGAGAATCCTTGCCATAGAAGTGTCGGCAAGATTGCTGCAAGCATTCCGCCTACACCAGCGTGAGCCAGTCCTCCGACAAGCAATGTCAGCAGGATTTCACCTGCATAGATATTACCGTAAAGACGAAGTCCCAACGTCAGAGTGTTTGCAAACTCTTCAATGATTTTCAATGGGAACAAGAAAGGCATTGGCCTGATAAAATCACGGCCGTATTCTCCTACTCCTTTAAGCTTTACGCCATAGTAATGCGAAAGCCCAACAACCATTGCCGCTAATGTTAATGTGATAACAGGATCGGCTGTTGGCGATTTCCACCATAAAGTGTGATCATAAGTGATTGCGAATGGAAGTCCGAGCATGTTTGAAACAAAGATATACATGATCAGGGTTAATCCAAGGATATGGAATCTTCCGCCTGTCTTCCAGTCCATCGTGCTGTTAATGATATTCTTAACAAAATCCATAATCCATTCGAAGAAATTTTGCATCCCCGTTGGTTTCATGGCCAATCGACGGGTTGAAAGCAAAGCAATAATGAAAACAACAGCACTTGCCACTGTAATCATCAGTACGTTTGATAAGTTAAAATTCAATCCTAAAAAGTCCACTATAGGAGCTTCATGATGCAATAGTGTTCACCTCTCTTCCCGCTATTTACGTAATTGAAAAGATTGAAGAAAATAATCTATCATAATGACAATATAGGATGTCATTAATCCAAATACCACACTGATCAGATGCAGCTTATCAGGATATTCCAGAGCGATCATGACAGCAAAAACTGCTGTAGCCATTCTGGATACCGTTCCAAGTGAACGCACCTTCTCACCTCTCTCGACTGCCTCTCCAAACTGAAGCGCCTTTCGTGATATCAGCCACAGATTGAACAGACTCAAGCTTGTACCAAAGATCAAGCCCAAAAAAATAGATTGATATGGTGTAAAACCCCAGCCGAGAACGTATACAGACAACAAAAGGAATATGTATTTTCGCTGTCTTTGAAAAGTTACTTTGATTTCCGGCATGATGTTCATTCTCCTGTGAAGAAATGTTGGATTAAGCGAAGCATGGCGTATATCCCGGCGCCCAGTCCAATGAACAAGCCGATTAATAGGAATAACGGCTCTGTTCCTGCCTTGCTGTCAAACCACCTTCCGGCGAAAATGCCAATGAGTGTGGAACCTACTAACTGAGAAAGAATGGCGGACATTAAGGCCATCGCCTTAAATGGGTTGCGGTCTTTTTGACGCATAAAAACGCATCCTCCCTTAAGAGAATGGTAAGTGGGTTTTGAGGCCATAAATAATCACATTAACATCATGCAGAAGTGGGAAATATGTCTGCAAAAATATTTTGAAAACCCTATCATCTTTTACCCTTTGTAAGCATACAATAGGGCTTTGTCAATGTCAATGCGTTTGGAGTGAAAAAGTTCACAAACAAAAAGGTAAAAATATGGTATGTTCACATATTTATCACATTTAAATTTCGGATATCTATTGAAAAAGGAGCGAGTTTCTGCATCGCTCCTGAAAACGCTTTATTTTTGTGTTTCACCTGCTGAGTGAGCTCTTCTTATTTGCCGAAGGTTCCGGGTCCCCAAGCTGCCCATCCGGCCTCACGAATAAATAAGTTTCAATCCAATCTTCCTTGCCGGCTTTCTTGGCAAATACCTTTGCAAGGTACAGCCCTGGCCCTGGAAGCTTATTTGCAGGAATTTCCTGCAGCAGCTGTCCTTTGCCTGCATTTCTTTTCCAGTCCAGAAATCCCATGAACCGGAGGCTTTCCGAATCAAACATGGCAATTCCGAACTCTTCTGCCCCGCCAGGAAGATACACTTCATAGCGATACGTGCCCGGCTTATCTCCTTTGCCCAGTCCAAATCCCATCACCCTTGGATAATCCGGCTCCTCAAGCACATACAGATATGGAATCCTGATGGTTTCGGCACCTGCCTTCATCAGCAAGTATCCATCATGAATTTTTTTCTTTAAAAGAGTAGGGTCTGCAGACATCTTGATTTCCGCCTTTTTCTTTTCACCAGGGTTCAGTTGAAATGCCATAGGCATTTCCCAATTGATGCCTTGTTCTTTATAAGGTACAGAAAAGGAATAGGTCTGTGTTTTTTCACTTATATTTTCAACCGTTATAAAACTGCTGTGTTCATGCAGTCTGTCCGCGATCTGAAATTTTCCAAACTGAAGTGAAGCCGGGAGGACAAGCGTTTCTGCTCTCAGCGCTTGATCAAGCTGGATTCTGCCTGCTCCCTGCTCATAAGTTCTATATGTTTGTCCTTCTGTATTCGTAAGAAGCTTAGCCGTATTCATAAGTGCTGCCTTAATCTGTTCCGGCCCCCAATCAGGATGAGCCTGTTTCAGGATGGCACAGGCCCCTGCGACATGCGGAGCGGCCATGCTTGTCCCCTGCAGCGGCAGGTAACCGCCAGGAATGGTGCTATTTATGGCGACTCCAGGTGCCAAAACATCCGGTTTGATTTCCCATGTGGATGTTACGGGTCCGCGGGAACTGAAGTCAGCCAGGATATCCCTTTCTTCTATTATATTAGTCCGGGCAAGGAGTCTTCCTTCATTTATATGCTTCTTGAGCTCCTCTCCTTCTTCCTTTGATAACGCCGCTACCGGAATTGGAACACCACTGTCCAGATTGCCAAAAAACCTGCCTTTTGTATTATTAAAAATAATGATTCCCTCTGCTCCTGCTTCCATTGCATGGACTGCCTTATCAGTAAACGTTAGTTCACCTCTTTCCACTAATACCATTTTTCCTTCGGCATTCTTCAATTCTTCAGGATGACCAAGTCCACCGTCGATCATTTCATAGGATCGGTCAAATTCCCAATCCTTTGAACCCTGCAGCAGATCAAGACGAATTTCCCGCCTGCCTATGCTCAAAAATGGCACCTTCATTGTTGGTGTAGAGGCTCCTACTGAAATGGCCTTCGACGCTGTGCCCGGCGATCCGACCGTCCAAATATTCGGGCCCGAATTGCCTGATGAAGTGACAGCTGTTATTCCCTTTTCAACTGCTTTATTCAGCGCCATGCTTATCGGAAGGTCAGGTCCGTTTACGTTATTTCCCAAGGAAAGGTTTAACACATCAACTTTATCCTTTATTGCCTGTTCGATGGCCGCTATCACCTGTTCTGTTGTTCCGCTGCCGCCTGGTCCGAGAGCCCTGTATGCGATGATGGTTGCTTCGGGTGCGACCCCTTGAATTCTGCCATTTGCTGCAATGATTCCCGCAACGTGAGTGCCGTGCAGTGTGCCTTGTCCCCCGGCAGCCTTTGTTTCCATCGGATCCTGATCATTATCCACCAGATCACGTCCTCCGCCATAGCTTCTTCGTAAGTCCGGATGATTATAATCGATGCCGGTATCTATTACGCCTACTTTCACACCCTTGCCTGTGAGGCGCTGATTATTTCTGTCATAATAGCCTCTGGCATTAATGCCGCCAATGAGCTTGATATTGTCATCGGAATGGACATGATAGGTATTAATCGGTGAAACAGAAGATACTGAATCTATCTTTTGCAGGCTTTCCAATGCAGATTGCTTACCTTTAACTGAAAAGCCGTTTAATGCCTGATTGAATGTATGCCTAATTTGCAGATCAGGATTGTGGTCTATCATTTTCTTAATTTCCTGTTCATTCTTCGCATCTTTTAGTACTACGATAGCCACTTTTTCTATATCAGTTGACTCATTCGGAATAGGAGGGTGTGAAAGTGTCCGGGCAGAAACAGGAGCTTGGCTCAAATACAAGGATATTACTGTAATGATCAGCAAGATTTTTTTCATAAGAAAACCCACCCTCTTTTTGTTTTAGGGTGGGCTGAATAGGTACCTTGTATGCGTAAATCGATATAAAATAAACGGCTAGTTCAAGGATTCATAAACAATATTAGCTACTTCTTTAGAAAGAGCGCCTGTGCTGCGGTATGATCCGCTTGGTAAAGGGCCATTGTTTTGTTTGTTCGTTAGCAGGATAATCTGGAGATTTTCCTCTGGATCAATAATAACCTGTGTTCCAGTAAAACCAGTATGGCCAAAGGTTTGGTCAGAATACCGATCTCCCATGTACCAGCTTTTATCCAGCTCCCAGCCATACCCCTGGCCAAAGCGCTTAGGAGAGGTAAAGGCAGCAATCACTTCTTTTTCATACATTTGGGTTTTTCCATAAGTTCCGCCATTTAACATGGTCTGGCCCAATACGGCAAGGTCCCTTGCTGTTGAAAATAAACCGGCATGGCCTGCTATTCCTTTATTGCCATAGAAACTATTCCCATCATTAACTTCTCCTACCAAGGTGTAATTTCTCCAGTATTTAAACATATCGGGGCTTTCTTCAACATAGTACCCGAAATTAGGGTCATCAATCATTTTATACTCATAAGGATTTCCCCAGGAAGTAGCCGCAATATTTTGCTTGAAATGTTCAGGAGGAGCAAACATAGTATCATGCATTTTTAATGGTTTATAAATATTTTCTTCTAAGAACTTATCCAATTTTTGTCCACTTATCTCTTCAATTAAAAAACCCAGCATCATAAAGCTAAAATCGCTATATCTTCTGTCTGTGCCAGTCGGGTATTCAAGGGGCAGCTGGTTTATATAATTCAGTACCTCTTCCGAATTATCAGCATATAGGTAAGTCGGCTTCCAAGGAGTCAATCCTGAGGTGTGTGTCAGCAAGTCAGCAACTGTAATATCTTCTTTTCCATGCTGGGCAAACTCAGGTATATATTCAGATACCTTGTCATTAATTGAAAGTTCACCGTCACTAACAAGTTTCATAATACCCTGAGTTGTTCCCATCACCTTCGTAACTGAAGCCAGATCGAAGATTGTTTTCTTTTTCATTTTTCGGGGATTACTGAGCAATTCCCCCATATCGTATTTTTGTGCATATCCATACGCTTCCTCTTTGACAATCTGTCCATCCTTGGCCACGAGAACCACTGCACCGGGTGTAACACCATCCTCAATGGCATCCGTAATGGCTTTATCAATTCCCTTCAATTTTTCAGGATCAAAGCCAGCTTTTTTCGGATGGGCATGACTCAATTTCTGTCCAGACCGTTCTTCGGCATTCACCCTATTTGCAGAAAACACTGCAGAACTTAAGGCTAATGCCAATACAATTAACAATAACTTTAACCTTTTCAAATCTTCATCTCCTTTACAGATTAACCAATATACAATATTCTGTATAATTAATATTATCTATCTTTTACTTGATTATCAATATAGTTTTTAGTATTTTCAGAAAATAGTTCTTTTAGATTATAATAAACATAATAAGCCATCAAATCTATGATGGCTTACTGCTATTATGTATTAAAACAGCTGATTCGGTTCAAGTTTCCCTTTCTGAATTAAACGGTCCCGTTTCTTATCTCTCCACATATCCGTGATGGTCGCGGCTATTAATAATACTGTAAGCAGAATTCCTTTTCCTTCTGCCAGTTTAAATACCACGGCGATAGCACCTTCGGAAAAGAATGTTCCCATTAATGAACCCAGAAGAATGATAATCCAGACAATTAATGCTCCTTCTAATACAGCTAACGCTCTCATTTATTCGACCTCCAGGTATTTAAAATCATTATGCCAATACCCTGAAGACAACAGTCTAAACCTAAATCTTGCAATTTGGGCATACCTTTACTTTCCAAATATCTTCTGCCAGATGCTTTTGCTTTTTTCAACTTCCAGTGCGCCGGCTACTTCTTCGACAGACCTTTGTGTTGCCATCAGCTTTTCATAGAGTGAAGTGACTTTCTCGCTCTCTTTTTCATATCCCTGTTCCTGCGCCATTCTTAAATCTTCAATTGTTTGTTTAAGCTCCTGCAATTCATGAATCAGCTGTTTGTTTTGCTCTCTGATTTTATTCTGGGTAAGACGGGACTGTTCATTTTGCTGAACAAGAAAGCTGACCAGCTTCTTCATATCTGTCAGTTCGGAATTCACATTCACCAGTGAGGTGGTGCTGCTTTCTTCCTCATCTTCCACTGTAATGATGACTGGGATGCCCGCATCCTCAAGCTTTGCTGTGACTTCCTCTTTTTTTAACCCATCTGAATACAACTTCCGGATGAATTTAAGCTTTTCAATTTCGGAAGCCTGGATTTTATAGCGATTATGTTCTTTCCGATAATTTATGTATTCTGTATGCTCCTGTAAATAGCGTTTTAAGCTATTCTCAGGTATGTCCGGAAGCGCCTCTTTAAGCTCCTTCATTGTCAAATACTGATTTGCCAACGTCCTCAGCACCTTTCTTGGTATCTTGCCGATCACCCAGCCGCTGCTGGGCATTACCCATGACCAACCACCTAACCGCCAACAAAACCACCATCAACATTTTTGCGGTGGATACTCCATCAATAAAGCCATTTCTTCAACCATGCCACACCAATTAAACAGACTAAAAAACTGATATATCAACATTTTATATATAACCATACAACCATCAGCATGTTAACCGCTTATATTTCAGCATGAATTCTACTTCCATTTCTTCTATACTCTATCATAACTTTTCCAGCTTTGCGGGGAAAGAGACTTTTAACATAAATATTGATAAATACTGTAAAGAATCCTCTGCTCATCATCACCCACTCAACCACCAACATATCAACCATGTTATTTTCTTTAGTCTGACACTCTTCTCCCCTCCCCTTTTTAGAAAAGCACAGAAAAATGCACCTCCAATTAAAAGAGGTGCATTTTTCAATAATATTATTAAAAGCAGAACTGTTAAAATCTCTTTTGAAAAAAATGTGATAGTAAAAATTTTTATTTCGTTCCGAATAAACGGTCGCCTGCATCGCCGAGACCAGGAACAATATAGCCTTTTTCGTTCAATTTTTCATCTAATGCTGCGATATAGATGTCAACGTCAGGGTGAGCTTCTTGTACAGCTTCTACCCCTTCAGGAGCGGCAAT
Organism: Cytobacillus sp. NJ13; assembly: GCA_030348385.1. Lineage (NCBI taxonomy): Bacteria > Bacillati > Bacillota > Bacilli > Caryophanales > Bacillaceae > Cytobacillus > Cytobacillus sp. NJ13. The sequence goes on along the minus strand of JAUCFP010000006.1, from coordinate 3,753,182 downwards.
CAGGCACATGAATTTAATATTTTTGCCTCCGCGTTTTTTAAGAGAGTGGATGGCTTCAATCGCGGAACCGCCAGTTGCAAGCATTGGGTCAACCACGATGAAATCTCTTTCTTCCACATCACTAGGAAGCTTTACATAGTATTCAACCGGCTGCAGTGTTTCCGGGTCGCGGTATAAACCGATATGGCCCACTTTTGCAGCTGGAATTAGCTTCAGAATGCCGTCAACCATTCCAATTCCCGCACGCAGAATAGGGATAATTCCTATCTTCTTACCTGCTAGTACGTTGGACTTCATCGTGCTGACCGGTGTTTCAATTGTAATTTCTTCTAATGGCATATCACGGGTGATTTCGAATGCCATAAGTGTTGCCACTTCATCGACAAGCTCACGGAATTCCTTTGTTCCCGTACTTTTTTCACGAATGTATGTAAGCTTATGCTGAATTAATGGATGGTCAAAAACGTAAACCTTTGCCATGATTATCTCTCCTTTTCAATATGCAGATTAGTCGAACCACACTTCGTCTAATTTTACAGAAAAACAGTTCCATCGGCAACTATGATTCGCTTTTGTAAAAGAAAAGTCATTTTTACATGGAAAAGCCGGCCTCTTGCTGTGGCCGGCTGATTGATTAATATTCAGGATATAAAGTGAAACTGCCTGTTAAGGCTTCGACGCGCTGAGCCGCTTCTTGAAGCTTCCCTTCATCTTCATGATTTTTAAGTGTGAAGGCAATGATGGATGCAATTTCCTGCATTTCTTTTTCGCCAAATCCGCGGGACGTAACGGCCGCTGTACCGATGCGGATGCCGCTTGTCACGAATGGGCTTTCCGGATCGAAAGGAATCGTGTTTTTGTTGACTGTAATGCCGACCTCATCAAGTACTTTCTCAGCTACTTTCCCTGTTAAACCAAGGGAACGGAGGTCAACTAACAGCAAGTGGTTGTCTGTGCCTGCAGATACAAGGTCAATTCCTTCAGCCTGCAATGCTTCAGCCAGCTTTTTGGCATTAGAAATAATATTGCCTGCATATGTTTTGAATTCTTCCTGAAGCGCTTCGCCGAAGGCAACCGCTTTTGCCGCAATAACGTGCATTAAAGGACCGCCCTGGATTCCAGGGAAAATGGATTTATCAATTTTCTTCGCATATTCTTCTTTGCAGAGGATCATGCCGCCGCGCGGTCCGCGCAATGTCTTGTGCGTAGTAGTTGTAACAAAGTCCGCGAACGGAACCGGATTCTGATGAAGCCCAGCAGCTACAAGGCCTGCAATATGAGCCATATCAACCATCAGCATGGCACCGACTTCATCGGCAATTTCACGGAAACGCTTGAAGTCAATTTCACGCGGATAGGCACTTGCACCCGCTACAATTAGTTTTGGCTTATGCTGACGGGCCTTTTCGAGCACATCATCATAATTGATGCGATGTGTTTCTTTATCCACGCCATATTCGACGAAATTGTACTGCACCCCGCTGAAGTTAACAGGGCTGCCATGAGTTAAATGTCCGCCATGGGATAGATTCATGCCAAGAACAGTGTCTCCCTGCTCCAGGACAGTGAAGTATACAGCCATATTTGCCTGTGCACCTGAGTGCGGCTGCACGTTCACATGCTCTGCTCCGAAAATTTCTTTCGCACGGTCACGTGCTAAATCTTCGACTACATCCACATGTTCACATCCGCCATAATAGCGTCGGCCTGGATAGCCTTCAGCATACTTGTTTGTTAAAACAGAACCTTGTGCTTCCATTACCGCTTCACTGACAAAGTTTTCAGAAGCGATTAATTCAATCTTTGATCTCTGGCGTCCTAATTCTTCTTGAATCGACTTGAAAACCTGCTCATCCTGCTGTGCTAAATGCTTCATAAGAATCCTCCCTTTTTTCCAACACACTTTTCATAAAGGAAAGCCTTTTAAATGCTCTCCATTTTATGTATCGATCTTTTTGTGAAAATTCTTTTTCATTTTAGCATGTTTTCCGAAAAAGTGACAGGCACCTATACCAGTTTGATGGAGCGGCATAGGCGCCTGTCACCATCCTTTTATTCCCAGTTCCAATAATTCACTTCGCCAAGGTATGGAGCACGTATTTGCTTTTCTTCTTTTAGCTTTAATAGTTCTTTTACCGGGCCGGTAACGACTGCTCCATAGACAGTGAAGCCATTTTTTTGCAGATATTGATGACGTTCTTTCAGATGATCCAGCCCTAAAAAGTTTTCATAATAGCCTTGAGACTCATTTTTTAACAGATTTTCCATCTGTTTCAGCATCATCTTTTTATTTTCATCCATAAATTCCTCATTAAGGGCCAATTTCGATTCTGACATATAATCTTCTCCTGCTTCCCTTCCCCCAGTCAGACCGTAAATGGATGTTAATTCAATTGAGGTGCCTCCACTGCCATACCCCGTCTGAAATTCCTTCAGTTCCCCTGTATAGAGCGGCATCCACAGGACTTCCAGGTCATAGGGCTTTAACAGGTTCAGAAGCTCCTCCGGCGTCATAAATGACTGTGTGGAAAATGCCATTTCCGCCACGGTCCCCTCGTGTATTTTTTCAAGTGAAGTCCACACCCCTGATTTTTCATTAGCCGATAGCTTTTTTCCGCTTTTCGGATTTTCAGGCAGGGAGAAACGGAAAATATTTTCGTTTTGCGGCTCATATTTCTGGATTTTTAAGGTTGAATAAGAATTCAGCAGTTTTTTCTCAATGTGAACCTCCCCGATTGTTTGTGATTCACGGCCAATCTGGCGGGAAATCGGGTAGGATATTTTTTGTGTCAGAAATGGAGTTAGTTCTTTATTAACAAAACCGCCAAAATCCTCAAATAGATTCGGATGCTTCCAATCAAGAGCTACCTTGCTGTAAAATACATGCTTCTTTTCACTATTGGCGGCATCGGATAATATATTCACGGCCATCATATAAACCCAGAACAAAAGCAGACAGGCAGCGATGACCCTCATTACTCTGAAAGTTAAGGAAAATCGGTATCTGGCCATGATTTTCTTTTCGCGGTCTTTGTTCCAGTCAGTCATGTTTTTCCCTCCATTGTTCATCGGCGAGCTGTGCAAGCTTTTTCCGGGCCCGATGCAGTGTCACCTTGACTTGATTTTCTGATAGATCCAGTGCCTCCTGGATCTCACTATAGCTAAAAGACTCAAATTCTCTTAAATATAAAATGGATCGGTACTGTTCCGGCAGGAAGCTCATAAGATCTGCCACTTTATTCTTCGATTCTTTATTTAATGCTTCATCCTCCGGCAGCCCATAGGGACTTGTCATTTCATCTCTGGAAAATAAATAGCCGGCAAAGGGAATCTTAGATCTCCTCTGCCGTTTCCGCCATTCATCCAAATAGGCGTTTCTGGCTACTTTGAATAGCCATGCCCTTACATCTTCCTGCTTATAGAAAGAGAGAGAAACCGTTGCCTTAATGAACGTTTCCTGAGTTAAATCTTCCGCTGTTTCTTTGGAGCCTGACATCTTATATAAATAGTAATAAAGCGGTCTGGCATAATGCCGGTATAAATCATCCAGCCTATCCCGCCGGCTTTCCTTCAACGGTCTCTCCCCCCTTCACTTTTAAAAGCTGCACTATATACACGTTCTTCCTTCCTGAATGTTACACGTTCCATAAAAAAAGTGACAGGCACCTATACCAATTTTAGTTAAAATGGGGTAGGCGCCTGTCAATATACTCGTTCCCTGTGATTTCCGCTTTTCCTGTCCGATTGTGCTTTAACTTCGGACTCGTTCCCTCTGATTTCCGCTTTCCCTGTCCGAATGTACTTCAACTTTGGACTCGTTCCCTCTGATTTTCACTTTTCCTGTCCGAATGCACTTCAACTTCGGACTCATTCCCTTGGTTTTCAGCTGATCCTGTCCGAATGTGCCTCAACTTCGGACTCGTTCCCTTGGCTTTCAGCTGATCCTGTCCGAATGTGCCTTAACTTCGGACTCGTTCCCTTAGTTTTCCGCTGATCCTGTCCGAATGTGCCTTAACTTCGGACTCGTTCCCTTGGTTTTCCGCTGATCCTGTCCGAATGTGCCTCAACTTCGGACTCGTTCCCTTGTTTTCAGCTTTTCCTGTCCGAATCAGCTCTAGATTCGGACTGATTCTCTTGGATTTCCGATCTTCCGGTTCAGACCCGCGGTACAAGAAATCTCCTTTTGCTCTCCGAATAGGTGGCTGATGTGGCGAAACTGAACAAGAAATTGAGTATTTAATAGGAATGAATAAAGCCCCAATTGCTAGGCAATTGGGACAGCTAATGGACAGATTATTATCAAAGTTTTTTCTGCAAAACTGATCCGCTTTACTTGAACTTTTATTACCTGCACGATGCATTATCAGAGTTTCGTTCATAGATTGCCCGTTCCCCGCCGATCAGTTTCGGCCTGGTTTTGGCCATGGTGACGTGGGCCTCGCCGACTGATTTTTGTGAGGTCCTGATCGGAACGGCTACATGCTTCAGATGCATGCCGATCAGTGTGTCGCCGATATCGATGCCGGCATCTGCCTTGATAAACTCCACCATGACGGGGTCTTTGAAGTGTTCATAGGCATATGCTGCCATCGCGCCGCCGGCCGTGCGGTGAGGTATGACGGCCACTTCATCCAGATTTTTTGCCTCGGCAACAGACCTCTCTAGTACGAGTGCCCTGTTCAAATGCTCACAGCATTGAAAGGCCAGAGCTGCCCCGGTATCCTGGCGAAGCTTGTCCAGACGCTCAAATATCATTTCAGCCACTTGTTCTGTTCCAGCTGTGCCTATTCTTTTCCCGGCTACTTCACTGGTGCTGCAGCCCACTACAAGAATATGCTTTTCACTTAAAGGAACTTGTTCGCTAAATTCACGAATGATTGTATCCAGTTCTATTTTCCATTGTTCAATCAAAATGCTCACCCTTTCGGAAGATTCACTTCGTTTCGTAAGCAGTAATCTTTCCTACACGGTTTTCATGTCGGCCGCCTTCAAAATCCGTTGAAAGCCATACTTTTGCAATCTCACGAGCCAAGCCAGGGCCAATCACTCGTTCACCCATAGCGAGGATGTTGCTGTCATTATGTTCACGGGTTGCTTTTGCACTGAATACATCATGCACAAGCGCACAGCGGATTCCCTTCACTTTGTTGGCAGAGATGCTCATGCCAATCCCAGTCCCGCAGATCAGAATGCCTTTGTCGAATTCGCCGCCCGCTACCTTTTCAGCAACAGGCAATGCATAATCCGGATAATCTACTGAAGTTTCGCATTCACAGCCGAAATCTTCATATTCAATGCCCATTTCATCCATTAGGCTTTTAATTTCTTCGCGGAGATTAAGTCCGCCATGGTCTGATGCAATTGCAATTTTCATTATGAAACCCTCCTGTTTGAAGCCCGCTTATTTTTGACATTATGCTCTTATTTTGACACAAAACCTTGAAAATATAAAGAAAGGGAGCTGCATTTTGGGCTCCCTTAAAAACGTTTATAGTTTAAATTTAGTAATTGTGCTATTTAATTTTTCTGCCTGTTCTTTAAGCTCGATGGCCAGTTTTTCGACATTGCCAATCACAGCGGTCTGGTGCTGAGTGGCTGCAGAAACCTCCTGTGCGCCTGCTGACGTTTCTTCAGCAATTGCCGCAACTTCCTGGGATTGTGTGGATGTAAGCTGTATTCCCTCCATCTGGTTATCAACCAGGCCTGAAATGGCAGACACGGATGCAGCCATTTCATTGACAACTTTCGCCATTTCCTCAATCACTTCGTTTGTTTTCGTTCCTTTTTTCACTTCACTATTAGCAGTCTCCACTTGGTAAGAGATTTGCATGACAACATTGCGGACCTCTTCCTGAATGTTTTTTATCAATTCTGAGATGCCCTGGACTGCCTGCGCACTTTCATCTGCAAGTTTACGGACTTCTTCAGCGACTACGGCAAATCCTTTGCCATGGTCCCCCGCACGCGCTGCTTCAATGGAAGCATTTAAAGCAAGAAGGTTAGTCTGCGCTGCAATGTCACCGACAAGCTGAATAATCTGCTCCACTTTCACGGCATTTTGCTCAAGACGCTTCACTGTCTGCAGTGATTCCTCATTATCGTGGGCCAGTTTTTCTATACCTGAAATAAGTGAATGGATCACTTTCTTTGATTCCATCAGATCCTGAACCATTTCGCCGGAAACATTTTGTGATGCTTTTGCTGTATTCTGGACTTCCTGAGCAATTCGCAGGACATCTTCCATTGATTCAGCTGTTGATTGAATGGAAACCGCAGAACTATCTGCTCCCTGGGAAATCTCGCTGATGGTTCTGGCAATCGCATCTGCCTGCTCTGCAGCTGCCGAAGACTCGGAAGACATCGCAATAACTTTTTCATTCGTTTCTCTAAAGTTCTCGTCAATTTTATGGACCATATCCCTTAAATTGAAAAGCATATGGTTAAATGCAATGCCCAATGAACGGATTTCATCATCCGAATTGGAAAGCTCTGCGTCCTGGCCGATATCGCCATTGGCAGCCATGAGTGCCGTTTTTTCAAGTTTCTGTAAAGGTTTGATAATGAAACCTGCAGCAAAAAAGGCAAGAACACCTGACCAAAAAATACCCATTCCTAAGGTTAAAATAGTAAAAACACCCTCTCCAAATGGAAGCATCTCTTCAATGCCAGGATATAAAAAGTAAAGAAATACAGCACTTGTTGTGTATGTAATGATCGCCAGCGATGTGATAAATAATACGAGCTTTTTCCTAAGGCCAAACTTATAGCCCTTTTTCTCCCCCATTATGTTGCCCCCCTGATTAATCCGGTCTCTTTACGCGATCCAAAATTTGTTCAATCGCTTCTGTCAGATCTTTAAATGTATTTCTATATATCTCAACCGGCCCCCCATATGGATCGATAATATCTCCCGCGGCTCCGGCAAACTCTTTTAATGTGAAGGTTTTGCCCCCTGCGTCAGGAAACATGGACAGAACGGTATTTTTGTGGCCGGCTGTCATTGTTAAAATATAGGTCGCCCAGTCAATTAAATCTTCACTCATGCTGGAAGACTGATGCTGCAGCGGAATCCCATGCTCCTCCAGCACACTTTTTGTATGAGGTGACGCGTCGCTGCCGTCTGCCGCAAATACTCCAGCCGATTTCACTTTTACACCCGGGAGCGATTTGCTTTTTAAAATGGCTTCTGCCATCGGGCTTCTGCAAGTATTTCCTGTACATACAAATAATACTTTTGTCACAGAGATACTCCCTCCTTATATATCGGTCTATATCCATAAAACTTTATTCAAATTTTACGGTTTGCACTTTACTTACATTATAAGACAAATTTCCTATAACACCTATAGCTCCCTAGCAAAAAAAGAAAAAGGGCGACCCGCACCCTTTCCATTTTTCACAAAATATTAACATATAAACACAGGCTAACGTCTATAAAAATAAGAGTTTTACCCCGAAAGCAAGGAGGATGGCACCGCCGAGAGCCTCGCTGTAGGAGCCGATCCAGCTTTGGACTTTTCTGCCGGTGAGCAGGCCGGCCCATGTGAGGATGGTCGCCCCGGCTCCAAAGAACACGAGTACAAGCAATGTTTTGGCACCGTAGATTCCGAGGCTGAGGCCTACTGAAAAACTATCAAGGCTCACGCTCAAGGCAAAGATCAGCAGCCCTAAGCCCACTGGCGTAATTAAACTGTCTTCATCATCCCTGAAGCTTGACCAAGTCATCTGCACACCTAATAAAAGGAGCAATCCCCCGCCTGCATAACCGGCAATGGCTCCGAATGTATTTGAAAGAAATCGGCCTGCTATCATTCCCAATAAAGGCATCCATACATGGAAAAGGCCAATGGTGATGCCGATTTTAGCTATTTGTCTGAGGCGGAGTTTGTACATCCCCATGCCAAGACCTACCGAAAAGGCATCCATCCCCAATGCGAATGCCATTAGAGCCAGTGTTAAAATTTCCCCGATCATTGCAGACATTTTTCCGCCTCCTTGGACTTGCTAATTCAGCATATGCACGTCCATGCGGTTTTAGAATGCCATTGCCTTTATCCAAAACAAAAAACCGCCTCATGAGGAAACGGTTTCTTTATCTATCTGCTAATGACCCTATGTCCTGCTGCCTTCATCAGGCGGTTCATGATTGCGTGCCCCACACCTTCACCCGGGAACATCTCACAGAAAATAATATCAGCATCTGTTGTGTTAAAGTATCTTAATGCTTCATAGAGGGAGCTGGCCACGGTCTCAAGCTTTTCCCGCTGCCCGCAGGCATAGATAAAATCAGCACGATAAAATTCCAGGTTTTCTAATGTCGTCAGAACTCCCACCGAAAGGCCTTCCTGCTTTTTATCCTCAACAAAATGCTGGATGTCTTCTCTTGTTCCTTCTACTAAATAAAGAGGAGCATCCGGTGCATAGTGCCGGTATTTCATGCCGGGAGATTTTGGCGCCTGGCTTTCATCCGCTAATGCAGGATCCACACTGACCTCGCCTACAACCTCTTCCAGCTGTTCTCTGGTAATGCCGCCTGGCCTTAAGATGACCGGCACTTCACCTGTACAATCCACTACGGTTGATTCCACACCAACACCTGTCGGACCCCCGTCCACTAATCCAGCTATTCTTCCATTCAGGTCTTCCCAAACATGGTCAGCCGTTGTCGGACTGGGCCTTCCGGAACGGTTGGCACTTGGAGCGGCAATCGGCAATCCTGTTTTCTCCAGCAGCGCCAGGGCTACTGAATGATCAGGCATTCGCACAGCAACTGTGGATAAACCTGCCGTTGCATAATGGGAAAGAACACCTTCCTTAAGATTAAAAATGAGCGTAAGCGGTCCGGGCCAAAATCGATCCATGAGCGCCTGCGCATTTTGCGGAATTTCGGTTACAAAAGCGTCCAGCTGGGCTTTGTCAGCAATGTGAATAATCAGGGGATTATCACTCGGACGTCCTTTTGCCTCAAATATTTTTCTGACCGCTTCATCATTTTCCGCATTCCCGCCTAATCCATATACGGTTTCTGTTGGAAAAGCGACCACTTCATTATTTTTTAACAGATCGGCAGCCTGTGAAAACTGTGAATAACTATCTTCTTTATCCACACTGTTATCCACCGACCATCTTTTTGTAATCATTGTTATCCACCTTCACAAAAAATGTTTTATTGCTGTCAAAATTCCTATGTTTTCGACATTTTTTTTGTACATTCCTTTGGAAAGTATAGTAGAAGAAGCTGGATAACTCAAGTCTTATCCACAAATTGTGTATAAATAAGAGGGATTTGTGTATAACTTTTGCAAGATACCCACAATTCACATGGATAATTTCAAAAAGAAAGAGTTATCCACAGTCAGGATGTGTTTAACATGCTCCGACTCGAATAAGACTTCCGGCAATCGCGCTATTTCTTCCTGTTTAAAGCCAAGCAGGCTGAAAAATGCCAGCGAGTTTCTTTTATTCGATGCGAGATACAAGGACTCCATGCCCCGATCCCTTGCCAGCATTAATATTTGCTCAAACAAAATAAATAGATCTTTTTCAGATGCTGTGGATGTCATTACAAGGGACCTTAAAAGACCAATCTTTCCATGGGGTTCAATTCCCAGGGTAGCCTTAATATCCCCAGAATCATTCTCCATAATTAAAAAATATTCGATTGCTTCCCTGATCCCATCCGTACTTAAGTTTGCCGATTCCAGAAAAGATGCCAGATTCTCCACATCTGAAGCATCAGCACATCTCACTACACCTGTTTCCATTTCTTCACCCCATTTTCTTATTGTCACTCTATGAATATGAAAAAATAGAAAAAGTAGAACTAGATTTGAAAAATATTTCAGGATGCAAGAGAAAAAAAGACTAATGTAGAATAAAACACGGCAGCTGTCTGAATTCCGCTGCCGTGTTTATATTACTATCATATGCAATTTTTCAGCGGCAGGTTTAGTCGTTCGAGTTGCCGCCTTTTCTGCCGATTTCTTCATAGAAATCGCGGTCATGATTTTCACTAGTTGCTTCTCCGCCTTTGCGTCCAATTTCCTGATAGAAGTCCTTGTCATGATTTTCAGCTGTTGCTTCTCCGCCTTTTTGGCCAATCTCCTGATAGAATTCACTATCATGATTTTTCGCTGTCGCTTCTCCGCCTTTTTGGCCTATTTCCTGATAGAAGTCCTTGTCATGGTTCTGGCTGGTTGCTTCTCCGCCCTTTTGTCCAATTTCCTGATAGAAGTCCTTATCATGGTTGCGGCTTGTCGCTTCTCCGCCCATGCGTCCTCTTTCCTCACGAGACATTTTATCGTTGTTATTATTGTTGTTTTTAGCCATTATCTTTCATCTCCTTTTTGTTTATGTTTTGTTGTTACACTACTTTAAATATCCGTTTTTAGTAGAATCAAACACATGAAAAGAAGATGTTATATGCTTGTCTTAAATGTAATTTGATTTCCAGTTTTTAAAGTGATTTTAAAAAGGCTTTACCGTTCTGCTTATGAATTTGCCCGTTTAGTAAACTCAGTTCCAGCTTAAAAGAAAAAACCCTGCTCTGCAGCAAGGCCTAACCGAAGATTTTCTCCCATATTTCAACTAAAAAGAATTTTACTTCTACAGGTTCTTCATCTTCCTCTGTATAAACGGGAGGGGTTTCTTTTTTGGAATCAGTGTCAGCAGCGATTTCTTCTGCTTTTACTTCTCCTTTCTTTTCTCCTTCTTCAAAGCCTTCGCTTACAGCCACACCGTTTGAGAAATCAAGGAAGCAAAGAGGAGGGAAAAGCACACACCACCAGTTGGCTCCTTTTCCTTCGCCAAGAGTAATTAAGATCGCTTCGTATTCGCCTGCAGGGTATAAAAACTGTCCGTATAATTTCGTCGGGAAGCTGACTTTTCCAAAGTCGGCATTTACTTTCTGGTCAGATCCTTCATCAGCTACTACTTCTTCGGCAATCTTTTGAATCTCAGGCAATCTTGACTGGATCAGTTCACAGGCATCTTCTATTGAAGTTAACTCTGCCACCCACTCAGTGATTTCTGCATTTACTGCGTCCCTTACTTTCCTTTTAATCGCCTGGTCTTCTTCATTATCGCTGTTGGCCAGAATGCGCAACCTGATTGCCTCGCTCGGTATTACCATTGGCTCATCAGCTGTGACTTCTGTTTGCGGTATATATAAACTTAAAATCGTTCCTAAGGATAAAATCAGTACATATAATTTCACAATCGTTTTGGTATTCATCATTTCCGGCACCATCCCTTCACTATCCACAGTGTGGACAGGATGCCAGAATCTTAAACTATTAAAATTAAATTTTTTCTAGTATTCAGATGCAGTGCCTCTCACTAATAAAAAACCGCCATTCCGGCGGCTGTGTTACTCTATTTCCGCAAAAACCATCCGGTCTTTGCCGTTAATGTCATAGACTGTTTCTACATTTGCCTGCGGGAAAGCCTGCTTCAGGAGTAATGAAACTGCTTCACTTTGACCGGCACCTACCTCGAAGCCGATAAGGGCACGGTCTTTGATGGCAGCTGGAAGTTCTTCCATAAAGCGCTTGTACAGATCCAGCCCATCTTCCCCTGCAAAGAGGGCACGGTGCGGTTCGTGCTCAGTGACTATATCCGACATCCACTCGATATCCCTTTCCGGTATATATGGAGGATTGGATAGAATGATATCAAATTTCTTCCCTTTTGAAATAAGGGGCTGGAGAAGGTCTCCCTGAAAAAAATCAATTTCCGCGCCATTCTGTTCTGCATTTTTCTCAGCCAGCTCAAGGGTCGGTCCGTAGATATCTGTGGCCGTGACATTTAATCCCGGTTTTTCAAGCTTCATCGTAATGGCAATCGCTCCGCTGCCTGTACCGATGTCTGCCATTTCAAGTCCGTTCACAGAGCCGAACAGCTTGTTTATCTTCTGCAGGGCGTTATAAACCAGTTCTTCCGTTTCTGGCCTTGGAATAAGGACATCTTCATTTACCTGGAAGGTGCGCCCGTAGAATTCTTCAAAGCCGATGATATACTGAACAGGCTGGCCCGCTGCGTGTGCCTGCACTGCCTTCTGGAATTCATCCAGGACCTCCGAATTCAAATCTTCGCGTAAATTAGCCAAAAAGCTTGCCCTGCCCATCTTCATAAAATGCTGCAATAACAGCTCACCGGCATTCTCATCGCGGTTTGACTCTTTTAAAAAAGAAGAAGCCCAGTTGAGGGCTTCATATACTTTCATAGTTGGATTACTCATTGGATGCACTGTCCAGCTTCGCAGATTGCTCTTCAACGATCAGCGCATCAATAACCTCATCAAGCTTGCCTTGAAGGATCTGATCAAGCTTTTGGATCGTCAGACCGATGCGGTGATCCGTTACACGGTTTTGCGGGAAGTTGTACGTCCGGATGCGCTCAGAGCGGTCTCCTGTACCAACTGCTGATTTACGCTGCTGGTCATATTCCGCCTGTGCTTCCTGCTGGAATTTATCATAAACACGGGCACGAAGAACCTTCATCGCTTTTTCTTTATTTTTGATCTGTGATTTTTCATCCTGGCAGGATACAACCGTACCTGTCGGCAAGTGAGTCAGACGAACAGCTGACATCGTCGTGTTAACACTCTGTCCGCCCGGTCCGCTTGAAGCAAAAGTATCCACACGGATATCTTTTTCATGAATTGCAATTTCCACTTCTTCTGCTTCAGGAAGAACCGCTACTGTTGCAGTTGAAGTGTGGATGCGCCCGCCGGATTCGGTTTCAGGCACACGCTGAACACGGTGTGCGCCATTTTCAAACTTAAGCTTGGAATAAGCGCCATTTCCGTTGATCATAAAGATGATTTCCTTATAGCCGCCAACGCCCGTAGAGCTTGCCTCAATGACATCGATTTTCCAGCCCTGCGTCTCGGCATAGCGGCTGTACATGCGGTATAAGTCACCTGCAAATAAGGCAGCTTCATCACCGCCTGCTGCACCGCGGATTTCCATAATAACGTTTTTATCATCATTAGGGTCTTTAGGAATGAGGAGAATTTTCAGACGTGCTTCCAGTTCCTCTTTTCTTTCCTCAAGCTCAGCCAATTCTTCTTTTACCATTTCGCGCATTTCGGCATCAAGCTTCTCTTCAAGCATGGCACGCGCATCCTGATACTGCTCTTTTACTTCTTTATATTCGCGGTATGTGTCAACAGTTTCCTGAATACCAGACTGTTCTTTTGAATATTCGCGAAGCTTTTTCGGATCATTGACAATTTCCGGATCGCTCAAAAGCTCATTTAATCTTTCATAACGGTCCTCGACAGATTGAAGACGATCAAACACAGCCATTCACCTCAATTTTTTATCCAATAACCGCCGGATATTGTCCCAGCGGGGTATAGTTTCATTTTTTTAAAGCCGCAACTCCATAACATTCTAATTATAGTATAGGTGATTGTTGCAGTCAAAACCATTCGGAATAAGGGGGCATTACTCACTGTTAATAAATTTTCTGAAAAATCATTGCGGGTTTTTGTGATATCCGATATATTGGTTTTATGAAAAATAAAAATATCACACCAATTAAACGTTTGTCACTTAGAGATGAAGTATACGAAACACTTAAGAAGAATATTATCGAGCTTGAATTTGAACCTGGTTCGCGCCTTCATGACAAGGAGCTTGCAGAAGACTTTGGGATCAGCCGCACTCCTGTCCGGGAAGCCTTAAAGAGGCTTGAGGATGAAGGGCTCGTTGTATCAGCGCCCGGCTCCTCTACTCGCGTCACTCCTCTAAATGAAGATGGTGCAAGCCACGCCTTTCCGGTGGCAGCTTCCCTGCATGCTTTAGGTGCCAGACTTGGCGTTCCCCGCTTAATGCCAAGTGATTTTGCAAGGCTTGAGGCAGCCAATAAAAAGCTTGCGGCTGCCATGAAAAAACAGGATATTCTTAGTGCAGTAAAAGCAGATGAAGCCTTCCACGAGGTTTTTCTTTCTGCTGCAGATAATCCCGAAATTATCTCAGCATTAAAAAGGATTATGCCCAAAATTCAGCGTCTGGAAATTGCTCAATTCGGATCTTTGAATGGGCTGAAATCTGTTGAGCAGCACAAGAAAATCATGGAAGCCAGCAGGAAGGGCAAGGAGCAGCTAGCATCCAGGCTGGTGGAGGAAAACTGGCTGAGTCTTGGCGGGATATTAACAGGGAAATGAGGTGAACTGGCATGAAGGCTATTCTTTTAGGTGTTTGCTCCGCCTTCTTTTTTGCTTTCACATTTGTATTAAACCGGGCAATGGAAATGGAAGGCGGAAGCTGGCTATGGAGCGCATCGCTCCGCTATTTTTTCATGATTCCTCTTTTGGGTGCCATTGTAGCATTCAGAGGGAATTTGCGGCCATTATTTACTGAAATGAAAAAAGCCCCCGGGCAATGGCTGTTATGGAGCTTTGTCGGCTTTGGCTTATTCTATGCCCCGTTATGTTTTGCAGCAGCCTACGGTCCCGGCTGGCTGATTGCCGGAACCTGGCAGATTACGATTATCTCCGGCTCCCTGCTTGCACCCCTGTTTTTTGTTGCATATCAAACTGGAAAGGGAACTGTTAAGGTTAGAGGAAAAGTACCATTTCGAGGTCTGATGATGAGCCTGATCATTCTTCTTGGAGTTGCTGTGATGCAAGTCGAGCATGCCTCCTCCATTTCATTCCGGGATACCATGCTAGTGATCATTCCTTTGGTTATCGCATCCTTTGCCTATCCATTAGGCAACCGCAAAATGATGGATGTGTGTGAAAATCGGCTGGATGCCTACCAGCGTGTGCTCGGGATGACAATTGCCAGTCTTCCGCTATGGATTATTCTTTCTGCAGCTGCCCTGGCTACAAACGGTGCTCCCAGCTTTGGCCAGGTTACTCAGTCCGGTTTAGTCGCCCTTTTTTCCGGCGTCTTTGCCACGGTGCTTTTCTTTGCAGCCACTGACCTTGTCCGCGGCAATATGCACAAATTAGGGGCGGTGGAAGCAACACAGTCCCTCGAGGTCCTTTTTGCTGTTCTCGGCGAAGTGCTGCTGCTGGCAAGTCCCCTGCCGTCTGGAATCTCTTTTACAGGCATGGCACTTGTGATCGCTGGCATGGTGCTGCACAGTTATGTAACCTCGAACAAAGTCATTTTAAAAAGAAAGGCTGCGTAAAAAAAATGCCCTGGATAAGCAGGGCACTTTTTACGTGCGGTCTTCCTGAACCTTTACTTCAATGTGATAAGTCGGAAGAGCTTTAATGAGATCTTTATGCAATTGAGCCTGTGAATCAATCTTTTCCTGGTGGGTCATATTGCCTTTTCTGTATGCAGTCACCCACATATCCTCTCCATTTACCCAAACAGCTCCTGGGCGATACCCCTCGTGAGCTGCAATCACGCTGCGGGCCTGGTCGATATCATCCTGATTATCCAGGCGTTTGCCGTCAAAATTGATAAAGTTCGGGTTCTGCTCACCGCTCATCGTCCGGTCCAATGTATCATTGTCCTCGGTGCGGTCCAGATCATTATTTATAAATGAAACTCCATCCTGGGTCTCATGGTCATACTCACTCTCAGTTGCCTGATTGTTGGCACAGCCAGCCATAAATGCGAGCATCAAAAGGAAAACACTAAGTTTTTTCATTACTGCACCTCCTTTTTATAGCATGTCCGCTATAAGGAGGAATGTGCAGTCCAATATAAGGCAGAGCTGGGGTGACCGTTCATGGCGACCTTTTCTCTGCTTCCCTTTCGTTTTTCGGCTTCATGAGTCGCTCATGACGACCATTTTTCTGCTCACCTTCCACTTTTCGGCTTCATGGACCTTTCATGGCGACCTTTTCTCTGCTTCCCTTCCGTTTTTCGGCTTCATAAACCCTTCATGGCGACCTTTTCTCTGCTTCCCTTTCGTTTTTCGGCTTCATAAACCGTTCATGGCGACCTTTTCTCTGCTTCCCTTCCGTTTTTCGGCTTCATAAACCCTTCATGGCGACCTTTTCTCTGCTTCCCTTCCGTTTTTCGGCTTCATAAACCCTTCATGGCGACCTTTTCTCTGCTTCCCTTTCGTTTTTCGGCTTCATAAACCGTTCATGGCGACCCTTTCTTTGCTTCCCTTTCGTTTTTGGGCTTCATGAATCATTTATGGCGACCTTTTCCTGGCTTCCCTTCCGATTTCGGCTTCATGGAGCGGTCATGGCGACCTTTTCCCGGCTTCCTTTTGGGATTTTTATGAGCCGCTCATGGTGAAATTTTTAATTTCGCCTTCCGTTTTCTGCGCCATAAAGACCCAAATTAAAAAAACTGCCCGGAACACGCCAGGGCAGAGAGATCGTTTAGTATAAAATTATGATAAAAACTCGGTTGTTTTATGTTTGTCTAGAACATTTGGCGATTTGGGAACTTCATGGTGATGGCGGCAGCGCGGTTCATATGCTTCAGATGCGCCGACTAAAATAACCGGGTCATCATATGAAGCTGGCCTTCCATTGATCAGGCGCTGCGTACGGCTTGCAGGTGAACCGCAAACGGCACAGACGGCTTGAAGCTTTGTAACCAACTCTGCTATCGACATGATGGCAGGCATTTGGCCAAAAGGCTCCCCGCGGAAGTCCTGGTCAAGTCCGGCAGCGATAACACGATGTCCGCTGTCAGCCAGGTGCTGAATGACTTTTACAATTTCATCATCAAAAAATTGCACTTCATCAATCGCAATCAAATCAATGTCAGCTGTAATGTATTTAAAAATATCGGTAGACTGGGAAATGGGTCTAGCTATGACCGAAGTTCCATTATGTGAAACGACAGCTTCATCACTGTATCGGTTATCAATCTGCGGCTTAAATACAGCAATTTGCTGTTTGGCGAACTGAGCTCTGCGCACACGGCGAATCAGTTCTTCTGATTTGCCGGAGAACATGCTGCCGCAAATGACTTCCACCCATCCGTGATGATTCATAACGTACATGAACGGCCTCTCCTTCCTCGTTCTAACTAATAGAATGGCTTGTTTTCATTTTTTTATGAAGAAAGGGTCGAGCTGTAATTTTTAATTGTACTCGCGCTTTTTTAAAGCAAAAAAGATCCCCTAAAAACAGTTCTTCATATCCAATAAGGCTTATTTCGCAATAAAAAACAGGCAAGATAGTTAACTTGCCTGTTTTTGTTGTTTATTATTTTTGTTCTGACTTAATGCCGTATTTCTTATTGAAACGGTCAACACGTCCGCCAGCTTCAGCGAATTTTTGACGTCCAGTATAGAATGGGTGGCACTCAGAGCAAGTTTCAACGCGGATCTCTTCTTGAACAGAACCGGTTTCGAACTCGTTACCGCAAGCACATTTCACCATTGCTTTTTTATAGTTAGGATGAATTCCTGATTTCATTCTTTTCATCTCCTTCCGCCCTGAATCATTCGAAACAGAGTTATATATTACGGGCAATCATGAATTGCCGTAAACTTCAAAAACACACTGTCATCATTATAACAAGTCAATGTATATTTTGCAATATGCGAATTCCGCATCCTGGAATTTCCAAATGGAATCTTATTAAGAGCGCTTAGCCTTCATTTCTTCAGCCAAATTAGCAAAAAACTCTTCGTTCGATTTTGTCTGTCTTAGCTTGCGAAGCAGTTTTTCGGCAAAATCCGGTGAATCGGACATGGATTTGCGGATTGCCCATAGCTTGTCCAGATGATCTTTTTGGATAAGAAGTTCTTCTTTGCGCGTTCCGGAGCGGCGGATGTCGATGGCAGGAAAGATTCTTCTTTCAGCCAAGGAGCGGTCAAGGTGCAGTTCCATATTGCCTGTCCCCTTGAATTCTTCGTAGATGACGTCATCCATGCGTGAACCCGTGTCAACGAGTGCAGTTGCCAAAATCGTTAAGCTTCCGCCCTCTTCAATGTTACGCGCTGCACCGAAGAAACGCTTCGGACGGTGGAATGCCGCCGGGTCAATACCGCCGGAAAGTGTTCTTCCGCTTGGTGGAATAACCAGGTTATACGCTCTTGCCAGTCTTGTAATGCTGTCCATCAAAATTACAACATCACGCTTGTGCTCAACGAGGCGCATAGCGCGTTCAAGAACGAGCTCAGCCACTTTAATGTGGTTTTCAGGCACTTCATCAAATGTTGAGCTGACCACATCGCCTGCAACTGAACGCTCAATGTCTGTTACCTCTTCCGGGCGCTCGTCAATCAATAGCACGATCAGTTCCGCTTCCGGGTGGTTGGTTGTAATGCTGTTGGCAATTTCTTTTAAAAGCATAGTCTTACCTGCTTTAGGAGGCGCGACAATCAGACCGCGCTGCCCGAATCCAACCGGTGCAAGCAGGTCCATAATTCTTGTAGACAGCTGTCTTGTACCTGTTTCCAGTTTCATGTGACGGTTTGGATATAAAGGAGTCAGACCAGGGAAGTGAACGCGCTCTTTTGCTGATTCCGGATCATCGCCATTCACGGCTTCAACTTGCAGAAGGCCGAAATAACGCTCATTTTCTTTTGGAGGACGGACTTTTCCTGAAACCTTATCTCCGTTTCTCAAGTCGAAACGGCGGATCTGGGAAGCAGAAATATAAATATCCTCAGAGCTTGGTGAATAGTTGATTGGACGAAGGAAGCCGAATCCTTCTGACTGAATGATCTCCAGGACACCTTCCATGAAAAAGTAGCCTTCCTGCTCTGCTCTTGCTTTTAGGATGGCAAAAATCAATTCTTTTTTCGATAACTTGCTGTAATAAGATACTTTATATTCACGGGCAAGTTCATAAAGCTCTTTCAGCTTCATATTTTCTAAACTTGAAATGTTTAAACCCATTTTTACACCACACTTTTGAAATTTTCAATCATTTCCTCCATATGCAGCTGTATAAATATTGAACGGTATATGAAAGGAAAGGGAAAGATACTTTGAGGTACTGAAAATAGTTGAAGATTCTATCATTATGTTCTTAATTATAGGTTTCGAGGAACGGAACGGTTTGTTGTCCGTTTTTCGGTTGAAATTTGGGGGTATCCTCTTCCACAAAAAACAATCTCTATTTTACCCCTTAATATGAAAATTAATCAATAATTAAATTTGATATGGAAAATATGGCAGGAAGGAAATGAAAATGAGCAGGCTGGCGCATATGGCCAGCTCTCATTTTCTTCTATCTTTTATGAAAATTATTTAATAACGAGATTTGGCTTTTTCTTTAGACTATGGCGTCCCTCTACAAAGCGGACCGTACCTGATTTGGCACGCATAACAAGCGAATGGGTCGAACCATATGAGCCTTTAAACTGCACGCCTTTCAGAAGCTCTCCGTCTGTTACGCCTGTTGCAGCAAAAATCGCGTCATCGCCTTTTACCAGGTCTTCCATAAGAAGGATTTTATTAATATCAAGCCCCATCTTCAAGCAGCGCTCAGCCTCTGCGTCATTTTGCGGAAGAAGTTTCCCCTGAATTTCCCCGCCAAGGCACTTAAGGGCAACAGCTGCCAGCACGCCTTCTGGTGCTCCGCCTGATCCGAACAGGATATCCACACCTGTCTCATCAAAAGCTGTATTAATGGCTCCAGCTACGTCCCCATCATTGATTAACTTAATTCTGGCACCAGCTTCGCGAAGCTGGCTGATGATGTGCTCATGGCGCTCACGGTTAAGCACTGTAGCCACGACATCCTGGATATCTTTGTTTTTTGCTCTTGCGACCGCTTTCAAATTATCCAAAACAGAAGCGTTAATATCAATTTGTCCAACCGCTTCAGGACCGACTGCGATTTTGTCCATGTACATATCCGGAGCATGCAGAAGGTTTCCGTGGTCAGCAACCGCTAGAACAGCTAATGCATTCCAGCCGCCAGATGCTACGATGTTGGTGCCTTCCAGCGGATCGACGGCAACATCGACACGTGGACCATAGCCAGTTCCAAGCTTTTCCCCGATATAAAGCATCGGTGCTTCATCCATTTCGCCTTCTCCGATAACGACTGTTCCCTTCATTGGCACAGTATCGAATACATCTCTCATTGCAGAAGTAGCGGCATCATCCGCTTCATCTTTTAATCCGCGGCCCATCCAGCGTGCTGATGCTAAAGCGGCACCTTCCGTTACGCGAACTAATTCCATTGATAAACTTCTTTCCATCGATTCTTCCTCCCCGAATTCTAAGGCTGGCAGCATGGCGAATGCGGACCGGCTCTTGACCGCCGGCACCGCATAGCCCGCCTTAATTTGTATTTGTCTGCTGATGTTACTTAAGCTTTTTTCAAGTATAAATCAGTCAGCTGTCAATATTCCAAGATGTGTCTCTATTAAGCGTTCTTCATTTGTTCCATTTCTTCTTTGCTCATTTCTTCACGCCAGATTGTGGCACCAAGTCCATTCAGCTTTTCAACAAGGTGGCTATAGCCTCTGTCGATATGCTCTAAGCCTGTGACTTCGGTAACTCCCTCAGCCATCAAGCCGGCAATTACCAGTGCTGCGCCTGCGCGCAAATCGCTCGCCTTAACTTTAGCGCCCTGAAGCTGAATGGGCCCATTGATGATCGCCGAGCGTCCTTCAACTTTTATGTTGGCATTCATTCTGCGCAGCTCATCAATATGCTTGAAGCGGGCACTATAAATGGTATCCGTAACCATGCTTGTCCCTTCTGCACCTGTTAACAGAGAAGTCAGCGGCTGCTGAAGGTCTGTTGGGAAGCCAGGATATACAAGCGTTTTAATATCCACTGCTTTCATTTTCTCAGCTGGCCCGACAAATACCTGATCGTCGTTCGTTTCAACCTGAACGCCCATTTCGCGCAGCTTTGCTATTAGGGACTCAAGGTGATGGGGGATGACATTGTCAATCAGCACACCTTCTCCAGCCGCTGCACCAACAATCATATAGGTTCCCGCTTCAATCCTGTCTGGGATAATCGTATGCTGGCAGCCATGAAGCTGGTCTACGCCATCGATGCGGATCACATCTGTGCCGGCACCCTTGATTCTCGCACCCATATTGGTTAAAAGTGTAGCAACATCAATGATCTCAGGCTCTTTTGCAGCATTTTCAATTATTGTTCTGCCTTTTGCCCTGACAGCGGCAAGCATAATATTGATGGTTGCCCCAACGCTGACAACATCGAGATAAATACGGGCTCCGCGAAGCTCATCGGCACGAAGGTAAATGGCTCCCTGCTCATTGGTCACACGCGCGCCAAGAGCTTCAAAACCTTTAATATGCTGGTCAATCGGCCTTGGCCCCAGATGGCACCCGCCAGGAAGTCCAATAACTGCTTTTTTAAATCGGCCGAGCATCGCTCCCATTAAATAATAGGAAGCGCGTAATTTTTTCACTTTTCCGTTCGGCAAAGGCATGGAAATCATGGAAGAGGGATCAACTGTCATATCATTTTCAGAGAATTCGACAGTGCCCCCTATTTCTTCAAGCAAATCTTTTAGAATTTGTACATCCGAAATATCCGGCAAACCTTCAATTGTCACAGGCGATTCCGCTAAAATGGTAGCTGGAATCAATGCTACTGCACTATTCTTCGCTCCGCTGATCCGGACTGTTCCTTTTAATGGATATCCGCCTGCAATCATTAGCTTTTCCATTTGTAACTCCCTTCTAAGCCGTTGTTAAACACACATGCTGATATTTGACTTCAATATTTAAAAAATTGATAGCCCTTACAGCAAAAGCTACCCACTACTTTTCTAACCAATTCCGCCAGAAAATAGCCCCAGATTCTATAAGAAACCAAATAGGCTTGTCTATTTTTAACATCGGAAAAATAGTCTTTGGGAAAATATGCACTTACATATTATCATGTATCTGCATTTTGCAACATTGCAAGATGAATAAGGAACAATTTTCCATGTGTTTTTTACAGATTCCGACATTATCTTTATCCTATAGTTTACACGAAAAATCAAATCTCATGTATTGTATTCAAAAAAAGTTAAAATTAAGAAAGAAGCACTAAAGCCGGGGTACAAGTGAAGGGGCTGGCTTTGCTCAAGAAAAGCGCAAGCGCCTTGCCCACCCCTGACACCTCGAGGGGGTAGGCTGCTTGCGCTAGACAGCTCTCAAAGTACAAATAAACAAAGCCAGTTTCCTAGAGTTATTTTTCCGAAGAATCCATTATCCTCTTGAGTTCCAGTCTGCCAGGAACGCTTCGATTCCCTTATCTGTCAGAGGATGGTTGAATAATTGCTGGATGACTTTATAAGGAACTGTCGCAATATGGGCTCCTCTTAATGCTGCATCCGTCACGTGCTGAGGATGTCTGATGGAAGCTGCGATGATTTCTGTATCAATGTCATGAATCGCGAAGATTTCTGCGATTGTGGAAATGAGATCCAGACCATTATGGCCAATATCATCCAAACGTCCAAGGAAAGGAGAAACGTATGTAGCACCTGCTCTTGCAGCAAGCAGCGCCTGGTTTGCACTGAAGATCAAAGTTACATTTGTTTTAATGCCTTCTTTTGAAAAAGCACTTACTGCTTTTAAGCCATCGGGTGTCATTGGCACCTTGATTGTGATGTTCGGTGCAATCGCCGCAAGCTCTCTTCCTTCTTTAATCATACCTTCAGCATCAAGGGCGATAACCTCAGCGCTTACTGAGCCTGGCACCAAATCCGTGATTTCGCGAAGACGGTCAGGGAAGGATACATTCTTTTCCTTTGCCACCAATGATGGATTGGTTGTTACTCCTGCTACTACCCCAAGGGCATATGCTTCTTTAATTTCGTCCATGTTTGCTGTATCGATGAAAAACTTCATAAAAATCCCACCTTGTTTAATATTTTGATAATTAATGTTGCGGATATCTATGTATTATTAAATAAAGTTGTGATTCTGTAAAGCCTTACATTTGAAAGCAGAAATTTCCCAGCAGGCACTCAGCGAACCGCCGGATAAAAATACAGGGAAACCGCCCCTAAATCTAGAAGCGGTTTCTTATCAAATGATATTATTTATGCTTTGTTTGAAGAACCGAACTCGCGCATTTTGCCGATTACAGTTTCTTTAATCGCTTCGCGTGCTGGTCCTAAGTATTTGCGCGGATCGTATACTTCTGTATCTGCTGCCAATACTTCGCGAACGCGTTTTGCAGAAGCAATTTGGTTTTCAGTGTTTACATTGATTTTTGCAGTTCCTAAAGAGATAGACTTTTGGATATCCTTTGTTGGGATTCCAGTTCCGCCATGAAGAACTAAAGGAACACCAGTAAGGCTTCCGATCTCTTCCATTTCAGCAAAGCCAAGGTTTGGCTCACCTTTATATGGTCCATGAACAGAACCTAGTGCTGGAGCAAGGCAGTCAATGCCTGTGCGCTTTACCAGTTCTTCACATTCTTTAGCATCAGCATAAATAACGCCATCTGCAACAACATCGTCTTCCTGTCCGCCGACAGTTCCTAACTCTGCTTCTACTGAAACGCCTTTTGAATGTGCATATTCAACTACTTTAGAAGTAGTCTCAACGTTTTGTTCGAACGGATCATGAGAAGCATCGATCATAACGGATGTGAAGCCTGCATCGATCGCTTCTTTACATTTATCAAAACTTGAACCGTGGTCTAAGTGGATAGCCACTGGAACGGTAATTTTGTAATCTTCCAGCAGTCCTTCAACCATCTTTACAACCGTTTTGAAACCGCCCATGTAGCGTGCAGCACCTTCGGAAACACCAAGGATAACCGGTGATTTTTCTTCTTCTGCCGCCTGCAGGATAGCTTGAGTGAACTCAAGGTTGTTTAAGTTAAATTGACCTACTGCATAGCCTTCTGATTTTGCTTTATTCAGCATTTCAGTCATAGAAACTAAAGGCATTTTTCTTCCTCCTTATTGATAATCGTTTAAGTTCATCAGACTAAACACTGTTAAAGTTTTCCCCTTAACACTATCGAATATGTACCCTTAAAATAGTCCGCTAAACAGATACGATCCTTTGGAATTCATCTGTTATCATACCAAAAAGGACTTAGAAAAGCCATTATTCCAGAGCGTTTTTGTTAATTGTCATAAAGCAAACGCTATCATTTTTATAGCGATGGAATTTCAGGTTAAAAACGGTTAATTTTGGTTTATTTCGAGTTTGGCACAGGCAGATATTTCTTTACCGCTGCCCTGATGTCATCGATATCAAATGGCTTCGCAAAGTGAGTAAGAGCTCCCAGATCCTTGGCCTCCTGAATCATATCGAGTTCGCCATATGCAGTCATGATAATGACGCGGATATCTTTATCCACCACTCTCATTCTTTTTAAAATTTCAATCCCGTCCATTCCCGGTATTTTCATGTCGAGAAGAACAAGATCAGGCGAATGCTTGGAAACAATGTCGAGAGCCTGGACTCCATTGGCAGCCTGGTATGTGTCGTACCCTTCTTTCTGTAGTACCTCATTAAGCAAAATACGGATTCCGAACTGATCATCTACAATTAATATTTTCCCTTTCATCAAGCCACCTCTTCCTGTCGTATTAAAAGCACTTAGGTTTAAAACCATACTGAATTATGACTGCAGGTCACTTAACTATACATTCTCCTACAGCTAATTTCTCTGTGAAACATGATTATTCCTGCTGGTATTTGCAATTTCAAATGTGAATATTTTACCTTTTCCTCCCTTTTCACTATAATAGAACCGCTAAGTGCAGTGATCGAAGGAGTGAAATAATTTGCTTAAGATGTTTTCTACCCAGCTGACAGGCTTGTTTAAAAGACTTCAGGAAAAAGAAGAGTTTTCCATCGAGGACAGTGCACGCCTATTGGCTCAGGCTGCCGCCGGTGATGGGAAAATATATATTTACGGTACAAAAGAAATGGCTGCAATTGGCTATGAAGCCGTTCAAAGCCAGGAACCGCTTAGAGATGCAGCGATTTTGGAAAGTGATGAGGAAGTCTCAGAAACAGACAGAGTAATCATCTTCTCAAGACATTCAGATGACGAAGACGCAGCCGTTCTGGCAAAATCTTTGTCTGAAAAAGGAATACCCTTTGTGGCAGTGAGCACTATTAAGGCGGAAAGCAATGTTAACATCGCTGATTTAGCCGATGTCCATATTGATTTGAAGCTTGCTAAAGGGCTTCTGCCTGATGAAGAAGGCAACCGCTTCGGCTATCCGGCTTCCATGGCTGCTTTATTTGTTTATTATGGAATTAAGTTTACGATTGATGAGATTTTGGCGGAGTATGAATAAATTTGGCCGGTGAAGTCTTCATTTATCCGCGAAAAATGTGATGTCCAGGACTATACGCGCGGGTATACTCGATTTGTGTGCGTTTGTTTCAATTGCACCCGGATTCAAGTCTTTTGTCCGCTGATTTTTTTGGGTTGCGTGCGTATATTAACTTTGTGCGCGGGTCCGGGACTTTTACCCGCGGATTTTCTTGGGTTGAGCGTGCACATTAACTTTGTGCCTAAAAGAAATTCCCTCAAAACAACCACAAAAAAATCCCTCCGCATCCGGAGGGATTTTTCACTTTATTGTTTCTCGCTAAATTTCAAGGAAGCCCCGACAAATTCACGGAATAATGGCTGAGGGCGAGTTGGTCTTGAGATAAATTCAGGATGGAACTGGGAAGCAACGAACCAAGGGTGATCCTTCACTTCGATGATTTCCACTAAGCGGCCGTCCGGGCTTGTACCAGAGAAGACAAAGCCTGCTTTCTCCATATCCTGGCGGTAGTGGTTGTTAAATTCATAGCGATGGCGATGGCGCTCATATACAACCTCATCCTGGTATGCCTCAAAGGCTTTTGTATCTTCATTCAATTTACAAGCTTGCAGGCCAAGTCTTAGAGTTCCGCCTAAATCCTCAATATCCTTTTGCTCAGGCAGAAGGTCGATAATTGGATGCGGTGTTTCAGGAGCAATTTCTGCTGAGTGTGCCCCTTCAAGACCCAGTACATTTCTTGCAAATTCAATCGAAGCCAGCTGCATGCCAAGGCAGATGCCAAGGAATGGCTTCTTGTTTTCGCGTGCATATTGAATTGCAAGGATCTTTCCTTCAATGCCGCGGTCGCCAAATCCGCCTGGAACCAGGATTCCATCAGCATCATGAAGCAGTCCATTGACATTATTGCTGTCTACTTCTTCAGAGTTGATCCATTTGATTTCAATATCAGAATCAAAAGCGTAACCCGCATGTTTTAAGGCTTCGACAACTGAAATGTAAGCATCCTGCAATTCAACATATTTACCGACAAGGGCAATCTTTGTTTTCTTGGAAAGGTTCAGAACCTTGTCAACCAGCTGCTTCCACTCTGTCATGTCCGCTTCTCCGCAATTCAGCTTCAAATGCTTGCAGACGATTTCATCAAGCTTCTGATCTTGAAGGGATAGTGGTATAGAGTATAATGTATCCGCATCTGTTGCTTCAATAACTGCTTCTTTATCAATATCACAGAATAGCGCAATTTTATCCTTCATATCCTGGGAAATTGGCATTTCTGTACGAAGAACGATTACGTTTGGCTGAATGCCAAGGCTTCTCAGTTCTTTAACACTGTGCTGTGTCGGCTTTGTTTTCATTTCGCCTGCTGCCTTGATATAAGGAACCAATGTACAGTGAATGTACATCACATTATCGCGGCCGATATCGCTCTTAATCTGGCGGATCGCTTCAAGGAATGGAAGTGACTCAATATCCCCTACTGTTCCGCCGATTTCTGTGATGACCACATCAGAATTTGTTTCGTGGCCTGCACGGAAAACTTTATCCTTAATTTCATTTGTGATATGCGGAATAACCTGCACGGTTCCGCCGTTATAGTCGCCGCGGCGCTCTTTTCTAAGGACGGTTGAGTAAATTTTACCAGTTGTTACACTGCTGTATTTGGTCAGGTTAATATCAACAAAACGCTCATAGTGGCCTAAGTCCAGGTCAGTCTCCGCGCCGTCACCTGTTACAAACACCTCACCATGCTGGTACGGGCTCATTGTTCCCGGATCCACATTTATGTAAGGATCGAATTTCTGAATCGTAACCGTTAACCCTCTGTTTTTCAATAAGCGGCCAAGTGATGCTGCCGTGATTCCTTTTCCTAGTGATGAAACAACTCCGCCCGTAACAAAAATATACTTAGTCATGAAAAATTCCCCCTTGATATCAGTTTGTGCATAATGATGCTGGTTTAAAGACTTGATGATAAAAATTCTATTGTTCAGCCTCCGATTTTTTCAGCGGAAGCTTATCGCAAAGGGATGGTTTAGCTCTTTTAAAAAGGCACACGGCCTATAAAAAATAAAAAGCGCCCCTCTTACTTAAGTAAGTAAGGGAGCGCTATTAGCGTCTAAACGAATCGTCCTTTTTTAAGGAGCCCAAAAAGTATTCTACAAGCCCTGAAACGAAAAGTCAAGATTATAAATCTTCTTCGTCTTCGTCAGCGTCGAGGTCATCTTCCTCAAGCTCTTCGTCTTCATCGCCAAGGTCGTATTCTTCATCTTTATCAATTATATCATCATCGTCTTCGAACTCATCATCATCATCATCAAGATCATCGTCATCATCAAGAAGATCGTCATCATCGTCTTCTGTCAGATCATCATCGTCGAATCCGTCGATATCGTCGTAATCGATATCTTCTTCATCAAGCTCGTCATAATCTTCAAGATCGAGATCATCATCGTCCTTTTTCTTCGCCTTTTTCTTTTTAGGCTTGATTACGGTAACGATTTCTTCTTCATATTGGTCAACCGGATACCATGATCGAAGGCCCCAGCGGTTTTCGCCCAATCCGATAAAATGGCCATCTATATTTAAATCTGTATAGAACTGTGCAATTTTCCCTTTGACTTGTTCCTCTGAAAGGTTCATAAGTTTAGCCACTTCATTCATAATGTCATTAAAGGCCATTGGTTCTTTTTTGCTTGTTAGAAGTTCATAAGCCACTTCGATCAATGACATTTCTTGTAATTCTTCTTTTGAGAACTGTTCCAAACTCAATATCAGCACTTCCTTTCCCTATGTAAACGCTCATTCTGCAGCGCAAATCACAAACTATTTAAGCTGAAGTTCCGCAGCTGTCCGCAAATGCATGTGGACAGCCTGCAAGAAGGCATATTCTTCATTATAAACAAATTTTTACGGTTTATGCCAGTTATATCTGCTGTTCTGCGTATTTTTATGCGGTTTTTCTTGATTTTGAATTATCTTAATAAGAGGTTTGAATGATGTCCGTTAATTTTAGCATGGCATTTACTTTCCACGGGGATGTATAAGCGCCTCCTCGGCTTCGCCTGCGGGGACTCCCGCTCCCTCTCCTCCCGCAGGACATTTCCCGGATAAACACCGCACGAAGAAAATGCGGAAGCATTTTCTAAGATCAAGTGCCCTCCGCTTTAATTAACTCAGCAGGTAAAATTCTATGTGTATCACAAGACAATAACTTTTTGGATTTCCCTTTTAAAGGAAGCTAATCTGCCCTTTTCCTCCTCCTGCGCTTTAACGGGCGGTCCCATTTTTTATAGGCGAGCCAGGTGAAGTAAATGGAGAGCAGATAGAATGCAATGGCTCCCAGCTGTTTTCCATATAAGAAGTAGACTCCTGCAGCAGCTGCAAGGATGGCTGTATAGAGCAAGATTTTTTTCATTTTTTCACATCCTCAGGTTCCCCGAAGTGCAATGCTATGTATTGATTCCATTATATAGGATATGGATTTATTTTATATTAATTCTATGTTAAATAATAGTGCAGAAAACAAGGGCCTGCAGCTGCAGGCCCTGTTAATCCATTGGCTTTTACATATTGCGGCGGTACTGTCCGCCCACTTCGTATAGCGCACGGGTGATTTGGCCGAGGCTCGCCGCTTTGACGGTTTCCATCAGTTCGGCAAAAATATTGCCGCCGCTGACTGCTGCTTCCTTCAACTGTTTCAGTGCCTCTTCCGATTTGTCTTTGTTGCGCTCCTGGAAGCTGCGCAGATTGCGGATTTGCGTTTCTTTTTCTTCCTTCGTTGCCCTTGCAAGCTCCATATTGTTCATTTCATCCTCTGATGGAGGATTTGGGTTCAAGTAAGTGTTAACACCAATAATTGGAAGATCGCCAGTATGCTTTTTCATTTCATAGTACATGGATTCATCCTGAATTTTACCGCGCTGGTATTGCGTTTCCATGGCGCCAAGCACGCCGCCGCGGTCATTGATGCGTTCGAACTCTCTCAGCACCTGCTCTTCCACAAGGTCTGTCAGCTCATCCACGATAAATGCACCCTGAAGCGGATTTTCATTTTTCGATAAGCCATGTTCTTTAGTAATGATCATCTGAATAGCCATCGCACGGCGGACAGATTCTTCTGTCGGTGTCGTTATGGCTTCATCATACGCATTGGTATGAAGCGAGTTACAGTTATCCTGAAGCGCCATTAATGCCTGCAGTGTTGTGCGGATATCGTTAAAATCGATTTCCTGTGCATGCAGGGAGCGTCCGGACGTTTGGATATGGTACTTCAGTTTCTGGCTTCTTTCATTAGCGCCATACTTATCTCTCATAACCGCTGCCCAGATGCGGCGCGCCACACGGCCAAGCACCGTATACTCCGGATCAAGTCCATTGGAGAAGAAGAATGAAAGATTTGGTGCAAAATCATTGATGTTCATGCCTCTGCTCAAATAGTACTCGACATAGGTGAAGCCATTTGCCAGAGTAAAGGCAAGCTGAGAAATCGGGTTTGCACCTGCTTCTGCGATATGGTAACCGGAAATCGAAACAGAGTAATAATTGCGGACTTTATGGTCGATAAAGTACTGCTGAATATCCCCCATCATCCTCAAGGCAAATTCCGTTGAAAAGATACAAGTATTCTGTCCCTGATCTTCTTTTAAAATGTCAGCTTGAACCGTCCCGCGGACAGTCTGGAGCGTTTTCGCCCTTACTTCGGTGAATTCTTCAGGTGTCAGCACGCGGCCAAGCTCCTGCTCTTTTGCTTCAATCTGCTGTTCAATGGCCGTATTCATGAACATCGCCAAAATGATCGGTGCTGGCCCATTAATCGTCATCGATACAGATGTAGATGGATGGCACAGATCAAATCCGGCATACAGCTTCTTCATATCATCAAGTGTACAGATGCTGACTCCGCTTTCCCCGACTTTTCCGTAAATGTCCGGGCGGTAGTCAGGATCTTCTCCGTATAGGGTTACAGAATCAAACGCTGTGCTCAGACGCTTCGCGGCATCATCTTTGGACAGATAATGGAAGCGGCGGTTTGTCCGTTCAGGTGTACCTTCTCCGGCAAACTGTCTTTTCGGATCTTCACCCTCGCGTTTGAATGGGAAAACACCAGCTGTATAAGGGAATGAACCCGGCACGTTTTCTCTGTATACCCAGCGGATGATTTCTCCGTAATCCTTGTACTTAGGCAGTGCCACTTTTGGAATGGACAGCCCTGATAAGCTTTTTGTTTTTAAAACCGTCACGATTTCTTTATCGCGGATTTTTGTCACAAATTGCTCGCCTGAGTATTTTTCCTTCAGATCATCCCAGCCAGCAAGGATTTTCTTTGTTTCAGCAGTCAGCTTCTCTTCTGCTGATGATTTAATCGCTTCAAGAGAAGCAATGACTTCTTCATTTCCTTCTTGTTCTTTCACAGCAAGCAGAGCCCCTTCTAACTGGAACAGTTTGCGGGAAAGATCGGCCTGCTCCTCGGCTTTCTTGTGGTAGCCCCGGACTGTTTCTGAAACTTCGCGCAGATAATAGCGCTGTTCATTCGGGATAATCACATTCTGCTTCTCAACTTTTGCATTTTTTGTAAAACTTGTCTTCCAGTCCGTACCTGCTTTTTCATTAATCGTTTCCACAAGTGCCGCAAACACGGCATTTGTGCCAGGATCATTGAACTGGCTCGCAATGGTGCCGTATACAGGCATGTCTTCAAGCTCTTTTTCAAACAGCATCCGGCTGCGCTGGTACTGCTTTTGCACCTGGCGCATCGCGTCCTCTGAACCTTTGCGCTCAAATTTATTAATCACGATCAAGTCTGCATAATCGATCATATCAATTTTTTCAAGCTGAGAAGGCGCGCCGAATTCGCTTGTCATCACATACATAGAGGCATCACAAATTTCCGTAATGCCTGCATCCCCCTGCCCGATTCCGCTAGTTTCCACAATTATCAGGTCAAAGCCGGCTGCTTTGACAACCGAAATCGCATCCTGAATCGCAAGTGATAGCTCACTGCGGGAATTTCTTGTTGCCAGGCTTCGCATATAGACGCGCGGATTAAAAATTGCGTTCATGCGGATGCGGTCGCCAAGAAGCGCTCCGCCCGTTTTTTGCTTTGTCGGATCAACAGAAAGAATCGCAACTTTTTTCTCCGGAATTTCATTGATGAAACGGCGGATCAATTCGTCAGTCAGCGAGCTTTTTCCAGCACCGCCTGTACCCGTAATTCCCACTACAGGAACCTGTTTTTCCAGTGATTTCACTTTCTCCATGACCGGCTCAAGCGTTGCTGCCGCTTCTTTGCCTACTGTTACCTGATGCTCAGCCAGTGTAATCAGCTTCGCGATGGCATTCGTTTCCCCTTCCTGAAGCTTTTCAATCTGCTCTGAAGCTTCAGCTGTGAATGTAGGGAAATCACATTCCTTGATCATCCGATCAATCATCCCCTGGAGGCCGTATTGGCGGCCATCTTCGGGAGAGAAAATTCTCGCGATTCCGTAGTCATGCAATTCTTTGATTTCCTTCGGGATAATGACACCGCCCCCTCCGCCATAAATGCGGATGTGGGATGCGCCCCGTTCCTTCAAAAGGTCATACATATATTTGAAGTACTCTACATGTCCTCCCTGATAAGAGGAAATGGCGATTCCCTGCACATCTTCCTGGATTGCAGCATTTACGACTTCCTCCACAGAACGGTTATGCCCGAGGTGGATGACCTCTGCACCGCTTGCCTGAATGATGCGGCGCATAATATTGATGGAGGCATCATGTCCGTCAAATAGACTTGAAGCCGTAACGAAGCGAATGTGATTTTTCGGCTTATAGACTTCTGGATTGCTCATCGTTCTCCCCCTTGTCCGTAAGCGCAGGCACCAGTGCTGCTGATGCCTGCGAACTATTATTAGGCTTTTTCCGAAACTCTGCCCGGATCCTTTATTCCTTGAAAAAGGAGATTGGTCTGCAGCTGGATATATTCATCGATGCTGTACATTTTCTGAAGTGACCATCGGCGGAATGCCCACATTTGTCCCTGAACAAAAATGTTATGGGCAATCATTTTGATTTTTTCCTCCGGCAGGTCCAGTTCTCCGTTCTCGACGCAAAGTGTAATGACATGCTCGAACATGCCGACCATTTCAATTTCTTTTTTCAGAACATATGGAAGCGCGTCTTTTGTCAGAGCCTTTACTTCCTGGTACATGACGAGCACTTCATCCTGCATTTCATCGACCACCTTGAAATAGTCGGCGATGCCCTGCTTTAGGCTTTCAAGCGTGCCCTGCTTTGTATCAAGACCTTTTTGCAGCCGCTCAGCGACCTGGTCATAAATGCTGTCACAAACCAGATATAGGACGTCTTCCTTCGTCCGGATGTATTCATAAAGCGTTCCAATACTAAAACCAGATGCCTTTGCGATCTCTCTAGTTGTTGTACGATGGAACCCTTTTTGGATAAAAAGGGTGACGGCACCTTTAATCATCTGATCACGTCTTTTCTTGACAAGACGCTCATCTTTAACAGAAGCCTGCACTTCCCGTTTTTTCATTGTTTACCTACCGCCTCCCTCTGTGAAATCAATTATTTCGTTACCATACGAGAGATTACGAGACGCTGGATTTCTTGTGTGCCTTCGTAGATTTGCGTGATTTTTGCGTCGCGCATGAAGCGTTCAACCGGATAATCCTTTGTATATCCGTATCCGCCAAAGATTTGAACGGCGTCTGTTGTTACTTTCATGGCCGTGTCACCTGCAAGGAGTTTGGACATGGCAGATTCTTTACCGTATGGAAGGCCTTCTGATTCCAGCCAGGCTGCCTGGTAAGTTAATAGTCTTGAAGCTTCAATGCTTGTGGCCATGTCCGCCAGTTTGAATCCGATTCCCTGCTGGGCAGCGATCGGCTTGCCGAACTGCTGGCGTTCTTTTGCATATTCGACTGAAGCATCCAGTGCGCCCTGTGCGATTCCGACAGCTTGGGCAGCGATGCCGTTGCGGCCGCCGTCAAGTGTCATCATGGCAATTTTGAAGCCTTCGCCTACATTGCCCAGCACATTCTCAACCGGAACCTTGCACTCTTCGAAAATGATCTCAGTTGTAGGTGAGGAACGGATACCCAATTTCTTCTCCTTCTTGCCGACAGAAAAGCCTTCAAAGCCGGATTCTACGATAAACGCAGTTGTTCCTTTGTGCTTGGAAGCTGGATCTGTCAGGGCAAATACAACATAGATATCTGCGATTCCGCCGTTTGTGATGAAAATTTTGCTGCCGTTTAAGACGTATTGATCCCCCTCAAGACGTGCCGTTGTTCTCATTCCGCCGGCATCTGATCCGCTTCCTGGCTCCGTAAGGCCATATGCGCCGATTTTTTCACCCTGGGCCATAGGCTTTAGAAATTTTTGCTTTTGCTCTTCGCTTCCGAATTTGAAAATCGGCCAGCCTGCCAGGGATGTATGCGCTGAAAGAGTTACACCTGTAGAGGCACATACTCTGGAAAGCTCTTCAACTGCGATGCAGTATGCAAGGTAATCACTGCCGATTCCGCCGTATTCTTCAGGCCATGGAATTCCTGTTAAGCCAAGCTCTGCCATTTTGTCGAAAATCTCTCTGTCAAAGCGCTCTTCTTCATCGCGCTCAGCAGCAGTCGGCGCCACTTCATTCCTGGCAAAATCACGCACCATTTTTCTGATCATTTCATGCTCTTCACTCAATTGGAAATTCATTGTCTTTCCCCCGCTTTATATGGATTCATTGATATATGGTGAATTCATTATTGGTCTGCTTCTTTACAGCTGTTTGCTGATGACAATCCGCTGAATTTCGCTTGTGCCTTCATAGATTTCGGTAATTTTGGCATCACGGAAGTAGCGCTCAACCGGGTAGTCTTCTGTGTAGCCGTAGCCGCCGAATACCTGGATGGCTTCTGTTGTCACGTCTACTGCTGTTTTGGATGCAAAAAGCTTTGCCATTGAGGCTTCGAGTCCGCACTTGACACCGCGCTGGCGCATGTCTGCTGCGCGATAGATTAATAGTTTTGCAGCTTCAGCGCTTGTTGCCATGTCTGCAAGCTTGAAGCCGACACCTTGCTGAGCAGCGATGGGTTTGCCGAACTGTACACGTTCCTTCGCATAGCTGGCAGCT
Source organism: Cytobacillus sp. NJ13 (assembly GCA_030348385.1). Classification (NCBI taxonomy): domain Bacteria; kingdom Bacillati; phylum Bacillota; class Bacilli; order Caryophanales; family Bacillaceae; genus Cytobacillus; species Cytobacillus sp. NJ13. The sequence continues at coordinate 3,718,928 of JAUCFP010000006.1, read as the reverse complement.
GCCTCAAATGCCGCTTCCGCGATTCCAAGCGCCTGCGAAGCAATCCCGATCCTTCCAGCATCCAGGTTAGCCATTGCAATCTTGAAGCCTTCTCCTGCATTGCCAAGAAGATTATCAGCCGGCACCCGCATATCTTCAAATGTCAGCTGCAGGGTTCTTGAGCCGTGCAAGCCCATTTTGTGCTCATCTTTCCCAAATACAAGGCCTGGCGTATCTTTCTCTACAATAAAAGCGGAGATGCCTTTGCTGCCAAGCTCGGGATTAGTGGATGCAAATACAATATATACGTCTGCTTCGCCTGCATTCGTGATGAACACTTTTGATCCATTAATGACATAATGATCTCCATCTTTTACCGCACGGGATTTCAGACTTCCCGCATCTGAGCCTGCGCTCGGTTCAGTGAGGCAAAAAGCGCCGAGATACTCGCCTGAAGCAAGCTTCGGAATATACTTCTGCTTTTGCTCTTCCGTACCGAAGTAAAGGATTGGATTTGTTCCTACTGATGTGTGGACTGATAAGATAACGCCCACTGTCGCACTTACGCGGGACAGTTCATGGATGGCGATAATGTAAGAAGTAAAGTCCATTTCGGATCCGCCGTATTTTTCAGGAATCGGTATTCCCATAAGGCCAAGCTCGCCCATTTTGCGGAGAATCTCCCTTGGAAACTCACCCTGCTCCATTTTTTCCACAAAAGGGGCGATTTCCGTCTGCGCAAAATCTCGCACCATTTTTCTCATCATTTCCTGCTCTTCTGTAAATCTCAGGTTCATTTGTATACCCTCCGATGCCGCCTGGCTTTATTTAGCCGGGCTCTTGTAATTTTTATCCGTAAGCGTAGAACCCTCTGCCTGTCTTCTTGCCAAGCCATCCAGCTTTTACATATTTTCTTAACAGCGGGCATGGACGGTATTTATCATCACCAAAGCCTTCGTGCAGGGTTTCCATAATATACAGGCATGTGTCCAGGCCAATGAAGTCAGCCAAAGTCAGCGGTCCCATTGGATGGTTCATCCCAAGCTTCATCACTTCATCAATGGCCTCTTTCGTTGCGACCCCTTCATAAAGTGTGTAAATCGCTTCATTGATCATCGGCATCAGGATGCGGTTGGATACGAACCCAGGGAAGTCATTCACTTCTACAGGCACTTTTTTAAGCGTCTTCGTGATGTCTTCAATGGTTTGATACACTTCGTCGGCTGTCGCCAGGCCGCGAATGATTTCTACCAGCTTCATCACCGGCACTGGATTCATAAAATGCATGCCGATGACCTTTTCCGGACGTTTTGTCGCAGCTGCGATTTCTGTGATAGGAAGAGACGATGTATTGCTCGCCAGGATTGCATGCTCTGGTGCAATCTCATCCAGCTGTCTGAAGATTTTTGTTTTGATTTCCATGTTTTCAACGGCTGCTTCGATGACGAGTTCAACGTTTTTTGCATCCTGCAGATCGGTTGAAGCGGTTACATTTTTAAGAACCGTTTCCATCTCCTCCGCTGTCATGCGCTCTTTTTCTACCTGGCGGGAAAGATTTTTTTTAATCACGCCAAGGCCGCGTTCAACAAAATCTGGCTTTAGGTCGTTTAAGATGACGCTATAGCCTGCTTGCGCACAAACCTGCGCGATTCCTGAACCCATTTGTCCAGCACCGATTACCATAATGTTTTTTACGTTCATTTTTGTATCCTCCGTTCTTGGGTTTGACCGGTTGTTCTATATTTACTTGAGTTGTTGAATTTTCTGGTCGCTGAGCCGTTTTGGCATTAATCGTGTCTTTTAACTACCATATTCTGCGGAGTCCAATCTTTTTGAGTATTAATCTCTCAGATTAACTACTGTTTTCTTAGTCACGCTTTCTTTTTGGGCGTTATTCCACTCGATTAACTACCATTTTCACGGCTCCGCTTCCGTTTTGGGCGTTATTCATCCAGATTAACTACCATTCTCACGGATCCGCTTCCGTTTTGGGCGTTATTCATCCAGATTAACTACCATTCTCACGGATCGGCTTCCGTTTTGGACCTTATTCAGCTCGTTTAACGACCTTTCCGTTGTTAATTCCTATTCATTACTGCTTCGGAACCTCAATCATAACCGCATCTCCCTGGCCTCCGCCGCTGCAGATGGCCGCAATGCCGATTCCGCCTCCGCGGCGCTTCAGTTCATGCATCAGTGTAAGAATAATTCTCGCTCCGCTTGCGCCGATTGGGTGGCCCAGAGCAACGGCACCGCCGTTAACATTCACTTTTTCTTCATCAAGGCCGGCAATTTTTCCGCTTGTTAAAGCAACAGCTGCAAATGCTTCGTTAATTTCAAATAGGTCAATCTCTTCCAGGGTTTTTCCTGTCTTTTTCAAAAGAGCATTAATGACAAGGCCAGGGGTTTGCGGGAAGTCCTTGGCTTCCACCGCTAGCGCTGTATGGCCAAGAATATAAGCTTCCGGCTTTTTGCCCTCGCGTTCTGCACGCTCTTCGCTCATCAATACTAATGCTGCTGCCCCGTCGTTAACGCCAGGCGCATTCCCGGCAGTGATCGTTCCGTCCGAATTAAAAACAGACCCAAGCTTAGCCAGCTTTTCTAAGGAAGTATCTTTGCGGGGCGATTCATCCTGGGACACAATGATTGGCTCACCCTTTCGCTGCGGCACTTCCACTGGCACTATTTCCTCTGCCAATTTGCCGGATTCCATTGCTTCAATGGCACGTTTATGGCTTCTTAGAGCCCAGTTGTCCTGCTCTTCCCGGCTGATTTCGAATTCTTTAGCTGTCGAGTTTCCGTACGTTCCCATATGGACGCCTGTGAAGCTGCAGCTTAATCCATCATGAACCATTAAGTCCTTAACCGTTGCATCGCCCATGCGCAGGCCCCAGCGCGCTTTCGGCAAAATGTAAGGCGCATTGCTCATGGATTCCATGCCGCCAGCCACGATGACTTCCTCGTCACCCGCCCGGATGATCTGATCTCCTAAAGTGACACTTCGCATGCCGGAAGCACAAACTTTATTAATCGTTTCCGTTTTCACTTCCCACGGCAGGCCGGCCTTTTTCGCAGCCTGTCGTGAAGGGATCTGGCCCTGACCTCCCTGAAGAACGGTTCCGAGAATCACTTCGTCTACCTCTTCAGGATTGATGCCGGCTCGGTTCAGCGCTTCTTTTACTGCAAATCCCCCAAGGTCGGAAGCTGTAAAGCTGCTAAGCGCTCCGGCAAATTTTCCAAAAGGTGTTCTTACTCCGCTAAGAATTACGGTTTTTCCCATAAAAGAATCGCTCCTTTGTACTATTAATTTAAAATGTTCGCAAAATTAATTAGAAAAAAATTGGGTCCCTGAAGCTGTTCTGGCTGAAGTTAAATGTTTGTGAAGGTTCTTGGGTTGACTGAACGCTCGCTCGAAAAGACCGCGAAACAAAAGGATTTGTTCGAACTTCAGTCAGCCAGCAAAATTGTAAGCGCTTTATCATTTTCTATTTTACTAGAAAAATAGCAGAAATTGAAACACTTTACACAAAATTCTGGTAAAAACATTTTTCGTCAAAATGCTTTAGCTGAAATTTGCTTCAGTGCTCCAATTTCCATTTTAAATATATTAGGATACTAAATTCTGGCTTTCACCTATAACAGACTTTTCGAGAATTTCAGCAACATCATACGTATGAACCTGTTCTTCCACTTCTTTTGCTTTCGTTCCATCTGACAGCATCGTTAAGCAGTACGGACATCCTGAGCTGATCACGGATGGATTCACTGCCAATGCCTGCTCGGTGCGTGAGACGTTGATGCGGTGTCCTGTTTCTTCTTCCATCCACATCAAGCCGCCCCCTGCTCCGCAGCACATGCCGGTTTCGCGGTTTCTTTCCATTTCCACAAGCTTGACGCCCGGGATGCTCTTAAGGATTTCACGCGGAGGATCGTACACCTCGTTGTAGCGTCCAAGATAGCAGGAGTCATGGAATGTGATCGTTTCTTCTACAGCATATTGCGGCTTTAGCTTGCCTTCTTCTACAAGCTGGGCAAGAACTTCAGTATGGTGATAAACCTCTGCCTCTAATCCGAAATCCGGATACTCATTTTTGAAAATGTTGTAGGCATGGGGGTCAATCGTTACGATCTTCTTCACTTCATTTTTCTCAAACTCTTCAATATTCTTTGTGGCAAGCTCCTGGAATAAGAACTCGTTTCCAAGACGTCTTGGTGTGTCACCAGAGTTCTTTTCCTTGTTTCCAAGAATTGCGAATTTAACGCCTGCCTCATTCATTAGTTTCGCAAAGGAAAGAGCGATCTTTTGGCTGCGGTTATCGTAAGATCCCATGGAGCCAACCCAGAATAAGTATTCGAACTCTTCTCCTGCCTTTTTCATTTCCTTCACTGTCGGCACATGAACATCTTCGCGTGCTTCTCTCCAGTCTTCGCGCTCCTTGCGGTTCAGTCCCCAAGGATTTCCCTGGCGCTCGATATTGGTCATGGCGCGCTGTGCATCAGCATCCATTTTACCCTCTGTTAAAACAAGGTAGCGGCGCAGGTCAATAATTTTATCAACATGTTCATTCATAACCGGGCACTGGTCTTCACAGTTACGGCAAGTCGTACAAGCCCAGATTTCTTCTTCTGTGATGACTTCGCCGATCAGGCTTGGGCTGTAAGCGAGGCCTGCAGCAGCTTCTTCTGCACCCTGGCCGGCAGCTGCAAGGGCAAGCTGATTGCCTTTCGTATTTGAAAAAGCGAATGTCGGCACCCAGGGCTGCTTCGAAGTGACAACAGCACCGTGATTGGTTAAATGATCACGCAATTTCAGGATTAAATCCATTGGCGAAAGCATTTTTCCCGTGCCGGTTGCCGGACACATATTGGTACAGCGCCCGCATTCCACACACGCATAGAAGTCGATCATCTGATGCTGTGTAAAATCTTCAATTTTTCCGACACCAAAACTTTCCTGTGATTCATCTTCAAAGTCGATTGACTTTAATTTCCCCGGATTATCCAGTCGGTTGAAATATACGTTGGCCGGTCCGGCGATTAAGTGGGCATGCTTGGATTGCGGCACGTACACAAGGAATGCAAGCAGGAATACTAAGTGAATCCACCATGAGATGTAAAACACAACAATCGAAGCCGTTTCACCCATCCATGCGAATGCACCGGAAATCATGGAAGCAACCGGTTCTGTCCAGGTTCCTTCATGGCCATGCCAGATCATGCCCATTCCATTGCCAAGCAGTACGGAAAGCATGAGCCCTCCGATAAAAATAAGTACGAGACCTGATTTGAATCCGCGTTTTAAGCGGACAAGCTTTTCCACATAACGGCGGTAGAAAGCCCAGATTACCGCAACAAGGATCATCAGGGTCACAATTTCCTGGAAAAAGGTGAAGCCAGGATATAATGGTCCAAGCGGTAAATGCGCACCTGGCTTAATTCCTTTGATAATAAAATCGATTGCTCCAAATTGGACAAGAATGAAGCCGTAAAAAAACATCACGTGGATGATTCCGCTTTTCTTATCCTTTAAAAGCTTTTTCTGGCCGAATACGTTGATCCAGATCTTCTCAAGGCGCTCTTTCACCTTGCCGTCAAACTCTACCTTTTTGCCAAGCTTGATATATTCAATCCGCGTCTTCACAACATAGACAAACAGGCTGATAGCGTAAGCGGTTACAAGAAGAAATGCAATTAAGTTGATCCATAATAAACCGTTCATGGGCATCGTGCTCCTTTCTTCATCTTAGAAAATTTTAAAAACAGTATAATTTTCTGAATTTACTCATACTCCCATTATATTATGAATGAGCATTCAGTCAACCATTTTTCATTAAACTTGTTCGAAAAATTTTATTATTTTCATTTATTAAATTCTTTTTAAAGGTGAAAACTCCTCCCTTTTTGGGAAGATTCCATGATAGAAAAATCTCTGCAGGAAATACTAACAGGAAAATCCTGTCGAGAGGAAGATTGCATTGACTGTCTGGAATATCATTATGGTCGTTTTACTCGTCATCTTCTTATGGCTCTATATTGATTTTACACTGGGCCGGAAAAGCCATATGAAAAAGCTTGAGCGGACCGCCTTACCCATCCGGCAGTCTGATATGGAATTGTTTGCAGATGGGCCTGCTTTATTTGATGATTTATTTTCCGAGCTAAGAAAAGCGCAAAAGCACATCCATATTTTATTTTATATTGTGAAGGATGATAAAATCAGCAAGGAGTTTTTAACTATCTTAAAGGGTAAAGCAAAAGAAGGAGTGGAAGTCCGCCTTTTGGTCGACTGGGCCGGAAGCTTTCCTGTTAAAAGAAAAACCGTAAAGGATCTTAAAAGCAGCGGCGTCAAATTTTCGTTTGCCCATGTGCCGAAGCTGCCATTTCTTTTCTATTCTTTTCAGGCCAGGAACCACCGGAAAATTACCGTCATTGATGGAAAGATCGGATACATTGGCGGCTTCAATATCGGCAAAGAATACATCAATCAGGACAAAAAGCTGACCCCCTGGCGTGACTATCACTTGAAATTCCACGGTGAAGGGGTACAGGATCTGCAAAGAGAGTTTCTGACTGATTGGTATAAAGCAGCCAAGACCAACCTGCTAGCAAACAGCATTTATTTTCCTGAGCTGCATGCAGGAGAATACCGCCATCAGTTTGCAGCTTATAAAGGGGTTTTTTTAGAAGAAAGCTTCTCCTCCTTAATACGGAAGGCGAAAAAGAGCATAACGATTGGGACACCCTATTTTATTCCGGGCAAAAGGCTTTTTCAGGACTTAATTAATGCCCTGGAACGCGGCGTTACAGTAAAAATACTCGTCCCATGCATCACGGATCATATTCTTGTAAAAGAGGCCTCTTATCTTTACTTAAGGACCTTGATTAAACATGGTGCTTATGTGTATGAGTACAAAAAGGGCTTTTACCATGCAAAGGCGATTATTATCGATAATGAAATCAGTGATGTCGGAACAGCCAATTTTGATAAGCGGAGCCTGTTCTTAAATTATGAAATCAATTGCTTTATTTATGACAAAGAGTTCATTAAGCAGGTCCAAGCTGTTGTAGACAAAGACATACTAAATGCAAAGAGGCTGACACTAAAAGAATTAAACCGGCTGGATCCTTTACGGACATTCAAAGAGATGCTTGCCCGGTCTGTGGCAAGCTTTCTGTAGAGGAGGTCAGCAAAAAGAAGGTGCTGCAAATTGAAAATCAGACTGGGATATGTTTCCCATGCCATCAGCTTGTGGGAGGCATCTCCTGCCAGAACGTTAACGTTTACGCGCTATCAGCAAATGCCTGAGGAAGAAAGGCTGGACAAGCTGAAGGCCGTCACAGCGGTGAATCTGCAAAATACGTTAAGAATGCTTTATTTTAATATTGCACATGAAATCCAGCTGTATCGCCTTTCAAGCTCCATTGTTCCACTCGCCACGCACCCGGAGGTTTTATGGGATTTTGTCACACCTTTTAAGGAAAAATGGCTTGAAATCGGTGAATTGATTAAAAAACATGGGCTCCGCGTCAGCTTTCATCCCAATCAGTTCACCCTGTTCACTTCTCCGCGCGAGGATGTGACCCGGAATGCAGTCAAAGACATGGAATACCATTACCGGATGTTCGAGGCCATGGGGGTTGAAAATAAAAGCATCATCAATATCCATATTGGCGGGGCTTACGGGGACAAGCTTGCGACCATTGACCGGTTCCATGAAAATCTGAAGATGCTTCCGTCTCATATTAAAAAGCAAATGACACTTGAGAATGATGATAAAACCTATAACGCGGATGAAACTCTCCTGGCCTGCCAGAAAGAAAACATCCCCCTTGTGTTTGATTATCACCACCATATGGCGAACCTAGGCACCCGCCCGCTGAATGAGCTTCTCCCAGAGATTTTTCAGACATGGGAAAAAACAGGACTTAAGCCGAAAATCCACATCTCCTCGCCCAAATCTGAAAAAGCCTTCCGGTCCCATGCCGACTGTGTTGACATTGATTTCATCAGGCCGCTTCTCGATCAGCTGAAAACCTGTAACCGGGATATCGATTTTATGATTGAAGCCAAAGCAAAAGATAAGGCTGCGCTTAAGCTGACTGAGGATATCAGCAGCATCCGCGGGGTGAAGAGGATTGGCGGAGCCGAGGTAGAATGGAACTAAAGAAGGCGTTCCCTGTGCGGAACGCCCCTTTATTTTAACTGAATCACCTTCACCTTCTGTCTTATCTCCTCAGGCCACCAGGCCCCACATTCTTCAGAGACTACACAGGCAGCGCATTTTTGCAGGTCGTACACCTTCATGCCAGTAATCGGAGGTGAATAAAGATGCAGTGTGACAAGGTTCTCCCTGCCTGCACTCTTCATTTTGTGCACACCTTTTTTGGGAGCAAAAAAGAAGGAGTCTTTGGACTTTATCTCTGCAAAAAGCTCAACTGGGACGTCTTCCTTCACTTCAAAAACAGTGTTTTCCGAATCTCCATTTAACACTTGAATCCATCCCTTTGAATTTCCATGATCATGCGGGGCGCATTCGATATCTGACCAGTTCATGACGAGCAGTTCCACTTCGTCATTCTGGTGGAGCAGCTTGCGGTAATAGGGTTTTCCATCTGCCGGCTGCAGGTGCGGAAGCAGATCCTCAAGCTTGATATCAAGTGATGCCAAAGCCTTTCTAAGTTCTTCTGCAGAAGGTGATTTCAATGGATTCAAAATGTTTATAAACCGTTCCTTCAAGGCCATTAAACGACTCCCCCTTTAATGTGGATTATCGTTTCCTCCATGAAAAATATTTCATCTGACCATTCACCATGATCACTCCTATAATAATTATGATTCCACCCATGATGCTTATGAAGAAAATTTTTTCACGAAGAAGCAAAATGGCCGCAATAAAGGTAAACAGCGGCTCCATATAGATAAACATTGATACTTTGGAAGCTTCCAAAACCTCGAGTGCCTTGGACCAGTACCAATAGCCAATCCCCGATACAAATATGCCCAGAAACAATATATGGGCCCATTCAGAACCGGATAAAAGATGAAACTTCTCCCATCCTCTATCTCTCATTAAAAAGGGAATGGTCAACATACAGCCAAGCAAACTCATATAAAAAGTGACCACTAGGGAAGGCAGCTTAATTTGCAATTTTCTTACCAAAATCGAATATACCGCCCAATTCAGTGTACTTAGGATCATGAGGAAGTACCCTATATTTAAAGCAAACCCCAGTGTCTGGCCGCTCCTCGCTCCTGTTACCATGAGCACGCCGGAAATCGCAGTAATAATGCCCAGTGTCTTAAGGAATGTCAATTTTTCATGAAGAAAGATCATGGAGAGGAGCACGGTAAAAACTGGTGAAAAAGAAATGATCCACCCCGCAGACGAGGCGTCTATCGTCTTTAGAGCTGTTACCTGGATGACCTGATGGATGAACACGCCGAGTACACCGAGAACAATTAAATGGGGAATATATTTAAGCGGAATCTGGAGAGGATATCTTTTCAGCAAGAGCAAAAGAAGCAGAAAAGCCGCCCCGATGGCAAATCGGAGCATGATTAATGTATAAGGGTCCAGCTTATCTAAAACAGCTTTGGTGGAGACAAAAGAGACTCCCCAAAAACTGATTGAAATGGTTGCGTAAAGTGAGGCTGCAAACTGTGGTTTCATTGGCGGGCATGTCCTTTCCGGAAGGGTTTCTATCATGATATGCTCGTCCGGATGTAACATGCGGAGTTTAGTTTGAATTACTTGCGGGTTCTGACAGGTTATTTGCTAAATTTATCATTTATTTGCTGAATTGCGGGTTTGCTGACTAATTTATTGGGGTTTGCTCTTTTAGTTTTCCTGGTTTGCTGCCTGGTTTTCGTTTTTTTGCTGATTTACCAGGTTTGTTTGCTTTTTTCCTCATTTGTTTGCTAGTTTCAACTATTGTTTGCTGATTTCCAAGGTTTATTTGCTAAATTCAGGATTTATTTGCAAAGTTCACATTTAGACAAAAAGGATGCCCATAACTAACGTGGACACCCTTTCCCAATCTATCTCAATATCCCCTGCAGCCACGGCAGAACCACTTCATATGCTTTAAACCCGAGGTAAATGCCGACAATCCCCATAATGCCAGGCAGTGCTGGCGGTGCGGGAATCGGCAGCTTCATGAAAGCAAAGACAAATCCGACGAGAAATCCTGTAAGTATGGATAAAAGAACGATTTTCATGAGATCCTCCTATAATAACTTACTATGTTTTACCAGTTTAACTATAACCTTAAACATATGCCTTTAGCTTCCCCTTTTTCGTCAAAAACATGAAAAAAGCCGACACCTATAAGTGCCAGCTTTGAGTTTTACATTTTTTCCGGTGCAGATACGCCGATTAATTTCAGAGCATTCTTCAAGGTAGTCTGAACCGCCTTGATCAGTGCCAGACGGGCTTTGGTTCTTTCCGGATTTTCCGCATCCAATACTTTTTCAGCATTATAGAAGCTGTGGAAAGAAGAAGCCAGTTCATAAATATAGTTCGTGATTCTGTGCGGCATGCGCTTTTGCGCCGCTTCGCCGACTGCCTGCGGGAATTCGCCGATTTTCTTCAGGACATCGATTTCCTTTTCCGCCTGAATCAGGGAGAAATCTGCAGCTCCGGCAGCCATTCCCTGCTCTTCACCCTGGCGCAGGATGCTGGAAATACGCGCGTGTGCGTACTGGGCATAGTAAACAGGGTTTTCATTTGATTGAGATACAGCCAGATCAAGGTCAAAATCAAGATGTGTATCTGCGCTTCTCATCGCGAAGAAATAGCGTGTTGCGTCCAATCCTACTTCTTCTACAAGATCACGCATTGTTACCGCTTTGCCGGTACGTTTGCTCATCTTCATTTTTTCACCGTTTTTGTACAAGTGTACAAGCTGGATAATTTCGACTTCGAGCGCATCACGGTCATAGCCAAGCGCCTGGATGGCCGCCTTCATGCGCGGAATGTAGCCATGGTGGTCAGCGCCCCAGATGTTGATCAGCTTTTCAAAGCCTCTTTCAAGCTTGTCTTTATGGTAAGCGATATCCGGAGTCAGATATGTGTAAGAGCCGTCATTTTTAATCAGAACACGGTCTTTGTCATCACCGAAAGCAGTTGAGCGGAACCAGGTTGCACCCTCTTCTTCGTAAATGTGGCCGTTATCCTTTAATGCCTGAAGGGCTGTGTCGATTTTGCCATTATTATAAAGGGATGTTTCAGAATACCAAACATCAAATGGCACGCGGAAATCTTCAAGATCCTGCTTCAGCTTCGCCATTTCATATTTCAGGCCGTATTCACGGAAAAAGTCAAAACGCTCTTTTTCATCCGAATTTACATACTTATCCCCGTACTCTTCAGCCAGCTTTTTGCCGATGCCGATGATGTCTTCGCCTTGATAGCCGTCTGCCGGCATTTCTTTTTCAAGGCCAAGAGCCTGGAAATATCGCGCTTCAACCGATAGAGCCAAATTGTTAATCTGGTTGCCCGCATCATTGATATAGTACTCACGGGATACATCGTAGCCAGCTTTGTCCAAAATATTGCATAGCGAATCACCGACAGCTGCACCACGTGCATGTCCAAGATGCAAGTCCCCTGTTGGGTTTGCTGAAACAAACTCAACCTGGATTTTCTGGCTGTTTCCAACCATTGTTTCCCCATACTGATCTCCTGCTTCCAGAACAGCCGGAATCAGATCAGTCAAATAAGAATTATTCATATAAAAATTGATGAAGCCAGGTCCTGCGATTTCAATTTTTTCAATGGAAGCTTTTGAGCTGTCAAAATGAGCGATAAGCTCCTCTGCAATCATTCTTGGCGCTTTTTTAGCCACACGTGCTAATTGCATCGCCATATTCGTGGAATAATCTCCATGAGCCTTTTCCTTCGGGATTTCAAGAATTACATCAGGGATCTGCTCTTCCGCTGCCAAACCAGCTTTTACAACCGCATCCCTGATTTCCTGCTTTAATTTGTCTTGCACCTGCTCAACTATGTTCATTGTTCTCCTCCTCAAACGTAATCGCCAAATGGTATGTACCTGCCTGGGATCCCTGCATTTTCAGATCGTATAAAATATCAATCGAACCTTCACCAGATTCGTCATCATATTGATGGGCCATCCGCTTGGTCACCGTGCCCATCTCAAACACTCCGTAGGGCGTCTCGTAGCTGCCGCGGAGCTTTTTATTCATTCTAAAAGGGAGCCTCATTTTCACGGCGCCGCTTCGTAAAATCAGCCCGTCTGCATCGGACATTTTTATGATCGTCTTTACTGTTCCCTCTTCCATCACTTCATCATACTGAAGGAACCGGGCAGAATCTTTTATATAGTATCGGCCAAAAGCAGTCAATTCAAAAGTCTCTTTGCTGCCAAGCTTGCGAATATCCGTCTTCACATTAATCTTCACAGGCATTTGTTCCGCTGAGCGACTGGACAACGGCAACACATCCTTTTCATCGTATATAACTATATAAGTATAAATACTCGCCGGGGAAAGTGCAAGGAGCGGGCAGACGAAAAAAACGGAGACCGAGGTCCCCGTTTATTTTTTATTTACCCATCCAAGAATCATTTCTCGGATCAGTTTGCTTGCTGTATTGGCTGTTTGTTCAGAGTGATCATAGATTGGCGCAACCTCGACAAGGTCAGCCCCAACGACTTTAACATCTGAATGGGCAATTTCATGAATAGAAGCAAGAAGCTCTCTTGAAGTGATGCCGCCTGCGTCGACTGTGCCTGTTCCCGGCGCGTGGGCAGGGTCCAGAACATCAATATCAATCGTTACATAGACCGGACGTCCTGCAAGCTTAGGAAGGATGTCTTTCAATGGCTTGTGCACTTCGAATTTTGAAATGTGCATGCCAACTTCCTTCGCCCACTGGAATTCTTCTTTCATGCCGGAACGGATGCCAAAAGAATAGACATTGCCAGGTCCAATTAAATCAGCTGCTTTGCGGATTGGCGTTGAATGGGATAATGGCTCCCCTTCATAATCCACACGAAGATCCGTATGGGCGTCCATGTGGATAATCACTAAATCCGGATATTTTTTGTACATCGCTTTGATGACAGGCCAGGAAACCAAATGTTCTCCGCCCATGCCAAGCGGGAATTTATCCTCCGCCAGAAGCTGATCGATAAACTCCTCAATCATATCGATGCTTTTTTGCGGATTTCCGAATGGCAGCGGAATATCGCCGGCATCATAATATTTTACCTCTTCAAGCTCGCGGTCCAGGTATGGGCTGTACTCTTCAAGCCCGATGGATACTTCCCGGATGCGGGCAGGGCCGAAACGGGAGCCCGGACGATAGCTGACCGTCCAGTCCATCGGCATTCCATAAATGACCGCTTCACTTTCCTCATAACTAGGATGGCTTTTAATAAACACATTGCCTGAATAGGCTTCATCAAAACGCACCAAGGTCATCCCTCACTTTTTATGTATTCAAGAAGGCCGCTTTAGAAAGCAGCCTGTCCATTACTTCACTAAGTCTGCAACAAATTTTGGCAATACAAATGCCGCTTTATGCAATTCTTTAGTATAGTATTTTGTTTCGATCTCATGGAAGCGATCTTCGCTTACTTCTAATGGATCGTATTTTTTAGATCCGATTGTGAACGCCCACATGCCGCTTGGGTAAGTAGGGATATTCGCAGTGTAAAGACGAGTGATTGGGAAAATTTCTTTCACATCGCGCTGTACGTTGCGGATAAGGTCCGCTTTGAACCAAGGGTTGTCAGACTGGGCCACAAAGATGCCGTCTTCTTTTAAGGCTTTAGAGATTCCAGCATAGAAGCCTTTTGTGAATAGATTTACCGCAGGTCCTACCGGCTCAGTTGAGTCAACCATGATTACGTCATATTCATTTTCGCTTTCGGCAATGTGCATGAAGCCATCGCCTACCTGTACATCAACGCGAGGGTCATCAAGCTTGCCTGCAATCTCAGGAAGGAATTTTTTTGAGTACTCAATAACCTTTCCATCGATATCCACAAGAGTCGCCTTTTTCACGCTTGGATGCTTAAGGACTTCGCGGATGACGCCGCCGTCACCGCCGCCAACGACAAGAACGTTTTCAGGGTTTGGATGCGTGAACAAAGGAATGTGCGCAACCATCTCATGGTAAACAAACTCATCCTTGATTGAAGTCATAACCATGTCATCAAGAAGAAGCATATTGCCCCACTCTTCTGTTTCCACCATATCAAGCTTCTGGAATTCTGTCTGTTCTGTATGTAAAGTACGCTTCACCTTCATCGTAATGCCAAAGTTCTCCGTTTGTTTCTCTGTAAACCAAAGTCCCATTCTTTAATCATTCCTTCCAAAAAAAAATGAATTATCACTAAAGAGCAGCAAAAAGCATTTCACCTTTTATACTTCCCTAACATGCAAATAACAAACACAAAAAAAGTATAGATGAATCTAGCAAAATTGCAAGAAAAATTTCTCTCATTAGTAGAGAAAGATGTTTAAAAACGCCCTGTTTTTTCAATACTGAAGATATGTACTTATGTTTATTTTACTTTTAGAAAGAAACAGGGGGTGTCAAATTTGGAATTAATGACGGATCAGCGTTTCCGGAAAACGATGAAATATTTGCGTGCGGTTCTCATTATTAGCTTAATAGGAATGGCTTTAGCCGCAGTGATAATCGGAGGCATTCTGGTATATGCCAAAATCCTGGGGCCGCCGCCGCTCGCCGTTCCGCAATCGACTTTATTTTTCTCGGATGATGGCACGGTTATCGGAGAAAGCCACAACGGCCAAAAGCGCTATTGGGCACCACTTGATGACATCAGTCCGCATTTAATTGATGCGACGGTCTCGATAGAGGATAAGAATTTTTTCGAGCACAATGGATTTGATTATAAAAGGATCGCCGGTGCCGCCCTCGCAGATATAAAGGCAATGGCCAAAGTTCAGGGCGCCAGCACCATCAGCCAGCAGTATGCCCGCAACCTGTTTCTTGAACATGAAAAAACCTGGAAGCGGAAATTGCTTGAGGCTTTTTATACCATCAGGCTTGAGATGAATTATACGAAAAAGGAAATCCTTGAAGGCTATTTAAATACGATTTATTACGGCAATGGAGCTTACGGCGCGCAGGCAGCAAGCCAGTTCTATTTCGGGAAGGATGCAAGTGAGCTGTCATTGGCTGAGGCTTCGATTTTATCCGGCATCCCTAAGGGTCCTGGCATCTACTCTCCATTCGCATCTGCAGAAAAAGCGGATCAGCGTCAGAAAGTGATTCTGCAGACGATGGTGAAGAACGGACTTGTCAGCCAAAAAGAAGCAGATTTCGCGGCGGCGGAAGAGCTTGAGCTGGTTGGTGAGCACATGCACCCTAGAGCGAAAACAGCCCCGTATTTTCAGGATGCAGTCCGCAATGCTCTTAAAACACAGCTGAAGCTGGATGACCGGACCATTGAATTGGGCGGATTGAAGGTTTATACCACTTTGGATCTGAAGGAACAGGAAATCGCGGAAGAAACAATAGATAAGCTTATTTCAAAAGACTCGGAGATTCAGGTCGGTGTCGTTGCCATGAATCCGAAAAACGGCTATGTGAAAGCGATGATTGGCGGACGTGATTATGAGGAAAGTCCTTTTAACCGGGCAGTCCAGGCAGTCAGGCAGCCCGGATCGACGATAAAGCCGCTTCTCTATTACGCGGCATTGGAGCAGGGCTTCACCCCCTCCACTCCGATTCGAAGCGAACAGACGACATTCCGCTTTGAAGACGGCACGCCAGACTACACACCGCATAACTTCAACAGCAAGTATGCGGATGACGAGATCACCATGGCCCAGGCCCTTGCACTATCGGACAATGTCTATGCGGTGAAGACCCATTTATTTTTAGGAGAAGAGACACTTGTTAATACAGCCAAGAAATTTGGCATTACCTCTAAAATGGCGAAGGTACCGTCCCTTGCACTCGGCACATCCGGCATGAGGGTCATTGAGCTTGCGAACGCCTACAGCATGTTTGCCAATGGAGGGAAAAAGGTCTCGCCAGTACTTATTAAGCGTGTAGAAAACCATAAAGGCGAAGTCATTTACGAGCAGGAGCCTTTCCAGATGAAGATTCTGAAGCCGGACCTTGCTTTCGTCATGACCCATATGATGACAGGCATTTTTGACCGGAAGCTGAACGGCTATGCCCAGGTAACGGGAAGCACAGTCATCAACGATATGACCCGCCCGTATGCCGGCAAGTCCGGTTCAACCGAAACAGACAGCTGGATGGCCGGCTTTACACCACAGCTTGTCACAGCGGTATGGACCGGCTATGACAAAGGCCAGGTCATTACAAAAACCGTTGATAAAACGTATGCCAAAAACATTTGGATCCGGTTTATGGAGGAAGCCCATAAAGGAAAGCCGGCCAAGGAATTCAAAGCGCCCAAAGATACAGTCGGCGTCTACATTGACCCAGCCAACGGGAAAATTGCCGGGGAAAACTGCCCGGTCAAGCGCCTAACCTACTTCGCAGAAGGCACAGAACCTGCGGAATACTGTACAGACCACTTGAGCCATAAAGAAGAGAATAAAACGGAGCAGCCGAAAAAGAAGCCTGAGACACCTTGGTATAAGAAACTGTTTCGGTGGGCTTCGTAACGGTGACAGGCACCTATACCACTTGTAAAACTGGTATAGGTGCCTGCCGCTTTAATAAAAATGAAAAACCCCGGGGTCCGAATCCCGGGGTTTTTCGTGTCCTAGTGCTATATTGTGCCTTCACACTGTTAAATAGTTTACTTTTTTTATTGGAATTGTACAAGTAGTTAGAAAATCAAGTCAAAAAAATGTCACAATTTCGTCACAAAATTAGACTTTTTTTCTAAATGGCTTGTAAATCTGTTTTTAGCTGTTCCGCCGATCTTTCCCACATGCCAGCGTCATGATTTTTCAGGAAATCTGTCAGCACTTTTTTAGATTTCTCGTCCATATGATCCACAATGATATGTCTTTTAATCGATTTATCCATACGGTTCACATGCTCCGGCAGCGATTTGTAGCCCCGGCGGATTTCTCTGTCGACCGTCATCTCACATGCAGTAACACCTGCATAATAAGCGCCGCCCTCTTTGCGGTCAATGGTGACCCAAATCAGCCAGTACGGCTTCCCGTTTGGCACCTCCTCTTTGCTTTTCAAAAACTTGATGCCTTTTTCAACAGGGCTGCGCGCATGCATAGCGCCCACTTCAATAGACGCCTCCCCGGCATCCACATCAATAATAACCGGTGTCACATTATCAAGGCTCAGAGTCCCGACCCCAAAACCGCCATGTCCTTCAGTCGGGTCGCTCTTGATTATATTAAAATCGACTTTCTTTTTCTTTTTTTCTTCCATCTTCAAGTCCTCCTAAGCAAATATTAGGCTCTTATTATTATGTCATAAATATTTCATAGAAAAAATCATTTAGGCCGCTCGCCAGCACCGGCAATACGGTGTTAAAAATCGGCTGGATGGTGTATTGATCCAACGGTGTAATGACAAGGATAAGGAAAATCACAGAGCCATATGCCTCAAACTGAGTCATTTTCGGGCGAATATGGGCTGGTGCCAGATCCTCAATAATTCTATAGCCATCAAGCGGCGGAAATGGCAGCAGGTTGAAAACAAACAGCACTAAATTAAGCTGAATAAAGATATTCAGGAAATCTGCCACAAACGCTGGAAACGAAGCTGCGAGTCCTGTACCGGCAAGGGAATACCAGATAAAAAAGCCCAGGACAGCCATCACCAGGTTGGATATCGGTCCGGCAATTGAGACAGAAATCCCGGCAAGCATCGGATTTTTGAAAAAGAACCGGTTGACCGGTACAGGCCTGGCCCATCCAAATCCGGCAATAAAAATCAGGATTGTTCCAATCGGGTCCAGATGCTGCATGGGATTTAGGGTTAATCTGCCCTGATTTTTTGCAGTGGGATCTCCAAACTTATAAGCCACATAGGCATGGGCAAATTCATGGACCGTAAAGGCGATCATCAACGTTACCGCAACATAGGGAATCTCCCTGAGAGAAAACGCCAAAAATTGTTCCAAATGCCAAAACTCCCTCTCCTGCCGGCTGTAAAGCTAGGCTTTATTTATACATACTATGTAGGAAAAGACGATGCTATTTACCTAAAAGTATACATGAACGCCTGGTCAAAGGGAATCAGACTTGCACATTGCGAGAAAAAGTGGAAAAATACAAGCATACATAGTGAGGAGGAAAAGAAATGCCATACGTAACCGTTAAAATGCTTGAAGGACGCACTGAAGAACAGAAAAAAGCGCTCGCGGAAAAAGTAACAGCTGCAGTAAGCGAAACGACTGGAGCACCTGAAGATAAAATCGTCGTATTTATCGAAGAAATGTCCAAAAACCACTATGCTGTCGGCGGAAAACGCTTAAGTGATCAGTAGAATTTATTAAAAAGGGCAGTTTTCCATACGGAAACTGCTTTTTTCTATGGATTTTTTCATCCAGAAGCTTTTTATATGCGGATAAAATTTTATATGTGCGCATAGCACGATCTTACTTGCGCATAAAAAAATTTATGTGCGGATAGCTCAGATTTATGTGCGGATAGACTTTTCCAGGTATTTTGGCTGCGCGAAGCAGACATAAGAAAAGCCAGGCGCTTAATGCAGCCCGGCTTTTTCTCTTAAGCTTCTAATATATTGATACGCCTGTTCCACTTCATCATCTGTGTAGCGCTGTTTGCTTTTTAGGGTAAAGACTTTTTCTTTCACTTCTTCTTTTGGCAGGTCATTAAAATAAAGGACCGTCGAGACGAGTTCAAGGAATCTGGCATTCTGGCCGTTCATATCGAGCAGGCAGTCCTGCAGGCTGGGCATGTCGACTTCATTTATATCCAAAAATTCCTTGCCGGGTTCAGTGAGGGTGTATCGATATTGATAATAGCCGCCCTTTTTTTCCTTTACTTCGTTTAAGAATCCCATGTTGCAGAGTTCTTCAACCCTTAGTGTCAATTCTTCCGAATATGGCCCGTAAAAGTGAAATTGAAATCTTTCCTGAAAGGGAAATGCGATGTTTTTGGCGATATAAATCATTTTCTGCAGCTTTTTCCGTCCCACGATTTCTTCAGAGACTGCAATGGCGTGCATTAGTTTGGCGTGATCCTTTAACAAAGGTCTTCATCTCCTACTCCGTTTTTTCCCGTATCTATAGAAAACCAATTATGTAGTCTTAATCGATTTCCAGCAGCGTTCTAATTTGTTTTTTTATGTTTGGCTTTTTGCTGTCGTCTGCAATAAAATCAGCCGGATAGTACAGCTTATGGTCAGTGCGTCGTTTCCCGGAAATGGCATCTACGATCTCCGATTCACGGGAAAGTTCGCGGATATCCCCATTTTTCAGCAGCAGGTGGATCGGCAATCTTTCTTCTTCCTCGCCCGGACGGTAAAAATCATATGGCAAATCAGATGAAGAATCGACGACCAGGTAATATTCCGGATCGATGCCTGCTTTTTTGAACAAAGTCGACAGCTCCGCCAGCTTCTTGTACTCTTTCGCCGGGTCGAATTCCACATATTTATATAAATTCCGGTCCATAAAGCGGCAGCAGAGATCTTTCAGTATCGGATCTTCTTCCTCCTGCCACATCTGAAAATAATAAAGAATAATAGCTTCATCGAGCTTTATATAATCCTCAAGAGTGATCTCTCCATTGAATAAAGAATAAAAATGAATTGGATCATACTTAAACGTGTATTTCTGTTCATGCAAATCTTTCGCGCGATGCAGGATTTTGGTCAGGATCACCTCTGCACTGCGGGTAACCGGGTGGAAATACACCTGCCAATACATCTGATACCGGCTCATGATGTAATCTTCAACGGCATGCATCCCGCTCTGCTTGATCACGACCTGGTCTTCCCGCGGCCTCATGACACGCAGGATCCGCTCCATGTCAAAGTGGCCATAGCTGACACCGGTAAAATAAGCATCCCTCTGCAGATAATCCATCCGATCCGCATCAATCTGGCTGGAAATCAGGCTGACGACCAGTTTATTTTTAGAAGTTTTGGCAATCACATCTGCCACTTTTTGAGGAAAATCGTCACTTACCCTTGTGAGCACCTGATGGACCTCGGTATCGCCGAGAATGATCGCCCTAGTATAATGTTCATGATCGAGATCAAATACTTTTTCGAAGGAGTGTGAGAACGGGCCGTGTCCCAAATCGTGGAGAAGTGCCGCGCATAAGGTCAGAATACGGTCTTCTTCATCCCATTCCGGCCTGCCCAAAAAGACATCATCGGATATGCGCCGCACAATCTCGTAAACTCCGAGCGAGTGGTTAAAGCGGCTATGCTCAGCACCATGGAAGGTTAAATAAGTTGTCCCGAGCTGCTTAATTCTTCTAAGACGCTGAAACTCTTTGGTTCCGATTAAATCCCAGATCACTCTGTCCCTGACGTGTATGTAGCGATGAACGGGATCTTTAAATACTTTTTCCTCACTTAACTTTTCCGCTGAATATGCCATTCCGTACCCTCCGCTTTTCCTGTGTCCACACTGTCCAAACCTGTTGTTCCCAATTTCTGGCGTATACCTATTATATCCCGATATCGGTGTCAATTCATCACAAAATTCTCTGTTTTTCAGGGCTGTTCGACAGAAACCGTGATACAGCAATCATCTGCCCCGTAAATATTTTTCGACTTTTCTAAAATCGAAAATTGCCTCCTAAATCTATTTACCAATCGGGGCTCAATGATAAACTCAGGCAAAAAATAAAATCACCTCAGGACAGGAGTCAGGGTGATCTTTATTTTTTCAGCTTTTTATTAATTTTCTCCATCAATTCCTCTTCCGTCAGTGCGGCAAGGGGACGGTTATTGACGAAAGCAAATGTTTTTTTGCGGCCTGGCCCGCAATAGGACTGGCAGCCGACATCAATTTTTGCTTCAGGATCTATTTCTTTTAATCGCGGTATCAATGTCTTCAGATTTACAGCCTGACAATCGTCGCAAACACGAAATTCGTTTGCCATTTATTACAACCCTTTCTGCGGTCAATCTTTTATATTGCGCCCCCACAATTGCGGGAGCATTCACGGCGCATTACGCGCCTGGTCATCTTCTTCGTTAAAGCATGTCCGCTGCACGGCATTCCTATTCAGATAAAAGGACTGCCCTGCCAACTGCTACAGGCTATTTTAAAACTTATCCAGCCCTATTGCAAGCTGTAATCATTAACTTGGGTGGTGAATCTTAGTAATCTTCACAAAACCGCCATACGTATCTAGCGAAAAATAAAATTTTTAAAAAATCTACTATCCTTTTAATCACCTTTGTATAAAATCTGCCAAGTTTGTCCATCCTTTAACTAAGGCAACAGCAAAAAGTAATAATTTAGGGAGTTGAGGTTACATGAAAGTACGTCAGGACGCTTGGACAGATGAAAACGATTTATTGCTGGCAGAAACCGTTTTGCGGCATGTGAGGGAAGGCAGCACTCAGTTAAACGCTTTTGAGGAAGTTGGGGACAAGCTTAACCGCACCTCTGCAGCATGCGGATTCCGCTGGAACGCTGTGGTGAGACACCAGTATGAAAAAGCGCTTCAGTTAGCAAAAAAACAGCGCAAGCAGAGACAAAGAATGCTAGGAAAGGATCAGGGCGGCAAAAAGAAACTCTTATACTCTCCGCCAGTCCCAACTATGCAGGATGTTGAAGCAGCGCCAATTAAGGCAAGTGCAATCGTACCGCCGTCACCGGCAGATTTTTACGAGGAGCGCACAGAGGATGAAGTGCATGCCCAAACAGAAACGGTCTCATCCTACACCTACTCAGAGCCGGTTTATACTGCGCCTGCACAGCTGGATATGGATACCGTTATCGCATACTTGCAAACATTGAATCATTCAGGCATTCAGCTTGATATACTAAAGAATGAGAATGAAAGATTGAAGCGCGAAAATGCAGATCTAAGAAGCCGGAATGAAGTGCTTGAGAGCAAAATCGGCGAATTGGAGCAGAATACGGTAACAATTCAGGAAGATTACGAGACACTGATGAAAATTATGAACAGAGCCCGCAATTTTGTTCTGTTTGATGAAGAAGAAAGGCCGGCATCCAAGTTTAAAATGGACCGCAACGGCAATTTGGAGAGAGTAGCTGAATAAAGAAAAGCGGAAGCGCCTTGCCCACTAGGGATTCAGGCGCTGAAAATTCCAAAACAAAAAAGGTGTTCCCGGAGCGGGAGCAGGAGAAAATGGCAGCAATTCCTTTCAAGGAGGGCCGCAGATCGATCATGACTGCGGCTCTTCTTTTATTTATTCGCTGCCAAGCACTTTCTCATTCCGTTCCATCACACGGCGGTAATAGGCTTCAAACAGGCCCGCTTCCTCATTTGTCAGCTGACCTGCATAAAGGCGGCCCGCTTTCTTTTTCAATGACTGCAAAAAGCGGAGCATCACATCCTGAGCCGTCAGCTCTGTCCCCAGCAATTCCGACAAGGATGCCATAACAGCCGGCTGAATTTCAGGGTACTGAAACTTCGTTTGTTCTTCTCTTTTAGCAAGAGAATAGAATTTGCCAATCAAATCGGCCCGCTCACTTCCGCTGCCATCCACGCACAGATAAATCTGAACTGCCACGCCATTGCGCAGGCGCCTTTGCGAAATGCCGGCAAACTTCTGTCCCCCGATACTTAAATCATAGCTTCCCGGGCAATAGGAGCCGACAATTTCCCGTGCCTCTATTTCTTTATGAAAATCGGAAAACATCTCCCGAATGAGCAGCCACATGGCATCATAGCCGCGGTTTATATCAATTCCCTTTTCACTTTCGGGAAAAATCAGCGAAATATTCAGGACCCCTTGATCCAGGACAACGGCAAGACCGCCGGAATTTCTAACGATCACTTCATATCCCTGGCTCTTTAGAAAATGGATGCCTTCAGTTAAAAAAGGAAGTTTCGTATCCTGGATTCCAAGCACAATCGTATTATGGTGAACCCATGTCCTCGCGGTCGCAGGCGCTGCACCGGAACCGACAGAAGCACAAAGCGTATCATCCATTCCGAATGAGTGCAGGGCATTTAAATGGATGCCCGCAGCAGATTGGTCAATGACCCTCCATTCTTCCTGAAACAGCAAATCTTGTAGCGAATTCATTTTCATTTGATCCCCTTTTGCCGATATTTCCAGTCAATCGGCAGAATTTATCTATTTCGTATGCATTTAACGGCCAAATCAGCTAGTTTATCGGCCTAAACTATTGCTTTATCGGCCTATCTCAAGCCTTTATCGGCCAAAGGCCCATATCCAGATACATTATAGCAAAAAAGCCAGTCGCAAGGGACCGGCTTCTAAACTGCTGTATTATTGATGTAATGCTTGAGCTGCAGTAATTAAAGCAAGCTTATAAACGTCTTCCTCGCTGCAGCCGCGGGACAGATCATTAACCGGACGGTTCAAGCCTTGAAGGATTGGCCCCACTGCTTCGAAGTTCCCTAGGCGCTGTGCAATTTTGTAGCCGATGTTGCCGGCTTCCAGGCTAGGGAAAACAAATACATTTGCATCACCCTGGATTGGTGAATCCGGAGCTTTTTTCTCAGCTACAGATGGAACGAATGCCGCATCAAATTGGAATTCCCCGTCGATGATCAATAGCGGATCGCGAACCTTAGCCGCTTCAAGGGCCGCCGAAACTTTTTCCGTTTCAGGTGACTTGGCAGAGCCCTTTGTTGAGAAGCTCAGCATGGCCACACGCGGTTCGATATCGAACATTCTGGCTGTCTTCGCGCTTTCAATCGCAATTTCTGCCAGGTCCTGGCTGTCAGGTGAAATGTTAATGGCACAATCGGCAAAAACATATTTCTCATCGTCACGGACCATAATGAATACACCGGATGTTTTGCGCACGCCTTCTTTTGTTTTAATGATTTGAAGAGCCGGGCGCACTGTGTCAGCTGTTGAATGGGCTGCACCGCTCACAAGGCCGTCTGCTTTGTTCGCATAGACCAGCATGGTTCCAAAATAGTTTTCATCAAGAAGGATCCTGCGCGCATCTTCTTCTGTCGCTTTGCCTTTGCGTCTTTCAACAAATGCAGCCACAAGCTCATCCATCATTAAAAAGTTATTTGGATCATAAATTTCAGCTGAATCCAGGCTGATATCCATGTCCTTTGCTTTCGCTTCAATTTCTGCAATGTTTCCAACAAGGATCGGAGTGACGATTTTTTCTGCAGCCAATCTGCCCGCAGCCGCTAAAATGCGCTCATCCTGTCCTTCCGGAAAAACGATTCTTAAATTCTGTCCTGTTACTTTTTCTTTCAATACTGTGAATAAGTCACTCATGCTAATTCCTCCTACGGCAATTATTTTTCCGTTCAATTTTAATAGAAATTCTCCTATATACTCCCTTAGAATACTCCTCATCCTAATAATTTCAAGGAGTTCACATGCTGTTAGCGGTTACAACCAAAAAGTTTTTGTTTTCGGTAAATTTCCAATAATAAATATCCTTTTGACAGTCCATCTTCATACCTTTTTTAAGATATCCATAATATCCGCTTTGTAAACGGGATTTTGCGGTGACAGGCACCTATACCAGTTCAGGAAATTGGTATAGGTGCCTGTCACCCTGCCTGAATTCCAACATTTCAAGTTTTGTACACATGTTAATTGGAGAAACTATGTTATAGTAATGATGAGATTTTAGTACATATTAGGAGTGATTATAATGAGTGAAGCAGCAGTAACGCTTGATGGCTGGTATTGTTTACATGACTTCCGCACAGTTGATTGGACAACGTGGAAAATGGCTCCCAGCGAAGAGCGCCAGGCAGCGATCCACGAATTTATGGCCCTAGTGGACAAGTGGAATACAACACAAAGCGAGAAAAACGGCAGCCATGCCCTTTATACAATTGTCGGCCAAAAAGCCGATTTTATGATGATGATCTTAAGGCCTACAATGGAAGAACTGAATGAAATTGAAAACGAATTCAACAAAACAAAATTAGCTGAATTCACTATTCCTGCTCATTCATATGTTTCTGTTGTCGAGCTGAGCAACTACCTGCCGGCAGGAGAAGATCCATACCAGAACCCGCAGATCCTGGCACGCCTTTACCCTGAGCTTCCGAAAGCGAAGCATGTCTGCTTCTATCCGATGGACAAGCGCCGCCAGGGCAATGACAACTGGTACATGCTTCCGATGGAAGACCGCCGCAATATGATGCGCAGCCACGGCATGATCGGCCGCCAGTATGCAGGAAAGGTAAAGCAGATCATCACAGGTTCAGTCGGCTTCGACGATTACGAATGGGGCGTTACCCTCTTCTCTGATGATGTTCTTCAGTTTAAAAAGCTTGTTTATGAAATGCGCTTCGATGAAGTCAGTGCCCGCTACGGTGAATTCGGCTCCTTCTTCGTTGGCAACATCCTTGAAGAGGACAAAGTTGAAAAATTTCTTCACGTATAATGTTAAAAACTCCCGGCTTCTGCCGGGAGTTTTTCTTTTTCTTGAGGTCATAAAAAAACATGCCCCTACATAGAAATGAAATAGTGAGTTTCTATTTTAAAATTCAACCCGCAGGACTTTCCGACAGTCCATGGCAAAAATGCGGATAGAAATGGCTATTATTATTTTTAGGAGGGAAAACATTGAGTCAATCAAATTATGGTCAATACCCTTATTACGATTACCGGCAGCAACCTTACAATGGAAGCGGACAAATGGGACAGAACAATCAGGGACAGCCGCAATATCAAACAATGCCTACAGGCGGAACGTTTCCAGGTGCAGCCTCAGGCGGGGCCTTTCCTGGCGCAGGAGCCGGCGCCGGAATGGGCACCCCTCCAGCTGCTCCTTCTATTCCAGGCATGCTTCCGCTTGAACAATCCTACATTGAAAACATTCTTCGCCTAAACAAAGGCAAGCTTGCGACTGTTTATGCCACATTTGAAAACAACACGGAATGGAACGCCAAAATATTCAAAGGCATCATTGAAGCAGCAGGACGGGATCACGTAATCCTGAGCGACCCTCAAACAGGCCAACGTATCCTCCTTCCAATGATCTACTTAGACTATGTAACGTTTGATGAAGAAATAGAATATGAATATCCGTTTGGCAGCGCACCTGGAATGGTGCAATATTCGCCAAGATAATAAAAAGGAGCTTTGACCAAACGTCAAAGCTCCTTTCCTAATTATAAATATTTTACTGCCGCAATGATCAGCAGCACCCATGCCGCAAGGAAAGAGACTCCTCCAAGCGGAGTGATGGCGCCCAGCACGCTGATTTTTGTTAATGTTAAAACATATAAGCTTCCTGAGAAAAGGATAATGCCAAGCAGCATCAGCCAGCCTGACCAGGATAATAAAGATGTCGCCGGCAATTTGCCAAGCAGGACGCCAATAATCAAAAGGCCTGTTGCGTGGAACATCTGGTAGGTTACACCTGTTTTCCATATCTCCAAATACTTCGGCTCCACTTTCCCCTCAAGTCCATGCGCCCCGAACGCACCTAATGCAACTGCTAAAAAAGCATTAATAGCTCCAATTATAATAAATAGCTTCATAGTCCCCTGCACCTCTTATCGTTTTATTAAAAATCGAACAATGAATCGCCGTTTGCCTCATCATCCATCTGTATTTTCTTTGGCTGCAGACCTGCTGGCTGAGCCGGAGGCGGCGCATTGTATGTATGGCTAATAGAAGCGGCAGCAGACACAATTCCTGTATCCGACTCTTCCAAAACCAGCTCGCATAATGACTTGATCGCCTGCACTCTTTCTCTTATTCTGGCGTCTGAAGAGCTGCTTTTCGCTTCCAGCAATTCCTTTTCCATCTTCCCTAAAAGCTTTTGAACAGAGATATTCATTCTCTACACCTCTTTCTGTAAGAACAGCGCAAGCGCCTTGCCCCCCTGCCCCTTAAGCGTGCAGGCTGCTTCCGCTAGACAACTCTCGAAGTTCAAAAAATGTATACATTCTTTTAAAAAACCGGCCAATGTTACCAGCCATATAAAGTTTATCAGTTTTTCTTTTCAAAACGCAAACACGGATGGCCGGATGCCCGGAAAACTTTGAGAGAGGGCATCTGCCTGGTTTTAAAGAAAAGCGGAAGCGCCTTGCCCACCCCCGACCCTCGAGGGGGCAGGCGCTGGGGCTAGACAGATTAAACTGAAAAGCCCTGCAGCCTTTTGGGTGGACCCGGTCCCATGTAACATAGAAATATTTGCATTTAAAACAAGCAATTTTCTTTGAACTCATTTGTCTTTCCCTTCTCGAATATGCATATTTCGAGCACTTCCCTTATTCTCTTACACGAAACGGTATGTTTCACGTGAAACATGACGAAAAGAATCAGAGATCATGAATCTGCCAGTCAATGGGCTCTTCCCCAAGCTCTTGTAATATCTCATTCGTCCTTGAAAATGGCCTGCTGCCAAAGAATCCTTTTCTTGCCGAAAATGGACTTGGATGCGGCGATTTTATTATATAGTGTTTAGATGCATCAATCAGCACTTCTTTTTCCTGAGCCGGTTTGCCCCATAAAATAAAAACAACGGGCTTTTCCCCCTCATTCAGTTTTTGTATAACGGTGTCGGTGAAAGTTTCCCATCCCTTCCCCTTATGCGAATGCGCCTGCCCTTTGCGGACGGTCAGAACGGTATTTAAGAGCAGCACTCCTTCTCGGGCCCATTTTAATAGATAGCCATTGTTTGGCACCTCGAAGCCCAGGTCATCCTGCATTTCCTTGAATATATTTTTCAGTGAAGGAGGCAGCTTTACATCAGGCTGAACCGAAAAGCTTAATCCATGCGCCTGCCCCGGCCCATGATAAGGATCCTGACCCAATATCACTGCCTTTACGTCTTTATAAGCTGTATATTGGAGAGCATTGAAAATATCCTCCTGCCTCGGATAAATGGTTTGCTCCTCATATTCTTTTTTTAATAATTCACGAAGATGGAGATAATAGGGTTTCTCGAATTCCTCTGCCAAAATCTCCTGCCAGTCATTTTTTAAGATACGCTTCATCTGCCAACTCTCCCTCCTCTTATTTGAAAGGTCCTATTCTTAATACCCATTGGTTATCATGGCATAATCTTTCATTCTTGCATACATGTTTAAAAATTTTTAGAACGGATATGTAATTAGTATAACGGCAGGACATGCTGCCATTTAAATAAATCTGCAAATCTTTTAAGGAGGATGTTATATATGTATAAAATTGAAGTTGTAGAAAATGGTGTACAGGCTACTGATACGATTGGAATGCTGCAAAGCCAGGGATTCAATAAGGAAAACATCTATATTTTCGCACATGATAAGGATCGCTCCGAACACCTTTCTGACGCTACGGATACAGGCGAAGTCGGCATGAAGGAGCAGGGTCTATTCGATTCTGTCGGCAACGTGTTCAAAAAGCGCGGAGATGAGCTTCGTTCAAAATTTGAATCTGTTGGTTTAACGACGGTAGAAGCCGAACAATATGAGAAAGTATTGGATGAAGGCAAGTTAGTTATTGTCGGCACAGACGAAGTAAAATAATTTGAAAAGCGGAGGCACCTTGCTCACCCCCGACAAGCACAAGCCAAGCCTCACGGAAAGGCGTCCTGTGCCTTTTTGAGAGGATTGGCTTGTGACCTGGAGGGGGTAGGCGCTGGAGCTAGACAGTATGAAAAAGCGATGAAAAATTTTTCATCGCTTTTTTTATGCCCTTAAAACATCCAAACCCAAAGCCCAATCAACAGAACCGGGTACAGCACATACCACCAGACTCTGGTTATATTGACTTTTGACAGGATGAAAAAAACCAGTTCAGGCAGCACAATCAGACCAGCCTGAAGCCAAATGAAAGTGCTGAAATGCTCCGGCGCTGTAATGCCGTTCCCTGCAGCCCAGTCTCCGCTATTAAATAAAAAGTAGAAAAAGTTCAGGAATGGGAGAATGATAGCGAAAAGAATCCGGCTTATGTGCACGATTAAATCTGCAGGACGCTTGGTTTTATACATAGGGGTAACTGGAATGATAAAGCTGTAAAGGATCAGCACCAGCCCTATAAAATTGACCAGCAGCTGGTCAAACAAATACCCGAAAAAATACATGAATGTAATCATTGTTAACCTCTTCTGTTTTTTGTCTTTATTTTACAAAAAAGGAAGGGGCTTATATATAATGAAAAAGCACTAGTTTTCTATCGGACTCTTACTGACCGTAAAGGCCCGACAGCGGGAAAAATACTTAAAACGCCGTCCTGTGGGCCCCAACTAACAAAACCTCACTGATTGAAGTTTCACTTTAACCCATAATCCGCTGATAAATGGACTTCGCCTGCGCTAAATCCTTTGTGCCATGAATAAGGGCGCGTCCATCTTTAAAGAGGACCATCCGCTGCTCCTCCATTTCGACAGAAAGCAAATACGGATTGCCTTTCACCTGGTAGCCGAGTGATTTCAGCTGCCGGGCGATCTCAGTGAACTCAATCTCCAGCTCCTTTGGCGGGCGAATCTGTACAGTATCTCTTCCGC
This sequence comes from Cytobacillus sp. NJ13, assembly GCA_030348385.1. Classification (NCBI taxonomy): domain Bacteria; kingdom Bacillati; phylum Bacillota; class Bacilli; order Caryophanales; family Bacillaceae; genus Cytobacillus; species Cytobacillus sp. NJ13. Next base: position 3,689,414 of record JAUCFP010000006.1, on the reverse strand, counting down.
AGAGTACAGTGGATTTCATCATGTTTTCCGGCTGCAGATAAGGATACGTTCTTTCTGTTCCGCATGATAAGCACCCTTCATCTTTCGCTTTTGACACCTTCATGCTTGTGTACTGGTTTCGCCATAAATCAAAGCTGACCATAGCAGTACGCACGGCTTCCCAATCCTCAGCCATAATTTTCAGCGCTTCAGCTGCCTGATGGGCGACGACCATTTGCACAGCTGGGGCAATAATTCCTCCTGTGTCACAGGTCATCCCCTGGATTGGAATCTTTTTCAACAAGCAATTCATGCATGGCGTTTTACCCGGAATGATTGTCATGCTCATGCCAAAGCTGCCGACACAGGCTCCATAAATCCACGGAATATTAAATTTTTGAGAGATATCATTAATGGCCATCCTGGTTTCAAAGTTATCGGTCGAATCCAGAATCAGATCCACCCCTTCAGCAAGCTCTTCCAGCTTTTCAGGAGTAGCGTCGCCAATAATTGAGCGGATTTCGACCTCGCTATTAATCTGTTTTAGCCGTTTAACTGCTGCGGCCGCTTTTGGCATTTTTTCCAAGGCGTCGCTTTCTGCAAAAAGCTGCTGGCGCTGCAGATTGCTTTCCTCGACATAATCCCGGTCAATGATCGTCAGTTTGCCGATACCTGAACGTGCCATCAATTCCGCATTGCCTGAGCCCAGTGCTCCGGCACCGACAATCAGCACATGCTTGGATCGAATTTTATCCTGACCCTCTTTTCCAATAGGCGGAAACAAAGTCTGGCGTGAATACCTTTCAGACAATGCGGCCCCTCCTCTCTTGAAGCTGCCATCATCCTCCGCTGACTGGAGGGATAAAGGCGATTGTATCTCCGTTCTGAATGACTTCATCATCTGAAGCAAATTCTTCATTCACGGCTGCCATGACTGAATCAAGCTTCAGCTCATAATTTTCCTCAAGCATCTGTTTTAGCTCAGAGATTGTTTTGCCGCTGACATCCTTTGTCACAGATTCTTCTCCAACACGGTCCCGCAAATGGGCAAAAAACATAATTTTATTCATTTAAATCCTTCGCCTCCGGTTTTCCTTTTGGGTATGCTACTGTTTCCAGCTGGTTGCCGATCCATTCTTCGCCATCTTCCCAATGTTCCTTTTTCCAGATCGGCACAATTTCTTTAATTCTTTCAATCGCATAGCGGTTTGCTTCATAAGCATCTGCACGGTGTGGAGTGGAAACGGCAATGACCACCGCTACATCGGTAATATCCAGCTTGCCTGTCCGGTGGGTAATTGCCACTTCTGCCCCGTTCCAGCGCTCCTTTATCTCGGTTCCAATCTGCTCCATTTTTTTCACAGCCATTGATTCATATGCTTCATATATTAAATATAGTGTTTTCTTTCCGTAGGTCAGCTCGCGGACTGTTCCGATAAAGGTCGTAATCGCTCCCGCTTCCCGCTGCACCACTTTATCGATCACACTTTGGATATCGATCGGGTCCTTAGAAATCTCAAAATTCATGGAATCACCTCGTTTTATTTGATTTTGACATAGACTGTGCCGGAATGGAAATGACTGTCCCTATTTCAAGGCTTCTTCGGCCATTTTCAGTGCCAGCTGGTATTCATCAGGTCGGTTCATGTTAAATAAGTGAGCGTCCCTATATAAAAATCCCATTTTCTCAAGCTCTTTATCCTTTATGATTCTACTATCGATATCCATCAGAAATTGGCGGATCCGCAGCTTATTTTCGCTCAAAGCAAGTTCTGCTGCTGTTGAGGCATCCTTTCGGTAAGCTGCAAATAGCGGGTGAAGCTGCCCTCCTATTTCGGGCACTGCCGCCTGATGCTGATCCAGCTGTCCTAGAAGAATCCTGGCAAGCTCCCCGGATATAAAAGGCATATCGCAAGCCACAATCAGATTGTTTTGTGTCCTGGATTCAGACAGGCCGGCATGAATTCCAGCGAGTGGTCCCTTTTCTTTCCAGCGGTCGCTCACAAGGGGAAGGCCGAGAAACTGATAATCTTCCTGTTTATTGGCTACGATGATGACATTGGGCAATAGAGAAGACAGCTGATCAGCGATGCGATCAATGACCGTTTTGCCGCCTATTTTCAGCAGGGCTTTATTCTCCCCCATCCGGCTTGAATGCCCTCCCGCTAAAATGATGCCTGTTGCACTCATAATTCTCACCTAACTTTTGCTCTTAAAGGTTCTTTTCAGCCATTCTATCCTTAACTATTATTTTATCATCTATTCCAACTGGTTTCGTTTATAAATCACCACTGTTTCCAGGAGTATGGCAAAATTGTGTCGCTGCAAATAATTCTGCCGGCTATGACCAGATTATTAACCAAATCTTAATAATTCACTCCTATACTAAAAGTATATCAGAAATGCAAAAAATTTTTTTTGCAGAAGGGAGACAGCAACGTGAACAATAAAGTTTTCAACTATTCGGTTTTAGCCATTGTTTCTTCCCTATTACTTGGTATCGGCTTCACTTATCTTGTCATTTCTGAAAAGACAAGCAATGAAAACATTGCAACATCCAGCGGGACGGAGGTCCCGGATGAAGCAAGTACACACCCTTATGCGCCGCCAAGCATGGACGAGGTTCCAGAAGGTGATGAAGGAGAACTAATTAAACTTGGCTATAAATATGCTACGGAAACTGCTACTGCCCTTGATGGATACTCAGGGAATGTCCTAAGCTGTGCAAGCTGCCATGCTGGAGGAGGCTATGAAGCCCCTCTGGATCTTGTGGGGATATCAAAAACATATCCGCAATACAACCCAAGAGCAGGCAAAGAAGTTTCACTGGAGGAACGGATCAACGGCTGCTTTAAAAGAAGCATGAACGGCAAGCCTCTTCCGCCGGATTCCCAGGAAATGAAGGCAATGGTTGCTTTTTATGATTATATTTCACAAAATGTCCCGGATGGAACGACGGAAAGACCTTGGGCAGAACTTGAAAGATCCCAGGCGGATATTGAGAATGTGGACATTGAGGCAGGCAGAGAGCTTTACAATAAAGCCTGCATCAGCTGCCACGGGGAGAATGGAGATTCTGGCAGCTTGGCTCTTTGGGGAGATAACTCATACAATATAGGTGCCGGTATGGCAAGACTAAGAACCGCTGCAGGATTTATTCAGGCGTATATGCCTAAAATGGAAGCTGGAGGATATTCCCAGGGATCTCTGACAGATGAAGAGGCTATGAATCTTGCTGCCTATATCAATTCCCATGACCGCCCGGATTTCCCAGATAAAATCTATGATTGGCCTAAGGGGGATGCCCCTGACGATGCTGCATACGAGACACTCGCCGGCAAAAAGGACAAAGAATAACTGTAAAAAGCCCGTTTGAACCGGGCTTTTTTTCTTATATAATACACATAGCACTAAAAGCAGGAAAAAGGATGGAGATAGCATTGAGTAACCTTCCATTAAAAGGGAAAACAATCCTGGTTGTTGATGACGAAAAACAAATTAGAAGGCTGCTTAAGATGACATTAACACGGGAAGGATTTGAGGTCCTGGAAGCTTCGGACGGCAATGAAGCAAAAGAGCAATACTTAAAACATGATCCCTGCTTTATTATTCTTGATGACATGCTGCCCGGCATAAGCGGTAAAGAAATTTGCCATTGGCTCCGCAGCGAGCTGGATAGTAATGTGCCCATCATCATGCTTACAGCCAACAAGTCGGAGCAGGATCGGATTAACGGGCTGAAGCTGGGTGCGGATGACTATATGGGCAAGCCCTTCAGCCTGGAGGAACTGACAGTAAGAATTGATGCCGTGTTAAGAAGAACAGCCAACAGATGCAGCAAAATCAGCTATAAAGGCCTTACATTAAAACCTATAAAGGGACTGGCAAAATACCATGATAGAGTTCTTGATTTAACTCTGTTTGAATATAACCTTCTTTATGTATTCATGACTCATCCAGATCAGGCTCTTTCAAGAGAACAAATCATTAATACCATCTATATAAAAGGTGAAAAGGCCATTAATGAAAGAACAGTGGACGTCCATATTAAACATCTCCGAGATAAGATCGCTGAGCATTCGGAATACCCCTTCATTCAAACAGTCAGAGGCATTGGGTATAAATTTGCCACCTCCTGAAAAGCTGTATAGCTAGCTGGCTATGGTATTTTAAGCGGGCCTTACTGTGTGCTGAAGCCGCATCAATATTTTTATTCCGCTCTTGAGAATGTCTGCGCAAACGCAGTCCGTTGTAGTTTTTACCCTTTTCAATTATTGTTATAATTAGAAAAAGATATCCAGCAGTACTTCAAGGAGGAATTATGAATATGACGATGAAAAAAGTAATGACCATTGCCGGTTCAGATACGAGCGGCGGCGCAGGCATCCAGGCAGACCTTAAAACATTCCAGGAGCTTGGCGTTTACGGCATGACTGCTCTGACTACAATCGTGACGATGGATCCTAAAAATAACTGGAGCCACAATGTATTCCCGATTTCTACAGACATTCTGGAAACACAGATCGAAACGATTATTTCTACAGGAATCGACGCGATGAAAACAGGCATGCTAGGTTCTGAAGAAGTGATTAAAATTGCCGCAAAGACCATTAAAGAAAACAGCCTGGATCATGTTGTGATCGACCCGGTTATGGTCTGCAAAGGTGAAGATGAACCAATCCACCCTGAATTGAACGAAGCATTAAGAGATTTGCTTGTACCGCTTGCAACAGTGGTAACACCTAACTTATTTGAAGCATGGCAGCTGGCTAAAACCGGTCCTATAAAAACAGTTGAAGACATGAAGGAAGCGGCTGTTAAAATTCATGAGCTTGGCGCGAAGTACGTATTAATCAAGGGCGGCAGCAAGCTGCAGCATGAAAAAGCAGTCGACCTTCTGTATGATGGAAAAGAGTTCACTCTTTATGAAAGCGAACGAGTTGAAACGACTTACACCCATGGCGCAGGATGCACTTATTCTTCTGCGATCACAGCGGAAATTGCAAAGGGCAAGCCTGTTAAAGAAGCAGTTCAGACAGCGAAGGACTTCATCACTGCAGCCATCAATCATGGCTTCAAGCTAAATGAATATGTTGGCCCTACGATGCCTGGTGCATACCGCAAATACGGCGAAGGCCGTGTTGAATCAGAATAAGAATGATGTAACAGAGTCCGGTTGGGGCTCTGTTTTTTTGCATGGGAGGGTTTCGCAGATAAAACGGGGATTTAGCGGATATATTGATTTTTTCGCGGTTATATCTATTTGGCGGTCCTCGCTGAGATTACTTTTTCGCTTTTCATTCCTTTTTTTAGTAAGATAAACATATAAATGCCGTCTTAGACGAATAAATGAAGATAAAACGGAAGGGGGACTATAGAGTGGAACCAGCAGTGAAAGAACACGTGCAAAAAGAAATTGACCGCCTTGCCAATAAAGAGGTCTTTATTCATCTGGAAACAACGAATGGGGCGTATGCTTCCCATTTTGATGAAAGCTTCTTTTCTTCAGGCGCCTATATCCGCAATGCCAAATTGGTTTATGAACATGGAAAAATCACAGGAAAAGGCCCTTACCGGGTTGGATTGAAAATGAATTTTGGCTGGGTGTATGCTGAAGGAATTACCCACTTTGAAGTCGATGAAGAAGACAGGCTCCTTTTAGCCGGCCACGATTTCAGCGGCAAGCTTGCAGTCGCCCTGCAAATTAGTGAAACTCCTTTTGAATAAATAGGGGCTCAGAAGACATCAAATGGAAAGGAGCAAGACCATGATGGAAAAGGAAAGACATGTACTTGTCATCTTCCCTCATCCGGACGATGAAGCATTTGGCGTTTCAGGAACGATTTCCTTACATATCGATAACGGCACACCTGTCACCTACGCATGCCTGACCCTTGGAGAAATGGGGCGCAATATGGGAAATCCCCCTTTTGCCACCAGGGAAACTCTGCCGAAAATCCGCAAAGAAGAGCTGGAGGAAGCAGCCAGGGTTCTGGGCATCCAGGACTTAAGAATGCTGGGGTATCGGGATAAAACCGTTGAATTTGAAGATGAAGATAAGCTCGCGAACAGACTCGGAGTCATCATCGGTGAGACAAACCCTTCCCTCATCATCACGTTCTATCCGGGATACGCTGTGCACCCGGACCATGACGCAACAGGCGCCGCTGTGATCCGTGCGGTAAAAGAGCTGCCTGCTGACAAGCGTCCGAAGGTTCACTGTGTCGCATTCTCCAATAACTGTGAGGAAGAAATCGGCCAGGCCGATGTTGTCAATGACGTCAGTGCGGTTGCAGACCGGAAAGTTGCAGCGATCAAGGCACATGCCTCACAGACACAGCTGATGGCAGCGAATATGGAAGAAAGCATCAAAAAGCAAGAGCCTGAAGTATTGGCCAGAATGTATAAAGAGCGTTTTTGGACCTATAAATTCTAAAGGTAGAGCATGCCGCCTCTGTTATCAGAGCGGCTTTTTTTATGTTGTTATTTTCTGAATATTACCTACTTTCCACCCATGAGCTTTCCCCCTCATGATGTTAGAATTTCCTTAAGGGTTTGCAAACGCTTCCATATACTCTTTTGTGCAATCGATTGCACTCCACCCCATTGCACACTATAGCACAACCAATTTAAGGGAGGGAACTTTATGGACAAAGTAAAAAAAGCCGGTATCTGGATAATGCTCCTAAGCTTGATTCTCAGTTTATTCACGGGAACTCACCCGCTATTATCCTCTGCAAGCACAGTTGAAAGCCCTGTCGTGGACGGGAGTCAAGTTACTTTTTCCTATCAGGGGGAAGCTCAGCAGGTTCGCGTTGCCGGCAGTTTTACCGATTGGCAAGATAGTGCTTTAGCAATGACGAAAGGCGAAAACAATATTTGGTCAAAGACTATTCATTTATCACCTGGAGTCTATGAATATAAATATATACTGGATGACAGCAATTGGATTACCGATCCGGCAAACAGCAGGACTGCTAATGGAAACAGCTTACTTGCTATTAGCGGATTAACGACTGAAATGCCTGCAGAAGCTGTAAAAGGCACCGTGATGTCTCTTTCTGCCAAACTAGTACATAGCAATGGCACCATTGAAGATGTGCAGGCGTCCTGGAAATTAAAAACAGAGGCAGATGGCATTGAGCTGAAAAATAATCAGCTGGAAATCTCTGATTCTGCTGAAGCAGGAAGCGTTGCCGTCATTGGCGAATACAATGGATATACTTTAGAGCATAGCATCAGGATCATCGGGCAGATGAATAGCTATACAATAAACTACTGGCGCGGAGACGGAGAGCAATTTAATTGGGATCTATGGGCATGGGAGGAGGGAAAAAACGGCCAGGCTTATCCATTTACAAACCGGACAGAAGAGTTTGCCCAAGCTAAGATTTCTGTTCCTTCAAGTAAAATCCATGTCATTCCCCGGCCTGGAAACTGGGATACTCAGGATGCTGCCAGAACCATTACCATGCCTGAAGGCCAAAATGAGGCAGAAGTTTGGCTCGCTGAGGGCGATCAAACCGTTTATTACTCAAAAGAGGAATTTGACGATCGGAACACAGAAGATAACCGTCGTTTTATCGAGGTTACGTATGTAAGAGACAATCACGATTATGAAGGCTGGAACATTTGGACCTGGCAGACTGGCATAAAGGATGGGCAAGCAGATTTTTCCGAAGTCAATGACAAGGGGGCTGTTGCTTTGATTGAAATTGGCCAGCAAACTGAGCAAATGGGCTTTGTGCTTCGCAAAGGAACAGGATGGGATCATAAGGATCCATACGGTTCCGACCGCTATATTAAAACTGGGAATGACAAATACATCAAGGTTGTTGTAAAAAGCGGCCAGGGTGAATTCTATCAGGTCCCTTCCATTAAGGGACCTGTCCTAAACAATGGCAGTCTTACTCTTTATTATAGAGATCCGGAGCTGTTCAAACAGGGAGAAATGGATTCGATTGAAAAGGTGCAGGCAAAATTGGATGGACGGATTTATGATATGCAGTACTCCCCTAAGGAAGAACGTTTCTTTATAACGATTGAAGAATTGGAAGAAGGCACATACGAGTACTCTTTCCTTGTTACTAGAGATGGAGAAACCTCTGAATTGACAGACCCTTTTAATGAGAAGTCATCCATCACCTACAAAAACCCGACTGCGGAAATCAAAGCTGAGGTAAGTCCAAATAAAGTTTCCTACAATGAAAATGCTGTTTTATCCATTGAAACGATTCTTTCAGATCCTGAAGTATCTATTAAAGAAGCTTTCGCTGACCTATCTGCTATCGGCGGAAGCAGCAAAGTCAGTATTGACCCGGCTTTAAATGCACACACCATATCCATTGATCAATTTGTAACGGCGGGCATTAAGAAGCTGCCGATCACAGTGATTGATGAATATGGGAATTTTCATGCGGGAGAAGCTTCCGTTGAAGTCAAAACCCGTACCTTCAGCGGTAAAAAGGATGATTTTGACTGGGATGAGGCACGCATTTACTTTATGCTGACAGACCGCTTCAACAATGGAGATTCTGCTAATGATGATCCAAACCATTCAAAATATGATACGTCCCATCTTGAAACCTACCATGGAGGGGATTTCCGGGGAGTGATCGAAAAACTGGATTATCTCGAGGACCTGGGCATCAACACGATCTGGATTACTCCAATCGTCGACAACATCAATTGGGATCTGCGCCATGATAAAGATGGAAGCCAATATGGCTATCATGGCTACTGGGCAAAAGATTTTACAAAATTGGATGAACATCTTGGGGATATCCAAACATTCCAGGAACTTTTGGAAAAAGCACATGACCGCGGCATAAAAGTGATGGTGGACGTGGTACTGAACCATACCGGATACGGGTTGAAGGAAAACGATCCATCCATTGGGCTTGGAATTCCCAACTTCCCTGCTGATGCTGACCGCGATCGCTTTGCCGGCATGCTCCGCGATGGAGGAACCGATACTATCCGCGGCGAGCTGGCCGGATTGCCTGACTTTAAGACTGAGGAAGAAGAGGTCCGCAGACAAATCATTGAATGGCAGACTGACTGGCTTGAAAAAGCAAGGACAGACCGCGGAGATACGATTGACTACTTCAGGGTGGATACCGTTAAGCACGTGGAACACACAACTTGGAAAGCCTTTAAAAATGCACTGACTGAAATCAAGCCTGACTTTAAAATGATCGGGGAATATTACGGCGGCCACGCAGAAGAGCATGGGGACTTCTTGAACAGCGGGGAAATGGATTCCATTCTCGATTTTGACTTTAAGCATACCGCTGCTGGTTTCATTAACGGCAGTATTGATGCAGCTGAAGCAAAATTACAGGAGCGAAATGATAAGCTCACAAATACGGCAACTCTTGGGCAATTTTTAAGCAGCCATGATGAAGACGGCTTCCTGATCACAAGTGCGGGCAATGATTGGGGCAAAATGAAAATCGCCTCTTCCCTCCAAATAACGGCAAAGGGACAGCCAGTTATCTATTATGGGGAAGAAATCGGCCTTTCCGGCAAGCATGCAGGAGATATGGATAAAGGAGAATTTAACGAAAACCGCTATGACTTTGACTGGTCCCTAATCGGAAATGACATGCACAAGCACTACCGGAAGCTGCTTAACATCCGGAAAGATTACTCAGAAGTATTTTCAAAAGGAACACGCGAAAAGCTGGCAGGCAGTGACGCTGATGGATATCTGTTCTTTAACCGCTCCTATAAGGGCACAAATGTTGTTGTCGGCATAAACACTATGACGGATAAAAAGAAAGTAACCGTAAAAGTCCCATTTGCAGCCGGCAGCAAGGTCATTGACCAATACACCGGAAAGAAATATTCAGTGGACAAAACTCAGCAGATTAAAGTCAAGCTGCCTGGCAGAAATGTCGGCGGTACGGTCATTCTGGTAATGGATGAAAAGAAAAATAAATAAAAACAGGGGGCCTGCTCACTTGAGAGGCTCCCCTGCTTTACTGTCTAACTATAGCTTCACAAGGAACGCTTCGACTGCTTAATCATCGCACAATTAAAAGCGTTAGCTTTTACGAAGATCGCCTCCCCCTCGGGGTCATCAGGCGCCCTGCGCTTTATTATTTCTCCATCATTTCCTTCAAGTACTGAAGCTGGCTTCCGTCTTCCCGCTTCACAATATTCACGATGAAACGCTTCGTTAATTTGGCGACAAGGCCGCTGGTTTTGACGTTTGCTTCCATCTCCACCTGCGTTCCTTCTTCTATTTCATGAAAATCATATTTATATTCTGTTATCAGTCCATTGGCATTGCTGCGGGTGGTATAGGTTCTGTCTTGTTCAAAATCAATGATTTCAATGTCTGCACTGATCTTTTTCCCTCTGACCATACGGGTTTCGATGAACTTTGTTCCTTTTCCGATTTCGCCCTCGGTCTGTTTTTCCACTTTCACTACAAACGGCATGAGTTCAGGGACATTTTCCATCTTAATCATATAATCAAATACTTCATGTACAGGTTTATTGATAATCTCACTGGAACGAAAATCAGCCATGCTTTGCACCTCAGAGTAATAGAGTCTATGAATCTATTATATAACAAAAGAACAGGACTGACTAAGAAAAGCATAAGCGCCTTGCCCACCCCCGATACCTCGAGGGGGTAGGCGCTCCTCCTAAAAGCTAATGCTTTTAGTCCTGTAATGATGATGCTGTCGAAGCGTTCCTTGTGGAGCTAGACCGTTCTCGAATAAAAACAGCCCCTTACAGCCTCTGATGGTAAAGGGAGCAAAATTTGCACCAGTCCACAATGACGATTTTTCTGCCTGTAATTTCGATGATTCCTTCTTTTTTCAGTCTGGAAAAAACCCGGCTGACACTTTCCCGGGATGTTCCGACAAGGGTGGAGAATTCCTGGACGGTTATAGGAAGCTCAAGATGCATCCGGTTGCAGTGGTTGGCGCCGAATTTTTCCGCGAGCCTTTCCAGTGTCCGGACTGTTTTCGTGTAAACATCAAGCAGGGCGATGTCCCTCAGAATGGAGGTCATATCACGCAGCGATTCACTCATATAGCGGATAATCTGAACAGCCATTTCCGGTGAATACAAGAGCTCCTGTTCCAGATCATCCGTGTTCAGAAAGTAGATTTCACCATCCTGCACCATTGTACCCGTCGCAGGATAGGTTTGGCCCGTCTGGTTAAAAAGGTTGGCTTCTGCAAAAATCTCGCCTTTTTTCTTAATGCATACAATCAGTTCGTTGCCATCTTCATCCTGTTTCGTCAGCTTCACAATGCCGGAATGAACAAAGTAAACTCCTTTGGCGACTTCATATTCAGACATAATTCTTTCGCCTTTTAAATAAGCTTTCTTAATAATTCGTTTATCGATCAGCTGTATGGATTCACTGGGGAGTTCTTTAAAAATTTCAATCTTGCCTAAAAATTCATCGATTAACGGCCTATGATCCTGCTTTTCATATTCCATTCCCATCCCCCGCTTTTACAATTCTATTAGAAATATTTTAGCTGACATGAGTTTAGGAAGAAGTGACTTAACTCACAAAAGCCTGCTCATGCTTAAAATTCGTTTTGCAGATTTAAAAATGAGTGATTACTCACTTTACAAACAGGCTGTACTTCGATTATGATTTATGTGAGTGATTACTCACTTTTTACTAAAAAGGAGTGGACCGATGAAAAATCCGATTGTTTCCATTCAAACTGTATCCAAAATCTACGGAAATCACCAGGTTCTTAAAGACATTAGCCTTGAGATTTACGAGGGCGAAATCTTTGGCCTGCTCGGCCCATCTGGAGCCGGCAAGACCACGCTTGTTAAACAGCTGGCAGGACTGGAGGTGCCAACACAGGGGAGCAACTTTATTTTCAGCGAAAAAATGCCCCAGCTGGACATAATCAAACGAATTGGCTATATGGCACAATCCGACGCCCTATACACCGACTTAACAGCAAAGGAAAATCTTGATTTTTTTGCAGCACTGTATGGATTAAAAGGAAAAGAAAAAAAGCAGCGGATGAATGAGGTAATGGAAATTGTTTCGTTAACTGACCATCTCGGCAAGCTGGTTTCCGATTATTCTGGGGGTATGAAAAGAAGACTTTCCCTTGCCATTTCTCTTCTGCATAGTCCTGGTCTTCTCATCCTGGATGAACCTACTGTAGGAATCGATCCTGTCCTCAGAAAAAACATCTGGGAATCTTTTAAAAGCCTGAAGGAGAATGGCACGACCATCCTGGTGACGACTCATGTCATGGATGAAGCGGGAAAGTGCGACAGGCTGGGCATGATTAGAGACGGACAGCTCATTGCAGCTGGAACACCGAAAGAATTAATGTCGCAAACCAGCTCTGCCAATATTGAAGATGCCTTCCTGGCATATGGAGGTGCTTAATATGAGGATTATGGCCCTTGTTATACGGATACTCCGCCAGATTGTAAGAGATAAACGGACGATGGCTCTATTGATCTTCGCCCCTATCCTGGTCCTGACTATGCTTCACCTTGTGTTTAACGGAGATGAATATACGCCTGAAATTGGCCTTGTTGATATCCCTGAAAAATTGGAAACTCAGCTTAACCTGGAAGATGCCAAACTCAAACACTATGAAACGGAGAAGCTGGCGGAAATTGACTTATCAGACAAGAAGCTGGATGCGTATCTGGTGTTTAATCAGATGCCGCCAACAGTGGTTTTGGAAGGAAGCGATCCAAGTGTAAACGGAGCTGTGATGAAATGGGTTCAGGATGCACTGAAGCCTATACAGCAAAATGGCGGGAATCAGGAGATACAGATCGATTATTTATTCGGATCGGACGACATGGGGCAGTTTGATTATTTCGGCCCGGTGCTGCTGGGATTCTTTGTCTTTTTCTTTGTATTCCTGATTGCCGGTGTTTCCTTTTTGAGAGAAAGAACAACCGGTACACTTGAGCGGCTCTTGACCAGTCCGCTTCGGAGATGGGAAATCGTTGCGGGATATATCATGGGATTTGGGATTTTCACCATGATCCAGGCTGCCATCATCGCCTGGTATGCAATCTATGTGCTTGGCATGCTGATGGAAGGATCTTTCGGCTTTGTTCTTCTCATCACACTGCTTCTTTCGCTGACAGCATTGACTCTGGGAATCCTGCTGTCTTCGTTTGCCAATAATGAGCTGCAGATGATTCAATTTATACCGCTTATTGTGGTTCCCCAGATCTTTTTCTCGGGGTTATTCAATCTGGAGACCATATCAGAGTGGCTAAGCTGGATCGGCCCTTTTACGCCTTTGTATTACGCGGCTGAAGCATTAAGAAATGTAATGGTGAGAGGCTTTGGATGGGAAATGATTTATAAAGATCTGCTTATGCTGCTCGCTTTCTCCCTGCTCTTTATGATTCTGAATATCGCTGCTCTAAGACGGTACCGGAAAATTTAAAATTTCTTTTTGCATTTTCATTCCTTTATAATAAAGGCATAGATTTTGTACGTATAAAGGAGTTTACCATGCCAGAGCAGGATTCCATTTTAGAAGAGTTATTTCAGGAAGAAGAAGGTCTTACGGAGAAACAGAAGAAAATTATCATGGCTGCGATTGAATCGTTTTCCGAGAAAGGCTATGCAGCCACCTCGACAAGCGAAATTGCCAAGAAGGCAGGAGTAGCAGAAGGAACCATCTTTAGGCATTATAAAACGAAAAAGGATTTGCTGATGGGGATTGTTTCCCCAATGATGGCAAAGCTGATTGCTCCCTTTGTCATCAAGGATCTGTACAAAGTAATTGATCATAAATACGAACGCTTTGAAGATTTTTTAAGAGCCATGATGGAAAACCGTATAGCGTTTCTGAAAAACAATATGCCTCTTATTAGGATCCTGATTCAGGAAATTCCGTTTCACCCTGAACTCAAGGAACAGTTTAAAGAGCATATTGCGATTAAAGTATTCGAACGCTTTGTTAATTTGGCTGAATTTTATCAGAAAAAAGGCCAGATTATTGGTATCCCAGCCTATAGTGTAGTCAGAATGACCTTTACATCGATATTTGGCTTTTTAATCGCGAGATATTTAATATTGCCTGAAGCCGACTGGGATGATGAAAAGGAAATCGATCTGACCATTCAATTCATCATGCATGGACTTTCAGCTAAAGACTAAAGCCTGGCACAGCTGCCAGGCTTTTTTATATATCCGAAAGCGGAATTTGATAGAGTTTGTCATCCTTATCAAGCGGATTGCCGCGTCCGTCCGTATTGTTGCTGATAAAATATAGCACATCGCCTTCAATAAAAATGTCCCGGATTCTGCCTAAGTCAGAAACAATTTTCCTGACATTCTTTGTTTCCAGGTCAAACTCAAGAACCGCACTGCCCCTTAAGGCTGCGGTGTAAAGCTTCCCGCCATGGTAGGCCATCCCGGAAGGAGCCCAGGTTTCGTCATCACCGGAGGTAAACAGCGGTGATTCCATGCCTTCCTTCTTTTCGGTCCCTCTTATAACGGGCCACCCGTAATTTTTTCCGGGAAGGATTTTATTGATTTCATCATTGGCCGATGGGCCGTGCTCACTTTCATATAAAGTCCCATCCTCAGCCCATGCCAGCCCCTGCGGATTGCGGTGTCCGTAGCTATAAACATAGGATCCGCTGAAAGGATTGTCCTCCGGTACGCTGCCATCCAGATTCATTCTTAGTATTTTGCCTCCCAGTGAATTCACATCCTGGGCAATTTCCGGGTCGGCCGCAGCATCGCCGGCCGTAGCATAAAGCTTCCCGTCAGGGCCAATTTCAAGACGGCCTCCGTGGTGAAACTGCCCGCTTGGGATTTTATCGAGTAATATATTCTCCTCTTTCCAAGTTCCATTTAGAAGCTTGAGGATCACAATGCGGTTAAACTGGCCGGTGGTGTTTTCATAGGTGTAATAGGCATATGCTTCGTTTGATTGTGAAAAATCAGGTGCCAGCACAAATCCAAGCAAGCCAGCTTCGGAAGCAGTAGAAAGCTTTTTCGTAAGTTCAACCTTTTGACGTTCTTTCTTGCCATCCTCTACTTTTACAATGCTACCCTGTCTTTCCGTCATGTAAAAGGTTTCGCCTGTTTTGGCAATGGACCAGGGAATATCAAGCTCATCTGCCAGTATTTCCGGCTCTTGACCGGCAGGAAGGCTGGCCTCCTGATCCTCTGCTTGTTTCCCGCTATTATTCCCGCCGGTACTTGAGCATCCAGCCAGCAGACCAAAAACCAGCAACCCTGCACCTAACACCTTATTCATCCAGCTTTCATCCCCCTTGAAATTTTACTTCAGGACTTCCCGGATTGCCTTGGCTACACCGCTGTCTTCATTTGCAGAGGTCACCGCATCACATTGTGCTTTAATGATGTCATCGGCATTGCCCATGGCAACGGATCTTCCTGCGCGTTTGAACATAGACAAATCATTATAATTATCGCCAATTGCCATTGTTTCCAGAAGTGAAATGCCTTTTTCTTTTACAAAAGCTTCAAGGGCAATCCCCTTTTGGGCGTTCACACTTGTCAGCTCCAGGTTCTCATCCCCTGATGAACTTACGGCCATGCCTTCAAGCTTAAGCAAGTCTTCTTTAGCGGATACGAGAAAATCGGGTTCGAAGGAGAAGGCCAGCAGCTTGTATATTTGGTGCTCGTCACTATTGAAAAGCTCGTCATAGCTGTTCACTTTTCGCACCAGCCCTTTTGTAAAGCGTTCTTCTGCAGCTTTTGTCACTTCATCAATATCCGCTTCAGGATTTCCGCTTAAAAAGATGTCGACAATGATGGAAACGCCGCGGTCTTCATCAATGGTATATGTACCCTGGTTTGTGTATACCTCGAAATAAACGTTGTTCTGCACAAGGATATAGGCGGCTTTTTTAGCCAGGTCCTTTTCGAGCGGGTTGGAGGATACGACTTTTCCATCTGCAGCCCTTACTTCTGCTCCATTTGCGCAAATAATCGGGCAGGAGATGCCGGCTTCATCGAGGACGAAGCTTGCTTCGAAGTAGGAGCGCCCGGTTGCGATGACTACTTCGACTCCTTTTTCCTGTGCTGTTTTAATGGCTTCGATATTTTCAGGCGTGATTTTCTGTGTGGCGGTTAATAGCGTTCCGTCCATATCACTGGCAATGCATTTGATCATTTAAATTTCACCTTCTGGCTGTAGTATTTTTACTGAAAAACTTATTTGCCATTCTATCATGTTCTTTGGGTTATTTTAAATAATTGCTCTTCCTCATAAGAATCTAACCAATATACTTACTCCCTTCCCTAATGCTTAGCCTGGCAAGTGTGTTTGATTCAATAAATCTTTTAACTTACTCAGGATTTGTTTTTGAGTATTCCCTGAGCGCCCAGCCAATGGCTTTTTGAATGAAGAATTCTTTGCTGTCATTGTTTAGCAGGATGTAGCAGTATAGCAGGTCTTCATCTGTGCGGGTTTTGTATTTTAGCTGAAAGAGGATGGAGGTCCTGCGCAGCCACATGTTTTCACTGGTTGCCCATCCCTCTATTTTTTCAGGGATCACTTCCGGATTTTTGGCCGCAATGGAGCCCACTGCATGGGTGGCCAACATGTCAACGGTATCCCACCAGGACTTTGTTGTGATCAGCTTTTCGACTAATGCCAGATGGCTTTTGTCCAGTTTCCTGGTGAATTTTGCAATGTAATCGAGGGCGGCAGCCTGGTATTCACGCTCCTCCATGTCCCATAAGGCTTCCACAAAATCCGGATTAAATTCCTGCTTCAGCAGGCCTGTCTTTTTGAAGAATTCTTTTAAAAGGGCTATTCTTTCAGGTGCCTTAATTCCCAGGAAAGGAAAGTGGTTTTTCAAATAGTTTTGCATGGGGGTTGCTTTTTCTGCATCTTTGTTTTTTTCAAAAAGCTCTATTAATAAACGAATATCCATACCAACTCTCCTTTTTGCATCAATTTGGGGTTATGTTTTTCTGTCCGAATGAGTGCCGGGTTCGGACTCTGACTCTTCAATTTCTCCTTTTTATGTCCGAATGAGTGCCGGGTTCGGACTCTGGCTCTTCGATTTCTCCTTTTTCTGTTCGAATGAGCACCGGGTTCGGACTCTGACTCTTCGATTTTTTCCTTTTCTGTCCGAATGAGTGCCGGGTTCGGACTCTGACTCTTCGATTTCTCCTTTTTCTGTCCGAATGAGTGCCGGGTTCGGACTCGCCCTTCTAGATCTCCACTTAACCTATCCGAAGAAGCACCCGGTTCAAACTCTCAGAGAAGCACCGGGTCCAGTTAATTTATCATTCCACTTTCACCAGCTGCCCCACACATTCTTCTCCATCTTCCATTCTCGAGGTCTCGTCAACATCAAACTGATAATAGCGATACACCTTTTTCCAAAAGCGGACAGCAGGCTCATTTCGTTTTAACTGCTCTATATAGTAGGTGCCCTTATATTCGCTAAATAATAGATCAATAGCAGCTTGCCCCACTTTTTTCCCCCTGAATGAGTTATACAGGAAAAAGTCATTGATGCAGTAATCTGCTTTTTTTAAAAAGGGAGCACGCAGAAGCAGCAGGAATCCTGCCAGTTTGCCATCAGCTTTAATGAGGTAAGGTTCTATGCCTTCTTTGTCCCAGATTAATGAAAAGGCGTCAAATTCGAATGTGCCTTCTTCATTTGCTTCCAATGCATCAGTGTATTTTGTTAAATCGTGCAGATAGAAAGCATACATGTTTCTTACAATATCCCGGTCTTTCCATTCAGCTTTCACTATTTTAACGTCCATATCTCCAGTCTCCTTTCGATGTTTTCTCTCCTAATTTAAGTGGCAGAAGCATTTTAGACAAGAATTTTGTCAGAAAAGAAGGAATAGATAGAATTTTACAGAAAATATTAAGTAGGTTAATAATTAAAATTGGGGGTTGCATCATGAAAGTACTGGTATCTTTCTTTAACCGCATCATGCAGCGGTATTTGCCTGATCCATTTTTATTTGTCATTATCCTAACCTTCGTTGTGTTTGGATTAGGTTTGATTTTCACAGATAATGGACCTTACCAAATGGTTCAGCATTGGGGAAATGGGTTTTGGGGCCTCTTGACTTTTTCCATGCAGATGGTGCTGGTTTTAGTCACAGGTCATGTATTGGCCAGCAGCACGATCTTTAAAAAAGGGTTAGGTGCAATGGCATCATTAGCCAAGTCACCCGGACAGGCCATCCTTATTGTGTCATTCGTATCAATGATTGCAAGCTTAATTAACTGGGGATTCGGTCTCGTGATCGGCGCCTTATTTGCTAAAGAGCTTGCCAAAAAAGTAAAAAATGTGGATTATCGCCTGTTGATTGCAAGCGCTTACTCAGGTTTCGTTGTCTGGCACGGGGGAATTTCCGGTTCGATTCCATTGACCATTGCTACACCTGGACACTTTTCAGAAGATATGATTGGCGTCATCTCTACTGACCAGACCATTTTTGCCGGCTTCAATATTTTTATTGTCGTCGCACTATTATTGGTTTTGCCTTTTGTAAACCGCTTTATGATGCCGTCGAAAGAGGAGACCATTGTGGTCGATCCTGCTCTTCTTCAAGAAGACATCCAGGCAGCTTCACTTGAAAAAGGGGCGATGACACCTGCCGAACGCCTGGAAAACAGCCGCATCATCTCATTTCTGGCCGGGATCCTTGGGCTTGTATTCTTATTTTATTATTTCGCTACAAAGGGGTTTAACCTGAACCTTGATATCGTGAATTTCTTATTCCTGTTCCTGGGCATCCTTTTCCATGGAACGCCTAAACAGTTCCTTGAGGCCGTCCTGAATGCGGTAAAAGGGGCAAGCGGCATCATTATTCAGTTTCCGTTTTATGCCGGCATCATGGGCATGATGACCGCCTCAGGGCTGGCGGCGGTTATGTCCGAAGCGTTTGTAAGCATTTCGAATGATTACACATTCCATTTCTTCACGTTTTTAAGCGCGGGGCTTGTGAACTTTTTTGTTCCTTCCGGAGGTGGCCAGTGGGCTGTCCAGGCTCCGATTATGCTTGAAGCGGCTCAGTCAATGGGAGCTTCCATTCCTAAAACAGCGATGGCGGTTGCATGGGGTGATGCCTGGACCAACTTAATCCAGCCTTTCTGGGCGCTGCCGGCACTCGCCATTGCAGGATTAAAGGCAAAAGACATCATGGGATTCTGCGTTCTGACTCTGCTGGTCAGCGGCGTGATTATTTCAATAGGTTTTTTAATATTCTAAAGGTAAAGAGCATGGCACCCGCCATGCTCCTTTTCTTATGAGATAATATATATTCTGAATTTAGATAGCTGTATAGCTCCACAAGGAACGCATCGACCGCATTTACATCGCACGACTAAAAACGTTAGCTTCTAGGAGGAGCGCCTGCCCCCCTCGAGATGTGAGGGGTGGGCAAGGAGCTTCCGCTTTTCTTATGACATCCCATTATGATGATCATTTTTCATGTTATGCATATAAGACTCGATGTAGGCTCTCTCTGACTCAGATACATGCTTTTCATTTTCCTCAGGGTCAAAATCGTCAATTCCATGCCTTTTATGCCACCAGTCCACAAACATTCCTGCTCCCAGCAATACTGCACAAAAGCCCAGCAAATATAGAATCAATTTGATCACCTCTATATATTATATCAATTTTTCAGAAAATATTGACATATCAGCCGAGCCTATTTTTTTCTGGAGCTGCAACTTATACTTTGACCGTTTCAGGCAGCTCCTGATAGCCCTCCTGATAAATGCGGCTGATGATCGATTCGATTGCAGGCTCTTCCACTGTCAGATCTTTGATATTATGCGTTTCAGTAATTTGGGCAATTAATTCCGAGGCTGACACTTCATCCCGGTTAAATCGGATCCAGCAGCGGCTTGCTTCTTCTTTAAACACCTCTCCACCCTTAAGCTGGAGGCTGTGTGATGATTCCTCCAGGTCAACGATGAGTGTTCTCGTTTTGCCAAAACGCTCTTTTACCACTGCGATTTCCCCGTCGTAAACCTTTTGCCCATGGTCAATGAGAATCATCCGCTCACAGAGTTTTTCGATATCCTCCATATCATGTGTGGTTAATATGACGGTAATTTTGCGCTCATTATTAATTTCTTTAATAAAGGTCCTCATCTTCTCTTTGGCGACGACATCCAGGCCAATCGTCGGTTCATCAAGAAATAGGATTGGCGGGTCATGCAGCAGGGATGCGGCAATATCAGCCCTCATCCTTTGCCCAAGCGACAGCTGCCGGACCGGCGTGTTCAGGAATTCATCGAGTCCCAAAATCTCTGTAAAGGTGCCCATGTTTTCTTTATACCGTTTATCCGAAACCTGGTAGATTTCCTTCAGCAGCTCAAACGATTCAATGGTAGGCAGATCCCACCAAAGCTGTGTTCTCTGGCCGAAAACCACTCCGATATTCCTGGCATTTTCCTGCCTGTTTTCATAGGGAATGATTCCGTTTACCTTCACACATCCTGAGCTGGGGACAAGAATGCCCGTCAGCATTTTGATGGTGGTGGACTTTCCGGCGCCATTCGGTCCGATATAGCCGACCATTTCCCCTTCTCCGATCGAAAAGCTGATATCTTTCACTGCTTCCTTCTTAATATGCTCTCTTTTTACAAGGCTCTTTACAGCGCCAAGGAAGCCTGTCTCCCTCTTGGCAATCATAAAGTCCTTCATTAGATGTTCAACCTCTATAATCGGCAATTCCAGCCCTCCTAAACGATGTCATGAACCTGTACTCTTATATCTCTTTAAACCCAGCATCCAAATATAATAGGCTATGGCAAAAAAGACGATGCCGACAAGCGGCGAAAAATACCCGATATTCTCCGGGAAAAATGGCGTTTCCTTTTCCAGAAGCACGGCAGCGGGAAAATAGTTCACAAAGCCGAATGGAACGACAAAGGCTGTAAACCATTGCACTGCTTTCGGATAAATGACCAAAGGATAATTGGTCAGATTTCGGGCAGGAAACATGGCCACCCAGTAAAATTGCTCCGATTTCGTCGTCCAGAATGCGAGGGCAGAAATCATGACAAGCAGACCTCCCTGGATGAGGATGCCCCCAACCACAGATAACAGCAGAAACAAACTTTTCCCGATTGTCCAATCCAGGTGCAGCTCAAAGCTGACCCAAATAAAAATGCCGACACTGAAGATGAACTGCCCAAATGAGGCCACATCAAACTTCATCGCCATGAAATGAAAAAATGGATTGATCGGCCTGACAAGAAAGCGGTCAAATGTGCCGTTTAAAATGTAGGTGTCCAACCCCCTGAAATGAAAAAAGAGAATGATGCAGAATCCCCAGGATAGAACAGCGACAGCAAATAGAAACAGCATTTCATAAAAGGTCCATGAGCCCAGTTCCTGAAACTGATAAAGCATGATCCACATCGTGACAGCAGTGCCTGTATAGGATGTAATGAGCCCGACAATCCTCATGACAAAGGCAAACCGGTACTGCAGCTGAGCCCTTACTCCTGCGGAGATGAGCTTAAAGTACAAATCGAAATATTTTAGAACACCCATACTCTATCCCCCCTGCACCACTACTTTTTGGGATGCGCGATTCCAGACAAACCTTAATAGCAGATAACTGGCTGCCGCCCAAAATAATTGAACACCCAGGGAAAGCAGGATCTGATTTCCAGAGATTTTGCCTATAAAAATCGCGTTAGGTATGTAATAGATTCCCTGAAATGGCAAGTAAAGCGCCATCTTTTCCAGCCAGCCCGGAAAAAACCACAGCGGAATGACTGATCCTGAAAGAAGGGACATGGCAAAGTAAAAGACATCTACAATGCCGCCCGTTTCAACTAGAAAAAAGGAAAGCAGCCCAAAAGACATTTCAATGCAATAGCGAATCAGGAATCCAATAAAAGCGGATACGATGAACAAAGCCCAAGTCTCCCAGGCTGAAGGCAATGTCAAATCCATAAAAATGAACATGACTGTATATAAAGGGAGCAGCGCTGTCAGTATGTAAAAGGCCACACTTCCAAAATCGGCAAAAAGATAGCGGAGCGGCACATCAAACGGCCTCATTAATTCCAGGGAAATATCTCCTGTCCGGACCTTCTCCTGGATTTCCCACAGCGGGGTGCCCGCCCCATTTACTCCAGATAAAAATTGGCTGACCACAATATACGTCAGCATGGACTCAAAACTGACGCCGCCAGCTTCTTCCCTCCCGGCATATAAAGCAGTCCAAATCGAACCCCACATCAGCAGAAATATAAAATTTGAGCCAAGCCGCGACCATACATCAAATCGATAAACGGCTGATCGAAGAAAGGCCTTCTTTGTGAAGGTCCAATATAACCGAAACCTGAACATCCGCACACCTGCTTTTTGATTTTTTTGATTATTTCATATTTTAACATAATATGGGAGCATAAAAATAAGTTTGTTTTAGAAGTTTAAAAAGAAGGGAAACAGTGGAATTTAAGAGAAAGAGTTGGCTTTTTCAGGGATTATGAATTAAAATAACATGTGGTTTATAAATATAAGGAAAAGGTGAATGATATTGATTGATGCATCAAGAAAGAAGCATTCTTCTACAGATCTAATAAAATTTCTCATACCGTCATTAATTGGAATCAGCTTATTCATGGTTCCGATCAAATATCAAGGGGATATTACCATTCCCATAGCCATTTTTTCAGGCTGGATCCAAAACCTGCTCGCAGACTATCTTCCTGAAATCATGACCTTTATTATTGTCATTACACTATTGGGTACATTGCTGGCAAAATTCGCTAAGCCTGCTTTTATCGAAAAAAGCCCTTTTTTCAAGAACTTATTTGACGTTCCCTATATCTGGGCTGCAGCGAGATTTATAGGCGCTGTTTTTGCTGTTATTACCCTTTTTCAAATCGGTCCTGAACAGATCTGGTCTGAAAACACAGGAGGATTGCTCTTAAATGACCTTCTGCCAATTCTGTTTTCAGTCTTTTTATTTGCCGGGCTGTTCCTGCCTTTGCTATTGAACTTCGGATTGCTTGAATTCTTTGGTGCGCTTTTAACGAAAATCATGCGCCCGGTATTCAAGCTTCCCGGGCGGTCATCGATTGACTGTGTAGCTTCCTGGCTGGGTGACGGAACCATTGGTGTTCTTCTGACCAGCAAACAGTATGAAGAAGGCTATTATACGAAAAGGGAAGCCGCCATTATTGGCACAACGTTTTCAGTTGTATCCATAACCTTCAGCCTTGTTGTTATTTCACAGGTGAATCTTGGCCATATGTTTGTGCCTTTTTACCTTACCATCACAGCAGCGGGATTCATTTGCGCCATTATCAGCCCCAGAATCTGGCCCCTGTCCAGAAAGCCTGATACGTACTATAACGGCCAGGAAAACGAGCTGGATGAAAGCATTCCTGAAGGACACACTCCTTTCAGCTGGGGACTTAAGCAGGCTCTGGAAAAAGCGCACACCAATCAAAGCCTGAAAGCCTTCTTCCAGGATGGCGCCAAAAACATTCTGGATATGTGGATGGGTGTAGCCCCGATTGTCATGGCATTGGGAACTTTGGCTCTAATTATTGCCGAGTATACTCCTGTTTTCACTTATTTAGGAATGCCGTTCATTCCATTGCTTGAATTGATGCAGGTGCCTGAAGCAAAAGCAGCTTCAGAGACGCTTGTTGTCGGGTTCGCCGATATGTTCCTGCCATCTGTTATCGGGGCAAGCATCGAAAGCGAAATGACACGATTTGTTGTGGCTGCAGTATCTGTTACCCAGCTGATTTATATGTCTGAGGTGGGCGGGCTTCTGCTTGGCTCTAAAATCCCCGTAACATTATGGGATCTGATTATTATCTTTATCCAAAGAACGCTTATTACTTTGCCGGTGATTGTGCTGGCTGCCCATATTCTTTTCTAATTGGTTTCCATCTGGTTAATGCTGAAAAGCTGATATGACTGGAAGTGACCGATAAACTTGCTTTACTGACCGATATTTAAAAATTTGCAAGCTGCAGCGGCTGCTAAATCAGTGTAACAAGCGCTGATTCTACAGATAAAAGAGGTATCCTGAAGCAGGATACCTCTTTTTATTAGCTCTTTATTTTAAAAACATTGGAAAGAACGAATTCTTCTTAAGTCTGTTCCATAATACGTCCAGCGCCAGTTTCTCCAGCGCCAGCCGGCTACAGACGTCCTGCCGACAAAGGTCGGGTAGAACCAGAAGCTCCTTCCGTTTTGCAGCCATACATACGTATAGCGAAATAAGCAGCCTCTTATGGCGCCGGGGTCAACAGCAAATGTGGTTGCCTGCTGCATCTGTGGTGTAAAGCTCGGAGGAGGCCCTGATGGCGGTCCATCCTGTCCTCCGGGACCTCCTCCACCACCTGGAGGCCCAAATCCGCCGCCCGGTCCTCCAGGTGGCGGTCCCGGTGGTCCGAATCCTCCTCCTGGCGGAAATCCCGGCATGTTGAATCCTCCGCCAGGAAAAATGCGTCCATGTTCATTCTGGTCATTCATAAATGGATAAAACGGATAATTTGTATAATCCATTGTTTGTGTTCTCCTCTCTATTCCCGTATTGAGACTTTCTCTGAAATCAGCAGCAGCTCAGTGCGGACCTTGTCTTTAATCCGGTCAACCACTGTAAAGTCCATGGCGCTTACATAGATGTTTTCCAGCGTGTCCCGCTGGGTTTTTGCACGTGCCAGATAGGATATGGCTTCAGTCATTTTATTTTTATAACGGGTGCTGATATCCTTTAGCTGTTCAGCAAAGATTTCATCTGTGCCCGAATTGATCGTAATTTCATACATGTCGACGATTTCATCCCCATCACGATTCGGAAAATACTCATGCGGTGCCGTGCTGTCGAAGATAGCGAGGCCCAGTTCGCGTACAATGATCATGTCCAGGCTGTGAGGATCAAACCCGCAATGATAGATTTCAATATCAAATCCGCGGTTTTCAGCTTCTGCTGCCAGCTTTTTCAGCATCGTTGACTTCCCGGAACCCGGACGCCCTTTAATGAAGTACCTTTTTTGAATATCCTCCGTAAGATTCGGCACAAAATCCACCGCTCCGATCGGAGTGGCTGCCCCTAAATAACGGTGTTTCACAGATGGAGTCTTATTCAATTTTGTATTTCCATAGAAGGCGGAGATCAGCTTCTTCGTCAATTCATCCGCCTTCTGGAAATTCATATTTTCTATATAGATTTTTTCCCATTCATCATGGATTCTCAATGCTTCGGCAAATGTGTCGTAAGCCGCAGCAAAGGAATTGCTGATCTGACCAGACAGTAAAGTGATTTCTTCTCTTTTCGCAGCTAACGCCCTTGAATCCCAAGCTTCTCCGAGATTAATATATTCTTCGACAGCTCCGGGTGCTTTCGGTTCAATCACATGCGGCGCTGTTCCGTCGACAATGCCTGCTTTTAAAGAAGGAATGATCACACCATCGATTGATTGACTGTCAGAAGAGCAATAAATGTATTCAAGGTCATAGCCTTTTTCGGATAGTTCCGCTCCGATTGCTTTCATCAGGGATGATTTGCCTGTTCCTGGGCCGCCTTTTAAAATGAATAAGCGATCAAGCCCCTGCAGGTTCGATTCGAATAAATTGTGGAACCCCCGGGCTGTATTCCCGCCGGCGAAGTATTTTAATATTTTCCCAGCCACTCTTACACTTCCTTTCGAAATGCATTTTCACCTTACAATATGCAAAGGGAGCAGGATGGGTGAAAGCCTATTTAGAAAAGCGGAAGCGCCTTGCCCACCCCCGGCAAGCACAAGACGAGCCTCCCGGAAAGGCGTTCTTTGCCTTTTTGGGAGGATTGGCTTGTGACCTCGAAGAGGTAGGCGCTGGAGCTAGACAATTATTGACGTTCAAAATTTTATACTTTTTTCGTAAAAAAAGAGTGCCGAATCATGGTGATTCAGCACTCTTTCTTTAATTATTTAATTAAATCTGCCAGTTTAGCTCCGATTGCCTTCTGCAAGTCTTCCGCTTTGAGCTCCATCTGCATGCCGATTTTACCTCCGCTGACAATCATCAGATCCAGTTCCGATGCCTTTGCATCAATGAAAGAGGGATACTGCTTTTTCATTCCGACCGGGGAGCAGCCGCCGCGTATGTAGCCGGTCAGCTTCTGGATATCTTTGACCGGAATCATTTCCACTTTCTTTTCGCCGGCTGCTTTAGCGGCTTTTTTCAAATCAAGCTCTTCTGCCACCGGAATGATAAAAACATAGATCTGCTTGCTGTGGCCTTGAGCAACTAAGGTTTTATAGACAGCTTCAGGATCTTTGCCAATCTTCGCTGCAACTGAAACCCCATCGATTTTACCGTCCTGATTGTCATATGTAATCAGTCCGTAATCCATTTTCTGAGCATCCAGCATACGCATCGCATTTGTTTTACCCTTCGCCATTGCCTGCCGCCTCCATTGGTTACTTTTCTCATTTTAGCACTTTGGGGTGATTTCAAAAAGAATCAGACTTAATAAAAAGCAGGACTCCTAATAGGAATCCTGCTAACAAAACTTATTTCAATCGATAAACACGGGCTTCATAAGGCTTAAGCGTAATTGAATCCGTATCTTCATGCGTTTCAACCGGGTAGTTATTCAATAAAAGCTGATTATTAGAAAGCTTAAATTCAGCTTCAAAAGATGCTTCCTCTGTTGAAAGATTCGTAATGACGACTACCTTGTCATCAACTGAGGTACGGGTATAGGCATAGATTTGCTTATCTTCTTCAAGAAGCAGATCGTATTGGCCATAGGTGAAGACTTCATTTTCTTTTTTCAATCGAATCATTTTTTTATAGAACGAAAGGATGGATTCCTGGTCCTGCGATTGGACTTCCACATTGATTTCCTTATAGTTCGGGTTGACCTTCATCCATGGCTGTCCTGTTGTGAATCCAGCGTTGTCCCTGGAAGACCACTGCATAGGCGTACGGCTGTTATCGCGGGAAGAGGCCCAGATGATATCCATGATTTCCTGATGGGACATGCCTTCCTCTTTTTTAAGGCGGTACAGGTTTTTCACGGCTACGTCATCATAATCGTCAATGGATGGGAATTGGACATTGGTCATGCCGATTTCCTGTCCCTGATAAATGAATGGCGTTCCCTGCATCAGGAAGTACATGGCACCCATGGATGTCGCGCTCTGGTGCCAGTATTCCTCATCATTTCCCCATGTTGAAACGACACGAGGCTTATCATGATTTTCGATAAATAAAGCGTTCCAGCCATCAGCTTCCAGGCCTTTCTGCCAGCGGGTAAGAACTTTTTTCAACTCGACAATATCAACCTCGGGATTGGTTTCTGCATCCCAAAGGCCAAGGTGTTCAAATTGAAAAATCATATCCATTTTACCCTGTTCTTCACCAACCCAAAGATCGGCTTCATCCACGGTAACTCCGTTTGCTTCGCCCACTGTCATTACATCATAGTTCGCATATGTGCGGTCTTTAAATTCCTTTAAGAATTCATGAATGCCTTCCTGATTCATATGCATATCGAAGGAAGAAACATACTTTTGCTTCTTCGGGTTCGGCATATCAGGCAGGCCAGCACGCTTTTTGATATGGCTGATGGCATCAATCCGGAAACCGTCGATTCCCTTATCCAGCCACCAGTTCACCGTATCATATAAAGCCTCACGGACATCTTTATTCTCCCAGTTTAAATCAGGCTGCTTGGTTGAAAAAACATGCAGGTAATACTGTTCCGTTTTCTCATCGTATTCCCATGCTGATCCGCCGAAAATACTTTCCCAGTTATTCGGTTCCTTGCCATTCTTTCCGTCTCTCCAAATATACCAGTCCCGCTTCGGGTTCTCCTTGGATGAACGGGATTCGATAAACCATTGATGTTCGTCACTTGTATGGTTCAGCACTAGATCAAGAATCAGCTTCATATCGCGCTTATGTACTTCATCCATTAGCTGGCTGAAATCCTCCATCGAACCGAAATCCTCCATGATATCCTGATAATCTGAAATATCGTAGCCATTATCATCATTAGGGGATTTGTACATTGGGCAAATCCAGATAACATCTATCCCTAATCCTTTAATATAGTCAAGCCGCTGAATGATTCCCTGAAGATCGCCAATTCCATCTCCGTTTGTGTCCTGGAAACTGCGGGGATAAATTTGATATCCTACTGCTTCTTTCCACCAAGCCTTCTTCATATTAACACCCTCAATTTATATAAAATTTCTTTTTCTATCATCGCGGTGCGCAAACGTTTGCATTAAGCGGTATAAAAAAAAGCTGCCTGCTTTTTAGCATTTGCATACTACTACAGTAAGTGTAACGCTTACAATTGGATTTTTCAATACCCTTTTTCATGACAAATAAGAAAAGCGGAAGCGCCTTGCCCATCCCCGACACCTCGAGGGGGTAGGCAAGCTAACGCTTATAGACGTGCGATGATGCTGCTGTCGAAGCTTTCCTTGTGAGGCTGGACTTTTATCTAAATTCAAGGATATAAAATCTGGTGAAAATATAGAAGCCGCAGCATTTTGGTCTGCGGCTTTCTCCTATATTATCAGGCTGGCTCCACTTGAAGCTGCTCCCGGTATGGTTTTAACGAATGATAGATAATTTTCTGCATGAAGGCCTTATCCATATCCGGCAGCAGTTTTTCAGCAAATGCCCATGCATTTTCCTCAATTTTCAATGCTGTAAGGCAGCGTTCCTGCTCTGTTATGCAGGAATCAAGATGATTGGCCAATTCCTCCAGCTCTGCATCTTCAGCATGGCCAAGCTCATGAGCAAGTACAACTGTGAAATAGTCCAAGAAACGATCAGCAGAAGAAAACAGCTGCTGGCATTGGTTCTTAATCTCTTCTATATATAGGGTTACGGTATGTGTTCCCATGCTGTACTTTCCACCAGCTATACGATTTCCCGGAAAATGATTCTCTAATTTAATCTCTGCCAGACACCCCGATTTCTCCAGTAACTCCCGAACGACTAGATCCAAGCTTTCTTTCTTCAATGCATACACCTTTCTCTTTTAATAGCTTATAGGCTATTATATGAGAAAAGTGTACAGAAATAAACCAATATATACCCTTTTAATTTTATGTTCAAACCTAATTAGGTTTATTTTTATCCTGTAAAAGCGATTTATGGATCCAAATGGCAGCCTGTGAACCCTCCCCCATTGCAATGGTTACTTGTTCAGAATGGGCTGCCACATCGCCTGCTGCCCAAACATTTTTGGCACTTGTCATTTTTGAGCGGGGATCTGTCAGGATGTGCTTGTTTTCAAGGCGCTCTGCACCGAGCTGCTTTGCCAGGTCAGATTTTACTTCGTTTCCTCCAAAAGCGATAAATCCTTTTTCGCCTGTGATTTTTTTTCCGTTTTCTAGCTGTACACCGTTGAATTTTTCGTCTTCTGCGAGTATCTCACCTATAGATTCTTCAAGGTATTCAATCTTTTTTTCTTTCATTTTCTCCAGTAATTTCTGATCTGCCGGCTTTTTCTCATGGTTGATAAAAACTAGATCATTTGTCCAATAAGACAATGTTAATGCCATATTGGCGCCGGCATTTCCAGAGCCCAGCACAATGGTGCGTTTATCCTTTACCTCATATCCGTCGCAGTCAGGGCAGACATAGACAGAAATGCCGAGACAAGGCATTAATTCAGGGAAGGACGGCATCCGGTCCATAATTCCCGTTGCAAGCAAAATCCGTTTGCCCGAATATTTATTGCCCCTTTGGGATGAAACCACAAAACCTCCATCTCCCTTTCCTGCCTGCTCCACTTTTTCATTAACAAACTCCACTCCAAGGCTTTCCGCGTGCTTTTTCCCAATCTCTCTGAGCTCAGGGCCGCTCACACCATCAGGATAACCTAAGATATTATGATAGCTTTTACATATCGTGGAACGCCCATCATTGGAATCAAGCACCAGCACCTTATGTTTATATCTGCCCAGCTGAATGGCAGCCTGCAGTCCCGCAATACCTCCTCCAACAATCAGGCAATCATAATTCAATTGAAATTCCTCCTTTTCGTGCCAGGATAGGCTATAGTTGTAAATTACCCAGAAAACCCTCTTCCCAATACAAAAAAGGAGAGTTTCATCACTGAAACTCTCCCCAAACTCATTTATTCATATGTGCAAGAAAGCCGCCAAGAAGAGTATCCAGGTCTTCTTCGCTTTCCTCTTCAGTTTCACCTTCTGCGTTCTCTTGCTGTTCCTGTTTGGCTTTTTCCCAATCAAAGTCAAGCAAATCATCTTCAATAGCCGTCAAATCAGCTTCAGATAGATCGTCTTCTTCTAAAGCTGCAGCTGCGGAATCATACTGACTCACCGAATGTCTCGGCTCCTCCTGCAGATATAGAGCTTCATCAATATCAGAAGACCGGCTGTTTAAAGAAGCCAGCAGAGATGTTGCCCGCACCGGATCTGTAATCAGCTGGTATAGGATGCTGCCGAGCAATGCTTCTGAGTGCTCATGCTTTAGCCAGTCGCGCTGTATTTTGCTTAACCCCTTAGGAAGGGGAATGGTAATGGTTTCCCGGTCTTTTGATTGTGAACTGCTGACTCCCTGCATCACAAATTCGGCCATTTTGCTCGAAAAATTCCGCTTTTCGGTTTCCTTAAGCTTTTGCAGATGCTTCAGAATATGATCAGGAGTGTCAGATGGTACACGAAAGGATATGGATTGTCCTCTCTTAATTTCAGAAGAGGAAGCTTTACTCATGAAAAATCACCCTAGTTGGCTTTTACAGGTTTCTTATCCTGGTCTGCCTTATCTTTATTCGTTCTTCTTGAAAAATCAGAGATCAGCTTGTAATAAGCATTTGCCATCATCCAGATGCTTTCCTTTTCATCCTCGAAGAAGTCAATGTTATAGCCATCCAAATTGTTATTTAATGTCTTCAGATAATCTTTTAGAACAATAGAACCGCCACCAACGAAGTAGCAGATTTCCGTCTGGGAGTTTTTCTGCCAAACGTTGCGGAGCAGGCGGTACTGCTTCTTCGCCAGGTCTAGCAGGATACGGTCTGTAATATCATGCACACTTGTACGGCTTCCCTTAACCATAATATGATTGCGGTCATTTTTCTTTGTGATGATTTCCACGACATCTGTGCGGCTGTCGAGCTCAACACCATGCTTCGAACGGATCTCTTCACGGATGGATTCAAGCGCTTCAGACACGCCAAGGTTGAAGCCCTGCGCTTTATCATCATCTACATTGCGGTTTTTAATGACAGCGATATCCGTAGATAATCCGCCGATATCCTGGATTAAAATACGCTTATCAATTAAATCCTTATTAATGATGTTTAAGTTGTTATCCATTACAAGGTTGATATATGCAGCAAATCCTTCAGGATAAACCTTGACTTCTTCAAACTTAATATTAACTTTTTGCCCCTGGTACTTCGGTGTTACAAGGAACTCAACCTGGTGGACAGAGCCCAGCAGCTTGGAACGGTAGCCCGCATCCTTGCCTTCCTTCACTTCGCGAAGAGGAAGTCCTGTGCCAAGTGTATAGTTTGCATCGATCACATTACCTGACTTTTTAAAGCCAGTGGAACCGCCGTTTTGTACAGCATCCAGTGCCAAAGCAGTAAAAAGCATAACCAATGTCTGATCTTCTTCGGATTTGCTGCTGCCTGGATCCAGTTCAGTAGCATTATCGCTTTTTGTTGCCAGGTGACCTACACGGTAAATCGTATTATTTTCCTTCAGGGCAGGGGAGTGAACTCTAATATGTATGCCTTCAAGCGGATTTTTGCTGTCAAGTTCTTCAATCCCGATAACCGGCCGGTCCTCAACATCTCTCGCTATTACATTCGGTATGTTTAATTCTGAATCCAATTTCCCAAAGATTGCTTTAATAGAATCGTTTCCTACGTCAACTGCTGCAATTCGTGAATTCGTCAAATCATTCAATCCTTTCATTCTCCATAATATAGAGCTCTATTTTAAGAGTAATTCAGATTGAGAGATTAATCAATGAGAGGAAACAAAAAGTAATCAAAGCGTAAAAACGTAAACAAAATGTAAACATCTACCTTCATTGTATACACTTTCCGTATACATGTAAACAATATCGAACACATCCTTATATATCAACATGTACACCTATTTGTATACTTGTTTACATTTTTGAATACAATTGTAAACATTATTGCATACTTGTATTCAAATTTGTTTACGGGCAAATTCATTTGGTGTTTTTCATGAAATTTGATAGTTTAAGAGATGAAATAATATCCTGATAGCCTCTAGGAAAAAACCATCAAACTGGTTAATATTAAAAAATTTAGAAAATATATTAAATTTGTCTACTTTCTAAAAAAAGATTCCTTTAAAATAGAGGTATAACAATAGGCAAAGGAGTACAGAAGGATGCAAGGCTCCAGAATATTTATGGTTTCGCTTTTTATTGTTTCTCTCTTCACAGCTGTTATCTCGGACGGGATCATCGTCGAGAGCTCTGCATATATAAACGCCCTGGTCATATACCTGCTGTTTTCCTGCTTGTATCACCATTTGCGGATTATCAGCAGAAACGGAAATACCTCGATCGATTATGGAGTTAATTACAGTCTTTCCATTGGACTTTTTACAGGGCCATTAGGTTTATTAATTTTTGAAGCCATCTATCGATTTAGCGTTTATTTTTATAAGAAACGCACAAAAACAGACGATCCGGATGAATTTTTTCATACATTTTATAACATTGGCTCCTTTGTGATGAGCAACTCTATCGCATTCTATTTATTCAATCTGCTATATCCCCTCTTTCAGGATGCAGCATTCGGTTTTTGGATAGTCATGCTGATGCTTATTACCGTAACATCCATGCTTTCAGACATTTTCCTGATAACCGTGTTTAAATTGACAGGAGATATTAAAACGAAGCAGGAAGCTATTGATTTTATCAAAACTAGAAGTGTACTGGATATGGGGAAGATTGCCTTTACCAATGGTCTTTTGCTGTTATTCCTGAATGAGGGAAAATGGGAAATGCTCATAAGCCTATTTATACTTAATTATCTTGTCAGCCGCTCCTTTCTGTCGAAATCGCAGATGCTGCAGAATAAAATTGAACGCGATAAATTTGAGCAGATGGCCTATACCGACTTTCTTACAGGTGTTTTTAACCGTGCTTATATGGATAAAAAAATGACGGAACTCAATCAATCGAGGGAATACATCGGAATTGCAGTGGCGGATATCGACAAATTCAAAAGGATAAATGACAGCTATAACCACGCCGTGGGCGACCAGGCAATCAGGCACTTTGCCGATTCATTGAAGAGCTGCCTCTCTAAAGATGATTACTTATTTCGGAGCGGCGGAGAGGAATTTACAATAATTATGAGATTCAGGTCATATGAAGAATGCTTGAATTTAGCCCAGAAAATACGCAAAGGCATTGAAAACAGCACGTTTCATGCAGATTTTAAAGAGCAGTCCATTTCTCTTTCCTACACGGCATCCTTTGGCCTTTTTTACTATAAAGTGAACGGGCTGCTTTCTATTGAAAAAGCTTATGTATATGCAGACCAGCTCCTTCTGCAGTCCAAGAACCTGGGAAAAAACAGACTATCCTGCCGGGAAGAGCCAATCCATCAGCATAGCCACAAAGAAACAGTACTTACAAACGCATAAGAATATTTGCTGCAGCCGCCGGTTTGAGCGGCTTTTTTTTATGGGAAAAACACCTTTGTTTATTAGAACAGTTTAAATACTTTTATTATTCTGAAAAAATATTCTTTTATTTATTTCTCAGGAAAAATCAATTTATTCTGCCTGAAAAGTTAATAATAACCATCGTTACATAAAATTTTTTTTGACAATTAGGAACTATGAAAGATATTATAGAATAGCTAAAAGGAGGATGAAACATGTCAGAATTTAATAGGCAGAAAATTGTTGAAAGTGTGCCTCAAAAAGGTTTCTTTGGACATCCTAAAGGCTTATTCACACTTTTCTTCACTGAATTTTGGGAGCGCTTTTCTTATTATGGAATGAGAGCAATCCTTGTATTCTATATGTATTATGAGGTTTCAAAAGGCGGTTTAGGCCTGGATGAGCCGACAGCTTTAGCAATCATGTCCATTTATGGATCTTTGGTGTATATGTCAGGAATCATCGGCGGGTGGATTGCCGACAGATTGCTCGGAACCTCCAGAGCTGTATTCTATGGCGGAATTTTAATTATGCTCGGCCATATTGCCCTTTCTATTCCTGGCAGCCTGGCTATGTTCTTTGTTTCCATGGTGCTTATCGTATTAGGTACTGGTTTATTGAAACCAAATGTATCCAGCGTGGTTGGGGACATCTACAGTCCGGAAGATAACCGCCGCGATGCCGGTTTCAGTATTTTCTATATGGGTATCAACCTTGGCGGATTCCTTGCGCCGTTAATTGTCGGAACAGTTGGAATGAATTATAATTTCCACCTAGGTTTCGCCATCGCTGCCGTTGGTATGTTCCTTGGCTTATTAGTGTTTGTTTTTACGAAAAAGAAAAACCTTGGATTAGCAGGAACTTATGTATCTAATCCATTATCAGCAGATGAAAAAGGTAAGGTTTATACAAGAATTGGCCTTGGTGCTGTTATTATTGCCATTTTAGTGGCAGTCGGCATCCCTACTGGTCTGTTAACATTTGATTCGTTTATTGCCCTTGTTGGTATACTTGGTATTGGTCTTCCGATCATTTACTTTACTGTGATGTACCGCAGCCCAAAAACAACGGAAGTGGAACGTTCACGCATCATTGCTTATATTCCATTGTTCATTGCATCTGTTATGTTCTGGGCAATCCAGGAGCAGGGTTCAACGATTCTTGCGAATTATGCGGACAAGCGTACACAGCTTGATTTTATGGGACTTGATATTTCACCAGCATGGTTCCAGTCTCTAAACCCATTATTCATCATTTTCTTTGCGCCAGTGTTTGCCTGGCTGTGGGTGAAGCTTGGCGATCGCCAGCCTTCAGTGCCGCAGAAGTTCTCACTTGGTCTATTGTTTGCCGGTTTATCTTTCATTGTGATTCTGCTGCCAGCCTATCTTGGCGGAACAGATTCCCTGGTAAGCCCTTTATGGCTGGTTCTTAGCTATTTCATTGTTGTTCTTGGGGAGCTTTGTTTATCCCCAGTCGGCCTTTCAGCCACAACAAAATTAGCGCCTGCTGCTTTTTCAGCGCAAACGATGAGCCTTTGGTTCCTGTCAAATGCGGCAGCTCAGGCAATTAATGCGCAAATTGTTAAGTTTTACACACCAGAAACGGAAATGATGTATTTCGGTGTAATTGGAGCAGCTGCAATCGTTCTTTCCATTATCCTATTCCTATTGAGTCCTAAGATTCAAGGGTATATGAAGGGGATACGTTAATAGAAAAGCGAAAGCGCCTTGCCCACCCCCGACCCTCGAGGGGGTAGGCGCTGGAGCTAGACAGTTTTCGACTTTTTTAATTTTTCACTTGTTATTTTAGAAAATCAGAAGCCAGAAGAGTTTATGCTCTTCTGGCTTTTTTTGTGCAGCTTATTTCATGGATTAGTATCTGCTTGGCCGGTAAATTCGTCAGTTTGGCCGGTATTTCTGCGGTTTTGGCCGGTATTTCTTTAAAATTGGCCGGTAAATGTTCTATTGCGGCCGGTAAAAGGCAGCCTTCATTCTTTCCACTCCGTAAGCATCGGCCCCTCTTCACCATAGACAGGATCAGACTGCGGAACCGGGACATTTTTTATTTCTGCCAGCGTTTGTACACGGTCTGATGGGTCCTTTTTCTTCATATTCGGGCTTGTTCCACCGGGATAGGCACCCACGACTTCGAAGTCCGGACTGCATTTTGCATTCTTATGTCCTGTCCCTGCCGGGAGGAGGATAACATCGCCCAGATGGAGTTCAAGGCGCTCGCCCTGTTCACCGCCGATGAGGACGTTGGCTTGTCCTGCTTTGACACCCAGTACTTCATGAGTATTGCTGTGATAATGGTGGTAATCATATACCCCGCCCGTCCAGCTGCCGGTCCAATGATGTCTGTTAAAAGCCGCCTCTATTTCATCAGGCCGGTCCTTAAAAACAGCCTTGTAGATGATTACAGGAAGGTCCGGATTGTTGGGTATTTGACCATCATCCGCCAGCTGGAATGTTTGGATTTGGCTATTCATTTGAACTGCTCCTTTCGAATTGCTTTAATTACTTTGTTTAAACGTGTCTCCGCCTTTGATGGTTCCGTTTTGGAATCCTTTGTAGAACCATGACTTTCTTTGTTCTGACGTTCCATGAGTAAAGCTTTCCGGCACTACATAGCCCTGCGCCCGTTTTTGAAGAGTGTCGTCCCCAACTGCCGTTGCGGCATTAAGGGCTTCTTCCAGGTCGCCTTCCTCTAAATATCCCATTCCCTGGGCATGGTTGGCCCAAACGCCTGAATAATAGTCAGCCTGCAATTCAAATCGGACAAGATACTGATTAAACTTTTCCTCGCTCATTCTCTGGCGGAGCGGCATGATTTCCTCAGTCGTTCCTAACAGCGTCTGCACATGGTGCCCCACCTCATGGGCTATGACATAGGCCATGGCAAAATCGCCAGGAGCCTGGAACTTCCTTTGCAGCTCTTCGTAAAAGCTTAAATCAATATATAATTTTTGGTCGCCTGGACAATAGAAAGGCCCTGCTGAAGAGGACGCTGCCCCGCATGCAGACTGTACGCTGCCTGAGTATAAAACAAGGGTCGGCTCCTCATATTGCAATCCCTGCTCTTCGAATATTTCCGTCCATACTTCCTCTGTATCCGCCAGCACAACAGAGACAAATTCAGCAAGCTCTTTTTCCTTCTCTGATTCTTCATATGGCACAGCAGTACCAGAGTCAGTTCCGGCCATATTGCCTAAAAGCTCACCCGGATCACCGCCGAGGAAGGTAAATAACAATAAAATAACAATTCCGCCAAGGCCGCCGCCGATCAGAGTTTTTCCCCCTCCGCCCATGCCTCTGCGGTCTTCTACATTAGAACTCGCTCTTCTGCCTTTCCACTTCATGATTCAGCCTCCTAATGAAACGCCATTTATCACTCATTTCATTAGTGTATACCCGAATTGAGGGGATTTATTAACTTAGCAGAAGTAAAAATAAGTGCCTGCAGCAAACAGGCACCTTTTATTTCTTATTATTCTTCTATCGCACCAGCCGGATCATAGAGGCTCAGGTCAATATCCACCTCTTGCCCGAGAGCAAGCTTGGCCAGCTGGGCGCCAAGATACGGCCCTGCGGTCAGCCCTGAGGCTCCAAGTCCATTTGCTAAGTAAAGACCCTTTATGCCCGGAATGGGGCCGATAATGGGCAAGAAACCGGGTGTATAGGGACGGAAGCCCACACGTGCTTCTGTGAACGTTCCATCCGACAATCCAGGGGCTATTGTTAAAGCTTTTTCAAAAATTTCATTTAGACCGCCAGCTGTCACTCTTAAATCGCAGCCCATATCATCTTCATGGGTAGCGCCAACGACGATGCGGCCGCCTTCAAAAGCCAGAATGTATTGATTGTTTGGCGGCATCACAACCGGCCATCTGACCGTATCCTCCCCTTCAAGCTGGAGATGGACAATCTGGGCTTTTTGCGGCTTTACATCCAACTGAATACCAAGCGGCTTCAAAAGCTCCCCAGCCCACGCTCCGGCCGCTGCAATGACACTATCTGCTTCATATTGCTTTTCGCCGGCTTTTACAGCCGTGACCCTGTCTCCTTCGCACAAAAGTTCAGCAGAGCCATGAACCAATACAGCACCATGTTTTTCAGCTGCCCGCAGCAGGGCGTCCCTTAGTTCCCGGCCGTTGACGCGCGCCGCACCGCTTACATGTACAGAGGCATATTCCTTTGCTAAAGGCGGGAACAGCTCCAATGTCTGGTCTGGAGATAACGGAGTAATCTCTCCCATTTCAGGTGCATCGCCGCGTCTTTTTACCGCACGTTCTTCCATTTTTTCAAGCTTTACAGGGTCGGTATGGAGGCTGACGGCTCCTGCTTTCTGATAGCCCGTCTTCGTCTCTCCATCCTTTTCAAGCTCCCGGATAAGTGTTTGATAATAGGCCGCTCCCCCTTTGGCCAGTGCGTACCACGCCTTATTCCGCCGCTGTGACAGCCAGGGACAGATAATTCCGGCCGCTGCGTCTGTTGCCTGCCCCGGGTCTTTGCGGTCGATAACGGTGACATTTGCACCTGACTTAGCCAAATGGTAGGCTGCAGAGGCTCCCAGAATTCCTGCACCAATGATAATATGACTTTTCATAATGACTCCTTTTTGCGATCTTGTTTGCCACTTATTTTACAAGAGTTTGGGGCAGGGTTCAAAAAAATCATGGCGAATGCTTAGTAAAGTTATGGTGCTTGAAAGCTGCTGGGACGCGGAGTGACCGATAAAGTGGAATTCTGACCGATATTCTTAGAAAAGTGGCCGATAAAATCAAATTTTGACCGATAACCTTGGCAAAGTAACCGATATATTTAAAATATGACTGAAATACCTGGCGCAAAGCCCTGATAAAGTTAATTTCATGCGGCTATATCCTAATCCAGCAAAAAAAATCCCTTTTCTGACCGCTATCCTTTGGCCAGCGGCTAATTCCATACAAAAAAACTGCATGACAGGCATAAAACCCATCATGCAGCTCCATTAAAATGGCTTATTCGGTTCATAAGTCGGCTGCTGGCTTTGTGCCTGATACTGCTGGCTTTTGGCTGCCGCATCCTGGACGTTTTCTTCAAGAGCAAATTCTGTGTCCATTCCTTTTTTAAATTGTTCCGCCTGGTTTTGGGCGGCTATGATCTGCTGTTCTTCTGTTACTTTGTTCGGCTGCTTTGGCATCCCTATCTCTCCTTTATTTTAGAAGTATAGATATAGATTTTCCAAAGCTTCAGGCACTATTCACTTTTTTACAGGTCCACCTTTGTTCCGATGCTGTCAAGAATTGCTTTTTCGTAAACGGCTGCAGCCACAGCGAGGTCAAAGTAGGCAATGCCGACTGATTTGAAAAAGGTAATCTCTTCATCGTTTTCTCTGCCTGCGATCATTCCGGCTGATAATTGTCCGAGTTCGCCGTGAAGGTCCGAAAAGCTCCAAACGCCTTCTGAGGCAGGAATAATGAAATCACCTGCTTCGTCTTTGACCCCTTCTATGGTGTCTGCGACGATTTTAGAGCTTCGCAGCAGCGTTTCTGTGTCTACTTCCTGCATATGCGGAAGATAGGAGCCCACCCCGTTAATATGCGTACCCGGCCGGAGGATTTTGCCTGAGAACACAGGCTTTTCGGAGCGGGTGCTGCAGATGACAATATCCGCCCGGGAAACAGCTTCATCTGCATTTTCAAATATGGTCACCGGACCGTTGAATTCATGAAATTTTCCAGCAAACTCATGTGCCTTTGCAGCCGTCCGGTTGTAAAGGAAAATTTCCTCTATTTCGCGGACCTCCAATACGGCCTTCAGCTGCTCTTCAGCCATTGCCCCGCAGCCAATCACAGCCACAGACCTTGCCGATTTTTTCCCCAGATGCATAGTGGCAATGCCGCTCACGGCCCCCGTCCGGAGTCTTGTCAGGTACGAGGCATTCATGCATGCCAGATGTTCCCCTGTTTCCGTATCACTTAATAAAATGACTCCCTGAGTGGTTTTTCTGCCGATTGCAGGGTTCTCCGGAAAAATGGTGACCACCTTAACAGCCGTTTTTCCAATTGGCGGCATGGCGCTCGGCATATAAAGGGCAGAGGCCTTTTTCTCCGGAAAGTCCAGGACAGTTCTATGGGGATTCTGGATTTTCCCCTCCAGATTATGAACCAGGGCTTTTTCCAGATCCTTAATGGCTGATTCCATCGTATAGATGGATTTGATTTCTTTTTCAGATAATAAAAGCATGAAATCTACCTTTCTAAGCTTTTTGATCAGTTTGTCCGAAGCCTGTATGGAATGAATCATCCCCTGGCAGATCAGAATCAAGGTCCTGATTGCTTCGGTCACGGACGGATGCAACCGCAATTAAAGAGATGACGGCTGCAAGCATAATGTATAACGCCACAGGAACATACGAATTGTCATATGCATTCAGCAGGGCAGTTGCGACGAGAGGAGCGGTTCCTCCTGCCAGAGCGGCCCCTATTTGATAGCCCAGCGTGATGCCGGTATAGCGGACGTTCGACTTAAATATTTCAGAAAACATCGTTCCCAAAACAGCGGTGATTGGAGCCCAGATGATGCCGAGACCCAATATGGTAGCCACAACCAGCAGAACTGCCGAACCCTGGTGAAGCAGCCAGAAGTATGGAAAGGCATAAAGCATCATCAGGACCGTTCCGCCCACATATAGCTTTTTCCTGCCAATTTTGTCAGACAGTTTTCCCATGATCGGGATTAGAATAGTAGTAATAATTGTTGCAATCGTAACGGCATTCAGGGTAACGGTGCGAGAGAACCCAAGCTGTGTTGTCGCATAGGAAACAATAAAGGTTCCAAAGATATAAAATGGTGCTGTCTCCACCACTTTTGCGCCGACAGCAATCAATACTTCCTTCCAATGGCTTCGCATCGTTTCCACAAACGGAATCTTGGCGATTTCGCCTTTCTCCTGGGCCTTTTTAAAGGATGGTGTTTCATCAATGCCTTTGCGGATCCATAGGCCAAAAAAGACCAGCAGGGCACTTAGAATGAACGGTACACGCCATCCCCATGATAAAAAGGCTTCTTCAGGCAATAAAGTCATGATGGATAAGGCAAGCGTTCCAAGGAGCATTCCGATGGTGACGCCCATTTGCGGAATGCTTCCAAAAAAGCCTCGCCGATTTTTTGGGGCATACTCAACGGCAAGCAGAAGCGCGCCGCCCCATTCTCCTCCGAGGCCAATACCTTGTATTAAGCGTAAAAGAATCAGCAGGATCGGTGCTGCCGCGCCAATGTTGTCGTAGGTAGGCAAAAAGCCCATGAGGACTGTTGCACCGCCCATAAGGGATAGTGTGAGGACAAGGGTCTTTTTTCTGCCGATTTTATCCCCGATATGGCTGAAAATAACGCCACCGAGCGGACGGATGAAGAAAGCGAGTGCGAAAGAGGCATACGCCAGCATCAAACCGACAGCCGGATCATCGCTATGAAAAAACATTTGGTTAAATACAAGTGCAGCAACCGTCCCGTACAAAAAGTAATCAAACCATTCGATGGAACTTCCTATCAGGCTTGCGATCAGCACTTTCTTTTCTAATTTCTTTTCCATTCCATTTCCCCCTCTCTTGACTGTAAAAATGTACAAGTTCATCATAGTTTATATTATTTTGATATTTCAATATATTTTTAAAATTGGCTAATAAATAGAACTTATTTACCTGCCCAATTCCTAAGGTGAAAGTATGGGAATGTTTTTGTTATAATCATAATACTTAGATGGAATATGACCTTAACTGGAGTGAACACGTTGAATACAAAAAAAGCACTGCCTCTTTTATTTGCAGTTATGTTTCTTGTTATGGTGGGGTTTGGAATCATCATTCCTGTCATCCCCTTCTATGCGGAAGAATTAGGGGCCTCACCCACAGAACTTGGCCTATTAATGGCCGTTTATTCGTTGATGCAGCTGCTGTTTGCGCCTATGTGGGGGCGTGTTTCCGATAAAATCGGACGAAAACCAGTCATTATGATCGGCATTTTTGGCCTTGGCCTGTCTTTTTTCATGATGGCCTTATCCACTGAGCTTTGGATGCTGTTTGCTGCCAGAATCATCGGCGGCTTCCTGTCTTCTGCCAATATGCCGACAGTCATGGCTTATGTTGCAGATATTACATCTGAAGAAGACCGCGGAAAAGGGATGGGGATCATCGGAGCTGCAGTAGGCTTGGGGTTTATTTTTGGGCCGGCAATCGGCGGCATCTTTTCCCGGGAAAGTTTGAACATTCCTTTCTACGCGGCAGGAACATCTTCGTTTATTACTTTTTTTCTTGTCATGCTTGTGCTGAAAGAATCCCTTTCACCAGAGCAGCGCAGTCAGGGAACGGCTAAGCGTCCAGGACTTTTAACAGCTTTAAGCGGGAACACTGGAATTTTGTTTATTCTTCAGCTGTTTGTTTCGCTGTCACTGGCAGGTCTGGAAGCAACCTTTGCGTATTTTGCAGCTGACAAGGCTGGCCTTGGCACAGTGGAGCTTGGCTATATCTTTATGATTATGGGATTTGGAGGCGCCATTGTGCAGGGCGGTTTGGTAGGAAGAATGACGAAAAAGTATGGAGAAGGAGCTGTGATTCAGCTGGGGATCATCATCTCCGCCATTGGCTTTGGACTTATTCTCCTGGTCGACAGTTTTACCACAGCAGCGATTTTCTTAACAGTATTCGGCATCGGAAATGGGTTTATCCGCCCAAGCGTGTCTTCCCTGCTGACAAAGACATCTCAGACTGGACACGGCAGCACGACCGGCCTGCTGTCATCTTTTGACTCTCTGGGACGCATTATCGGGCCCCCGCTTGGCGGCTGGCTTTTTACCATGAGCATCGGTGCCCCGTATATCTCGGGAATCCTGCTTTCCGGATTGGCATTCATGTTGTATCGTGTATATTCTGCCAAGGTAAACAGAACCCAATCAATTACATCTTAAAAACAGAAAAGGAGGCCGCTTATGCCTCCTTTTTCTATATCTGCAATATAGCCTGAATCACATGCCCTGTACCTGTATGGCCTTTTCCTTCTACTCTCTCCTGTTCGCCATAAAAGAAATGAAGGACTTTATAACTCTTAATCCATTGGAGCAGATCTGCGGGATCATAAACCATATCAACACTTTTAGGCCCGCCTGTCCCATAGTGGAGCTGATCCTCCGAATAGACTTCAAGCATGACGATTCCACCCGGCTTTACAACGGAAACCAGCTTATCGAAAACCGTTTTTTGGTCTTTTTTCAGAAAATGGCCGAAAACCATAATCGAAGCATCATACTCCCCTAATGGCACAGAATCATGAATAAGATCCTTCTGGCCTGTTTCTACTCTGACATGATGGCGTTCAGCCAGCTGCTGTGTTTTAATTAACCCGCTTTGTGTATAATCCCATGCGGTTACCTCATGCCCCTGCCTGGCAAGGAACACAGCATTTCGGCCCTCACCCTCGGCCAAAGCAACAACTCGTTTGTGCCCTTCAAGCCGCCACGCTTGCTCCCTAATAAATTCATTGGGCTCATCGCCATATAAATATCCTTCTGCAGAGAACTTTTCTTCCCATAGATTTGCCAATATAACCACTCCTTCCTGATAAGGTATTCTAGAAGTGGTTATGGAAATCCTATT
Source organism: Cytobacillus sp. NJ13 (assembly GCA_030348385.1). Taxonomy (NCBI): domain Bacteria; kingdom Bacillati; phylum Bacillota; class Bacilli; order Caryophanales; family Bacillaceae; genus Cytobacillus; species Cytobacillus sp. NJ13. Next base: position 3,646,160 of record JAUCFP010000006.1, on the reverse strand, counting down.
GTATAATGGAAAAAATGCCAGCAGGAGAGGAGGATAACGATGAAAGAGCTGACAGCGATGGAAGAGGTGCATCAGTTTATTCAGAGCGCTGAGCTTGGCCTTATTTATGTGCTGACTGACAGCTGAAGCGTCTGTCATGGCCTGCTTCCTCAGGTTGAGGAAGTATTAAAAGATTATCCCCGTATAGAAGGACGATTTGTGAATGCAGGAAAGGTCACTGAGATAGCCGGGTTCCTCATGGCTTTTACAGTGCCTGTAATTGCCTTATATCTTGATGGAAGAGAAGTTCTGAGGGAAGCGCGGTTCATACCGGTCGAGAAGCTGCGTGATGATTTGAAGAGGATCTATGAAGGTGTTTTTGATGTATAAAAATGAAGGACTGACGGTGCTTTTCCGCCAGTCCTTTTTGAGTATTCAGCTGATGGTTTTAGAAAATCAACATTGCATAAGCACAAGAATTCGATTGTTAAAATTAATAGATTTGCAGTAAATTAGAATATTATTTTCTTCCCCTATTAAATAACCCCAAATTTTATTGTCATAAATACCTACAAACACTCCCAATCATCCATCATTTTATTGAAATCTAATTCTTTTATCCCGGATTTAACACTGAAATCGCCTTTTAATTTCCCCAATTAACAGAATGTTCTTTCTTCTTTATACTTTTTAATAGAAAGTCCTTATAAACTATGAATCAAGTTTGTAAGGAGGTTGTTGTTTGATTATTTTAAAGCAGTTTAATAGGGGTGATTTCCCAGCTGCTTTAAGGGTAGACCACTATACTTTTGAAGAGGAGAATGGGCACGAATGGGAGATTTCAGGTTTAAAAAGTATTTAACAGCTGCCATGGCTGCGGCCATGTTAGCTGTTCCGCCCCTGCAGGCTTCGGCAGATGATTCTGGAAAGGGCATCCTAAAAGGTGCAGATGGCAAAGCGGCCATAACCGATCTGCAAGGGATGAATGCAAAAGCCAGTAAAGGCAAGCATGTCATCACACTTATTACTGGTGATGTCGTAACTGTAACCGAATTTGCAGATGGAAAGAATATCATTCATGTTGAACCAGCGGACCCTTCCGCAAATGGAGCACGTATTTTGACAGCCAACAAGGAAACGTATGTCATTCCTGATCAGGCTATGCCATATCTGGCTTCCGGATTTTTGGACCAGGATCTGTTCAATATTACGGCTTTAATTAAAGATGGCTATGATGATGAGAATCAAAAGGAATTGCCGGTCATCATTCAATATTCCGAGACCAAAGGCCGTTCAGCTGATGCTCATCCAGCCCCAAAAGGTTCGAAGAAAACCCATGTACTTGAAAGCATAGATAGTGTAGCAGTCTCAGCTGATAAGAAAGAAACAAAGGATTTCTGGAAAGAAATTACTAAAGCAAACAAGACTTCTAAAAAAACTAAGGCTGCACTGGCTCCAGGTATTGAAAAAATCTGGCTGGATGGCCGTGTCGAAGCTTCTCTTGAACAAAGTGTCCCTCAGATCGGAGCCCCTTCAGCTTGGGAATCCGGCTATGATGGAACTGGCGTGAAGGTGGCTGTTCTTGATACCGGAATTGATTCAGAGCATCCGGACATTGCAAACCAGCTGGATGAGGCAGTGAGCTTTGTGCCAGGAGAGGAAGTAACCGATATGCATGCACATGGAACGCATGTGGCTTCCACAGTGCTTGGGACCGGAGAAGCATCCGATGGACGTAATCAGGGTGTGGCTCCAGGTGCCCGTCTCCTTGTAGGAAAAGTACTTAGTGATGAAGGCTTTGGCCAGGATTCATGGATTATAGATGGAATGGAATGGGCAGCTGAAAATGCCAAAATCGTCAATATGAGTCTGGGGAGTTCTGAACCAAGCGATGGAACAGACCCGATGGCTCAAGCTGTAAACAATCTTACTAAAGAAACAGGTTCCCTGTTTGTTATTGCTGCCGGGAACACTGGCAGTGAAGGAATCGGATCACCAGGAGCTGCTGACGAAGCTCTTACTGTTGGCGCCGTGGACAAGTCCGACAATCTTGCCTGGTTCTCATCTAAAGGCCCTAGCTTTGGAAGCTCAGGATTAAAGCCTGATCTCACTGCTCCTGGAGTAGGAATCATGGCTGCGCGTTCTCAACATACGAACCAGGGAAGCGGCTCTTATATGAGCATGAATGGCACCTCAATGGCAACACCTCATGTTGCTGGAGCTGCAGCCCTTCTTTCCCAGCGTCACCCTGACTGGACCGGGGAACAGCTTAAGGAAGCTCTGATGAGCACCACAAAGAAGCTAGAGGACATTAAGCCTTTTGAAGGCGGAACTGGCCGTCTTGATGCTGAAGCTGCAGTACTTGGCAATATAAGAGCCACTGGTTCCCTCGACTTTGGCTTCTATGACTGGCCACATGAGAATGATGTACCGGCTGAGAAGGCCATTACGTATACAAACGACAGCGGACAGGATGTGACATTGAATCTTTCAGTATCGATGAAAGATACCCATGACACCGATGCTCCTGCCGGAATGGTAAAGCTTTCATCAGAAAAAGTGACTGTTCCAGCTAATGGAAGTGCTGAGGTTACCGTTACACTAGACCCGAATAATGGGGAGTTTGGCGCCCGTTATCAGGGGCATATCAGTGCTTCGGCGGATGGCCAAAAGGTTGTCCATACGTCATTAGGCATGATTAAAGAAGAGGAAAGGTACCCGCTTACCATAAAGGCAATTGACCGGGACGGAGAAGCTGCCTCTGCATACTTCTACCTTTTGGGACCAACTGGCGAACCACAGTTTATGTCAGTGGAAGGCACGAAGGAGCTGCGGCTGCCGAAAGGAACGTATTCAGTTATGTCGATGATGGATGTTGATGCAGATACAGATCATGCAGGTGTAGCGCTAGTCGGAGACCCGGAAATTAACCTGGATGGCCCTCAGACAGTTATGCTGGATGCCCGCATGGCCAACGAAATTACTGTGGATGTTCCGAAAGAAACAGAAGCCAATTATCGGAAGATGGAATATTACCGCAGCATCAATGGAAACCAGGTGAATGACATTTACATTATGCCGGTAGTGGTGGATAAAATGTACGCTGCACCTACAGAGAAAGTAAACGCTGGTGAATTCACACAGGCTACGCGCTGGCGCCTGGCAGAACCAATGCTGACAATCGGTTACAAAGGAAAGGAACTGGATGATATCCCGCAGGCAGGCAGCACGCTTCTGAACGGGAAGTATAATTTGAATGCTGTCTATGCCGGAAATGGATCTCCAGAGGATTATGAAAAGCTGGATGTAAAAGGAAAAGCCGCAATTGTGCAGCGCAGTGATTCATTAACAGGATCAGAACGTGCGGCAGCAGCGTTAGCAGCAGGAGCAAAACTATTGATTACCGTTAATGATGGACCTCAGGAGCTTAGTGAATGGGTTGGAGTAGAAAATGAGGATTTTTCACTTTCCAACAGCCCTCTCCCGGCTGCTGGTGTGAGCGGCACTGAAGGCAAAGAGCTCATCGCAGCTGCCAAGTCCGGAAAATTGACCTTAGAAGTCGAGGGTACACCTGACTCGGAATACTTATATGACCTGGTGGACATGCATCATCAGGCAGTTCCTAAAAAGGTAAACTATTCTCCGAAATCGAAGGACCTTGTCAAAATCAACTCTGAATATAAATCAGATCGTCCTGCACCGGGCGCTGAGTTCCGGTACGATATCCTGGCGCACAGCTTAGCCGGAGTAGGGTTCCTGCAGACTCTGTCACTTCCGTCCGTCAGAACAGAGTGGGTATCGGCGCAAAAAGGTACATCATGGTACCACCAGGCTGGTGTTCTTGATGCCCAATGGGAAGTAAGACAGCCAAAAGTAGATTACAAACCGGGTCAGACATTGAATGAAGAATGGTTTTCACCAGTCATCCGTCCTCGTTTTGGAGATGGTTTCTGGGCTCCATACCGTTCAGGCAATAATTTGATATTAAATGTTCCTGCCTGGGCTGACTCAGGACCAGGACATACGGGAGCTGACATGAATTACCCTGGCGATCAGACATTAAAGCTATATCAAGGGGATAAGCTGGTTAAAGAAGGAAAGGGCCAGGCACTCTACTTATTTAATGAATTTCCGGAAGAGAAAACTCAGTATAAACTCGTAAGTGATGCTGTCCGTGATGCAGAGCGCTGGAACACATCAGTCCGTACACACACGGAGTGGACATTCTGGTCACAGAAGCAAGAAGAATTCCAGACTGCTCTACCGCTGATTTCACTTGATTATAATGTGGATACTGACATGGCAGGCAACTCCCTGGCCGGTAAAAAGATTAAGCTTGATTTATCCGCTGTTCAAATAGCCGATGCTCCGGAAAACGGCAAAATAAAAGGAGCCAGCCTTGAAGTGTCCTTTGATGAAGGAAAGACATGGGAAGCGGCAAAATTAGTTTCCAAGGGCAATGGCTGGAGTGCCGAAATCAAGCATCCAAATAAGAAGGGAAGCTCTGTCTCCCTGCGTGCCAGTGCATGGGATGATGCAGGCAATCGTGTAAATCAGGAGATTATCAAGGCTTATGGATTAAAGTAATGAAGAATGGATGAACTTCCTGTTAAGCAGTGGATTGCATACAGAGAGTGCATGAACCAGGCAGCCAATGCCTGGTTCATTTTTTTAATAGATTCGCTAGGACAGTTTTTGGAGGATTCAGCGAGCCTCGCCTTACACTTTTCTAATTCCTATGCCCTATAATGGCTTGTCATTTCAGACAATGATCTTGCCAGAGAATTAAGTTTCATCCCAATTTCATCCGTTTTCTCCATTTGTCCTGTTTGAATGACACTGGCGGCAAGCATCTCTTCTGCACTGGCCAATGTTTCCTGTGAAACAGAGGAGAACTGTTCAGCTCCCTGTTCAAGCTGCGGCAAGGTTTTTTCCAGACCTTTCAGCTCCGTTTGCATGGTTTGGAGCTTTCCGCTTACATTAGAAATCTCATTCATCAGCTCGTCCAATGATATTTTTGATTGGCCCGCCATCTCAAGATTGCCTTTTATCTCCGTATGGAGCTGGTCAAATTCCTTTGAAGCCCTGAGTGTTATATTCTCCATATCTCTTATTCCCTGAGTGATATCTTCTGCAGCTCCTGCAGATTGCTCAGCCAGTTTACGAACTTCTCCTGCGACCACGGCAAAGCCTTTCCCTGCCACTCCTGCACGGGCAGCCTCGATGGAAGCATTTAAGGATAACAGCCTTGTTTGTTCAGCAATTCCTTTTACCATTCCGACAAGATTTGTGATCGCTAAGGAATGGTCTTTGACCTCTTTTATTGTCAGGGTCAATTTTCCAAACTCTGAGCCAAAGGAATGAATGGCAGCGATCAGATCACTGATACTGTTCCCGCCGCGCCTGGCAGAATCATTCATCACCTCCGAGCTGCGGTTTACACTGTGCATATGTAAAAACATGTCTTCGAACTTATCTTTCATTTCTATAAAACTGGACGCACTATTTTCAGAACTGGCTGCGGTTTGCTCTGCCCCCATTTTCACGAGGTGAATGGCTGATACCAGCTGCTGTCCGCTTTCAAGAGCGCTGAAGGATGACCCTTTCAGCTCATTGCCCGTACTCTCCAGCTCCTTCGTTGTGCCGGTCAGCTCCCGCAGCAGGCTCCTCATTTGTTCAATCATGCTGTTATAACTTTTCTGCAGAGAAACAATTTCGGGAATTTCTGTATGAATCTCAAGCTGGTTTTGCAGGTTTCCTTCCCGAACCTCCCGCATGGTGTTTCTTAATAAGTTCAAAGGCTTCGTTATTTTTCTGACAAAAAGACTGATAATGGCTGAAGCAGCCGATAAACTGATCACAATCGCTGCAATCATAAAATACCCGATCGCATGCACATCAGACATATACGCTTTTGCCGGGATGAGGACTACATAGACGCCGCTAATTTCCTTCATCTCCTGAAAGGCCGCTGTATAATCTGTCCCATTCATCTCAATGTGTATGACTCCATTTTTCATTGCGCTGATCTCATTGATCGTATCCCTTGAAAAAGTGGCATCTGTCTTGCTGCTGACCTTAAAAGGGGTAATCTTGTTATCTGCGAGATAGAAAAAATCAGAGTCAATCCCATCCGACTTCAGCTTTTTCTGCTGAGAACGGACACTGGCCTCGAGCTGCTGCTTAAAGTACGTATCATCACTGACATACACAAACTTTAAGTTTTCCGCTATGTATCCCATTAATTCCGCTTCTCTTGCCAATCTATCCTCAATGGTTTTGATTGCCATGTCCTTTGTTTTAAGATAGGAACTAACTCCGACTGCCGCTATCGATAGCAGCAGCAGGGTAAAAAACAGTGCCAATAATCTTGTGCCCAGGTTCAGCTTATGGCTGAAGGCTGCCGCAAAGTTGTCCAGCCGCTTCTTCATTTATCCAAAACCCCCAAAATATCATACTAATGACCTATAAGAAAATTATACAGACCGAATGTAAATTGAATGTAAAGATTGGGTGAAGAGTAATGTTTTGTAAATTTACAAAGGAACGTAAAGCAGGCTGATTTAATATATTGGTTAAATCCGAGGCTTTATTTTATAAGGACGGGGGAAGAACATGACCAATTTTCAATATTTCACGGGGACCGTTACGCAGATCTCTGATTTTAATGGAGAAGGCTGCCATAAAATCATTTCCGCTGATAATGGAATGGGGGGAACTGTCAATTTCATCGTATCCCCTTTCACTTACGTTTTAGATCAAACCAAGCTATCTGCGGGGGACATCATTACTGGATATTATGACGGCAATGCTCCTGTTCCGCTGATATATCCTCCTCAATACCGTGCGCTTGTGGTGGTAAAACATACTTCTCACCAAAATGTGAAAACAGACTATTTTAATAGCCAACTGGTCAGCAGTGATGGTCAGCTGCAATTAAACGTCTCGCCGTATACCCAGATGGTGCTGACAAATGGGCAGGCTTTTACCGGAAGCCCTGCAAACAGAGACTTAGTTGTAATCTATGGTCCGTCTACCAAAAGCATCCCTGCCCAGACCACACCTTACAAGATCGTTGTTTTGTGTTTATCTGATCGCAGGTAGCCATTTTTGTGAAGGAGCCATGGAAAGAGCCCCCATCTTATCGTGATTGGGGGCTGGTTATATTTCGGATAAGAGCAGATCAATTTCTGGGCTGGTTGTCCGAAGTTGTCTCAGGTTCGGACTCCATCTGGCCTTTTCTCGCGCTCTCTGTCCGAAGCAGCCTCGGGTTCGGACAACTACTGGCTATTTCCTGCACTCCCTGTCCGAAGTTGCCTCCGGTTCGGACTCCATCCGGCCTTTTTCCGCGCTCTCTGTCCGAAGCTGCCTCGGGTTTGGTCAACTACTGGCTATTTCCTGCACTCCCTGTCCGAAGTTGCCTCCGGTTCGGACTCCATCCGGCCTTTTTCCGCGCTCTCTGTCCGAAGCTGCCTCGGGTTTGGTCAACTACTGGCTATTTCCTGCACTCCCTGTCCGAAGTTGCCTCTGGTTCGGACTCCATCTGGCCTTTTCCTGCACTCCCTGTCCGAAGTTGCCTCGGGTTCGGACTCCATCCGGCCTTTTCCTGCACTCTCTGTCCGAAGCATCTCTCAGACTCCAATTGGAATACTCCTAGGCATGATTTATGTGGTTACAGGATTTTCAGCTTCATCCGAATTGCATACGATGACTTTTACTCATCATCCACTTCGCCGTCGCCAATTTCATCCTCTTCCTCCACATCTTCAACCTGTTCGTCCTCCTCAGGCTTTTCATCGTTTCCGCAGCCCGTTAACGTTACGAAAGATAGAGATAGCAAAAGCATCAATAAGTATTTTTTCATTAATATAACCTCCTTTCGTTTAGTTTTTCAAAAAGGCAAACTTTATATGTGCTGTTAATAATTTACAAACCCTCCTCACTTTTGAATATTTGCAGCTGGATAGGAAAACACTTTTATAAAGCTGAACTATGCAAGCTTACTTTTTACGCATATAAAAGGATGTGCCATAGATGGATTTTTTTCAGAGTCAGCACTCACTTTCTGCCATGGAGTGGGGACTCAGGGCTGTCATCGCTTATTTCTTCTTAGTCATTGTCGTCAAAGTGCTGGGGCAGCGTGCCATTTCCCAATTAAGGCTCCTTGATTTAGTAATGGCTTACGTCATAGGCAACATTATTGCCCATCCCTTATCTGATGAGGAGCTTGGATTAAAAGGGTCAATTGTAACAACCATTGTGCTGGTGGTTCTTTACCTGATCAGTCTATTCAGTATTCTGAAATGGCCAGCGGTTAGAAGACTGGTAAACAGCAAGCCTATCACCATCGTGCAGAATGGCGAAATCATCTACAAGGGCTTAAACAAAGCAAGGATTTCTATTGATGTGCTGCTGGAGGAATTACGCGAGAAAAAAGTAGAAGATGTAAAAAAGGTGGCGCTGGCTCTTTGGGAAGCAAACGGGAGCATTTCCTTTTTTTTAGACCCAAAATATGAGCCCATAACACCTGCTTTCCTGCAAATGAAGACTGAACCATTCGAAATGCCAAAAACCATTATTAAGGAAGGCAAGGTAGATAAAAAAGAGCTGGAAAACTTACAAAAGGACGAAAGATGGGTAAAAGCCCATTTAAAAAGTTTCTATCAGACAGAAATTGATAATGTTCTGTTAGCTACCCTGGACAGCAAAGGAACCTTGAAGGTATTTTTATATCATTAATTTGGCTAAATGGAGTGATGGCAGTGCTTTCTAAAGAGCTGACGGTCTCTGAGATCTCGAATATTTGGTCATCTTATTTAAAAAACATGGGAGGGTCAAGACCGCTGAATGCTCCTGAAATAGCGAATATATCCAGAATAATTCAAAGAGCGTAATTCTCGAAAATGATCTTGTGACCTTCAGTACAATTGCTGAAAGCCAAGAAATGAAAAACCATTTCAGCAAAGGAAAGAATTTGATCGAGAACGTGTTAATTTCCCTTCGAGACATTTTGGAAAATGAACATATTCCGCTGCCCTCATCGGCAGATTATCAAATTTTTGACGTGGACACCCCTCCATTTTCCGAGAAAATGATGCTGTTTTTTGTAAACACTTGCCTCGGCATCTTCTGCTTCACCATGATCAGCCAGGCCCTGACCTCCAGCCTAAGATCCGATATTGTCATAAAACTGCTGAGCATAGCCAAAGACATGTCTCTCTTTTACGGAAAAGGCCTGCTGATTGCCATAAAGGAAAAATGGCTCGAACAGCCGCCACAGCCAGCGGGGAGACGGGTATAAGAGTATTCACCATTCTGTCACATCTTTCTCCAATCTCCCTGTCTTTTTCCCCCTTTCATTTCGATTATCAGAGATGAAAGGACGGTGCAAAGATATGAATCTTAAATCAGGCAGTGTGGACCAGTTTGAACAGTTTTCTCAGTTTAAAGATCTTCAGGAGTTTAATGCCCATCTGGAAATGTGGCTTGCTGTACATAAAAATGAGTTTTCAAAGGGAGAACTTGTTGGGCTGAAACGGCTTGTTCGGTTTGCCGCGAAGGTTCCCGGTGTTTCCAATGCAAAGATCGGGACCATTTTAAAAGCCATTCATGCTGAATACAGCGGCAATGGCATTTCCCGCTCCACTTTTAAAAGAATGATTGCCAAGGCTGCAACCCTCGGCATCTTTACAGTTCTTGAAACGGAAAGAAAAAACGGCTCTCAGTCCAGCAATTTGTATGTATTTAATTGTTTCCCCAAGTGTGAACCACCAAAAAAGAAAAAAATGGACCACCCTAATAAAACTATCAATCTTTCTAAAACTAATAAAAATCAAAAGAATACTAAACGTTCCGAAACCGGACTTGGTTACAGCTTTACCAGTGATCGTGTTCCAAAAGCATTTGTGGAACTTGCCCGTTACTTTTTTCCGGAAGCAATGCAGATTGAAGAGTTCTGGAGAATGACAGCCATAGCCGCTTACAAGCACAATTGTGAACAAAATATGAACGTGGTGCTGGATACAGCTAGCCATGCTTTTAAACAGCTGATCCGGAAAATAAAAACCTGTACAATCGCCCGTCCTATCGCGTATTTCTATGGAATTTTAACGAGAAAATTTGAAGAGCAGTACTACGAAGAATTATTCGAAATGGGCTTTTCAGCGCGTGAAGAGGATTTTTTTGCGAAATTTTTTTATAAAAAATAAAAAAACTTCGTTACTGCCCGTAACTCTCAAGTTAGACCCCCTAAGTCCGGACTTAGACCCCCTAACTCCGGAGTTAAGGGGGGTTAACCGCCGATTTACGGCTTTTTCCCTATTCGCAAAAAAATGATGAAAAAGCTATGTTTGAGCTACCCGGGAATACTAGAGAGCGCGCTTTCCTGAAGGGAATCCAGCATGGAGAGCTTTGAGCAAGTGGCAGCACAATTTGAACCGATGATTCACCAGATTATTCGTTCTTTGAGCATTTATAAAAATCAGGAAGAGTATTTTCAAATCGCCCTCATTCGGCTTTGGGAGGCGTGGACTCTATTTGACCATACAAAGGGAAAGTTTCTGACATTCGCCTATACCATCGTTAAACAGAAGCTGATTGATGAATTGAGAAAAACCAGGATGCAGAAAAACAGCACTGTCACCCGGAGTGAAGAATTCTGGTCATCAGCGGAATCTTCCTATACGCCTCAGCCACTCGAAGAAGAGCAGCTTCTTTCTTACTGCAGCAGCCTCACCAAAAATCAGACCATGTGGGTTCTATCGACTTTCCTCTATGGTTTGACAGTCAAACAGATCGCCGAACAGCATGGAGTAACAGTTTCAGCGGTAAAGGCCTGGAAAAAAGGCGCCCTGACAAAACTTAGGATCACACTTAAGCAAGATTAATAAAAAAAATTTTCCGCACCCTGTCTTTTTCCAGCCTTCATTTCGATTATATAGGTGAAAGGGAGGTGAGCAGAAATGGCACAGGCAATCATCATTGATTCAAAGCTTCGCCTGGTTTTTGAAACAGGATTGAACGGACAGGGCAAACCTGTCTACAAATCAAAAACCTACAACAGCGTGAAGCAATCCGCTACAGCGGACCAGCTTTTCACAGTGGGACAGGCAATCGCCGGATTATCAAGCTACCCGCTGACTGAGCTGAACAGAAATGACAGCTTCGAAATTTTAGGCTAATTCTTGTTGAAAATAACCAAAGCAGGAGGTGAAAAAAATGGCGAAGACACTTGAAATGACATTTGAAACGGAACTGGGCAAGGAAACCAAATTATCGGTTGACAGCCCGAAGGAGCCGATTGATCCGGCAGCTGTGAAGGCAGTGATGGAACAAATCATTGCAGTGAACGCATTTGACGGCAATGGCGGTGATCTTGTTTCTGCCAAAGGCGCTAGATTAGTAGAACGCAATGTAACAGATTATGAATTAATGTAAGGGAATGAGGCCGGATTCTTTAGAACCCGGCCTTTTTAAGCTTGTATAAAAGAAAGGAGCATGCATGATGGAACAAATGGTCACCCTGATCAGTGAACTCGGCTTTCCGATTGTGGTCACGCTTTTTCTGCTGAACCGGATCGAAGCCAAGCTTGATGTGGTCGTGTCCTCAATCCAGGGATTGCCGGATCGGCTGAAAGAATAGAAAAGCGGAAGCGCCTTGCAACTCCCAACGGATAGGCGCTCTGGCGCTTTTAGTCATGCAGTGATAAGGCTGTCGATGCTTTCCTGCTAGACAGAATTTTAATACTTATTTTAAAAAGGTGGACTCCCATAGTAAGGAGTCCTATTTTTTCGCAATCGGAATCCAGATTTCACTGCGGAAGGTGGGCGAAGCGGTATCTTTGCTTTCATTCCAGAGAATTTCCGGCCCTTCTATTTGCTGATAAGATGATGAAGGGAACCATTCTGAGTAAATCCTTCCCCAGACATCCTGAAGCGTTTCCGGAAATGGCCCCACTGCTTCAAATACCGCCCATGAACAGGCCGGAACCTCAAGAGATGCCATCCCCTCCGGGCATCCCTTTGCAGTGGCAGCTCCGATGTAATGGTCCAATTCACCCTTTTCTTCCATTCTGCCTTCAGAAAAGTTGGCTGAAGCACTGATCAGGCCAAATGGCTCTGTATCTGATAAACTCTTGAGGCTAAGAATCATTTTTTCATCTAAGCTCTTCCACATGGCTGCAATCTCCGGATTCACACCGTTAAAAATGATCGGCACCCTCTTCTTTAAGCCCACAATCCGAAAAGCCTCTTTTTCTTCTAATCGATAGTTCATTTCAGTTCCTCCCTTAATAGATAAATGGAAGGTCATCGGCGGATAAGCCTTAAGGGCGTGGCCATTGCTCCTGGCTTCTGAAGGAGTGATGCCATGAAGCTGCTGGAATGCTCTCGTAAACGCATCAGGCGAGCTATATCCATATTTGAGCGCTACATCAATGACCTTGGCATTCTTATCCTTCAGATCGAAGGCAGCCAAAGTCAGCCGTCTCCGGCGGATATACTCGGCAAGCGTTACCCCGGCAAGAAAGGAAAACATTCGTTTAAAATGGTATTCCGAGCAATACGATATCTTGGCTGCTTCTTTGAAGTCGATTTCATCCGTTAAATGCTCTTCAATATACCTCATCGCCCGATTCATATTTTGCAGCAAATCCATGTTGATGACCTCCTTGTATCTGCAGAATAGCAGGAGCTGATGGTGTGAGCCCGACAATCCATGCACAAGAATGCAGGGTTGCGTTACTCATTTTTATATTTCTTTTTTAATGTGTCAGAGAAAATTGCCCCGCCTGCCATTAAGAATAAAGGCCCGAAATTCCAGAAAAACGATCCGCGAAGAGGAATTTCCAACGCAGTAAAATGATTGAGAGCTAAAATGCTTAGTTTAATGATTAGCATGGCGGACCCAATCAAAAATAAACAATCAAAGAATACTTTCAGCCTTGGATAAGCCAGTTGCCTGCTGTCCTTTATCACTTGCTCTGTCAATTCCCCGTCACTCCTTATTAATTCATCAATCGTAACCCCAAACAGATCACTCAGTTTAATAATAATTTCAATGCTGGGATAGTTCTGCCCATTTTCCCATTTGGAAACAGACTGGCGGCTCACAAACAGCTTTTCAGCCAGTTCCTCCTGTGACCATCCTTTCTCTTTCCTCTCCTTTTTGAGCTTCTCGGCAAAAATCATATTCACAATCACCTTTCTTCAAATCGATACTCCATTATGGTAAAATCTTTGGCCAAAAGTAAAGATAGGAATGGTTGCCGGGGCCGCACGCATAGGTTGCAGAGGTTTTACACGTGCTTTTACAGCAAAAAACCCCAACCACCGAGGTTAGGGTTAAAGGAAGACCGAATGTTAAGCTTTTGAAAGGCTGCCTCTCATATCGGGCTTATTGCTCTGCTTTTTAAGAATGACACTCGTAATGACAAAAATGAGAATGAGCACAAGCTGCGGTATGGCAGATTCCCAGGTTGGATAAAAGCCCATCCAGTTAATGATCGGTAAGCTGCTGATCTGGGTGGTTTCCAGCTTATTGGTGATCTGCAGGGCATGTATGCTTACCCCCAGGATCTTAAAGGCCAGGAAGTAAATCAGAGCCGTCGCAATCTTAAAGTAAATGCCAAACGCTATTTTTTTGCTGTAGCGGATAAACAAGAAGGCAAATAAGCTTAATATCACAACAGCAGCGCCTATGCCCGTCAGCAGGTTTCCTTTGCTGATTGAAGGGGCCATTCCGGCATAAAAGATGATCGTCTCCGCTCCTTCTCTAAAAATAGACAGGAAGCTGACGAGAGACATGGAAATAATGCTCCCTTTTGATAGAGCAGAGCCAAGCTGCTTTTCAATATATTGGTTCCATGCTTTCATATTTGATTTTTGGTGCATCCATATGCCGACACCAATCATCATGACCACGGCAATTATGCCTGTTACGCCTTCGATTACTTCCCGGTTTGCTCCCGCTGTGGCAGACGAAAATACCTGGCTGATGAAAACGGCCGCAGCGATGCTCATGATGATTCCTCCTGCCGCTCCAGCCCAGATCCACTTCTGCTGGTCCCTGGCATTCGCTTTGTTTAAGAAAGCGATGAGCGCCGATACGATCAGCAATGCCTCCATGCCTTCGCGAAGCATGATTAAGGCAGCATCCCAGAATGTATAATTTTGTTTTTCCTGAAGCAGTTCGATTGCCTGTTTATGCTGCAGAATTTTCTTTTGAATGGCATCCAAATCTGCATGGGAAGAAGACAAATTACCGGCAATGACAGGAATTTCACTTTCAAGCTTTGTATATAGGGACCCGTTCCTAGTCCGCACATCTCCTTCTACAGATGGCCAGACTGTCAGAAACTGCTGCAATCCTTCAACAGCTTCGTCTGTTCGGCCGCTTTTAACTGCCTGTGAAACTTCTTCCAAAGTATCAGCTAAAGTCTGCAGAGTATAATTGTTTTCTTCTGCTTTAATTTCTTTTCCAGATACAAACTCGCTGAAAGCAGCGGATAAGGAATCACTGATGCCCTTCATTTGGGCAAAATCCTTTTCATCCTGTGTTAAGGCGATCCGCAAAAAGCCCATTTGTGTTTCGATTTTACCGTAATGAGGAATGCTTTGGTCACGGACCATTTTTTCCTTGCGATTCCACATCGCTAAAAGATTCTTATATTGATTGCTGACTTCTTCTGCATTTTCTTCCGTTATGGCTGCAGATAAGTCCTCCAGAATGGGGTGAAAGGCATTTTTCACTTCTTCCCGCTGTTTCCCTTTGTCTACAGGATTTTGTTCTTTTTCAAAACCAACCAGAGCATGGGATACGTTCGTTAATGCCTGAAGCGTCTCCTCTTTCTGATGATCTTCGAGAACACCCGTTAACTTTGAAATCGTCTGGCCGACCTTTTTTGCTTCTTTGCTGTCCGTTTTCTCCACTTGCTGCCAGGACTGATCAAGCTCCGCACCAAGCTTTTCTGCTGATTCCCAGTCATCGGCCTTCACTTTCATAATGGCATCTCCGACTAAAATAAACAGGTCGCTGTAATTCTCTTCAGCGTCAGCGATTGGCGAGAAAAACATGAACAAGCATGATACTAGAAAAACCAGTTTCTTCATTTTAGCATCTCCCTATTCAAACAGCCCGGCACCAAGATAGCTTCCTTTTTTCACACCAGGAAAGCAGGCAAATAGCGCGCTGCCGCGATGGGTTATATATTCATTTAACTTGTCCATACGTCCAAAACTATTCTGAATGTTGATGAATTGCTGCGGATTCTTCTGGAACGAGATAAACAGCAGCCCGGCATCAAAGGATCCCGTGTCAGAATTGATTCCATCCGAGTAGGAAAAAGAACGCCTAAGCATTCGGTCTTTCACTTGTCTTGCCAAAAACACATGTGAATTTTCAGGAACAACTGACTTTCCATTTTCTTTCCGCTCTATTTCCATATCAGAAAACTCATCGCTCTTCCCAATAGGTGCCCCGGTGTCGCGGTGCCGCCCAAAGGTCGCTTCCTGTTCGCGCAAAGCTGTACGATCCCAGGTTTCAAGGTGCATTTGAATGCGTCTGAAAGCCAAATAAGATCCTCCGGTCATCCAGTTCTTTGATTCACCCGGCTTCACCCACACGACCTCTTCCATCTCTTTGGGATCATCCACATTAGGGTTGCCTGTGCCATCTTTAAAGGCAAACAAGTTTCGGGGCGTCATCTTTTCTTTGTCTTTCATTCCATAAGAATTGAAGCCGGTCTGTGACCATCTCATCGTCACAAGGCCCCTCGCCGAACGGATTAAATTCCTCACCGCATGGAAAGCAACCTGCGGGTCGTCGGCACATGCCTGAATACAGATATCTCCGCCGACATACCGCGGATCAAGCTGATCTTTTGGAAAATGAGGCAAATCCTTTAGTTCCTGCGGCTTCATATGTTTCAGTCCAAGCTCTTTTTTCTCAAATAAACTCGGGCCAACTCCGAAAGTTAAAGTCAAATGTGAGGCATCAAGTCCCACAGCTTCTCCTGTATCGGGAGCAGGAAGCAGCTTATTCGCTGAATCGGGTTCAACCATCTGCCCATTCATTAGCTGTACACCATACAGGGTCCAAAGCTGGAACATTTCTTTCAATTCAGCTTTAGATTTGGCTGTGCAATTCAAGGACACAAAGTAAGCATGTTCAGGATTTTTCGTCAGTATGCCTGATTGATGCTTGCCGTAGAAATCCACTTTGTTCCTGGTTTCCTGGTTATCATCCACGAATGGAGTTTCTCCAAAGGCGGTTAAGATTCCCGAGAATCCAGTTGCCCCCAGAATCATGCCCGCACTTCCGATCCCTGCGGTTTTCAGCATTTCACGGCGGGAAAATCCTTTTTTAAATAAAGATTTTTCGTCTTTCGTGCTCATTTTGATCACTCCACAACAATGGCCATTTGACTTAAAGGTTCTCCTAAATTATCAACCGCTGCCGACAGTGCTTTTGTATCTTCCTGTGTCAATTCCTCGTAGGATACATAACCGCCTTTTCCATCCTCGTACTTAGCAAGCTGCTCATCCAATACTGTAAAGTTTTCATCCAGTTTCTTCACAAGATCTGCGTCTTTTTCCGTCAGCTTCTCTTTGAATATTTCAAAGATTTTCTCTGCGCCTTCCACATTAGCTTTAAAATCATACAAGTCGGTATGAGAGTAAATTTCCTCTTCACCTGTTATTTTGGATGTGGATACTTCGTTTAAAAGATCGACTGCCCCTGTAATCATTAAATCTGGGGTCACTTCAACCGTTTCTACCTTCGCACGCAGTTCTTTTACATCCTTCAGCAGCTGGTCAGCTGTCTCTTCATACCCCACTGTTGTGCCTTCTTCCCAAAGTCCATACTCAAGTTTATGATAGCCTGACCATTCTTCTTCTCCTTGTCCTTCTGCCTGGATGTCAGCCAGACGGGCATCAATTCGCGGATCAAGGTCGCCAAAGCTCTCTGCAATCGGCTCTGAACGTTCAAAATACATCCGGGCTGGTGCATAAAGCTCCTTCGCCTTTTCCACATCTCCGGCCTTCACCGCTTCTACGAATCCTTCTGTAGCCATTACAAATTCATCCAGCTGCTCAATAGCAAACTGTTTATATGTACTAACCTCCTTTTCTGTGCTGCTGGCTTTTGTCTGAGCACTTTCTTCTTTTTCAGCTGTTTCATGTGAAACATCCTCACCGCAGCCAGCTAAAATACCGCCTGATAGCATCAATAAGCCTGTAACTTTTATAAACCTATTCATATGTAAGCCTCCAATAATATCAAACTATTATTCCTGCCAATAATGATAATCATTATCAATACATTAGTCAATACATTTTCTGTCAGCTGTCAAACGATCCTACTACCATTAATGGAAGCGTTTTCTAGTCCTGTTTACAAAAAAGAACCTCCAACCCGCATGTGGGTCAAAGGTTCTATATTTCTGAGAATTAGTTATAAGCAAGTTCCTGCTGCTTCTCCTTTTCGCTAAGCCCCAGCACCTGCGCTGTAGAAGTGTGAATCTCACGGAAAAGATCAGGGTTCTCGGACAGTGACATGCCATAGGACGGAATCATTTTCTTAATTTTAAAATGCCACTCTTCCATATGCTGCGGGAAGCATTTATTCAACACTTCAAGCATGACGTTAACCGCTGTCGAAGCGCCCGGAGAGGCTCCGAGCAGGGCAGCAACCGTGCCATCAGAGTCGCTGACTACTTCAGTGCCGAATTGCAGGGTTCCTTTTCCTGCAGGCGTATCCTTGATTACCTGTACACGCTGGCCTGCTACCACGACACTCCAGTCTTCACTCTGTGCATTAGGGATAAACTCGCGCAATTCTTCGACGCGCTGTTCATGGGAAAGCATGACCTGCTGAATCAGATATTTTGTCAGCCCCATTTCTTTTGCACCAGCTGCCAGCATGGTGATGACATTATTCGGTTTAACAGACTTGATCAGGTCCATATTGGAACCTGTCTTTAAGAACTTTGGCGAGAAACCGGCAAATGGCCCGAACAGCAGGGATTTCTTGTTATCAATAAACCTTGTATCCAGATGCGGCACGGACATTGGAGGTGCACCTACCTTGGCTTTTCCGTACACTTTTGCATGATGCCTCTCGACAATTTCCGGTTTGTTGCAGACGAGGAACAGTCCGCTTACCGGGAATCCGCCTATATGCTTGGATTCAGGGATGCCCGTCTTCTGCAGCAGATGCAGGCTTCCGCCGCCGCCGCCGATAAAGACGAACTTAGCCTGATGGTTTTCGGTTGTGCCGCTTTCCATATTTCGAACTTTTACATTCCATGATCCATCGCCAGCACGCTTTAAATCCTCAACGCTGTGCTGATAATGGACATTGACATTTTTACTCTTTAAATGGTCAAACAGCATGCGCGTTAGCGCACCGAAGTTGACATCCGTTCCAGAGTCGATTTTGGTAGCTGCGATTGGCTCGTCCGAAGTGCGGCCATCCATCATCACCGGAATCCATTCCTTCAGCTTTGCAGGATCATCTGAAAATTCCATGCCCTGAAACAGCGGATTAGCTGACAGCGCTTCCAAACGTTTTTTCAAAAACGACACATTTTTTTCCCCTTGAACAAAGCTCATATGAGGGATTGGCATAATAAAGTCCTGCGGATTGCGAATCAGGTTGTTTTCTACAAGATAAGCCCAAAACTGTCTGGAAAGCTGAAATTGTTCATTTACATTAATCGCTTTAGTAATATCTATTGATCCATCGGATTTTTCGGATGTATAGTTAAGCTCGCACAATGCAGCATGTCCCGTCCCTGCATTATTCCATTCGTTAGAGCTTTCTTCTCCTGCGCTAGCGAGCTTTTCAAACACTTTGATTTCCCACTCAGGTGCTAACTCTTTCAGTAAAGACCCCAAAGTCGCGCTCATGATTCCGGCACCAATTAAGATAACGTCTGTTTTGTTCTGTACGCTGCTCATTTTAAACCTTCCTTATCCCAGATATTTGCCAAAAACTGCAGGCGCTCTGCTCAGGTGTCACCACTAGAAAGGCATCACCCAAGGACACACCTTTTCCGTCACACAAAATACACATTCTATTCTATTATAATGATTGATCGGGTAAGATAGCTAGTATTATCTGATAATTATATACTATTTTAGACAAATTAGAAAGCGGCGCAGGGTTTTTCGGAACTAAAACAGCAGACAAAACAGTTCCAGTATTGGAAGGTTTGTCTGCTGTTTGGTAAATTTATGTCTTTTTAAGGATTTCCTGCACTTCATCCAGGCAGGGAAGACCGGTCATGGCGCCTTTCCTGGTGACAGCTAGGCCTCCTGACACATTTGCGAAGCGAATCATGGAGGCCATCTCGTCATGCGAATGATCCTCTAAAGCTTTAGGAGAGTCATTTATGCAATAAAGGAGTCCGGAAACGAATGCATCTCCGGCACCGGTGGTATCCACCACCTTGTATGGCAATGCAGGAATTTTCCCGATCTCATCTTTATAGCGGAAGAGGCAGCCGTCACCGCCCATTGTAACGATTGTCAGCTGATTTTCAGGCAGCCGGGAGATTCCTTCTTCCATATCACTGCATCCGGTTAAAAAGGTGAGCTCCTCCTCCGAAATTTTTACAATATCGGCATAGGGAAGAGTCGCCATAATTTCTGCTTTTGCCCTTTCCTCGGAATCCCACAATCCTAAGCGGAGATTTGGATCATAGGAAATAAGCATATCCATTTTCCGGGCTCTCTTCACCGCTTGGAGGGCTGCAGTTCTCGAAGGCTCATGAATCAGTGAAATCGAGCCAAAGTGAAAAATCTTATATTCTTCTAAAATGGACCAGTCAATCTCACCTTTATTCAGGAAACGATCTGCACTTGGGTTAATATAGAAACTAAAATCCCGCTCACCAGAAGGCTCTAACGTCACAAACGTTATACCCGTCCGCGCTTCATCCGTCAGTTTCATATATTGTGTATGGACCCCATACCCCTTCAAGGTATCCTTAAGAAAGTGACCGAGCACATCGTCTCCGACTTTCCCAATGAAGGCGGCCTTCCCTCCAAGCTGCGAGACTCCAACCGAAACATTAGCCGGTGCCCCGCCCGGAGCCTTTTGATAGGTAGAATTATCAGAGTCCAGGGGAATAAAATCTATCAGAGCTTCCCCTAAACATAGAACTCCTTTCATAGTACACCTCATTTAAAAAAGTTATTTATCCTCAAGATTCCACATGGATACCGAAAAGCCTGCATCCCCGCTAAAGAAAATCGTTTCATCCTCAGAATCAGGAAAATATCGTGCTGTGAACACTTCCTCTCCGCCATTTATGAAAATTTCCAGTGAAGACTGGTCCATAAACACATGCAGGTTGGATAAACTTTTAATTTTGCAGGTTCTTGACTCCTGCATTCCTGATTTTACATTTCTTCTTTGCAGCTGGATTTCCTTTTGATCCGGGTTATAAGTAAGAGAAGCCTCATTCCGGAAATCCATTTTGAACATTCCCCTTACATTCTTAAAGAATTTCAGCATCAGTTCTGCAGTTTTTCCACTTATTCTATCCAGCTGCAGCCTTTCTCCATTTATCTCCACATTCTGGAGCTCCGTTTTATCTTTGCGGAGCTTTTTTAATTCTTCCACAGGAGTCTGTATAAGCCTTCCGTTTTCCATTTCAAGCACTCTTGGCATGGTCAATGCGTGGATCCAGCGATAAGGGACAGTCGGCTGGCTGGATTCGTCTTCATCTGTAATGCCCATCCATCCATAAAGAATCCGCCTGCCTGAATCGTCCTTAAACGTTTGCGGTGCATAAAAATCAAAGCCGCGATCCAGCTCAGCAAAGGAACCATGTTTAAACATCGCTTTTTCGTAATCAAGCTTTCCGGCAAAATACCCTGATTGAAAAAGGTTATGGTATTCATACCCGCTCGGCTCAAGCCCCTGCGGTGAAACAAGCAATATTTCCTGGCCATCAAGCTCAAATAGATCCGGACATTCCCACATATAGCCGAAGTCTTCCAGGCCATTCATCCATGCGCCGGCAATCTTCCCTTTTTCCTCCCAATGGTATAAATCCTTCGAAGCAAACAGGACAGCCTTACCCTCCTGATTGGGGGTTTGAGCCCCAACTACCATATAGAAGTGCCCATCCTTTTCCCAGACCTTCGGATCCCGGAAATGAGCGGTATATCCTTTTGGCAGCTTCAGGACTGGCCCTTTTTTTTCAAAATGGATGCCATCCTCAGAAACAGCAAGACACTGATAAGTTTCTCGCTTGCCACCCTCCGACTTCACATTTCCTGTATAAAAGAGATACAGCTTTCCGTCATGCTCTACCGCACTTCCAGAATAGCAGCCATTCCGGTCATACCACTGATCAGGAGCGAGCGCGATAGGCTCCTCCTTCCAATGGATGAGATCCCTGGATGAGTAATGTCCCCAATACTTGGCACCATGGGCAGTGTCAAACGGGTTCCATTGATAAAACACATGATAAACACCCTTGAATTGGTTTAAGCCATTGGGATCATTCAGCAAGCCAACAGGCGGCATGAGATGATACTTCAGCCGGTAGGGATCCTTTTGAACCAAATGCCTGTTTCTCTCCGCTGCCTCGCTGGCCTTCTTGATAAAATCTATTTCAGTCATATTAGAACATCCTTGCTGTTGAAAATTTCTGTTACTGTCCCTGTTCCACTTCTTTCTTTGCCTTATCCGAGTAGCCGAACATCCAGGTCAGGGCAAAGGCCACTGCGATGGCAATCACATTGACTAAAATGTACTGCAGAACCTGGCCATTTAAGTAAAGAAGGGTGCCTGGAATAACCGTAACTGCCATTCCTGTCGCTTTCAGCTGTAGCAGGGAGGCAGCGAACCCGCCGGCAGCTCCGCCTATCAGTCCCATGACAAACGGCTTGCCGTAGCGCAAATTGACACCGAACAATGCTGGCTCGGTTATTCCCAAAAACGCGGATAAGGCTGATGGGAAAGCCAGGGCCTTTAATTTGGCTGATTGTGTTTTTAAAGCGACTGCTAGGGTTGCACCGCCTTGTGCTGCAACGGCACATGTAACAATTGCGTTGTAAGGATTGCTTTTATACTGAGCCAATAGCTGAATCTCCAGCATATTGAAAATATGATGAACACCTGTGATAACGATAAGCTGATTAAGGCCCCCGATAAGAATGCCGCTGATCCCGAACGGCCATGAGAGCACAGTAGTAGTAACATCCAGGATGCCTTGCTCCACCATATGAAACAACGGCCCAATGACAAGAAGCGATAATCCAATCATGATCAGAAGGGTTAAGAATGGGGTAATAATTAAATCCAATGCATCCGGCACCCGTTTTCGAATGACCCTCTCCAATTTTGCCCCAATAATCCCTGCAATAAAGGCTGGCAGGACAGAAGCCTGATAGCCAACAACCGGAATGAATCCAAAAAAGTAAATCGGTTCAACATTTCCGCCTGCCACATCCCACGCATTTGGCAGAGAAGGACTCACGAGCATCAATCCTAGGATTAAACCAATGATCGGAGTCCCGCCAAACACTCTAAAGGTTGACCAGGCAACAAGAGCCGGGAGGAAAATAAATGCCGTATCCGTCAGTACCTGCGTGAATAAAATAAAATTTTCTGACACATCAGATGCTGTCATGCCAAATAAAGCGAGAACTTCCTCCTGCATCACCAGTCCGCGCAATCCCATAAAGAGCCCTGTTGCAACAAGGACTGGAATGATTGGCACAAATACATCCCCGAATTTCCGGATCGCCCTTTGGAAAGCAGAACCGCTTTTAACCGCTTCTTTTTTCTGCTCTGATGCTGACATGGATTCAATGTCCAGGCCGGATACTTCTTCATAGACTTTATTAACCGTTCCCGTGCCAAAAATAATCTGATATTGACCTGAGTTGAAGAAAGCTCCTTTTACCTTATTGATGCTTTCAACTCTTTCCTGATCAATTTTTTCCTTATCATTCACCATGATCCGCAGCCTGGTCGCACAGTGGGCTACTGAGTGAACATTCTCCCTGCCCCCGACAGCGTCAATTAATTCTTCTGCAATTTTACGATACTCCGACATTCTATTCACCCCTATTTTCATATGTTTGTGGAATCGATTCCACATTCGATAAAAAATAATGGAACGTTCCATTGTGAAATCGATTCCATAAAAACAAAAATAAAAGTGTAATCGATTAAACCTTCGTATGAAATCGATTACACAACCATTATATACTTTCTCTTTCTACAAGTCTATATCTAATTTTCCGCGTTATTTCCGGTTCATGTTCCCCTTTAATTTTTTGAAGAATTAGTAAGGCTGCTTCCCGGCCTGCATCTTCAAAGGAAAAATCGATGGTTGTTAAGGCTGGGGTGATATATTTAGAAAGCTCGGATCCGCCCATGCCGGCTATCGCAACATCACCGGGAACGGAAAATCCATTTTGCCTGAGATACTGTAAAGCGCCAATCGCCAGACGGTCTGTCACAGCAAGGACCGCTTGCGGTTTATCTTCAGCAGATTCCATGATGCCCTTCATGCAATCAGATCCGGAGTCTATATCGAAAATCCCCTTTTGCAGCCAGCTTGCTTCAACCGGGAGCTCATGTTCCTTCATTGCATCGAGGTATCCTTTTTTCCGGAGGTAGCCCACCGCACGATCAGCTTCATCCACACCTATAAAAGCAATTTTTTCATAGCCCTTCTTAATTAGCAGGCCAGCCATGTCCCTCGCAGCCTGATATTCATCAAAAATGACATTCGTCAATTCTTTCGCATGCTGACCCACCATAATAAAAGGGATTTTCAGCTGACGGATCTCCTGAATCAATTCCGGCTGCACGTTTGTAGCTGACAGAATCATGCCGTCCACATTCCTGCTTTTGAGAAGCCGTATATATTCTATCTCTTTTTCAGCATGAAGATTTGTATTAGCAAGAAGAATCTGATAGCCTTCCCTGGCCAATACATCGTCAATCCCATTAACCAGACGGCTGGACGTTTCGGTGCTGATCTTCGGGAGAATAACCCCAATAACTTTTGTTCTTTTCGTGCGGAGTGACTTCGCATGGGCACTTGGAACATAACCGGTCTCCTCGATTACGTGCAGGACCCTTTTCCTTGCGTCCTCACTCACATAACCTGAATCATTTAAAACCCTCGAAACAGTCGTCCGAGAAACATTCGCCCTTTCTGCTATTTCCTTTATGGTAATCATCTATATCCTCCCGGGCCAAAATAGTCTATTATCATTTTACACAAATGAAGGGAAAAGGAAATAGCTTGTGTGAGGCAGGACGAATATATCCCCATTACTCCAGCCTGATCAGCGCTCGCCGCCGGTCGTGCAGAACCAGGAGAAGAATCATCCCCATCATTACGCCCAATACAATACCGGCCTCCGTAGTCAGCACCCGTGCCAGCGGGTACTCAGGGCTGGACTGAAAATCTGGGCGAATAATAGAAAAGAAGTTATAAGAAAACAGCATGCCCGACGAGATCCAAGCCGCTGCCATGGGCGGCAGAAACCTCCGCGACCCGCGGCGGGTGATCAGCACTAATAGGCCCCACGCACCCACTAATGCCCAGCCGCCTGTACTCAGCGTCAAGAGGCGCCACCACAAATCACGGGAATCCAGCATGCTTGGATCTATGCCAAGGGTGCCTCCTGCCGCCCAGAACACCTTTATGGCGCCGAGGAGAATGCACCCCGCTGCAATGAGTCTGCCCAACGTGACTTGCAGCTGCCTGGTGTGTCCCGGCACCTCCCCGCAGTCGATTGGACCGCCCAGCGCTTCCGGCCACCTCGCCTTGGCATATCCTGCCAAAGCCAGAGGCAGGCAAATACCGGCCCCGACCAGAGAGACCATAACGAAGATCTGCTCGTAAACCCAGAAGTCAGCAGCACCTGCTTCCTGATCAAGAGCCATGGCAGCCGGGCCAAGAACAGGAGCCAGCAGCAGCATGGGAACGAGAAGACCGGTACCCAGCCAGACGGGCAGAGCCACCAGCCACGCGGGCAGCCGTTCACCCCAAGGTCTGCAGAACGCCATCGCCAGCAAGATGCCAATCGCAGCGACAACCGCAGTAGCTGCGTTAATCCCCCGCCAGCCGGCATCGCCCATTTGCTCTGTTGGAAGAAAGAGGCCAAACGTCCAGGCGATTTTAATCAGCAGATAAGGAGTCACCGCTATGGCGGCGCCATAACCAAAGATTCTGCGCATTTTTATCAACCGTGAGGATGCCTGATCTGCATTTTCCAAATTAATCCCTCCTGTTTATTATGATTATTCAATTTCTTCACAAATTTACCTTTTACGTACATGGATTTCACACCAATAGTACCATTGGAATTGTATTCCATTCAGTAACCTTTAATGTATTAAATACTTCTTCAAAATTGGTAAATAGTAAATAAGCCTTGACTTTAATTTTAAGAAGAGGATTTTAACCCAGGTGTTTTTTAGCAGGCCTCTATTATTTTTTTGATATTTTAGAAACTTCTTATAAAATAAACCTAGAGGCCAAAGAAAGGAAGTGGATGATGTTAGTTAAAAGAAGATCCGAGCCGCATGAATTAATGTCTATGAGATATTTAAACACCCGAATGGAGTTATCTGAAAAGGAAAAACTGCAGTATTCAAACCTTGAAAAAGGCTATGAAGGGGAGCTGCAATTCGACCATCTCGCAGAAGGCCTGCAGGAAGAGAGATTAATCATCAATGATTTGCTATTGGAGGTAAACAACTCCTACTTTCAAATTGATGCCTTGATTATTTCAGAGAGTATAATCCATCTATTAGAAATAAAGAATTTCCAGGGAGACTGGTACTTGGAATCTGACAAGCTTTATACCGTGACCACCGGCCGGGAATATAAAAATCCCATTTACCAATTAAAAAGAAGTGCGGCCCTGCTCCGCCAGCTTCTCCAAACTCTCAAGCAAAATTATCGCGTGGAAGCCTCCGTCATTTTCATTAACCCTGAATTCACCTTATATCAAGCCCCGATGGACCAGCCCATTGTTCTGCCAACCCAAGTCAACCGCTTTATGAAAGATCTGAATAAAACTCCTTCCAAATTAAATGATGGACATACGAAGCTAGCCCAACATTTAATGTCATTACATCAGCCTAAAAACCCATTTACTGTATTGCCCAAATATCACTTTGAACAGCTGAAAAAAGGGATGCATTGCAAAACCTGTCAATCTCTACTGCTAACCATAAAAAACAAGGACCTCATATGCGAAAAGTGCGGAGGGCATGAAAAGATTGAACAAGCGATTCTGCGGAATACAAAGGAATTTAAGCTCCTATTTCCTGAACGAAAGCTTACCACACAAAACATCTATGAATGGTGCAATTTAGATTTAAGCAAAAGAACATTCTGCAGAGTATTAAAGAAAAACTATACGGCTTTCGGCAGTACAAGTAATACTTATTATGTATAAACTTTATTGATTAGATCATTTGAAGACCATCTGGGGAGACGGGGTCGGACAGGTGCTCATGGGTCTCCTGTCCAAGGGGGACTGGGTTCGGACTTACTCTCCTCGATTTCTGCTTCTCCTGTCTGAAATTGTGCCGAGTTCGGACTCACCCTCTCCGGTTTCTACTCCTACTGTCCGAATCAGCGCCGACTTCGGACTCACTTCCTCCGATTTCTCCTCCCACTGTCTGAATGAGTGCCGACTTCGGACTCGCTTCCTCCGATTTCTCCTCCTTCTGTCCGAATCAGCGCCGACTTCGGACTCACTTCCTCCGTTTTTTCCTCCCACTGTCTGAATGAGTGCCGACTTCGGACTCACCCTCTCCGATTTCTCATCCCATTGTCCGAATCAGCGCCGACTTCGGACTCTTCCTCTCCGGTTTCTACTCCCACTGTCCGAATCAGCGCCGACTTCGGACTCGCTTCCTCCGATTTCCTCTCTTTCTGTCTGAAGCTGCATCTACTTCGGACTCTTCCTCTCCGGTTTCTCCTCTCATTGTCTGAATGAGTGCCAATTCCAGACTCACTCTCCCCGATTTCGAAGTGCACCTGCAATGACAAAATTCGACACCAGCAAAATAAAGCGTTTGCATTTTCACGATTTTCATTTATAATACTTGTATACAAGTATACACGTATACTTAATGTCATTTCATAAAGGTGATGTTATGAACGATTCTAATGAATTCTTATATCCTCAAAAGTGGCTTTCTAAAGCTTCCGCTGGTGATCGCGTAGCCTATGAGCTTAGAATGCGCATTATTGCCGGCTGGTTTGAAAGCGGTACCACACTTTCAGAAAATAAACTGGCTGGAGATTTTGCGGTAAGCCGTTCACCGGTTCGTGAAGCATTAAGAACACTGGCATCTGAGAATATCATCCGATTAGAAAGAATGGGTGCTGTCGTTGCCGGATTAACAGAAAAAGAAATAGAAGAAATTTATGATGTTCGTCTAATGATCGAAACGTTCGTATTTGAACGTCTCATAAGTATGGATACAAATGAATTAGCAATGGAACTTAGCAAAGTATTGGAAATGATGAAGGTAGCTGTAAAGTATCAGGATGCTGATGAATTTTCTTATCAGGACATCCTGTTCCACGAAATCATCATTCGATCTATTGGCCATTCATACGTCTTACTGATCTGGAATAATTTAAAGCCCGTAATGGAAAGCTTCATTCTTTTGTCCATGCGCGTGCGATTCAAGGAAAATTACGAAGACCTTACTCGGATTTTGAGAAACCATGAACTATATATTGATGCAATCAAAACAAAAGACAGAAACCTCATGATTAAGTCTTTACACGAAAATTTTGATGATGTTCAAGGAAAAGTGGAAGACTTATGGAGATCACAACAAATGCTATCTAAAGGGGTTAAACAACAAGATGACTAGCTATATGTTAGGGATTGACATTGGAACCACCAGTACTAAAGCCGTGTTATTCAGTGAACATGGTGAAGTTATTCAGCATGAGAATATTGGATATCCGCTGTACACACCGGATATTTCGACAGCTGAACAGAACCCGGAAGAGATTTTTTCAGCTGTACTGCAGTCCATAGCGAATATTATGAAAAACCATTCAGATAAAAACCTGTCGTTTGCCTCTTTTAGCAGTGCGATGCATAGTGTTATCGCGATGGATGAAGATCATCAGCCGCTTACGCCAGTCATCACATGGGCAGATAATCGCAGCGAAGCATGGGCACGCAAAATTAAAGATGAATTGAATGGACATGAGGTATATAAACGGACTGGAACACCGATACATCCTATGTCACCATTAAGCAAAATCGCCTGGATCGTGAATGAGCGCCCTGAAATCGCCCGCAAAACAAAAAAATATATTGGCATTAAAGAATATATCTTTAAGAAGCTCTTTGATGAATATGTTGTCGATTATTCACTGGCTTCATGCATGGGAATGATGAATCTTAAAACATTGGATTGGGATGAGGAGGCATTAGCGATTGCAGGAGTTACTCCAGCACAATTATCAATGCTTGTGCCCACTACGAAGATGTTCAAGAACTGCAATCCTAAATTAGCCAAACAAATGGGCATCGATCCTCAAACACCTTTTGTCATCGGCGCAAGTGATGGAGTGCTTTCGAATCTGGGTGTTAATGCGATTAGAAAAGGTGAGATTGCCATCACCATTGGGACAAGCGGTGCCATACGGACCATTATTGACAAGCCCCAGACGGATGAAAAGGGGAGAATCTTCTGTTATGCCTTAACGGAAAATCATTGGGTGATTGGCGGACCGGTAAACAATGGAGGGATGGTTCTTCGCTGGATCCGGGATGAATTTGCCTCTTCAGAAATCGAAACGGCCAAAAGATTAGGCATTGATCCGTACGAAGTATTAACAAAAATTGCAGAACGCGTAAGACCAGGTGCAGACGGCTTGCTATTCCATCCATACCTGGCAGGTGAACGTGCTCCTTTATGGAACCCGGACGTGCGCGGTTCATTCTTCGGATTAACCATGTCACATAAGAAGGAACATATGATTCGGGCAGCGCTAGAAGGCGTCATTTATAATCTATACACCGTGTACTTGGCATTAGTTGAATGCATGGACGGCCCGGTAACCCGGATTCAAGCAACGGGAGGATTCGCAAGATCTGAGATCTGGCGGCAGATGATGTCCGATATTTTTGAATCGGAAGTTGTCATACCTGAAAGCTATGAAAGTTCATGTCTTGGTGCCTGTATTTTAGGATTATATGCAACAGGAAAAATCGACTCCTTTGAAGCCGTTTCTGAAATGGTGGGCGATACCTATAAACATACACCGCATGAAGCGGCAGTAAAAGAATATCGACAATTGCTGCCGATTTTCATTCATTTATCAAGAACGTTAGAAGATGATTACACATCGATTGCAAATTATCAGCGAAGATTAGTACAGCCATAACTAACAGGAGGAGTTTACAATGCCATTAGTAATAGTTGGAATTGGAATCATTGCCTTATTAATACTAATAATGGGCTTAAAATTAAATACCTTTATTTCATTAATCATTGTATCATTTGGTGTTGCTTTAGCACTCGGAATGCCGCTGGATCAAATTGTAAAGACCATTGAAGCAGGATTAGGGGGAACGCTGGGTCACTTGGCACTCATCTTTGGACTTGGCGCCATGCTAGGCAAGCTGATCGCCGACTCTGGAGGTGCACAGCGAATAGCTATGACCCTTGTGAACAAATTCGGTGAAAAGAATATTCAATGGGCCGTAGTGGCAGCATCCTTTATTATTGGTGTAGCATTATTCTTTGAAGTAGGACTTGTATTATTAATTCCGATCGTATTTGCCATTTCAAGAGAATTGAAGATATCCATCTTGTATCTTGGGATTCCAATGACAGCAGCTCTATCTGTCACACACGGATTCCTGCCTCCTCACCCTGGGCCAACTGTCATTGCGGGTGAATTTGGCGCAAACATTGGTGAAGTGCTGCTTTATGGTTTTATCATCGCTCTTCCTACCGTTATTTTAGCTGGACCGGTATTTACAAAAATTGCAAAAAGGCTAGTGCCTGAATCATTTACAAAAAGCGGGAGTATCGCCTCTTTAGGTGAGCAGAAAACATTTAAGCTTGAAGACACTCCTGGTTTTGGAATCAGTGTATTTACGGCTTTACTTCCTGTTATTTTAATGTCGATCGCAACGATTATTACATTGCTTCAAAAAACATTGGGATTTGAAGATAATAGTATTCTAGCCGCAATCCGTTTTATTGGTGACGCCGGCACTTCGATGCTGATCTCCTTATTGGTTGCCATCTATACGATGGGACTGGCAAGGAAGATTCCAATTAAAAATGTGATGGAATCCTGTACAACAGCTATCACCCATATCGGGATGATGCTCTTGATTATTGGCGGAGGCGGTGCCTTCAAACAAGTATTAATCGATGGCGGTGTTGGTGACTATGTAGCAGAGCTATTCAAAGGAACGAACTTATCACCGATTTTGCTTGCATGGATTATCGCTGCCATCCTGCGGATTTCATTAGGGTCTGCCACAGTGGCTGCCTTAACAACAGCTGGTTTAGTCATTCCGATGCTGGGCCAATCGGATGTTAATCTTGCATTAGTGGTGCTTGCAACAGGTGCAGGGAGCTTAATTGCTTCACATGTTAACGATGCCGGCTTCTGGATGTTTAAAGAATACTTTGGATTAAGCATGAAGGAAACGTTTGCAACATGGACCTTGCTTGAAACCATTATATCTGTAGCTGGATTAGGATTTATTTTATTGCTAAGCTTATTTGTATAAACTATTTAAGGCAATGGAACCCTACTTCCTGGGAGGGTTCCATTGCCTATTAATCTGAAAAAGGGAGCAAGAAATATGTTAAATACAATTGGTGTTATTGGTTTAGGAGTAATGGGCAGCAATATCGCTTTGAACATGGCCAATAACGGAGAACAAGTGGCAGTATATAATTACACAAGGGACTTAACCGATAAACTTGTACAAAAACTGGATGGGCAAACTATTAACCCTTATTACGAAATTGGGGATTTTGTAAATTCCTTGGAAACACCAAGAAAAATCTTTTTAATGGTTACCGCAGGGAAAGCTATTGATTCTGTTATCTCCAGCTTGATCCCCTTCCTTGAAGAAGGTGATGTCATCATGGACGGCGGAAACTCCCATTATGAAGATACAGGAAGAAGATATGATGAACTGAAATCAAAAGGAATTGGTTATTTAGGAATTGGAATCTCAGGCGGTGAAGTCGGTGCCTTAACAGGACCTTCCATCATGCCTGGCGGAGACAAAGAGGTCTATGATAAAGCCGCTCCTATTCTTACAAAGATAGCTGCACAGGTTGACGGTATTCCTTGCTGTGTCTATATCGGACCAAAAGGGGCAGGCCATTTCGTTAAAATGGTACATAATGGAATTGAGTATGCGGATATGCAGCTGATTGCCGAAGCCTATACATTTTTAAGAGATAAATTAGGATTATCGGTTAAGGAAATAGCTGATATCTTTGAAGCTTGGAATCAAGGCGAGCTGAAGAGCTATTTAATCGAAATCACGGCAGATATTTTAAGGAAAAAGGATGAGCGTACAGGGCTGCCGCAAATCGATGTCATTCTGGATAAGGCAGGGCAAAAAGGAACCGGAAAATGGACCAGCCTGCAAGCCATCGATAATGGAATTCCAACCTCGATCATTACAGAATCCTTATTCGCCCGTTATATTTCTGCTTTAAAAGAAGAACGTGTGACAGCAGAAACACTCTTAACAGGTCCAGAGAAGAATCAGACAGCCCTCGAAAAAGAGGAGTGGATTGAATACATCCGACAAGCTTTATATATGGGAAAAGTATGCGCCTATGCGCAAGGATTTACCCAATATAAAATGTCATCCGAACTGTATGGCTGGAATCTGCCTCTGAAGGATATCGCCCTGATTTTCCGCGACGGCTGCATCATTCGTGCGGAATTCTTAAATGTCATAAGCGAGGCCTACCAAGAGCAGCCGAACCTGGCCAATTTGTTAGTCTCTCCTTACTTTGCAGAAAGAATCAGGGACTATCAAAACGGGCTGCGTAAAATTGTCTGCGAAGGCATTCAATCCGGCATCGCTTTACCATGCTTGAGCTCATCTCTTTCCTATTACGATAGCTATCGGACAGGAACATCCAATGCGAGCATGCTGCAGGCACAGCGTGATTACTTTGGTGCCCATACGTATGAACGGACTGATTTAGAAGGAACCTTCCACACAAATTGGAATGAATAAAGCGGCACCTTCGCTAAATCAATAGAGAAGAAAAAACGCTTGCCCCCGCCAGCTGCTGAGCATAGGGGGCAAGCGTGTTTAGTTTAGTCTCTTTCCAGCAGCGCAGCACCTGCGATGCCAGGATCTGTCATTTCATATGGATCGAGAATTAAATCCAGTTCTTCTTCTGTCAGCACATCATATTTCAGGCATAGTTCCCTGATTGGAGAGCCTGTTAAAATGGCTTCCCTCGCGATTCTTGATACGACTTCATAGCCGAGGTGAGGGTTTACCGCTGTGATGATGCCCACACTTTTCTCAACGTATTCCTTTAATCTCTCTTCATTGGCTTCGATTCCTTTTACACAATGCTCAGTAAACGTATTGAAAGCATTGTTCATTATGCTGATCGATTGCAGAAGGTTAAAGATCAGGACTGGCTCCATGACATTCAGTTCAAGCTGTCCTGCTTCTGAAGCAAGAGAGATCGTATGGTCGTTTCCGATGACCTGGAATGCCACCTGGTTAATCAGCTCCGGAAGAACAGGGTTTACTTTCCCCGGCATAATGGAAGAACCCGGCTGTCTTGCTGGAAGCGATATTTCCCCAAGGCCGGCTCTTGGGCCAGACGCCATTAGACGCAAGTCATTCGCGATTTTGGACATATTGATCATGCAGATTTTCAATGCTCCGGAAACTTCCGTGTAAGAATCCGTATTCTGCGTGGCATCTACAAGATGATCAGCCCCTGTAAATGGGAGGCCGCTGATGTCGGCAATGTGCTTCACTACCAAGTCAATGTATTTAGGGATGGCATTTAGTCCAGTTCCAACAGCCGTTGCACCCATGTTTAATTCATATAAGTGCTGTTTGGATTGCTTAATGCGCTTAATGTCACGCGCAATGACACGGCTGTAAGCTTCAAATTCCTGGCCAAGCCTGATTGGAACGGCATCCTGCAGATGAGTCCGCCCCATTTTAATTACATGGTTGAATTCCTTTGATTTTTCAAGGAAAACGGAATGCATCTGTTCCATTGTCAGGATTAATTGATCCAGCAGATTTAATACTGAGATATGCATCGCTGTCGGGAAGGCATCATTCGTCGATTGTGACATATTGACATGGGTATTTGGGCTGCAATGAGAATAATCTCCCTTTTCATATCCCATGATCTCAATCGCACGGTTCGCAAGGATTTCATTAATATTCATATTGATGGACGTCCCGGCACCGCCTTGGATCGGGTCAACAATGACCTGATCATGCCATAGTCCTTCAATCATTTCATCGGCTGCCTGTACGATCGGGTCTCCAATGCCTGAATAAAGGCGCTTAACCTCCATATTTGCTTTGGCCGCTGCCTTTTTCACTATTGCCATTGCCTTGATTAACTCCGGATGAATCCGGTAGCCAGTAATCGGAAAGTTCTCAACTGCACGAAGCGTTTGAACGCCATAATAGGCTCCAACCGGAACTTCCTTAGAACCTAGAAAGTCTTTTTCAATTCTGAAGCTGTTCTTTGCTGCTAGCATATACTTCTTCTCCTTTATATAAACCTTACAGATATATATAGGTTTTGTAATGACTTATCCTTCGTATACACTATAATCCGGAAAAGAGGAATAAGCAATGGTTATGGATGAGTAAAAAGGGGGCAGTTGACCACTTTCATTCAAAGCTGCCCTTGGTTAAGCACCTCCTTATTAAATTTAAAAAGGACAGAGCCGTTTAATTGCTGCTGTCCTTCTGAATGTATTGCTTTAAAGGTTTTGTAACTTCCTCAGCTTCTGATTCTTTATTTAGGAATTCCTTCCGATATTCACTCGGTGAGCAGTTCTTCAAGCTTCGAAACACTTTATAAAAATTGGAAGGGCTCTGAAACCCTACCTCATAGCAGATCTCCAGATTTGTCAGCGCAGTACTTTTAAGGAGATGAGCTGCTTTATCGATACGAATTTTTTCTAAATAAGTACGGGGAGTTTCAAAGGTTTCCTGTTTAAATAAGCGCTCCAGATAAAAGGGACTTAGGCCGACTTGATCAGCTATATCTTTTAATCCCAAATTCTGTTTATAATGATTGACCAGGAATGTAATGATATCTTTGACTAGGGC
Organism: Cytobacillus sp. NJ13; assembly: GCA_030348385.1. Lineage (NCBI taxonomy): Bacteria > Bacillati > Bacillota > Bacilli > Caryophanales > Bacillaceae > Cytobacillus > Cytobacillus sp. NJ13. The sequence goes on along the minus strand of JAUCFP010000006.1, from coordinate 3,611,819 downwards.
AATATGCGGGGATTGCTCCACTTCTGGCTGGCATCTTTTGCAGGGACGGTAACCCGCTTCTTCCGCTTCATATTTTTCTGTGTAAAATTCTACATTCATTTTTTTGGGTTTTCTTGATCTGCAGGAAGGGCGGCAGTATATTTTCGTTGTTTTGACAGCTGTAAAAAATAAGCCATCATATTTACGATCACAGGCGATGATTTTCTCCCACATCTCTTCAAATGACAGATTGATGTTTGCCTCCATTTAACTCCACTCCCTTCCTGCACTGCTGTTAATTATTATACAATATGGCAGTATCCATAGACTCTGCCAATTCACGCGCATACTTTTCTATATAAGCAATCACTTTATCAGACAAGGCATTTCCAAAGCTAAAACGCCTCACACCTAATTCTTTTAGCTTATTACAATTTGTCAGTCCCGGTAAAGATAAGACATTGAGCGGGGCACTGACATTCTTCGTGATGGCTTTTATTTCCTCTTCTTCTATTAAACCCGGTACAAAAACTCCGCTGGCTCCGCTCTCCACATATGCTTTTGCCCGTTCAATCGTTTCCTGCAGCGGATTTTGTTTCTGGAAATACGTATCGGTTCTGGCGTTAATATAAAAATCCTTATAGCCATTGTTTTCTAACGCTGCTCTTATATTTTCTAAAAGGCTGCAATGCCAGGAAATCTCTTTTAATCCTTTCTGCTTTTTGAAGGAATCCTCAATATTGATGCCGGCCACCCCTGCATCTGCTGTCAATAGGACATGCTCAACTATCGTTGGGATATCTTCCCCGTAGCCTGCTTCAATATCAGCAGAAACAGGAATTTTCACATTCTCTGCTATGGTTTTGATGATTGCTAAATGTCTTTTAAAATCAATCAATTCTCCGTCTGCATATCCCAGTGAATCAGCAATCCCCCAGCTGGTCGTGCCAATTGCTTTAAACCCTGCTCTTTCAAGTGTTAAGGCGGAAAGCAAATCCCAGGCGTTTCCCAGGAATAAAAGCTCATTTGAAGAATGCAGCTCATTAAATTTCTGTATTCTGTTCATTATTATCTCCTCCTAAAGTTGCTGGACTCATTTTAACAGGAGAACAACTTCCATTTCGTCCTGATTCTTGCTCTTATGGTCTGTCTTTAAGAGGACAAAAAAGTGGAGCTGAATGCTCCACTTTCGTTTTACCTTTTTAATTGGCGAACTAGAAGAATAATGACAATAAGAATGTCCAAACACTTACAAACACCAGCAATCCAAAGCTATATTTCAATGTCATTTTCGTCAAATCTGCTTCTTTTCCTGTCTCGCCAACCGCTGCTGTGGCAATGGCGATTGACTGAGGGGAGATCAGCTTTGCCATCACGCCTCCAGCCGTATTGGCAGAAAGCAATAAGGAGGAGTTGGTTCCGATCACATGACCAGCTGTCGCCTGGATAGGAGCAAATAGCGTGTTGTTGTTCACGACAGATCCTGTCATGAACACCCCAATCCAGCCTAAGAGCGGTGACAGCAGCGGAAATATTTTTCCGGTTGTCGCAACGGCTTCCCCTAGAGTGACGGTCATTCCACCGTAAGTCATGAGCTTTGAAATTCCGATAATGGCGCAAATCATGATAATCGGAATCCAGAACTCAGAAACAGTCTTTTTGAGGAGGCTGAAGCCTTTACCCATACTGATGCCTTTTGTCGTTGCTATTGTCGTTAGGCCGGCCAGTAAGATCGCTGTTCCTGTAGCACCGATTAAACTGATGCTGACACTAAGAGAAGATCCGGGTATACCGAAATTGATGACTGTGAATTCAAGCAAGCCCCCTTCAGCAAACAGCCCTTTAAATGCCGGGAAGCTCCATATTAAAATAAATAGGGTCAATAGATAAAAAGGTGACCATGCTTTAACTATTTCACCTAATGAATGCTGTTCAAATTGGCACTCTTTCCCATTGAGCAAAAAGATGTTCTTTGGTTTCCACTTTTTCAGGAATAAAGCTAATACACCCATCGCTAATAAGGAAGGAATAATATCAGCAAGTTCCGGGCCTATAAATATCGTAATGATTGCTTGTGTAACGGTATAAACCCCAGCAGTGATCAGGATAGCCGGGAATATTTCCTTAATTCCTTTAAACCCGTCAATGAGCCATATTAATAAAAAGGGAATGGTAAAGTTAATAATCGGCAGTGTCAGAGCTGTCATGATCGATACATCCATGGAAGTAACCCCTGGAATTCCAAACGTATCGACAATGCCGACCGGTATTCCGATCGCACCAAAGGCGCCTGAAGCACCGTTTGCGATGAGACAGAGCATGGCTGCCTGTAAGGGCTTGAAGCCCAGCGACACTAACAGTACGGCACAAATAGCAATCGGTACGCCAAACCCGGCTGCCCCTTCGAGAAAGGCATTAAAACAAAATCCGATCAGCAGAAATTGAATGCGCTGGTCCTGGGAAATCCCGGCGATGCTTCCGCGCAAAATATCAAACTTGCCTGATGCCACCGAAATTTTATATAGCCATACAGCCATGACAATGATCCACCCAATCGGCCAAATCCCTGCCGCAGCACCTTGAATAACACTTCCCGCAGCTTCTCCGAAGGGCAATTTAAAAATAATAAGTGCGATAAAAAAAGTGACAGCTAAGTTTACTAGCGCTGCATGAATGCCCTTCATTTTTAATACCGTCAGGCAAAGCAGAAATAAAAGGATCGGGATGGCTGCCACCAGGGATGAAACAGCAAGGTTATGAAAAGGATTGAACGTTTCCACTAACATATGATCTGCCCCTTTGGTTCTAAGATGTCAACTCGTTATAATAATGAATTTTGGATATCTTTTAAGGTTTGAACAGATTTGGCAAGCTTCCTTTTTTCATCTTCGGTCAGTGACAGCTCCACAATATTCTTCACACCGTTTCTGGTAATCACAGATGGAATCCCGACAAAGACATCACGATGGCCATATTCTCCTTCTAACAGTGCGCCAACCGGCAATACCACATTTTCATTTCGTAAAATAGCTTTTGTTATTCTGACCAGCCCCATCGCAATTCCATAGTAGGTTGCACCTTTTGCATTTATAATTTCATATGCAGCATCCCGGACGCGGACAGCGATTTCTTCTTTTCTTTCCTCTGTTAACCTCTCAGCTACAGGGGTTCCGGCAATATTAGCGAAGCTCCATACCGGGAATTGGGAGTCGCCATGTTCACCGATAATATACCCATGTACACTTACGGCTGCTGTATCAAATTCTTTCCCTAATAAATATCGGAATCTGGCAGAATCCAGGATGGTTCCAGACCCAATAACTCTTTCTTTAGGCAGGCCGGAGAATTTCCAGGTTGCATACGATAAAATATCGACTGGATTGGTTGCCACTAAGAAAATGCCATTAAATCCAGAGTCCATAATGCCCTCTACAATGGATTTGAAAATTTTAACGTTTTTATTCACGAGATCCAGGCGGGTTTCCCCAGGTTTTTGTGCTGCCCCTGCACAGATCACTACGAGAGCGGCATCCTTACAATCCTCATAAGAACCAAATCTAATCGTCATAGCTGATGGAGCATAGGCAATGCCGTGGTTTAAATCCATGACATCTCCTTTTGCTTTCTCTTCATTTAAATCGACAATGATTAACTCATCACATAAGCCCTGATTTAATAAGGCATAAGCATAACTTGATCCAACGGCTCCATTTCCTACTAGTACTATTTTGTTCCCTAATGTTAAATTCATTATGGTTTCCCCCAATATCTATTTGTGAAATCATTCACATGTTATTGTAAAAAAATTTGCATTCAATTTAATTCAGGTGATTGTTAATTATGTGATATTTTTCACATATAACTTTAAAAAAAATATTAATATAATTACTTGTGAAGTATTTCACAATAAAAATATATCAAGATTTTTGATTTTACGCAAGTTTTTTCTTAAACTTTTAATAATATAGAGAAGCGCCAGCCCCTGGTAAGCTGCCGTATAGCTGGGAGCTGGCACTGATCATTATTTCACTAATACTTTCTTACGGACTTCATCCTCAATTGGATTTGTACCATTCTCCACACCCAGCTCATTCAACCATTTGCGATAGGCGATGGTAAGAGCGTCTGACTTCAGGTGCAGCTCTGCCTGTAAGTCCAGTGGAAGAAGTTCCGGCTTTTGGCTCTGGACGATATCTAAGTCCTGATAAAAGATCGTATCCTGGAATTCAATAAAAGGCTCATCCGGCATGCCCAGATCATAGTTTCTGGTCAACAGCATAAATGCCTTGGCCTGCTCGTGATCCTCTTGATTGACAGCAAGCAGAATCGTCAGCTCATCATCTGATCCTTCCGTTGTTTTTGTAAAACGGGCGGTAGTTGGATTGAGGATTTCATATACATAGTTAGCATATCCGCCTTTGGAGCGCCCGTCAGGGTTCGGCTGAAAGACCGGGATTTTACTGGTAATTAAGCGATTATCAACAAATTCAACTTTATAGTCGACAACCTCCGCATGATCCTCATCTCCAAGCAGGCCTTCATGCACAAACATAAGGTGCGAAACATCCAGGAAATTTTCAATAATTCTTGGGGCATTTGCTTTTACCTCATACGGGCCGCAAATCGCAGTCCGGTACCCCTCCATGCTATATTCAGGAAATGAAACAAGCGGAGCAGGATCTTCCCCTAAGTTAACCCAGATCAGCCCCAAATACTCCTCACAATGGTAAACGGTTGCCCTTGCTTTACTTGGGATGGCTCTGCCGCTCGGCAGGGCAGGAATCTTCTCACAGGCACCTGTACAATCGTATTCCCAGGCATGATAAGCGCAGACCAGATTTCCGTTCTTCACCTTTCCAAGGGAAAGGGCGGCCCCGCGGTGGATACAAAGATCCTTAAATGCGTGAACCCCTTTCTCATTGCGGAAAATGACGACACGCTCCCCAAGGACAAATACCTGTTTGGGATCCTCCAATAATTCCTCTGCTTTGCATACTGGATGCCATTCATTCCATAATCGATCTTGCTGCATAGTAGACACTCACCTTCGCGATTTTAATTGGCATGTACTGTTACTTCATTTGTTTTTACACTATCTTCAAGCTTTTGCGGCAGAACCAGATTTAGAACCAGGGCTGTAATCGCTCCAATTGCTGTACCTGATGAGACAAAATAGGTCGCAATATCCGGCAGTCCTTTTAACACATCAGCAGGCATTAGCACGGCAAACAGGGCAAGCATAATCGGCACACCGATCACAAGCATATTCCGTTCTGTAAAAGCCACTTCCTTAATCACTTTGAATCCATTCATCATGATGACTACGCATAAAATGGCAAACACACTGTTAATGACAACCCCAGGAATGCATGCAATCAAGTTCATCAGCTTCGGCATCATGCCCAGGATTATCATGATCACACCGCCTGCGATAATCGGCCTGCGGCTTTTCACTCCTGTGATGGCAATAATGCCAGCATTGGAAGAGTATCCTGTTACCGGGGTTCCCCCAAAGAAGGAACCGATGAAACAGCCCAATCCTTCTCCAAATGCCCCTCCATTTAAGCGTTTATCATCCAGATTTTCGCCTGTCACCTTACCAACCGTAAACCACGTGCCAGTTGTTTCAATTGTGACAATAAAATAGATGGCTGCCATAATCAGAATCGCATGCAGATCAAATTCAGGAGCTCCAAAGGCAAACAGGCTTGGCATCTCGAACCACGCCGACTGCCCCAGCGATGAGAAGTCAACTAAGCCAAAGAATGAAGCAACAATTGATCCAATACCCAGTGATAAAATAACCGATACGATTTTAATGTATTTCAATTTTGATTGGGATTTCTCGCCAATATACATGCAGAAAATCAGCACAGCCGCTGTCACAGCCGCAACGAATATATTTTCTCCAAAGTTCCCTGGTGCCGAGTAGATGGAATTGATCGCACTCGGCATTAATGAAAGCCCAACAACGACAATGACCGTCCCCGCTACAATCGGAGGGATGAATTTTCTGACGACTTTGCTGAAGACTTTCATCGGGTAGCCCAATAAGGCAACAAGCAAAGCTCCGGGGATCAAACTGCCAATCATCGCACCGATGCCAGATGTTGTTCCGATGGCTGCCAGTGCACTAAGCGGCACAAAGGATGGCCCCTGCATGACTGGAAGCTTCATGGCAAATCCAGCTTGAATGATTGTGGCAATTCCGCAGGCAATAAAAGTCATTTGTATTAACAGGGCACTATCCGGAACAGAAAAAGACAGTAATCCTGCTAAAATCATCGGCGGAATAAACAAATCCATCGCCAATACTTGCTGCAATCCCAGAAAAATGGATTGTCCAACTGAAACCTCTTTTCCCGCTTTACTGCTGTTTGTTTCTCGTTTTTCAGCCCTTGCATCCATCATAAGAACCCCCTGTTGGTGTTATGATATCCATATAATTTCTGTTTCTATTAAACAGACCAATAGAAAAAAGCCCAAAGTATATGCTCTACCCCAAACGTAAAAAAGCATATACTTCGAGCTTAAAAAATCGAAGTACGAAAAGAACAGACGAATCCCAAGTGAGTCTGCGTCAAATCCTGTTCCTGCTTTTCATAGTCGGTTTATTTACGGTAAACGGGTAGAAACTTGTAGGCCATATCCCTACGATTATATGAAAAACACTATTAAATTTTTTAATTGAAATTATCTTACAATAATTTTTCTATAAATGACAACAAGATTTTTTACAATACTTTTCTGCTAGACTGAGTTTACTCTTTCCATTACAATGACTATAGTAGCACAAAACACGAACGTTAGGAAGGTGTTTATGAGTAAATATACGTATATTTTTTATGGGACCGCTTTTTCCAGTCATTCTCCTAAGAAAATAAATATTTTAAAAGATTACTTATTTTTCGTGAATATAAATGGGATGATTGAAAAAATGGCGGGTCCTGAGCATGAGGACTACCAATCCCTGCTGGCTGCCTATGAGGGACAGGAGAACTTTCACCGCTTAGCAGACGGGCAATATTTCCTGCCTGGTTTTGTGGACTTGCATGTCCATGCTCCGCAATGGGCCCAATCAGGGACAGCTTTGGATATTCCCCTCTATGACTGGCTCCACACATACACATTTCCATTAGAGGCCAAATATGCAGATTTGGCTTTTGCCAAGAAGGTTTATGAAGATCTCGTGAATACACTGCTCGCAAATGGAACCACGACGGTCCTCTACTTTGCAACCGTCCATAAAGAGGCCAGTTTATTATTAGCGGAAATATGTGCGGAAAAAGGGCAGAGGGGCTTAGTGGGTAAAGTCGTCATGGATGATCCTGAACAAAATCCAGACTACTATCGGGATGCAGATGTGAAAACAGCATTAGCCGATACGGAGGAGTTCATTTTAGCCGTGAAGGAGCTGGCCAAAACGGTTAAACAAGGCGTGTATCCTGTTGTTACACCGCGCTTCATACCAAGCTGTTCCGATGAAGCATTAAAAGGCCTGGGCGAACTGGCTGCCAAGTATGATACACATATACAATCCCACTGCAGCGAAAGTGACTGGGCCCACAGCTATGTACAGGAACGTTTCAGCAAGCATGATGCGGCTGCCCTGCATGATTTTGGATTATTAGGGGATAAATCGGTGATGGCTCATTGCAATTTCCTGGATGACCATGATGCAGAGCTGTTTGCCAGTACAGGTACAGCAATCAGCCATTGTCCATTATCCAATGCCTACTTCGCCAATAGCGTGATTCCAATCAAGCGCTTTATGGCTAAGGGAATTGATATTGGATTAGGGACGGATATTTCAGCTGGCGCGACTCCAAGTCTTTATGATAATGCCAAACAGGCTGTTGTCTCCTCCAGAATGCTCGAGGACGGAGTAAATCCTGCTCTTTCTGCAGAGGAACGGGGTGTGCCGGACTCCCGGATTTCCATCCATGAAGCCTTTTATCTGGCTACAGCCGGCGGCGGAGAAAGCTTGAGTCTGCCTATTGGGCGAATTCAGGAGAACTATGCATGGGACGTTCAAATCGTCGATACAAAAGTACCGGGAACAAGCCTGCCCATCTTTGCCGAAAATGAATCGTTAGATGATATTTTTCAGAAAATCATGTATCTTGTCCGTCCGGAGCATATTCGGGAAGTCTGGGTTCAAGGGGAAAAGGTTCACTCGCGTTCTTAACTGCATGCGTAAATGCCACATGGCTTCTCCATGTGGCATTGATTTATATGTCTGCCAATCTTTTTCGGACACTTACTCATTCTTCAGCACATCAGCAAGCCTGTGCAGTTCATCCGTCTGCCTAATACGGTATTGGCGTCCTTCCTTCTGCAGGTATCCTTTATCACAAAACTGTACAAAAACATGCAATAAGTGGCGATAAGATACCCCTAAAAAATCACAGACGGCCACATGTTTTTCCTTATAGACCTCCCCATCAGCGGTTTGCAGGATAAAGTCCGCCAGCCGGTTTTCAAGCGGAAAGGAAAGGCTCTGTGAATACTTTTCAGCCATTTTCGTTGCTTTCACACTTAAAAACTTGGTGAGCTCACGTAGAAAGGTCGTATCTTCAAGGAGCCTTGTGCGATAGTGATGCAAAGGAATCGCAAAACAAATCGTCTTAGTGGAGGCTTGAATACCCTTTGTATAGTACACTTCATGTAATAGCTCCATTTCCCCGATATAATCATGGGCATTGATGAAATTGATCAAGGAAACCTTCCCATTTTGATATGTAACGTAAATTTTGGCTTTTCCCTCAATGACATAATACAAATAATCCGGCCTCATACCTTCGCGGATAATCCATTCATCCCGCTTATATTCGCGTACTTCCATAAACTCCTCAACCGGAAAAGAAAATAAATGCGAAATAGAGTGCTGCTCCAGGTAATGCTGCCTTTTTTCCTGTTTATAAATTTCCATTCTCCACCCCAAAATATGAGATATCTCATATTATTGTACGAATCTTCCTGATATCATGCAAATATCGGAGGGATACTTAATGAATACACAGAGCTGGATGGGCAGACAGTTTTTCAGTTTCTTTATGACATGGGGCGTTTTTCTGCCCTATTGGACAGGGTGGCTGATCCATATAAAAGGAATGACCGTTTCTCAGGCGAGTTTGATCATGAGTCTAGGTTTGGCTATACGGGGGCTTTCTACACTCTTTGCCTTTCCCAATTTATCAGGAAAATTCAGCAGTAAAACCCTGCTTAACGGGATGGGAATCGGCACACTGATCGCCATTCTCTGCTATATCCCGGCCAATTCTTTTACAAGCCTGCTGGTGGTAACGCTGTTTTTACATTTCTTTTACCCTGCTTTGATGCCTGCATTGGATAGTGCTGCGGGCATTCTCGTACAGAGTAAGCAATTAAGAGATTACGGAAAGAGCCGTTCCTGGGGGTCGATCGGATTCGTGGTATCCGGCATGATTCTGACCTTCTTCACAGGGGCACTTGGGGACGAAGCCATATTCTGGGCACTGCTGCTCGGCGTTCTGGCATTTTTGAGTCTCGGTTTCATGAATACGCCTGCAGTTTTATCTGAAAAGCCAAAAGCCGGCCAGACAAAAGGGGCTATAATGAAATTATTCAGCATCAAGCACTTCGGCCTGGTGCTCGTCATAGTCATTTTACTGCAGGCAGCACATGCTTCTTATTACAGCTATGGCTATATTTATTTGCAGGAAATTCAGGCTCCCAAATATTTAATCGGCCTGATCATTAACATTGCCGTGATTGCAGAAATTCTATTCTTCTTCATTGCCGACCGGACTTTCCGCAAATTTTCAATCGGCTCATTACTGGCATTGGCAGCACTGGGCTCAACCGTACGCTGGATACTCGTATTTGCCTTTCCGCATGTGATTATGTTTACGGCTGCCCAAACATTGCATGCCTTTTCATTTGCGATGGCACACTACGCCTTTATGAAATACTTAATCAAATATGTTCCGCATGAACAGGTGCCGATCACACAAGGGGTATACTCAGCACTCGCCCTTAGCTGGAGCACAGCCCTCTTCACCATTTTTGGCGGGTATTTATATGAAATGGAACCAAGATACGCGTTTATCGGGATGGTGGTTTGCACGATACCAGCGGCGCTGCTTGCGTTTGTTTACCGGAGATTGGAAGGGAAGAATAAAGGGGCGGAAACCAGACAGCTTGTGATCTAACTTTACAAGAAGGCTTAAAAAGGTGATACATGTGTAGCACCTTTTTTATGCTGGCATTAAGGAGGTTTTAAATTGAAAATAAATAAAGGGGTTTTATATATACTTTTAGGTGCATCATTTTTCGGATTTACACCGATTTTTGCTAAGTTGGGGTTTAGCTACGGCTACTCTCTGGGACAAATTAATATCGTCCAGATGGTTATATCCTTCATTTTGCTATGGTCTTTTACGTTTATTAAAAGGTCCAGTTTCAAAGGGCTTAATTCGAAAAATGTGCTGCAAATCATGATGACCGGCTGTTTTGTCGGTTTAACCAGTATTTTTTATTATGGTTCAATGCAGTATCTTCCTGCATCCCTGGCCATCATTTTAATGTTCCAGTTCGTGTGGATCGGGATTATTTTAGAATGGATTTCCAGCAAAATAAAACCCTCGCCTGTTACTGTACTATCCATCATTTTAATACTAATCGGGGTCTTTTTTGCTTCGAATATCATAAATGGCGACATTCAGGGCTTTCCATTGAAAGGTTTCATATTTGGGATTCTCTCCGCGTTCACTTATGCAGGATTTATCTTCTTCAGCGGAAAGGTCGCTGTTCATGTGGATCCCTGGACACGGAGTTCTTTAATGGTAACCGGATCAACCATCCTGGTGCTTATCCTATTTATGGGTGATATCCCGTCTGTGCTGCCTTTGGAGGAAAATCTGCTGACAATTACAGTCGGTGTTTCATTATTTGGGGCAGTCCTTCCTCCGCTGTTTTTCGCAGCTGGCGCGCCTTTAGTTTCAGGAGGAATCGCCAATATCTTAACCTCCATTGAATTGCCGATCGCCATTTTATCAGCCAGCATTATTTTGTCAGAAACCGTAACACCGCTTCAGTGGGCAGGGACAGCGATTATTCTGGCTGCTATTGCTTTTAATGAATTGGGGACAGGCTTTTTCCGAAGCAGAAAGGAAAGTGCCTGACCCGGCACATTTAAAGGATCAGGCACCTGTAATTTTTGACTGAACGGATTCCGGCAGCAGCTGAAAGAACAGCCCTTGATACTTGAGGTCAAGCACTCCTGCAATCAAGAGAATAATGATTATGAAAAGTACAAGCCATGTTCTATTCTTTTTAAGCAATTGGTCCACCTCCATGAATAAGAGCTCCCACAGCAGGAGCTCTTTTGATTAATACGCTAGTTTATAGACGATTTCCCCATCAATTACCCGGCCATCTGCTTCAAAGCCCAGTTTTTCATACAACCCCTTCGCCAGATTGTTTTCAGGCTCAAAGCTTAAATATATCACCTTATGCTCCTGATCCTGCTTAATCCGCTCAATCAGCTTCTCCATAGCCGCTTTCCCGTAGCCTTTTGACTGATGCTTTGCATCAATCATCAGACGGTAAATCCAATATTCCTTATCGTCGAAGTCCATGCAGTACATCGTAAAGCCCTGCTAACATTGGGGTCAGTTCTGTTATCTCCGATAAGGAAGAGCCTCGTCAGTTTTGAAATTGATTCAATACAGCAAAGAAATCGCGAATGAAGTGGTAAAAAAGTTTCTCTGTCGGCAGCAGCTGGCGTTCGCTGGGAATAATGATGCCTACTGTACGGGTGACCTGGGGATTAATAACAGGCAGCATTGCTGTTGAACGCGGCAGGCTGTCAGCCAATGTAGATTCTGGAATAAGCGTCAAACCCAAGCCTGCTGAGACTAATCCTTTAATCGTATCAATATCATCGCCTTCAAATGACACTTTAGTGTGAAAGCCAAGCTGACTGCAGGCAATATCGAATATTTCCCGCAAAACATATCCCTTAGGGAACAAGATAAATGATTCATCTTTTAAGTGGTCCAGCTTCAGTAAAGGTTTATCTGCAAGAGGATGGGCAGATGGAAGCAAGGCAACCATATTCTCTGTAAATAATATATCACCCTTAACCTTTCTTTCCTGCTTTGGCAACGGACCAATCAAAGCCATATCGATTTCCCCTTCCGCCACTCCGCTAATCAAATCACGATAGGAGCTCTGTTTCAGTTCAAATTTCACATGAGGATAGCGCTCACGGAAGGAAGAAATGATGGAAGGCAGCGTGTAAAGTGCCAGACTGCTTGGAAAACCAAAACGTATTCTGCCTTGCTCCGGATCCAGATACTCTCTGACCTGGCGCTTCGCATTATCGATTACTTTTATGGCTTCTTCCATCTGTTCTAAAAATATCTTGCCGATTGGCGTTAATTTTACATTTCTCCCTTCCCGAATAAACAGATTCACACCCAGCTCAGACTCCAAATTAAAAATCTGCCTGCTCACAGCGGATTGGGCAACATGTAAAGCCATCGCCGCATCAGTTACATGCTCTCTTTTCGCAACTTCAATAAAATATTTTATTTGCCTTAACTCCAAATGAGCTCTTCCTTTCAGTAATCATCTATTTTCGGCATCATTCTTATCTAATTTTCATATTGTTTAGATTGATTTTCAACTATAAAATGAGAGAATCATACAATTTTTCAAATCATTCTGATCCAGAAAGCATTTATAGAATTCAGTATTAACCACAAAGGAGGGCTGCAGCAGCATGACTGTCTTAACAGAGCTTAAAGACACGGAAACAATAAAGGCAAAAGGTTATGTTCATGAAGTATTTGAAAAGGTCAAACAGCGAAATCCTAATGAAAGTGAATTTTATCAGGTTGTGAAAGAAATGTTTGATTCACTCGTGCCTGTATTTGCAAAACATCCCGAATACATGGAACAAAATATACTTGAAAGAATTGTGGAACCTGAAAGAGTGATTTCCTTCAGAGTCCCTTGGGTGGATGACAGAGGAAAAGTACAGGTAAACCGCGGGTTCCGTGTACAATTTAATAGTGCAATCGGTCCCTATAAAGGCGGTTTGCGATTCCATCCTTCTGTAAATGCCAGCATCATCAAATTTCTGGGCTTTGAACAAATTTTCAAAAACGCCCTTACAGGTCAGCCAATCGGAGGAGGAAAAGGCGGATCAGATTTTGATCCCAAGGGGAAATCTGATAGGGAAATCATGAGATTCACTCAAAGCTTCATGCTGGAACTATGCAGGCATATCGGACCGGATATCGATGTTCCAGCTGGAGATATTGGGGTTGGCCCCAGGGAAATAGGATATCTATTTGGACAGTATAAAAGAATCCGTGGAGGATATGAAGCCGGAATCCTGACAGGGAAGGGGATTGGTTATGGCGGCAGCTTAACCCGCACTGAAGCTACAGGTTACGGTACTGTTTATTTTGTACAAGAAATGCTGAAAGCAAGTGGCCTTGCCTTTACAGGAAGCACAGTCGTTGTCTCCGGATCAGGCAATGTCTCCACCTATGCGATTGAAAAAGCGGCACAGCTGGGCGCCAAGGTTGTGGCATGCAGCGATTCTGACGGGTATATTTATGACCCGAACGGCATCAGCCTTGATACAGTAAAAAGACTTAAAGAAGTCGAAAGAAAAAGAATTCGGGAATACGTGAAAGATCACTCTCATGCACAATACTTTGAAGGCTGTTCTGGCATCTGGTCCATCCCTTGTGACATCGCTCTGCCATGTGCAACGCAAAATGAAATTGATGAAACAGCAGCGGAAATCTTGGTAGCCAATGGAGTAAAAGCCATTGGTGAAGGAGCAAATATGCCATCCACGTCAGAGGCAATTGATGTGTTTCTGAGAAACAAGGTTCTCTTTGGCCCGGCAAAAGCGGTCAACGCAGGCGGCGTCGCAGTTTCTGCACTGGAAATGGCTCAAAACAGCTCAAGATTATCCTGGACATTCGAAGAAGTGGATGCTAAACTTCAGCACATAATGATTAATCGAGTAGGAGGGGGTGACTAACCCCCGACCTCTCACACCACCGTACGTACCGTTCGGTATACGGCGGTTCAATTAAGTTTGACGTAGAAATTCATATCTTTGATATAGACTTTTAAGCCCTCGATTACTCCAATAGGAGTTATCGAGGGTTTTGTGTAGAATTGGACTAGAGGCTATTCTCCAATATTTCTTTCTGGAGTTTCCCCATTCGTATGCCTTTTGGTCAGTGACACCTAGACCTTTGAGTTTTCTTACTCTTGTCCTCGGTTTCTTCCATTGTTTCCATTCAATCATACGAAGTCTTCTTCTAATCCACTCATCGAATTCTTTAAATTTACTTGGTGTATCAGCCAATGCAAAATATCCACACCATCCCGTTAGATATTGATTTAGTTTCTCGATTCTAACTTCCATAGGAATTGGTTTAGAACGGGAGGTTAACCCCCTTATTTTAGTTTTAAGCTTTTTGATACTTTCATTTGCTATTCGAACCTTCGGTATCTTATTAAACGTAAAGCTAAAGCCAAGGAACTTTCGTTTCCACGGGCGATCAACCGCTGATTTTTCTCTATTTACTTTAAGCTTTAATTTCTGCTCAATGAAGCATGTAATCGAGTTCATCACTCGTTCTCCAGCTTTCTTCGATTTCATGTAAATATTACAATCATCGGCGTAGCGGACAAACTTGTGACCTCTCTTTTCTAGCTCTTTATCGAGCTTATCCAGAAGGATATTCGAAAGAAGAGGGCTCAGAGGACCTCCTTGTGGTGTCCCTTCTTCTGCATCATGGACTACACCATTTATCATGATTCCTGCTTGGAGATATTTCCGTATCAATTTCAAGACCAATCGGTCTTGGATTTTACTTGCCATTATCCCCATCAATTTATCATGATTCACTTTGTCAAAGAATTTCTCCAAGTCCATGTCAATCACCCATCTATAACCTTCACTAATAAATTCCCTTGCTTTACGAACAGCGTCGTGAGCTCTTCTTTTTGGTCTAAATCCATAACTATGTTCTGAGAAGGTTGGGTCAAAAAGCGGGGTTAGAACTTGGGCGATGGCCTGTTGGATGAACCGGTCTGTCACGGTAGGTATTCCTAGTAACCTTACTCCACCGTTCGATTTCGGGATTTCGACTCGACGGACTGGGTTAGGTTGATAGGTACCTTTCCTTAAAGAGTCACAAAGGGTGTCCCAGTTCTCATAAAGATGTCTTCGTAGGGATTTTACGGACATTCCATCTATGCCGTGACTCCCTTTGTTCTTCTCCACACGTTTAAGTGCTTCTATTAAGTTTTCCCGTGACAGAATCAGATCCATTAACATGTGATATTTCCTTTCGACGTGAACGTAGAAATCTAATTATGTTATTCCTGCTCCACCCTCATGAAGTCCCCTGTGGATTCACCACTTCCTCCTTCAAGTAAGTCCTTTCGGATTGTCTGCTTCTACACAGGAATTGTATGCCTAGTTTCTCGTTCTTCCTAATTGTTCAGTCCTTCCCTTACCGTCTCGAGTTGGTAAGGTACTATGACCTCTGCTGACTTCTAATTGTTCAGCTATCTATCATTAGATAGGTTACCAAGTGTACTTGGCGTTTCAATCAGACCTCCCCGGGTAAGAGTACAGTCTTTCCCTCCATCTATCTGCTCCATTTACTCTGTACCACCTTCGGCAGTAAGGATTTCGTTTTGATGTGCAAACTCATCCAATGGTACCTAGCCTTATATGAAGTTCGTGTTCCTCAGACCGGAGGTTTGCCGCTCGCTTCCTTCAGATTCCGCGTCACCGCGGACACCCTTGCGTTAAGCTAACCACTACTACTGCCTTCATGGCTCGGGACTTGCACCCTATAGACTGCACCCATGCCGGGCGCACACATATACCGAAACAGCGTCAAAGCTGCCGCGGAATATGGCTATCCAGGCAATCTGGTTGCTGGTGCTAATATCGCAGGATTTAAAAAAGTAGCCGATGCCATGATCGCCCAAGGTGTTATTTAAATCATTTACCGCAAAAAGGGTAATGCTAAATTCCAGCATCACCCTTTTCTTTTTATACTCTTATTTAATACGTTAGCTTACAAACGCAGAATTGCACGTATTGAATCATCTTTGGTTTAATGTTCTTTCAATGAGCATGTCAGCTCACCATGCTGAAGGAACTCTTCTCTTTTAAGCTACTTCCTGATCTTCTCCAGAATCTTGTGGTACACGCTTTCCTATTCCAAAAGCGAAATAACTTATCGTTACAATCCCCAGGAAAACAATACCTGCGATCAGCGAGATCCGGGTATCATCATTCAGCCACATTCCCACTAATACCATTAATAAGAATGCGATGGTTAAATAATTGGTCACAGGAGCAAAAGGCATTTTGAATGGATGCTTGTCCATTTCAGCTCCTTTTGCTTTTCTAAACTTAATTTGACTGATTAAGATGACAAACCATGGAACCATACCTGGAAGAACACTTGCACTGTATACATAGACGAATAAATTTTCTGGTGCAATATAGCTTAAAACAACACCAACAGCTAAACCAATCAGTACACCCATAGTACCGACAACCGGTACACCTTGAGAAGATATTTTCGTAAAGAATTTAGGCGCCTGCCCATTTACTCCTAACGTATAAAGCATACGACCTGCACTATAAATACCGCTGTTGCAGCCGGACATTGCCGCTGTAATAACAACAAAGTTAATAATTCCTGCTGCAGCAGTGATTCCTACTTTTGCAAAAGTAGCCACAAATGGGCTTCCGACTGATTGAAGCTGATCCCAAGGATATACAGTTACAATCACCAAAATAGCTCCAATATAGAAAATCAAAATCCGCCAAATGATACTTTGAATTGCACTTGTAAGCGTTTTCTTCGGGTCTTTTGCTTCCCCTGCTGTAATTCCAATTAGTTCAACGCCTTGATACGCTCCAATAACAAGGGATAAGGCAAAGAAGAAGCCTGTCCATCCGCCTGTAAAGAATCCGCCTTGTTCCCAAAGATTAGAAAATCCTATTGCCTCTCCTCCATTGCCAATTCCGAAGAAAATAAGTCCAAAACCAGCAATGATCATTAAGATGATCGTTACAACTTTAATCAAGGAAAACCAAAATTCAAATTCACCAAATGATTTTACTGAAATTAAATTCGCCGCTCCCAGAATCAACATAGCAATGAAACCCGGAATCCACGCAGGCAAGTCTGGAAACCAGTATTGCATGTAGGCACCTACGGCAATAATTTCAGCCATCCCGACTATAACCCATTGAAACCAGTTGCTCCAGGCAGTCAAATACCCGGCCAATGGATGAATATACTTATAGCCAAATGTTGCAAAGGAACCCGTATTAGGCTCTAGATACAACATTTCCCCCATGGCACGCATAATGAAATAGATAAATATCCCTGCTGTGATATAAGCAAGCAGCACAGACGGTCCTGTCCACTGAATGGTGCTTGCTGAGCCCATAAATAAGCCAACACCAATCGTGCCACCCAGCGCAATCATCTGAATTTGACGCGACTCCAAGCCTCTATTCAATCCTTTGTTTGCCACTCCGTTTCCTCCTAAGTTGTGATTTCAATAAATAGTGGTCAAAAAGATTCTTAATCTTGTATTCAAATACTCATTTATAATAATAAATACCGCTAATAATTACAATGGAATATTTTTATAAAAGGCTATATATCAATATTAACATTAGGAAAGAGCTACAAATAATTATTATAGTAAAATACAAAAAGAATTCTGACCTAATCAAAAGAGAGGAGTAACTATCACTC
The DNA here is from genome assembly GCA_030348385.1 of Cytobacillus sp. NJ13. Taxonomy (NCBI): domain Bacteria; kingdom Bacillati; phylum Bacillota; class Bacilli; order Caryophanales; family Bacillaceae; genus Cytobacillus; species Cytobacillus sp. NJ13. The sequence goes on along the minus strand of JAUCFP010000006.1, from coordinate 3,594,018 downwards.
CTCTCTATCTATCCAAGTTGCTTAATAACTCTGCATTTAGTTAAATAGGTGTTTTAGCATGAAATAATTAAAGTAGCACCTAAACTTCTCAAAGACTATTTAACAATTAAATCAGGAGAATCTCTCACCGTCAGAAGGATAATGATAAACGATTAGCAAATTAATAATATGGTGGCTGAACAGCTGATGAGCAAGAGGGATTAGTGATATGGGTTTTAATCAAATTTAACTTGGAGGGATCGACATGAACCAAAACAACTCAACAAACAAAATGACAACACAAATAGGGGAACGTGAAATTACAGTCACACGCGTATTTGATGCTCCAGCTGATCTTGTGTTTAACTCTTGGACGAAAGAGGAGTACCTGTCAAAGTGGTGGGGACCACAAGGTTTTACGTTGACTTTTCAGAAATTCGATATGAAACCGGGCGGTACATGGCAATTTATCATGCACAGTCCTGATGGCGTTGATTATCCCAATACCAACGTCTTTATAGAGGTCGTTAACCCCGAGCGAATCGTCTTCAAACATGATGTGTTTCCCCATTTTATCGCCACAGCAACCTTTGAGAATCTGGATGGCAAGACTAAACTCACTTATACAACAGTTTTTGAAGAAACTGCCTCTGTATTTGAAAAGGTGAAAATATATGCCGTCCCAGGTGCCGAACAGACTATGGAGCGCTTAGAGGAGCATCTGGGTGGTATGTCTTAAAGGCATTCTCGTAATGATGCCCTTGTTCCTGGAAAACGCCAAGTTTTATCTTGCTCTTCTTATGGACATAATAAGCGTAATCTCTCTTGTAAACCTTCTAAGATTTCTTCCGGCATTTCCCTGACCTTGATATCCCCACCCAGGAAAAGCATCCAATTGGTTATTTCGGCCAGTTCTTCTGAATTATGAATATTGATAAAAGTCTTCAGAACAGCTGTCGTTTGGTAAGGATTCGTATAGGAAATTGAGACTTTTAAAGGATGGTATTTTTTGAACTGGGCAATTGCCTGCGGACCAAGTTCAAGAACAAGGTTGATTACTTCCTCCTGCTTGCTTATTTTTTCTAAAATGTTTTTTCTGCTTACTCTTTTTTTCACAGGATATGGTTCAACATTGGTGAGATTGTCCACGGGGAAAATTTGTTTCTTTTCTTCCTTTAAGTCAAAGCCTTCAATGAGCCAAATGCTTTTTTCACGATAAAGCTGCAAGAGATAAATGGGATATGACCTAATTCCATTTTCTTCGTTGATGGTAATCAATAAATAGCTATCCAAAAGAAGGGTTTGAATGAGTTTTTCCAGCATCGGATGAGGGAGGTCCGACAGTTCAAGCAAGTCGGGATTATTGGGGTTGGTCCCTTCAAACAGCAAGATTTGATTTAAGAGTACAAGGTCTTCCTGCTGGTTTTCTGAGATGTGGCCAAGTAATTTTTCAGCTAAAGACTGACGGCTCTTTAGATAGGGGAGCTGCTGATTTCTTGTAGCCATAAAGGCAAGGAACAGAGCTTTGATCTCATTATCGGTAAAGCGAACAGCGGGCAGGACAGAGTTGTTCATGACAAAATAACCCCCATCTCTTCCAACTTCAGCGACAAGCGGCATCCCCATGGCTTCAATTTCTCGAATATCTCTAATAGCTGTTGAACGGGATATGTTAAATTCCCGCATGATTTCAGAAATAGTAAAGTGGGCGCGGTTATTGATATACCGCATCATCACATTAATCCGTTCAACTTTTTTCATGGTGCCTCCTAAACAGTATCATTTTTTGACATGATTTAAGGCTATTATAAACTCATCAAGTGAAAAGATAAATCATTTGAAATTTTTAAAAAAGGACGGTTTTAATTATGGCAGATTATACTCTGGAAGAAAAAGAAAGCTTTACGGTATTAGGCATTGGAACTGAACTGAAGAGCGATTATACGGATTATGCCGGCATCAATAAGGAAAAGGCAGACTTTTGGCAGGCAGTCAAACAGGATGGAAGGCTAGGCGCTTTAAAGGCCATTGCCACAAATGATTACATTTTTACCGTGAACGAAGCGGTGAATAACAAGATGATGCATTATGCCGGCGTCATGACAGAGGAGTCGCTGCCAGAAGCATCAAGATTGATCCAATTCCCTAAAGGGGAATACCTCGTTGTTAAAGGGGAAGCCGAGACAGCTGAAGAGTTAAGCAATATGCTTACTGGCATTGCCTTTGGTCAAGTCTTGCCAGAAGCAACGAATGTTGCCTATGTTGGCGGGCCCAATGCAGCGGTTGAGATGGGGCAGCGAAACGGCTTGGTTTTTGGTGAAATGTGGATTCCTGTTGTTAGGAAATAGGAAATAAAGGCGGGATGGAAATGTCCTATATTGTTGATTTTAAACATGTGTCTGCGGCTGGTTTAGAGTCTTCACCAGCAGCGGATGCCCTTGCTGGTTTACGAGCGAATGAAGCCCGTTATTTCATGACTAAATATAAGCATGAATTTACGGTTGTACCAGGCAGCGAAAGCCAGGAGACCCTTGCTTATGTAAACCATATCTTGAAAAAAGAACGTGATATAGAGTTTGCAGCCAAACCTTTAGAAACGTCACAATTTCAAGTCGAAAATATCAAATGGACCTACGTTTTTTATGAGGATGGCCTTAGTGTCAATGTCATGTATACAGTAGATGATCCTAAGAAACGTGCCGTGGGTTTTAAGCTTTCTGAGGGAATGGAAGTACCAAAGGAGTTAGAAGGGAAGTTTAAGTTTGCCAGGCGGAAGTCTAAACTGGCGGGGATTATTCGGGGGTCGTTTTTTGTTATTAAAGGGGAGTATTAAGGTTAGAAATTAAGTTCACCGGGAAGAGCAAAAACAGCCAATGATCCAAACAAATACATGTAGGCATTCACAATAACAGCACCTCTCCATCATATTAGAGGGTGCTGTTATTTTTTTCACATAAACATCTTTTATTTATGATACGGTTCACCAAAACTAATTAACAAAATCTATAAATAAAGGAAACTTATATTAATTTCTTCTCTCTAATTCCTTCCCCACTCCAATTTTAATTGTCTCACAATGATATTTAGCACTTTAATAAACTCATTATCACTTTTAGATTGATGCCGTGCCAAAATTCCAAGTAATTCGTAGAATAATACAAATTAATGCTTGTGATTGGAGTGAATCACCATGAGGATTCTGTTCCTTGAGAGTCATCCGATTTGGATATTTGGATTGCCAAACGGTTTTATAGATGCAGGTCATAATGTCATGATCTCGGGATCACTAACTAAGGGAAATATTCTCGAAATGATAGAGAAATTCAAACCAGATCTTATTATGTCTATGGGATGGACAGAAGAACATTCAAAAGATAAGCAAAAATGGATTCATGATGTTGTAAAACAGAAAAAAATACCTCTTGTTTATTGGGCAACGGAAGATCCGCTGCACACAAAGAAATTTTCTATTCCATTAATAAAAAGAATGAAACCAGACTTTGTATTCACGGTTACTCCATCAGTTTGCAAGTTATATAATAAACAAGGTTTCAAATCAGCTCATTTAGATTTTGCCTATCACAAAAGTGTTCATCATCGTGTAAAGCCCTTTAAAAAATACCGTTGTGATATAGCTGTTGTAGCTAATGCGTATCCCCACTTTCTTTTAAAGCATTCCGACTCCTTTCGTCTTTCTTCTATACAAACGCTAATCTCTCCTCTTCTTGAAAGTAATATCCGTGTAGACTTTTGGGGCAATGATTGGGATTCTATGGGGGATCTATTAGGGAAAAACATTCCTAATGATTGGATACACGGATATTTGGATTATAGAAAAGCCCACAAGGTTTATAGTTCAGCAAAAATCGTACTCGGTCTCCAAAACTGTATAGATCAATTAACACAACGAACTTATGAAATTCTTGGTTCAGAAGGTTTTTTGATTACCTCAGATACTCCTGCAGTTAGAAGTAAATTTAAACATAAGCATGATTTAGTTCTTTCGTCATCTCCTAGGGAAACCGTAAAACTAATTAAATACTATTTAAAAAATAATAAAAATAGAGAACAAATCAGAACCCAGGCAAAACAATCACTGATAAATGACACTTATCGGCACCGAGCTGAAAAAATAATAGAAGTATTGATTGAACACGGAATTTTAAGCAATAACATTAAATCTAATGAAGGCGGAAAGTTAGTCCATTATCCAGAACTGCTCAAACAAAAATACGAATTATACGTTGTAAAAAAAGGGGATACACTATTTCAAATCTCTCAAAAATACGGTGTTACTTTGGAACATATTATGGAACTTAACCATCTGGAATCACACATTATTGATGTTGGGCTTATGTTAAAAATAAAAGCAAAGTAACTTGAAGAAATGGGAATTACCGGCTTTATCAAGATGATTAGGGTGAATGGAGGTATTATTAGTGGTAAGAGGATCATCAGATCCCTTTTCTATCCCTTTCCAATCTTTAGAACATATGGAAGAGAAAAATTACGATGTTTTGGTTGTAGGTACAGGAGCTGGAGGAGGAGCTGTTCTCTGGAGATTATGTGAAAAGTGGCGAAAAAATCGGAAGAGTATTGGTGTCATTGAATCCGGTGATCTATTATTGCCAACGCATATCCACAACATCCCTAGATTAAGGAAAAAATGGAAAAAATACTATAATGAAGTTTCCAATCCTATCGGACAGCGCCTTCCTCAGTTTTTGGGGGCGGAGCAGGTTTTCGCTGTGGGTGGAAGAACGTTATTTTGGGGAGCAGTTACTCCCAGAATGCACGCATCCGAATTCATAAATTGGCCAATATCCGAACAAGAAATAGACACCTATTACCAGATTGCCGAAGATATCATGCAGATTCGTCAGGCATCTTCAATAAATTCATTACACTTACAATCCATACTTCAACACCTTCATTCAAAAGGGTTTCATGAAGCAAGGCCGATTCCTAGTGCGACTTCACATGGGAAAACCTTTAGTTCATTATGCTTCTTAAAAAATGCTTGGGAACAACACCCCTTTGATTTCGCGGTAAAGGCTCGAGCGTTACAGTTGCTTATGGAAAATGGAAAACCAGCAGGTCTGAAAGTAGGAGATCACAACAAAAAAATACATGTACTAAGAGCAAAAACGATCGTATTGGCCGCTGGTTCTCTGGAAACCCCACGCCTCTTGCTTCATTCAAAAATCCCAGGAAATACAATTGGGCACTTTTTAACAAATCATTCTTTTATTAAGGCAAAAGGAGAATTTATTAACAAAAAGTTTGGGAACATTTCAGAGAATATTCGTATTTTAATACCGCAGACAGACGAAACCCCTTACCAATTTCAAATATATATAAATAAACGATTGATAAATGCAGTGGGTTTCGGGAAAGTTGAATCCCTCTTTGATAATAATCTGACATTAGACCCGCTAAGTGTAGATGAATACGGTATGCCGAAAATAAAGATTAATTTTTCCTATTCAGTCAAGGACATGGAGATTATTCGCCAAATGAATGAGGAGTTACATCAGGTTTTCAATGTTCTGGGAGCAAGAGTAGACCACGAGAAAGGAAAAGCTCAGATACATGTTATGGAGCCTGGAGAGGATTACCACGAATCAGGATCATGTCGTATAGGGAATGATCCCTCACAATCTGCAACGAACCGCTATGGTCAAATTCATGGTATTACCGGCCTTTACGTAGCCGATAATAGCATACTCTCCTCGATTGGTGCTTCAAATCCTACTCTTACCACAGTTGCATTAGCCATCCGAATAGCGGATCATATCTCGAATTCCTACTCAAAAGAAAGGACAAAATGAAATGCAAAGTTCCCTATTTACCAATACGGCCAAAAAGGCAAAAGGGGTATCGATTATCACTTGTACTAATAAGCCAATTTATATGAATAATATATTTGAAAACTACTGGAATCAAACTTGGTCTGAAAAAGAGCTGATCATTATTTTAAACAGGGATGACATGGATTTGGCCCAATGGAGAAGAAAAGCAAATGGTGATCCAAATATATTTATTTATCAACTTCCAAAGAATTTATCCTTAGGCCAATGCCTGAATTTTGCAATTGATCAAACGCAATGTGACTTTATTGCTATCTTTGACGACGACGATTATTATGCTCCTCTTTATTTAAACAATATGATGCTGGCATTTGACTATACCGATGCTGATATTATTGGAAAAAAAACACATTATGTCTATTTCGAAAGCTGCAAAGCCCTTTACCTCAGAAATCTAAATCAAGAAAACCAGTTTGTAAATTGGGTATGCGGCGGGAAAAAAATTGTAAAAAGAAATGTTTTCGATAAGGTCAGGTTTCGGAACATCTCAAATAATGAGGACGTAAAGTTTTGCAAGGATTGCGTGAAACATGGATTTAAAATATATTCGACTGACCGATATCACCTAGTGTACGTAAGAAGAGCAAATCCGGAATATCATACATGGAAAATAAACGACAAAAAACTCATTAAAAGTTGTAAATTTATTACCTATACAGATGATTATAAGGACTTTTGTATGCCTCGCATTAATAAAAAAGAATAAGAGCATAGTGTTTTACAACTACCAATTTTAGCGCTGATCTATTAGTTAAATAATAGGTCAGCGTTTAAATTTTACGTTTGAAAAAACTTTTTGCAACTTTTCTTAAAATAGGTTCTCCATAAGGCAATATATTTTTTACTGACATGGTTATGCCCTCGCTTTAAATGGTGTACGTACCCATAGATGATTTGGGAAACATTCCAAAGCTATGCAATGCATCAAGTGTATCAGCCTTCATTTGTTTGGGTTGACTCAATAATGACTTATATTCCGCTTTACTATCACTTATGATACGGTTCATTCCTCATAATCCTAAAACTCCGATAAACCTGCTCCAGCAACACCAGCTTCATTAAACTGATGAGGAAACGTCATCTTAGAAAAAGACAATGCATAGTTACTCCACTGCTTCACTTCTTCACTCAGACCAAGTGAGTCTCCGATGATGAAGGCTATTTTGCTTTTGCCGTAGGTGGCGAGCTGGTCTAGTTCTTTGGTGAGCTGTTTACCGTCGATTTCAAAGGTGATGACGTGGGTGTCGGGTGCTATTTAGCGAGGATGCGTTCGCCTTCTTTTTGTTTGACGATGGTCATGTCGGCTTCGCTCAGGCGTTTCGTGTATTCGGCAATGCCCTGCTTCAGGTATTTTTCCTTCAGCTTGCCGACTGTGATGATGCTGATTTTCATGGTGATCCCTCCGGCGTAATAAGTGGTTTAAGTGTATTATTTATTGGTGGGCTTTCGGGAATATGGAAAAAGCTCATCGCTTATTTGCGTGAGCTTTTTGTGCTTGAGAATGGGATTGAATGTACCCGCTTGTTTCAGATGATGGATCTTCATGTAACGAGACTGGCATCCGCTCCGAAGTGCTTTGGATAAGCTTAGTATTGTTGGATAGTTATATTAATGAGACTCTTTTTTTATCTGGACACCATTTTGCGTCTCGAATAATTCACCATATACGTCCCCATGATTAGGGCCTTATTATATAGAGCTATCGGAAAGGAACAGTTGATGAGTTATACTAAAAATCGGAAATATATAACAGAAAATAAATTTCATATAGAGGTGGAATTATGCCTAAAATTGACAATATGTTAGCAATTCTATGGATGCTTCGTTCAGGTGAAAAAATTACTGCAAAACAAATTTCAGAAAAGTTAGAGATGAATATAAGGACTGTGTATCGTTATATTGATACAATTTCAACAAGTGGCGTACCTATAATTTCAGAACCAGGACATAACGGTGGATACACTTTATTGAACAATTTTATTGAGGCTCCTCTTTTTTTTGATTTTGAGGAGCAAACTTCGCTATTTCACGCTGCTGTTTTTGCAGAAGAAGCCGGATATTATGGTGGTGAGGCACTAAATAGGGCCATTTCAAAACTAAGTAAATACTCAAATCAAGAGCAGGAAACAAAGATAAACCAACATTTAACTAGTCTTGAAGTAATAAGTCGATTAAGTTCACTCTCTATGGAACCTTTTTTGAAGGAGCTGGAGCAGGCCGTAGCTGACGGTTACTCAGTAAAAATTCTTTACCATAAAAGTGGCGAAAAGCAATTAAATTATAGATTGGTCGATCCGTACAGAATTATCTATTGGAATAATAAGTGGTATGTGATTGGATTTTGTCATCTTAGAAATGATATCCGTAGTTTTAGAGTTGATAGAATTGAAAGTCTAATGCTAACCGAAAATAAGTTTAACCGGCCAGAAAATTTTTCAGCACGTGACTTTTTTATAAAAAGCCTTCTTCCAACTATAGAAGATAAGGAAGGGATTATTTCTTTAGTTATTAATGGGGATAAAAGTGTATTGGCTGATATTTGCCAACATTGGTTTTTAGGACATTATTTACAAGAACGGACTTCAACTCAAGCAGTTTTTCTTCTTGAAAAAGATATAATACATACATATGTACCTTATTTACTTTTACCGTACAATAAATCTATTAAAATTATTGAGCCAATAAGTCTTAAGAAAAGACTTATTGAAGTTCTGTCGGAATTAATAAAATTCCATCAAGTATGATAACTTCCCTGACGTTAACTGTCAGGGAAGTTATCATATAATAGCTATATCAATTGTGATTGGAGTGTTATTGGATGCAAACAAAAAAAGCTTTTCTATATGTATTTAATACAATGTCGGACTGGGAATATGGATATTTAATTGCTGAACTAAACTCAGGAAGATATTTCAAAAAAGATTTAGCACCTTTAAAAGTAATTACAGTAGGAGCTAATAAAGAAATGATTACTACTATGGGAGGACTGAGCATAAAACCAGATATTTCCCTTGATGAATGTACTCTTGAGAGTAAAGATCTTTTAATCTTACCAGGAGGAACTACTTGGAGTGAAGAAATTCATCAACCTATATTGGAAAGAATTGGCCAAGCTTTAAAGCTTGGCACTATTGTTGCTGCAATTTGTGGTGCAACTGAGGGCCTCGCGAATATGGGATACTTAGATACTAGAAAGCATACAAGTAATAGCTTAGAATATACCAAAATGGTATGTCCTAACTATAAAGGAGAAAAGTTTTATGAGTTAGGATCTGCGGTATCTGATGCGAACTTAGTTACTGCATCAGGAATAGCTCCTCTGGAATTTGCAATGGAGGTACTGAAAAAAATAGATGTATTTACTCCAGATGCATTACATTCATGGTATAACCTAAATAAGACTCATAAACCTGAATACTTCTTCCAGTTAATGAATTCAATAAATAAATGAAGTAACTGAAAAGCTCAATTTCTCTATTTAGATTTGTAAAGAAGGTGGGCTTTTTAATTTGGAGTTTCCTTATCGTTGTAAATCCGCATTTTCCTGACGTTACCCCATGTGAAAATTCGTTGTAAGAGGAAAAGTTCTCTTACAACGAATTTGATTTATCATTTATTTATTTATTCCTAATTTCAATTAGCTTTTTAAGCTTAGTTATCTCTATATTCATCTCAATATTTCTATTTACCATCACTTGTGATACGGTTCTCCCCGATTAATCCGAAACGCCCGATATACTTGCTCCAGCAAGATCAGCTTCATCAACTGATGCGGAAACGTCATCTTCGAAAAGGACAGCTTCTCATCCGCCCGCTGCAAAACCTCCTGGCTCAACCCAAGAGACCCGCCTATTACAAACGCAATTTTACTTTTCCCGTATGTAGCTAGCTTATCAAGACTATCCGCAAGCTCTTCCGATGATTTCATTTTCCCTTCAATAGCCAAGGCAATGACATGGGCATCCGGATGGATCTTCGCCAGGATCCGCTCACCTTCTTTTTGCTTCACCTGAATCATTTCCGTTTCGCTTAGTTCTTCAGGGGCTTTTTCATCTGGAACCTCGATGATGTCCATTTTGGCGTAGGCCGACAGTCTTTTCAGGTATTCGTCAATTCCTTGCTTCAGGTATTTTTCCTTTAGCTTTCCGACCGTAATAATAGAGATATTCACAGTATGTCCTCACTTTACAAACAAGTTATCCACAGAACTTATCCACATGTCCACATTTTTCATCCACATCTTGTATGAGATCATTCGTTCGCTACAACATATATTGCGTTATTTTGACAATATTCACAGGTTGTTGATAACTTTTTGTCCTCTTCAAGTTTTGTTAATTGCGGGAATGTTTCGTACTCATCAACCACTATATCTATTGCCAGATCAACGTGTTCGTCACAGCAGTAAATCATTTTCAGCATGCTCCTTTTTAGGCTGGCAGCCTGTTTTTTTATCCGATCTGTGGATAATTTTTATTTTCGCGTATGTATATAAGTTATCCACATCTCATATTAACAAAACAATAAAAAACAGGAAAGCGATTACCGCTTTCCCATTTAGTCTTCCCATTATTCTTTAAAATGTCTCGCCGCTCAGCTTCATGGTTACTTCCTGGGTTTTGCCGTCACGGTAAAATTTAATTTTCATCTGGTCGCCCACCGATTTTTTCGTATAAAGATGCTGGCGCAATTCGATGATGTCTTTGATCTCTTGTCCATCCATCTCGACGATAACGTCCATTTCCTTCAGTCCTGCCTGTGAAGCTGGAGAGTTAGGTTCAACTGAAGTGATGGCCACACCTGATTTAACATCCTTAGGCAGTTTCAGCGCTTCCTGCTGATAGTAACCTGGAATCTCATTGACTGATGCCAATTGTACACCCATATACGGACGTTTTACCTCTCCGAACTTCTCGAGGTCCTCAATGACTGGCCTTGCGTAGTTAATCGGAATCGCCAATCCGATTCCCTCTACTGCGCTCTCAGCGATTTTCATGGAGTTGATGCCGATTAGCTGGCCGCTGATATTGACTAAAGCTCCGCCGCTGTTACCCGGGTTGATGGCGGCATCTGTCTGAAGTACCTCAGCCTGCCAGTCAACTGTTCCATTCTGGTCGATATCCACGGGTATGGCACGCTCTAAGCCAGAAATAATTCCCTGTGTGACAGAGCCGGAGAACTGTCCGAGAGGATTTCCGATGGCAATGACAGGCTCACCTGGCTTCAGTTTGTCTGAATCGCCGAATTCGGCAACCGTCTTAATTTCCTTAGCTTCTACCTCAAGTACAGCAAGATCTGTCCAAATATCGCTGCCAACCAGTCTGGCCGGCAGCTTGGTGCCATCCTGCAGGCTTACCTCCAGCTCCTGAGCGCCTTCTACCACATGGTGGTTCGTAACAATGAAGGCTGTATTTCCTTCCTTCTTATAAATAACGCCTGAACCTGTTCCGGCTGGCTGGCCGACACTGCCATTCCCTTCATTCGACCAAAAACCGGCTGTCTGGATGTTCGTAATGCTTACGACCGCATCCCCAGCTTTGTCGACCGCCTTGGTTACATCTGTTGTCACATCAAGTGAGACATTCTGAACATTGGCGTTATTGTTATCCCCGGCTGCTTCATCCTGCAGTTTATCATCCGGTTCAACCGTATAAGGGAGCACGTTGTAGTCAGATAGCTTTGGCACCGCAACCACGACCAGGATGGCCCCTAAGATGACGCCAACAAGGCTGGCCAGAAAATATCCGCCCTTGTTGCCTTTTTGCCCTTTATAACGGTTCTGATGATCTTGATCATAATAGCCCAAACTGCACCCATCCTTTCTTTCATTTGCAAAAAACCGCTGTTAAAAAATCTCCTTTTAAAATATAAATGCTAAAATTTAGTCTTCCTTTATACCCAATATTATACTCTCCTGTTTTTAAAAATCTAACAAAAACGCACCTGCTGCAGCAATCTTACGACTTTGTTCATACTTTTTTTATATTTTTTTAAGAAAAGCGGAAGCGCCTTCGGAACAAGTAAAAACCACTTGTTCCTGCGAGGTTTATCCAAGGAAGCATTCCCTGGTGCTCACCCCCGACACCTCGAGGGGGTAGGCGCTGGAGCTAGACATAAAAAAAGAGGAACACACGGAAACTGCTGCTTTTCTGTGTATTCCTCTTCTGGTTTATATTTAAACGGCTGTTAAAATCGTTGGGACCTTCGGATCGGTATCAAAAAGGTCGAATTGTTCGCCGACAATGATCCCGCGGCTTTCAAGTGTCTGTGATACGGACATTCTCGCCAGATCCTTAATATTGTTATCCTGGCTTAAATGGGCGAGATAAAAGCTCTTCGTCCGATCGCCGGCCACTTCACTCATCGCAAGGGCTGCATCCTCATTGGATACATGGCCGACATCGCTTAAGATCCTTCTTTTTATATTCCACGGGTAACGGCCCATACGAAGCATCTGGACATCATGATTGCTTTCAAATACATATGCCTCCGCATTCGAAATCAGGCCTTTCATGCGGTCGCTGACATATCCTGTATCGGTAATCAGCACAAGCTTTTTCCCATTATGATGAAATACATAAAACATGGGATCGGCTGCATCATGGGAAACCCCGAAGGATTCAATATCAAGGGCTCCGAATGTTTTCACCGTTTCCATATCAAAATGAAACTTCTGGCCAATCGGGACTTGTCCAATCAGTCCGTCCATGGCCAGCCATGTTTTTTCATTGGCATAGATCGGCAGGTTATACTTACGGGCAAGAATTCCGACACCCTTAATATGGTCACTATGCTCATGGGTCACCAGTATGCCTGAAAGCTTGCCGATATCCCGGCCAATATGCTGAAATAAACCTTCCATTTGCTTCCCGCTTAATCCGGCATCAACCAGAAAGGAATAATCCTCCGTCTCGACAAAGATTGCATTCCCAGTACTGCCGCTCGCGAGAACGCTGAATTGTAAAGACATGTTCTCCTCACTCCACTATTTTTTTCTCTTCGTTGTTCAGCTTAATAATACTGCCCTGAAAGGCATCAACAAATAAATTCTCCTCGCCATTAATGACAAATCGCCAGGCAGGCGTCAATAATTGAGAAGAGCTCAGATGCACAAAGGTAAAATAGCCAAGCTCTACATTTGTAATTTTTGACTTAGCCTCCAGTGATCCATTCTTGTAAAGTGTTTCAACGGCCTTTATCGGCTGAATGACTTTTTCACTTTCTTCCTTCGACTCAATCTTTTGCAGGAGTGTCTGCTTATAAGAGACAATTTCATTATCATCATTCAAATAAAAGGTGAGCTCGCCATTTAAATTCATATAAAGCATCTTGCCTTCAAATTCCTGATAATACGTGATTCTATTACTGTTTTCAGGTTTTTCCCAGAAGCGGTATTGTTCACCGGATAACACCCTGTTTTTGATAAAAGCAGATAATTCTGAAGGACTGAATTTATCACTGATCTTTATCGACTCGTCCAGGACAGCATTCAGAGTAGTCACTTCTGTAATCGTAATTTCCTGGCCCTCCAGCCTTGTATCTCCCTCAAGTTCTTCAATATCAAATTCCACCGGCTTCGCCCTCAAATACCGGTCTTTCGGATTGCTTTTCGGCAGGGGCTCCTCAAATGTGATATCAGCATCCTTAAGCTGTTTTTCCAGGGATGCCTGTGCTATCGGTTCAAATTCACTGGCTTCCTTCAATTTGAAAAACTCGTACATCAAATAAATGTCCAGCACCAGGAAGGTTAAAATAAAGATTGTTTTGATCCTACTCCAATCCATTATTCATTCCCCCTGTCTCATCAAGCGAAATGCTTTTCCAAGTCCCTTCATACCGGTAAAACCAGGAAGGCTCCAGACGGATGAAGGTTGTTTGAGCTTCCTTGACCAGCATCATCTTATATCCCAGTGTTACATTCTCCAGTAATTCCGGATCAAACCCTTCCAGACCTAACAAGTATTCCATTACGCGTGTCCCCGAACTTAGAGATACTTCTGATGGGGATTCAGCACTCAGACCAAGCTGGAAATTGCTCCGAAAATATTCGTAAATTTCATTTTGCCCCCAAATCTGGCGGATTTCAGATATTTTCGGATCATCGCTGAAAATAGGGTAGCCTGAAGAATCATACATCCTGAATACAACTCTATGATTCAGCTCATCAATTTCGGCAAATTGGTAATTGTCTGTCCATCCCGAATGTCCGTTAATGTAATCAATGCTTCTTTTCAGCAGGTCGCCTGACGGAAAAGTCGGGTTATCCCCGGCAGCCGGTTTTACATAACGAAGGGTATTTTTATCGGAATTCACTCTCAATAAACTTAAGGTATCATTATACTCTTCCTCTGATTGCTGAAAGCTTTTCTGCACGACACTTGGGTCACTGAATAACGCATTTTTATATTGTTCAGAGTCCAATTTTTTCTCCAAATACTGATATCTCATCATTTTTGTATCCTGTGAAGGCAGGTAGATGGTTCGTTCATCAGATGGCTTAGAAGCAAAATAGGCTTTATATTCAGGGTTATACTCCGATAAGTTGAAGAATTGGCTTTTGAAATTCTGAATAAAGGAAACAGGTACACGGCTCCTAAAAACCTGCCGGTTATCCATTGAGACAAAATCGACAATTCCATCCTTTTTCTCCACTTGCCTAGTATCAATGACAATATGGTCAAACTGAAAATTAGTCAGATTCTTATCACCAACTGTGATTACTGATTTGTATAATTCAATCGGAACAGAATCCGGAAATACAAGAACAGCTTTTCCTTCATCATGAACAAACGAAGGAAGAATGCCCGCTTCTTCTGTGATATTTTCAAAGTCAGCAAAATTCCAATCGCTGATTTCTTTAATTATATTATCGATTTCACCGGGGCTGACTGTTCCAAAGGTCTTTTTTTCCCCGAGATGGAATAAGAGGGTGTCCGGTCTTACAATCTGATTCACTTCTTTTTTTTCCGCTATTGTTACTTCCTGAACGGTATTTGCTTTTTCAATCGGTTCAAAGTTCGGCTGGTAGGTCCAAAGATTCCAGGTCAGAAGGGCACTTGTCGCTACTAGAATGGTCAGTATGATGGTTTTTATATGTTCATAACTCATTCCCAATCATCCTCTTCCGAGCGAACATATGGAAGGCTAAATGAAATCGTTGTCCCTTTCCCTTCTGTACTCGCTGCCCAAATTTTCCCGCCATGCGCTTCAACCATTTCTTTCGCAATGGCCAATCCAAGGCCTGTTCCGCCAAGCTTTCTTGTTCTGGCTTTATCCACCCGGTAAAAACGCTCAAAAATCTGATCAATATTTTCTTTCGGTATCCCTACACCCTGGTCTGAAACGCTGACAATAATAAATTCATCCTTTTCCTCAATGCTGAACGTAACTTTTCCGCCTTCTGGAGAGTATTTAAGTGCATTTGAGATGATATTGTCCAGTACCTGGGTGAGCTTGTCTTCATCTATTTCAACAAAAGCCGAATGGTCCGGAAGCTTTCTTTCAAACGTAACATTCTGCTGCTTCGTCATTTCAAAACGGTCTATAATTCTATTATAGAAGATAATGAAATCAGTCCAATCCTTGGTCAAGCGGTAATCCTTGCTGTCCATTTTAGACAGCTGCAGCAGATCATTGACCAGGCGGATCATACGCTCTGTTTCATTTTGGGTGACATCCAGGAAGTTTGGGGCAATCTCCTCATCTCTCCAGGCCCCTTCCGCAAGAGCCTCCAGATAGCTTCTCATCGTTGTCAGCGGCGTCCTGAGTTCATGAGATACATTAGCCACAAATTCGCGGCGTTCCATATCAATTTTCTCCTGCTCCGTGATATCATGCAAGACAGTAATTAAGCCGTTGACAAAGCCGGTTTCTTTTTGGATAACCGAGAAATTAGCGCGAAGGATCAGCGTTTTCGACTTGCTGCTGTAATCCAGGATGACCGAATCGCGCTCATTTAATAGCTCTTCAAAGTTATAATCCTCTTCAAGGCCAAGCAGGGAAACAATCGGAGAAGACAGGACCGTTTCACGTGAAACATTCAGCATTTTTGCTGCAGGCTCGTTAATTAAAATTACACGTCCTTTGCGGTCGGTTGCAATGACTCCATCTGTCATATAGGAAAGAACGGAGGACAATTTTCGCCGTTCGCCTTCCGTTGTGGCATGAGCTTCCTGAAGTTTCTTTGTTAAACTGTTAAAGGTAATCGCCAGCTGGCCAATTTCGTCATACCCATAAACCTTAACCTTGCGGGAGAAGTTCCCTTTTGCCATAGCAAGCGCCTGTTTCCGCATATCTGAAATCGGGCGTGTCACCGTCTGGGCAAGTAGTATGCCCAGGATGGCTGTGATTGCTAACGCAATGGCTATACCGGTGGTAAAAATATTATTAATCTGCCTCATCTGCTCATAGATGTTTTCAATTTTAGCAACCAGATAGATGGCTCCATTTACTTCTCCGTTATTTTTAATAGGCGTGACGAGAACCCATATCCGCTGTCCCTGGGGGTCAACCAGATCCTCCGTTACCTGCTGCCTAGTGGCTATGGCCATCTTGATTAAATTATCAGTAGACCTTCCCCCGACAACCCCCTGATTATCGGGATCGGAGGTGCCAAGTATCCTCAGTGACTCTCCCTCAATCACACGGACTTCGGATATATCCGCCGAGTTGTAATCACTTAATAGTCTTCTGATATCTTCCTCCAGTGACGGAGCTTCCTCATCAGGAGGCCTTACCTTGGTCATTTGTTCCTCCACATAATAGGTGAGGAGATTAACCCTCTCCTGAATGGCATCCTTGAAATTGTCCTTTAAGGTCGATTCCAGCTGCCTGACAAAATACACCCCGATAATCTGCATGGCTACCAGGATGAGAAGAACATATATGATCACAAACTTCAAATGAATGGACCGAAAAAAACCCACCTTTTCCATGTACCTTATTACTCCTGTTCAGGATTCCGCAAGTAATAACCGACTCCTCTTCTTGTCACGATCCATGTCGGGTGGCTTGGATTATCCTCAATTTTCTCCCGCAGTCTCCTTACGGTTACGTCAACTGTGCGGACATCTCCATAATAATCGTAGCCCCATACGGTCTGAAGCAGATGCTCCCTCGTCATGACTTGTCCAATATGTTTGGCCAAATAGTGAAGAAGCTCAAATTCACGGTGTGTTAATTCAATCGTCTCACCGCGCTTGGAAACCACGTAGGCATCCGGGTGAATAATCAGGGAACCAACTTCAATTTCGTTTGATTCTTCCTCTTCTTCCGTCTTGGAAGCAATTTGCTGATGGCGCCTCATGTTCGCCTTCACACGCGCAATCAACTCCCTCGTGCTGAACGGCTTTGTAACGTAGTCATCTGCACCGAGCTCAAGGCCTAAAACTTTATCAATTTCAGAATCCTTTGCTGTCAGCATAATGATTGGCATATCGTATTTCTTGCGCACTTCGCGGCAAACCTCAATGCCGTCCCTCTGCGGAAGCATAATATCAAGCAGAATCAGATCCGGCTTGATTTCTTCTACTTTATCGAGTGCGTCATTGCCGTCATAGGCACACACCACTTCATAGCCTTCTTTTTTCAAATTGAACTGCAGTATATCTGCAATTGGTTTCTCATCGTCTACAACCAGAATTTTTTTATCCATACCTATCTCCTTTTTCTTGCTCATTTATTTATATTTGGAGCAGTAGAAGTCAGTTTCATACATATGTTATCTACTTTACTTTACCATTTTAACAGTGGGAATTCACCTATTAGCAAATACCTGTAAAACTTTGGTGATGTATTTAATCTTATTCTTAACTACAAAAGCCTCTAGCATGAAAGCTAGAGACTTTTTAGCATACATTATTTATTTATATATTTAAGCGGATCTTGCATTTTTCCGTTTTTATATACTTCAAAATGCAGGTGGACACCGGTTGAATCTCCAGTTGATCCCATAACACCGATTTTTGATCCTTTTGAGACGGTTTGGCCAACGCTGACACTGATGGAGTCGAGATGGGCATAAACCGTGCGGAAGCCATTATTATGGTCGATGACGATTTTGTTGCCATAGCCGCCATCTCTGCCTGCAGATACAACAGTACCATTATCAGCTGCTTTGATTGTACGGTCGCTAGGCCTTGCAATGTCAATTCCCTTATGCATTTTCCCCCATCGGTAGCCCATTTTGCTGGAGATATAGCCGCCGACTGCAGGATAGGCAAAGCTGCCTTCACCTCGGGATGGAATGACCTTTGTTCCCTTGATGACAATTTGTTTCACAGGCTCCTCAAGAACCTTTTCTTCTTTAACTTCTTCTTTGACCGGTTGGCCGTTTTCTTCAGAGATCAGATAGGTTGCAGCGCGAACGCCTTCCTTACCTTCTTGCTTTACTTTCGTTTCGCCTTTAGGCATGCTGCTGTCTTCGATGACTTCTTTTTCATAATCAATTTTTTCTTTCTTGAAAACTTCCTTATCTGCTATCACTTTTACATACGGTTTGTAGACAGTCACATTTAATTCCTGTCCAGCTTTGATAAGAGAATCTTCCTTGAGTCCGCTGTTCAGCTCGATCAGCTGGTTCATATCGAGGTTATGGGCACTGGCGATATTGCTTAGTGCGTCACCTTCTTTAACCTCATATTTCTTTTCCTCAAGGGTGCCCTTTTGAAAAAGCTTCACAGCCTTATCTGCACTGATGATCTGATCCGGTTTCACGGTTGTTTCAGAAATGGATACATCTTCAGTAAAACGGACATCTAAAAGACGTGTTTCATTTTCCTTCAGCTGAGGTAAAGGAATATTAGGAGATTCCTTTCTTTCCTCGAGAGCCTTTAAATCTTTCTCTGATACATAGGAAGTCTTGATTTTCTGAAGGGCCTCTTTGGCCTGCTCGTCATTTTCAACGTAAGCCACTTCCTTGCCGCCAATCACTAAAGCGGCCGCTGCGGCATGAACTTCCATCTTATCTTTTAAGCCATTGACAACTTCTGTTTCATTCACTTCTGAACTGGACTCAAAAACCTGTTCAGGAATAAAAGATAATTCAGTTGCCAGCGCCAGCTTTAATCCCTTGTAGGAACCTTCTGCCTCACTAATCTTTTTATCGGCCATATCCTCGATGACTTTCTTATCCGACACCGTTCCGATATATTCGTCACCCATATAGACATAGTAAACCGTCACAAGCTTATCATCATTGGCAGAAGCGGAAACGCCGCCTGCAAATGTTAAAGCCGCCGCTGCAAAACCAGCCGCGATCGTTTTATTTATTGTTTTATTAAAGCTCTTCGCTGTAGATTCTGATGCTGAGGTTACTTTTTTCACCCATTTGAACATGGTTATATCCCCCTAGACTACGGTAACAAAAAACACTTTCATTTAGTGCTATGTAACTACGAATTTGTCAACCTATTATTTTCACAATATTTACTTTACCATACAGCAAAGGAAATAGATTACTAGACTCGGGAATGTAATAAAAATGTATAATAGCTGACATTTTATGACTATTATCAGCAAAACTTAGAGAGGTTTTTGTCGAAAAGAAGATAGGAAATAATCCCTATTTATAGGGGTTTATTAGAGGTGCGAAAGAAGATGAGTCAGGGGAGTGCTAAATTACACCGGGCATGCAGCCGGAACCTGCTTGTATTACATGAATGTAACAAAAAGGAGCATGCTTGGTTACATACTCCTTTTTGGGATGGCTCAGGACGGAATCGAACCGCCGACACAAGGATTTTCAGTCCTTTGCTCTACCGACTGAGCTACTGAGCCTTATTAAGTTATTTTTCCTAAATCATGTTTTGCTTCGTCCTTTGTCCCGATTTTACAATCGATTTTAGATGAAGCAAATTTATGTAAATGGCGGTCCGGACGGGACTCGAACCCGCGACCTCCTGCGTGACAGGCAGGCATTCTAACCAACTGAACTACCGGACCAAATAATAACCGCCAGCAAGTGAGCTGGACTTGCCAGCCGTTTGCTGACGGTTATTCGCCATGACCCCTACGGGATTCGAACCCGTGTTACCGCCGTGAAAGGGCGGTGTCTTAACCGCTTGACCAAGGGGCCAAATAAAATATAAATGGTGAGCCATGAAGGACTCGAACCTTCGACCCTCTGATTAAAAGTCAGATGCTCTACCGACTGAGCTAATGGCTCGTATTATAATTGTTGCCTAAAGCCTGATACTGCTAAGTCAGATGTTCCAAAGCCCTGCGTGCTTTGTCACAGATTGCTATTCGGGTGAAGAAATTCACTGATGCTGCAATCTGCTCTACCGACTGAGCTAATGGCTCATGCAGTGTTTCCAAGGTTGTCACCTTGGCGACGCTTTTTATAATATCATAGAGTTTTATAAAAGCGCAATAACTTTTTTATAAAACTTTCTTTTTAGCAGAAGACTGAGGCAGGATAGGTTAAACCCAGGCTGCATCCATACGTTGGATAGGTCCTTTCCCTAAATTAAGAGTTCTTTTCCCTGATTTATGGATTCTTTTCCCCATTTTTTATCATTTACTCCTCAAATTTTCAATTCTTTCCCCAATTTAAGCCAACTATGCGGGTTCGGACTCGCCAGCTCGGATTTCCCCTTCTCCTGTCCGAATGAGTGCTAACTTCGGTTAAACCCATATAATTGTGTAAAAAGAAAAGAGTCAAATTAATTCCTTTGTCCAGCAATGTTATCTGCGACGAAAACAATGTGGAGGAATTAATTATGACTCAATTACAGTTTAACTAAATCTTGACGTTTTAAAATAATCCGCCATGGGTTCAAACATCGATTCTGTGATCAAGGCATCAATTGTCCTGATGATGTCCCTTTCTCTTAAATACCGAAAATGGTCATCATTAACCATGATGAGGCATAGAAAACCATAAACTGGACACCTGCTCCCATACCCAAAATTCGATTTAACAACCCCCCAACAGCAGCCACTGTAAACGTCAGAACAATACCTACAAGTTGTGCCTCATGAAATGCAAGAAGACAAGCTAACCCGATGAACATTGCCACAATTGCTTCCTGGCTAACTAATCTCATTACAATAACTGAAGCTTTTCTTGCATAGTTCATTGAGAAAGGATAAGCAATAAGTGTTGCTACTATTAGTCCAATTGCACCGTAAAGGAAGAATTCCCATGATGTCAAATATGTGTGCAGATTATTGATAGGATCTACAGAGTAAACGGGAGGTGCGTTAAACAATGGTGAAGCTGGACCTAATGCAACGGGACTTAATGGAATTCCAAAAGCAATTAAGGGAATGAGTGCTTCAGCAATATAGGTTGACTCAGTAACACCGTTCATTACCGTTAAACTTGTTGTTGATTTTTTATAACTTCCTTTCGTTCTGGAACCTACAATTTCACCCATAAGGGATGTCATACCAACAGGACTAAAAACAAAAGTCAGTGAAGAAATAAAGGTAGTAATAGAAGTAAAAAATTTCTGTCTGCCTGTTAGTATTTTTAATGGATTAGGGAAGTAGCCCTTCCATGATTTTGTTTCAGGAGCCAAATGATACTCTTTTGCCTTATCCCTTTCGATCGAACGTCTGGCACTTGAAGAGGTTGCAATTAAAATATCAGAAAACATGGGGCCAATTGCGATCCCTAAGAAGAAGCTGATTGCTAAATTTTTATCTAATATACTGAAGCTAATCAAGTTTAAGCTTTTAATAAAGAATGCAAAAGGGAGAATCATCAAAATACTTACCCATTTGCCTTTAGAGAAAAAGGCAATCAAAATAGCGGCAAGCGTGAAAATAATTCCTGCAGATGCTTTAAAGAAATCAGCAAATTGCCCTAAAAATTCTCCTAACAGCACTGCTGTAGGCAACGCAATAAATGCTCCAATAACTCCTCCGGATATCATCTTTCTCAAAGCAATATGGGGCATCCCCATTCTTCTTAATGTTGTCGCATGATCTATTAATGGAACTGCAGTTGTATCACCTGGGATACCCATTAATGCAGTCGGAACAGCATGCGTAAGGTGTTTTGCGAGAACAGCAGCCATGAAAAATGCAAAGACGGCAGCTGGAGGAGCGCCTAATAGAATGACCAATAAAGTAAGTGGAACCATAATCGCTGTTTCATCTGTCCCAGAAATTAATCCTATTAACGAAAAGACGACTGCACCAAGTAATGCAAATAAAATTACCGTTAATAATAAACTCATTTCTTGCGCTCACCTCCAATTGCCCTAAAATGATTTAATACCCCTAACTCTTCTAATTCCTTTTTTGTAATTGGATCATTTTCAATTAATTCTAATTCTTCATGAGGATCCAATTGTAAATCCTTAAATACTTCAATCATACTTTCAGCTGAAGTTTCTTCTTCAATCAGTATTCTCTTAGGTTTAAAAACCAAAGAACAAAGAACAAGCGATAATACACTTCCAGAAATACCAAGGAGTAATGAATAAGACGGTACCATCTGGGCGCTGGCGATAGAAGGGAATAGCCATAGGCCTATGTTATATCCTCCTAAGCTGATTCCAACACTTATGATAATGGCTAAGAGCAAGTGATTGGGAAGAATAGTGTCACCCAATATCTCTAGATACATTTTTTCCCCATTGTTTTGCGTCAAATTGCTAGTTTCCGAATCTTTTACATCGGCAGGCTTGGGAAGCATATTATTCACCTCTTTGAATGGCTTTAGTTATCTCCAAAATTCGATCATATCTAAGGTCTTTTTCTTCTATTGCTTGTGCAACAATTCTATCTATCTCGGATCTTTTTGCACCTACCATTACAGCTAAGTTTCTGGCATGCAAAGACATGTGTCCTCTTTGAACACCTTCTGAAGACAATGCACGCAGGGCAGCAGCATTTTGAGCAAGACCTGCTGCAGCAATGCAGCCGGCTAATTCTTCAGCAGAATTGATTTCCATTATTTTCAGAGACGCTTTTGCAACTGGATGAGTTTTCGTTGCACCACCTACAATTCCAACGGCCATTGGAAGTTCAATCGAACCTGATAAATTACCATCTTTATTGATTTCCCACTTAGTTAAAGATCGGTAACGACCGGAAATCGATGCATAGGCGTGTGCACCCGCTTCTACCGCTCTTGTATCATTTCCAGTTGCTAAAACAACTGCTGTTATTCCATTCATGATCCCTTTATTATGTGTGGCGGCACGATATGGATCAAAATCCGCAAATTCGAAAGCGTTTACAATATTTTCGACAATTTCTTTGCCTCCAAGTGCTTCCGCTGAAAATACTGCCCTTGCACGAACTAATCTGCGATCGGCTAAATTAGAAATGATTCTTAGAACGACTCGGCCATTGGTAATTGTTTCGATGAAAGGTGCAACAGATTCAGCCATTGTGTTAACAGCATTTGCACCCATTGCATCCTTCGTATCAACGATTAAATGGATGACAAGCATTAGGTTATTTGTTGTTTGAATAATATTTACTTCTAAATCAATCGCTCCACCGCCTAAAGAGACTAATGTGGGGTCTTTTTCATTACAGCGCTGTAAAATTTCGGCTTTATGTTCAAAAATCTTTGCTCTTGCTGCAAATGGGTCTGCCACATTAAGAACCTGAATTTGTCCGCGCATAATCGTTCCGCTCATCGAAGTATAAAAACCTCCAAGATCATACGCCGCTTTGGCCGCGTTGCTTGCTGCTGCAACAACAGAAGGTTCTTCCGTGGCCATCGGAATAAATGTGTCTTTTCCATTAATCTTGAAATTAGCCGCAACTCCAATTGGAATTCCAATCTGACCAATAACGTTTTCAATCATAGAATCGGCTAAATCCATTGAAAGTGCATGTTCTCCGGATAAATATTTTGTTTCATCTTCAGTCAATTTGCAGTTTTTCGTTACAATGTCCAATCTCTCATCAGGTGTTAAACGATAGAAACCTGGAACTCTGGTAGTAGTTGTTGTAGCAGGCATTATATACACTCCTTATGTTTAGTTTAATGGAATTCAACTTTGTTGAATTCCATTACACAAAGAGTACATGATTATTAAAAAGTTGTAAATACTTAATATATACTTAATTCTAAATTAAAAAATATTTCAGATAATTATTCAGAAGGAATTAACTTGTATAAACATTGCTAAGACTTTCGCTTCCTTACTTTCTGTTGGCAGGAAAATATGAGGCACGTCCCCCTCAAAATAAGCGCTATCACCTTGTTTTAAATAGTGCAATTCTCCATCATAAAAAAGATTAATAGACCCTGAAAGCACATAAATAAATTCATCCTCAGAATGGGTAAAGGGTTCTACCAATTCAGCTTCTGGCAAAACCGTTATAATCACAGGTTCCACTTTGCTAAACTGAGCACGCTTTGCCATTGTTTCGTATGTATATCCTATCTCACTACTTCCGACTTTTACTTTCCTTTCTTTCTCTTTGACAATCGATAATTTATTTTGAATATTTGTTTCAAGAAACCATGATAAGGGCGCACCTAGTTCTTGGGCAATTTTGGATAATGTCGCTACTGCAGGAGCAGCTTGGCCATTTTCTATTTTGGAAATATGACTTTTAGTTAACTGGCATTTATCTGCCAATTCTTGTTGAGTTAATGCCTTATTTAATCTAGCTTCTTTAACTTTTTTACCGATTTCTTGAAGATAAATGTTAATCCCCTCCTGTTAAATTGTTCATCTAAGAGTAAATTATAACTGAATATTCTTTGATGAAAATAGCTAATGCAATATTTATGGAATTCTCTATTGATCTTTAAAGCATCCGTGTTTTGCATGGAGATAATCAACTGTCAGATAAATTTACACTTAATAGTGTGCTTAACTTCAGCTTCGGACTCAAACTCTCTGATTTCCTCTTTTCCTGCCCAAATGTGCACCGGCTTCGGACTCTCTCCCTCTGATTTCTTCTTCTCCTGTCCGAATGTGCGCCAACTTCGGACTCTCTCCCTCTGATTTCCCCTTCTCCTGTCCGAATGTGCGCCAGCTTCGGACTCTTCCTCCCGATTTTCTCCTTCTCTTGTCCGAGTGTGCACCAACTTCGGACTCTCTCCCTCTGATTTCCTCTTCTCCTGTCCGAACCAGCACCAACTTCGGACTCTTCCCCTCTGATTTCCTCTTCTCCTGTCCGAATCAGCACCAACTTCGGACTCTTCCCCTCTGATTTCCTCTTCTCCTGTCCGAATCAGCACCAGCTTCGGACTCTCCCCCTCGGATTTTCTCTTCTCCTGTCCGAATCAGCACCAGATTCGGACTCTCTCCCACTGATTTCCCCTTCTCCTGTCCGAATCAGCACCAGCTTCGGACTCTTCCCCTCGGATTTTCTCTTCTCCTGTCCGAATGAACCCAAAGTAAAAGCAGCTTTAAAAAATCGAGTAGGAGGGGGTGACTAACCCCCGACCTCTCACACCACCGTACGTACCGTTCGGTATACGGCGGTTCAATTAAGTTTGACGTAGAAATTCATATCTTTGATATAGACTTTTAAGCCCTCGATTACTCCAGTAGGAGTTATCGAGGGTTTTGTGTAGGATTGGACTAGAGGCTATTCTCCAATATTTCTTTCTGGAGTTTCCCCATTCGTATGCCTTTTGGTCAGTGACACCTAGACCTTTGAGTTTTCTTACTCTTGTCCTCGGTTTCTTCCATTGTTTCCATTCAATCATACGAAGTCTTCTTCTAATCCACTCATCGAATTCTTTAAATTTACTTGGTGTATCAGCCAATGCAAAATATCCACACCATCCCGTTAGATATTGATTTAGTTTCTCGATTCTAACTTCCATAGGAATTGGTTTAGAACGGGAGGTTAACTCCCTTATTTTAGTTTTAAGCTTTTTGATACTTTCATTTGCTATTCGAACCTTCGGTATCTTATTAAACGTAAAGCTAAAGCCAAGGAACTTTCGTTTCCACGGGCGATCAACCGCTGATTTTTCTCTATTTACTTTAAGCTTTAATTTCTGCTCAATGAAGCATGTAATCGAGTTCATCACTCGTTCTCCAGCTTTCTTCGATTTCATGTAAATATTACAATCATCGGCGTAGCGGACAAACTTGTGACCTCTCTTTTCTAGCTCTTTATCGAGCTTATCCAGAAGGATATTCGAAAGAAGAGGGCTCAGAGGACCTCCTTGTGGTGTCCCTTCTTCTGCATCATGGACTACACCATTTATCATGATTCCTGCTTGGAGATATTTCCGTATCAATTTCAAGACCAATCGGTCTTGGATTTTACTTGCCATTATCCCCATCAATTTATCATGATTCACTTTGTCAAAGAATTTCTCCAAGTCCATGTCAATCACCCATCTATAACCTTCACTTATAAATTCCCTTGCTTTACGAACAGCGTCGTGAGCTCTTCTTTTTGGTCTAAATCCATAACTATGTTCTGAGAAGGTTGGGTCAAAAAGCGGGGTTAGAACTTGGGCGATGGCCTGTTGGATGAACCGGTCTGTCACGGTAGGTATTCCTAGTAACCTTACTCCACCGTTCGATTTCGGGATTTCGACTCGACGGACTGGGTTAGGTTGATAGGTACCTTTCCTTAAAGAGTCACAAAGGGTGTCCCAGTTCTCATAAAGATGTCTTCGTAGGGATTTTACGGACATTCCATCTATGCCGTGACTCCCTTTGTTCTTCTCCACACGTTTAAGTGCTTCTATTAAGTTTTCCCGTGACAGAATCAGATCCATTAACATGTGATATTTCCTTTCGACGTGAACGTAGAAATCTAATTATGTTATTCCTGCTCCACCCTCATGAAGTCCCCTGTGGATTCACCACTTCCTCCTTCAAGTAAGTCCTTTCGGATTGTCTGCTTCTACACAGGAATTGTATGCCTAGTTTCTCGTTCTTCCTAATTGTTCAGTCCTTCCCTTACCGTCTCGAGTTGGTAAGGTACTATGACCTCTGCTGACTTCTGATTGTTCAGCTATCTATCATTAGATAGGTTACCAAGTGTACTTGGCGTTTCAATCAGACCTCCCCGGGTAAGAGTACAGTCTTTCCCTCCATCTATCTGCTCCATTTACTCTGTACCACCTTCGGCAGTAAGGATTTCGTTTTGATGTGCAAACTCATCCAATGGTACCTAGCCTTATATGAAGTTCGTGTTCCTCAGACCGGAGGTTTGCCGCTCGCTTCCTTCAGATTCCGCGTCACCGCGGACACCCTTGCGTTAAGCTAACCACTACTACTGCCTTCATGGCTCGGGACTTGCACCCTATAGACTGCACCCATGCCGGGCGCACACAAAAAAGCCCTAATTCGCATTAGGGCTTTCCAATCAAGTATTAGTTTTGTCTCCATGGGCTGCGGACTACGTTTGTCTGTGTGCGGTCCGGACCTACTGAGAAGATCGATAATGGAATTCCTGTCAGCTGTGAAACTCGCTCCAGGTAGTGGCGGGCATTCGCAGGAAGCTCATCCAGTGATTTGCAGCCTGTGATGTCTTCTGTCCAGCCTGGAAGCTCTTCGTATACCGGCTCACATTCAGCCAGTACTTTTAAGCTGGCAGGGAACTCTTCGATTACTTCTCCGTTATGACGGTATGCTACACAGATTTTTAATGCCTCAATTCCAGTCAGTACATCGATGGAGTTAAGAGAAAGGTCTGTAATACCGCTGACACGGCGGGCATGGCGGACAACCACGCTGTCGAACCAGCCGACGCGGCGGGCACGGCCAGTTGTTGTACCGTATTCACGGCCTACCTCACGGATTTGGTTTCCGATTTCATTATCAAGCTCAGTTGGGAATGGGCCGTCTCCTACACGAGTCGTATAGGCCTTGGATACACCTACAACATGCTTGATTTTTGTAGGGCCGACACCAGAACCGATTGTTACGCCGCCAGCCACTGGGTTAGAGGATGTAACGAATGGGTAAGTACCCTGGTCGATATCAAGCATAACTCCTTGTGCACCTTCGAAAAGAACGCGGCGGCCTTCATCCAATGCGTCGTTAAGCACCACAGAAGTGTCGCAGACATAATGCTTGATCTGCTGGCCATACTCATAGTATTCATCCAGGATTTCTTCGATTGTAAATCCTTCTGTTTCATAGAAGCGCTCAAGCAGGCGGTTCTTTTCTTCAAGGTTGCGTGCAAGCTTTTCTTCAAACACTTCACGGTCAAGAAGGTCCGCGATGCGGATTCCGTTGCGGGCTGCTTTATCCATGTAAGCAGGGCCGATACCCTTTTTCGTTGTACCGATCTTGTTAGCGCCTTTGCGCTCTTCTTCCACTTCATCAAGCTTCAGGTGATATGGAAGGATGACATGTGCGCGGTTTGAAATGCGCAGGTTGTCTGTTGTAACTCCCTTGTCATGAAGATATGCCAATTCTTTTACCAGCGCTTTAGGATCGACAACCATTCCGTTTCCGATCGTGCAAATTTTATCGCTATAGAATATTCCAGATGGAATTAAATGAAGCTTATATGTTTCACCGTTGAATTTGATTGTATGTCCTGCATTGTTTCCGCCTTGGTAGCGTGCGATGACTTCTGCATTTTCAGAAAGGAAGTCTGTAATTTTCCCTTTCCCTTCATCTCCCCACTGTGTTCCAACAACTACTACTGATGACATTAAAAAAGCACCTCCGGGAATCCCATGGTTTTAAAAATTCTATAAAAACATTTTTAATTAAGTAACTTATTTCAACCATCTTAGTTTACCAAGGTGATGTGTGATAGTCAATAAAACACGAACATTTTTAATAAAAATATAAAAATATGTTCGTGAAACCATGAAAATATGAAAATAAGAAAATTAGAAATTCTTGGAGCCAGACAATAAAAAAGAGGACATGCAAAATGCAGGCCCTCTTTATGCACCAGGCGGCGCAAATGAATCATCAAAGCGTTTCTCTAAGTTTACGAATTTATTATACTCTTTCACGAATGCCAGCTGAACGGTTCCAACCGGGCCGTTACGCTGCTTGGCGATAATGATTTCAATGATGTTTTTGTCTTCGGATTCTTTGTCGTAGTAGTCATCACGGTATAGGAATGCCACGATATCGGCATCCTGCTCGATACTTCCCGATTCACGGATATCTGACATCATCGGGCGCTTATCCTGGCGCTGTTCCACTCCACGGGAAAGCTGGGACAGTGCGATAACAGGGACCTGAAGTTCACGGGCCAATTGCTTAAGGGAACGTGAGATTTCAGATACTTCCTGCTGGCGGTTTTCTCCCGAACGTCCGCTTCCCAGGATTAATTGCAGATAGTCGATCAGAATCATGCCAAGCCCATGCTCCTGCTTTAAACGGCGGCACTTAGATCGAATATCTGTGATTCTGACACCTGGGGTATCATCAATAAAAATCCCTGCATTTGATAGGCTTCCCATTGCCATCGTCAGCTTTCCCCAGTCCTCATCCGTCAGGGAGCCGGTACGAAGCCTTTGGGCATCAATATTTCCTTCTGCACAAAGAATACGCATGACAAGCTGTTCGGCACCCATCTCAAGGCTGAAGATCGCGACGTTTTCCCCGGTCTTCGTTGCCACGTTTTGCGCGATGTTCAGGGCGAAGGCTGTTTTACCCACGGAAGGGCGGGCACCGACAATGATGAGGTCATTGCGCTGGAAGCCGGCTGTCATGCGGTCCAGCTCGGCGAATCCAGTCGCAATCCCTGTAATATCTCCTTTACGGTTATGCATTTCCTCGATATTATCGTAGGTCCGGACCAGAACATCCTTAATATTATGAAAGGCACCGGCGTTTTTGCGCTGTGCAACCTCCATGATATTTTTCTCAGCTTCTCCCAGCAGAACTTCTACTTCATCCTCACGTGTATAGCCGTCCTGGGCAATGCCCGTTGCCGTCCGGATCAGCCTGCGAAGCAATGACTTTTCTTCAACGATCTTTGCATAGTACTCGATATTCGCTGCTGTTGGAACAGAACCGGCCAGTTCACTTAAATAGCTGACCCCTCCGGTATCCTCCAGCAGTTTCGCTGCACTGAGCTCTTCTGTCACGGTTACTAAGTCGACCGCTTTTCCCTGGTCGCTCAGCTTCAGCATCACATTGAAAATCTTCTGGTGTGCCGCACGGTAGAAGTCTTCAGGTATCAAAATCTCTGATGCTTGTGTAAGAGAGGAGGGTTCAAGAAAGATTGCCCCAAGCACTGCCTGTTCCGCTTCAATATTTTGAGGCGGGAGCCGATCCGCAAATAAGTCACTCATCCATTCAAACCTCCTAATTGAAATGCGCAAGCGCCTGTCGGAACAAGCCAAACCGTTTGTTCCTGCGCTTTAAAAAGAATAAAGTAACACTATATCTATTTAAAAATCTCTAAATTTCCCTTTAAAAAATGCGACCAGCAGAAACTGATCACATTTTAATCAACCCTTTTATTTTAACATGTTTATAAGCAAAAGCCACTTCCAATATTAGTTTATCGCATTCATTGAAGTTTCATTTTAAGCTTCTTTTACATGTACGTTTAATGTTGCCGTTACTTCAGTATGAAGCTTGACTGGAACCTTAGTGTATCCGAGCGTGCGGATCGCATCTTCCATTTCGATTTTGCGCTTGTCGATTTTGATGCTGTGCTTCTTTTGAAGCTCTTCTGCAATTTGCTTGCTTGTGATGGATCCGAAAAGGCGGCCGCCTTCACCTGATTTTGCTGTAAAATCAACCGTCAGCTTTTCAAGTGTTTCTTTTAGTTTTTTTGCATCAGCCAGTTCCTCTTCGGCAAGCTTTACTTCTTTTTTCTTTTGGGCGTTCAGGCTGCTGACATTAGCCTGGTTTGCTTCGACAGCAAGCCCTTGTTTAATTAAAAAGTTATGTGCATAGCCATCTGCTACATTTTTTACTTCGCCTTTTTTGCCCTTGCCCTTAACGTCTTTTAAAAAGATTACTTTCATTCTTTTTTTCTCCCTTCAAAGTATTCATCTATAGCCTCTTTTAATCGGACCTCAACATCATCAAGTGTTGCATCATGAAGCTGTGTGGCAGCGTTAGTTAAGTGTCCGCCGCCTTCAAGGTTTTCCATGATCACCTGGACATTGATATCCCCGAGGGAACGTGCGCTGACCCCTATCATGTTTTCAGAGCGGTTTGAAATGACAAATGAAGCAACCACACCATCCATCATCAGCAAAGTATCTGCTGTCTGGGCAATCAGAACCTGGTCAAATATCTGATCCGGCCGTCCCTTGGCAATCGCAATTCCTTCTCTGTAAAATTGAACGGTTTCAATCAGCTTAGCCCGCTTGATGTAGGTATCTACATCCTCTTTTAAGAACTTTTGGACGAGCACGGTATCTGCACCCTGTCCGCGCAGATAGGAAGCCGCATCAAACGTCCTGGATCCTGTCCGCAGTGAAAAACTCTTCGTATCGACAATAATCCCGGCAAGCAGGGCCGTTGCTTCCAGCATTTCGATTCTGCCGTTTTTCGGCTGATATTCAAGAAGCTCTGTCACCAGTTCTGCTGTGGAGGAGGCATACGGCTCCATATAAACCAGCAGAGGATTATGGATGAACTCTTCAGCGCGGCGGTGATGGTCGATGACGACAACATGTTCAATCTTATGAAGCAGCTTTTCCTCAATCACCATGGATGGCTTGTGGGTGTCAACGACCACGAGCAGGGTATCGTCTGTTGCAATTTCCATCGCCTGTTCCGGGGTGATGAATTTAGAAAAGAGCTCTCCATTCTTTTCAATTTCCTTCATCATCCTTCTGACACCTGTATCGAGTTCATTAAAATTCACAACCACATAGCCTTCACGCTGATTCAGGCGCGCCACCTTCTGAATGCCGATGGCCGCTCCAATCGCATCCATATCCGGGCTTTTGTGGCCCATGATGATCACTTTATCGCTTTCGGAAATCAGTTCCTTCAGCGCATGGGAAATCACGCGTGCACGGACCCGTGTTCTTTTTTCAACAGGATTGGTTTTTCCCCCGAAGAATTTAACCTTCCCGTTCGTCTGTTTGATGGCCACCTGGTCTCCGCCGCGGCCTAATGCCAGGTCTAAGCTGGACTGGGCCAGTGAACCGAGCTCAGGAAGGGAAGAAACCCCTGTTCCGACGCCCACGCTTAATGTTAATGGAACGTTTTGCTTGGAAGTGGTTTCCCGGACATCATCGAGAATCGTGAACTTCCCTTTTTCCAGAAGCTGCAGAATATGTTCATTAAATACAGCGATAAATCGCTCAGATGAGACTCTCTTCAAGAAGACCCCATTGTCCTGTGCCCATTTATTTAATATCTGGGTCACCAGGCTATTGAGACTGCTTTTTGTCTGGTCATCCATCCCCTGAGTCAGTTCATCATAATTATCAAGGAAAATAATGGCGATAACCGTCCGTTCTTCCTGATACATTTTTTCAATTTCGGTCTGTTCCGTGACATCAAAAAAGTATAAAAGGCGCTCTTCCGGTTTATGGATCACCCGGAATTTGCGGTCGTGAAGGGTGATGATTT
The DNA here is from genome assembly GCA_030348385.1 of Cytobacillus sp. NJ13. Classification (NCBI taxonomy): domain Bacteria; kingdom Bacillati; phylum Bacillota; class Bacilli; order Caryophanales; family Bacillaceae; genus Cytobacillus; species Cytobacillus sp. NJ13. The sequence goes on along the minus strand of JAUCFP010000006.1, from coordinate 3,561,749 downwards.
CAGTTTCCACTTCTTGTTTGATCAGCGGAACAAGCGAATCCGCAACATCATAAAGCGATCTTCCGACTAGCGTATCTTCATCGAAGCAGGATGCTAAAAAGGGATTGGTCCATTCAATGTAATACTCATCATTAATGAGCATAATCCCGATCGGCATTTCCATCAGAGCTTCTTCGCCGACTTTTTTCACCCTGTAGGAAAGGGTCGAGATGTATTCTTCCGTCTCCTTCCGATGCTTCTGAATCAGCTGAAAAAGATAGTAGAAAGGAAGGATGGCCAGAAACAGCCCAATTAGTGCAAAAAGCCAATTGTAGTACGCCAATATACCGAGAAGCACCACTGTTATGCCCATCAATCCAAAAATCGGATAGCGTATGGACCGCTTTTCTAAATACGAAGGCATGTTTTCAGCTCCTAAACAGTAGTGTTGTTCATCACTTTTTTCCTAATCTTTGCCTTAAATCAAATCCTAAGTCAATTATACCTAATATCCTCACAATATAAAGGAGAAATGGCATAAGAAATGTAAATACAGCTGCCAGAACCGGCACAGCTTTCGGCCACCCTTTTAAATGGCTGAAAAAGAAAATCAGGGACAGGCCTTGAATGACCATGAAAATCTGCAGAATGAATGCAATATTTACAAGGGCCATAAACCAGTAGCTTCCTTCTGAAGGATTAAAAAGGAAAGAAGCTATAATGGTAATGAGATAGTACCATAATATGCTTTTCGGCAGGCTCATTTCCCTGAACGGCTTCCAGCTTTCAACCTTAATACCGAATCTTTTGGCAATCGGAAAGGAGACAAGCTGGATGACAAAAACGGAAATGACCGATGTCATGACGAATAAGCTTGGCGTCAGCGTCTCAATCATTTTCAGGCCTGCCGTAAATTGCTCGACTGCTTTATCCGCGTTCTGGCCAAAGCCTTCAAGCACTCCTTCTGAAATTTGGATGGACTCCTCCATCATATCGATGCCTTCTTGAATAATATTCACATTAAAAAGAGCAACTGCCGCTGCATACAGGATCAGCAGGGCTGCAAGGAATACCAGGGTACCCGCAATAAAGGAAGGCAGCCTTCCTTTATTTTCACTTACAAAAATGCCGATTACGGTCCCGGTCAGTCCAAATGTCAGCACAAGCGGCAGCGCCATAAACGAACCGATAATCAGAGAAAGCAGGATGCCTCCCGTCAGAAATACAATCGCGTACATCCGGTTATTTTTTGCTGCAAACATAATAAACGGAAGAGCCAGGAAGAAAACCGAAACGGTACCGAGAAACGGCACATAGAGCGAAATCAGAAGAAGCACTGCAAAAACAGCCAGAAGCACTGCACCCTCTGTTAATTTATGTACATTATTCATTGATACACCCCTCAAACTGTGTATCCAAAAAGGGGAAAATCATTTTCCCGGCTTTTTGAACCATTCCAAATAAGACAACTCATAAAGTCTATTGTAGCTAGTATTAAATGCAGGTTCAACCTTCGCGATTTCGGAAGAGGGAATGCCGGCTTTTTCATCAAGTTTACACTTTAATACAATCCTGCGTTAAAGAAGAAAGGCATAATAAAAAAGACGCCGGATACCAGCGTCTTTTCATATTTATTATTCACCAGAAACGTATGGCAGCAATGCCATTTGGCGCGCACGCTTAATAGCAATCGTTAATTTACGTTGGTATTTAGCGTTAGTGCCAGTTACACGACGTGGTAAAATCTTACCGCGCTCAGAGATGAATTTTTTAAGAAGATCCACATCTTTGTAGTCGATGTGAGTGATTCCGTTTGCAGTGAAAAAGCAAACCTTACGACGTTTAGCACGTCCTCCTCTGCGTCCTCCAGCCATGGTCAGTTACCTCCTTTAGCTTTTTGATTATATTTCCGTTCATAATCGGGCACTATTAGAATGGCAGGTCGTCATCGGAAATGTCGATTTGGCCGTCATTTGCGAATGGGTCCTGATCCACGCGAGTATAGCCGCCCTGATTACGATTATCCTGGCGTTGATTCTGATTGCTGTTATTTCCAAATGGGAAATCCTGATCTCTTGGACCGCCGTAGTTCGGATTGCCGCCCTGGCCGCCAGAACTATTCTTCGGCTCAAGGAATTGCACACTCTCAGCCTGGACTTCTGTCACGTAAACACGCTTTCCATCCTGGCCTTCGTAGCTGCGGGACTGAAGCCGGCCATCTACACCTGCAAGACTGCCTTTTTTAAGGAAGTTCGCTACGTTTTCAGCTGGCTTTCTCCATACCACACAGTTGATAAAGTCTGCCTCCCGCTCACCTTGCTGATTCGTAAAAGTACGATTCACGGCAAGAGTGAATGAAGCGACAGGAACTCCGTTCGGGGTATACCGTAAATCAGGATCCTTTGTCAAACGTCCGACAAGAACAACACGGTTCATCATCAGAATCAACTCCTCTCGGTAAAAATGGCTTTATCTATTATTTTTCGTCTTTAACAACGATGTAACGGATGATGTCTTCGCTGATTTTAGCTAAACGAGTGAACTCGTCAACTGCTTTTGCTTCAGCATTAACGTTCATTAGCTGGTAGTAGCCATCGCGGAAATCATTGATTTCGTATGCAAGGCGACGCTTACCCCAATCCTTTGATTCAGAAACCTCCGCACCATTGTCAGTTAAGATTGTGTTGAAACGCTCAACTAGGGCTTTTTTAGCCTCATCTTCAATGTTTGGGCGGATGATGTACATAACTTCGTACTTTCTCATCACTTTCACCTCCTTTTGGTCTAACGGCCCTTCAAAAGGGCAAGGAGCAATATATTCATTACTCACAAGTTGAAATTATAGCACATTAATTATGCAAAAGCAATAACACTAGAGTTAATTGGCAGGTGGAAGATTATTTTGAGAGAGTACCTCTATTATGTTGGTCTGCAATGCAGATTTATTGCAGCCGCCTGCTATATCGGTCACTTTCATCAGTTTTTCGGTCAGATGTCATTTTTTTCGGTCACTTTGAAAATATATCGGTCAACTCCCAGGTTAATCGTCCGCTTATTTCATATATTGGTCACTCCGCGAAATCAGCTTCCTACTGCCGCATACTAAAAAAAGAACCCCTAAATAGAGGTTCTCAAAAATTAAACGTTAAAGCGGAAGTGCATGACATCTCCGTCTTTCACAATATATTCTTTTCCTTCGAGGCGGACTTTTCCTGCTTCTTTGGCAGCTGTCATATTGCCTGCAGCAACAAGGTCGTCATAGGAAACTGTTTCTGCACGAATGAACCCTTTTTCAAAGTCTGAGTGAATAACTCCCGCACACTGTGGAGCCTTCATGCCTTTGCGGAATGTCCAGGCGCGGACTTCCTGTACTCCGGCAGTGAAGTAAGTTGCCAGTCCAAGCAGATTGTAGGCTGCTCTAATCAGCTGATCAAGGCCGGATTCTTCAATGCCAAGCTCCTGAAGGAACATTTCTTTTTCTTCCCCATCAAGCTCCGCAATTTCAGATTCAATTTTTGCACAGATTACAATTACTTCCGCATTATCCTTTGCGGCAAATTCTTTAACCTGCTGCACATATTCGTTTGAAGAGGGATCTGCTACATCATCTTCGCTTACATTCGCCACGTAGAGAACAGGTTTAATTGTCAGCAGATGAAGACCTTTTACAAGCTTCATTTGTTCCTCTGTAAACTCAACTGTACGCGCCGGTTTGTCTGCTTCAAACGCTTCTTTTAATTTTTCCAGAATTTCAAGCTCAAACACAGAATCTTTATCTTTCTGCTTAGCCAGCTTGCTCACGCGGCCAATTCGCTTTTCAACCGATTCAAGGTCAGCCAGAATCAATTCCAGGTTGATGACTTCAATATCATCGATTGGATCCACTTTCCCTGCAACGTGTGTAATATTGTCATCCGCAAAACAGCGGACAACCTGGCAGATGGCATCTACTTCACGGATATGAGACAGGAATTTATTTCCAAGACCTTCCCCTTTGCTCGCACCCTTTACGATGCCGGCAATATCCGTAAATTCGAAAGCCGTTGGCACAGTCTTTTTCGGCTGAACCAATTCTGTTAATTTATTCAATCGGTGGTCAGGCACTTCAACAATTCCCACATTCGGATCAATTGTACAGAACGGATAGTTCGCAGACTCCGCTCCTGCCTGGGTAATTGCATTAAACAACGTAGACTTTCCAACGTTCGGCAAACCTACAATACCAGCTGTTAAAGCCATCCAAGTCACTCCTCAACTTTAATTCATTATAAGAAAAGCGCAAGCGCCTTGATCACCCCCGACTCCTCGAGGGGGTAGGCGCTGGAGCTAGACAGTTATCGAAATTCAAAGTTATAATTCTTATGTTTAAAAAAATACGATTGTTTCTCATTTAAACAAGCCTCTAACAATTATAGATAGTTGCCGGAGAAATGTAAAGAAAAGGTGACAGGCATCTATACCACTTTGCTGAACTGGTATAGGGACCTGTCACCCAATTTTATATCTTCACAATATTAACAAGGCAGTCGTACAAAGTGCTCCCAAGGCCATTGTCCGATTCGCGGCTGGAAGTAAGATTATTGACGGGTCCGCCGAATTTTGCCCAAATGCCTTCATCAATATTGATGGTATCCGGATGGGCTTTTTTCATAATATGGACAAAGCCCTTCATTTCCCCGCGGTCATTCCACACTTTGACATAATCGTTCTCCTGAAGGCCAAGCTTCTCAGCTATATTGCCGGCAATTTCCACCTTTGCCTTTGGCTCAGGCTTCAAAAGGTGATAATGCTGTGAATGATTGGAGCGAAGCGGATGAATCGTCAGCAATGTGTAAGGAAACTGCTCAGCACGCTCTTTGTCCGTCCACTTGGTTTCCCGGGGAAGAGCGAGTGTCAGCCTACTTTCGGAACCCTTTCGGAATGCCACAGCAGAGGTGAATTCATACTTACCGCTTGGCGTTTTGAACTGCCGGTCTGCCCAGGGCACCGTATCAACCGGGAGTTCCTTATGGTGGGAATTCCTTAAACTATCCAATGTGATCCCATGCTCATTAAGCGAACCGAGGCCCATGCTGATAAACTCTTCTCTTGTAAACTCAAATTCTGCTCCGAATCCCATATGCTTGGCAAGCTCAGTCCATATCCATAAATCAGGCTTTGCTTCGCCTGGCGGTTCAACCAGCTTCGGACCATGATTGACATAGTGATGGTACATGGAAGAGTAATAGACATCTTCCTGTTCAAAGACTGTGGCAACAGGAAGCACATAATCAGCCATTTTGGCCGTATCTGTCATAAACTGCTCCATCACGACAACTGTCTCAACAGAGGCAAAAGCCTCGCGGACTCTTGATGAGTCAGGCACCTGAGTTAAAGGATTTCCGCACGTGACGAAGATCATGTTAATCTCAGGATCTTTCGCTGTTAAAATCCCCTCTGCCTGCCGCATCATCGTAAATTGCCTGAAAGCCGTTCTCCGCTCAGGGAGGGTGAGGGCTGCCCCATCAAAGCTTTGCCCAACCTGCCTATTGGCATAGTTTGCGCCCCCGCCCGGAATGCCGATATTTCCGCTCATGGCAATTAAAGCATCCATCAGCCGGATCGTGTTTCCGCCGTTTTCGTAGCGCTGCATGCCCAGGCCAAAGAAAGTGGAAACGGGGCGATCCCCATACACCATCGCAAGCTCGGTCATCACCTCTGCAGGCACTTCCGTTTTTTCTGCCACTTCCTCAAGCGCTACGCTGCTCAGCAGCTCATTCAGATCTTCAAAACCAATTGAATAGTTATCTATGAACCTTCTATCCTCTAAGCCCAGACGGAGCATTTCCTTCATGATGCCGGCCGCAAGCCATCCATCCATCCCCGGCTTAACGGAAAAATAGCGGTCCGCCATTTTAGCCGTCGCATTAAAAATCGGATCGATCACATACAGCTTGGCACCTTGCTTCTTTGCTTCCTGCAGCTTTTGATACAAATGCATATTGGTCCGCGCGACATTCCTGCCCCAGACAATAATATGTTTGCTGTTTAAAATATCTTCGGGCCCATGGCTATATGCATCTCCAAAATCCCAGCTCTGGGCTTCGATGCCGGCTCCCCAGCAGATGGATCCCTTCAGCTCAGTCACACCGCCATAGCAGTTGAAGAAGCGCTGATCCAGGTTCGTCAGCAAGCCCCCATTGGCATAATCATGGCTGTGCAGGACCGAAGTGGTGCCAGCCGTTTTTTTTAGCTCTTTCATTTTCAGGGAAATATCGTGCAAAGCCTGCTCCCATGAAATTTGCACAAATTCTCCATCCACCTTCTTCAGCGGATGAAGGAGGCGCTCTGGAGAATTGGTTCTGCTTTCAAGCATTCTGCCGCGGCCGCAAATTTTCCCCTTTGTTATTGGATGGTCCTGATCGCCATCTACCTTTATCACCTTACCGTCTTCAACTGTTACATGAAAGCCGCAGCTGTCCCAGCAGTTAAGGGGACAGGCTGACTTGAATGTATCCGCCAAAACCCTCATCTCCCCGTATTGATCTCTTATCCCTCATGCTTAACAAGAATTTTCTTCATTTTGCGGGCGAATTCCCTTCTTGGAATCATTACGCTGTGGCCGCAGCCTTCGCACTTAATGCGGATATCGGCTCCCATTCGGATGATCTTCCATTTGTTGACCCCGCATGGATGAGGCTTTTTCATTTCCACCACATCGTGTAGATCAAATTCTTTTTGCTCCATGTTTATCCCTCCGCATTCAGTTTTGGGTTACCCTGGTCATTCCGCGTATACATCACAAGACGCGGGAACGGAATTTCAATGCCATGCTCATCTAAACAAAGCTTAATTTCCTTCCGCAGCTGCCGTGCAATGTAAAAATGCCTCATTGGCAGCGTTTCTGAAACCACACGCAGCACCACATCAGAAGCAGCCAGATTTTGGATGCCGAGAATCTCAGGCGGTTTGACCATATCCTCATATTTTTCCGGCAGCTTTACGAATAGTTCCTGAAGAACTTTTTCAGCTTTCACAATATCGCCTTCATAAGCAATGCTCACATCCACAAATGCCACACTGTTATTCAAAGAGAAATTTGTCACCTGCATAATGCTTCCGTTCGGAAGGATATGAACTTCACCCGTCCAGTTTTTAATCTTTGTCGTCCTCAATCCGATTTCTTCTACCGTTCCTTCAAATTGATCAATCCGGATATAATCCCCAACCGAAAACTGATCTTCGAAAATGATGAAAAATCCGGTGATGATGTCCTTTACAAGACTTTGTGCCCCAAACCCAACAGCCAATCCGACGATTCCGGCACCGGCCAAAAGGGCTTTCACATCAATCGTCAGCACCGATAATATCATGATCGCCGCAACAAAAAATACCACATACGTAAGCATATTCTCCAGCAGCTTCAGAAGGGTAGCTTCCCTGCGCTCTGAAATTCGGAGCCTGGACGGCGTCCTCACTTTAAAAATATTGCGGATAGCCAGCTTGCCGATCCTGATCAGGATGCTCGTAACGATCAGAATCGCAATAATTTTAAAGATGCCTTCCCCGATGGTTATCCATGTTTCTTCATTAGAAATCTTATCTATCATACTGTGAATCAATTTTTCAATAGGACTCATGGTTTCACCTGCTTTAATTTTGTGAAAATAGTCTGAAAGTCAAGCCCATTGCTTGTATGAAATTATACTGCATCTTGCCTTCCAGTGCGAATTCCCCTGTAAGACAAAATAATTTTATCAATTTTTCTCATAACTTTACAGTTAAAAACTCGATTGTTTAACGATTAAATAATACAGGTATGTATAGATTACACAAAATTTCCGTATACTGTTAAAAACGTATAAATACTTGTTATTCGGGCATGGCAAGGAATAAAGAGGGAGTGGACCTATATGAACTTCAAACCAAACTTGTTTGACAAAAAAGGCGGGGCTTCTGCCAGAATCTCGCATGAAGAAACAAACTCTGCTGAAAAATTGGCTGCTGAACTGAAGAATATTCTGCCTGCGGGCATCAGCTGCCGTCCCATCGTTTTTGTCTGCATTGGCACAGACCGCTCTACAGGCGATTCATTAGGTCCGCTGGTCGGCACACTCCTCGAGGAAAAATCCATTTCATCTTTCCATGTATACGGAACACTGGAGGATCCGATCCATGCCGTAAACCTGGAAGAAAAACTGAACGAAATCAAAAAGAAGCATTTTAATCCCTTTATCATCGGGATCGACGCCTGCCTGGGCCGCTTAAAAAGCGTTGGAGTCATCCAAATCGGAGAAGGCCCCGTCAAGCCTGGCGCCGGAGTCAATAAAGACCTACCGGAAGTAGGGGACATGCACATAACCGGCATCGTCAATGTCAGCGGATTTATGGAATTCTTTGTCCTTCAGAACACAAGACTCAACCTCGTCCTGAAAATGGCCAAAACCATCGCGGGCGGTATCTATGAAGCAAGCCTGACCCACCAGACAGCGCCAGCATGGCCTGCATTCAAGTGGGAACTGAACCGTGAACAAACACCTTAATGAATAGGAAAGCCGCAGGGGAATTGGGCCTGCGGCTTTTTTGGTTAGCTGGGGGATGGGAGGGGATTGCGCTGTTGGTACATCTTTTCGCGCTATTCTGGACGGGGTTTGGAGCTGATTCTGTAAGTTTATAAGCTGTATGAAGATGCTTTTGCGCTCTCATCAGTCACTTAAAAATAAATCCCATAAAAATAAACAACCGACACAATAATCCCCGTAACCACAATTCCAGGAAGCAGGTTCGCAACCCTGATTTTCGTAATTCCTGTCAAATTCAGACCAATCGCAAAGATCATGATGCCGCCTGTCGCGGTCATTTCCTTGATAAAGCTGTCCATGAGAAGCTGCGGGACAAACCGGTCGATTTGGGTGGCAAAAAGGGCAATGAGTCCTTCATAAAGCATGACCGGAAAAGCTGAAAAGAGCACACCAATCCCTAAGGTAGTCGTTAAGATAAGGGAGGTAAAGCCGTCAATAATCGATTTGGTATAAAGAACCGAGTGGTCGCCCCGGATACCGCTGTCGAGCGCGCCGATAATGGCCATAGCGCCAATGACAAAGATAAGCGTAGCCGTTACGAAGCCCTGCGAAATGCTGCCTTGGCCTTTTGAGCCAATTTTACTTTCTAGCCAATCGCCAAGTTTGTTCAGCTTATCTTCGAGAGCAAAGTATTCCCCTATAACTGCTCCGAAAACAAGACTTAAAATCACAACCAGGAAGTTCTCGCTTTTAAGACCCATTTGCAGGCCGAGCACCATGACAGCAAGGCCAATCGCATGCATCACAGTGCCCTTCATACTCTCAGGAATGCGATGAAGCAATTTCCCCAGCAGTGTTCCTATAATAATCAATAATCCATTCACAAGCGTACCTAGCAAAAACATATTCTTCACCTAATTATTTCGCAATGCGAATTATTTTCTATTAAAATTACCACGAAAGGTACTGACCTACAATCTTTTTTTGAATACCTGTAAAAAAATAAACCATCATTAAGATGGCTTACGAATTGGTTTCTAAAAGTTCCATAATGCGTTCCAAATCTTCTTTTGAGAAAAATTCAATCTCTATTTTCCCCTTGTTTTTGGACTGTTTAATATGGACGGTGGTTCCGAATCTTTCTCGGAGGGAGGATTCGCGTTCCTTAATAAAAATATCTTTTGGTGCATTTGGCTTTTTCGTTTCACGTGAAACATCATTCAGCTGCTGAATCAGCTGTTCAAGCTGACGGACATTTAAGCCGTCTTTAACTGTTTTTTCAACGAGCGCCTGCAGTTTCTCTTTTTTTCGCAGACCCAATAGTGCTCTGCCATGCCCCATAGAGATCTTCCCGTCAGAAATCAACCCCTGAATTTTCGGAGGAAGGGAAAGCAGGCGAATATGGTTGGCAATATGCGGCCTGCTTTTTCCCAGACGCTTGGCCAGCTCCTCTTGTGTCACCTTGAGCTTCTCCATTAACAGCTGGTATGCAGCCGCCTCTTCAATGGGAGTTAAGTCTTCACGCTGCAGATTTTCAAGAACAGCGAGCTCCATCATCTGCTGTTCATTCAATTCCCGTACGACAACAGGAACACTCTCAAGATTTGCTTCTTTTGCTGCACGGTAGCGGCGCTCCCCTACTACAATTTCATAGCCCTTGATGCTTTTGCGGACGACGATCGGCTGCAGAATTCCGTGTTCAAGGATGGACTGCTTCAATTCCTCGATGGCTTCCTTTTCAAACACTTTGCGCGGCTGATAAGGGTTTGGACGGATGTCCTTTATTTTGACTTCTTGTACGGTTTCTTCTTTTTCGGTTTCAATATTATTGAAAAAAGCATTCAGACCTTTTCCTAAACCTTTAGCCATTCGAAACCACTTCCTTTGCCAGTTCTAAATATACTTCAGCTCCGCGTGACTTCGGATCATAAGTAATGATAGGTTCTCCATGGCTCGGAGCCTCTCCCAGCCGCACATTGCGGGGAATGATTGTTTTATAGACTTTATCCTGAAAATACTTTTTCACTTCTTCAATGACCTGAATGCCAAGATTGGTACGGGCATCAAGCATCGTCAGCAGAACGCCTTCGATTTTCAAATCATGATTCAGATGCTTCTGCACAAGGCGGACCGTATTCAGAAGCTGACTCAGACCCTCAAGCGCATAGTACTCGCATTGCACTGGTATGATGACTGCATCCGAAGCAGTCAGCGAGTTAATTGTCAGTAATCCGAGAGAAGGAGGACAGTCGATAATAACATAATCAAAGTTTGCCTTTACTTCTTCCAGAGCCCTCTTTAATCTTACTTCCCGTGAGATGGTCGGCACCAGTTCAATTTCTGCGCCTGCCAGCTGAATGGTTGCCGGGATTGCGTATAAATTCTCTACCGAAGTTGGTTTTATAACCTTTGATGCTTCCACATCATCAACGAGAACGTCATAGATGCAATGATCGACATCAGCTTTTTCAATGCCGATTCCGCTTGTGGCGTTCCCCTGCGGATCAATGTCGACCAGCAGCACTTTCTTGCCTATGTATGCCAGGCATGCGCCAAGATTGACGGAAGTGGTCGTTTTGCCGACTCCGCCTTTCTGGTTCGCAACGGCTAAAATCTTGCCCACGGTGTCACCTGCTTTCATCTATCAGTATTACAATCTATTTATCTGCAAATTTATTAGTATCGTTAAATCACGTAGTCTATTTTATCATGAAAAACAGGGCAGAATAATTTTTTTGTAAAAAATAAGAAGATTCTAATAGTCTTTTTATCGTTCCTTCAAAAAAAACGCGAAAAATAAAACAGGGAAGTACCCGCTTTATCTCTCGCGTTAAAAAATTATTTCTTTTTAGGAATCTTAATCGTGATTTGATAAAACTCATCAAATTCTTCTTCTTCCGAATCAAGATTAATGCCGCTGTCAGAAACCATGGATAATGATTGGCGGATCGTGTTGACCGCAATTCTCATATCCTTGCTGAACGCCTTTCGCTTCGGCTTCGGCTTTGGATTTTTTTGTTCGAGAATTTTGACAACCCTGTCTTCTGTCTGCTTCACATTCAGATTCTTCTCCACTATTTCCTGAAGCAGGGCGACCTGCTTTTCAGGGTCTTTCAGCGGAATGAGCGAACGGGCATGCCGCTCTGTGATTGATTTGTTTAATAATGCATCCTGGACAGGCTGCGGCAATTTCAGCAGCCGAAGCTTATTTGCAACGGTTGACTGGCCTTTTCCAAGGCGCTGTGCCAATGCTTCCTGTGTCAGATTATGCAGTTCTAAAAGCTTTCCGTAGGCAACAGCTTCTTCAATCGGAGACAGTTCTTCCCTTTGAAGGTTTTCAATTAAAGCAACTGAAGCCGTTTCCGTATCACTTAGATTTTTTACGATAGCCGGAGCTTCTTCCCAGCCCAGTCTTTTCATGGCCCGGTATCTGCGTTCACCTGCTATGATTTCAAACTGCCCATCCTCAAATTCCCTTACGACAATCGGCTGGATGATTCCATGCGTATGGATGGTCCGAGAAAGCTCTTCTATCTTCTCATCATCAAACACCGTTCTTGGCTGAAAACGGTTGGGGACGATTTGATCAATAGGTATCTTCTTAACTTCTTCTCTGTCGCTTAAGTCTTCAATATCCAATTGTTCTTCTGCTGGTTTTTCCGCTGTAACTTGTTCTCCCTTTTCGCCTAGGCCAAAAAAGCGTGAGAAAGAATGCTTCATCACCCTGCACCACCTTTACGAAACTCCCTATAACATATTCTCTATCATCATGACAAATCCTGCCGGACAGGAGCAATATTAATATCTGGAAAAATCGATTAGTTTACACCATTATGTCATACAATGGCAAATTGCGCACCCTATTCAATTGGTGTTTTATTGGGTGTCCCCGGCTTCCGCGGGTACTTTTTAGGAGTGCTCTTTTCTTTTTTAATGATTAAAATATTGCGCTCACTTTCTTCCTCAGGCAAGGTAAACGTGTGGGAATCCACGAGTTTTCCTCCCAGTACAGAGATGGCCTTTTTGCCGGCATCCAGTTCTTCTTTTGCACTGGCACCCTTCATAGCCACAAATGTGCCTCCTGTTTTTGCCAGAGGCAGACAAAGTTCACTCAAAACGGACAATCTGGCAACAGCCCTTGCTGTCACAACATCAAAAAACTCACGGTATTCTTTGTTCTGGCCAAAGGTTTCCGCACGGTCATGGATAAAGCGGACATGATCAAGCTCCAGCTTCTTCGCCAAATGCTCCAGAAACCCAATGCGTTTATTCAGCGAGTCAACGATCGTAATATGTAAACCCGGAAAAGCAATTTTAATCGGTATGCTTGGAAAACCGGCACCAGCCCCGACATCACAAACTTTTAGCGGCTGGTTGAAATCAAAGTAAAAAGCAGCGCTAATCGAGTCATAAAAATGCTTGAGATAAACATCTTCCTTTTCCGTGATGGCTGTTAAATTCATTTTTTCATTCCATTCCACCAGTGTGGAATAGTATGTTTCATATTGCTGCATTTGCTGTGGCGAAAGGGCAATCCCCTTCGCCGCCAGCATTTCTGTAAATTGTTCGGTATTCATTTATAAATCCTTTCGGTTCTCAGACATGATCGGATTTTCCCTTTACTCCGCTGAAACTCTTGCGATTCTGCCCTGTTCTAAGTAAACAAGCAAAATAGAGATATCAGCAGGGTTTACACCGGAAATTCGTGAAGCCTGCGCTAAAGATAGCGGCCTTACTTCCTTCAGCTTTTGTCTTGCTTCAGAAGCGAGTCCGTTAATATCATCATAATCGATGTTTTCAGGGATCTTCTTGTTTTCCATCTTCTTCAGGCGCTCTACCTGCTGAAGTGACTTTTCAATATACCCTTCATACTTGATCTGGATTTCCACCTGCTCGGTTACATCCGCATCAAGTGAATTCTCAGCTGGAACAAGCTGCTGGATATGCTCATACGTCATTTCCGGACGCTTCAGCAAATCAGATGCGCGAATGCCATCTTTCAGCTCGCTTCCGCCCTGGCTTTTAATCAGCTCCTGCACATCAGAAGACGGCTTGATGATGATGCCTTGCAGACGTGCTTTCTCTTCTTCAATTGCCTGCTTTTTCAGCTGGAATTTTTTATAGCGCTCTTCACTGATCAGCCCAACTTTGCGGCCAAGCTCTGTTAAGCGCAGGTCGGCATTATCATGGCGAAGCAGCAGACGGTATTCCGCTCTTGAAGTCAATAGACGGTAAGGCTCGTTCGTGCCTTTGGTCACAAGGTCATCAATCAGGACGCCAATATAAGCATCTGAACGGCTTAAAATGACTTCTTCCTTATCCAGCGATTTTAATCCCGCATTCATGCCTGCCATTAGCCCCTGGCCGGCAGCTTCTTCATAGCCGGATGTCCCGTTAATCTGGCCGGCAGTATAGAGATTTTTCACTTTCTTGGTTTCAAGTGTCGGCCATAATTGCGTTGGTACGATGGAATCATATTCAATCGCATAGCCAGCACGCATCATCTGTACATTTTCAAGTCCGGGAATGGTTCTGAGAATCTTCTGCTGCACATCCTCTGGCAAGCTTGTAGAAAGCCCCTGCACATACACTTCCTGTGTATTGCGGCCCTCAGGCTCCAGGAATATCTGATGACGCGGCTTATCATTAAAGCGGACCACTTTATCTTCAATCGACGGACAATAGCGCGGTCCTGTCCCTTTGATCATGCCGGAATACATCGGCGAGCGATGAAGATTATTGTCGATTAATGTATGCGTTTCTTCATTGGTATACGTCAGCCAGCAAGGAAGCTGGTCCGTAATGTATTTTGTCGTTTCATAGGAAAAAGCTCTTGGCACATCATCGCCAGGCTGGATTTCCGTTTTGCTGTAATCAATGGAGTGGCTATTGACGCGCGGCGGTGTTCCTGTTTTAAAACGGACCAGATCAAAGCCGAGCTCCTGCAAATGCTCTGAGAGCTTAATGGATGGCTGCTGGTTGTTAGGACCGCTTGAGTACTTGAGCTCACCCAGGATAATTTCCCCTCTTAAGAAGGTTCCGGTCGTAATAACTACCGCTTTTGAATGATAAACAGCACCTGTCTGGGTGACGACGCCCCTGCATTCTCCATCTTCGACAATCAGCCGTTCAACCATTCCCTGAATAAGCGTCAGGTTTGGCTCATTTTCCAGCGTTTTTTTCATTTCATGCTGATACGTGAATTTATCGGCCTGAGCTCTTAACGCACGGACTGCAGGGCCTTTTCCTGTATTGAGCATGCGCATCTGAATATGGGTTTTATCAATGTTTTTGCCCATTTCTCCGCCAAGAGCATCGATTTCCCTTACCACAATCCCTTTAGCAGGACCTCCGACTGAAGGGTTGCAGGGCATAAAGGCTACCATATCAAGGTTGATCGTAATCATTAATGTCTTTGCGCCGAGACGGGCCGAAGCAAGGCCTGCTTCCACACCCGCATGTCCGGCTCCGACTACTATGACATCATAACTTCCAGCTTCATATGTCATGATGCTGCCTCCTTTGCTGCAATCAGAAAAGCACAGGAACAAGCTTTTGAAAAGCCCGGGGCTGAGCCAGCAGATTGCAAAAGTTAAAAATCTATTTCCGCTGCGTCAGCTGACACAGCCTTCCTAAATCATCTATTTCCCTAAACAGAACTGCGAGAATAACTGGTCGATCAAGCTTTCATGGACGCTATCGCCAATAATTTCACCAAGCAGCTCCCATGTTCTCGTCAAATCAATTTGCACAATGTCAATCGGTGTTCCCATCTCAACCCCCTGCATCGCTTCGTCAATGGCATTTTGCGCCTGGTTCAATAGGGCAATATGGCGGGTATTGGATACATATGTCATATCCCCGGCTTCGATGGAGCCTGCAAAGAATAGAGAAGCAATGGCTTCCTCAAGATCGTCGACTCCCTGATCCTCCAATAAAGAGGTCGTAACCAGTTTATGATGCTTGGAAAGCTCACGGACGCGATTCATGTCGATTTTTTGGTCAAGGTCGGTTTTATTGACAATCACAATGACATCCATGCCTTCGACCGCCTTAAAAATATTTTCATCCTCAGACGTCAATTCATCCGAGTAATTGAGCACGAGCAAAATCAAATCTGCTTCTTTTAATACCTGCCTTGATTTTTCAACACCAATCCGTTCCACTATATCTTCCGTTTCGCGAATGCCGGCTGTATCAACCAGGCGGAGAGGCACCCCTCTTACATTCACGTATTCTTCGATGACATCACGGGTTGTGCCTGGGATATCTGTTACAATAGCCTTATTCTCATGAACAAGGCTATTCAATAAGGAAGATTTTCCAACGTTTGGCCGTCCGACGATGACTGTTGAGAGTCCTTCACGCAGTATTTTCCCCTGCTGTGAGGTCTGAAGAAGCTTTTCGATCTCCTTCTTCACATATGAAGCCTTCTCCATCAGCATATGATGGGTCATTTCCTCAACATCATCGTATTCCGGATAGTCGATATTGACTTCTACGTGAGCAAGGATCTCCAGAATTTCCTGCCGAAGCTTCTGAATAAGCTTTGACAGCCTTCCTTCCATCTGGCCAAGTGCCACGTTCATAGCCCGGTCCGTCTTGGCACGGATTAAATCCATAACCGCTTCTGCCTGGGATAAATCAATCCGCCCGTTCAAAAAGGCGCGCTTTGTAAATTCACCCGGCTCTGCCAGCCGTGCGCCATTATTCAGCAAAAGCTGCAGGACGCGGTTTACAGAAACCAGTCCGCCATGGCAGTTGATTTCAATGACATCTTCTTTAGTAAAAGTTTTCGGTCCCTTCATGGCCGAAACCATTACTTCTTCAGCAATCTGTTCGGTTTTTGGGTCGATAATATGCCCATAATGAATGGTGTGGGACGCAACATCCTTTAGACGCTTGCCTCCTACCCCTCTGAACAGCCGGTCCGCAATTTCAAAAGCCTGGTCACCGCTCAGGCGGACAATGGCAATGGCTCCTTCTCCCATTGGAGTAGAGATCGCAGCTATTGTATCAAATTCCAATTCATTCACCTCTCTTTTTTCTGTTTTATCGATCTATATAAAATGAATAATAATATCGATTCCCCAAATTAATAGAATATCACATGGCTTTTTTTTAGAAAAGCATATCAGCCCGCAATTCCGGCTTGTCCATCAGTCAGCATGATACTTATCAACAGCCCGCTTACACACAGCCAGCGAAAAAAATTATCCACACGTCTCATAATTAATATGCTCTATTTTAACTTATCCACATGTGAATAACAATAAAACCAATTAAGATTTAATAATTGGCTGGGAAATGACAAAGTGCGACAAAAAAATCCCAATCCGTAAATGGATTGGGATTTTGCAAACTTCGCTTTTCCTGCTATCTTGTTCTGACTGGTGCAATGACGATATGACGATGCGGGTCATTGCCATCAGAGTACGTCTTGATTCTCTTATTATTTACGAGAGTGGTATGGATCACCTTGCGTTCATATGAAGGCATAGGTTCCAGCGCAATTTCTTTTCCCGTCTTCAAAGCTTTTTGAGCAAGCCTTTCAGCCAATTGAATCAGGGTATCCTGGCGTCTTTTCCGATAATCCTCTGCATCGAGCACCACATTTAAGTAATGTTCGGCATAGCGGTTAATGACCAGCTGTGTCAAATACTGGAGGGAATTGAGCGTTTGTCCTCTTTTTCCGATTAAAAGTGCAATCTTTTCACCGGATAGGATAAATTGAACATTTTTTCCGTCCCTTAATGTTTCAATTTCAATGGACACGCCCATTTTCCCGCTGACGTCTTTGAGGAACTTTTCAGCTTCCTCAATCGGATCAGGTTTTTTCACAGCTTTCACCACGGCCGGCCGGGATCCAAAAATCCCGAAAATGCCTTTTTTACCTTCATCAACGATAGTAATCTCTAAGCGGTCTTCTGTTGTGTTTAATTGAGCTAAAGCTGACTCTACTGCTTCCTTGACGGTCTGTCCTGTAGCAGTTACTTGTTTCACTTTTTGGCTCCTCCTGCATTTCCGGCCGCTGCAGCTTTCAGGTCCGGACCTTTAATGAAATACGTTTGAACGATCATGAAGATATTCCCCACTACCCAGTATAAAGAAAGAGCTGCCGGGAAGTTAATGGCAAAAATAACGATCATAATCGGCATTAGGTAAAGCATCATTTTCATTTGTGCAGCCATTTGCCCCGTATGCTGAGTGCCGGCCATCATCATTTTCTGCTGAATGAACGTTGTCACACCTGCAATTAAAGGCAATAAGTAAATTGGATCCGGAGAACCAAGGTCAAACCAAAGGAAATTATGGTTTGCAATTTCGCGCGTACGTGTAATCGCATGGTAGAAACCGATCAGGATCGGCATTTGAATCACTAACGGAAAACATCCTGCAAGCGGATTAACGCCGTGCTTTTGGAATAAAGCCATTGTTTCCTGCTGCAGCTTCTGCTGGGTTTTCTGGTCTTTAGAGCTGTATTTTTCACGAAGCTTCTGCATTTCTGGCTGAATCGCCTGCATCGCTTTTGAACTTCTCGTTTGTTTAATCATTAATGGCAGGATGACCAGACGGATAATGATGGTCACAATAATGATCGATAGTCCATAGCTGCCGCCTGCAAATTCTGCTACCTTAATAATAAACAGCGAAAGCGGGTAGACAATATACTCGTTCCAAAAGCCTTCACTTTCAGACGTAATCGGCTGGTTAATTTCTGTACAGCCCGTTAAAAGGGCCATCACAAACACTAAACCGATTAATAGGAATATTCGTTTCTTCAACCGTTTTTTCCTCCTTAATTGCTCCTGATAATAGTATGGATATCATTTGCTTGTCCCCGGTCAGAGGGCACACGCTCATATGTATCTTATTTTAACATCTTTTAAAATGAAGTGCTTCAAAATAAAGATAGATAAAGATTATTGATTTTTAGTATTTCCAAGTCTCGGTTTATTCAAAACCCTCGAAACCTTCAATACATGGATCAGACTCTTTTTCACTTCATGGAAATCCATTTCTGCCACCGGTTTTCTCGCAATGACGATCAGATCATATTGCGGCTTAATTTCCTCCTCCAGTTCTAAGAATGCCTGGCGGATATACCTTTTGATCTGGTTCCTCATAACGGCATTGCCGATTTTTTTACTGACAGAAAGGCCAATGCGGAAATGATTCTGCTCCTCTTTTCTCAAGATGTAAACGACAAATTGACGGTTGGCGAATGACTTTCCCTTCTTAAAGGCCTCTTGAAATTCTTTATTCTTTTTTACACGGAACTCTTTTTTCATGTCATCACCTTTTCAGAAAAGCGCAGAGCGCCTTGAACATTTATCTTTACATGGAAAAAAAGACCACTGACGTTTCAGTGGCCTAAGCAGATAATACTTTTCTTCCTTTGCGGCGGCGGCGAGCTAGAACGTTACGTCCGTTCGGAGAGCTCATGCGGCTGCGGAAACCATGAACCTTGCTTCTTTTACGCTTGTTTGGTTGATAAGTTCTTTTCATATATGACACCTCCCTGAGGAATTGCTGTTAAAGACAGTCTTTCTAATTATATAGATGTAACTAGAAAATTGTCAACTATGCATATAAGTCAATCTGCCTTCAATGGCAAAAAAATTAGTTTCGGCTCTTTCTTTCATAATTTGTTTTTTCTTATAAAGTTAGTTCGTTGATTTCCGCTGCGGGCACTTGCTTTCCGCGGGGAGGAACGGGAGCCTCCTCGGCTTCGCCTGCGGGGTCTCCCGCTCCTCTCCTCCCGCAGGAGTCAAGTGCCCTCCGCTCCAATCAACTCAGCAGTTAAAATTTATTATGAATAAACAACTTACGAAAATAACATTTTAAAAAACGCTTAGCTGCTCTTTCTCTTTTTGCATACCTGAAAGAACCCACTCAGAAAGTTTACCTTCTTTTCGCATGAATGTCATCCTAAAATTTCATTTTTCCACGTTTTTCTCATTAGTTCATTGTGAAAGCTACTATTTGAGACTGCAAATTCTGCCGGTCGCCAGATGATCTGGCCACGAAAAAATGGCATTGCTCCATGTGATATTCCAAAGTCCAATTTAATTGGATCTTCTCAAAAAACAGGTCTGTGGATAAAATTTCGACAGCATTTTCATTATCCACATCACATATTGACAAGTTTTTCACACAACCAGAGGCTGTGGACAATTTTTATGAACAGGGATGGCATGTTGTGGATAAAGGTTTAAAAAGCATTGCAGACAAAAGCATTATCTGTTATCATAATTGTGTTTTAACACTTAATAAAACATTGTGCATATCTTCATTATCCACAGATTGTGGATAACATGTGGACAGGTTATCCAAGGGGTTTGTAAAAGTTTGTCCACAGACAGTGGATACTGTCGAAATTCCACTTTACTTCCTTATTATATATTTTTCCACATAAACAGTTTCGTATATTTATAAACTTCGGGGTTATACAGCTTGTATAACCTATCGTTTTTGTGGCCCGAAACAAAGAAAAGCAAGGGTGTCCTTCGAAAGGCACCGGAGCTGGACAGTAATCTAAATTCCCAATATAGATGGAAAAGGAGGGATATCATTGGAAAACATTGCGGATCTTTGGAATAATGCTCTGGCCAATATCGAGAAGAAAATCAGCAAGCCCAGTTTTGATACATGGCTGAAATCGACAAAAGCGCATTCTCTGCAGGGAGACACTTTAGTGGTTAAGGCCCCGAATGAGTTTGCCCGTGACTGGCTTGAAGAGCGTTATTCCCAGCTGATCTCCGGAATTCTTTATGACATAACCGGTGAAGAATTAGGAGTAAAATTCATCATTCCGCAAAATCAAAGCGAAGAAGAAGTCGATCTTCCCCTTCCTCCAAAAAAGAAAAAGCTGGAGGAAGAACAGCCGGAATTGCCATTAACGATGCTGAATCCGAAGTATACATTCGACACGTTTGTCATCGGATCCGGAAACCGCTTCGCCCATGCAGCTTCACTTGCTGTAGCCGAGGCTCCGGCTAAGGCATATAATCCTTTATTTATTTACGGGGGAGTTGGACTCGGAAAAACTCACCTTATGCATGCAATCGGCCATTATGTATTAGATCATAATCCATCAGCTAAAGTCGTATACTTATCTTCCGAGAAATTTACGAACGAATTCATTAACTCGATCCGAGATAACAAAGCGGGAGATTTCCGCGATAAATATCGAAATGTGGATGTTCTTCTTATCGATGATATTCAGTTTTTAGCTGGAAAAGAACAGACACAGGAAGAATTTTTCCATACTTTTAATACCTTGCATGAAGAGAGCAAGCAGATCATCATCTCAAGCGACCGTCCTCCAAAGGAAATACCGACACTGGAAGACCGTCTTCGCTCCAGATTTGAATGGGGGCTAATTACTGATATTACTCCTCCCGACCTTGAAACGCGTATTGCGATTCTGCGCAAAAAAGCGAAAGCAGAGGGACTTGATATTCCTAATGAGGTTATGCTGTATATTGCTAATCAGATTGACTCCAACATTCGTGAACTTGAGGGTGCTCTGATTCGTGTAGTAGCTTACTCCTCTTTAATAAATAAAGATATTAATGCAGACCTTGCAGCAGAAGCATTAAAGGATATTATTCCAAGCTCCAAACCGAAAGTCATTACCATCCATGAGATTCAAAGGGTGGTTGGGGAACACTTTAATGTAAAGCTTGAGGATTTCAAAGCGAAGAAACGAACAAAGTCTGTCGCATTCCCCCGGCAGATTGCCATGTATCTATCAAGGGAATTAACCGACTTTTCTCTTCCTAAAATAGGGGAGGAATTTGGCGGAAGGGACCATACGACCGTCATTCATGCCCATGAAAAAATTTCAAAGATGCTTCAGTCAGATTCACAATTTGAAAAGCAGCTGAAAGAAATCAATGAAATGCTAAAGGTATAATGTGTATAACTTGACCAAACTTACACACAGTCTGTCCACATGTGGATAGGCTGTGTTTCCTTTCAAAAAATGCAGTTATCCACATACTAACAGGCCCTACTAGTACTTCTACTATTTTTTATAAAAAATATATATATATTCAATACGCCATTAAAATATGCTTGGAGGATTTAAAAAATGAGATTTATAATCCAGCGCGACCGGTTGGTCCAAAGCGTCCAGGATGTTATGAAAGCTGTAACAAGCAGAACGACCATTCCCATCTTAACGGGGATTAAAATCGTCGCATCTGAAGAAGGAGTCACATTAACGGGCAGTGATTCTGATATTTCAATCGAATCTTTTATTCCTAAAGAAGAAGCAGGAGATGAAATTGTCGAGATCAAACAGGCTGGTGCCATTGTGCTCCAAGCGAAGTTCTTCAGTGAAATCGTTAAGAAGCTTCCGACTGACAGTGTAGAGATCAGCGTTGAAAACCATTTGCAGACAGTCATCCGCTCAGGTAAATCCGAATTCAATCTTAATGGTCTGGATGCTGAGGAATATCCTCACTTGCCTCAAATCGAGGAAGAAAATGTGTTTAAAATCCCTACAGACCTATTAAAAGCAATGGTTCGCCAAACGGTTTTCGCAGTGTCCACCTCAGAAACACGCCCTATCTTGACAGGTGTAAACTGGAAGGTTGAAAACGGGACATTAACCTGTATTGCAACAGATAGCCACAGGCTGGCATTAAGAAAAGCGCAAATCGAAACAAATGCCAGCGAAAGCTACAATGTGGTCATTCCAGGAAAAAGCTTAAGTGAATTAAGCAAAATTCTTGATGACAACAATGATTTAATCGATATCGTTATTACTGAAAACCAGGTTCTCTTTAAGGCCGAGCATCTGCTGTTCTTCTCAAGACTGCTGGAAGGAAATTACCCGGATACATCCAGATTGATCCCTTCAGACAGCAAAACAGATGTAGTTGTCAATACAAAGGAATTCCTGCAGGCTATTGACCGTGCCTCTTTATTGGCAAAAGAAGGCCGCAACAATGTGGTCAAGTTTTCAACAATTGATGGCGGAGTAATTGAAATTTCATCCAACACTCCTGAAATCGGAAAAGTTGTCGAAGAAGTGCAGAGCAAATCTGTAGAAGGCGAAGAATTAAAAATTTCTTTTAGCGCGAAATTCATGATGGATGCCCTAAAAGCACTTGAAGGCTCTGAAATTACAATCAGCTTCACCGGCGCCATGAGACCATTCATCATCAAACCTTTAAACGATGAATCAATTCTGCAATTGATTTTGCCAGTAAGGACTTATTAAGAAAAAAGCTGCCGGTTGTGCCGGCGGCTTACTTTTTTTGGTGAAACAGATCTCTAAAACTGTACCCCTGGCCGCAAGAATATTGGCCAATTGCTGGGGAATAATGAAAATAACCAGCTGCAGGCGAGTTTTCTTTGTGTATCTGCGATTTATTTAGTAAAATAGAATATTAGATACCATTCTGAAATTGTTTTGCCAAAGTGCAGAAATCACTGCAGCACTTGAAGTCGGACAATGGGAAAGAGTGAAAATATGACGGAAATTCAAATTGATACAGAATATATTACGCTGGGCCAATTTTTAAAAGCCGCTGATGTGATTCAAACAGGCGGAATGGCCAAATGGTTCCTGAGTGAATACGAAGTCTTCGTCAATGGGGAACAAGATCAAAGACGGGGTAGAAAGCTAAGAACCGGGGATAAAATCGAAATTCAGGATGTGGGTGAATTTACGATCGTCTAGCCCGCTAAATAAATTAATTAAAAAGTTTAGGATGTAGCGCCTATGCATATAGAGCAGTTGCTAATAAAAAATTACCGGAATTACGAAGAGCTTGAAGTTAATTTCGAAAATAAAGTGAATGTAATTTTGGGAGAAAATGCCCAGGGAAAGACAAATGTCATGGAATCGATCTATGTGCTGGCGATGGCAAAGTCCCATCGGACATCAAATGACAAAGATCTTATTCGCTGGGATCAGGAATATGCTAAAATAGAAGGAAGGGTCCAAAAAAGGCAAGGATCCCTGCCAATGCAATTAGTCATCAGCAAAAAAGGCAAAAAAGCCAAATGCAATCATATAGAGCAGCAGAAATTAAGCCAGTATGTCGGCAATATGAATGTTGTGATGTTCGCGCCTGAAGATCTCCATCTTGTGAAAGGGAGCCCTCAAGTAAGGCGTCGTTTTATTGATATGGAGATTGGGCAGGTTTCACCTGTCTATTTGCATGATATCAGCCAGTATCAGAAAATCCTCCAGCAGCGCAACCACTACCTGAAAATGCTCCAGATCAAAAAGCAGACCGACCATACCATGCTTGAGATTTTAACAGAGCAATTTATTGAAATGGCTGCAAAGATTGTTTCAAAGCGTTACGATTTCCTCAGACTCCTCGAGAATTGGGCACAGCCGATTCATGAAGGGATTTCAAGAGGGCTTGAGACCTTGAAAATTGAGTACAAGCCTTCTGCCGAGGTATCAGAAGAACAAGATTTGTCGAAAATGGTTAGAGTATACCAGGATAAATTTGCAAAAGTAAAAAACAGGGAAATAGACCGCGGCGTCACCATGTTTGGGCCGCATCGTGATGACCTGATTTTTCATGTGAATGGGCGCGATGTGCAAACATTCGGTTCACAGGGCCAGCAAAGAACGACAGCTCTATCGGTTAAGCTTGCCGAAATCGAACTGATCCATTCTGAAATTGGAGAATATCCCATTCTGCTGCTGGATGACGTCCTCTCGGAATTGGATGATTATCGCCAATCCCATTTATTGAATACCATTCAAGGAAAAGTGCAGACGTTTGTCACTACTACGAGTGTTGATGGAATAGACCACCAGACACTTAAAGAAGCAGCAGCGTTCAGTGTTGAGGCAGGGAGAATCAAGAAGATTCAGTGAGGTGATCGCATGTACATCCATATAGGTGAAGATGTGTTGGTCCGGGCAAGGGATATTGTCGCCATTATTGATAAAGAAACAGCCCTTGCTTCCGAGTATGCGGAAGAGCGTAAGGAGAACCTGGAGGAGTCAGTTGTGAACCTCGCTAAAGGTTCCTATAAATCTGTGGTTGTCACAACAGAAAAGATCTATTTTTCTCCGCTATCCTCAGGTACGTTAAAAAAACGATCCCATAAATTAAGTGTTCACGAATTTTAAAGAAATGCAGGACTGCCGGAAGAACTTCCTTAATGGGACAAAAGGCAAGTCAGTGAAAACTACAGTTTGGCTCATCTCAGGAAGCCAGGCTTTTTTATAGATTAGTGAAATGGAAAGTGTAGGTGACCGATGTGGCAATGGAGCAAAAGGCAGTGCAGGAACAATCCTATGATGAGAATCAGATACAGGTACTGGAAGGTCTGGAAGCGGTTCGGAAGCGTCCGGGAATGTATATCGGTTCAACAAGTGCCAAAGGGCTTCACCATCTTGTTTGGGAAATAGTCGATAATAGTATTGATGAAGCACTGGCAGGCTACTGTTCTGAAATCAATGTGATTATCGAAAAGGATAATAGTATTACGGTAGTGGATAACGGACGCGGTATACCAGTCGGAATTCACGAAAAAATGGGACGCCCGGCAGTGGAAGTTATTATGACGGTTCTGCATGCAGGCGGTAAATTCGGAGGCGGAGGATACAAGGTTTCCGGAGGCTTGCATGGTGTTGGTGCTTCTGTAGTTAATGCTCTCTCAACTGTGCTGGAAGTATTTGTCCATCGTGATGGAAAGAAATATTATCAGAAGTTTGAGCGCGGAGTCCCTAGTGCCGATCTTGAAGTGATTGGGGAAGCGGATCATACTGGAACAACCATCCATTTTAAGCCGGACAGTGAAATCTTCACTGAAACGCTTGAATATGATTATGAAACACTCTCAAACCGCATCCGCGAGTTGGCTTTCCTGAATAGAGGATTAACCATCACGATTGAAGATAAACGTGAGGAAAATAAGAAAAATGAATATATGTACGAGGGTGGTATTAAATCGTACGTTGAACATTTGAATAGAACGAAAGAAGTTCTCCATGAGGAACCAATTTATATTGAGGGAGAACGTGAGGGCATCACAGTTGAAGTCTCCATTCAGTACAATGATGGCTTCACAAGCAATATTTATTCTTTTGCCAATAACATTAATACGTATGAAGGCGGTACGCATGAATCAGGATTTAAAACCGCATTAACAAGAGTTATTAATGATTACGCCCGTAAACATGGGGTTTTTAAAGAAAATGATGCAAATCTATCAGGGGAAGACGTCCGGGAAGGTTTAACAGCGATTGTATCTGTTAAGCATCCAGATCCACAGTTTGAAGGACAGACTAAAACGAAGCTTGGCAACTCAGAGGTTCGCGCTGCAACTGATACGATTTTCTCAGATGCGCTTGAAAAGTTCCTGCTGGAAAATCCGACTGTAGCCAGAAAAATCGTTGAAAAAGGATTAATGGCTGCACGCGCCAGACTGGCTGCGAAAAAAGCACGGGAATTGACCAGAAGAAAGAGTGCATTAGAAGTATCAAGCTTGCCGGGAAAACTGGCTGATTGCTCTTCTAAAGATGCTTCTATATCTGAACTATACATTGTTGAGGGTGATTCCGCCGGAGGCTCAGCCAAACAGGGGCGTGATCGTCACTTCCAGGCAATCCTTCCATTGAGAGGGAAAATCCTTAATGTTGAAAAAGCCCGTTTGGATAGAATTCTTTCAAACAATGAAGTACGAGCTATGATTACAGCAGCTGGTACAGGGATTGGCGAAGACTTTGATATTTCAAAAGCCAGATATCATAAAATTGTGATCATGACTGATGCAGATGTGGATGGCGCCCATATTCGAACATTATTATTAACCTTCTTTTACCGCTATATGAGACAAATTTTAGAAGCAGGCTATATTTACATTGCGCAGCCTCCATTATATAAAGTACAGCAGGGCAAGAAGATTGAATATGCATATAATGACCGGCAGCTTGAAGAAGTAATGAGCAGTCTGTCCAGCCAGCCAAAGCCAAATGTTCAGCGCTATAAAGGGCTTGGTGAAATGAATCCTGGCCAGCTGTGGGAGACAACGATGAATCCCGAAACAAGAACACTGCTGCAGGTAAGTCTTGAAGATGCCATTGAGGCAGATGAAACGTTTGAAATATTAATGGGTGATAAAGTTGAACCACGGCGAAATTTCATTGAAGAAAATGCCCAATATGTAAAAAACTTAGATATATGATCAAAAGCCAGGATAGGATTACTATCCTGCTTTTACATAAGGAAAGTGCCAGAGTCACTTTTTTGAGTACAGCCTGCAGAGCAGCTAACTGCGATTTACTGCAGCATTATGAATGTTTTACTAATTAAGAGGATATGGTTAAATTCCAAGTCCCTTAAAAAGGGAGGTTCTTTATATGGCTGATACGCCAAGGTCCCAAATAAAAGAAATTAATATTAGCCAGGAAATGCGTTCATCATTCCTGGACTACGCCATGAGTGTAATTGTTTCACGTGCTCTTCCGGATGTGCGTGATGGCTTAAAGCCGGTGCATCGCCGCATTCTGTATGCGATGCATGATCTCGGCATGCATTCAGATAAGCCCTATAAAAAATCAGCACGTATCGTCGGGGATGTAATTGGTAAGTATCATCCGCACGGAGACTCTGCTGTTTATGAAACCATGGTGCGCATGGCGCAGGACTTTAACTATCGATACATGCTGGTTGACGGACATGGTAACTTCGGTTCGGTGGATGGCGATTCTGCAGCTGCCATGCGTTATACAGAAGCACGCATGTCCAAAATATCAATGGAGCTTTTACGGGATATCAATAAGGATACCATTGATTATCAGGATAACTATGATGGGGAAGAAAAAGAGCCGGTTGTACTGCCTGCCCGTTTTCCTAATTTGCTGGTCAATGGAACTTCAGGCATCGCTGTTGGAATGGCGACTAATATTCCTCCCCACCAGCTTGGAGAAGTGATTGATGGGGTTTTAGCAATAAGTAAAGACCCTGAAATGACCATTCAGGAACTAATGGATATTATTCCTGGACCAGACTTTCCAACAGCCGGAATGATATTAGGAAGAAGCGGAATCCGCAAAGCCTATGAAACTGGCCGCGGATCGATTACTTTACGTGCTAAAGTAGAGGTTGAAGAAAAGTCTAATGGCAAAGAAACCATTATTGTCCATGAAATCCCGTATCAGGTTAACAAAGCAAAACTGATTGAAAAAATTGCGGAACTTGTTAGAGATAAGAAAATTGACGGCATTACCGATCTGCGTGATGAATCTGACCGTAACGGGATGCGAATTGTTATTGAAGTCAGAAGAGATGCAAATGCAAGTGTAT
The DNA here is from genome assembly GCA_030348385.1 of Cytobacillus sp. NJ13. Lineage (NCBI taxonomy): Bacteria > Bacillati > Bacillota > Bacilli > Caryophanales > Bacillaceae > Cytobacillus > Cytobacillus sp. NJ13. Next base: position 3,533,971 of record JAUCFP010000006.1, on the reverse strand, counting down.
TATTAAATAATCTCTATAAGCAAACAGCCCTTCAGACGAGCTTTGGAATTAATCTTCTGGCATTGGTGGACGGACAGCCTAAGGTTCTGAATTTAAAGCAGTGTCTTGAGTATTATTTAGAGCATCAAAAGGTTGTTATTCGCCGACGGACAGAATTTGAGTTAAGAAAAGCAGAAGCCCGCGCGCATATTTTAGAAGGCTTAAGGATAGCGCTTGATCACCTTGATGAAGTTATTAGTCTTATCCGCAGCTCACAGACTACAGATATTGCCCGTGAAGGCTTAATGACAAAATTCAATCTTTCCGAAAAACAGGCTCAAGCTATTCTTGATATGCGTCTGCAGCGTCTGACAGGTTTGGAGCGCGAAAAGATTGAAGACGAGTATTCAAGCCTTGTAGCATTAATTGCCGAATTAAAAGCTATTTTGGCAGATGAAGAAAAAGTATTGGAAATCATCCGCGAGGAATTAACCGAATTAAAAGAGAGATTTAACGATAAACGCCGTACAGAAATTGTTGCCGGCGGAATCGAACAAATTGAAGACGAAGATCTAATCCCGCGCGAGAATATTGTCCTTACTTTAACTCATAAGGGATACATCAAGCGTCTTCCTGTATCGACTTACCGGGCCCAAAAACGCGGCGGCCGGGGAATCCAGGGAATGGGAACCAATGAGGATGACTTTGTGGAACACCTCATTACCACTTCCACACACGATACCATCCTGTTCTTCACGAACAAAGGAAAAGTGTATCGCGGTAAAGGATATGAAATTCCTGAATTCAGCCGTACGGCGAAAGGAATTCCAATCATTAACCTTCTTGGAGTCGACAAGGATGAATGGGTTAACGCGATTATTCCTGTTGAAGAATTTGTCGATGATTGGTTCCTATTCTTTACGACTAAACAGGGGATTTCCAAGCGTTCGCCATTATCATCCTTTGCCAATATCCGCAATAACGGCTTAATTGCACTAAATCTGCGTGAAGATGATGAATTAATTTCGGTTCGTTTAACTGATGGCAGCAAGGAGATCATTATTGGAACCAGCCATGGCATGCTGATCCGATTCCCTGAAGAAGATGTTCGTTCAATGGGCAGAACTGCTACCGGTGTTAAAGGGATAAGCCTTAGTGAAGGTGATGAAGTTGTTGGCATGGAAGTTCTTGACGATGACAGCCAAATCCTGATCGTAACGAAAAACGGCTATGGTAAGCGCACTCCTGCTGAAGAATACCGTGTTCAGGGCAGAGGCGGTAAAGGAATCAAGACCTGCAACATCACAGATAAGAACGGAAGCCTCGTTTCCATGAAGGCTGTCACAGGTGAAGAAGACGTTATGCTTATTACAACAGGCGGCGTACTTATCCGAATGGCAGTGAACGATATTTCCACTATGGGAAGAAACACGCAAGGTGTCAGACTCATCCGCATAAATGAAGATGCTGACGAAGCGGTATCTACTGTTGCAAAAGTTGAAAAAGAAGAGGAAAAAGATGAAGAAGAATTAACAAAGCCTCTTGAAGATGCTGATTCACTTCCTGAAGTAGAAGTAAATGGAGATAATAGCGAAGAATAAATTTTAAGGAACACAGATTTGTGTTCCTTTTTTTTGTCCAAATAATGTAAAATAGTATAAAAGACTCATTACATTTGGAGTGTGGAAATGGTGCGTGTACCTATACAGGAATTAAGAGAAGGCTGTATTTTATCAGAAGATGTTTTCAGCTTGACGAATCGCCCTATTATCAGCCAAAAAACAGTCCTGACGAAGGAACTGCTGGATATTATGAAAATATTTCTGATTGATGAAGCAGAAGTTGAAACCACCATGGTTAACGGAAAGGCTTTTGCTTCTGCCGGAAGCTTGGAAGAAGCTGAAGAAGTACTAGAATCAAATGAATCAAGTTTTTTAAATACATTCTTAACAGGCGTTCAAAATTTCAAAAGAGAATTTATGTCCTGGCAATCAGGCCTTCCTGTGGATATTGCCAAAATAAGAAACATTATGATTCCGCTGATTGAAAAATTAGAGAAAAACCCCTCCGGAATCTTCTCCCTGCATCATTTTTCTACGAATGAAGATTATTTATACCAGCATTCTGTAGCTGTGGGAATGATCAGTGCCTTTATAGGTAAAAAATTGAGTTTGAATAAGGGGGAAATTGTACAGCTTGCCCTGGGAGGCTGCCTGGCAGATGCGGGGATGGCGAAAATAAACCCATCCATCCTGCATAAAAGCAGTTCATTAAACTCCGAAGAATTTGAAGAAATTAAAAGGCATTCAACCCTTAGCTTTAAAATGGTTCAAAATATATCTCTATTAAGAGAAAGCACTAAGATCGGTATTATCCAGCACCACGAGCGGCTGGACGGCAGCGGCTATCCGTTTGGAGAACAAGGCAGCAAAATCAATCAGGCTGGGAGAATTATCGCTGCAGCGGATGCATTTCATGCTATGACCTCCCAAAGGCTCTACAGACGGAAGCAATCTCCTTTTAAAGTACTTGAGATGCTGATTCAGGATGGCTTCGGAAAATATGATATCCCATCCATTCAAGCGCTGGGTTCCGGCATCATGAACTTTTCCATTGGCAGTATGGTAAAGCTCTCTGATGGTCAGACTGCAGAAATCCTTTTTATAGAAGATAAATCACCTACGAGGCCGCTTGTGAAAATCGAAGAAACCGGCGACATAATTCATTTAGAGAAAAACCGCCAGTTATTTATTGATGAAGTATTAAAATGACTGCATACCGCGGTCTTTTTTTATTTAGCTCTGTTAAAGTTTTTTCTGATTAAAGCAGGCGAATTTAACAGACCTTACTTTTTTTAAAAAAGATTTAGTTTCTATTAAAAAGTGCTTGCAATTAATAGAGAAGGGCTGGTATACTTATTCAAGTCAGCAAGAGATGAACATCATCATCCGATGAGGTAAAAAAACTTGTTGACATTGATTATCAGAAATGATATATTAATTAAGTCGCCTCAAGCGGCGGATTGATCTTTGAAAACTGAACGAACAAAAACGTCAACGTTAATTCTTTAGTCTTTTTTGAAAAGACAATTTATGAGCTTAATCAACTCTTATATGGAGAGTTTGATCCTGGCTCAGGACGAACGCTGGCGGCGTGCCTAATACATGCAAGTCGAGCGGACAGATGGGAGCTTGCTCCCTGAAGTCAGCGGCGGACGGGTGAGTAACACGTGGGCAACCTGCCTGTAAGACTGGGATAACTCCGGGAAACCGGGGCTAATACCGGATAATTCTTTCCCTCACATGAGGGAAAGCTGAAAGATGGTTTCGGCTATCACTTACAGATGGGCCCGCGGCGCATTAGCTAGTTGGTGAGGTAACGGCTCACCAAGGCGACGATGCGTAGCCGACCTGAGAGGGTGATCGGCCACACTGGGACTGAGACACGGCCCAGACTCCTACGGGAGGCAGCAGTAGGGAATCTTCCGCAATGGACGAAAGTCTGACGGAGCAACGCCGCGTGAGTGATGAAGGTTTTCGGATCGTAAAACTCTGTTGTTAGGGAAGAACAAGTACCGGAGTAACTGCCGGTACCTTGACGGTACCTAACCAGAAAGCCACGGCTAACTACGTGCCAGCAGCCGCGGTAATACGTAGGTGGCAAGCGTTGTCCGGAATTATTGGGCGTAAAGCGCGCGCAGGCGGTTCCTTAAGTCTGATGTGAAAGCCCCCGGCTCAACCGGGGAGGGTCATTGGAAACTGGGGAACTTGAGTGCAGAAGAGAAGAGTGGAATTCCACGTGTAGCGGTGAAATGCGTAGAGATGTGGAGGAACACCAGTGGCGAAGGCGACTCTTTGGTCTGTAACTGACGCTGAGGCGCGAAAGCGTGGGGAGCAAACAGGATTAGATACCCTGGTAGTCCACGCCGTAAACGATGAGTGCTAAGTGTTAGAGGGTTTCCGCCCTTTAGTGCTGCAGCAAACGCATTAAGCACTCCGCCTGGGGAGTACGGCCGCAAGGCTGAAACTCAAAGGAATTGACGGGGGCCCGCACAAGCGGTGGAGCATGTGGTTTAATTCGAAGCAACGCGAAGAACCTTACCAGGTCTTGACATCTCCTGACAACCCTAGAGATAGGGCGTTCCCCTTCGGGGGACAGGATGACAGGTGGTGCATGGTTGTCGTCAGCTCGTGTCGTGAGATGTTGGGTTAAGTCCCGCAACGAGCGCAACCCTTGATCTTAGTTGCCAGCATTCAGTTGGGCACTCTAAGGTGACTGCCGGTGACAAACCGGAGGAAGGTGGGGATGACGTCAAATCATCATGCCCCTTATGACCTGGGCTACACACGTGCTACAATGGATGGTACAAAGGGCTGCGAGACCGCGAGGTTAAGCGAATCCCATAAAACCATTCTCAGTTCGGATTGCAGGCTGCAACTCGCCTGCATGAAGCCGGAATCGCTAGTAATCGCGGATCAGCATGCCGCGGTGAATACGTTCCCGGGCCTTGTACACACCGCCCGTCACACCACGAGAGTTTGTAACACCCGAAGTCGGTGGGGTAACCTTTTGGAGCCAGCCGCCTAAGGTGGGACAGATGATTGGGGTGAAGTCGTAACAAGGTAGCCGTATCGGAAGGTGCGGCTGGATCACCTCCTTTCTAAGGATATTTACATGAAACGTGACGTGTTTTGTTCGTTCAGTTTTGAGAGTTCAATCTCTCACATTTTAATACTTTACCTATTATGTGGGCCTATAGCTCAGCTGGTTAGAGCGCACGCCTGATAAGCGTGAGGTCGATGGTTCGAGTCCATTTAGGCCCACCATCTCATATAACGGGGCCTTAGCTCAGCTGGGAGAGCGCCTGCTTTGCACGCAGGAGGTCAGCGGTTCGATCCCGCTAGGCTCCACCAACCATAACGATTCCATTCGTTATTTTTTGTTCCTTGAAAACTAGATAATGTTAATGAAGAAGCAATAACCGAGTAATCGCCATCTTAGTTTTTTTCTCTTATTTTAGTTTTAAAACGAAGTAAGAGCACAAACCATGAGGGCAATGAGAAGCAAGAAGATCAAGGAAGCGACCGAACGAGCACCGGAGCGTACGAGAGTACGTGAGGAGCATAGTGACGGAGCTGACGCAGAGATTCGCCGCTTATCATTGGCCGAAGCAGGTTAAGTTAGAAAGGGCGCACGGTGAATGCCTTGGCACTAGGAGCCGATGAAGGACGGTACTAACACCGATATGCTTCGGGGAGCTGTAAGTAAGCTTTGATCCGGAGATTTCCGAATGGGGGAACCCCCTATCCGTAATGGGATAGGATCTTTACCTGAATACATAGGGTATGGAAGGCAGACCCGGGGAACTGAAACATCTAAGTACCCGGAGGAAGAGAAAGCAAACGCGATTCCCTGAGTAGCGGCGAGCGAAACGGGATTAGCCCAAACCAGGAGGCTTGCCTCCTGGGGTTGTAGGACACTCTACACGGAGTTACAAAGGAACGAGGTAAATGAACAGGTCTGGAAAGGCCGGCCAGAGAAGGTAAAAGCCCTGTAGTTGAAACTTCGTTCCCTCCAGAGTGGATCCTGAGTACGGCGGGACACGAGAAATCCCGTCGGAAGCAGGGAGGACCATCTCCCAAGGCTAAATACTCCCTAGTGACCGATAGTGAACCAGTACCGTGAGGGAAAGGTGAAAAGCACCCCGGAAGGGGAGTGAAAGAGATCCTGAAACCGTGTGCCTACAAGTAGTTAGAGCCCGTTAATGGGTGATAGCGTGCCTTTTGTAGAATGAACCGGCGAGTTACGATTACATGCGAGGTTAAGTTGAAGAGACGGAGCCGCAGCGAAAGCGAGTCTGAACAGGGCGAATGAGTATGTGGTCGTAGACCCGAAACCAGGTGATCTACCCATGTCCAGGGTGAAGTCCAGGTAACACTGGATGGAGGCCCGAACCCACGCACGTTGAAAAGTGCGGGGATGAGGTGTGGGTAGCGGAGAAATTCCAATCGAACTTGGAGATAGCTGGTTCTCTCCGAAATAGCTTTAGGGCTAGCCTCATGTAGTAAGAGTCTTGGAGGTAGAGCACTGTTTGGACTAGGGGCCCCCATCGGGTTACCGAATTCAGACAAACTCCGAATGCCAAAGACTTATCCATGGGAGTCAGACTGCGAGTGATAAGATCCGTAGTCAAGAGGGAAACAGCCCAGACCACCAGCTAAGGTCCCAAAGTATACGTTAAGTGGAAAAGGATGTGGAGTTGCTTAGACAACCAGGATGTTGGCTTAGAAGCAGCCACCATTTAAAGAGTGCGTAATAGCTCACTGGTCGAGTGACTCCGCGCCGAAAATGTACCGGGGCTAAACGTATCACCGAAGCTGTGGATTGACATCTTTCGATGTCAGTGGTAGGAGAGCGTTCTAAGGGCGTTGAAGCCAGACCGCAAGGACTGGTGGAGCGCTTAGAAGTGAGAATGCCGGTATGAGTAGCGAAAGATGGGTGAGAATCCCATCCACCGAATGCCTAAGGTTTCCTGAGGAAGGCTCGTCCGCTCAGGGTTAGTCGGGACCTAAGCCGAGGCTGAAAAGCGTAGGCGATGGACAACAGGTTGATATTCCTGTACCACCTCTTTACCGTTTGAGCAATGGGGGGACGCAGGAGGATAGGGTAAGCGCGCTGCTGGATTAGCGCGTCCAAGCAGTTAGGCCGGTAACGAGGCAAATCCCGTTACCACACAGGCTGAGCTGTGACGGCGAGGGAAATTTAGTACCGAAGTTCCTGATTCCACACTGCCAAGAAAAGCCTCTAGCGAGGGAAAAGGTGCCCGTACCGCAAACCGACACAGGTAGGCGAGGAGAGAATCCTAAGGTGAGCGAGAGAACTCTCGTTAAGGAACTCGGCAAAATGACCCCGTAACTTCGGGAGAAGGGGTGCTCATTAGGGTGCATAGCCCTGATGAGCCGCAGTGAATAGGCCCAGGCGACTGTTTAGCAAAAACACAGGTCTCTGCGAAGCCGCAAGGCGAAGTATAGGGGCTGACGCCTGCCCGGTGCTGGAAGGTTAAGAGGAGAGGTTAGCGCAAGCGAAGCTTTGAATCGAAGCCCCAGTAAACGGCGGCCGTAACTATAACGGTCCTAAGGTAGCGAAATTCCTTGTCGGGTAAGTTCCGACCCGCACGAAAGGCGTAACGATCTGGGCACTGTCTCAACGAGAGACTCGGTGAAATTATAGTACCTGTGAAGATGCAGGTTACCCGCGACAGGACGGAAAGACCCCGTGGAGCTTTACTGTAGCCTGATATTGAATTTTGGTACAGCTTGTACAGGATAGGTAGGAGCCTGAGAAGCCGGAGCGCCAGCTTCGGTGGAGGCGTCGGTGGGATACTACCCTGGCTGTATTGAAATTCTAACCCGCGCCCCTGATCGGGGCGGGAGACAGTGTCAGGTGGGCAGTTTGACTGGGGCGGTCGCCTCCTAAAAAGTAACGGAGGCGCCCAAAGGTTCCCTCAGAATGGTTGGAAATCATTCGCAGAGTGTAAAGGCACAAGGGAGCTTGACTGCGAGACCTACAAGTCGAGCAGGGACGAAAGTCGGGCTTAGTGATCCGGTGGTTCCGCATGGAAGGGCCATCGCTCAACGGATAAAAGCTACCCCGGGGATAACAGGCTTATCTCCCCCAAGAGTCCACATCGACGGGGAGGTTTGGCACCTCGATGTCGGCTCATCGCATCCTGGGGCTGTAGTCGGTCCCAAGGGTTGGGCTGTTCGCCCATTAAAGCGGTACGCGAGCTGGGTTCAGAACGTCGTGAGACAGTTCGGTCCCTATCCGTCGTGGGCGCAGGAAATTTGAGAGGAGCTGTCCTTAGTACGAGAGGACCGGGATGGACGCACCGCTGGTGTACCAGTTGTCTTGCCAAAGGCATCGCTGGGTAGCTATGTGCGGAAGGGATAAGTGCTGAAAGCATCTAAGCATGAAGCCCCCCTCGAGATGAGATTTCCCATAGCGTCAAGCTAGTAAGATCCCTGAAAGATGATCAGGTTGATAGGTCAGAGGTGGAAGCGTGGCGACATGTGGAGCTGACTGATACTAATCGATCGAGGACTTAACCAAGTCATATGGTTATTACTCGGCAAACACTTCTTCATGCATTATCTAGTTTTGAGGGAACGAAGTTTCTTCAACCAAATAGTCCGGTGGCGATAGCGAGAAGGTCACACCCGTTCCCATACCGAACACGGAAGTTAAGCTTCTCAGCGCCGATGGTAGTTGGGGGCTGTCCCCCTGTGAGAGTAGGACGCTGCCGGGCATATGAAAGAGCACCTGATGGGTGCTCTTTTTTGTGTGTTTGGATCATTTACTGAATAACATATCTTATTTGGACTCTCCTTTTTAGGGAATATAATATATGCGCCACTTCGGCCAACATATGAGTCACTATTTCATTTTATGCGCCACTTCGGTTAAAATATGCGCCTCTCTCACTCATATATGTGCCAAAATTGAATGATATGTGCCATTCCTTATTCCACATCTGTTTTTAAAGTCAAATCCGTTCTCAGCAATGTTGAATTGTGCCAAATGCGAGATAAAATCGAATTCCTGCTAGATAAAATCAAAAACCTGTTACATAAAATCCAATACATGCTAGATAAGCAATACGGAAAGCGTCAGATAAATCCCCAGCCAGTTAGCAAGCACCCTTCCACTTTGCTCCCTCCTGAAATGCCCAGCAAAGACTCCAGGTTAATACAAACAAGAAATCAAGGTCACTATACAGCTTAATTTTTCTTATCAGCCAAATACTGATAAATCAAATATGGCCCCTTTGCGGATGTAATCTGTAGAAATGTTTGAATAAAAGGATAGTCTTTATTCGGCATCATTTTGATGAGTTCGCTCCACCATTCTGTTTCATAGCGGGCAATCATGCTTAAGTTATACAGCAGCAGGAAATGAATAAGAAGTTCAGGAAATTCAATCAGGCCGTCTTTAGCAAGCGGAAAGAAAAACTTTCCTGCATCAGGGCTATATCTTAAGGGCTTATAATTATATGTATTCAAGTTTTTTGCAGAAAATTTAAGGTCTAAATCCGCTGACTCCTGAAAGCTTATATTAAAGTCTGATTTTGACTGCAGGTATTCAACAAAGCGGGACTCGGTCATATGAAAGCGATCAAGGATCATTTTTGGCAAAATGAATACTTCCTTTCCCAGCTCTGCTTCAAGAAAAGTAGTTCGGCCCTCTGTCTGGCTGTACAAATAATTAAGCTCGGGAATTTGGCCAAATAACTCTCCCATCGTTGTTTTTTCGCCTTCCAAATGTTTCATGTGGAACAATTTTTCTGCCATATAGGGGAAAAGCCCGCTTTTTTGAAATTTCACTTCGTCCTGAAAAAAATTATATTGCTGCTTTTTTCTTTTCCTGGTGGATACCCCGTGTGCCAAAACAGAAGTGGTCTCCGGATAATTTGGGTCCACTGTGAGTATGCAGGCCTTCACAAGGTGAACAAGTCCATAAAAAAAGAGAATTGGCTTGATAACCAATGGTGCCTTCTCTGCCTGCTCGTAGTATACTTGTCCGTGTTCTAGATAGTATATAAAAGGGTAACTGTTTTCATAGCTCTTTTGTTCAGCCTGATCCAGGTTTTGATTTTGGTAGCATTTCTTTAAAAATTCCTGCGACGTGTTCGCAGAAAAGAAGTATAAAAAGGAGTTTTTAAGGTCAAATGGATGTATCACAGCGAAACCTCCGAATCTTTTGAAAAATCTAACATATCAATCCGTCCTTGACAGTATTTTGTCCAATTGATAACCTACTAATAATATTTTCGAGTCCAGGAGGTCAAAAAAGATGTGGGAAACTAAGTTTGCAAAAGAAGGTTTAACTTTTGATGATGTTTTACTGGTTCCATCGAAATCAGAGGTGCTTCCTCGAGATGTCAGCCTCAAAGTAAATTTGACTGAAAAGATTGCACTCAACATTCCAGTAATCAGTGCCGGAATGGATACGGTAACTGAAGCTGAAATGGCGATCGCTATGGCGCGCCAGGGCGGTTTGGGAATTATCCATAAAAACATGTCCATTGAACAGCAGGCTGATCAGGTGGATAAAGTAAAGCGTTCAGAAAGCGGCGTTATTACTGACCCATTCTTCCTAACTCCAGAACAGCAGGTATTTGACGCAGAGCATTTAATGGGCAAGTACCGGATTTCCGGTGTGCCAATCGTCAATAATACTGAGGAACAGAAACTTGTTGGCATTTTGACTAACCGTGACCTCCGATTCATTCAGGACTATTCGATAAAAATTTCCGATGTGATGACAAAAGAAAATCTTGTAACAGCTCCAGTTGGAACCACATTGGATGAAGCAGAGAAAATTCTGCAGCAGCATAAAATTGAAAAATTGCCGCTAGTGGATGATGAAGGTGTTTTAAAAGGTTTAATTACCATTAAAGATATTGAAAAAGTAATTGAGTTTCCTAACTCGGCAAAAGATGAGCGCGGACGCCTGCTGGCAGGTGCAGCGGTCGGCGTAACCGGCGACACGATGAAGCGTGTTGAGATGCTTGTTAAATCACATGTGGATGTCATCGTAGTGGATACAGCACATGGACATTCAAAAGGTGTACTTGATACCGTACGAGAAATCAGGAACACTTATCCGGATCTGGCCATTATTGCCGGAAACGTTGCAACAGCCGAAGCGACAAAGGATTTGATTGAAGCGGGTGCTGATATCGTAAAAGTGGGAATCGGGCCTGGCTCCATTTGTACCACACGCGTTGTCGCAGGCGTAGGTGTACCGCAGATCACAGCTGTATATGATTGTGCAACTGAAGCACGCAGGCATGGCAAATCAATCATTGCTGATGGCGGTATTAAATATTCAGGCGATATCGTGAAAGCATTGGCAGCAGGCGGACATGCCGTTATGCTTGGAAGCCTTCTAGCCGGTGTTTCCGAAAGCCCTGGCGAAACGGAAATTTTCCAGGGACGCCGCTTCAAGGTATACAGAGGAATGGGTTCTGTTGCAGCCATGGAAAAAGGTTCAAAAGACCGTTACTTCCAGGAAGATAATAAAAAGTTTGTTCCAGAGGGAATCGAAGGGCGCATTGCTTATAAAGGACCTTTAGCTGATACCATTTATCAGCTTGTCGGCGGTATCCGTTCAGGAATGGGCTATTGCGGAACAAAAGACCTTTACGAGCTTCGTGAAAATGCTCAATTCATCAAAATGACTGGTGCGGGACTAAGAGAAAGCCATCCGCATGATGTGCAGATCACAAAAGAGGCGCCAAACTACTCACTATAACCAATACAAAGCAGAAGAGGGAAACCTTTTCTGCTTTTTTTTCGTCTCTGATAAGGATGATGGCTGTTTTTAGCATCCTGCAGCGGAAATCATAGCCAGTTTAACAGAGTCATGTTTATCCTAAAATACCCGGGAATCAAACCTAGGAAAATACTAATGCATAACAATGGGCCAATCATGCCACGGGGCAGGCAGGAATAGGTAATTACTCTATCTATTCTTTGCACCAGAGTTATGATAAAATAACAAAAGTGTATTAAAACGTTGGAGGGCAGTAAAATTGAAGAAAACATTGTACCGTAAGTCTATCGCTGGATTCCTTGCCTTGGTCATGATATTAGGTCTTTTACCTGGTATACATAAAGCTCATGCAGAAGATATCTTAAATATCAATGCAGATGCTGCTATTTTAGTAGATGCAGAGACCGGAAAAATTTTATATCAAAAAAATGCGGATAAAGTACTGGGCATTGCCAGTATGACTAAAATGATGACAGAATACCTGCTTCTTGAAGCCGTTGAAGAAGGCAAAGTAAAGTGGGACCAGGAATATGCAGTAAGTGAATACGTATGGAAAGTTTCACAGGATCGCAATCTATCAAATGTCCCATTAAGAAGAGATGGCAAATACAATATCCGTGAATTGTATGAAGCAATGGCGATCTATTCTGCAAATGGTGCAACCATCGCAATTGCAGAAACGATTGCCGGTTCAGAGACAAACTTTGTTAAAATGATGAACGAAAAAGCTGCAGAGCTTGGATTAAAGGATTATAAATTTGTCAATTCCAGCGGTTTAAACAACCGTGATTTAAAAGGATCTCCTCCTGCAGGCGGCCCTGAAGAAGAAAACGTGATGTCAGCAAAAGATACAGCGATGCTGGCCAAAGAATTGATTAACCGATTCCCTGAAGTATTGGAAACAGCAAGTACCCCTAGAAAGACGTTCAGAGAGGGTACAGACGATGAAATTAAAATGGAAAACTGGAACTGGATGCTTCCAGAGCTAGTATATGGCTATGAAGGTGCGGATGGCCTTAAAACAGGTACGACTGACTTTGCCGGGTACTGCTTTACCGGTACAGCCATGAGAGATGGCAACCGCTACATCAGTGTTGTCATGAACGCTAAAGGTGCGAATGGCCAGGCTACTTACAAATCCAGATTCGATGAAACTAAGAAAATGTTCGACTTTGGTTTCAGCAACTTCACGAAAGAAGAAATCGTTCCTGCCAATTATCAGGTGAAAGGCCAGAAAACAGTGCCTGTAACAAAAGGGAAAGAAGACAAAGTCAAGATTTCTTCTAAAGAGGCAATCGAAATGGTAGTGAGAAACGGTGAAAAAGAAAACTATAAGCCAGTTCTTGTTCTTGATAAAGAGAAATTAAATGAAAACGGCGAATTGACCGCTCCTATTAAAAAAGGAGAAAAAATCGGCTATCTAACGATTGAATCGAAAGAGGACGGGAAGATTGAGTTCTTGTCCGATAAAGGCAAAGGCAATATTCAAGTGGATGTTGTAGCTGCTGAAAGTGTTGAAAAAGCAAACTGGTTCGTGCTGACTATGCGCAGCATCGGCGGTTTCTTCGGGGATGTTTGGGGAAGTGTTTCCTCAACTGTAAAAGGTTGGTTTTAAGAAAAAGGGCTTTCCTGTCTTGACAGGAGCCCTTTTTCATTGCATATTTTCAATAGGGAAACTTCCGGGTAAAATAATCTATTTTCCTTTTTTTGAAAACTGATTTTTATCATAATATTTAACCCATCCAAAGCAGATGGTATTTACGAAGGGGGATAAACATGAAGACAGGTACAGATCGTGTTAAACGGGGAATGGCAGAAATGCAAAAAGGCGGCGTTATTATGGACGTTGTTAACGCCGAGCAGGCAAAAATCGCAGAAGAAGCTGGTGCAGTAGCAGTTATGGCACTTGAACGCGTTCCTTCTGATATCCGTGCAGCCGGCGGTGTGGCACGCATGGCAGATCCGCGTATTATGGAAGAAGTAATGGGTGCAGTTTCAATCCCGGTAATGGCAAAAGCGCGTATCGGCCATATTGTAGAAGCTCGTCTGCTTGAAGCGATGGGTGTCGATTACATAGATGAGAGTGAAGTTTTAACTCCTGCTGATGAAGAATACCATCTTAATAAAAGAGACTACACAGTTCCATTCGTTTGCGGATGCCGTGACTTAGGCGAAGCAGCACGCCGTATTGGTGAAGGTGCTTCCATGCTTCGCACAAAGGGTGAGCCTGGAACTGGAAACATCGTTGAAGCTGTCCGCCATATCCGCAAGGTGAATGCACAGGTGCGCAAGGTTGTCGGCATGAACGAAGATGAATTAATGACGGAAGCTAAGCTTCTGGGAGCGCCATATGAGCTTCTTTTGGAAATCAAGAGCCTTGGACGCCTTCCAGTCGTAAACTTCGCAGCAGGCGGCGTTGCAACACCTGCAGATGCAGCTCTAATGATGGAGCTTGGTGCTGACGGAGTGTTCGTAGGATCAGGCATCTTCAAATCTGAAAACCCTGCGAAATTTGCACGTGCCATTGTGGAAGCAACTACACATTACCAGGACTACAAATTAATTGCTGAACTTTCAAAAGAACTAGGCACACCGATGAAGGGAATTGAAATTTCTTCATTGGCTCCTGAAGCTCGTATGCAGGAGCGCGGCTGGTAAGGAGAATTGAACATGATAAAGGTTGGAGTATTAGGGCTGCAGGGCGCAGTCAGAGAGCATGTTCTTTCTGTAGAAGCATGCGGCGCCGAAGCTGTAGTCATCAAACGCAAAGAGCAGCTTGACGAGGTTGACGGGCTTATCTTGCCTGGCGGCGAAAGCACGACCATGAGACGCTTGATTGATAAATATGATTTTATGGACAGCCTAATGGAGTTTGCGCAATCAGGAAAGCCGATGTTCGGAACATGTGCAGGCTTAATTCTTCTTGCAAATAATATCATTGGCTATGATGAACCGCATATCGGTGTGATGGACGTCCGGGTGGAAAGAAATTCATTTGGCCGCCAGCGCGAAAGCTTCGAGGCTGATCTTGATATTGCCGGAGTGGCAGAAGATTTTGCGGCTGTATTCATTCGTGCCCCTCATATTGTGGAGGCTGGCGAGAATGTTGAAATCCTGGCCAAGCACAACGGCCGGATTGTAGCAGCACGTGAAGGCAGATTCCTCGGATGCTCATTCCATCCTGAACTGACGGATGACCATCGCCTGACAGGCTATTTCGTTGAAATGATCAAAGAGTCCAAGCAAGTAACAATTTGAATATTTTGGTTGCAAAAGGAACATAATTGTAGTACATTATGAATTACAAAATTCTTATAGCTGTAAAGCAATGAGAGGAACTAGTAACAGGAACTTTGTTCTAAAGAGAGCCGGTGGCTGGTGGGAACCGGTGAATAAACCCTGTGAATCCATCCTCGAGCAAAGCATGGAACACCCGGAACTGTCCGGGAAAAGTAAATGCTTTCGGTTAAAACCGTTATGGATTTAAGGTGGAAAGCTCAGGCTTTCAACTAGGGTGGCAACGCGGGTAACTCTCGTCCCTTTTTTGGGGACGGGAGTTTTTTGTGTTTTAAACTATTTTTTAGGAGGTACTAAAAATGCTGGACATTAAGTTTTTAAGAGCCAATTTTGAAGAAGTGAAAAACAAGCTTCAGCACCGTGGCGAAGATTTAACCGATCTTGGAAAATTTGAAGATCTCGATGTAAAAAGACGTGAACTGATAGTAGAAGCAGAACAGCTGAAGAGCAAAAGAAATGAAGTATCCCAGCAGGTGGCTGCCTTAAAGCGCGAAAAGCAGGATGCAGACCATTTAATCGCTGAAATGAGAGAAGTCGGCGATAAAATCAAAGCATTGGATGAGGAGCTCCGCACGGTCGAGGAAGAATTGGACCAATTGCTTCTGAGCATCCCGAACATTCCGCATGAAAGCGTGCCTGTCGGCGAAACAGAAGATGATAATGTGGAAATCCGCAAATGGGGAGAAGTCCGTGAATTTGATTTCGAGCCAAAGCCGCACTGGGATGTTGCGACAGATCTTGATCTCCTTGATTTCGAACGTGCCAGCAAAGTAACAGGCAGCCGCTTTGTATTCTACAAAGGCCTTGGTGCCCGCCTTGAGCGCGCCTTATTCAACTTCATGCTTGATTTGCACACAGACGAGCATGGCTATAAGGAGGTTCTTCCTCCGTATATGGTCAACCGTGCAAGCATGACAGGAACAGGACAGCTTCCGAAATTCGAGGAAGATGCCTTCCTAATTGAAAGCGAAGATTATTTTCTGATTCCAACCGCTGAGGTGCCTGTCACCAATATGCACAGGGAAGAAATTCTGAATGCAGACGAGCTTCCGATTAACTATGCGGCATTCAGCGCATGCTTCCGTTCTGAAGCGGGTTCTTCCGGACGTGACACTCGCGGGCTGATCCGCCAGCACCAGTTCAACAAAGTCGAGCTTGTGAAATTTGTTAAGCCGGAAGAGTCTTATGATGAACTTGAAAAGCTGACTGGACACGCGGAAAAAGTCCTTCAGATGCTTGGCCTTCCATACCGTGTGATGAGCATGTGCACGGGCGATCTTGGATTCACAGCTGCGAAGAAATACGATATCGAAGTTTGGATTCCAAGCTATAACACGTACAGAGAAATTTCTTCTTGCAGTAACTTTGAAGGATTCCAGGCAAGACGAGCAAATATCCGCTTCCGCCGCGAGGCAAAAGGCAAGCCGGAGCATGTGCACACACTGAATGGATCTGGCCTTGCGATCGGCCGCACGGTGGCAGCTATTCTAGAAAATTACCAGCAGGCTGACGGAAGTGTCATCATTCCGGAAGTATTGCGTCCATATATGGGCAAACGCGAAGTAATTAAGCCTTAATTGAAGAGCGGATTTTGATCCGCTCTTTTTTTATAAAAATATTGTTGACATGCTTATTTAGAAATGATATAGTATTTCTTGTCGATGCGGAGGAATACCCAAGTCCGGCTGAAGGGATCGGTCTTGAAAACCGACAGGCGGGTCAAACCGCGCAGGGGTTCGAATCCCCTTTCCTCCTCCATTTTAATTGACATCTAACACGCGCATAAATATTGGAGATACATAAAAAACCGCTGATAACCGCAGCGGTTTTTTTGTTATATGAAAACTTGCAACAAAAAACCGCCGATAATGGCGGTTATTTTTTTAATAATTGAGTTTGTCTTAAGAAGTAAGAAATGCGTTCCACAATCGGCTCAATGGACTGCTCATTCTGAATGATGTCATAATCGTTGATATTCAGGCGCAGGACCGGGCACGCGTTAAAGCTGTTGATCCAATTTTCGTAGCGCTGGTGCATCTCTTCCCAGTAGGAAATAGGCGTCTGCTGCTCCATCGGACGGCCGCGCTCCTGGATGCGGGAAAGAATGTCATCAAGGGATCCCTCCAGATAAATAAGCAAATCAGGGTGCGGGAAATAAGGTGTCATCACCATCGCATCAAATAAGCTGGTGTAAGTTTCGTAATCGACCTTGGACATGGTGCCTTTTTCATAATGCATTTTCGCAAAAATGCCTGTGTCTTCATATATGGAACGGTCCTGAACAAAGCCGCCGCCATATTCGAAGATGCGCTTCTGATCCTTGAATCGTTCAGCTAGGAAATATACCTGCAGGTGGAAGCTCCAGCGGTTGAAATCTGCATAGAATTTATCCAGGTAAGGGTTCGTATCAACCTTTTCGAAAGAGGTTCGGAACCCCAGTGCGTCCGCAAGCGCATTGGTCATCGTTGATTTTCCGACTCCGACGGTTCCGGCAATCGTGATCACGGCGTTTGAAGGAATCTCGTATTTTTGCCTTAGATTCATAAGTGTATGCTCCTCTTTTTTAATGATGTCGACAATGTTTCGAATATATGCATTAAGTCTGCTTCGTTTTTCACAAAATCCAGCTGATCTCCATTGAAACGGATCACTGGAATATCCGGGTGCTGCCTTTCGAACTCATTCATAGCCGTTTCATAATCAAGGGATAATTGCTCGAGATATAATGGACTGATATTCTTCTCAATTTCACGGCCCCTCAGCTCGATTCGGTCGAGCAGTGTTTCAAGGCTTGCATTGAGATAAATAATAACATTTGGCTTTGGCATATCACCCGTCAGAATGTCATAGATCTTCAAATACTTCTGATACTCATTCTGATTTAATGTGCGCTGGGCAAAAATCAGATTCTTGAAAATATGATAATCAGCCACAACAGGCTTATTTTGAGCTAAGTAGTGATTGTTGATATCAACCAGCTGTTTGTAGCGGTTGCAGAGGAAAAACATTTCAGTCTGGAAGCTCCATTCTTCAATGTTTTCATAGAATTTACCCAAAAAAGGATTTTCATCAACAATTTCTTTTAGAAGTGCATACTGAAATTTTTCAGAAATCGCTTTAGCGAGAGATGTCTTCCCAACGCCAATCGGCCCCTCTACAGTAATAAAAGGTATTCCCCCCATATGATCGTCCTCCTGCATTGCTTATTGATCTATAGAAACTATTTATAGGTACGTTCCAAAACGACACAAAGCTTATTTTAACACAGTATGGAGTGGAAGGGATATGGAATTTAAGCTGGAAATATGAAAACAAGCATATAAAATCTGAATAATAAAAAAACAGCTGCCTTTGAGCGGCAGCTGCTGAGAGATCAAGCTCTTTTTGTCACGTTGAAGTTTTCTGTAATCAGAAGCCAATTTTGCGGGAAAGACAGGCCGAGTTTCCAGTAGCTCATACCCCGCAGCTTCAGTTCTTTGATTAAATCAAATTTGGCCTGGATGGAGCGTGCATCCTCAAACCAGACCTCGTGCCTTTTGCCGTCAGGTGCTGTGTAGTTGAAAAATGGCGCCTGCGCCTGGTAATCATATTGAATGGCTACATTATTCTCTGCAGCGATTTGAATGGCCTGCTGCGGACTGACTGCTCTAGCGGTGGTGCCCTGAACAAAAGGAAGTGTCCAGTCATAACCATATAGGTTCTGGCCCATCATAATTTTGGAAGAAGGCATCTCACTGATCGCATACTCCAATACCTGCCGCACAGGGCCAATTGGGGAAACGGCCATTGCCGGACCGCCGCTGTAGCCCCATTCATAGGTCATGATCACCACAAAATCAACTATCTCTCCATGTGCTTTATAATCATGTGCTTCATACCAGAGACCCTGTTGTTCTGCACTTGTTTTCGGCGCCAATGCTGTAGAAATCAGCCAGCCCTCCTGACTGAATCTCGCCTTTGCTTTTCTGAGGAAGTTGTTATAGGCTTCCCGGTCCGCCGGGCGCAAAAACTCAAAATCAAAATGAATATCCCTGAAACCATACTTTTTTGCGGTAGCGGTTATGTTATCAAGGAATGCATCCTGAATCTCCATATCATTTAACAATATCCTGCCGAGTTCATCACTGAACTGATCGTTTTCCTGATTGGTAATAACCATCATCAATACATTATTATTGGCTCTCGCAATAGCCGGGAAATCATTCAGAAGCGGCTCCTTCAAAGAACCATCTCGAAGGGCCTGGAAACTGAATGGTGCCAGATAGGTCAAATAAGGCGCAGCCTCTCTTGCGCTTTCTACCAGTTCAGGGGCGACTGTATCGCCTCTTGGCTCCACATAGGCATTGAACTCTGCGTTCGTTTTCGGGCGTGGCGGGATATAAAGGCGGAACCCCACCTGCAGCGGCTGGTTCACCGAAATGCCATTGACAGATGCGAGCTGCTGATAAGAAATGCCGAACATTCTTGAAATTGAGTAAAGGCTGTCACCGGGCTGAACCCAATAAAATCTTCCAATTATCGGAATAACAAGTGTCTGGCCGATCACCAGATTATT
Organism: Cytobacillus sp. NJ13; assembly: GCA_030348385.1. Lineage (NCBI taxonomy): Bacteria > Bacillati > Bacillota > Bacilli > Caryophanales > Bacillaceae > Cytobacillus > Cytobacillus sp. NJ13. The sequence goes on along the minus strand of JAUCFP010000006.1, from coordinate 3,514,806 downwards.
TGGATTGGGAATTTCATTTGCCTCTATCAGATCTTCAACCGTCGTACCATATGCCTGGGCAATGCCGAACAAAGACTGGTTTTGCTGGATCACATGAATCTGCAATCTATCTCCCTCCCTGAAAAACACGTCTTAGAACACTACTGCCATTTTATGAAGGAAACATAGAAGAAATGTTATAATTGTTGTCAGAGAAGGAAGATATATTGGCCTTTAATACGTTTTCCATCATCTTTAAGGTATTTTCATTATCGTGGTCATCATTAGAAGCGGTGCAGTCATGCGGTATATGTAAATGATATTCTCTCATATAGGCATCATTGGCCGAAAATAGGACGCAGATATTGCCCGCGATGCCCGTTATGACAAGCATATTGACGCCGAGCTGGTGCAGAAGAGTATTTAAGGCAGTGCCATAAAAAGCGGAATGCTTTGGCTTTATTAAAAAATAATCATCCGGCGATGGGTGCATCTCATGAAGGATAGGTGCACTGACAGAATTGCGGCAATGATTCATAATTGTATCCAGATCAGCCTGCCAGAGATTATAATGATCATTCACATAAATGACCGGGAGATCCTGCTCATGAAAAGCGGTCTTTAATTCATTGATGGGTTTTGCGATATTTAAAGCTTTGTCAGCAAGGATTTTTCCATGGTGAAAATTAAAGTCGTTAATCATGTCAATAATGATAAGAGCCGGTTTACAGGTTTGCGTTATTTTTCATGGTATCGCTCCTTTAAGAATATTTTTTGTAAAAGGGGCGGCTTTTACACAGATGTTAAGAGAAGGAATGAAGATAAATGAGGCAAGCATCATTCACTGAAGATGAACTGTATATGCAGGAGGCCATTAAAGAAGGAAAGCTGGCGGAAGGTCTGGAAGAAGTTCCAATTGGCGCAGTCATTGTCCTGGATGGGGAAATCATTGCCCGGGCACATAACCTGAGAGAAGTGAATCAGACTGCGATTGCGCATGCAGAATTGCTTGCTATTGATCAGGCATGCAAAAACCTCGGAACCTGGCGGCTGGAGAATGCTGTTCTTTATGTTACTTTAGAGCCTTGTCCGATGTGCTCGGGATCCATTATTCTCTCGCGCATCAAAAAGGTGGTGTATGGGGCTAAGGATCCAAAGGGAGGGTGTGCCGGAACGCTTATGAATCTACTGCAGGATGAGCGGTTCAATCATCAGAGTGAAGTTGTGCCAGGGGTGCTGGAAGAAGAATGCGGCGAGATGCTTTCGAGCTTTTTCAGAGGGTTGCGAAAGCGCAAGAAAGAAGAGAAAAAAAGAAGGCAATTGCTGCAGATGGAACATGATACAGGAATTGACAATGGTTAGGCATTGCTTTTTCATCTAAATGTTAGTATACTTATAAATGCGTCGGACAAAGACGCAACTTAATATGGTATCAACTTTGCCGTGCTAGGCGGGGAGGTAGCGGTGCCCTGTACTCGCAATCCGCTCTAGCGAGGCTGAATCCCTTCCCGAGGCTGATGTCCTGTAGGGCCTGCCTTAAGTAAGTGGTGTTGACGCCCGGGTCCTGCGCAATGGGAATCCATGAATCATGTCAGGTCCGGAAGGAAGCAGCATTAAGTGGAAGCTCCCATGTGCCGCAGGGTTGCCTGGGCCGAGCTAACTGCTTAAGTAACGCCTATGGGCGTCAGTCGACGGAAGGTGCACGGCAGTTTATATTGTAATTAAAACTCATCCTTTTGCGGGATGGGTTTTTTGTTGTAATTATTTGCTCTAGGTTTTGTAAAAAGGAATTTAGATACGTTATAATAGATGAAGGACTATACATAGGAAGGGGGCGTGTCAGTGAGTTATCAAGCTTTATATCGTGTTTGGCGTCCGCAGCAGTTTATCGATGTTGTCGGGCAGGAACATGTGACAAAGACTTTGCAAAACGCCCTGCTTCAGGAGAAGATATCACACGCCTATTTGTTTTCCGGCCCCCGCGGAACAGGTAAAACAAGTGCAGCAAAAATTCTTGCAAAGGCTGTTAACTGTGAGAAGGCACCTGTCACTGAACCGTGCAATGAGTGTGCAGCCTGCAGAGGCATTACAGACGGTTCGATCCCTGATGTCATTGAAATTGATGCTGCATCCAATAATGGTGTAGAAGAAATCAGGGATATCAGGGACAAAGTGAAATATGCCCCAAACGCTGTAAAGTATAAGGTTTACATCGTCGATGAGGTGCATATGCTTTCCATTGGAGCTTTCAATGCCCTGTTAAAGACGCTTGAAGAGCCGCCTAGGCATGTCATTTTTATTTTAGCCACAACGGAGCCTCATAAAATTCCGCTAACGATTATTTCCCGATGCCAGCGATTTGATTTTAAACGGATTACGGCTCAGGCGATAACAGGAAGAATGAAGCTGATTGCGGATGAAACAGATGCAGCATATGAGGACCAGGCACTGCAGATCATCGCGAGAGCTGCAGAAGGCGGTATGCGTGATGCTCTTAGCTTGCTTGATCAGGCAATTTCCTTCAGCCAGGATCGCGTTACAATTGAAGATGCCCTGTCTGTGACAGGCGCTGTGTCGCAAGGGTTTCTAAATAAACTGGCAAGAGCGGTTAAAGACAGGGATGCCGCGTCCGGGCTGGAATTTCTGGAAGAGCTTCTTTTTCAGGGGAAAGATCCATCCCGCTTTATAGAAGACTTTATTCTGTATTACCGGGATATGCTTTTATATAAAGCAGCACCGAGGCTGGAGGAATCATTGGAAAGAGTCATGCTCGATGAAGACTTCCAGCAGCTTGCCCAGGAAGTGGAGCCGGAAGAGCTCTATGAATTGATTGGGGTGCTGAACAAAGCCCAGCAGGAAATGCGATGGACCAACCATCCGAGGATTTTCCTGGAAGTGGCGATTGTGAAGCTGTGCCAGCTTGAACAGAATGAGAAATCCGGACAGTCTGCAGACATCAAGCCGCTGATGCAAAAAATTGAACAGCTTCAGCATGAGCTGTCGGAATTAAAGAAAAACGGCATAACGGTGAAAGATGATGGAGCTCCTGCTGTACAGAAAAAGCCGCAGAGAAGTTCACGCAAAGGATTCCAGGCACCAGTTGGAAAAGTGAATGAAGTACTGAAGCAGGCAACGAAAAACGACCTGGTGGCTGTCAAAAGCCGCTGGGGCGAAATGCTGAACCTGCTTGTTCAAAACCAGATGCGTTCCCAGGCGGCGCTTCTCAATGAAGCAGAACCTGTTGCCGCATCTGAAACAGCTCTTATCGTAAAGTTCAAATATGAAATCCACTGTCAGATGGCCATGGATAATGCGAAATTCCTGGATACACTGGCGAATGTCCTATTTGAGCTATTAGGAAAAAGATTGCAGCTGGTAGGCATTCCGGATGAACAATGGCAAAGTGTCAGGGAGGATTTCCTGCGCAGCCAGCGTGACGGAGATGAGTCTGGCGAGGGCTTCGGCAGAACTGAGGAAGAGCCCCATGTGGCTGAAGCGGTCAAGTTATTTGGCGCTGAACTAATTGAAATTAAAGAATAGAAAATAGCTGGAGGTATGTAAAATGCGCGGTGGAATGGGAAATATGCAAAATATGATGAAGCAAATGCAGAAAATGCAAAAGAAGATGGCTCAGGCACAGGAAGAGCTTGGCGAAAAAAGAATTGAAGGAACAGCTGGCGGCGGAATGGTGACTGTCGTTGTATCCGGACATAAACAAGTATTAGAAGTAAACATTAAAGAAGAAGTTGTTGATCCGGAAGATATTGAAATGCTTCAGGACCTTGTTCTGGCGGCAACTAACGATGCGCTGAAAAAAGCGGATGACTTAACAAACGACACAATGGGCCAATTTACTAAAGGAATGAACCTGCCGGGAATGTTTTAATCAAACGTCCTGAAAGAGTGCTTTCTTGCATGTTTTATCTATAATAGAGATATGCACGAAAGAACGGACAGGCTGAGCGCCAGCGAACATAGTCTGATGGGAATCTACATCAGGCCGTCATGCTCGCGGCGCTTTTCCTTTTCATATAGGAGGAAATCATACATGCACTATCCTGAACCGATATCAAAGCTGATTGACAGCTTTATGAAATTGCCCGGAATCGGCCCAAAAACGGCTGCGCGTCTGGCGTTTTTTGTTTTGAGTATGAAAGAAGATACTGTGCTGGATTTTGCCAAGGCACTTGTCAATGCGAAAAGAAATTTATCTTACTGCTCTGTCTGCGGCCATATCACTGATCAGGATCCGTGTTATATTTGTGAGGATCAGAGACGCGACAGGTCAGTAATCTGTGTGGTCCAGGATCCGAAAGACGTTATTGCCATGGAAAAGATGAAGGAATATAACGGACTGTATCATGTCCTTCACGGAGCCATTTCTCCAATGGATGGAATTGGGCCTGAAGATATCAATATTCCTGATTTATTGAAGAGGCTTCAGGATGAAACAGTCCAGGAAATTATTCTTGCCACCAATCCAAATATTGAAGGGGAAGCAACAGCCATGTATATCTCCCGCCTGATCAAGCCATCCGGCATAAAGGCTACCCGGATTGCCCATGGCCTGCCAGTAGGCGGAGACTTGGAATATGCGGATGAAGTAACGCTTTCAAAAGCGTTAGAGGGCAGAAGAGAAGTTTAAGCACGGAGGCTGAATTTATGTTTTTTCGCAGGAAAGGATGGCTTCGCAGCGAGTTTGATGAGAAGCTTTTGGAGCAGCTGAACAGATTGAAAACAGATTGGAACAACCAGAAATCGCTAGTGGAAAAAAGCTTTGATCCTTCCCCGGAAGCAATCAGCCAGGCAAAGCTGGCCGAAGCTAAATACTTTTTTCTATTCAGGGAAGCTAAAAAGAGAAATGTAAGAGTCAGAATGTAGTTTGTTCCCGTTGCGGAAAGAAAATCAATCATTACAAAATACTTGTCCTCCTCTAAGGTCTTTTTTGTACGCGCTAATCATAAATTAGTAGTACAAGTTTCCTGAGAGGAGGATTTTTCTTTTGGACCCTATTGCAGTAATCTCCATTTTAGGAGGGTTAATCTTATTGCTTCTATTTATAGGAGCCCCATTAAAACCAGTAAGGTTCATAGGGCAGGGAGCCATTAAACTGATCATAGGAGCCCTCTTTTTATTTTTCTTAAATGCATTTGGCAATCAGGTTGGCATATATGTTCCCATAAACCTTGCCACTTCGGCCATTTCCGGATTTCTAGGCATTCCTGGATTGTTTGCGCTTGTTGCCATACAGACATGGATTATGTAATTGGGCAGCCGTTCGAAGCGGCTGTTTTTATTTATTAAATTTTTTTAGTGAATCTGTTGACAGTTCTTTTTGCTGGTGATAATATATTAAAGGTCGTCACCACGACGCAATGAAAAAACATCTTAAAAAAGATGTTGACATTGATTTATGAGAATGATATATTAATAAAGTCGCTTCTGAGCGACGGATTGATCTTTGAAAACTGAACGAACAAAAACGTCAACGTTAATTCTTTAGTCTTTTTTGAAAAGACAATTTATGAGCTTAATCAACTCTTATATGGAGAGTTTGATCCTGGCTCAGGACGAACGCTGGCGGCGTGCCTAATACATGCAAGTCGAGCGGACAGATGGGAGCTTGCTCCCTGAAGTCAGCGGCGGACGGGTGAGTAACACGTGGGCAACCTGCCTGTAAGACTGGGATAACTCCGGGAAACCGGGGCTAATACCGGATAATTCTTTCCCTCACATGAGGGAAAGCTGAAAGATGGTTTCGGCTATCACTTACAGATGGGCCCGCGGCGCATTAGCTAGTTGGTGAGGTAACGGCTCACCAAGGCGACGATGCGTAGCCGACCTGAGAGGGTGATCGGCCACACTGGGACTGAGACACGGCCCAGACTCCTACGGGAGGCAGCAGTAGGGAATCTTCCGCAATGGACGAAAGTCTGACGGAGCAACGCCGCGTGAGTGATGAAGGTTTTCGGATCGTAAAACTCTGTTGTTAGGGAAGAACAAGTACCGGAGTAACTGCCGGTACCTTGACGGTACCTAACCAGAAAGCCACGGCTAACTACGTGCCAGCAGCCGCGGTAATACGTAGGTGGCAAGCGTTGTCCGGAATTATTGGGCGTAAAGCGCGCGCAGGCGGTTCCTTAAGTCTGATGTGAAAGCCCCCGGCTCAACCGGGGAGGGTCATTGGAAACTGGGGAACTTGAGTGCAGAAGAGAAGAGTGGAATTCCACGTGTAGCGGTGAAATGCGTAGAGATGTGGAGGAACACCAGTGGCGAAGGCGACTCTTTGGTCTGTAACTGACGCTGAGGCGCGAAAGCGTGGGGAGCAAACAGGATTAGATACCCTGGTAGTCCACGCCGTAAACGATGAGTGCTAAGTGTTAGAGGGTTTCCGCCCTTTAGTGCTGCAGCAAACGCATTAAGCACTCCGCCTGGGGAGTACGGCCGCAAGGCTGAAACTCAAAGGAATTGACGGGGGCCCGCACAAGCGGTGGAGCATGTGGTTTAATTCGAAGCAACGCGAAGAACCTTACCAGGTCTTGACATCTCCTGACAACCCTAGAGATAGGGCGTTCCCCTTCGGGGGACAGGATGACAGGTGGTGCATGGTTGTCGTCAGCTCGTGTCGTGAGATGTTGGGTTAAGTCCCGCAACGAGCGCAACCCTTGATCTTAGTTGCCAGCATTCAGTTGGGCACTCTAAGGTGACTGCCGGTGACAAACCGGAGGAAGGTGGGGATGACGTCAAATCATCATGCCCCTTATGACCTGGGCTACACACGTGCTACAATGGATGGTACAAAGGGCTGCGAGACCGCGAGGTTAAGCGAATCCCATAAAACCATTCTCAGTTCGGATTGCAGGCTGCAACTCGCCTGCATGAAGCCGGAATCGCTAGTAATCGCGGATCAGCATGCCGCGGTGAATACGTTCCCGGGCCTTGTACACACCGCCCGTCACACCACGAGAGTTTGTAACACCCGAAGTCGGTGGGGTAACCTTTTGGAGCCAGCCGCCTAAGGTGGGACAGATGATTGGGGTGAAGTCGTAACAAGGTAGCCGTATCGGAAGGTGCGGCTGGATCACCTCCTTTCTAAGGATATTTACATGAAACGTGACGTGTTTTGTTCGTTCAGTTTTGAGAGTTCAATCTCTCACATTTTAATACTTTACCTATTATGTGGGCCTATAGCTCAGCTGGTTAGAGCGCACGCCTGATAAGCGTGAGGTCGATGGTTCGAGTCCATTTAGGCCCACCATCTCATATAACGGGGCCTTAGCTCAGCTGGGAGAGCGCCTGCTTTGCACGCAGGAGGTCAGCGGTTCGATCCCGCTAGGCTCCACCAACCATAACGATTCCATTCGTTATTTTTTGTTCCTTGAAAACTAGATAATGTTAATGAAGAAGCAATAACCGAGTAATCGCCATCTTAGTTTTTTTCTCTTATTTTAGTTTTAAAACGAAGTAAGAGCACAAACCATGAGGGCAATGAGAAGCAAGAAGATCAAGGAAGCGACCGAACGAGCACCGGAGCGTACGAGAGTACGTGAGGAGCACAGTGACGGAGCTGACGCAGAGATTCGCCGCTTATCATTGGCCGAAGCAGGTTAAGTTAGAAAGGGCGCACGGTGAATGCCTTGGCACTAGGAGCCGATGAAGGACGGTACTAACACCGATATGCTTCGGGGAGCTGTAAGTAAGCTTTGATCCGGAGATTTCCGAATGGGGGAACCCCCTATCCGTAATGGGATAGGATCTTTACCTGAATACATAGGGTATGGAAGGCAGACCCGGGGAACTGAAACATCTAAGTACCCGGAGGAAGAGAAAGCAAACGCGATTCCCTGAGTAGCGGCGAGCGAAACGGGATTAGCCCAAACCAGGAGGCTTGCCTCCTGGGGTTGTAGGACACTCTACACGGAGTTACAAAGGAACGAGGTAAATGAACAGGTCTGGAAAGGCCGGCCAGAGAAGGTAAAAGCCCTGTAGTTGAAACTTCGTTCCCTCCAGAGTGGATCCTGAGTACGGCGGGACACGAGAAATCCCGTCGGAAGCAGGGAGGACCATCTCCCAAGGCTAAATACTCCCTAGTGACCGATAGTGAACCAGTACCGTGAGGGAAAGGTGAAAAGCACCCCGGAAGGGGAGTGAAAGAGATCCTGAAACCGTGTGCCTACAAGTAGTTAGAGCCCGTTAATGGGTGATAGCGTGCCTTTTGTAGAATGAACCGGCGAGTTACGATTACATGCGAGGTTAAGTTGAAGAGACGGAGCCGCAGCGAAAGCGAGTCTGAACAGGGCGAATGAGTATGTGGTCGTAGACCCGAAACCAGGTGATCTACCCATGTCCAGGGTGAAGTCCAGGTAACACTGGATGGAGGCCCGAACCCACGCACGTTGAAAAGTGCGGGGATGAGGTGTGGGTAGCGGAGAAATTCCAATCGAACTTGGAGATAGCTGGTTCTCTCCGAAATAGCTTTAGGGCTAGCCTCATGTAGTAAGAGTCTTGGAGGTAGAGCACTGTTTGGACTAGGGGCCCCCATCGGGTTACCGAATTCAGACAAACTCCGAATGCCAAAGACTTATCCATGGGAGTCAGACTGCGAGTGATAAGATCCGTAGTCAAGAGGGAAACAGCCCAGACCACCAGCTAAGGTCCCAAAGTATACGTTAAGTGGAAAAGGATGTGGAGTTGCTTAGACAACCAGGATGTTGGCTTAGAAGCAGCCACCATTTAAAGAGTGCGTAATAGCTCACTGGTCGAGTGACTCCGCGCCGAAAATGTACCGGGGCTAAACGTATCACCGAAGCTGTGGATTGACATCTTCCGATGTCAGTGGTAGGAGAGCGTTCTAAGGGCGTTGAAGCCAGACCGCAAGGACTGGTGGAGCGCTTAGAAGTGAGAATGCCGGTATGAGTAGCGAAAGATGGGTGAGAATCCCATCCACCGAATGCCTAAGGTTTCCTGAGGAAGGCTCGTCCGCTCAGGGTTAGTCGGGACCTAAGCCGAGGCTGAAAAGCGTAGGCGATGGACAACAGGTTGATATTCCTGTACCACCTCTTTACCGTTTGAGCAATGGGGGGACGCAGGAGGATAGGGTAAGCGCGCTGCTGGATTAGCGCGTCCAAGCAGTTAGGCCGGTAACGAGGCAAATCCCGTTACCACACAGGCTGAGCTGTGACGGCGAGGGAAATTTAGTACCGAAGTTCCTGATTCCACACTGCCAAGAAAAGCCTCTAGCGAGGGAAAAGGTGCCCGTACCGCAAACCGACACAGGTAGGCGAGGAGAGAATCCTAAGGTGAGCGAGAGAACTCTCGTTAAGGAACTCGGCAAAATGACCCCGTAACTTCGGGAGAAGGGGTGCTCATTAGGGTGCATAGCCCTGATGAGCCGCAGTGAATAGGCCCAGGCGACTGTTTAGCAAAAACACAGGTCTCTGCGAAGCCGCAAGGCGAAGTATAGGGGCTGACGCCTGCCCGGTGCTGGAAGGTTAAGAGGAGAGGTTAGCGCAAGCGAAGCTTTGAATCGAAGCCCCAGTAAACGGCGGCCGTAACTATAACGGTCCTAAGGTAGCGAAATTCCTTGTCGGGTAAGTTCCGACCCGCACGAAAGGCGTAACGATCTGGGCACTGTCTCAACGAGAGACTCGGTGAAATTATAGTACCTGTGAAGATGCAGGTTACCCGCGACAGGACGGAAAGACCCCGTGGAGCTTTACTGTAGCCTGATATTGAATTTTGGTACAGCTTGTACAGGATAGGTAGGAGCCTGAGAAGCCGGAGCGCCAGCTTCGGTGGAGGCGTCGGTGGGATACTACCCTGGCTGTATTGAAATTCTAACCCGCGCCCCTGATCGGGGCGGGAGACAGTGTCAGGTGGGCAGTTTGACTGGGGCGGTCGCCTCCTAAAAAGTAACGGAGGCGCCCAAAGGTTCCCTCAGAATGGTTGGAAATCATTCGCAGAGTGTAAAGGCACAAGGGAGCTTGACTGCGAGACCTACAAGTCGAGCAGGGACGAAAGTCGGGCTTAGTGATCCGGTGGTTCCGCATGGAAGGGCCATCGCTCAACGGATAAAAGCTACCCCGGGGATAACAGGCTTATCTCCCCCAAGAGTCCACATCGACGGGGAGGTTTGGCACCTCGATGTCGGCTCATCGCATCCTGGGGCTGTAGTCGGTCCCAAGGGTTGGGCTGTTCGCCCATTAAAGCGGTACGCGAGCTGGGTTCAGAACGTCGTGAGACAGTTCGGTCCCTATCCGTCGTGGGCGCAGGAAATTTGAGAGGAGCTGTCCTTAGTACGAGAGGACCGGGATGGACGCACCGCTGGTGTACCAGTTGTCTTGCCAAAGGCATCGCTGGGTAGCTATGTGCGGAAGGGATAAGTGCTGAAAGCATCTAAGCATGAAGCCCCCCTCGAGATGAGATTTCCCATAGCGTCAAGCTAGTAAGATCCCTGAAAGATGATCAGGTTGATAGGTCAGAGGTGGAAGCGTGGCGACATGTGGAGCTGACTGATACTAATCGATCGAGGACTTAACCAAGTCATATGGTTATTACTCGGCAAACACTTCTTCATGCATTATCTAGTTTTGAGGGAACGAAGTTTCTTCAATCAAATAGTCCGGTGGCGATAGCGAGAAGGTCACACCCGTTCCCATACCGAACACGGAAGTTAAGCTTCTCAGCGCCGATGGTAGTTGGGGGCTGTCCCCCTGTGAGAGTAGGACGCTGCCGGGCATATGAAAGAGCACCTGATGGGTGCTCTTTTTTGTGTGTTTGGATGATTTAGTGAATCATATTATCTTATTTGGGCTCTCCTTTTTAGGGGAATATATCTATATGTGCCACTTCGGCCAAAATATGAAAAAATAAAAAGCCCCTATCAAAGGGCTTACATTTTAAGAAAATATCTCCGGCATGGTTATTTTTCGCAGTTTCTTTAGGTAATAATTATATTTTGGATTGCTTGTATCCGTGGTGATTAAATCTTTTTCACAATCTGTGCAGATAAAAGAAGTGTATAGATGTATTCCCCTGGTTTTTGCCTGCTCGCATATGACACATTCTTCCCCTGCATGTTTTTTTGCTAATAGCGAACCCAATCACTCCACCTCCATACACTTATTCTGCCCAGATCAATGGTATTGTATACAATTTTTCGAATATTCATTGGCGGGTTTTTTGAGGTTACTTGATTAATATTGTATGATGGAAATCTAATTTGGGTGTATGTCTATAAAGGATTTCTTTCATAAATTTACCTGACGCTTCAGGGACTGGCGCAGATATCGCCCTCATGTTTCTTTTATAGCAAGCACATACTTGTTTTGTTAAAATGAGAGAAGAATCTTAGGAAAGTGATGAAGATATGAATCACGAACAGACTCCATTATGGAATCAATTAAAAAAACATGCTTCACATCAGCCGGTATCTTTTCATGTACCCGGACATAAGAACGGTCATCTTTCAGGTGGTGAAGGAACAGATTATTTTAAAGATATTTTAAAGCTCGATGCTACTGAGCTCAGCGGACTGGATGATTTGCATTCTCCTGAAGGAGTCATTTTGGAGGCGCAAAAGCTGCTTGCCGATTTGTATGGGGTTCCAAAAAGCTTTTTCCTTGTTAACGGATCGACCTCAGGGAATCTCGCCATGGTCTTGTCAGCCGCAAAGGAAAATGAGACTGTACTTGTCCAGCGGAATTGCCATAAATCCATTCTTAATGGCATTACATTGGCTAAGGCTAAGCCTGTTTTCTTAGCACCGGAATTTAATGAAGAGTGGGGCGTTGCCGGGGGTGTAGCTTTAGAGACCATTAAAGAGGCAATCAGCCAATATCCGGATGCAAAAGCATTAATCTTAACTTATCCAAATTATTACGGAATGGTGTTCAGCCTGGAGGGTATTATTCAGTACGCCCATGATCAGGGAATTCCAGTACTGGTGGATGAAGCGCATGGAGCGCATTTGATCGGGGGAAATGATTTTCCTGCGTCGGCCGTTCAGCTTCACGCAGATCTGGTTGTACAATCGGCACATAAGACTTTGCCTGCTATGACGATGGGGGCTTATCTGCATTTTAATAGCCGTTTTATAAAAGAAGAAAGAGTGTCCAAATATCTGGGGATTCTCCAATCAAGCAGTCCTTCCTATCCCATTATGGCATCCCTTGATTTAGCAAGAGCCTATTTAGCTTCCTTTTCGGCAAAGGATCAGGAATTACTGCTTGAAAAAATCGGGCAGTTCAGGAAGGAACTAAGCAAGATAATAGGAATTAAAATTCTGAATTTTGAACATCAAAACGGTGACCCTTTAAAAGTGACCATCAAGTCGGAAACCGTTCTTAGCGGGTTTGAATTGCAGACTCTTCTGGAAAAGTACGGGATTTTTACGGAAATGGCAGATCCAGATAATGTCCTATTTGTTTTGCCCCTTTTAAAAAAAGATATGGATTATCCATTTGAACGGGTTATTCACTGCTTGGAAGAGGAGTTGAAATCATATGGCCCTGCAGACCGAAATGAAAAGATCCCTTTCAGTAAAAGGCCTGTCTCTGGCCTTGCCCTGGAGCAAAAGGAACAAGAACGTCGTTCCATTAAAACGGTGGCACTGGAAGAGGCGGCCGGCAGAATATGTGCACAGCAGGTGACTCCTTATCCGCCAGGCATCCCGCTCCTATTCCCAGGTGAAGTCATCGAAGGGGAAGACATAGCAAACATAAGATTTCAAATTAAAGCCGGAGCACGGTTCCAAAATGGGGAAAATATAAAAAAAGGCAGCATTCACGTTTATCAGGATCTATAACAGCAGCTGGAGGAAGTAAAATGAAAAAAGGTAAGTTTATTACGCTCGAAGGACCTGAGGGCGCCGGAAAAACAACGATTATTGATATGCTGGCAAGCAATCTGGCAAAGGAAGGCTATCAGGTTCTTCAGACAAGAGAGCCTGGCGGAATTGAGATTGCAGAGCAGATCAGAAGTGTCATATTAGATAAAAATAATACAAAGATGGATCCAAGAACAGAGGCTCTGCTTTATGCTGCAGCCAGAAGGCAGCATCTGGCTGAAAAAGTAAAGCCAGCGATGGATAAGGGATTTATCATATTATGTGATCGGTTTATTGATAGTTCTCTTGCTTATCAGGGTTATGCAAGGGGCCTTGGCATTGACGAAGTCTACTCTATAAACAGCTTTGCCATTGAAGGCATGATGCCTGAACTGACGCTGTATTTTGATATTGAACCAGAGGCCGGGCTGGATCGAATCAATCAGCATAAAGGACGGGAAGTGAACCGCCTGGACCTGGAAAAGCTCGACTTTCACTACAAAGTGCGGGAAGGCTATTTGAAGCTAATGGAGCTTTATCCGGAGCGCATCTTTAAAATCGATGCTTCGAGGCCATTAGAGGAAGTGTATGAGCAGGCGGAGAGCAAGCTGAAAGAACTAATATAAAAATTCGCCTTAAAGATCATATTTCTTTAAGGCTTTTTTGATAAGCTTGCCAGTCCGTTTTCAAAATAATTTTTTCGGTATTCCCTTAATTTCTGCTTGAAGATAAAATAATTGATATAATAAAAGTAAGATAAAACGGATTAAAAACTTGTAAAGGGGATGGGCTTATGAAATTAATTCTGGCAGTCATTCAGGATCAGGACAGCAATAAGCTAATGAATGCGTTGGTTGACAATAATTTTCGTGCGACAAAATTGGCCAGCACGGGCGGATTCTTGAAATCAGGCAATACAACGTTCATGATTGGGACAGAGGATATCCGTGTGGAGAGAGCCCTGCAGATTATTAAGGAAAATTGCAGAGCAAGAGACCAGCTGGTAGCACCTGTATCGCCAATGGGCGGAAATGCTGATTCTTATGTGCCTTACCCTGTAGAAGTTGAGGTTGGCGGTGCGACGGTATTTGTCCTGCCAGTTGAACAATTCCACCATTTTTAATAAATACAAAGGGAGCTTAATGCCCTTTGCGGAGGATTAGGTATGAAAATTAATCAGGAACTTCGGCTCAAGATGGAAAATGTCCGCAATGAGCAGAAGCATGCGGCTGGGAACGGCGTTAAGTTTTCTGAAATGGTGCAGAAGCAGGACCAGAAAATGCAGGCTTCTCAGCTTCAGGGGCTGTTAAAGGATATAGATGCCGCTGGAGAACGGCTGGCCCGCTCCAGAACCTTTAAGGATTTAGCCAAATTTAAAACGCTTGTGAAACGGTTTGTGAAGGAAGCTGTTGACTTTGGGATGGAGCTGAAGCAATCGCACAGCTGGAACCAGCATGGACAGGGCCGGTCTCTGAAAGTGGTAGAAACGGTTGATGAGAAGCTATCAGAGCTGACGGATGAACTAATGAAAAAAGAAGAATCATCTATCGATATATTGGGGAAAGTCGGCGAGATTAAGGGACTTTTAATAAATTTATATATGTAAGTGAGTGATCGTTGTGGGAAAAACGTGGGAACAGCTGGAGGCCTTACAGCCAGTTGTATTAAAAATGTTTAAAAATAGCATAGTGAAGGATCGGCTGGCCCACGCCTACCTATTTGAAGGGATGAAAGGAACGGGAAAGCGGGAAGCAAGCATGCTTTTGGCGAGAAGCCGATTCTGTCTTGAGCCGCTTGAAGGGTATGTTCCATGTGAAACATGTTCAAACTGTAAGAGGATCAACAGCGGCAATCATCCGGATGTTCATATTCTTGAGCCGGACGGGCTTTCTATCAAAAAGAATCAGATTCAAAGCCTGCAGGAGGAGTTTTCAAAGACCGGGGTAGAATCAAAGCGAAAACTTTATGTGATTGTACATGCTGACAGAATGACAGTTAACGCTGCCAACAGTTTGCTTAAATTTCTGGAGGAACCCCATTCAGAGACGACCGCTGTGCTGACTACCGAGCAGTCTCAGCAGATGCTTCCTACTATTCTATCCCGCTGCCAAACCATTTCTTTTAAGCCATTATCTCCTGCGGAAATGATTCAGCAATTAAAAAATAATGGAGTGAATCCTGCCCAGGCACCATTACTTGCACAAATTACCAATAATTTGGATGAAGCTTTGCAATATAGTTCTGATGATTGGTTTGTACAAGCACAAAAAATAGTGTTAAAATTATATGAAGTGGTGAAGAAGAATCCGCTTGAGGCGATGGTTGCCCTTCAGGAGGATTGGTTCTTGCACTTTAAAGAAAAAGAGCAGATTGATCGCGGCTTGGATTTATTACTTCTTATTTTTAAAGATTTACTATATATTCAGCTTGGGAAACAAGACCAGGTTGTCCATCTGAACGAACGAAATCGTTTAGAGCAGTTTGCGCTGCAATCTTCTACAAAGCGTCTGACGGAACAGATGACGGCTGTTTTGGAAGCCAAAAGAAAATTACAGGCAAATATGAATCCGCAGCTGTTGATGGAACAGCTTGTGCTAAAATTGCAGGAGGGATCTTCCTTTGTATGATGTAGTAGGAGTGCGCTTTAAAAAAGCGGGCAAGATTTATTATTTTGATCCCGGAGATCTCTCAATACAAAAGGATGACTTTGTCATTGTCGAAACTGTCCGAGGCGTAGAATACGGAAAAGTGGTAATTGCCCCAAAGCAGGTCGATGAGCATGATGTTGTCCTTCCATTAAAAAAGGTTCTTCGTATTGCAGATCAAAAGGATCGCATGATTGTCGAGGAGAACAAGCAGGCCGCCAAAGAAGCATATGAGGTCTGCTGTGAAAAGGTCCATACACATCAGCTTGATATGAAGCTGGTCGATGTTGAATATACATTTGATCGAAATAAGGTCATTTTCTACTTTACGGCTGATGGCCGGGTTGACTTCCGCGAGCTTGTCAAAGACCTCGCAGCTATCTTCCGGACAAGGATAGAGCTTCGCCAGATTGGTGTGAGGGATGAAGCAAAAATGCTTGGCGGAATTGGCCCA
The DNA here is from genome assembly GCA_030348385.1 of Cytobacillus sp. NJ13. Lineage (NCBI taxonomy): Bacteria > Bacillati > Bacillota > Bacilli > Caryophanales > Bacillaceae > Cytobacillus > Cytobacillus sp. NJ13. Next base: position 3,498,902 of record JAUCFP010000006.1, on the reverse strand, counting down.
TGCGGAAGAATGCTCTGCTGTTCCACCTTCCTGGGTGATTTTGATCCTGTATCCATTAAGATGGCGAAGGATCAGAATCTATCGTTGAATCCAACGAAAATATCAGGTTTGTGCGGACGCTTAATGTGCTGCCTGAAGTATGAGAATGATGAGTACGAAGCAGCAAAAGAACAGCTCCCGGACCTTGGGGAATGGATTCAGACCCCTGATGGAGCTGGAAAAGTGGTAGGCTTGAATATATTGGAGCGTGTTCTGCAGGTTGATGTGAAAGAAGCAGAGCGCGTCCTCGAATATACATTGGATGAAATTTTAAAACAAGGTGCTGTATCAGTTCAGTCCACAGATTAAGAGGTGGAAGTCGTGGATAAAAAAGAAATCTTTGACTCAGTGAGTAATATGGAAACCCAAATTGGAGAGTTATATCAGCAGCTTGGTGAGTTAAAGCAGCATTTGGCAGAAATACTTGAAGAGAATAACTCTTTGAAGCTGGAAAACGAACATTTAAGACGCCATTTAGACATATCTGCGGAAAAGGAAAGCACATCTGCGAAAAAAGGCAAATCAGAACAATCTGCCGATGCTGCAGATGATGATAAGGTGATTGATATTGGCGAAGGCTATGATAACCTTGCCCGCCTTTATCAGGAAGGCTTTCACATTTGCAATCTCCATTTCGGCAGCCCTCGAAAAGAGGGAGACTGTCTGTTTTGCTTGTCTTTCCTAAATAAGAAGTAAATTTTAGCCTTCCTGATGATAGGAAGGCTATTTTTCCATAGAAGCAAAGAATCAGAGAAGCATGGAGGATCAAGAATGGATTTTTTAAAAGAAGGGGAGCGGCTGGACTATTTGCTGGCTGAAGATATGAGAATTATTCAAAGCCCGGCCGTTTTTTCCTTTTCACTGGATGCTGTCCTGCTGGCCCGGTTTGTATATGTGCCGATTCAAAAAGGCAATCTCATTGATTTGTGCAGCGGAAATGGCGTGATCCCGCTATTTTTAAGCACAAGAACAAAGGGGGCCCTTACAGGCGTTGAAATTCAGGAGCGTTTGCATGATATGGCGGTCAGAAGCATTGAATACAATAAGCTTCAAGACCGGATTAAGATGATTCACGGAGATATTAAAGAAATACATCAGGTTTTAGGATATGGAAAATTTGATGTTGTCACCTGCAACCCGCCCTATTTTCCTACTCCTTCCCGGGAGGAAATCAATGTGAATGAACATTTGGCGATTGCCCGCCATGAAATACTCTGTACATTGGAGGATGCGATTAAAGCGTCAAGCGGGCTTGCGAGACAGGGCGGCAAGGTGGCATTTGTACACAGGCCGGGAAGGTTCCTGGACATTGTGACGCTCATGCGCAAGTATAAGCTTGAGCCGAAAAGGGTGCAATTCGTCTATCCAAAGGCCGGAAAAGAAGCGAATACACTGCTGATTGAGGCAGTGAAAAATGGCAATCCGGACCTGAAAATCCTGCCTCCTTTATTTGTATATAATGAAGAAAATGAATACACATCTGAAATGAGAGAGATTTTATATGGTGAATAGCCATTATTTTTACGTTCTCCATTGCCGTGATGGCAGCTTGTACGCGGGCTACACCAATGATCTTGAAAAACGGGTGAAGGCCCATAATGAAGGAAAAGGGGCGAAGTATACAAGAGGCAGAGGGCCGGTGGACCTGGTCTTCTCCCGATCCTTTTCTGAAAAGGGCGAAGCGATGAGAGCCGAATATGAATTTAAGCAATGGCCCCGGAAAAAGAAAGAAGAGTTTTTAATGAAAGAGACTGGTGGTACATATGTGGCAGCAAAAAAGCTTTGAACATGAAGAAACAAAAGGAATCCTTTATTTAGTCCCGACTCCGATCGGCAATCTGGAAGACATGAGCTTCAGAGCAGTTAGGATTCTGAAAGAAGCTGACTTTATTGCGGCCGAGGATACGCGCAATACGAAGAAGCTCTGCAATCATTTTGATATTGCAACACCCATCATCAGCTATCACGAACATAATAAGGAGGCAAGCGGGCAGAAGCTGCTTGATAAAGTGGCCAATGGCGCAAAGATTGCCCTTGTCAGTGATGCGGGAATGCCTGCGATTTCAGACCCGGGCTTTGATCTTGTAGTGGCGGCTGCTGAAGAAAAGCTGACAGTGGTGCCCCTTCCTGGTGCGAATGCTGCATTAACCGGCCTGATTGCTTCCGGCATTGATACACAGCCCTTTTATTTCTACGGTTTCCTGAACAGACAGAAGAAATTTAAGAAACAGGAGCTGGAGAGTCTCTCGAAGCTGAAAGCAACCATTATTTTATATGAAGCTCCCCACCGCCTGAAGGAAACCCTCTCGCTGATGTCGGATATTATGGGGAACAGGAATATCGCGTTATGCCGCGAACTGACGAAGAAATATGAAGAATTTATCCGGGGGACTGTAGCAGAAGCAATGGAATGGGCCTCAAACGGCGAGGTAAGAGGAGAATTTGTGATTATTATTGAAGGAACTTCCGAAGCTGTGCAGGATGAAGAAACAGCCTGGTGGGAGAATCTTTCGGTTGAAGATCATGTTAGACATTATATAGAAGAAACTGGACTCTCGAGCAAAGAAGCCATTAAGCAAACGGCAAAAGATCGGGGATTAAATAAGCGGGATGTTTATCATGCTTATCATATTGAGGAATAAAAAAAGCTTCTCACACGCGTGAGAAGCTTTTCTTCATTATTATTTTGCTAATTCAAAAGTGTTTTGAATTTCTTTTAACAGCTGTTCTGCACCGTCACGGCTTAGAATTAATTTGCCGTTAGCTAAAGAGATATTTTCATCAGATACTTCCCCAGTAACTTGGCAAGTCATGTTTGGCTTGTACTTTTTAAGGATGATTCTTTCGTCATCTACGTAGATTTCCAAAGCGTCCTTTTCAGCAATTCCAAGTGTACGTCTTAATTCAATAGGGATAACTACGCGGCCAAGCTCATCAACTTTACGAACAATACCTGTGGATTTCATAATAAAAGTCTCCTCTCAAATCTCCAATAATATTTTTCTTTATCTATGTTGTTTCGTCATTATTCGACAAAATCTTTATTACATTTATAATACCAGCCATTCCCATATACGTCAATTACTTTATTTTGAATTCAAATAGAAAATTTTAGGATATAACTTGAAGTGTTGATATGACAACGTTTTTTAAGAAATAAAGAAGGTTTAATTAAGAAGAGGGAAAGAACCATTCAAAAAATAGCGATATGACTATTTTCGACATTTCGACAAAATTCTACAATAATTATACTTTTACTATAATAATATTCGTAAGTTAATTTCCTTTTTTAAGGATAGAAAATAAAAAAATTAAATTTAAGAAGAATTCTGCCATTCCTTTCTGCCTATTGGTTGCACAATTTCAAGTTTTTAGGTATATTTTGATGGTATAAGAGGTTATGCTGACGAATATAACTTCTTGTAAAATATTGATATAGCAGGCCCAATAACGGCACGATTTTCTGATTAATACTCTCGTCCAAATTGGGCGGGATTTTTTAAAATTTAAGAAAGTATAACTTTAGACTTCGATAACTATCTAGCTCCAGCGCCCACCCCCTCGAGGTCACAAGCCAATCCTCCCAAAAAGGCAAAGAACGCCTTTCCGTGAGGCTCGTCTTGTGCTTGTCGGGGGTGGGCAAGGCGCTTGCGCTTTTAAAATGAGGGAGGGAATCTTGTGGAGGACAAATTAAAGACGTTTTATTTAACCACTCCAATTTATTATCCTAGCGGAAATTTACATATAGGGCATGCCTATACAACTGTTGCCGGTGATGCAATGGCGCGCTACAAGCGCATGCGCGGCTTTGACGTTATGTACCTGACAGGAACGGATGAACATGGACAGAAGATTCAGGAGAAGGCGGAAGAAAAAGGGGTAACACCGCAGCAGTACGTAGATGAAATTGTCGCCGGCATCCAGGATCTCTGGAAGAAACTCGATATTTCCTATGATGACTTTATCCGCACAACTCAGGACAGACATAAGCAGATCGTAGAAAAAATCTTCGCTCAGCTTGTAGAACAGGGCGATATCTACCTAGGCGAATATGAAGGCTGGTACTGTACACCATGTGAGTCTTATTACACAGAACGCCAGCTTGTAGACGGAAACTGCCCTGACTGCGGACGTCCCGTTCATAAAGTAAAAGAAGAATCCTATTTCTTTAAGGTAAGCAAATACGCAGACAGACTTCTGCAGTATTATGAAGAAAATCCATCTTTCATACAGCCTGAGTCCCGCAAGAATGAAATGATCAATAACTTCATTAAACCGGGCCTTGAGGATTTGGCGGTATCCAGGACAACTTTTGACTGGGGAGTAAAAGTGCCGAATAATCCAAAGCATGTTGTGTATGTATGGATTGATGCACTGTCGAATTACATCACTGCGCTTGGCTATGGAACCGATGATGATTCCAAGTATCTGAACTATTGGCCTGCAGATGTTCACCTGGTTGGAAAAGAAATTGTGCGCTTCCATACGATTTACTGGCCAATCATGCTGATGGCATTAGATCTGCCTCTTCCTAAAAAGGTGTTTGCACATGGCTGGCTTTTGATGAAGGACGGCAAAATGTCCAAATCAAAAGGAAATGTAGTGGATCCTGTTACCCTTATCGACCGTTATGGTCTTGATGCACTGCGCTATTACCTGCTTCGCGAAGTGCCATTCGGCGCAGACGGAGTGTTTACGCCAGAAGGTTTTGTGGAAAGAATCAACTTTGATCTTGCCAACGATTTAGGAAACCTTTTAAACCGTACGATTGCGATGGTTAATAAATATTTTGACGGTGTTATTCCGGCATATAAAGATTCAGAAGGAGAGTTTGACCAGCAGCTGATGCAAATGAACCGTGAGACGGTTTCTAAGTATGAGGAAGCTATGGAAAAAATGGAGTTCTCTGTTGCCCTATCTGCAGTCTGGCAGCTTGTCAGCAGAACGAATAAATATATAGATGAAACGCAGCCTTGGGCTCTTGCCAAAGAGGAAGAGAAAAGGGAAGAGCTGGCGAGTGTGATGGCTCATCTGGCGGAATCCCTGCGAAGAATCGCGGTGCTTCTGCAGCCATTCCTGACACGTACGCCAAAAGAAATCTTCACACAGCTGAATGTAAACGAAGAAGCATTAACATCCTGGGAAAGCCTTGAGACATTTGGCCTGATTCCAGAAGGCACAAAGGTATTAAAGGGAGAACCAATTTTCCCTCGCCTGGATATTAATGAAGAAGTTGACTTCATTAAAACCAAAATGCAGGGATCAGCTCCTAAAGAAGAAGCAAAGCCGGAAGCAAAAGCAGAGGAAAAACCGGATAGTGAGGAAATCTCAATCGATGACTTTATGAAGGTCGATTTAAGAGTGGCTCAGGTCATTGAGGCTGAACCGGTGAAAAAAGCTGATAAGCTCTTAAAATTACAGCTGGATCTTGGCTATGAAAAGCGCCAGGTCGTTTCCGGAATTGCCAAATTCTATAAGCCGGAAGACCTGGTCGGCAGAAAAGTCATCTGCGTCACAAATTTGAAGCCTGTGAAACTTCGCGGCGAGCTTTCAGAAGGAATGATTTTAGCAGGTGGAAAAGACGGCGAACTTTCCCTTGCTACAATCGCTGAATCTCTTCCATTGGGTGCACGGGTAAAATAATATTATTTATTTCTCCTGTTAAACAAAAAACATAGAAGTGTTAAGCGTATACCGTGAGCATTTCTATGTTTTTTATTTTGGGAAAAAAATTATTTTTGAAAAGTAATTTCTGGTGAGTTTATTCAATTTCAACCATTCTGCCAGCACATTATTTTTGTTACATCCCTGACATAATAGTAATAGAAAAATAATATGAACAAAAAGGAGTTTTTTGATGTTTTTCGACACACACGCACACCTTAATGCCGAACAATATAACGAAGATTTACAAGAGGTCATTGACCGGGCACTTAGTGAAGGAATTTCCAACATCGTGGTCGTTGGTTTTGACCGTCCAACGATTGAAAAAGCGATGGAGCTGACTGAGAAATACGATTTCATTTACGCCAGTGTGGGATGGCATCCGGTTGATGCCATCGATATGACAGAGGACGATCTTCAGTGGATCGAAGAGCTTTCCGGCCATCCAAAAGTGGTTGCACTGGGAGAAATGGGCTTGGATTATTATTGGGACAAGTCTCCAAAGGGTATTCAGCAGGAAGTCTTCCGAAAGCAAATCCGTCTGGCGAAAAAAGTCAAGCTTCCAATCGTTATCCATAACCGTGATGCCACAGCCGATATAGTCGAAATCCTTAAGGAAGAAGGAGCGGGAGAAGTAGGCGGAATCATGCATTGCTTTAGCGGCAGTCCTGAAATTGCCAAAGAGTGTGTGGATATGAATTTTTATATTTCCCTTGGCGGTCCGGTGACATTCAAGAATGCAAAAAAGCCAAAAGAAGTGGCCGATGTTATTCCGCTTGAAAAGCTATTGATTGAAACAGACTGCCCATATCTTACCCCTCATCCATTCAGAGGAAAACGGAATGAACCTAGCTATGTCAAACTAGTTGCAGAGCAGATAGCTGAAATAAAAGGACTTTCGGTAGAAGAAGTTGCACAAGCAACCACGGAAAATGCAAAAAAATTATTCGGCATAAACTGATATCTCTTTTTGTCGAAACCTGTGGGAGCTTGTCCAAATTTTTTCTGATTCTAAAAAGTTCTACATGTCTCCTTCCTCTCATAGGATAACCATGTCGATAAGTCTCTCTTTCCTTTCTCCTGGTTTTTTTGCATAATAGGAAATACGTTTACGAGAGAGCTTGCCATTTACTAGAAAAAGGTGCTGTTTTAGTACCCCTGCTGATCGAGCGGAGGGCGTTTGCTGCTAGTTGAGGAGCGTAACAGATAAAGAACCGGCAGTCTAAAGGCTTGAGGAACTTCCGGAAGCACTCCCGATTGCTGAACGCCTGGTCGGCAGAAAATAAGGGATTACCAAAAAGACGTAAAAATCCCTAAATCAAAAAAAGAAGGATTTTTCACATGAGTGTGGAAATGTATAAATCCAAGGCAAGCATCATCGAAAACGGGGCACTTGCAAGAAGGCATGCATAGAGAGGAGCTGTCTTTCATACATAGAGATAGAGTGCAGTTCTATGGATACAGGCAATCCTAGCCCGATGCCTGCATTCCGCCAGCCTTTCGGAAGCTGGAAAATTGAAAGAGTTGACAGTCGGCAAGATACTCTATATAATCACTCCGAGAGAAAAGGAGGCGTTTTTCATCGTGATTCAAAACATGAAAAACCTGTTATCCAAGTCTTTGAGTAAAAAGAAATTGGCCATTTTTTCTGCTAGTTTAGTAGTCTTTGCTGCTGCCTGCGGTTTCATTGCATATGAAACGACAAAGAAAACAGTAGCACTGACGATAGGTGGCCAAGAGAAAGTCATCAAAACGCATGCATCAACGATTCAAGATATATTCGATGATCTAGATATTTCACTTCGCTCAGAAGATTATGTGTTTCCCTCGGTAAACACAGAGGTTAAGGACAATACAGAAATTGTCTATGAACCGGCTAAACAGGTGAAAGTTGTAACAGATAACGAGAAGAAAACGATTTGGACGGCTGCAAAGACGGTCGGGGACGTTTTAAAAGAACAGAATATTACTCTGACTGAACATGATAAGGTTCAGCCAAAACCAGAGGATAAAATTAAAAGCAACCTTGAAATTCAAGTAGAGAAAGCATTCGCTTTAACGCTTAATAATGGCGGTAAAGAGAAGCAGGTTTGGTCAACTTCGACTACGGTCGCTGACTTTTTATCACAGCAGGGAATCAAGATCAATGATTTAGACCGTGTTGAACCAAAGTTGGAAGAGACAGTCAAAGCCAATGACAATATAAAAGTCATTCGAGTTGAAAAAGTCACCGATGTAGTGGAAGAACCAATTAATTTCGCAGTTGTGACAAAAAAAGATAATAGCTTGGCTAAAGGCACTGAAAAGGTGATGAATGCTGGAAAAGAAGGCCTAAAGGCGAAAGAATTTGAAGTCGTCCTGGAGAATGGCAAGGAAGTTTCCAGAAAGCTGATCAGTGAAAAGCAAGTGAAAGAGAAGCAGGATAAAGTCGTTGCTGTCGGAACAAAGGTGGCTGCAGCAACACAGGTCGTTTCCCGTGGAACAAGCAGCAAGGCAAGCGGAAAAGAAATATATGTATCGTCAACTGCCTATACGGCCAATTGCAGCGGATGCTCAGGCAAAACCGCTACTGGCTTGGATTTGCGTGCCAATCCGGGTGCTAAGGTAATAGCTGTTGATCCAAGTGTCATTCCACTTGGAACGAAGGTCTATGTTGAAGGCTATGGCTATGCCGTTGCAGCTGATACGGGCGGTGCTATTAAAGGAAACAAAATCGATGTATTCTTCTCTTCCAAATCAGAAGCTTACAAATGGGGAAGAAAAACCGTAAAGATTAAAATACTGAACTAATTTTTGTGATACAGGGGCTTTCCCCTGTATTTTTTATTTTATTGCAGAGAAGGTTAATAATTAACATTTTTTCATTTTCCAGCTGCATCATATATAATAAGAACTATTCTTTATTAATATATTCTTCTTACATCTAATTAGACGAATTACATTACAGAAATGTTTCAAGTTTTTTTCAATTTTTTTATATTTTCTCGCGGAAAGAGAAGTTATATAATTTTGAACATCGATAATTGTCTAGCGCAAGCAGCCTGCTCCCTCGAGGGGGCTTAGGGTGGGCTGCTTGCGCTTTTCTTAGGAGGAAACATGAAGATCAAAGAAATTATTGTTGTAGAAGGCAAGGATGATACAGCGGCGATCAAAAGAGCCCTGGATGCCGATACAATCGAAACCAATGGATCTGCCATTAATCAGGAAACCATTGAAAAAATAAAGCTTGCCCAGAAGACCAGAGGGGTAATCGTATTCACAGACCCGGACTTTCCCGGACAAAAAATCCGGAATACGATCACCAATGATGTACCCGGCTGCAAGCATGCCTTTATAGAAAAAGCGGATGCTCTTCATAAGCATGGCAGAGGAGTTGGCGTTGAGCATGCATCGCCTGAAATGATCCGCCAGGCACTAAAGGACGCCCAAGTTATGCAGGAAACCTATGAGGAAACCATTACCCAGGAAGACCTGGTAACGGCAGGCCTGATTGGCGGAGAGGGAGCCAAGGAAAGAAGAGAAAAGCTGGGCAGACTTCTCAAAATCGGCTACACAAACGGCAAGCAGCTTCATAAGCGCTTAATGATGTTTCAGATCAGCCAGAAAGACTTTGCTGAGGCAATCGAAGCTATTCGCAAGGAGGAACAAAATGCATAAAGATATTGCAACGCCAGCCAGAACACGGGCGATTTTGGATAAATACGGATTTTCTTTTAAGAAAAGCCTGGGACAGAACTTTTTGATCGATACGAATATTCTCCGGAGAATTGTCGATCATGCAGATTTAACGGTCGAGTCGGGCGCCATTGAAATTGGCCCCGGAATTGGGGCGTTGACTGAACAGCTGGCCCGGAGAAGCAAAAGGGTGCTTGCTTTTGAAATTGACCAGCGGCTGCTTCCCATTTTAGAGGAAACTTTATCGCCGTATCCCCATGTATCCATCATCAATGAAGACGTATTGAAAGCAGATGTTAAGACAGCGATTGAACGGGAGTTTGAAGGCTTTGACGATATTATGGTTGTCGCCAACCTTCCGTATTATGTTACAACGCCGATTATCATGAAATTGCTCGAGGATAAGCTTCCGATCAGAGGAATCGTCTGTATGCTCCAGAAAGAGGTAGCGGACAGAATTTCAGCCCGTCCTGGAACGAAAGAGTACGGCTCACTCTCCATCGCTGTCCAGTACTATACAGAGGCTGAAACGGCCATGATCGTGCCGAAGACGGTCTTTGTGCCGCAGCCGAATGTGGATTCAGCGGTCATTAAACTGACAAAGCGCAGAGAGCCTGCAGTGGCGGTGAAAAGCGAATCCTTCTTTTTCCAGGTGACAAAAGCAAGCTTTGCACAAAGACGCAAGACTCTGCTGAATAATTTAACAAGCCAGCTCCCTGGAGGAAAACAAAAGAAGGAACAGATTCTCTCCGCTCTCGAACAAGCCAATGTCGAGCCGGGCAGAAGAGGGGAAACTCTATCCATCGAAGAATTTGCCCGATTGAGCGATGCCCTGCTGCCGCATTTTTCGTAAAAAAGGCAAGCCCTGCTGAGAACAGCGGGCTTTTTTTTTGCCTCAAATTTTGAACGTCGATAACGGGCCAGCACCACAAGGAACACCTCGTCAGCTTCATTATCGCACGACTAAAAGCATAGCTTTTAGGAGGGCACCTGCCCCCTCGGGAAGTCGGGGGGCAAGGCTTTTCCGCTTTTCTAATTCTACGCACATGTTTATAGACGAATGCATAATTTATGACATAAATAATAAATCACAAACAAGAGACCAGAAGCAGCCCGCGTTTACCCTCGGGCAATTGGAGTGACGACATTGACTATAAATACGATGGATATCGTCGGAAGAATTTCGTATCACTGTGATATTTTATTCCGCGTGATTGATATTAAAGACCAGGGCGGCAAAAAAATGGCTGTATTATTCGGAGAGGATATTCGTCTCGTTGCGGATGCTCCCTGTGAGGATTTAATCGTCATTAACCGGGCGCAGCGGATGAAGTTTGAGCAGGAGTATAGGTCGCTTGAGGAACAGTCTTTCCAGCTATTCAGGCAAGACCTCGCTCTTTTGAGGGAGAAGCAGGAGTATGAGGTAACTGACGGCTACAGCAAGACGCTTAACTATTTTCAGATACCAGGCAGGGTGCTTCACCTGGATGGTGATCCATCTTATTTAAAGAAATGCTTAAGTGTCTATGAAAAAATAGGCATACCCGTAACAGGAATCCATTGCAATGAAAAGGAAATGCCGATGAAAATCGGACAGCTCATCGATCATTACAGGCCTGATATCCTGGTTGTAACAGGGCATGATGCCTATTCAAAGGCAAAGGGGAAGAAGTCGGATATCAATGCTTACAGGCACTCCAGGGAGTTTGTGCAGACGGTGAGGGAAGCACGCAAAAAAATACCGCACCTTGATCAGCTTGTCATTTTTGCCGGAGCATGCCAGTCCCATTTCGAATCGCTGATCCATGCAGGCGCCAACTTCGCCAGTTCTCCTTCCAGGGTGAATATCCATGCCCTTGACCCCGTATACATTGTTGCGAAAGTCAGCCTTACACCATTTATGGAAAGAATCAACTTATGGGATATCTTAAGAAATACATTAACAGGTGAAAAGGGACTCGGAGGAATCGAAACCCGGGGAGTACTGAGAACAGGAATGCCTTACAATGACGATGATTTATACGAATCCTAATCAGCAGGCCGTTTGCGATATATAGCGGCTTGTTTTTTTATGCTTTTCCGGAAAATAAGAATTTATTAAGCATTTTTCGAGCAATTTCGCGCGGGTGAATTTCGACTATTTCCCAGGTAATGAAGTGCAGTCTTATAAGGCTTTCAAAAACTATACATAATCTTTGCCATTTAAGGCAATCCTAAAATTGTTGAAAATTAGAAGAAAAAGTAGAACAAAACATATTGACATTTATTTTTAAACACTGTTATAATTTATATTTTTGTTTGACAGTATTGTGTCAGTGTGATATACTTAACATAGTGAGGTGGACCGAATGGCAAAAACATTATCAGATATTAAAAAAGCTCTTGATTCAAATCTTGGGAAAAGGCTCCTGCTAAAAGCAAATGGCGGGCGCAGAAAGACCATTGAACGCTCAGGAGTTCTGGCAGAAACGTATCCTTCAGTATTTGTGATTGAGTTAGATCAGGATGAAAATGCATTTGAACGGGTATCTTACAGCTATGCAGATGTTTTAACAGAAACGGTTCAAATTACATTCTATGAAGACACATCAGGACAGGTTGCTTTAAGCTAATATATATGACAGCGGGCGGTGAACAAATTGTTTACTGCTTTTTGTTTGCCTTTTTTCAGAGCTGCCTAGCGTAAGCAGCCCACCCTATCGAGGTTTCGGGGGTGAGCACTATGGATGGGCATCCTTTGATACTCTTCACACGAACAAGCGGTATTGGCTTGTTCCGAAGTCGCTTGCGCTTTTCTTAATGAATGTAAGGCTCCTTTCACATACTATACATACCGCAGTGCGAAAGGGGATGTTAATGTTGGGCAGAAGACGGGGCGTTATGTCAGATGGTTTAAAAGAAGAAATTGCGAAAGAGCTTGGCTTTTATGATGTGGTCCAAAAAGAAGGCTGGGGCGGCATCCGTGCCAAAGATGCCGGCAATATGGTTAAGCGGGCTATCGAAATTGCGCAGCAGAACCTTCTTAACAAATAGCATTCGCACAGATTATGTTTAAGCATTAATATGCACTGCGTCAGCCGAAGCTTATGCTTCGGCTTTTCTGTTTGTCAAATAGTGATAACTTCTATTCCAGGCCACCTGAGCTTTTATGTTTATTTTGTGGTAAAATAGGACAAAAAATGGAGACGCTCTAGAAGAAAAGCACAATGCTGCCGCTTATTTCCGGTTAAAATAAAGTCAATACTGAATGATGGTATGGCTTTCCCTTCAGAATGAGCCGGCAGGGCCAAAGTGCCTCGCTTGTGGAGCTGGACAGGAGTCCGATTTATAGGAAAGAAGTAGGTGGAAATGTTGAAGGTCATGGTTAAGGCGCCTGCTAAGATCAATTTGTCATTAGATGTTTTGCATAAACGGGAAGATGGCTATCATGAAGTGGAAATGATAATGACAACGATTGATTTGGCAGACCGCCTGGAATTAACACTTTTAGATAAGGACGAGATAAAGATTATCTCTCATAACCGTTTTGTTCCGGATGATCAGCGGAATTTGGCTTATCAGGCTGCACACCTTCTTAAGGAACGGTTTCAAGTGAAAAAAGGTGTGTCCATTACAATAGAAAAAGCGATTCCGGTTGCTGCGGGACTTGCTGGAGGCAGCAGTGATGCAGCAGCAGCTCTAAGAGGCCTTAACAAGCTGTGGGATTTGGGGCTTTCATTGAATGAGCTTGCCGAAATCGGTACGGAAATCGGTTCAGATGTTTCTTTTTGTGTATACGGAGGAACTGCATTAGCTACAGGAAGAGGAGAAAAAATTCAGGAGCTTCCTGCCCCTCCAACCTGCTGGGTCATACTGGCTAAGCCGTTCATCGGCGTATCGACTGCTGATGTTTATAGAAGACTGGATGTAGAGCAGGTACAGCATCCGAATACTGCGGGAATGATCGAAGCGATAAATACGGGCAGCTACTATGATGTCTGCCGGAACATGGGGAATGTTCTGGAGGATGTAACACTAAATATGCATCCCGAGGTGCTGCAAATAAAAGACCAGATGAAACGATTTGGAGCGGATGCTGTTCTGATGAGCGGCAGCGGACCGACCGTCTTTGGGCTTGTGCATCATGATTCAAGAATGCATCGGATTTATAATGGCCTTAGAGGGTTTTGCGACCAGGTTTTTGCGGTCAGAATGCTCGGAGAAAGACATAAGCTTGATTAAATCCGTATATTAATGGTATATTATCGTTAAAATATTCGGATTTAAATGGGGGTTCCACAATGAAATTTCGCAGAAGCGAACGGTTGATAGATATGACCAATTATTTATTGAACCATCCGCGTCAGCTGGTATCCTTAACTTTCTTTTCAGAAAGGTATGGTTCTGCCAAGTCTTCGATCAGTGAAGATCTCACAATCATCAAAGAAACATTTGAGCAAAGAGGAATAGGCACGCTGCAAACCGTTTCTGGAGCAGCAGGCGGCGTAAAGTTTCATGTTAAAGTAACCGATGATGAAGCCCGGCCATTTGTAGATGAGCTCTGCAGCTTAATTGCCAGTCCGGAAAGGCTTCTTCCCGGCGGCTATCTTTATATGACAGACATTCTTGGAGATCCTTTAGTTGTACAGCGTGCAGGAAGGCTTTTTGCCTCAGCCTTTGCAGATAAGCCTGTTGATGTGGTCATGACGGTAGCTACAAAAGGGATTCCGCTTGCATATGCTGCAGCTAATTATCTCAATGTGCCTGTTGTCATCGTAAGACGGGACAGCAAAGTGACAGAAGGATCCACGGTAAGCATTAACTATGTGTCAGGTTCCGCCAAAAGGATTCAGACCATGGTTCTTTCAAAAAGAAGCCTGGCAGAGGGATCCAATGTCTTAATCATTGACGATTTTATGAAAGCTGGGGGAACGGTTAATGGCATGGTCAGCATGCTGGAAGAATTCAAAGCAAACCTCGCTGGCATTGCTGTCCTGGTCGAGGCAGAAAAAGCAGAAGAACGGCTGGTTGATGAGTACCTTTCTCTTGTGCGTCTATCCGATGTTGACGTGAGGGAAAAGAAAATCAATGTAAGTGAAGGCAACTATTTTAAAAAATAATCATATTTTTTAGGGGGAGAATTCATGAAAGTCATTCAAACGAATCACGCGCCGGCAGCAATTGGGCCATATTCTCAGGGGATTACTGTAAATAACCTATTCTATAGCTCAGGACAAATTCCGCTTACGGCAGAAGGCGTTATGGTTGATGGGGATGTAAAAGAACAGACGCATCAGGTATTTAAAAACCTTCAGGCAGTGCTTGAAGAAGCGGGCGCGTCATTAGATACCGTGGTAAAGGCAACGGTATTTATCAAGGACATGAACGAGTTTGCAGCCATCAATGAAGTGTATGGGGAATATTTCAGCACACACAAGCCTGCGCGCTCCTGTGTGGAAGTGGCACGACTGCCAAAGGATGCATTGGTTGAAATTGAAGTAGTGGCCCTCGTAAAATAAATAACCGCGTTTATTTCGCCCGTTCATATGAACGGGCGTTTTTTATTACAGAAAAGTGCTTTAACAGACAATGTTTTACTTTGAACAAAATATTCAAAAAATATTTTTTATCTAAGAAGGAGATTCAGGAAATATGTTGAATTTATACAATTAGGATTATATCTTCTCGAAAAGGTGGTGAACAGAATGGAAGTGACAGACGTAAGATTACGCCGCGTTAACACGGATGGACGAATGAGGGCAATCGCATCTATTACGCTGGATCATGAATTTGTTGTTCATGATATCCGTGTGATCGATGGGAATAATGGCTTATTTGTAGCTATGCCGAGCAAACGTACTCCGGATGGGGAGTTTAGAGATATCGCGCACCCGATCAATTCAGGAACGCGCGGTAAAATCCAGGAGGCTGTATTAGCCGAGTACCACCGTTTAGGTGAATTAGAAGTGGAATTTGAAGAAGCCGGTGCTTCCTAAGAAAATATATCAACAAGGGCCTGCTACATAAGTAAGGCTCTTTTTTATTTTAGCTGTGAAGAATTCAAGCTCTGAGACCCCCTGCTACAGGCGGTGCTCAGGGCTTTTTTTCTATCTTGTTCATTACCCTGTCTGTGAAAATATTAAACCATTTCTTCAGAAAATACCGTTAATGGTAATGACAAATATATGTACTTTGTCATCATTTCTTGAAATAAGAGCCCATTTAAGATATATTCGTTATGGATAAAAAGGTTAAATTGGAGGCCTGTCAATGTCTAATCGATACGCGGTCATTTTAGCCGCAGGCCAGGGGACAAGAATGAAGTCAAAGCTTTACAAAGTCCTTCACCCTGTTTGCGGCAAACCGATGGTTCAACATGTTGTTGATCAAGTTACAAAGCTTAACATAAAAGAAATTGTCACCATTACTGGACATGGAGCGGAAATGGTGGAGCAGCAGCTTGGCTCAAGCAGCAAATATGCTCTTCAGGAAGAGCAGCTGGGCACCGCTCATGCCGTTATGCAGGCTCGCGATATGCTTGAAGGCAAAGAGGGCGTGACGCTCGTAGTCTGCGGAGATACACCGCTCATCAAACATGAAACAATGGAAGCGCTTTTCAAGCATCATGAAGAGCTATCTGCCAAAGCGACTATTTTAACAGCCCATGCGGAAAATCCATTCGGATATGGACGAGTGATCCGAAATGACATGGGGATGGTTGAAAAAATCGTTGAACAGAAAGACGCTTCCGAGGAAGAACGAAAGATAAAAGAAATCAATACTGGGACCTATTGCTTTGATAATAAGGCCTTGTTTGAAGCATTAAACAAAGTTACAAATGATAATGTGCAGGGTGAATATTACCTTCCGGATGTGATTGAGATCCTGAAAAATGAAGGTGAAGTCGTTACGGCTTACCAGACGGCTGATTTTGGGGAAACCCTGGGTGTCAATGACCGGGTAGCCTTATCACAGGCCGAATCCTTCATGAAACAGCGGATTAATGAAGAACATATGCGAAATGGCGTTACCATTATCGATCCGTCCAACACGTATATTGGTGCGGATGTGAAAATTGGGTCTGATACAGTTCTTTACCCTGGAACAATCATTTCCGGCAATACAGTCATCGGTTCCGAATGTGTGATCGGACCTCAAACAGAGATTTCTGATTGCCATATTGGGGAAGGCACAGTGATCCGCCAGTCTGCTGCACATGACAGCCATATTGGTTCACAAGTGAATATTGGGCCGTTTGCTCACATTCGTCCGCAATCAGATATTCATGATGAAGTGAAAATCGGCAACTTTGTAGAAGTGAAGAAATCTGTTTTCGGAAAAGGAAGCAAAGCCTCTCATCTGAGCTATATTGGCGATGCAGAAGTAGGCAAGGATGTTAACCTGGGCTGCGGCTCAATCACTGTCAATTATGACGGCAAAAATAAGTACCTGACCAAAATCGAAGATGGTGTATTCGTTGGGTGCAACTCCAATCTCGTTGCACCGGTAACGATTGGAGAAGGTGCATATGTGGCAGCAGGATCGACGATTACAGAAGATGTGCCGGGAGAAGCCCTATCCATTGCCCGTGCTCGCCAGGTGAACAAGGAAAACTACACGCAAAAATTAAACATTAAGAAATAAACCGAACTTTCTATATGTAAGAAATAAATCGATGGAGGCCCAAAATGTCAAACCAGTATTTAGATCCAAACTTAAAGGTGTTCAGTTTAAATTCAAACCGCAAGCTAGCTGCAGAAATCGCCAATGTGATTGGTGTGGAGCTTGGTAAATGTTCCGTGACGCGCTTCAGCGACGGCGAAATCCAAATTAACATTGAAGAAAGCATCCGCGGATGCGATGTATATGTGATCCAGTCTACAAGCTCTCCTGTTAATGAGCATTTAATGGAGCTTTTGATCATGATCGATGCTCTTAAGCGTGCATCTGCCAAAACGATCAACATCGTAATGCCTTACTATGGCTATGCCCGCCAGGACCGCAAAGCCAGAGCGCGTGAGCCGATTACAGCTAAGCTAGCAGCAAACCTTTTGGAAACAGCTGGTGCAACCCGCGTGATTACACTTGACCTGCATGCGCCGCAAATTCAAGGGTTCTTCGATATTCCTATCGATCATTTAATGGGTGTGCCAATCCTTTCTGATTACTTTAAGAACAAAATCATGGATGGCGACATCGTAATCGTGTCTCCAGACCACGGCGGTGTAACACGTGCGCGTAAAATGGCTGACCGCTTAAAAGCACCGATTGCCATCATTGACAAGCGCCGTCCAAGGCCAAATGTGGCTGAAGTCATGAACATTGTGGGGAACATCGATGGAAAAACTGCCATCTTAATCGACGATATCATTGATACTGCCGGAACCATTACATTAGCAGCAAATGCCCTGATTGAAAACGGTGCATCAGAAGTCTATGCATGCTGTACGCACCCGGTTTTATCTGGACCTGCCATCGAACGAATTGAAAACTCAACAATCAAAGAATTGGTTGTGACAAACTCAATCACTCTTCCAGAAGAGAAGAAAACAGACAAGATTGTCGAACTTTCCGTTGCACCGCTAATCGGTGAAGCGATCATCCGAGTTCATGAAGAGCAATCTGTCAGCACTCTTTTTGATTGATCGGTAATTAAATACCTTATCCAGGCTTGCTGTACAGCAAGCCTGTCTGCGTTTTTTCTGAAAAATAATAAACCTGAAAAAACAAAAACGTTTAGACTTCCTCATTTTAGGGCATTTTTTTATATAGACAATACTTTATAAATTTTTCTAAATGAGGAAGGGGACGTATTTATGACAGCTGTATTGCAAGCAAAAGAAAGAAAGGGTTCACGCAACTCCAACTTAACTTCACTGCGAAAAGAAGGTAATATTCCGGCAGTTGTGTATGGTTCAAAACTGCAAAGCAAATCCATCTACTTAAGCGAAGCCGATTTTCTTAAAACGATAAAGGAAGTAGGCAGAAACGGCGTGTTTTCATTAGATGTGGATGGCAGCAAACATGAAGTGATGCTTGGTGACTACCAATCCAATCCGATTAAAAATGAAATTGTCCATGCCGATTTTCTTGCGGTGGATATGAATAAGGAAATGACTGCAGATGTACGGGTCATCTTGACTGGAGATGCGGCAGGAGTAAAAGATGGAGGCGTTATGCAGCAATCCATGCATGAAGTCTCTGTCACAGCCACACCGAATAATATTCCATCTTCTGTTGAAGTGGATGTAACGAATCTGCAGGTGAATGAGACATTAACAGTTGCTGATATCAAGGCCGATCGAGGCTATGAAATCAATAATGAAAATGACGAGGTTATCGCTTCCATCCTTCCTCCAAGACAGGAAGAAGAAATCAACAGCGGTGAAGAACAGGAAGCAGGCACACCTGAAAATGAAGAAGGCAGAGAAACAACAGCAGATGAAGATAAAACAGGTGAAGAATAAGCTCGAGGGAAGCTATTCTTGCAGGGGCTTGGCAATTATGTCCAGCCCCTTTTGCTTGGTATTAGAATAAGAAAGAGGTGTAAATGGGATTAAATGAGTGCGGATCCGGCACACCATCCGACAGAATCTTCTTATCGAACAACACACTTTCTACTATAATGAAAAAGAGAATCGAAAAAGTTCAGAGCGCATTCCTGGTTAATTACTAGACGTCTGCGCTTTTCGAATATGGGGTGAGAAAATGAAATTAATTGTAGGGTTAGGGAATCCCGGCAAGCAATATGATAAGACGAGGCACAATATTGGCTTTGATGTGATTGATGTTTTATCGGACCGGCTGAATATTCCTTTAAATCAGGCCAAGCTGAAAGGAGTATTTGGCACAGGCTATGTGAACGGAGAGAAAGTATTTCTGCTTAAACCTCTTACATATATGAATTTATCCGGAGAGTCCATTCGGGCTGTTATGGATTATTTTGAGATTAATGATGATGAATTTGTGGTCATTTATGATGATCTGGATCTTCCTGTAGGCAAGATACGGCTCCGCCAGAAAGGGAGCGCAGGAGGCCATAATGGTATCAAATCTACAATCGCGCATCTGGGAACACAGGAATTTAACAGAATACGAGTTGGCATCGACCGTCCGCCGAGCGGCATGAAGGTGCCTGACTATGTGCTGGGCCGCTTTACTAAAGAAGAACAGGCCATTATGGACGAAACGGCTAAAAAGTGCGCAGATGCCTGTGAGGATTGGTTCAGAAAACCATTTTTACAGGTAATGAACGATTTTAATCAATAATCTTCATATTTTATCAATCTTATCATAGAATAATGTATATCAACTTTGCCGGCGGCAGCCGGATGCATGAATAAGTTCCCTGCCCGAAGTCCATACTATAATTATGGACAGTTTAACGGGAGGGACAGGCATGGCTATTCACTATCATTGCCGTCATTGCGGAATAAAGATTGGTTCAATAGAGAACAGCTCTGTTTATTCAGAGCAGCTTGGCTTCCATAAGCTAAACGATCAGGAACGCCAGGAAATGATCTCCTATGATCAATCAGGTGATTTGCATGTAAAAGCAATCTGTGAGGATTGCCAGGAATCACTGGAACGCAATCCGGATTATCATCAGCAGGACTTCATTATTCATTAACAAGCTTTGGAGACGATCCAAAGCATTTTTCTATTTCTATTTTGAGGCAATCATTGTATTTGATAGAAACCGTTCTATAGATTCTTGTTGCATCCATATTTTATTTAGTAAGATTAATGATAGTTAAAATGAATTTTGCAGACTGTCAATTATCTGGCTCGATGGGCCTGGAATGGCATCTGCTTTTTGGCGGTTGAACCTGCCTGAGCGCCATGTGCGCTTTTTAAGATAAAAATCCTTGTAACTTTGAACCTATTTAGCTCCAGCGCCAGTCCCCTTGAGGAGTCGAGGTGCTTGTGCTTTTAAAAGATAAAGGGAAACTTTGAACGTTGAGAACTGTCTAGCTCCAGCGTCTACCCCCTCGAGGTGTCGGGGGTGATAGAGGCGCTTGCGCTTTTCGTTATAGGAGGGGCTTTCATGTTAGGTCTTAAAGAGATTATTAGCCGGCAGGATGATGTAAGTTCCATCTTGTCTGGCATAGAGGGAGGACTAAGGGAGCAGATGCTTGCCGGATTATCAGGATCGGCACGCACCTTGTTTTTGTCTTCCATATATGAGCAATCGGGAAGGCCGATGCTTGTTGTAACACACAACCTTCTGCAGGCACAGAAGCTATATGATGATATCGTCAATCTGGCAGGAGAAGCTGAAGTGTTTTTGTATCCGGCAAATGAATTGATTGCAGCGGAAATTGGGATTGCAAGCCCGGAGTTAAAAGCCCAGCGGATTGAGGCTTTAAATTATTGGAGCAAACATAAGACGGGAATCATGATCGTCCCGATGGCTGGGCTGCGAAAAATACTTCCGCCTCCAGGCCACTGGAAGAAATACCAGCTGTCTTTAAAAATTGGCGATGAATTGACTGATGATCAATTAAAAAGATTTGTCCAGATGGGCTATGTCCGTTCTGAAATGGTTTCTTCACCGGGAGAATTCAGTGTCAGGGGCGGAATCATTGATATCTATCCACTGACTGAGGCTGATCCGGTTAGGATTGAGCTGTTTGATACAGAAGTTGATTCGATCCGGACTTTTTCCTTGGAGGACCAGAGATCAAAAGAAAAACTAAACGAGATTTCGATTGGACCAGCAACCGAAATCCCTCTTGATTCAGAGCACTTCCAGACAGTAATTGAAAAACTGGAAAAAGGTTTGGGGTCAAGCCTGAAAAAACTGAAAGACGATAAAGCGAAAACACAGCTGGCCCAGAATGTTGGCTATGAATTAGAACAGCTTCGAATGGGGAACAAGCCTGAACAGCTTTTCAAATACCTATCGTTTGCCTTTGAGGAAGGAAGTAGTTTAGTAGACTACCTCCCTGCCAATGGCTTAATTTTCATTGACGAAATCAGCCGTGTTCAGGAAATGAACGACTCCCTTGATAAGGAAGAGGCCGAGTGGTATACAAGCCTTTTAGGTGAGGGCCAGATTATTCATGATGTCAAGGTTTCCCACACCTTAAAAGAGTTTCTGCACCGTTCCAAGCATCCGATTACGTATATGTCGCTGTTCCTGAGACATGTACCGAATACAAATCCGCAAAACATCATTAATGTCACCTGCAAACAGATGCAGAATTTCCATGGACAGATGCATGTGCTGAAAAGCGAGCTGGACAGATGGAAAAAAGGCAGATATTCAGTCGTATTCCTGGGTCCAGACGAAGAGAGGATCAAAAAGCTGCAAAGAGTGCTTGAGGACTATGAGATAGAAGCGGCATTTGTGAGTGAGAATGATCCGATTTTAACAGGGAAAATCCAAATTACAGAGGGCAGTCTGCAGACCGGCTTTGAGCTTCCAAGCCAGAAGCTGGCTGTTATTACGGAAGAGGAGCTATTTAACAAACGCACAAAAAAGAAAGCCCGCAGGCAAAAGCTTTCGAATGCAGAAAGAATTAAAAGCTATTCCGAATTGAAGGTTGGAGACTATGTCGTTCATGTTAATCACGGGATCGGAAAATATTTGGGGATTGAAACTCTTGAGATTAACGGGGTCCACAAAGATTATCTCCATATCCGCTACCAGGGCAGCGATAAGCTGTATGTGCCAGTGGAACAGATTGATCTTGTCCAGAAATATGTCGGCTCCGAGGCAAAAGAGCCAAAAATTTATAAGCTGGGCGGAAACGACTGGAAGCGGGTTAAGAAGAAGGTTCAATCCTCTGTTCAGGATATTGCGGATGATCTGATCAAGCTATATGCAGAGCGCGAGGCATCAAAAGGCTATGCCTTCAGTCCGGATGGGGATATGCAAAGAGAGTTTGAAGCGGTCTTCCCTTACCAGGAAACAGAGGACCAGATCCGCTCTATCCATGAAATTAAGAAAGATATGGAGAGGGAACGCCCGATGGACCGCTTATTATGCGGAGATGTGGGCTATGGGAAAACAGAAGTAGCCATCCGTGCCGCCTTTAAGGCAATTGCGGATGGAAAACAGGTTGCCATCCTCGTTCCGACAACCATCCTGGCTCAGCAGCACTATGAAACAATGAGAGAACGATTCCAGGATTACCCGATCGAATTGGGACTTTTAAGCCGATTTAGAACAAAAAAGCAGCAGACCGAAACCCTTAAAGGCTTAAAGGCAGGGACTATTGATGTAGTTGTCGGCACACACCGGATTTTATCAAAGGATATTCAATATAGAGATTTAGGCCTGCTCATTATTGATGAAGAGCAGCGCTTTGGCGTAACACATAAAGAAAAGATCAAGCAGCTTAAGACAAATGTGGATGTCCTTACCCTGACAGCAACGCCAATCCCGAGAACCCTTCATATGTCAATGCTTGGCGTCAGGGACCTATCGGTCATAGAGACGCCGCCTGAGAACCGATTCCCGGTCCAGACTTATGTGATGGAATATAATGGTGCATTGGTTCGTGAAGCAATTGAAAGGGAACTGGCGAGGGATGGACAGGTCTATTTTCTATATAACCGGGTGGAGGATATAGAACGAAAAGCCGAGGAAATATCCATGCTAGTTCCAGATGCAAGGGTAACATATGCCCATGGGAAAATGACGGAAAATGAGTTAGAATCTGTTATGTTAAGCTTCCTGGAAGGCGAGTCCGATGTTCTTGTCAGCACAACGATCATTGAAACAGGCGTAGATATTCCAAATGTCAACACGCTGATTGTCCATGATGCAGACAAAATGGGTCTGTCCCAGCTTTATCAGCTTAGGGGCCGGGTTGGCCGTTCCAACCGGGTTGCCTACGCGTATTTCACGTATCGAAAAGATAAAGTATTAACGGAAGTAGCTGAAAAGCGGCTTCAGGCCATAAAGGAATTTACGGAGCTCGGTTCAGGTTTCAAAATTGCCATGCGGGATTTATCAATCAGAGGCGCCGGTAATCTGCTTGGAGCCGAACAGCATGGATTTATCGACTCTGTCGGTTTTGATCTGTATTCGCAAATGCTTAAAGAAGCGATTGAAGAACGGAAAGATAAGCTGGATGGCGTCGAGGAAAAACCGGCTAAAATTGAAATTGATCTGGATGTTGATGCCTATATTCCTGATTTTTACCTGTCTGATGGTCATCAGAAAATAGAAATGTATAAGCGCTTCCGCGGCATTTCTTCGCTAGAAGATGTGGAAGAGCTCCAAGATGAGATGATCGACCGTTTTGGCGAGTATCCGGATGAGGTGGGGTATTTATTCCAGATTGCTGAAATGAAGGCTTACGGTGAACTTGCCGGTGTCGAGACAGTTAAGCAATCCAAACAGGAAGTGCTGATTCTTTTATCGGAAAAGGCCAGTGAACATATAGACGGCCAGAAGATTTTCCAGATCACCAGCAAATACGGCAGAATGATTGGCCTGGGCATGGAAGGAAAGAAACTGAAAGCTGTCCTCCATATTAAAGGCGTCAAAACAAATGAATGGCTTAGCATTGCATATGAAGTGATCAAAGGAATGCAGGAAGCTAAAAAAGAGCAAGAACATCCAACTGCGTAAAATTATGGAAACACCACTGTCAATAAAATGAAACAATAGAAATGTTTATCTCTTTCTAACGAGGGTAATTTTAAGTTGAAGGATCATCTGGAATGTTTATCCGATTTTGGAATGAATAACATCTATGAGAAAAAGTTTTTGTGCACGTATATAACTTTCCATATGAAAGATACTAAGTTCAAACATGGCGATGCATTCATTTTCTCCCAATTATGGATCATAGCCAAAAGAGGAAAGAGTAAGTGCTGTGCTGGAGATAGCGTTGTCTAGCTCCAGCGCCCAGCCTCTCGAGTCATAAGCCAAATCACTCCAGAAATCAGGACAAGGAACGCTCCGGCAGCGATACATCGCCCGACCAAAGCGAGCTTTGGGAGGCTTCCTGCCTGATTCGTCTTATGCTTGTCGGACTGGCACAGGATGTGCTGGCATCTGCGTTCGCCACAGGACGTGGCGGTTTTAAGCAGATATTCATACATCTTGATGTGCGCTTCCGCTTTTCTATTAAATCATCAGATGAAAGTGAGGCAACGTTGGATGAAAGCAACAGGTATAGTTCGTCGAATCGATGATTTGGGTCGTGTAGTCATTCCTAAAGAAATCCGCAGAACACTGCGTATTCGTGAGGGGGACCCGCTGGAGATTTTCGTAGATCGTGATGGAGAAGTCATCTTAAAGAAATATTCACCAATCAGTGAACTGAGCGATTTTGCAAAAGAATATGCAGAAGCATTATATGACAGCCTGGGAAATCCAGTGTTAATCTGTGACAGAGATACTTACATTGCTGTTGCAGGAGGTTCTAAAAAGGATTACTTAAACAAAAACATAAGCGATCTTGTTGAAAAAACAATGGAAGAGCGCAGTTCAGTCCTGGTTAACCAGTCAGGCGACATCTCGCTTGTTGACGGGAACACAGAATCTTCCTCCGCTTATACGATTGGCCCAATCATTGCAAACGGCGACCCAATTGGAGCAGTTATCATTTTTGCAAAAGAAGATTCACTTGGCGACGTCGAACAAAAAGCAGTTGAAACGGCAGCAGGCTTTCTGGCCAGACAAATGGAATCATAAAAATGGATACTTAATGAAAGGGGTAGCGGAATGCTGCCTTTTTTCTTTGGTCGGAGGTGCCGCGCGTAAACTGGGTGAAAGCGCGCGTGAAAGTCCTTGATCAGCGCGAAATCGTAAAAGGAGCGCGCACAAACCGAGGAATCCCGCGCACAAAGTAAGAGAGCGCCCACAATTGAAGGAAATTCGCGCACAAAAGCCCCGAATCAGCGCGTAACTGAAAAATTGACGCGCGAAAAAAAAGATTTCCCGCGCACAAGGTTAGGGAGTGCGCGCAGCCCAAGGATATCCGCGCGCAAAAATACCAATGCTGCGCGTACCAAAAAAACAACGCACGCAATCCCGTAAATCCGCGCACAAACAAAAATATCCGCACCAAACCCAAGCGTTCCCGCGCATAAAGCCTCAATATGCTATAATACTGTCGAATTCAATTGGAAGGAGATGGGCAATTGAAGCCCGTTCAGACATCTGGCGATTTGTTTAAGGGTGCGATTATCCTAACGATTGCTGCCCTGATTACAAAAATTTTAAGTGCTATTTACCGGGTCCCCTTTCAAAATATCGTCGGGGATGTAGGGTTTTATATATATCAGCAGGTTTATCCGTTCTATGGGATCATTATTGTGTTATCTACATATGGATTTCCTGTTATTATTTCTAAGCTTTATGCCGAGCATGCCGCTCTAAAGAAAGAGAAGGATATTCAGAACTTATTTGCCGTTTCTGCCTTTGTTCTGTCCATAATAGGTTTTATCGGATTCTCCATTCTGTATTGGGGTTCGGACTGGCTGGCTGTCAGGATGGGCGATCCGCAGCTGGCGATTTTACTCAGAGTAGTGGCGGCCGTGTTTCTTCTTTTTCCAATGCTGTCCCTTTTCCGGGGATATTTTCAAGGCAAAGGAGACATGGTTCCAACCGCAGTTTCCCAGGTAGGTGAACAGCTTGCAAGAGTCATTACCATCCTGCTTGCCGCTTATTTGCTTGTTAAGGGAGGAAATTCTCTTTACATGGTGGGAGGCGGGGCCCTGTTTGGGGCCATAACCGGCGGACTTATTGCCATTCTGATTTTAGTCACCTTCTTTTATATAAAAGAAAGAAAAAACCTGCCGTCCGCCATTGCCATCGATTTTAAAAAAAGCGGCAAGCTGGCCAAAACAATTATCATACAGGGATTTGCCATCTGCATCAGCAGTCTCGTGCTTATTTTTATTCAGCTGGCAGATTCGTTCAATTTATACTCGCTTCTACTAACATCCGGAATTGAAGGGGAGGAAGCGAAGGCGCTGAAAGGTGTGTATGACCGCGGACAGCCGATTGTCCAGCTGGGCATTGTTGTGGCAACATCCATGTCCCTGTCGCTGGTGCCGCTCATTTCCAAAGAAAAAATGAGAAATCAGCCCGCATTCCTTCAAAATAAAATCAGACTTGCCCTTCAAATCAGCATTCTTGTTGGAGCTGCAGCAACGGTGGGGCTTTGGAATATCATAAAGCCTGCAAATATTATGCTGTTTGAAAACTCGTCAGGATCGGATGTCCTAGCGATTCTTAGTCTGCTGATTTTGCTGAGCAGCCTGATCATCACAATCACAGGCATCCTGCAGGGACTGGGATTTATCTTTTTCCCGGCAGCGGCCATTCTGATGGGGTTTGCGGCAAAACTTGTCCTGAACATCCTATTGGTGCCTAATTACGGCACAGCAGGCGCAGCGGCTGCATCGTGCCTGGCCCTAGCTGCTGTCTTAATTTTTCTTATTGCAAAGCTTCGTTTATATTTGAAAATATCATTGCTTTCTCTGCGCTTTTTATTGGTGGCCGGATTTGCTGCTTTAATGATGTCGATTGTTTTGCAGCTGTACCTTCAGGCCACAGCCATGCTGCCAATACCGGAACCGGGCAGAATGTTTGCCGCATTCCAGGCGTTAAGCGGCGTAGCGCTTGGAGGCTTTACGTATTTGTATATTGTGTTTAAAGGCAATACTTTTAAAGAGGAAGAGCTTGCTCTGCTTCCGCTTGGAAGCAAACTCATGTTCTTGCTTCCCAAAAAGACTAGGAGATGAATAGCTTTATGAAAAAAATAACCATTCTCGGGCTTGGAGCAGGAGATTTGGATCAGCTTCCTTTTGGCGTATATCGAAAACTTAAACAGGCAGAGGCCTTGTACCTGCGGACAAAGGAGCATCCGGTTCTGCGTGACCTCGAACAAGAAGGACTGCCGTATCAGTCTTTTGATCATATCTACGAAAAGCATGAGAAATTTGAAGAAGTGTATGAGGAAATTTGTGAATTTCTCCTGGAAGAAGCTCTTGCGAAAGAAATTACATATGGAGTTCCAGGCCATCCGCTGGTTGCGGAACGTACGGTGCAGCTTCTCATAGAGCGTGCCCCGCAGAGAGGCATTGAGATTATGATCGGAGGAGGACAAAGCTTCCTTGATCCTCTATTTCAGGCTTTGAAAATTGATCCAATTGAAGGGTTTCAGCTGCTGGATGGAACCGGTCTAAAACGAGATGAGATCCAGGTGGCCCAGCACGTTATCATTGGACAGGTTTATGATCAGTTTGTTGCGAGCGACGTCAAGCTGACACTAATGGAAAAACTGCCTTACGATTACGAGGTTTATATTGTAACAGCTGCCGGCAGCAAGGAAGAGGTTATTAAAAAAGTGCAGCTGCATGAACTGGATCATAATATGGAGCTGAATAACTTAACTTCTGTATACGTGCCTCCTGTAAAAGATGATGCCGTTCTCTATAAAGATTTTTCAAAACTGCGGAGCATTATTTCGGAACTGCGGGGGCCAAACGGCTGTCCGTGGGATAAAAAGCAAACTCATGAATCATTGAAGAAATATTTAATTGAAGAAGCCTATGAGCTGATTGAAGCGATCGATAATGATGATAGCGAGCATATGACAGAAGAACTGGGAGATGTCCTTCTCCAGGTGATGCTTCATGCTCAGATAGGCGAGGACGAGGGCTATTTTAGCATCGATGATGTGATCGAGGGCCTTTCGGAAAAAATGGTCCGCCGTCATCCCCATGTCTTTGGGGATGTCCAGGCTGAAGATGAAGAGGATGTGCTGAAGAATTGGCAGAGCATTAAGCAGGAAGAGAAGGGTGAAAAGCAGGAGTCCATGATGGATTCTGTACCGAAATCATTCCCGAACTTAATGAGAGCGGCTGAAATTCAGAAAAAAGCAGCAAAAGTCGGCTTTGACTGGAAGGAAGTTGAGCCTGCCTGGGAGAAGGTAAAAGAAGAGATTGCCGAATTCGAGAAGGAAGCCGTGAACTCCAGCCCCGAGATGGAGTCGGAATTTGGCGATATCCTGTTTGCACTTGTGAATATTGCACGTTTCTATAAAATTGATGCCGAAGAAGCTGCGAGAAAAACCAATGAAAAATTCATTCGCCGTTTTACATATGTAGAAGAACGGGTAATGATGAGCGGCAGAAATTTTGAAAACTTTACGCTTGACCAGCTTGATGAATTTTGGAATGAGGCAAAAGCCAAAGGTTATTAATAGAGGGAGTGGGAAAAGATGAGATTAGATAAATTCTTAAAAGTCTCAAGGCTGATAAAGAGAAGAACACTGGCAAAAGAGGTTTCAGACCAAGGGAGAATTTCAATAAATGGACAGCAGGCCAAAGCAAGCTCAACCGTTAAAGTGGGAGATGAGCTTCAAATCCGCTTTGGCCAGAAACTGGTAACGGTAAAAGTGGAGCGCCTGCAGGAAACAACCCGCAAGGAAGAGGCAGCAGAAATGTACTCGATTGTTAAGGAAGAGAAAGTGGAATCGGAAGCATAAGCGGCCTGCAGCTATGGAGATTGGCCGATAAAAGACCGAAATTTACCGTTAAATTCCCGTTTTAGGCCGATATGATCTTTATTTTGGCCGTTAAATCTTCATTTGCGGAATTTCGTCAGTATCATAGTTCCAAATTCAGCAGCACCTCCGCTTTTCCTATTGGCTTGTTCTATTTTAATCCCCCTTTTCATAAACATGTACAAAAAGGTTGTACTATGTTGATTGCGGGGGATGGATAATGAGTCAATATTACGAGTCAAGCTCAAACAAAACCAATACTCAGGAACATGATGTCATTATGAGAGGCAGAAGGCTGCTTGATATTACTGGCGTTAAACAGGTCGAAAGCTTTGATAATGAAGAGTTTTTGCTGGAGACGGTGATGGGCTTCCTGGCCATTAGAGGGCAGAATCTGCAGATGAAGAATCTGGATGTGGACAAGGGAATTGTTTCCATCAAGGGGAAGGTATTTGACCTTGTTTATATTGACGATCAGAATGGAGATAAAGCTAAAGGCTTCTTTAGCAAGTTGTTCCGATGACACTGACCACTCAATTTGTGACTATGCTGGCGATGATCGGCATGGGAAGTGTATTTGGGGCTGCCCTTGATACGTATAATCGTTTCCTGCAAAGGACCAAGCGGAAAAGCTGGCTTGTTTTTATTAATGATATTCTTTTTTGGCTCGTACAGGGCCTGGCAATCTTCTATATTTTATTTCTGGTGAATAAAGGCGAATTAAGGTTTTATATTTTCATTGCTTTGCTGTGCGGTTTTGCCGCTTATCAAGGCTTATTTAAGAAAATGTATCTGCGGGTATTGGAGATATCCATCCGGATGGCGATCTCCATATACCGCTTTTTCGTGAAGACCTTTACTTTGCTCATCTATAAACCCATCCAGGGTCTTATTTTGGCATTAATTGCGATAGCCATTATGCTTGGAAAAGGACTTTATTCCCTTTTAAAAGTCATACTTCG
Source organism: Cytobacillus sp. NJ13 (assembly GCA_030348385.1). Taxonomy (NCBI): domain Bacteria; kingdom Bacillati; phylum Bacillota; class Bacilli; order Caryophanales; family Bacillaceae; genus Cytobacillus; species Cytobacillus sp. NJ13. The sequence goes on along the minus strand of JAUCFP010000006.1, from coordinate 3,469,102 downwards.
AGTCTTTTGGTTCATCTTGAAAGTAGTTTTTCTGCCTGTCAAATGGATTTTGTCACTTTTGTGGAAATTATTGCCGAAAAAGATTAAAAAAACAGTCGAGAAGTTATATAATAAATTGGCAGGATATTTACAGCAGATAAAGAATTATGTTTTAAAATGGATTGCAAAGTGGAAAAAACCTAAAGAGTAAGGAGGGAGTGCGGAAGTGAGTGTCACCAAGAAGAAAAATGTAGCCAAAATGGAAACCAGCTATGTCAAACAGCAGGAAGCAGCAGAGATCAGTGCGGGCCGTAAGAAAAAGCTATTATTTCGCAGATTAGCGGCATTTTTAACACTGGCAGCCGTCGTTTCATTTTTTATGATCTCCACACTCGTTACGCAGTCTGCTGCTCTGGAAGAAAAAGTGGAAGAGAAAACCCGGCTGGACCAGGAGCTTTCTGACCTGAAGAAAAAGGAAGTCATGCTCGAAGAAGAAATTGTTAAGCTGAATGATGATGAGTATATCGCGAAGCTTGCCCGTAAAGATTACTTCCTATCTGACAATAATGAAATCATTTTTAACCTCCCTGAAGAAGAGGCGGAAAAAGAAAAGAAAAAGGAAAAAAAGGCCGATTGACGCTATATTGACACTCTTTTTTTGATTTCTGTATAATATATAGTAAGTTTTGATTTAAATCTTTCAAGGAGGCAATTTTTTTAATGTCAATCGAAGTAGGCAGCAAGTTAAAAGGAAAGGTCACTGGCATTACAAAATTCGGAGCATTTGTGGAGCTGCCGGAAGGCTCAACGGGTCTGGTGCACATAAGTGAAGTCGCTGACAAGTATGTAAAAGATATTAATGAGCACCTCAAAGTGGGTGACATGGTTGAGGTAAAAGTCATTAATGTCGAAAAGGACGGCAAGATTGGATTATCCATCAAAAAGGCAAAAGACCGGCCTGAGCGTTCTGAAAGACCTGAAAGAGGCGACAGAAAAGAATTCAGACCTAATTCAAACTCTGGCCGACCTCGCCATAACAGATCAAACGACCATCGCCCTAAAGAAAACTTTGAAGCCAAAATGTCTCGTTTCCTAAAGGACAGCGAAGATCGTCTGTCATCGCTAAAACGCCATACTGAATCCAAACGCGGAGGAAGAGGCGCTAAACGAGGATAACTTGCTGCTGATCGATCTATCTATATAGCAGGATGGAAAACAAGTCCGATTGGGCTTGTTTTTTTGTGCTGTTTAACGCTGTAAATTCTGCTGGAAGCTTATTAATAGTGAAACCTTGATACAGCGCGAAGTGACCGATATATCGTAAAAGTAACCGATAAATGAGAATGCTGACCGATATATCGTAAAAGTAACCGATATATTGAAAATCTGGCCGATAAACCTGAAAAAGTGACCGATAAACTGGAAGGGAATTAAAATAGTTTAATCAATTGCTTGGTAACATCTAAATATTATGTTCTGAAAGAAGAAAAAATCCTCCAAATCCATCAAAAAAACGCCAGCCTAAGGCTGACGCTCTTTTGAAATGACCCGTACGGGATTCGAACCCGTGTTACCGCCGTGAAAGGGCGGTGTCTTAACCGCTTGACCAACGGGCCAGGATAAAATTAGACTTGGCAACGCGCTTCCGCATTCTATGTTGTCCAGCTTCAGCGCCTACCCCCTCGAGGTCACAAGCCGCTCCTCCCAAAAAGGTAAAGAACACCTTTCTGTGCGGATCGTCTTGTGCTTGTCGGGGGTGACCGAGGCGCTTCTGCATTTCATGATAGCGGCGGAGGGGATCGAACCCCCGACCTCACGGGTATGAACCGTACGCTCTAGCCAGCTGAGCTACACCGCCATATTTTAATAGATTTATAGATGTGCTCTGAAGCACAAGATTTATAATACAAATTTTTAAAAAGGAAGTCAATAAGATATTTAAAGAAATATGTCGTAAATCTCCCTTGCCTCTTCGTCAATTTCTTCCATGCTTCTCTTTCCGCAGAAAGCTGTCATTCCAAGGGTTTGTTTACTTTTTTTGTAAGAGCCAAGTCCAACTTCAGGAAGTCCCATTTTAAATCTTGTTATCTATCCCCATATATAGTGGAAAACCGTCGAACGAAAAGCCGGGGCTTGTCCGCTATTTTGACAAACTTCTGGAGCGCTGGATTTTATAATTGTCAGCAACGATAAAAATATGGGGAGTGTAGTTTAATGGAAAAGGTAGAAAGGAATGTAATGGAGCCGATCGGGGAAGTGCCCTTCAACAAACCGAAACTGGATTTTGCCAAAGGCTTAAAAAAACTCCACTCAGGGTTGGAGAATTTCTTTCTGAAAAAAGGCTATGTTCTGCTGATCATTGGCTTTTTGCTTGGAAGAGCCTTGATATTGGCGAAGCTTACCCCATTTAGCCTTCCGTTTTTTGCAGCGGTTTATTTCATACGAAGGGATAAGGCGCCCCTGGCACTAGTGGGATTAATGGCAGGTGCTGCCACATTGTCCATCTCCAATGCTGTATCCGCTTTTGGAATAACCTTCATCTTTTTATTTGCCTTCCGGGTCTCGAAAAAATGGATGCATAATGAAATCAGGGCACTGCCTTTTTATGTATTCTTTACTCTTTTAGGAGGCAAGCTCCTGGAGGCATTCATTATGAAGGGCCAGCTGACTTTATATGATGGAATGATGGCCGGAGTTGAGTCAAGCCTTGGCTTCATTCTAACGCTGATTTTTCTGCAGGGGCTGCCGCTGCTTTCGATAAATAAACGAAGACAATCACTGAAAACCGAAGAAATCGTCTGCCTGATTATTATGCTGGCTTCTGTCATGACGGGAACAATTGGCTGGACGGTCTATGATCTATCAGTCGAGCATATTATGTCACGCTATCTTGTCCTTCTCTTTGCCTTTGTGGCAGGAGCAACAGTCGGTTCTACAGTAGGGGTGGTAACTGGCCTGATCTTCTCCCTTGCGAATATATCTAGCTTTTATCATATGAGTCTGCTCGCCTTCGCGGGTCTTTTAGGCGGTCTTTTAAAAGAAGGCAGGAAGTTCGGTGTGGCATTCGGCCTTCTGATTGCGACACTCCTGATGGGCATGTATGGAGAAGGAAGCGGAAACCTTATGAAAACTCTGTCCGAAACAGGCGCAGCGATTCTTTTATTTTTATTAACTCCGCAGGCTTTAACGATGAAATTGGCCAAGCACATCCCGGGAACGCCTGAATATGCCGCTGAGCAGCAGCAATATATGAGAAAAATGCGCGATGTGACAGCACAGCGTGTTGCCCAGTTCTCAAGTGTCTTCCAGGCCCTTTCCAAAAGCTTTTCCTCTCATGATAAGCCTTCTGAATGGGAAGAAGACGGTGACAGGGAAGTGGATTATTTCTTAAGCAATGTAACCGAAAAAACATGCCAGACCTGCTTTAAGAAAGATCATTGCTGGTCAAAGAACTTTAATACAACCTATGATTATATGATGGATATTATGCATGATGTGGACAACAATGAAGGTGCTCTTTCTCCTAAGCTTGCGAGGGATTGGGAAAAGTACTGTACAAGATCGAAAAAAGTGACAGAAGCTGTACAGCAGGAGCTGACTTATTTTAAGGCGAACCAAAGGCTTAAGAAGCAGGTTCAGGAGAGCAGAAGGCTGGTAGCTGATCAGCTGATGGGTGTTTCCGAGGTGATGGGCGATTTTGCCAAAGAAATCCAGCGAGAGCGGGAGAATCATCATAAACAGGAAGAACAGATCTTTGAAGCGCTTCAGGAGTTTGGCATTCATATCGAGCAGGTGGAAATCTACAGCCTGGAGCAGGGAAATGTTGACATTGATATGACCATCCCATATTGCCAGGGGCATGGAGAATGCGAAAAGCTAATTGCACCGATGCTATCTGACATTTTGGGAGAAACGATATTAGTAAATTCAGAGGAATGCGCCCCGTTCCCGAATGGATATTGCCATGTCACATTCCGGTCAGCCAAGGCATTTGTGGTTGAAACAGGCGTTGCACATGCTGCGAAGGACGGCGGTTTAGTATCAGGGGACAGCTATTCCACTATCGAGCTGGGCTGCGGAAAGTATGCGATTGCCATCAGTGATGGAATGGGCAATGGGGAACGGGCTCATGCGGAAAGCCAGGAAACACTTCAGCTCCTGCAGAAAATTCTTCAATCGGGCATTGAAGAGCAGGTTGCCATTAAATCAGTCAATTCCGTTCTTTCTCTAAGGACCACAGACGAAATTTTCTCCACCTTGGATTTGGCCATGATTGATTTGCAGAATGCTGACGCAAAATTTTTGAAAATTGGATCAACTCCAAGCTTTGTAAAAAGAGGCCATAAGGTAATGAAAATTCAGGCCAGCAACCTCCCGATGGGCATCATTCAGGAATTTGATGTAGATGTGGTCAGTGAGCAGCTTAAAGCGGGAGATTTGCTGATCATGATGAGTGATGGCGTTTTTGAAGGTCCGAAGCATGTTGAGAACTTTGATTTGTGGATGAAGCGCAAGGTATCCGAGTTAAAGACGGACGACCCTCAAGAAGTGGCAGATTTAATTATGGAAGAGGTGATCAGGTCAAGATCCGGGAATATTGAAGATGATATGACGGTGGTGGTGTCAAAGGTCAAACACAATACTCCTAAATGGACCAGCATCCCCGTACATGCCATCCGCCAAAAGGCCAACTGACTAATTTGCTCATCGAGACGTATTTATATGTATATTTCCCCTCCTTTCAGTCGAAAATGCTAACAACTCAAATGTGGAGGGGAGTTTCAAATGAAAACAGGAACACTGAAGCAAATTTTACTGATAACGGATGGCTGTTCAAATCAGGGTGAAGATCCCATTGCCATGGCGGCACTGGCCAAGGAGCAGGGAATAACTGTGAATGTAATCGGAGTCATGGAGCAGGATGTCATTGATGAACAGGGAATGAATGAAATTGAAGGAATCGCTATGTCAGGAGGCGGAGTCAGTCAGGTTGTCTACTCACAGCAGCTGTCCCAGACTGTACAGATGGTGACGAGAAAAGCCATGACCCAGACACTTCAGGGAGTTGTGAACAAAGAGCTCCAGCAGATCCTGGGCGGCTCAAAAACGATGGAAGACCTTCCGCCTAATCAGCGCGGGGAAGTGATGGAGGTTGTGGATGAACTGGGTGAAACGGTTGAACTTGAAGTGCTGGTTCTCGTGGATACCAGTGCAAGCATGAAGCACAAGCTTCCTACCGTTAAAGAAGCCTTGCTGGATCTGTCCTTGAGTCTTAATGCCCGATCTGGTGATAACCGTTTTTCCGTATTTGTATTTCCCGGGAAAAAGAAAGATGTCGAAAAACTGCTGGATTGGACACCGAATCTTGAATCGCTGACCAGTATTTTCTCGAAGCTGACAACAGGAGGGATTACGCCTACAGGTCCGGCCATTCATGAGGCACTAAACCATTTTAAGAAAAAACGTTCCTTAAGGAGTCTGCTTTCCCGTGATGATGAATCATTCTTTGAAGAGTCAGTGTAAAGTAAACCCTGGTACTGTAATTGAAGGAAAGTGGCACCGAAACCGATATACCATTATAAAGGAATTAGGGTATGGTGCTAATGGGATTGTTTATCTCGCCAAAAACCAAAATCAGCAGGTTGCTTTGAAAATGAGTGATAACGGGATGTCCATCACGTCTGAAGTGAACGTCCTTAAATCCTTTGCAAAGGTCCAAGGCTCTGCCCTCGGGCCTTCTTTGCTTGATGTGGATGATTGGGAAAGAAGGAGCGGAAAGGTTTCATTCTATGTAATGGAATATATACAAGGCCCTGATTTGCTGACATTTATCCAGCAAAAAGGATCCTCCTGGACTGGTGTTTTAATCGTACAGCTGCTGAACGATCTGGATTCGTTGCATAAAGCGGGCTGGGTTTTTGGTGATTTAAAGCCGGATAATTTGATCGTAACAGGCCCTCCCTCTAAAATACGCACCATTGATGTGGGCGGAACTACCATTCAAGGCAGGGCGATAAAAGAATTTACCGAGTTTTATGACCGCGGCTATTGGGGATTGGGGACCAGAAAGGCTGATCCATCCTACGATCTCTTTGCTGCTGCCATGATTTTAATCAATACGGTATACCCAAAAAGGTTTGCCAAAACAACAGGTGACCTCAAACAGCTTAAAATGATGGTCCGCCAAAAGAAAGAACTGCTGAAATACGAAGATGTTATTCTAAATGCCCTGCAAGGCAACTATAGCTCGGCTGGTGAAATGAGAAATGATATGCTCCAGCTCACTCGTTCAAATCCAGCGCAAAGGAGCACAGTACACAGGAATCCCGGACAAACAGCAAGTCCTCAGCCTGCCAGCAGGCAAGTGTACAGGCAAAAAAAACAGAAAGGGAGCATCTTTGAAACACTGCTGATTACCCTTATCGTGATGCTTCTTTATTTTATATATATTTATGGGCAGCTGCTTTAAATTTGAGAAAAATGAAACTTTCTTCTCCCTGATCCGTATAGTAAGCTTAATCCCTTTTGATATTTACCCTTTAAAAATGATATGCTTTCTATATGAAGGATTATGCTGCCCTTTGCAGGGGTAGTATAAAGTGAAACTTCAATTAGAGGATAATTTTTTTCCTCTGATTGTCAGCGATAAATATATTTCTACCGGATAAGGAAGAAGCCTATGCTCCAAGAGAAAGTGAGTGCTTTCCTTAAGAAAAAGGGACTGGATTTAAATAATAAGAAAATAGTAGTCGGTGTATCGGGAGGGCCGGATTCAATCGCCCTGCTCCATTATTTTTGGAGCCGGAGACAGCAGCTTCAAATCGAACTAATCGCCGCCCATGTCGATCATATGTTCAGAGGCGAAGAATCTTTTCAGGACGCCATGTTTGTGAAGGATTACTGCAGAAAGAAAGCCATTCCATTTGAAATGGAAAGAGTGAATGTACCTGAGTATATGGAGAAGTCCGGGAAGAGTTCCCAGACAGCTGCAAGGGATTGCCGCTATAGCTTCTATCAAAGAACCGCCACGAAATATGGGGCAGACTTTATAGCGCTGGGACATCATGGCGATGATCAGGTTGAAACCATATTAATGCGGCTTACAAGAGGAAGCTCCGGCAGCGCAAGGGCAGGAATTCCCTTCATGCGGCCATTTGGCGATTATTTTATCATCCGCCCTTTCCTATGCTTGAATAGAGCGGAAATCGAAAGCTACTGCCTAAAAGAACACTTGAACCCCCGGCGGGATCCAAGCAATGAAAAAGGCATATACAGCCGCAACCGATTCAGGCAGGAAGTGCTCCCATTCCTGAGAAAAGAAAACCCTCAGGTGCATGAGCATTTTCAAAGATTCAGTGAAGATTTGCAAAGTGATGAAGCATATCTGCAGGAATTAACTGTCCATAAAATGAATACAGTAATGAAAAAGAAAGCCAATGAGGAAATTAGTATGGATATCGATGCTTTCGAGGCAATGCCAATGCCTTTACAAAGGAGAGGGATTCAACTAATATTAAACTATCTTTATAAGGAAAGGCCGGCATCGTTATCGGCATCTCATATAGAGAGCATTTTTTCCTTAGTGAAAAGTCCTCATCCATCGGGAAATTTAGATTTTCCAGGCGGTTTACACATTGTACGCTCCTACCGGCAATGCCACTTCTTATTCCCGAAGGAACCTGTACAATCCTATCGATATGAAGTCTTCGAACCTGCAAGCATTAAACTCCCAAACGGCGGATCGATTATCCTTGAATATGCTGACTGTCCTGAAGGAATTCTAAACAATGATACCCTGGTATTAGGCAGGGAGGATGCTTCTCTTCCAATCATTATCAGGACAAGAGAAATGGGAGACCGCATGACGCTTAAAGGAATGCAGGGATCCCGAAAGATTAAGGACATTTTCATCGATCATAAAGTACCGCTGCATGATCGGAAAACCTGGCCGATTGTGACAGATGCACAAGGCAGGATCCTTTGGGTGCCTGGTTTGAAGAAATCACATGATGATAGGCAGCAGCAATCTTGTACCGGTTATATTATTTTAAAATACATAAAGCAATGATCTTCTAGGGGGCACAATAAATGATGAAAAATGATATTGAAAAAGTACTGATTTCGGAAGAGGAGCTGCAGGATAAGATTAAATCCCTTGCTGCAGAACTTACTGAAGAATACCAGGACCGATTCCCGCTTGCCATTGGGGTTTTAAAAGGGGCGATGCCTTTCATGAGCGACCTTTTAAAGCGCGTGGATACATATCTTGAGATGGACTTCATGGATGTATCAAGCTATGGAAATGCAATGGTTTCTTCGGGAGAAGTGAAAATTCTGAAAGACCTTGATACTTCTGTGGAAGGCAGAGATATTCTTATCATTGAGGATATCATCGACAGCGGCTTGACACTCAGCTACCTTGTTGAGCTGTTCCGCTACAGAAAAGCGAAAAGCATTAAGATTGTAACACTGCTTGACAAGCCAACAGGAAGAAAGGCTGATATCAAAGCTGATTATGTAGGATTTATTGTTCCTGATGAATTCGTAGTCGGCTACGGCCTGGATTACTCGGAAAAGTACCGTAATCTTCCATATATTGGAGTCTTGAAGCCGGAAGTATACAGCAATAACGATTAAGGAAATCCTAAGCATTGATTTTGCATTAAAGCCCTTTACTGAAACAAGAATCACCCGGTTTTAAGAAGTCTAATTCCTTGTATTGGCACGATTTTCTATGATACTATACACTATAGTTTGTTTACCGTGGGAGGAGGTAAGGGATGAATCGGATCTTCCGGAATACCATCTTTTATTTATTAATATTTTTAGTCATTATTGGAGTTGTCAGCTTCTTTAACGGCAACAATGAACCAACGGAGCACATCTCTTATAATAAATTTGTTGATCACTTGGAAAGCGGCGATATTACGTCCATTTCCCTTCAGCCTGAGAGAGGTGTATTTGAAGTACGGGGTCAGCTAGAAGGATATGAGGAAGGCAAATACTTCCTGACTTATATCATGAACAATGATAATATCCTTGACCGTGTGGATCAATTAGCCCAGTCTTCAGAGGTTGAAGTCATGCCGGCTAAGGAAACAAGCGGATGGGTGACATTCTTTACGTCAATCATTCCTTTCATCATCATCTTCATACTATTCTTCTTCCTGCTGAATCAGGCGCAGGGCGGAGGCAGCCGTGTGATGAACTTCGGCAAAAGCAAAGCCAAGCTATATGATGAAAGCAAAAAGAAAGTGCGCTTTAAAGATGTTGCAGGCGCCGATGAAGAAAAGCAGGAGCTTGTTGAGGTCGTTGAGTTCCTTAAAGACCCGCGCAAGTTTGCTGAATTGGGAGCAAGAATTCCTAAAGGGGTTCTTCTTGTAGGACCTCCGGGAACAGGTAAAACTTTGCTTGCACGGGCAGCAGCCGGTGAAGCAGGCGTTCCGTTCTTCTCTATAAGCGGTTCTGATTTCGTTGAAATGTTCGTAGGTGTGGGTGCTTCCCGTGTCCGTGACTTATTCGAAAATGCCAAAAAGAACGCGCCATGTATTATTTTTATCGATGAAATTGATGCTGTAGGACGCCAGCGTGGTGCCGGCCTTGGCGGCGGACACGATGAACGCGAGCAGACCCTTAACCAGCTTTTAGTTGAAATGGATGGGTTTGGAGCAAATGAAGGAATTATCATCATTGCTGCCACAAACCGTCCGGATATTCTTGACCCGGCATTATTGCGTCCGGGACGTTTTGACAGACAGATTACGGTTGACCGCCCAGACGTCAAAGGCCGTGAAGCAGTGCTTAAAGTACATGCCCGCAACAAGCCTTTAGATGAGTCGGTTAACTTAAAGAGCATTGCGATGCGTACACCTGGTTTTTCAGGTGCAGACCTTGAAAATCTATTGAATGAAGCAGCGCTTGTAGCTGCCCGCCGCAATAAGAAAAAAGTCGATATGGAAGATATCGATGAAGCAACAGACCGCGTTATTGCGGGACCAGCTAAGAAAAGCCGTGTTATTTCCAAAAAGGAAAGAAACATCGTTGCTTTCCACGAAGCGGGTCATACGGTCATCGGTTTAGTGCTTGATGAAGCTGAAATGGTTCATAAAGTGACAATCGTGCCGCGCGGCCAGGCTGGCGGATACGCAGTTATGCTCCCGAAAGAAGACCGATACTTCCAGACGAAGCCTGAGCTTCTCGACAAAATTGTCGGCTTGCTTGGCGGACGTGTTGCGGAGGAAATCGTGTTCGGCGAAGTAAGTACAGGTGCCCATAATGACTTCCAGCGTGCGACAGGTATTGCCCGCCGCATGGTTACTGAATTTGGAATGAGCGACAAGCTTGGACCATTACAGTTCGGACAGTCTCAGGGCGGCCAGGTCTTCCTTGGACGTGACTTCCATAATGAACAGAACTATTCAGATGCAATAGCATATGAAATCGATCTTGAAATCCAGCGCATTATCAAGGAATCTTATGAAAGAGCAAGAAAGCTCTTAACGGAAAACCGAGATAAGCTGAATCTGATCGCCAATACATTGCTTGAAGTCGAAACGCTTGATGCAGAGCAAATCAAGCATCTATCAGAACATGGCAGACTGCCTGACCGTTCAGTGACTTCCATTTCAACTGATGAAGATGTGAAAGTGAACATCAGCATCAAGAAAGAGGATCCTGCTGAAACAGGCGAAATTCCTGAAACCAGGGAAGGCTCAAGCCCTGCAGAAGCGGATGTGCCTCCTGCCATCGATGAAGAACGCAAAGACAAATAACCAAAAAGCGCCTCTAGGGGCGCTTTTTTTTGCGGGAAAAATATCAATTGCCAGACCGGTTGGAATTTTCGATTACACGAAACAATAACAGTTGTGATATGATGTTTTCAGTGTAAAAAAATTAGGCTCTTGAGTTTTTTATTTTCTTAAAATTTATACGTTGTACTTTGAGAACTGTCTAGCGCAAGCAGCCTGCTCCCTCGAGGTTTCGGGGGCGGGCAAAGCGCTTGCTTTTCTAAATAATCATAAAGTGGTGAGAATGTTGATCTTTGTTTTCGACGTGGGAAATACGAATATCGTTCTGGGTGTCTATGACCAAGATGAATTAAAGCATCATTGGCGAATTGAAACCAACCGGAATAAAACAGAAGATGAATACGGAATGATTGTAAAGTCTCTGTTTGAGCATGTGAATCTTTCCTTTTCAGATATAGATGGCATTATCATTTCCTCTGTAGTGCCGCCAATCATGTTTTCGCTTGAAAGAATGTGCCAGAAATACTTCCATGTTAAGCCCCTTGTCGTGGGTCCTGGAATCAAGACAGGCTTAAACATCAAGTACGAAAATCCGAGGGAAGTTGGTGCAGACCGCATCGTCAATGCAATAGCAGCCATTCATGAATATGGCAGCCCGTTAGTCATTGTCGATTTTGGAACAGCCACTACCTATTGCTATATCAATGAAAATAAGCAATATATGGGTGGCGCAATTGCTCCCGGAATCGGAATCTCGACCGAGGCTCTTTACTCCCGTGCAGCCAAGCTTCCGAGAATAGAAATTGCCCGTCCTGATCATATTGTCGGGAAGAATACCGTATCTGCCATGCAGGCTGGGATTTTATATGGTTATGTTGGCCAGGTTGAAGGTATAGTAAAAAGAATGAAAGATCAGGCAGTTCAAAAACCTACTGTCATTGCCACTGGGGGTCTCGCAGGCCTAATTGCGCAGGAATCGGATATTATTGATGTCGTGGATCCATTTTTAACTTTAAAGGGTCTGCAGATTATTTATAAACGAAATATGGAAACCATAAAAAATAGGACGTAAGCTTTTAAAAAGCCGCTGCATTATAAGCGGTTTTCTGGAAGATAAGTATGTGTAAACTTTTTGGACTTCGAAAATTGTCTAGCGAAAGCAGCCTGCCCCCCTCCAGGGTGTCGGGGGTGGGCAAGGCGCTTGCGCTTTTCGTAGAAAGGAGCAAAAAATGAGCGATTATCTAGTAAAAGCACTTGCATATGATGGACAAGTCCGTGCCTATGCATCCCGCACTACCGAAACAGTTGGGGAGGGCCAGCGCAGGCATTATACATGGCCAACCGCCTCAGCTGCATTGGGCAGATCCATGACGGCTGGTGTGATGATGGGGGCCATGCTGAAGGGCGATAACAAACTGACCATTAAAATTGAAGGCGGGGGTCCAATTGGCGCTATCCTGGTAGACAGCAATGCAAAGGGAGAAGTGCGCGGATATGTAACAAACCCGCAGACCCACTTCGATCTTAATGAACAGGGCAAGCTTGATGTGCGCCGTGCGGTCGGAACTGAAGGGACCTTGACTGTCGTGAAGGACATCGGAATGAGAGAACACTTCACAGGACAGGTTCCGCTGATTTCCGGAGAACTTGGAGAAGATTTCACTTATTACTTTGTTACTTCTGAACAGGTGCCTTCTTCCGTTGGAGTGGGTGTTCTCGTTAACCCCGACAACTCCATTCTTGCTGCTGGGGGCTTCATTCTGCAGCTTATGCCGGGAACCGGTGAAGAGACGATTACATTAATTGAAAACAGGCTAAAAGAGATCCCGCCTGTATCCAAATTGATCCAGCAGGGATTAACGCCTGAAGAGCTATTGGAAACGATCCTTGGCAAAGACAATGTGAAGTTCCTTGAGAAGCTTCCTGTATCCTTTACTTGTACATGTTCAAAAGAGCGTTTTGCCAATGCAATTATCAGCCTGGGTGAAGAGGAAATCCAGCAGATGATCGATGAAGACGGCCAGGCTGAGGCTTCCTGTCATTTCTGCAATGAGAAATACCATTACACTAAAGAAGAACTGGAAGAATTAAAGAACGAAGTAAAGTAATAAGCTTGAAATTGATTAAGCGTCTGCCTAAAGGACCCAAATAGCTCCCGAAAAAAAGTTAAGCCGTTTGGGGGAACGGGAAGCTTACGCTTTTTGTATTAACAAAATTTATATCTTTGAACTTCGAGAACTGTCTAGCTCCATCGCCTATCCCCCCGAGGTGTCGGGGGTGGGCAAGGCGCTTGCGCTTTTCGTAGGGGGAGGAGCACTTGGAAAAGAGACAGCTTTTAATGATCATTGCCGGTTTGGTGCTGCTGAATCTTATCACATTGGCCTTTTTGCTTTTTAAAGGCGATGGCAGCGGGGAAGCAGTAGCAAAAGTCGGCGGAGACAAAATCACTCGCCAGGAATGGATGAGTGAAATGGAAACAAAATACGGGAAAAGCACATTAAGTGAATTAATTGATCAGAAGGTCATTGAAGAAGCAGGGGAAAAATACGGGGTGAAGATCTCTGATAAGGCTATAGATCTTGAACTGAAAATGGTCAAGACCATGTACGGCGGCAATTTCACCGAAGAGATGAGCGAAGACAAGTGGCGCAGGCAAATCAAAAATAATCTTATTCTTGAAGAACTGCTGACTGCCGATGTCTCCGTCTCAGAAGAAGAAATGAAGAGTTATTATGAACAAAACAGCAGCCAGTTCCAAGTTCCGGACACCTATCACATCTCTCAGATTATCGTTAAAACAAAAGAAGAAGCGGAGCAGACATTAAAGGAGCTGGATGAAGGCTCGAGCTTCTCTGTGCTGGCGATGGAACGGTCGATCGATGAATTTACCGCCGGTCTGGGGGGGAATGCAGGGTATGTCAGTGAAGATGATGAACACATACCGGCAGAAGTCCTGGAACAGGTTAAAACCCTTAAGCCCGGCAAGTGGACCAAGCCTATTAAAACGGAAGATGGATATGCCGTTGTAAAGCTTCATGAGCATTTAAAGGGAGAAAATTATTCCTTTAAAGAAGTGAAGAGCATGATTCGCCGCCAGATCGCTCTTGAGCAGATGGATGTTCCTGTCTCTGCCAAGCCCTTTTGGAATGAAGCAGAGGTTGAGTGGTTTTACGGTGAGCAGTAAATAAAGAGCACGGAGGGAGTTCCGTGTTTTTTTCTGTATAAATTGCGATTCATGTATAAAAATGGGCAGTTTAAATATAATGACAAAAGTATGAATTTTCTTTTAAATAGCAATCAAATTCATTGACATTCCCATTGGAAATTGGTAAATTTGTATTAAACCAATAAAAATAGTCGGAAATGAGGAGTGGGGAAAATGGTACGTGTAGCAAATTCTATTGCAGACCTTGTTGGCCAGACGCCAATTGTGAAACTAAACCGTTTAGTTGATGATAATAGTGCAGATGTTTATCTAAAATTGGAGTACATGAATCCTGGCAGCAGCGTAAAAGACCGTATTGCCCTGGCAATGATCACTGCCGCAGAGAAAGAAGGAAGCCTCAAACCAGGTGATACCATTATTGAACCTACAAGCGGAAATACAGGAATCGGATTAGCGATGATTGCAGCAGCAAAAGGCTATAAAGCGGTTCTTGTCATGCCGGAGACGATGAGTATGGAGCGCCGCAATTTGCTTCGTGCTTACGGTGCCGACCTTGTACTCACACCTGGACCGGAAGGAATGGGCGGTGCGATCCGCAAGGCGCAGGAATTGGCAAAGGAAAATGGCTATTTCGTGCCTCAGCAGTTTGAAAACCCTGCGAACCCTGAAATTCACCGTTTAACAACAGGACCAGAAATCACAGAGCAAATGGGCGACCAGCTGGATGCATTCATATCCGGAATCGGTACAGGCGGAACGATTACAGGTGCCGGCCAAGTGCTTAAAGAAAAATATAAAAATATCAAAATTTACGCAGTTGAACCAACTGATTCACCTGTACTATCAGGCGGAAAGCCGGGTCCTCATAAAATCCAGGGCATTGGAGCAGGATTTGTACCGGATACGCTGGATACAAAGATTTATGATGAAGTGATTCAAATTACAAATGATGAGGCATTTGATTATGCCCGCCGCGCGGCCAAGGAAGAAGGGATCCTAGGAGGAATTTCCTCTGGTGCGGCGATCAGTGCGGCGCTAAAAGTTGCTAAAGAGCTTGGAAAAGGGAAAAAGGTTCTGGCCATTATCCCAAGTAACGGCGAGCGTTATTTAAGTACTCCTTTATACCAATTTGAAGCTGAATAATTGATATGACAGCGGTCTCTGATGGCCGCTGTTTTTTGCGTACAATAAAAATTATGAAAGCATGCCCTACATAATGTATGATGAAAAAAGAGAAAAATATAGGGGTGACATTCATTGAAGCAGCTTCACATCCATGCCAAAAAAATACCTTATACATATAATCGGTTCTTCCGCCAATACCGCTCACAGTCGGAGGGATTGGCACATCATATTTTACTTGAAAGCGGACGGGGAGGCAGGTACAGTATCGCAGCTTTTGAGCCGGATGCCATTTTAACAGGCAAAAATTCAGAACTTGAAATTGTTAGAGACGGCGAAAAACAGGTGCTGGAAGGTAACCCCCTTCACTTGATGCAGGAATGGCTGAATCAATATAAAGCAGATAAGCTCGATGAACTTCCTGACTTTCAGGGAGGTGCAATCGGGTTTATCAGCTATGATTACGCACGTTATATCGAAAAGCTTCCAAATGACGCTCAAGATGATCTGCAGATACCTGATATTCATTTTTTCATTTATAAAGAATGCTTTGTCTTTGACCATGAAACCGAAGAGCTCTGGCTGATTTTCTTATACGAAAAAGGGGAAGAGCAGGCGATTGAGGAACGGGTAGAGAATTGGGAGCAGAGATGGAAGAATGAAAGTGAGGAGCCATCTGCGAAAGCGGAATACAATCAGGCTGAAAATACACTTGGTGTATCCATGAATGAAGAAGAATTCATGGCTGCCGTCAGGAGTATTCAGGAATATATTTCACAGGGAGATGTCTTCCAGGTAAATCTCTCGGTATGCCAAAGCCGCCCAATTCATATCCAGGCAATGGATGTATACGAGCAGCTGAGAGCGTTAAACCCCTCTCCATACATGGGGTATTTCCACACGCCGGGATACCAGCTTGTAAGCGGATCTCCGGAACTGCTGATTAAGAAAAAAGGAAACACCGTCAGTACGCGGCCGATTGCCGGGACAAGATCCCGCGGGAAGGACCATGAGGAGGACCTCAAACTCGCCAGTGAACTGATTGAAAATGAGAAAGAACGTGCAGAGCACGTGATGCTGGTCGATCTTGAGCGAAATGACCTGGGAAGAGTCTGCAAATATGGCACCGTTACAGTGGATGAGTTCATGGTCATTGAAAAATACTCACATGTGATGCATATCGTCTCCCATGTAAAAGGGGAGCTGACAGAGGGGAAGACTGCTGTTGATATCATCGACGCTGTGTTTCCGGGAGGGACCATTACAGGGGCCCCAAAGGTGCGGACTATGGAGATCATTGAAGAGCTTGAACCGGTCACAAGGGGGCCATACACCGGATCTCTTGGCTGGATCAATTTCAGCGGCGACCTGGAACTGAACATCATCATCCGGACGATGCTTGTTAAAGAAGGACAGGCCCATGTGCAGGCGGGTGCCGGCATTGTCATTGACTCTAATCCGAAAAATGAATACAAGGAGTCGCTGAAAAAGGCTATTGCTCTTTGGAAAGCAAAAGAACTCGCAGAACAGGCAAAAGGGGATCAGCTATGATTTATATGATCGATAATTACGACTCTTTTACGTATAATCTCGTACAGTATCTTGGTGAATTAGGCGAAGAGCTGGTTATAAAAAGAAACGATGAAACGTCTATTTCTGAAATTGGCAGTTTGCAGCCGAAGTTCCTAATGATCTCTCCGGGGCCGTGCAGCCCGAATGAAGCAGGCATCAGCCTGGAAGCCATTGAAGCATTTGCGGGCAAAATCCCTGTTTTCGGCGTTTGTTTGGGACACCAATCAATTGCCCAAGTATTCGGCGGTGATGTTGTACAAGCAGAGCGGCTCATGCATGGAAAAACCTCTGACATTTTTCATGATGGGAAAACGATTTTTAAAGGCTTGCCCAATCCGTTTCCTGCCACCCGCTACCATTCGCTGATTGTAAAAAAGGAGACTCTGCCAGATTGCCTTGAGGTTTCGGCCTGGACGGAGGAAGGAGAAATTATGGCCATTCGCCATAAGGAACTTCCTGTGGAAGGGGTACAATTCCATCCGGAGTCGATTTTAACAACGGCCGGAAAAGAATTGCTGCAGAATTTTATTCAGCATTACAAAGCATCACTGCAAACAGAGGGGATGTAAACCTTGTATATTTACATGAATGGTGAAGTTATCAGGATAGAACAAGTGAGGATCTCTCCTTTTGATCATGGCTTTTTATATGGATTGGGTCTGTTTGAAACCTTCCGTGTCTACAATGGTCATCCTTTTTTACTGGATGACCATCTGGAAAGGCTGAACCGGAGCCTGGAAGTTCTGAATATCGATGCAAGCTATAAAAGAGAAAGTGTGCTCGAGGCGCTGGAGATGCTTCTCGAAAAAAACGGATACAACAATGCCTATATCCGGATGAATGTGTCAGCGGGGAATGGTGAGATAGGCCTGCAGACAGCTCCGTACTCAAACCCGAATACGATTCTCTTCTGCAAACCGCTTCCCCCAAGAAGTACTGGCGCGGAAAAGCATGCAGTATGGCTGAAGATTCCCCGCAATACACCTGAAGGGACAGAACGCCTGAAGTCCCATCATTATTTAAATAACATTCTGGCTAAAAAAGAAGCGGGTGACGACCCTGGCATAGAAGGGATATTTTTGACAAAAGAAGGCTTTTTGGCAGAAGGGGTCACTTCGAATTTATTCTGGATTAATGAAGGCCACTTATTTACGCCCTCGCTTGGTACTGGCATACTAAACGGCATTACCCGAAGATTTGTGATCAGGCTTGCAGAGAAATTGGGGATGATTGTACAGGAAGGCATGTATAGGCCGGAAGCTATATTGGGAGCAGATGAAGTTTTTGTAACGAACTCCATCCAGGAAATTGTACCGATTTGCTCGTTTGATGGCCATCCCATGCAAGGGCTTTCCGGCAAGAAAACAACAGAGCTCCAGCTTCACTATGAAAACCACTGTGAACAATTATGGAGCAGGAATGAACTGTAGGAGGATTCATAATGTCTAAAACAACAATTCAGTGTGGCCCATATACGTTGGATTACGGAAAGAAAACCATGGTGATGGGAATTTTGAATGCAACGCCGGATTCATTTTCAGATGGCGGCAAATACAGTCATCAGGATCTGGCAGTCAAGCATGCCCTGGAAATGGTTGAAAACGGAGCGGATATCATCGATGTCGGGGGAGAATCAACCCGTCCGGGATTTGATCCGGTGCTAGCAGACGAAGAGCTGAAGCGTGTTCTTCCTGTCATCGAGGCGATTTCAAAGGAAGTCGATGTTCCAATATCGATTGATACCTATAAAGCTGAAGTCGCCAGGCAGGCCATTGAAGCCGGAGCTCATATTATCAATGATGTCTGGGGTGCTAAAGCGGATCCTCAGATGGCATCAGTCGCAGCGGAAACGGGAGCGCCGATTATCTTAATGCATAACCGCAAAAATATGGAATACACTTCATTTTTCCGTGATGTCATGAATGACCTGTATGAAAGCATCGCGCTTGTAAAGTCTGCCGGTGTTAAGGACGAGAACATTATCCTTGACCCGGGCATCGGTTTTGCCAAAGACTTGAATTATAACCTGCAAATGATGAGAGATTTGGACAAGCTTGTTGCCATCGGGTATCCAGTGCTGCTTGGAACATCGAAAAAGCGGATGATCGGAACCATCCTGGACCTTCCGGTTGAGGAAAGGACAGAAGGGACCGGAGCCACAGTCTGCTATGGCATCCAAAAAGGGTGCCAGATCATTCGCATCCATGATGTAAAGGAAATGGGCCGAATGGCTAAAATGATGGACGCTTTAATGGGAAAAGGTGAATACAATGGATAAAATCTATGTAAACCGAATGGAGTTCTATGGCTACCATGGTGTTTTTCCGGAAGAAACACGCCTTGGACAGCGCTTTGCTGTAGACCTTACCGTGGAAGCAGACCTGAAAAAGGCGGGGGAAACAGATAATCTTGATGACTCCATTAACTATGGCGAGCTGTATGCAGTCTGCAAAGAGGTTGTGGAAGGAAAGCCCTATAAGCTGGTTGAAGCTGTAGCAGAAAAGCTGGCAGCAGAACTTCTTTCGCGTTTTCCGCTGATTCTGCAGCTGACTGTCAAAGTCATCAAGCCTGATCCGCCCATTCCTGGCCACTATCAATCAGTTGCCGTTGAAATTACGAGAGGCAGATCATGAAGAATTCCGCTTTTATTGCACTTGGCTCAAATATCGGCAGCAGGTTTGATCACTTGAAGGAAGCTATTGAGATGATTGATCAGCTTCCGGATACCCGAGTGGTAAATACTTCATCTATTTACGAAACCGACCCGGTTGGTTATGAAGATCAAGAACAATTTTTAAATATGGCGATCCAAATTTCTACAGGATTAAGTCCTTGTGAATTGCTGGATGCATGCCTTGATATAGAATTAAAACTTGGGAGAAAAAGGGAAATCCATTGGGGGCCCCGGACAATAGACCTTGACATTTTGCTGTATAATCACGAAAATATTGAAACAGAGAAGCTTATTGTTCCTCATCCTCGGATGCATGAAAGAGCATTTGTCCTTGTTCCTCTTTTAGAGGTTGATTCCAGCATCAGGCTTCCGAAGATGGAGAGGCCCTTAATTTCAATACTGGAAGATATACCTGACAGAGAGGGAGTACGGATATGGAAGCAGAAAAATGGGGAAGACGTATTCGCGCTTTTCGAAAGCTAAAAGGATTTACACAAGAAGGATTTGCGAGAGAACTGGGTGTATCGGTTTCGATCTTAGGTGAAATTGAAAGAGGAAACCGCATGCCTGCACCTGCTTTAATTGAGCAGATCGCTCTGGCACTTAAAGTAACACAGGAAGAATTGGCTCCCAGGCAGGAGCATGATTAATATATACGCTTGAATATTTTAAAAGGAGGTGCAATCATGTTCAAAATTGGCGATATCGAGATGAAAAACCGTGTGGTACTGGCTCCGATGGCCGGAGTGTGCAACTCGGCTTTCCGTCTGACTGTAAAAGAATTCGGTGCCGGTCTCGTATGTGCTGAGATGGTCAGCGACAAAGGCATTGTCTTAAAAAACGAACGAACAATGAACATGCTATATATCGATGAAAGAGAAAAACCGCTAAGCCTGCAGATTTTCGGTGGCGAAAAAGAAACGCTGGTAGAAGCAGCGAAATTTGTAGATAAAAATACGAATGCAGATATCATCGACATTAACATGGGTTGCCCTGTCCCTAAGATTACCAAATGTGATGCAGGTGCCAAGTGGCTCCTTGACCCGGATAAAATTTATGAAATGGTTTCGGTTGTAACAGATGCTGTCGAAAAGCCTGTTACCGTGAAGATGCGCATGGGCTGGGATGAAGATCACATCTATGCTGTTAAAAACGCTCAGGCTGTTGAACGCGCAGGCGGCAAAGCTGTAGCCCTTCACGGACGTACGCGTGTTCAAATGTATGAAGGGAAAGCAAACTGGGAGATCATCCGCGAAGTGAAGCAGAGCATTAACATCCCGCTTATCGGAAATGGTGATGTGCAGACACCCCAGGATGCTAAGCGTATGCTCGATGAAACAGGCTGTGACGGTGTTATGATCGGACGTGCTGCGCTAGGAAACCCATGGATGATTTACCGCACAGTCAAATACCTTGAGACTGGTGAATTAATGGGCGAGCCTTCTGTACGCGAGAAAATTGAAGTGTGCATTCTTCACCTGGACCGTCTGATTTCATTAAAAGGCGAATTTATCGCTGTCCGTGAAATGAGAAAGCATGCAGCATGGTACCTTAAAGGAATCCGCGGCAATGCGAAAGTCCGCAATGCGGTCAACGAATGTGATACGAGAGAAGATCTTGTTACATTGCTGAACGCTTTAGTTATCGATGCAGAAGAAAAGGAAAGAAGCCAGACACAGGCTGGATAAGCGGCGTATAGTTTGACAGGCTGTCATTCTTTGCCTATAATACTTTTGATAAAAGGAAACTGCCAGTGCATGAACTGGCAGTTTTTATTCTATTTAAATATTTAGGATGTCTGATTTACTCACTTTGTGTAAAATAATAGAGATATACATTTTTGAAGGACCGCAGAATTGTGCGTACATAAAAAGATTTACAAAATGGAGATGATTTTAGTGAGCCAGAGTCATGAAGAATTAAATGACCAGTTAAAAGTAAGACGCGAAAAAATGAACAGCTTGCGCGAACAGGGAATGGATCCTTTCGGGAAACGTTTCGACCGTTCTCACCAAAGCAAAGAATTAATTGAGCAGTACGGTGAGCTTGAAAAAGAAGAAATTGAAGAAAAGAATGTTTCTGTCACGCTGGCAGGCCGCATTATGACAAAACGCGGAAAAGGGAAAGCCGGATTCGCTCATATACAAGATCTATCAGGACAAATTCAAATCTACATCCGCAAAGATGCAGTTGGGGAAGATAGCTATGCAATCTTTGAATCTGCCGACCTGGGAGATATCATTGGGGTCAGCGGTACGCTCTTTAAAACAAAGGTAGGCGAACTGTCTGTAAAAGCGCAGGAATTTGACCTTCTGACAAAATCCCTGCGTCCGCTTCCGGATAAGTTCCACGGTCTTAAAGACGTTGAGCAGCGTTACCGCCAGCGTTACCTGGATCTAATTATGAGCGAGGAAAGCAAACAGACTTTCATCACGAGAAGCCGCATTATCCAATCCATGCGCCGCTACCTTGACAGCCATGGCTACCTTGAAGTTGAAACACCTATGATGCATTCCATTGCAGGGGGAGCATCTGCACGTCCATTTATCACTCATCATAATGCGCTGGATATGGAACTTTATATGCGTATCGCGATTGAGCTTCACCTGAAGCGCCTGATTGTGGGCGGCCTTGAAAAGGTATATGAAATTGGCCGGGTATTCCGTAATGAAGGTGTATCAACACGGCACAATCCTGAATTCACTATGATTGAATTGTACGAAGCTTATGCTGACTATAGAGATATTATGAGCCTGACAGAAAACCTTATTGCCCACATTGCCCAGGAAGTCCTTGGAACAACTACTGTGCAATACGGTGAGTATGAAGTGGATCTTAAGCCTGAATGGAAAAGGCTTCATATGGTAGATGCCATTAAGGAATACACAGGGGTAGACTTCTGGAAAGAAACAAGCAAGGAAGAAGCGCAGCAGCTTGCCAAAGAACACGGTGTTGAAATCAAAGACAATATGGAATATGGACATATTGTTAACGAATTCTTCGAGCAGAAGGTTGAAGAAAAATTAATTCAGCCTACATTCATCTATGGACATCCTGTCGAGATTTCACCGCTTGCGAAGAAAAATGAGGAAGATCCGCGCTTTACAGATCGATTTGAATTATTCATTGTAGCCCGTGAACATGCGAATGCCTTCACTGAGCTGAATGATCCGATTGACCAGCGCGAGCGTTTTGAAGCACAGCTGAAAGAACGCGAAGAGGGCAATGATGAAGCTCATATGATGGATGACGACTTCATTGAAGCTCTTGAATACGGCATGCCGCCAACTGGCGGACTTGGCATTGGGATTGACCGCCTTGTTATGCTGCTGACAAACTCTCCTTCTATTAGAGATGTTCTGTTATTCCCGTTAATGCGCCATCGTTAAAATTTATAAATCAAGGCAGAGTACAGCGCGTGCTCTGTCTTTTTTTGTTTTATATAAAGGATTTAGGAACGTAAGATCTGCATAAATGATACTTTTTTTCGAGCAGAATAATGGGAATATTTTTTCTTTCTTTTTTGCGGATAAAAAAGAAAAAAACATATTGCATGTTGTCCTGTGAGGTGATATATTTATATTCGTTGCTGCGAGACAGCGACTTACAAAAAAGATTTTAAAAAAAGTTATTGACTCAGATGATTGAATCTGATAAGATAATAAAGTCGCCTTTGGGCGGCGGATTGATCTTTGAAAACTGAACGAACAAAAACGTCAACGTTAATTCTTTAGTCTTTTTTTTAAAAGACAATTTATGAGCTTAATCAACTCTTATATGGAGAGTTTGATCCTGGCTCAGGACGAACGCTGGCGGCGTGCCTAATACATGCAAGTCGAGCGGACAGATGGGAGCTTGCTCCCTGAAGTCAGCGGCGGACGGGTGAGTAACACGTGGGCAACCTGCCTGTAAGACTGGGATAACTCCGGGAAACCGGGGCTAATACCGGATAATTCTTTCCCTCACATGAGGGAAAGCTGAAAGATGGTTTCGGCTATCACTTACAGATGGGCCCGCGGCGCATTAGCTAGTTGGTGAGGTAACGGCTCACCAAGGCGACGATGCGTAGCCGACCTGAGAGGGTGATCGGCCACACTGGGACTGAGACACGGCCCAGACTCCTACGGGAGGCAGCAGTAGGGAATCTTCCGCAATGGACGAAAGTCTGACGGAGCAACGCCGCGTGAGTGATGAAGGTTTTCGGATCGTAAAACTCTGTTGTTAGGGAAGAACAAGTACCGGAGTAACTGCCGGTACCTTGACGGTACCTAACCAGAAAGCCACGGCTAACTACGTGCCAGCAGCCGCGGTAATACGTAGGTGGCAAGCGTTGTCCGGAATTATTGGGCGTAAAGCGCGCGCAGGCGGTTCCTTAAGTCTGATGTGAAAGCCCCCGGCTCAACCGGGGAGGGTCATTGGAAACTGGGGAACTTGAGTGCAGAAGAGAAGAGTGGAATTCCACGTGTAGCGGTGAAATGCGTAGAGATGTGGAGGAACACCAGTGGCGAAGGCGACTCTTTGGTCTGTAACTGACGCTGAGGCGCGAAAGCGTGGGGAGCAAACAGGATTAGATACCCTGGTAGTCCACGCCGTAAACGATGAGTGCTAAGTGTTAGAGGGTTTCCGCCCTTTAGTGCTGCAGCAAACGCATTAAGCACTCCGCCTGGGGAGTACGGCCGCAAGGCTGAAACTCAAAGGAATTGACGGGGGCCCGCACAAGCGGTGGAGCATGTGGTTTAATTCGAAGCAACGCGAAGAACCTTACCAGGTCTTGACATCTCCTGACAACCCTAGAGATAGGGCGTTCCCCTTCGGGGGACAGGATGACAGGTGGTGCATGGTTGTCGTCAGCTCGTGTCGTGAGATGTTGGGTTAAGTCCCGCAACGAGCGCAACCCTTGATCTTAGTTGCCAGCATTCAGTTGGGCACTCTAAGGTGACTGCCGGTGACAAACCGGAGGAAGGTGGGGATGACGTCAAATCATCATGCCCCTTATGACCTGGGCTACACACGTGCTACAATGGATGGTACAAAGGGCTGCGAGACCGCGAGGTTAAGCGAATCCCATAAAACCATTCTCAGTTCGGATTGCAGGCTGCAACTCGCCTGCATGAAGCCGGAATCGCTAGTAATCGCGGATCAGCATGCCGCGGTGAATACGTTCCCGGGCCTTGTACACACCGCCCGTCACACCACGAGAGTTTGTAACACCCGAAGTCGGTGGGGTAACCATTTGGAGCCAGCCGCCTAAGGTGGGACAGATGATTGGGGTGAAGTCGTAACAAGGTAGCCGTATCGGAAGGTGCGGCTGGATCACCTCCTTTCTAAGGATATTTACATGAAACGTGACGCGTTTTGTTCGTTCAGTTTTGAGAGTTCAATCTCTCATTGAAAGATTCGTTCTTTGAAAACTAGATAATGTTAATGAAGAAGCAATAACCGAGTAATCGCCATCTTAGTTTTTTTTCTCTTATTATTGTTTTAAAACAACGTAAGAGCACAAACCATGAGGACGATGAGCGGCAAGGAGATCAAGGAAGCGACCGAGTGAGCACCGGAGCGTACTTCAGTACGTGAGGAGCGGAGCGAGAGAGCTGACGCAGAGATCCGCAGTCGATCAGCGGCCGAAGTAGGTTAAGTTAGAAAGGGCGCACGGTGAATGCCTTGGCACTAGGAGCCGATGAAGGACGGTACTAACACCGATATGCTTCGGGGAGCTGTAAGTAAGCTTTGATCCGGAGATTTCCGAATGGGGAAACCCCCTATCCGTAATGGGATAGGATCTTTACCTGAATACATAGGGTATGGAAGGCAGACCCGGGGAACTGAAACATCTAAGTACCCGGAGGAAGAGAAAGCAAACGCGATTCCCTGAGTAGCGGCGAGCGAAACGGGATTAGCCCAAACCAGGAGGCTTGCCTCCTGGGGTTGTAGGACACTCTACACGGAGTTACAAAGGAACGAGGTAAATGAACAGGTCTGGAAAGGCCGGCCAGAGAAGGTAAAAGCCCTGTAGTTGAAACTTCGTTCCCTCCAGAGTGGATCCTGAGTACGGCGGGACACGAGAAATCCCGTCGGAAGCAGGGAGGACCATCTCCCAAGGCTAAATACTCCCTAGTGACCGATAGTGAACCAGTACCGTGAGGGAAAGGTGAAAAGCACCCCGGAAGGGGAGTGAAAGAGATCCTGAAACCGTGTGCCTACAAGTAGTTAGAGCCCGTTAATGGGTGATAGCGTGCCTTTTGTAGAATGAACCGGCGAGTTACGATTACATGCGAGGTTAAGTTGAAGAGACGGAGCCGCAGCGAAAGCGAGTCTGAACAGGGCGAATGAGTATGTGGTCGTAGACCCGAAACCAGGTGATCTACCCATGTCCAGGGTGAAGTCCAGGTAACACTGGATGGAGGCCCGAACCCACGCACGTTGAAAAGTGCGGGGATGAGGTGTGGGTAGCGGAGAAATTCCAATCGAACTTGGAGATAGCTGGTTCTCTCCGAAATAGCTTTAGGGCTAGCCTCATGTAGTAAGAGTCTTGGAGGTAGAGCACTGTTTGGACTAGGGGCCCCCATCGGGTTACCGAATTCAGACAAACTCCGAATGCCAAAGACTTATCCATGGGAGTCAGACTGCGAGTGATAAGATCCGTAGTCAAGAGGGAAACAGCCCAGACCACCAGCTAAGGTCCCAAAGTATACGTTAAGTGGAAAAGGATGTGGAGTTGCTTAGACAACCAGGATGTTGGCTTAGAAGCAGCCACCATTTAAAGAGTGCGTAATAGCTCACTGGTCGAGTGACTCCGCGCCGAAAATGTACCGGGGCTAAACGTATCACCGAAGCTGTGGATTGACATCTTCCGATGTCAGTGGTAGGAGAGCGTTCTAAGGGCGTTGAAGCCAGACCGCAAGGACTGGTGGAGCGCTTAGAAGTGAGAATGCCGGTATGAGTAGCGAAAGATGGGTGAGAATCCCATCCACCGAATGCCTAAGGTTTCCTGAGGAAGGCTCGTCCGCTCAGGGTTAGTCGGGACCTAAGCCGAGGCTGAAAAGCGTAGGCGATGGACAACAGGTTGATATTCCTGTACCACCTCTTTACCGTTTGAGCAATGGGGGGACGCAGGAGGATAGGGTAAGCGCGCTGCTGGATTAGCGCGTCCAAGCAGTTAGGCCGGTAACGAGGCAAATCCCGTTACCACACAGGCTGAGCTGTGACGGCGAGGGAAATTTAGTACCGAAGTTCCTGATTCCACACTGCCAAGAAAAGCCTCTAGCGAGGGAAAAGGTGCCCGTACCGCAAACCGACACAGGTAGGCGAGGAGAGAATCCTAAGGTGAGCGAGAGAACTCTCGTTAAGGAACTCGGCAAAATGACCCCGTAACTTCGGGAGAAGGGGTGCTCATTAGGGTGCATAGCCCTGATGAGCCGCAGTGAATAGGCCCAGGCGACTGTTTAGCAAAAACACAGGTCTCTGCGAAGCCGCAAGGCGAAGTATAGGGGCTGACGCCTGCCCGGTGCTGGAAGGTTAAGAGGAGAGGTTAGCGCAAGCGAAGCTTTGAATCGAAGCCCCAGTAAACGGCGGCCGTAACTATAACGGTCCTAAGGTAGCGAAATTCCTTGTCGGGTAAGTTCCGACCCGCACGAAAGGCGTAACGATCTGGGCACTGTCTCAACGAGAGACTCGGTGAAATTATAGTACCTGTGAAGATGCAGGTTACCCGCGACAGGACGGAAAGACCCCGTGGAGCTTTACTGTAGCCTGATATTGAATTTTGGTACAGCTTGTACAGGATAGGTAGGAGCCTGAGAAGCCGGAGCGCCAGCTTCGGTGGAGGCGTCGGTGGGATACTACCCTGGCTGTATTGAAATTCTAACCCGCGCCCCTGATCGGGGCGGGAGACAGTGTCAGGTGGGCAGTTTGACTGGGGCGGTCGCCTCCTAAAAAGTAACGGAGGCGCCCAAAGGTTCCCTCAGAATGGTTGGAAATCATTCGCAGAGTGTAAAGGCACAAGGGAGCTTGACTGCGAGACCTACAAGTCGAGCAGGGACGAAAGTCGGGCTTAGTGATCCGGTGGTTCCGCATGGAAGGGCCATCGCTCAACGGATAAAAGCTACCCCGGGGATAACAGGCTTATCTCCCCCAAGAGTCCACATCGACGGGGAGGTTTGGCACCTCGATGTCGGCTCATCGCATCCTGGGGCTGTAGTCGGTCCCAAGGGTTGGGCTGTTCGCCCATTAAAGCGGTACGCGAGCTGGGTTCAGAACGTCGTGAGACAGTTCGGTCCCTATCCGTCGTGGGCGCAGGAAATTTGAGAGGAGCTGTCCTTAGTACGAGAGGACCGGGATGGACGCACCGCTGGTGTACCAGTTGTCTTGCCAAAGGCATCGCTGGGTAGCTATGTGCGGAAGGGATAAGTGCTGAAAGCATCTAAGCATGAAGCCCCCCTCGAGATGAGATTTCCCATAGCGTCAAGCTAGTAAGATCCCTGAAAGATGATCAGGTTGATAGGTCAGAGGTGGAAGCGTGGCGACATGTGGAGCTGACTGATACTAATCGATCGAGGACTTAACCAAGTCATATGGTTATTACTCGGCAAACACTTCTTCATGCATTATCTAGTTTTGAGGGAACGAAGTTTCTTCAACCAAATAGTCCGGTGGCGATAGCGAGAAGGTCACACCCGTTCCCATACCGAACACGGAAGTTAAGCTTCTCAGCGCCGATGGTAGTTGGGGGCTGTCCCCCTGTGAGAGTAGGACGCTGCCGGGCATATATAATGGAGGATTAGCTCAGCTGGGAGAGCATCTGCCTTACAAGCAGAGGGTCGGCGGTTCGATCCCGTCATCCTCCACCATATTTGCCGGCGTAGCTCAATTGGTAGAGCAACTGACTTGTAATCAGTAGGTTGGGGGTTCAAGTCCTCTCACCGGCACCACTTCAATTCTTTTAGAGAATGAAGCCATTCAGGCTTTAGGAAGTCTCATAACATTATGAGCCATTAGCTCAGTCGGTAGAGCATCTGACTTTTAATCAGAGGGTCGAAGGTTCGAGTCCTTCATGGCTCACCATTTTTAATTTCATATTGCGGGTGTGGCGGAATTGGCAGACGCACCAGACTTAGGATCTGGCGCCGCGAGGCGTGGGGGTTCGACTCCCTTCACCCGCACCATTTTAAGCGGAAGTAGTTCAGTGGTAGAACATCACCTTGCCAAGGTGGGGGTCGCGGGTTCGAATCCCGTCTTCCGCTCCATTTTTATGCCGGGGTGGCGGAACTGGCAGACGCACAGGACTTAAAATCCTGCGGTAGGTGACTACCGTACCGGTTCGATTCCGGTCCTCGGCACCATTTAATTTCATTTTGCGCCCGTAGCTCAATTGGATAGAGCGTTTGACTACGGATCAAAAGGTTAGGGGTTCGACTCCTCTCGGGCGCGCCATTATACGGGGAGTAGCTCAGCTTGGTAGAGCACTTGGTTTGGGACCAAGGGGTCGCAGGTTCGAATCCTGTCTTCCCGACCATTTATTATTGGGGCCTTAGCTCAGCTGGGAGAGCGCCTGCTTTGCACGCAGGAGGTCAGCGGTTCGATCCCGCTAGGCTCCACCAAAAAACTTTTAAAAAAGTTATTGACTCAGATGATTGAATCTGATAAGATAATAAAGTCGCCTTTGGGCGGCGGATTGATCTTTGAAAACTGAACGAACAAAAACGTCAACGTTAATTCTTTAGTCTTTTTTTTAAAAGACAATTTATGAGCTTAATCAACTCTTATATGGAGAGTTTGATCCTGGCTCAGGACGAACGCTGGCGGCGTGCCTAATACATGCAAGTCGAGCGGACAGATGGGAGCTTGCTCCCTGAAGTCAGCGGCGGACGGGTGAGTAACACGTGGGCAACCTGCCTGTAAGACTGGGATAACTCCGGGAAACCGGGGCTAATACCGGATAATTCTTTCCCTCACATGAGGGAAAGCTGAAAGATGGTTTCGGCTATCACTTACAGATGGGCCCGCGGCGCATTAGCTAGTTGGTGAGGTAACGGCTCACCAAGGCGACGATGCGTAGCCGACCTGAGAGGGTGATCGGCCACACTGGGACTGAGACACGGCCCAGACTCCTACGGGAGGCAGCAGTAGGGAATCTTCCGCAATGGACGAAAGTCTGACGGAGCAACGCCGCGTGAGTGATGAAGGTTTTCGGATCGTAAAACTCTGTTGTTAGGGAAGAACAAGTACCGGAGTAACTGCCGGTACCTTGACGGTACCTAACCAGAAAGCCACGGCTAACTACGTGCCAGCAGCCGCGGTAATACGTAGGTGGCAAGCGTTGTCCGGAATTATTGGGCGTAAAGCGCGCGCAGGCGGTTCCTTAAGTCTGATGTGAAAGCCCCCGGCTCAACCGGGGAGGGTCATTGGAAACTGGGGAACTTGAGTGCAGAAGAGAAGAGTGGAATTCCACGTGTAGCGGTGAAATGCGTAGAGATGTGGAGGAACACCAGTGGCGAAGGCGACTCTTTGGTCTGTAACTGACGCTGAGGCGCGAAAGCGTGGGGAGCAAACAGGATTAGATACCCTGGTAGTCCACGCCGTAAACGATGAGTGCTAAGTGTTAGAGGGTTTCCGCCCTTTAGTGCTGCAGCAAACGCATTAAGCACTCCGCCTGGGGAGTACGGCCGCAAGGCTGAAACTCAAAGGAATTGACGGGGGCCCGCACAAGCGGTGGAGCATGTGGTTTAATTCGAAGCAACGCGAAGAACCTTACCAGGTCTTGACATCTCCTGACAACCCTAGAGATAGGGCGTTCCCCTTCGGGGGACAGGATGACAGGTGGTGCATGGTTGTCGTCAGCTCGTGTCGTGAGATGTTGGGTTAAGTCCCGCAACGAGCGCAACCCTTGATCTTAGTTGCCAGCATTCAGTTGGGCACTCTAAGGTGACTGCCGGTGACAAACCGGAGGAAGGTGGGGATGACGTCAAATCATCATGCCCCTTATGACCTGGGCTACACACGTGCTACAATGGATGGTACAAAGGGCTGCGAGACCGCGAGGTTAAGCGAATCCCATAAAACCATTCTCAGTTCGGATTGCAGGCTGCAACTCGCCTGCATGAAGCCGGAATCGCTAGTAATCGCGGATCAGCATGCCGCGGTGAATACGTTCCCGGGCCTTGTACACACCGCCCGTCACACCACG
Organism: Cytobacillus sp. NJ13; assembly: GCA_030348385.1. Classification (NCBI taxonomy): domain Bacteria; kingdom Bacillati; phylum Bacillota; class Bacilli; order Caryophanales; family Bacillaceae; genus Cytobacillus; species Cytobacillus sp. NJ13. The sequence goes on along the minus strand of JAUCFP010000006.1, from coordinate 3,438,656 downwards.
AGAGTTTGTAACACCCGAAGTCGGTGGGGTAACCATTTGGAGCCAGCCGCCTAAGGTGGGACAGATGATTGGGGTGAAGTCGTAACAAGGTAGCCGTATCGGAAGGTGCGGCTGGATCACCTCCTTTCTAAGGATATTTACATGAAACGTGACGCGTTTTGTTCGTTCAGTTTTGAGAGTTCAATCTCTCATTGAAAGATTCGTTCTTTGAAAACTAGATAATGTTAATGAAGAAGCAATAACCGAGTAATCGCCATCTTAGTTTTTTTTCTCTTATTATTGTTTTAAAACAACGTAAGAGCACAAACCATGAGGACGATGAGCGGCAAGGAGATCAAGGAAGCGACCGAGTGAGCACCGGAGCGTACTTCAGTACGTGAGGAGCGGAGCGAGAGAGCTGACGCAGAGATCCGCAGTCGATCAGCGGCCGAAGTAGGTTAAGTTAGAAAGGGCGCACGGTGAATGCCTTGGCACTAGGAGCCGATGAAGGACGGTACTAACACCGATATGCTTCGGGGAGCTGTAAGTAAGCTTTGATCCGGAGATTTCCGAATGGGGGAACCCCCTATCCGTAATGGGATAGGATCTTTACCTGAATACATAGGGTATGGAAGGCAGACCCGGGGAACTGAAACATCTAAGTACCCGGAGGAAGAGAAAGCAAACGCGATTCCCTGAGTAGCGGCGAGCGAAACGGGATTAGCCCAAACCAGGAGGCTTGCCTCCTGGGGTTGTAGGACACTCTACACGGAGTTACAAAGGAACGAGGTAAATGAACAGGTCTGGAAAGGCCGGCCAGAGAAGGTAAAAGCCCTGTAGTTGAAACTTCGTTCCCTCCAGAGTGGATCCTGAGTACGGCGGGACACGAGAAATCCCGTCGGAAGCAGGGAGGACCATCTCCCAAGGCTAAATACTCCCTAGTGACCGATAGTGAACCAGTACCGTGAGGGAAAGGTGAAAAGCACCCCGGAAGGGGAGTGAAAGAGATCCTGAAACCGTGTGCCTACAAGTAGTTAGAGCCCGTTAATGGGTGATAGCGTGCCTTTTGTAGAATGAACCGGCGAGTTACGATTACATGCGAGGTTAAGTTGAAGAGACGGAGCCGCAGCGAAAGCGAGTCTGAACAGGGCGAATGAGTATGTGGTCGTAGACCCGA